>CAKUMB010000051.1 GCA_934667475.1 uncultured Muribaculaceae bacterium | reverse complement strand
GCACTGGATGCCGTACAGCAGGAACAGGTGGAGAACCTGTCAGATCTGGAAGCAGCAGAAGGATATGTATATCAGGTGAAGGCAGAAGCACTGAAAGAGCAGCTGGAAGTATTACCGGATGCAGCGACAGTGAAAGGCTATGAAGCGCAGCCGACAGAGGCACCAGTGGAGACACCGGAAGAGATAACAGCAGAAACATCTGCAGCAGAGTTTGATTCAGATGTATTCTCAGATGAAAGTGCAGATATATTCAGCACAGATACAACAGAAGAAACACAGGAAGCTGACTTTGCAGAGATGCAGGATACAGCAGAAAATGATACTCCATCAGCAGACCTTCGAGCACTGACAGATGAAGAACTGACTATGATCACAGCAGCAAAGAATGCCTATGAACAGCTGACTGCAGCTGAAGAAGAGAAGTTCCGCACAGAGAATGCTGCACTTGTTGAAAACATGGAACAGCTGATCACCCTGGCACTGACCTATCCGAATGGACAGGAAAGCTACCAGCAGCAGTTTGCAGCAGAAGCTGCACAGCTCTATGCAGCGGTGAATCCGGTAAGCCGTGATACTTATGCAGCAGTAAAAGTACTTCTTGACCGCTATGAGAAAGAGTATCAGCCTTATGCAGAAGCCATGGCAGCCCTGAAAGTAGAAGTAAACGGACAGGAAATGACGTTTGCAGATGTTATCACAGTCCTGAAAGAACAGACAGCAAAGGCAGAGAAAGACATTGCAGATGCCGCAGAGGCAGACCAGTGGATCCTCAGCATACCGACTGCAGTGACAAAGGATAACATCCATGAAGTGGAAGCAGACCTTGCATCCCTGCAGAAATATATGGACAGCATGAGCGAAGAAGCCAGAAGCTATATGTGGCAGAATGCACAGCTTGCCCTGGTACGCACCATTGTCGCAGATTACCATGTGGAACTGGCAGACAAAAAAGATACATTCAAAGCATCCAGCCCCCAGAATCTGAAGACTAAAGTATTAAATTATAAGACCATACAGGTAAGCTGGACCGGTACTGATTACGCAGACAGCTATAATGTATACCGTAAGACAGGCAGCGGAAACTGGAAGAAGATCGCATCCGGCATCACCGGTGTTTCCTACAAGGATACAAAGGCAGTCACAGGAACTACCTATTCCTATACAGTGCGTGCCGTATCTTACACATGGGGAAAAGCAGTCTTAAGTAACTATGACCGGTCAGGTGTCAGAGGAAAAGCCAAACTTACTGCAGTGTCTCTTACATCCGTAAAGAATGCGGGAAAGAACACTGTAAAAGTATCCTGGAAGAAAGTTACCGGAGCTAACGGATACCGTGTATATCGTTCAACATCCAAAAACGGTGAATACACCAGCGCTGGCTTCATAAAGAAGGGAAGCACAGTTACTTTCAAAGATAAGAAAGTATCTGAAGGCAAAACTTACTATTATAAAATCCGTGCATACCGTATAGTAAACGGAAAGAGAGTATACGGTCCTTATTC
>CAKUMB010000050.1 GCA_934667475.1 uncultured Muribaculaceae bacterium | reverse complement strand
GCGTCATACTGCCCGCCGTCGGCGGAAATATAATCACTGACAAACACGCAGCATCGCATGCGGCGGGAAAACTCCAGAAGCTCCCGCTCCAGCCGTGCCGGAGCGGCAGCATCCATCGTACCGTCCGCACGGAACATTTCGTTGGACAAAAGCGCCGTCACGCTGTCGAGCAGCACCGCGCCGTCAGGCTCCATCCAGGAAAGTGAGGAGAGAATGTCCGTTCCGCATTCGACAGTCTGAAAGCCCAGCCCCGCGCGGTTTTCCAGATGCCGCCGGATGCGCAGCCGGTCCTCGCCGTCATGCGGGATCATGGTGGCGAGATAGTAACGCGGTCCGCTCTGCGCGCAGACGATCTGTTGCGCCAGCGAGGATTTTCCGTTTTTCGCGCCGCCGGAAAGGAAGTAATTCATACCGTAAAGCTGTCCTTTTCACGTATTTCCGTTAAATAGCCGTCGTCAATGGCGGCCTCGGGGAACGTCGCCATCGTATTCATCACTGCACAGGCCGCCTCGACCACGCGGAAGGCCAGCGGGCACCCGCTGCCTTCGCCCAGCCGCATGCCGAGCTGCAGGCAGGGCTTCAGATCCAGCAGCCGCTCGGCTGCTTTGTATCCGCGCTCATAGGATACGTGCGAGCCGATCAGAAAGCCCTGTGCGTTTTCACACAGCCGGGCCGCGCACAGCGCGGCGACAATGGAGATAAAACCGTCGACCACGACTGGCAGCCGCGCATGCGCCGCGCCCAGAAACACACCCGTCATGGCACACAGATCAAACCCGCCGACCTTGTGCAGCACGTCAATGGGGTCGTTTGCGTCCGGCGCGTTTACAGCAAGCGCCCGCTCGATAACCTGCTTCTTTTTCAAAAACGCGGCGTCGGTCAGTCCGCCGCCGCGCCCCGTGACGGCCTCGACGGGTTCCCCGCTCAGCGCGCACAGAACGGCGGAGGACGTCGTTGTATTGCCGATGCCCATTTCGCCCACGCCAAGAATCTGTATCCCGTCCCGCTTTGCCTGTGCGGCAAGCTCCATCCCGGTCAGAATCCCCTGTACGGCGCTTTGCCGCGGCATGGCCGGACCTGCGGCAATATTTTCCGTGCCTTTGCCGAGACTGCGGTTCAGAATCTCCGGACAGGTATAGGGCAGCGCGATGCCCATGTCGACGACCATCAGCCCGTCATGAAAGTGCTCCGCCAGGCATGACGCGCCGGTCAGCCCGCGCGTCAGATTGATGGCCTGCGCCCGCGTGACCGACTGCGGTGCGGACGAAACGCCCTCACAGACCACGCCGTTGTCCGCCGCAAGAACATAAATGCGGGTACGTGCGGCCTCGTTTTTGACGTGCCCGGTGATCCCCGCCATCTGGACAGAAAGGTCTTCCAGCAGGCCGAGACTTCCGGGCGGCTTGGCAAGCGCGTCCTGCCGGGCTCTCGCCTCGCGCATGGGCGCTTCGTATAATGGGGTAATTTCGGAAAGCAGCGAAAAAAGCCGCCGTTCAGTCTGTTCCATAG
>CAKUMB010000049.1 GCA_934667475.1 uncultured Muribaculaceae bacterium | reverse complement strand
CCATTGGACTGCGTACACTGCTTGATGAGATAAGCAATAAGCGGTACGGGTTTGCTGGACGGATGTCCGCAGCCTTCCTTTTCGGAGTCCTTGATGCCGTCAAATTCAAAAACGGCGGTCTGCTTCTGATCTCCGTACCAAATATGCTTTCCGTCCTTGCGCCAGCCCCAGATGATAGGCTCCATGTTGAACTTCCAGTCTGTACGCATGAACGGTGCTCTCGGCTTTTTCCAAATCAGTCCGGCACCGACCTTGAAACCAGCGTCCTCAAAAGCGTCGTAAAATATGCGTGTTTTCATGGTGGCATAGAATTCATAAATGGACGCATCCTTTGCCATGGCGTTTTTGAAGTTGGTAAAGCATTTCAGGAGAAATTTATATGCCTGCTTGTCATTCAGATCGTCATTGGCAATCGTGCCGGATTTATTCTTCAATTCCACGAAATACGGTGCGTCGGTACAGACAAGATTGACCTTGGTGTCACCGAGCAGCTTCTCATAGGTTTCCGGCAGAGTGGAATCGCCACAAATAACTGTGTGTCTGCCTAACTTCCATATATCACCTGTGCGAGAAAAGCAAGGCTTCTGCAGCTCGGCATCCACATCAAAATCGTCCTCTTGGGCATCGATGCCGTCATCGAACAGCTTGGACAGTTCTTTCTCATCAAAGCCGGTGAGCAGCGGGTCAAAGTCAGCCGCCTGCAATGCTTCGATTTCCACACGCAGGAGTTCCTCATCCCAGCCTGCGTCCATCGCCATGCGGTTGTCCGCAATGATGTACGCCTTTTTCTGGGCTTCGGTTAGGTGGTCGGCAAAGACACACGGCACCTCGATGATGCCTTCCTCCTTGGCGGCAAGAATACGACCGTGACCGGCAATAACGCCATAGTCACGGTCGATGATGACAGGGTTGATGAAGCCAAACTCACGCAGCGAGGAGCGCAGCTTGTTGATCTGCTCCGGCGAGTGGGTTCGGGCGTTGTTGACATAGGGAACGAGTTTTGCAATGGGGACGAGCTGCATTTCGGTGGTCGTTTTCATCATAACAGCCCCCATTCCGCAAATTTCTCAAAGCCGCCTACAGAGCGGATGTAGTTCCGGGCAATCCCCACGATCTCAGCGTAAGACCTGCCATCCACGGCTTCGTCACCGATGGCGCAGCAGAGCGTCACGGGCTTTCCGGTCTCCTGGGCTCTGAGGAAAACGTAGATATTCACGCTGACATCTGCCTTGGAGAGGTCTTTGCCGTGCAGACCGCCGCCGGTGACGGAGTCTGCCATATCGCTGCCCAGCTTGCGGTTGGTTGCGCCGGTATCCACATCCGTGCCGCCCGTCCAATCTCCAAGGGGATTGATTTCCGCATGAGGATATTTCTTGCGGAGCGCATCTGTAGGTGCATTGCTTTGGCAGAGGATGAGCCGGTCACCGTCCAGAATATATTTGCCGTCATAGGGGTATGCAGAGAAAATACTCTTTGCAATTTCGGATAGCTTTTTTTGTTCTACGCTTACAGGCATTCCTTTGAAGATGCCGTTATCCCCGCAGCGGATTCCGTTTGCCTGGTTGGCGGCAAGGTGTCCGTCCTG
>CAKUMB010000048.1 GCA_934667475.1 uncultured Muribaculaceae bacterium | reverse complement strand
TGTCTGCGGGTTCCAGCAAATTGGATAACAGCATGGCAGTATTGGTGGAAAAGCTGGATAGAGGCCCTTCATAGACCGCTTTGCAGCGGTCGAGCTCTGAAAAGCTGGGGAGCATAGAGTAGAGCCGGATTACGGTCTGCCCATCCGGGGTACCGCGCAGGGTTAACACACCCCGCCAGAATTTCAGGTTTTTGATGGAGGCAATGAGATAGAGCGTGTCGTTTTGAAAGATACCAAAGCGGGATGGAGCTGACATACAGCTCTTCTGTTCCGGAATGTCCAGCAGAGCAGCAGGGCTGATCTCCAGAGCGGAGGCAATGGCACACAGGGTGGAGACATCCAGATTGGACTGTCCCAGCTCATATTTGGACAGGACCGACTTGCTCTTGTAGATCCGGGCGGCCAACTCCTCCTGAGAGAGGCGCTTTAGTCTGCGGTACATACGTATTTTGTTACCTACCGCGTCTGGAATTCCCATATCGATGCCTCCTTCTGCGTTGGAGTTCTGCCTTTCTGTTCCATCCCCTGCAGGGCGGGACAGTTGAATTAAATAAAATTTTTAAAATTGTATCACGTTTTATAGAAGGGTGCAACTTTTCAGATTCTCAAACGGTACCAACCTGCATTAGCAGACAGAGAAAGACGAAAAAAGGAATTTTTATAAAAAAATCTTTTAAACAGTATGGTCCGAGGACCAAGGCAATATATTCTGCTCGAAAATCTCACCACAGTGGAATTTTGGCCTGCGATGTTCCACATATTCTGCTGCGGTCCCATTTTACAATATGCTGTCTTTTTGATAAATTACTCCTAGAAATTCTAGAAATTCGTGAAAACCAATTGTAAAATCTGAACAGAAGGAGAAAAACAATGAAGAAAAAACCGGTGATCCTAGTGACCTGCTTTGAGCCCTTCATGGGGCAGGAGAAAAATGCCTCTCAGGAGGCGGTAAAGCTGCTGCCCGACGAGGTGGGTGGCTGCCCCATCGTCAAGCGTGCGCTGCCCGTCAAGTGGTTTGACTGTGCCTATGAGCTGGACAAGGCCATTGAGGAAGTGAGGCCCTGGGGACTGCTGGCTACGGGGCAGGGCTACCCTGTGCCTCCGCTGCTCATCGAGCGGATGGGGCACAACATCTCCTGCGGGCCGGACGCGGACTTCGGGGTGGACATGTACGAGCACCCCATCTTCTCCAACGGGCCCGCCGCCTATTTCAGCACCTTCCCCTACCGGGCGATGCATGACCGGCTGCAGAAGGAGAACATCCCGGTGAAGTACAGCTTTTCCGCCGGGCAGAACCAGTGCAACTGCATCACCTACACGGCGCTGCATCTGGCCGCCACGAAATATCCGGCCCTGACCGCGGGGTTCATCCACGTCCCCATGATCGCCGACGGCAGCCAGGAGGGGATGATGACCTCGGAGGAGACGGCCCGGGCGCTGAAGTTCTGCCTGGAGGAGTACGCCAAAGAGGTGGACAAGCCGGTGCGGGAGCTGGATGAGTACAGACGGTCGCTGTAAAAACATAAAAAGGAGGAGAGAATCGAATGGAAACAACAAACACTGCGCCAGATAAAAAGATATCCTGGCTGACCAAAATCACCTACGGCACCACCGGGGTCTCGACTATGCTGTCCAG
>CAKUMB010000047.1 GCA_934667475.1 uncultured Muribaculaceae bacterium | reverse complement strand
TGTAGAAACGCAGGTAACCGGTAAAAAAAACATCGCCCGATTGACCGACCGATGACTACACCACTTTTTTTGCTGCGGTGTGTCCAGCTGGGCTTGTCTATGAGCGATTTGGATTTTTTAACGATTGGTCTGGTAAATGATATGTTTACCGAACGAGAGAACGATGATTGCCACTATAGCACACTGGCAGAACAGAGCGACTTTGATAAATTTTAACAGAGAGGAGGCGGACTATGGCAGAACGCATTAAAGGCATTACCGTTGAAATCAATGGTGACACCGCCGGACTGCATCAATCTCTTGGAAACGTCAACAAGATGATTCGCACAACGCAGTCCGAGTTGCAGACGGTCGAGAAACTGCTAAAACTCGACCCAACCAACACCGAACTACTGGCACAAAAACAAAGCCTGTTGGCGAAAGAAATCGGGTTGACGGGCGATAAACTGGACGGGCTGAAAAAAGCTGCTCAAGAAGCCTACACCAAAATGCTAGCCGGAGAGATCTCCTTGCAGCAATATCATGCCCTGCAAGCGGAAATTATCCGTACTAGAGAAGCCCAAAACAAATACACGGACAAACTGGAGCGGATGTCCTCCGCCTCCAATCAGCTAAAAGAAACCATCTCAAAGCAAAAGGCAGAACTTTCCACCCTCAAGGCGGCTTATACGGATGTGGTACTGGAACAAGGCGAAAATTCCGACGCAGCGGTTGCCCTGAAACAGAAGTACGACCAGCTGAACGAGGAACTCACGCAGAACACCGACAAACTGAACGCTGCGGAATCTTCTGCCAATAAGCTGAGGCAAGCGGGACAGGCGGCACAAACACCGCTCGAATCTCTGAAAGAAACCATCTCCAAACAGGAAACAGAGCTGTCCAAACTCTCTGCAGAGTACCAAAACGCCTATTTGCTGTATGGTAAAAACTCCACGCAAGCACAGCAGCTTGCTGAAAAAATAAAAACGCTTTCAGACGAACACCAAAGCTGTACCAAACAGCTGTCGGACATGGAAGCCGAAGCCAAACAACTGGCAACGGCAGAGCAAGGTTTGACCGAGCGTCTTGCCTCACAAAAGCAAGATTTATCCAAACTGAAACAGGAATATGTAGATGCTACCGCACAATATGGCAAGCATTCTTCTGAGGCAAAATCTCTGAAAAGCCAGATTGAAGATTTATCAAAGAAAATCGCAGACGAAGAAACAACGGTCAAAAAAGCCACGGAATCCGCAGACGCATTTGACAAGAGTATGAAAAATGCTGGAGATAGTGCCAAAGATGCCGGAAATAAGGTGTCGGAAAGCGAGGGGCATTTTTCTAAATTTGCCTCAACGCTGGGACATGGCATTGCGTCGGGTGCAGAAATCGGTGCAAAATCGCTTGCTGTTTATACCGGAGCTGCTGCAACCCTTGGTGCAACCGTTGCAACCACAAGTTTGACATCATTTGCAGACTTTGAGAGCCAGATGTCTACCGTAAAATCCTTGATGTCCGGGTCGTGCGAAACCACCGCAGAACTGGAACAGGCAACCGCCAAACTTTCGGACAAGGCTCAGGAGTTAGGGGCGACCACCGCCTTTACCTCAACCGAGGTTGGTAAGGCGATGGAATACATGGCGATGGCAGGCTGGTCAACGGACGAAGTACTCAGTTCTGTTTCCGGTGTCATGAACCTTGCCGCCGCATCCGGTGAAGATCTTTAAACGGTTTCTGACATTG
>CAKUMB010000046.1 GCA_934667475.1 uncultured Muribaculaceae bacterium | reverse complement strand
GAGTAAAGCAGCTTGTCGCGGGAGGAGGAGTTGCTCTCATCGGTATTACCCTGATTCCTCTTCTTTCCGGTCTTTTAGGATAAAAGTCACTCCTTGGCGGATCATACATGAACCGCAATTCAACCCATAAAACCTACATGGTACGTGTTCGTTGCAGCATTTATTCTGCCGGGTACGCACCTGAAAGGGGGAATGACACATAGACGGCATTATTGAATCAATAACCGAATGGCTGAAAGGGCTGCTTGTTGACGGCACAATGAGCAACCTGACCGGACTGTTCGATTCGATCAACGAAGAAGTCGAAGATATTGCCGCCTAGGTCGGACAGACGCCGGCAGGCTGGAACGGCAGCATCTATTCAATGGTACATACCCTGTCCGAAAACGTAATCGTCCCCATTGCCGGTTTGATTTTAGCGTTCGTCATGACGCTTGAATTCATTCAGATGATTATCGAACGCAACAATTTCCACGATTTCGATCTTTCAAATATCTACAAATGGATGTTCAAAACTGCGTGCACCGTGCTGATTGTCACAAACACATGGAATATCGTCATGGCGGTGTTTGACGTCTCGCAAAATATCGTGAACGACGCGTCGGGTATTATCGTAGGAAGCACAACGCTTGATTTTGATACGTTAATCCCTGATCTCCAGACCCGTCTGGAAGTCCTGGAACTCGGTGAGCTGCTCGGGCTGTGGATTCAGTCCTTTCTCGTGGGTTTCTGCATGAAGGCGCTGAGTAGATGTATAATATAAAAACAGAGCGGCGTTTCCACCACTCTGTCAGTTGTTTATACGTTTGTTCTGAACGAAGCATCATTCTTTGCCAGCAGATACAGGCAATACTGATTCATGCTGATTCCTTCCGCTTTGGAATGTTCCGCCAGCGATTTGTGCAGGGATTTCGGAATCCGCAGTTTGAACTGCCCGGAATATTCATCCTCGGATACCGGCACGGGAATGTCGATTCCGTCTTCCAGTGCGGCAGCCAGCCATTCTCTCTTGCAGTCTTCGGCATTGCGAATTGCTTCTTCCAATGAATCTCCGCAGGTCAGACATCCGGGAAGTTCGGGAAATCGGACGGCAAATCCGCCCTCGACTGTATCCGGTACGATTTCCATACGGTAAGGTAAACGCATATATTCCTCAATCGTTCTCATGATTTTCCTCCGTTTCTATGACCTCTTTGACCATCCGAACATAAACTGTTTTGATTGGCTCATGCATGGGAATGGTGATCGGATTGCGTCCGATTTTTCGGAACGTACAATGACTACTGCAGGGTGCTTCATTTCATAACCGTAGCTTTCCAATACCTTACGCAGTTCATCGAACCGCATTCCTTTATCCAATGCACAGATTCGCGACAGCAGCTTATCCTACTTTGACACGTTCATCACCTCGCATATATAGTATATCATGGTGTTATATATGGTGTCAATGCTTTCTGTTGAAAATTCAAAAAATATTCAAAAAGAGGTGATTCTATCGCATACGTTCCCGTACCAAAAGACTTAACCAACGTCAAAACAAAATTCCTGTTCAATTTAACAAAACGGCAGCTCATCTGCTTCGGAAGCGGCGCACTTATCGGTGTACCGCTTTTCTTTATGCTCAAAAATCCGCTCGGAACAAGCACAGCGGCGCTCATCATGGTATTTGTCATGCTGCCGTTTTTCCTGCTTGCGATGTATGAGCGAAACGGTCAGCCGCTTGAAAAGGTGGTAAGGAATATGGCAAATGTTTTGTTTATCCGCTCCAAACAGCGACCGTACCGAACGAATGATATGTACCCCCAATTCTGGACAACCGGAATTGGGGGAATTTTAATGAAGTACAGTTATGAATACAAAAAGA
>CAKUMB010000045.1 GCA_934667475.1 uncultured Muribaculaceae bacterium | reverse complement strand
CTCCGAATGCAACACCGACACGTGCAAACAATGCGGGCGATGCAGCGAATGTGTGAAAATCTGCAAGGACTGCGAAAAGTGCGAAAAGTGCGTCACATTGATCTGCAAGGGCTGCGGCGAGGTCTGTCTCGAATGCGCCGAGGAGTGGTGCGGCAACTGTGAAAGGTGCGGCGACTGTGCCGAATGGATCTGTCCCAACATTGACTACTGCTCCAATTGTCTCACCGGCGACAGCAGTCACTGTGAGAACTGCGGGATGTGTGCCTACTGCGCCAATATCTGCGCGGAGTGCGGAAACATGTGCGACCAATGCGGTGTAATCTGCATTGTCTGCGGAATGGTCTGCAACGAGTGCGGAGAGGTATGCCCCTACTGCGGCGAATGCACCGACTGTTCGGACGGCTTTGGACACTGTGACATCTGCCGCAGCTGTTCGAACTGTACACGCATGTGTCCTTTCTGTGCCAATGTCTGCGAGGATTGTACCGATCTGTGTCCGGATTGCGATGCCTGCCTGGACTGTGCCGGTGGTGTCTTCTGTCCGGAATGCGGCTTGTGTGAGAACTGCGGCGCGCACTGTCAGACATGCGGCAAGTGTGAGGACTGCACAACGATCTGTGCGGAATGCGGGGATCGCTGTGCCGACTGCGCCGTTCTCTGCCCGGATTGCGGCAAGTGCGAGGACTGCGTCACCGCCTTCTGCCCGCACTGCGGAACATGCAGTACGTGTGCTGCCGATACAAACGGCTTATGTACGGATTGCGGCTACTGCGGCGATTGTGTAACCCTTTGTGCCGATTGTATGGCGGTCTGTGCGGAATGCGCGCGGATCTGTTCGGGCTGCGGTAACTGTGAACGGTGTGTGGAGCTCTGCGGCGACTGCGGACTATGCGAGAGCTGCTGTGCGGTAGTGTCTGAAAGCTTTGGATGCAGCCACGGCATCTGTGTGGAAAGTGCATCGTGGGAAACCCACTATTGTACCATTGGCGGTCATTGTATCACCGCTTTGGGTGCGGTGGGCTACGACGATACCCATCACTGGAACTGGTGCGGCGAAGGCTGTCCGGCAAAGATCAACAGCAGAGAGCATGTCTTCACAGCTGCCATCACCAGACAGCCCACCACCACAGAACCCGGTGAGCTGACCTATTCCTGTACCTGCGGCTACTCCAAAACAGAAAGCATTCCGGTGGTCACAGAAGAAGGACATACGCATATCTGCACCCCGACCGTGACCCCCGCAACCTGTACTGCCGGCGGATATACCACCTATACATGCGCATGCGGCTACAACTACCGGGCGGAGGAAACGTCTCCTCTGGCGCACAACTATGCGTATGAGAAGGACAGCAGCGGCCATTGGTACAGTGCCAGGGCTGTGTGGACCGTAAGCCCGCCGAAGCACATAAATACGGTGTGTGGACGGTGATAAAGGCGGCAAGCTATACGGAAACCGGCACAAAGCAGCGTACCTGTCTGCTCTGCGGCTATGTCGATGAAGCTGTCATTCCGACCATTGCCCATGACGAACAGTACGTCATCACGCTGGAGGGCGAAACAACCGAGCAGCTTCTGACAGTGGGCAAGGAGCACCGGGTTCCCAAGCTGCCTGTGCTGGCTCCCAGGGAGCAGGGAAACCTCTTTGCCGGCTGGGTTGAGAAAGGAACCAACATTTCTGTGGGGACCGGGGATATCTTAACGAGAGATGTCGTGCTGGTACCCGTTTGGCTGGACTGCGGCGACGGAAACCACACCGATGCCGATGAGGACGAAATCTGCGACGACTGCGGCATGAAGCTGGAGCACGTCCATACCTTTGGAAGCGCGTGGAAATTCGACCAAAACAACCATTGGAAGGAGTGCGCCTGCGGCGAGAAAACCGATGTGAACAACCATGCGGATGGTAACAAAGATCACAAATGC
>CAKUMB010000044.1 GCA_934667475.1 uncultured Muribaculaceae bacterium | reverse complement strand
CCGCCACTTTGGCATCCCCCGCAGTGTTTTTCATCGTTTTACATCGAAAAACGTTGCAGTTCTATTTGGACACTGCAACAGATAACTTTGGGTTTCATACGCATTCTTTTTTTTATCCTTTCACTATTCTTGAACCGCCAAACACGTCGCTCATTTCCATAGTGCTGAGAGCCTTGTCGATGTTGGCAATTTCTTCAGCAGAGAGCACAATGTCGGCAGCACCTATGTTCTCTTTCATGCGGCATAGGCGGCGGGTGCCGGGAATAGGCACTATCCACGGCTTCTTGCACATCATCCATGCGAGTGTCACCTGTGCGGGTGTGGCGTGATGCACCTCGGCAAGCTGGTCGAGCATTTCAAAGAGACACTTGTTCTTGTCAAAACTCTCCTTCTGATATTGCGGCATCACGGCACGATAGTCGTATTCGACATCAAACTTCGACTCTGCATTGTAGCACTCCGCGAGCACTCCGTTTGCCAATGGAGAGAAAGCCACGAAGCCCACGCCCAACTCCTCGCATGCCGGAAGCAGCTGTTCGTGCCAACGCGCCATCATCGAATAGCGGTTTTGTATAGCAGTCACTGGACACACCTTGTGGGCACGGCGCAGATACTCCTCCGTAGCCTCGGATATGCCCCAATGCAGAATTCCCCCCTCCTTGATGAGATTGAAATCGTAGCTTTCGGCAAATGTGGAGATAATCATCGGGGCAGTATGCCACCATACAGGGCAACCGATGAACACCACATCATAGTCATTGAAGTTATCCACACGGCTCTTGATGGCAGGACGCTCGTTGTTGTCGCGCTCACGCAGAGCCCAGAGCCACCTGCGTACACTCAGTATAATTGGCGGGGTAAGGTGTAGCGGGCTCTATCTCAAAGAAGTCGCCACCGGTGATGCGCTGTATCTCCTGCGCCATACGCCGTGTGGTGCCACCCCACGAGAAGTAGGCTATGAGCACTTTCTTACCGCCGAAATAAGTTCCATCGCCAGATGAAGAAGGCTCAGCCAAAGGTTCGCTACTGTCAGCCGAACAAGCCATCATGTTCATCATCGACATGAACATGAGGAATAATGTCAGTATCTTTTTCATTTCTATTTTATTTAAAGACAGGCTCTATGCCCGCGGTGTTGTCGTTGTCCATCTGTTTCTCCCAAAACCTCACGGCATAGTCAATCCAGCCTTCGGCAACCGTCCCCGTACCGAGTCCGAAGCCGTGTGGCAGACCTTCATATATATGAAACTCCGTAGGAATGCCCAGCGAAGCCAATCCGTCGAGTCGCGCTTTCATCGTGCGCCACGAGGCTATGCCATCGCTGCTGCCCACACAGGCGTAAGTGAGCACGTCGTCGCGCGAATAATCGCTAAGTCCGGTATATTGTATGACGGCCGCACCAGCTTTGGGCAAATTGTCACCACCGAAAGCTGCCGTTCCATATCCGCTCACCCATGCCGCCATGCGTCCGCCTGCCGAGCCGCCCCAAAGCGAATAGCAGTCGGTGTCGACACCGAGTTCATCTTTATGGGCAAAGATGAAACTGACGGCGCGTGCCAAATCCTCACATGCCGTTTGAGCACCTGGACGATAGCAAAGGCATTATAGCCTTTCTTGGATAGTTCCAAGGCATGAGGAAAACTGTCGTGCATTGCCCCCACATAGGCAAAGGCTCCTCCGGCATTGCATACGGCAAAGCGTGCTCCACGGTTGCCACGGAAGAAGAACAAGCCCGTATCTCGCTTCCGCAGGTCGGTGGCTTTCTCTTCATCTGAATAAATGCTATAGAAAACTGTTTCCCTGCTGCTGCCTGATTGTGAAGATAATTAACTATTGCCACTGTTTCATCGGGGTCGATATAATTATAATATGTGAGGCGCAGCTGTTCAAGTGTCTCGCCGCTCCAATAGCCACGCTGCACGGGGAACAGGAGTTGGCCGTAGCTGTCAAACACAGGGTCAGCTATCACATCGGCTATACGGCTCTTGCGGTTGTAGGTTATGGTATCCGCTGTGGCACTTACATCACCAGGACCCACACAATTCGACGCATTGGCTGAATTATTAGGACTTTCCACCTTGATTGTCGTTTCCAGACCGTCGGTGCTGCATCCCGCAAGAAACCAACATGACAGAAATGAGGTGAATACTATTTTATAAATACTCATTGTGTGTCGTTTTCTTCTAGATCTATTTAACCATGTTTATCGCCTTCAGCCACGATTCCACACCATTTGTGTTGCTGCCACTCGTGCCATAGCCCGTAAGATGCACTCGCTGTCAAGGTACAGCCGACAGAACGCCATCAACAAGGAATGGATTGACGAGTATCTGAACGAGGCTC
>CAKUMB010000043.1 GCA_934667475.1 uncultured Muribaculaceae bacterium | reverse complement strand
CATCCGAACGGTGTTGCACGCATAATAGATCATGTGCAGCTTCAACTGCCGTCTGAAATCATAATCATTCCGTATCAGGAAGAATTCTTCCAAATAACGATTCATTTTTTCATATACGTTCAATGCCCCCGGCCGATAACTGGTCGTAATCGTTCCCGGATTTTGATAATAATGGTAGAGCCCTTTTCCTTTCATGTATACAAAGCGGTTTGCACAATAGCCGGCAATCGCACTGAACAGATTGTCTTCCGACCATGTTACATCGTTCGCAAAGGTTATGTTGTTCGCCATTAAAAATTTACGGTTGTACATACAATAGCATACAGACAAGATCGGTCCATAGTCAACATTTTCTCCCATAATCAGCGCGGGATAAATTTCTCTTTTAAGGTCCGCTTTCTCGTACACCCCTGAACGAAGATTGGTTGAGACAAGTGCTCTTTCACCATTGCTCAAGATTCTGATGTAGTCGGACATTACAAAATCCGCCGCGTTATTTTCAGCCTCTTTAAGCATGGAAGCAAACATATCCGGCTTTACATCGTCGTCCGAGTCCACAAAGCCAATGTACTTTCCTGAGGCGACCTTCATTCCCGCGTTCCGCGCACTGCTGAGGCCGCCGTTTTTCTTGTGAATCACTTTAATCCGGCTGTCGCGCGCTGCAAACTGGTCACACATGCCTGGGCAGTTGTCGGGTGAACCGTCATCCACCAGAATGATCTCGATGTCTTGAAGCGTCTGATTTTGCAGGCTGCATACGCAACGCTCCAGATATTTTTCGGTCTTATAGACTGGCACAATCACACTGACGCTCGGTTTTTCCATGTTCTCTTTCGCTCCATCCACTCTTTTCGCAAGATCGGGCCAATCATCCGCTTCTCAACAGCTGCACCAACAGTTGCGGATATCTTCAAGCTCATGACATTACCTCACAAGCTTCAAAATAGGGTTGCTTAACCACTTGATCGCATAAGACGATACAAGTGAAAGCGCGATCAGTAAAAGGAAAATAGGAACCGGATACTTCAAGCCAAATACGATTCCATGAAACAGACTCCCATAGAAGAACATGTGAACAAGCCAGATATTCATGGAATGCTCGCCAAAATAGCAAAGAATATTTTTCAGCCACATGGGAAGCGGACAAATACAAAGCAGAACAATCGTTGAAGTTGCAGTAAGAAATGCAACAAAGAGTGGCTGTACCATTCCGTGCATTACGATCATAACCACAAAGACAGCTGCTGTGAACATACATATAGCATGGGCTTTAACCGAAGCCAATCGCTGCCGTAGGGCAGCAACAATCTGCTTTTTGCAGAACACCATGCCAATAGTATATGGAAAATACGAGGTGCCGAGCAGCCCTATGTGCGTAATGATCCAAGACAGCACAGCCAATCGACAGCTGCCCCATCCCCAGAATCGAATGCCATAGCCAATCGTGTAGAATGCAAAAGTCGCGAAAAGCGCCATCCCCGCAGGACAACGTTCCACAAATTTTCGTGAGAACGGTTGTAAGGCGACCAACATTATATAAGTATTTGCATACCACCAAGCACCATTATAGCTATTTTTAATAGTAAGGCAGTTCATGAGAAACTCCTTTGCATTGCCAGGAATCACAGAATCGCCTATGAGTATACCAATCAACGAGAGCACCGCCGCAATCACCCAAAATGAGAGCAAAAATCGAAAAAGGTGCTTCCAGCGTTGCCGCAGTTCTATTTCTGAGGATTGTATATAATGGGCATATCCACTAACGAAGCAATAGATTGCTACGCAAATGTCTCCAAATAAGCCAAAATAGTAAATTAGTGGCGTATCCCCCACCCACAGCAATGGGGTATAGGGCAGATTATCTTTACGGCAGAAGAGATGCAGCATCAGCATAGCAAGAATTGCTACTCCCTTTAACATCTTTGAATCCCGTTTTGTAATATCCATCGGTCACTCCATCAACGCATAGATCTTCTCAATCTCTGCGCTATTCGTATAATCGCGCTTGGCGCAGTTATCTGAAAGCTGCTGCATCTGCGCCGGATCGTGCAGCAAGGTTGCAATACCTTCTGCACAGCCTTCGTTGTCCATCGGCACAATCACACCATCCACGCCGTCCTCCAGCTGACTGGCAGAGGTGGCGTAATTGGTGATAACCACAGGCTTTCCCAGCATTTGCGCCTCCCGTACAGCAACGCATTTGCCTTCATACCGGCTGGGCTGAACATACAAATCACAGGCCATCATATATGGATAAGGATTTTCTTTTTTCCCCAGCAAAACGACCCGAGCTTCCATCCCATATTCTGCAATTTTTTCCCGGATCAACTGCTCCTCTGCACCGAACCCAATGATATACCAATACACATCCAGCCCCGCCCGAATCAGGCGGGAGCAGATGTCTGGCACATTATCAAAATTTTTGGCTGTACAGTAC
>CAKUMB010000042.1 GCA_934667475.1 uncultured Muribaculaceae bacterium | reverse complement strand
CCTTCATATTCGTGGCATCCGCATAATTGTTGTTGAGAACCAGCTTGTCCAACCCCCAGCACGTCTGACCGTCAATGTAGTGGTCGAATTCGATTTTCCAGCTGTAGCGGTCTGTTGTCGGATCGGAGGCGATGTTCGAAAGACTTGTGTTCCCTTTCGCACGGATTCCGACATTTTGGAACGTTTCGCCGTTGATCACCACGTCGCAGGCATAATACGCCTCATCTGCTGCGTTTTCCAATAGCTCTGCAAAGTCCGCCTCGTCTATCTGGTTGTCGATCGTCAGCACCGTATCCGTATCGAACAGTTTCTTCTCATACGCCATCGTGGTCCCAGTATCCACACTTGCAGAAAGCGGTTTTGCAAAGACAACCGCAAGCATACAAATAGTAACGGCAAGTGCCATGATTCCGGCAGCCAGCTTTGTGGCTCCAGTCCACATATTTTCTCCTCCTATTCTTTTTCTTTGCTAAGGCTGCGCGCAATGCCACGCCATTTTGCGTCAAACAGCTTCGGTTTCTGGCTTCTGTCGCTCTCCTCATGCAATAACTTTTTTGCAATTACTCGTAGTCGATTTATCCCATGTATTCCCCCGTGTAGGCAACCAGAGTTGCGCCTGTTACGCCGGGGATCGCGGTGATCCGATTGACAAACGCCGTGGCCGCATCCTTTACACGGATCTCCGCCGTCAGTTCGATCCCGGTCGCATCAATGGTCTTGGATTTTACACTGGCTCCCGCGCATTCCTTTTCGACAAGGGCAAACGCCGCGTTCTCTGCCTTCTCATCCGTGCAACGCATCACGAGAATGTACGGATTCCGGCGGGATTTACGGTTTGCAAACACCACGAGAATCAAACCGATAATGGCGGAACCGATCACACACAGCGGAATCATACCGGCACCGATCACGATCCCGGCAGCAATGGACCAAAAGAGGAACACGATTTCAACCGGCTCCTTAATGGCAGTGCGGAACCGAACGATGGACAGTGCGCCTACCATACCGAGGGAAAGCACGACGTTCGATGTGACGGCAAGGATCACCAGCGTGGTGACAAGGGACAGTCCGACCAGTGTCACCGCAAATCCGCTGCTATACTGCACCCCTGTGACGGTCTTTTTGTAGACGAGAAAGATGAAGAGTCCGACCGCCATAGCAAACAGCAGTCCGATCACGGTATCGAGAATGGAAAACTCCGTCACACTCTCGAGAAAGCTCGATTTGAAAATGTCGTTGAAGGTCATACTGGTTCTCCTTTTGTATATGTTTTCTAAAATCTTTGTTTAGGAAATGCGATTGGTTTTGCGGGTATTCTTTTTCCTGCCCATGCGGCGGATGAACGACACGCATTCAGCCATATCTTCTGCACGCCGCGTATTTTGAAAACGCCTGTCGGTACAATCCCGCTGGCTGTACGAGGTCTGCAATGATCTCCGGGAGGTATTCGTCGTATTTGACCTCCATGAGCATCTCGTCCGGGGTGGCAGTGGCAGATATATCACGGATCCCGGTAAAAAAGTCTCTCCGGAATACGCTCGTGCGGATCTCGGAATCGAATGTGACCCGGACATTTCCTGCACGATAGATATACGGCTCACGGCGGCACGATACGACAACCTTAGCACGCAGCCCACGACATGTCATCGCGCTATAGAGCTCCCGGCACACATTCTCCGATCGCTCACGCAGCCATTCGATCTCCCCCGTCTCCGTGATGGCACGTGCTTCCGGCAGGGACAATCGTGCGCTCTCCTTATAACCGAGTGAATCGACCTTCCGTTTTTTCTCCAGTGCGATATACGATACGTCGTCGTTGTACCATCGTATCCGGAATTTCTCACGCACACGCACACCGTCCAGCTTTTCCCACAGCGCGTGATCGTCCGGATCGTCGAAATACACGCTGCGAATCCGATAGGTGCCGTCCGGACCGGTGTGCGGATCGGTCTGCATCAGTGTGCGGATCCTTTGACGGATGGCGAGATATTCCATGCGGCTCACGGCGTATTTCCATTCATGGCGCGGCTTTATGTTGGTTTGCATCCTTTTGTCCTCCTGTTTCGTTCTGCTCTCCCTTATCAAGAGGAGTATCCCCTTGTCGGTGGGCTCTGCGGTAACCTTTGCTTTCTATGGCTATAGTATACCTGTGCGACCCGAAATGAACCTGAAAAAGTTTGTGTTTGTCCTCTGAAACTATCTAAAAAAACATTTGACAAAGGCTTACTATCGCTCTTTACATTTTGCCCGATCTCTGTTACAATAAATAAGACAAAAGAAAGGAGCGCGCCATACGATTTTGCGGCGTGGGAATAGATATGCGGATTTTCATTGCAGAGGACGATCCTGCCATTGCGCGGGCGATTGCGGTCATGCTCCAAAAAAATAAATATGCCGTGGAGGTCGCGCACACTGGGACGGATGCCTTAGACGCAATTCTTGCCGGAAGCTATGACGCGCTCATTCTCGACATCATGCTGCCCGGTATGGATGGGCTTACTGTTTTGCGCAACGTTCGCGCCCATGGGATTCACACGCCGACGCTCTTTTTGACCGCGCGGAGTGAGATCGAGGATCGGGTAGCTGGTCTGGATGCCGGTGCGGACGATTATCTGCCCAAGCCCTTTGCCATGAGCGAATTTCTGGCACGTGTCCGGGCACTCCTGCGCCGCAGCGAATCGTACACACCGCGCATTCTGACCTTTGGCAATGTGACGCTGGACTGTGGGCAGTATACATTATCCACGGTGCCATCCACAGAGACGGTACGTCTGAACAACAAGGAATTTCAGCTTATGGAGCTGTTCATGCGCCACCCGCGGCAGGTATTCCCGGCGGAACGACTGATGGAACTGGTCTGGGGCCTGGATGCAGCGGCAGAGATCGATGTGGTGTGGACGTATATCGGATTCTTACGCAAAAAGTGTCGCGCTGTCCACGCAGACATTGCCATTCAAACGATCCGTGGTGCCGGATACGCATTGACGGAGGTGGACAATCATGCTTCGTAAGCTGCGGAGAAGGTTCATCGGCGCGGCTCTTACGGCATTTACCACGGTGATCGTACTGCTTCTGTGCGTGATCAACGTGGCAAACGGGATCAGCACCACACGACAGCTGGACCACACGCTCACTATGCTCATGGAGGAATCAACGCCGCCGGATCCCACAGCCATCGATGGCTCCACAGGCAAACGCGCGCCGTCGGAACCGAATCCCACACCCGATATGCCGG
>CAKUMB010000041.1 GCA_934667475.1 uncultured Muribaculaceae bacterium | reverse complement strand
GGTAATCGCCCCCTAAGAAGGAGAGACAGAGATTCTGCCTCTCCTTTTTTTGTGCCCCAAACCCAGAGCCCGCCAACGCCGCATCCCAGCCCCCCCAGATCCCGGAAAGCGGTAGGGACGCGGCATGCCGCGTCCGCCGGGAATAGGCTCCCAATCAGCATGCTACTAATGATTTTTCCAAAAAGAAAAAGACCGCCCCGTTGTCGCATTCCTCCGGAAAGCCTTGCGTAGAGTTGCCGAGTAGCAGGCATTTCGCAGCAACTCCGCTACGCTCCGTCGCACCTGCATACCTGCCTACACACATCCAATCCCTAACGGGATAGCCGCCACGCATACCTTGACGGCGGAGGAAGCAAGGTTTGTGTCGTAGCACAAACCACTGCCAAAACACACTTCCGCATTAAACATCTGGCAAGTGGATAACGTTTCATCGTCCTCTATAAGGCGAAGAATGTCGAAAGGCATTTGATTGTCGCCACCCCACGGAACGTATGAGAGCTTGTCGTCAATGGGGGTAGGAAGAATATCCACATCTTCCTTGAATACCGAAGCGGAATTTACTTGAAAAGCAGCCCGAGCCTTATAGCCCGGCAGCGTTTCCACGGAGTTAAAATTGAGCGAGTCCATAACTTAGAGCTTTTTGCCCCAAAGTTATGGACCCGATATAGGATACGAAAAGACAAAAACTATTTTACTGAGTTATATTGTGGTACTTCAAGATAATAAACGCTTTCGCCCCATTCATCAAATTCTTTGTTATGACCTACCACACGGACTTCGTATGGCTTTTCAAAATGAGAATAAATAGCATTTGGGATAGCAGTTTGAATCAAATAGCAATCATCATTTATGCTATTTCCATTTGTATTCGGAAGAGACAGATGCTGAACGGATAAAACGTTAGTCGGTGAACCGTCAACATATACTTTGAAATCCATAAATTCTGGGGGTACAGTCACATTTGTATTCTTTTCTTGTGCTGCTTTATCCATAAAATTAGGGTCTCGAACAACTTTTGTTACACTCATAGGCCTTGTGTAGACGAGGAGTTCTTGTCGTCCTCCATATTCAAAGAACGCTTTAGTACCATAAAGTTCTAATTTGTCGTAGCGAATGTCAAGATTTAAGTCTTGGTTAAGTATGACATTCCAAGCCCAAAATTCAAGTTTCATTTTATTGAACGGTACTTGCATCACTCTTGGGTATTCGCTTACACGCATGGCAGCTATTGCAGCATATCGACCTTGTGGAACACTGTCTATTTTATAATAACCCTCAGAGTTGCTTAATACTTCAAAAGCCTCGGAAAAATCAGGATTATATATAATAACGGAGCAAGAATCAATGGGTTGTCCATTATAGTCGGTTATTCGTCCTGTAACTGTATGGCTCTGCGAGTATGTAATGATTGCAGAAATCACAAAACATAAAAATAAAATGGTTCGTTTCATATCATTGTTTTCTTTTAACAAAGAAACGAAATGGCATTTGGGTTTATTACATTCTTTACATATTTTGCATTCTATTGCATTTACAGAAATACTTCGCAGTCATTGACTGAGAAAATGCAACAGTCGCGGATTTTGCGGATTTGCCCACTTGTAAGCATCTTGATGTTGCGAGTGCCTGCATAAAAATCATAGCGGAGCGAGATGCAGTTTTGCAAGTGCATTATCTCGCCGTTGGCTTTCCACACGGAAATGTCAACAGGATCTCCGCTATTGAGAATGTTTCTTGCGGTTGTAATATGAATGCTTCGCATAAAGGTAAAAGGTAATGGGTAAGAGGTAAGAGTCTCGTTGGAGATGGTAATGGGTAAGCGATTAGAGAATGGTTAAAACTCTCTTACCCATTACCACTCCACTATTACCTATAAATGAAATTGTAGGGTTCTGTGAAAATGTTATCAGCAACTGGATTGGCGAGTGTCACTCGGTTTGTGCCGTACCGCCAAGTGAATTTTACTGAGTTTGGCTTCTCGGGCAAATCAGCGAGTTCGCAGGTGAAATCGGTGATGAGTATGGGGCGCAAGGCGTCAAAGTCGGCATCGTCGGGCTGACTTTCGTAGGTGACGCGCACATCGTCTGCCGAGAAAGGTTGTTCAGCGAGTGCGCATTCATCGGTGGTGAGTGCGGCCGACTGCACCTCAAACTCTTGTTTAGGTGCGTTGTCGTAGAACTCTGAGCGGTCGGTCGGCACGGCGAGCGAGCGGTCGTTGCTACTCTTGGCAGTGGTAACTGCTTGGAAATAGAGCAGGTCGGGAGCGTTGAAAGCGTTGCGGAAGAAGAAGCAACGCTGACCACGGAGCGAGTTGTCTACGAAGAACGTGACGGCTCGGTTGTCGCACCGCACGGTGAACGACACCAACTCCACCTCCGCGCCCTCAATTTCCGAAGCACGCTTCTGCACCTCGCAGCAAAGCACGGCAATCGTCTGCACACCTTGCCATGTGCTTGCCTCGCGGTCATTATATGGTGGTTTTTTTGGCGGAGACGATTATCTGGATTTGAAATGGATGCTTGGCACTATAGCTATCGGTGTTGTATGTTATGTAGTGTTGTATGTTAAACAACGTATGATGCTCCACAAAAGAGAAGAGCACCGCAATCAGTTGAAAGCACAGGCGGAAGAGGCTGTTGCGCCCGAATTGGAAAAGGTAAAGGGCAACTACTTGAAGAAGGATATGGTAAAACGCCGCCTGGTAAGGGAATATCTTGAAAAGAATACCGACTATTATACCAACGTCGATGATGGAGAAGGACTTAGTTGGCGATATTCGATAGGATGTAGTGCTTTCCTCCTTAGCATACCTTTTATCCCGATGATCTTTTCGGGATTCGTTCTTATACTATTGTGCCTCTTATTTTCTTGGCCGTTCTCAACCGGAATGGCTATATGTTGCGCATTTTCCGTTGCTGCAAGCATCATCTTGGTATGGCGACGCAACTACGTGTTGTCTCCTATAGCCATTGGCCTTGCGGCAATTCTGCTATATGGGCTTTTTAATGTCGGATTAGATGGTGTGGAAATGCCAGCTTTCCACATGGTGGTAGAAAACGAAGGAAACATTTTCCTTTCCCCATCCCATGCGGAAGACACCATGTGGGGAAGCATCGTAATATTGTGTATCACAAGTATTGCTTTAGCTTTGTATCCATTCTTGAAGAAGAATACGCTAGTGATAGGTGCGATATTGGTCTTAGTGGTCGTAGAAGTAATACGTTTCAGATTGAATATGTCCTGGACATTCACTATCCCAACATCATACTTATACTATCCTTACGTCTTGTCATGTGCCGTCATTGCCGACTTGGCGGTCATGCTCGGCATATCCACTGAAGAATGTACAACGATGCTGATAAAAAACATTCAAAGTTTATCAGAGTTTATCGGTATGGGATATTATGCAACGAGCCTCATTGCCTATGTTGCGCCCATCTTGACTAGTGCTCTTGTCAGTTGGATA
>CAKUMB010000040.1 GCA_934667475.1 uncultured Muribaculaceae bacterium | reverse complement strand
TTTGCGGATGAGCGCTTTCATGATAAATTCCGCCATGGGGGAGCGGCAGATGTTGCCGTGGCAGACGAAGAGAATGTATGTCATATTCTTATCACTCCGTTTTTGCTTTATATTTTTTCTCAAATGCCCAATATGGCAGGCTTTTTCGGCATTTTCCTGTTTCTGTGTTTCCATGCTGTCTTCTCAGAGCTTCCCGTATTTTCTCATGTCTTTCCGGCAATATTGGTAAATTCGTTGGCAAATAAATGCTCTATACCAACGGAGTTAGGCTTCTGCTACTTGAAGCAGCGCTGCCTGTTTCACTCATTGAAATCTCTCCGTTCAGAATACGGGCTAAAACGCTATAAGGGAGTCTGTTTCGCTGCCGCCCATCCAGCGCCTAAAGTCCTTGTACTGGATGCAGCGGCAGTGAAAAAAACAAATTTCAGCGGCGAAATGTCAACTTGCCCAAATTTATCACAAGAGTTTCACTGTAATTTTATGAAAAAGCGCGTCAGGATTTCTCGAATTAACTGCATGCAATTTTACAGTGTTTCTAAAAAACTCGATTTAGAAGCGCTTTTTTGTGGTGTAAAAAAATAGCTCAAATAGGACAAAAAACATTGAAAAATTGCAGTTTTTAATCCCAATTTCATTCAAATATACGTGAGGCATGTCGCCGGAAAAAGGCAGTGCAAATTCTATTGTGTAAACTTTTTATCGTGCAGGCCGAAAACATCAATTCGCAAGTATCTCCAACCATTCCGAATAGGCTTCCTGAAATTCGCGATGTGTTTTCCCGGAGAACCGCCTGCTGCAATCGCAGCAGACCATGCAGGCGAACCGTTCCAGCAAATCCTCATTGAGGATTTGCTCCTTGCGCTTTGCCCTGTGACGAAATCCCTTGTTGTTCTCAATGAGGTATTTCTCGCTGGAAGTCATGGCGATTGACATTCGCCGTCCATGCGCTACCATATCAAGCCCCTCACTTCATTACCTTTTCCATTAGTGATTTAAAGCTGTCTACTACGGCATAGACCACATTGCCGCTGGAGATTGCCTTGAAGTGCTCTTGCGCGCAGCGGATTTTCGACTTCTCAATCAGCCGGAGCTGCATCGAAGACATGGAGCCTTTTGTCTCCGCAACGAAGTAGATGTGCTTGACGCTTCCTTCATAGAAGGCAATCGCCCAGTCAGGATTGTAGTGGCCGACCGGAGTGGAGATATAGAATCCATCCGGCAGCTTTACATAGACCGCCACATCCGTGTTTGTATCAAGCTCTGTGGCGAAGTCGCGCTCGTTCGTAGAATCGTAGACAATGTGGTCGTACAGGTGCTTCTTTACCTTCATGGCGTTCGTGCCTAGCTTGCCCTTGATGGTAGGCTCTGTGAAGACGTCGGTGCCGTAGTGGTCGTCCATCACGCTGTAGGTGATGTGCTCGATGATTGCCGTAGCCTTCTCGTCGTTAATCAGCTGCGATGCCTTGAGGATAAACTCTTCCGGATTATATTTGAACTGGTCGAACGTAGCCTTATTAATGCCGGTGAGGATTTGAATGACAGCCTTCCGGGTAAGCCCGGTGGATTCAACGATTCTTCCAACAAGGTCATATGTGACGCTCTTGCTGGCGACTATGGTCTGCTTGGTTCTGATTGTAGAAGATGACGTCCGGACAAATGCCGCGCCAGACCGCAGCTGGTCCCTTGACTGTATTTCAACCATCGAGCCGGATTCGACTTTGAAGTAGATCTTCGCCACGCGCAGCTTGCTGTCAAGTGTTGTGATAGATTTGCGGACAAGCTTGTCTGTATCGAAATCCACCACGTAGACGGACTTTGCGTTGATCCTCGACCAGAGTGCTTTGAACTCCTTGCTGTTGAGCTTCTCTTCGTCGACTTGCAGTTCCACGTTGTTGCTGCGGGCATTCTCAGGCGTCATTGCTTTTGAATCGTAGATAGAATCGATGATGTCCACGACGGCGGCTTCAAAACCTTTGACCTCCTCGGCCATCTTAAGCTCGCCGTTTGCCTTGTCCTCGTAGTACTTGTCTGTGAGAACGCCTTTGCGGTCAACATAGCGGTTCACGGTCATTTCGTACATGATTGCCGAAGTCGTATCGGAATCGATAACCATCTCGTTGCCGTGATCGTCCGTGACAACACAGTTCAGGAACAAGTCTCTCGTAACAGTACGAGGACGGTCTGCGATATCCTCGGCAATCTCGGACTGGAGTCCCTTGGCGAAGCTTTCGTAACTTTCAGACGCAATTACGGTCAACACGTTGACATTCTGCACGTCGTTTCCGAGAACTCCCGCGTCCATGCGTTCGCCGTCCTGGTTGACGGAAAGACGCATGCCTCGTCCGACTTCCTGCCGCTTGCGAATCTCGCTTGATGATGATTTGAGTGTGCAGATTTGGAACACGTTCGGATTGTCCCAGCCTTCGCGCAGCGCGGAATGCGAGAAGATGAACCGCACGGGCGAACGCTTCGGATCACGGTCAAGCAGCAGCTCCTTGTTCTTCATGATCAGGTCGTATGCATCGATATCGTCGGAGGTTGTTTCCTTCCTGCCGACCTTGCTGTTGATCATGCGGCCCTTCTTGTCGATGGAGAAGTAGCCAGCATGCGTTTTCTCTACCGGGATGGACGCAAGGTACTGCATGTACTCGTTGTCGCCGTATTCCCGCTGCAGATTTCCGACTACGTCGGCATATTCCTGCTCGAACATGTCGGCAAAGATACCGTTCTGAGGCTGTCCGTTCTTATCATATACACGATAGTGATCTACCTCGTCGATGAAGAACAGCGACAGAACCTTTATATCCTTATTGAACAGCTCCCTCTCACGCTCGATATGAGAGAGAATGGTCTCTCGTATCTGGATACGGCGTAACTGGTTTTCGTCCACCTTGCCGATCACGTCTCCTGCGTAAAGCTTGCTGCCGTTGATGAATTCGATAGAATTGTCTCTGCCGTCGATGCGCTTGACCACGAAACCGTCACGGTACTCGGGCAGCTCGCCGGAATGGTCGAAGAGGTTGTAGCCCTCCGTCACGGTAGCGCTCATCGGCTTGATTCCGGATGCGCGCTTGCAGTCGAACTGTATGGTTGCCGTCGGAGCTGATTTTGAAAGGTTCAGTCCTTCCAGATAAACAAAGCTCTCAGTAGCCGTGGTCCCGCTTTCCGTAATGCCCTTGACGGCGATCTTCTTGACGAGCTTCTTGTTGTAGGCGTCCATCGCATCAAGACGATAAATCAGGTTGTAGTACTCCCTCGGTGTGGCAGAATAACGCAGCGTCAGAAGCGGATGGAATTCCTTCAAACGTTCCTTCGTCTGCTTGCCTTCGACAGACTGCGGCTCATCGATAATCAGAACCGGATTCGTCTTGGCGATGATATCGATCGGGCGGCGGGAACGGAACTCGTCGAGCTTCATGTAAATGCGTCGCGCGTCCTTTCCGCGGGCGTTAAACGCCTGCGAGTTGATAATCATCACATTGATGGAGCTGTCGGAGGCAAAACGGTCTATCTCAGTAAGCTGGGAGGAGTTGTAGATGAAAAAGCGTATCTTCTTCCCGTATTCCTCGGCAAAGTGATCCTGCGTCACCTGAAACGACTTGTAAACGCCCTCGCGGATGGCGATAGACGGCACGACCACGATGAACTTACTCCAGCCG
>CAKUMB010000039.1 GCA_934667475.1 uncultured Muribaculaceae bacterium | reverse complement strand
CTGTATCGTATTGTCGTTCATCCCTTCATCCTCTCCATACATTTCAGAAGTAAGAACACACCGTATGTCAACCGCAGCTTGCAGCACAAAAAGAATACCCACCAATGCGGCGGAAAATAGCGCATGGGCAGCGTTTTTAGCGCTTTTCGATAGTCCGGATCGGACAGAATCTCCCGGATTTCCGTGATGGCCTTGCGGTTTGGACAAGCGATTGCATTGAGTCCAAGACCAATGATGCTCAGGCTGATACGGTTATTGAGGGCTTGCAGCAGGTCGGGAGCGTTATGTTCCCTTTCCCCTATATAGCATAGCATATCTTTGAAAAGATTCTTCCATTGCTGCGCCAGAGATTCCCTATACCGTGCCGTCATTCCGGTATTCTTTCGATAGTGGTACAGGCACGTAGGAACATACACGGCACTGTCTATATAGGAGATATACGACAGATTGAACAAACCATCCTCATAGGTTCCGATGCGCTGCAAATCGGTAAAGCGCAGCTGATGTTGGGCGATAATATCCGCTCGATACAGCTTTCCCCAGACAGTAGACAGCGCGTCTGCATTTTCGGGATGCGCCAATTCTTCATCGGAAAGTCCGACCATACGGCGCAGTAAGTCGTGACATTCTGCATTACGGAATTGCCGCTCCTTTTCGAACACCTGCTTTGGTGCGCAATGCTCTGGGTATTCTCGCGTATATGCCCACATAACGAGATCTGTATCATGAGACATTGCCACAGCACACGTATTTGGCGCAAGCCAGTCGTCTCCATCCACAAATATAACATATTTACCGGAAATATGGGTAAGCGCGATATTTCTTGCAGACGAGACGCCGCCATTGCTCTGATGTATCACCCGCACACGGGAATCTTTTTTCGCATATTCGTCGGCAATTGTGCCGCTTTCATCTGTGGAACCATCGTCTACACAAATGATCTCAATATTCGGGTAGGTCTGCTGTATGATGCTGTCCATGCATTGCCGGAGATAGGGTGCAACGTTATAGATTGGTACGATAATGCTGATTTTTGGGCAGTTATTCACACCGCATTGCCTCCTCTCAGGGCGAAATATTCCTCCAGTGTCAGTCTTGCGAAGTCGCTGTCAAAGGGAATCGCTACAAGGTTGCCGTAGAGGAAGTAGGCTGTATAGCCGATCAGCATCAGAATGGTCAGGATACGACCGTCCTTACCGCCGATTTTCCGCAGCATCCACGGAAGGGACAGGGTCTGGAAAATGACAAAATAGTTGGCGAGCCGTGCGAAATAGTTTGCCGTGCCGAACAGCGCGATAAACATGATCGCACCGTTGAGCATGGTCAGGTTCATGATGAGATTTTCCTCCGGCGTACTGTCACGGAACAATTTGCCGCGATACAGGAAGGAAAGCACGGTCGGAACGTTGCAGACGATCATGCGGAAGATATTCACGCCCTCCCCCGAAAAGGACGAAACGGAATATTCCTCGCCAAGCAGCGTCGTGATATTGACAATGGTACCGAGCAGCGGCTGCAGCAGAAAACCGCCGAGCAGTGCGGAGACAAGCAATACATAGGTGTTGCGTGACCACGGACGAAAACGCGCAAACGGCACCAGCAGATACATCAGGGAATACGGATGGATCCCCGTTGCAACCGCGATACACAAAAGATAGCCGAGCGTGTGTCCGCGCAGAAACAGCATCACGCCGAGCAGCGCAATCCCGACTGCCGCCGCCTGCTTGATTCCCGCAAAGCAAAACGTATAGGTACCTGTGGTACATAAGAGAAACAGCGTCAGCGGATAGCTTGCTGCGTATCGGTGACAAAATGCTACATAGCAGCCCACGGTCAGAAATGCCCAGAACATGAGAAAATTCTGCGTGGAAACGCCGCGGGATTTCAGGCAATAGTTGAACACATTGAAGAGCGGATTGGCACCAATATCCCAGTTCAGCGATTCCAGGTAGCCATTCGTTTGCAGCAGCTCATAGCTGTGGCGATAGGCTCCCGTATCGTTGCAGTGGGTACGCAGTCCGGCAAACACCGCCAGAAGAACGATGATCACCAGGGTAAAGAAAAGCTGCCGGTGCCGTGTTCCCGGTTCTGCCGGTTTGAAAAGCACATGATCCGCGCACCATGCGAGAAAGACAGAGGTAAGTGAAAGTACGATCAGATCAGTCATTCGATCCCCTCAGGGCGCGGATTGTTTCCGCCACCACAGCCTGTTTTGAAAATTGTTGTTCCATCCGTGCGCGCCCACATAGCCCCATTTCCGCGCGTTGTGTCTGTGGCAGCTCTACGAACCGCCGCATTGCCTCATACAGCGCATCTGCGTCCCGCGCCGGACAGAGATACCCACTGACGCCATTCTCCACCGCTTCACGGCAGCCGGGGATATCGCTGGTGATCAGCGGTCGTCCGGATGCGGCGGCTTCCAGCAGCACATTGGACATGCCCTCGTGATAGGACGGCAGCACCACACAGCTTGCCATGGCGTAAAACGGCTTCATATCCGACTGATAGCCGTGGTACTTGACCATGCCCGCCTGCTCCAGTTCATCCATGACAGGCTTATAGGCTTCTTCAAACGAACCGACAATATGAAACGCCACCCGTTCGCCGTATTGCTGCTTCATCCGTTTGGCGGCAGCAAACAGCTCGTCCACGCCTTTCTCGTGCATGACGCGCCCCACAAAGAGAAAACGCACCGTATCGTCCTGCGGATATGGCTGGCAGGGGTAGTCCACCAGATTGACACCTGCGCCATGCAGCACCACATCTCGCCCTTCTGGCACCACACCGGTAGCAACAAGCGTGTCACGATTCCCGGCATTCTCGAAAAACACAACCTTTGCGTCCTTCAGCGCAGGTTTGTAGAGTGCCAGCACAAACTTTTTCAGCCAACCGCCGTTTTCGATAGCACTCCCCAAGCCGGTAATGTTTACAGCATAGGGGATACGCGCCATGCGGCAGGCAATGCCGCCGTAGATATTGGGTTTGATGGTATATGTAAGAACCAGATCCGGTCGGATTTCCTTCAGGATCGAACGATACTGCTGAAACAGTTTGCCATCGTGGAGCGGATTCATGCCGCGGCGGTCGATGGGGGTATGAATAAACCGACAGCCGATTTTCACCAGCTCCGAAACAAAATCACCATTAGGCAAGGAGATATATACCTCATGACCTGTCGCTGCAAATGCTGCAAGCAAGTCTTTTCGAAAACGATACAAGCCGACATCATTGTTGGCAAGAACCAGAATTTTCCTATTTGATTTTTCTTGCAGGGACGCCGACATAAGTTCCGCTCTCCTTGATATCATGAATGACGACTGTACCCGCCCCGATCATACAGTGATCACATACGGATACGTTATTGCTGATGGTTGCACCAATACCAACCCAAGTACGGTTGCCGATGCATACCGCTCCGCCAAGCTTTGCCCCGACAGAGATATGCACAAAGTCACCAATCTGGTTGTCATGCTCAACAACCGATGCGGTATTGATAATACAGTGCTTTCCTATGTGTACAGAGGGATTGATTACAGCATTTGCCATAACAACACTGCCCTCACCAATCTGCGAGTTCAGATGGGAAATGACCGCAGTGGGGTGAATCGCGGTATACCAGCACACGCCGTCAAGTTGCCGTGCAATTTTTTCACGGATAGCCGAATTGCCGATTGCAATCACAAATGCAGCATTCGGATACTCTCTATAGTTCGATATCTTCCCCAAAACAGGGATTCCTTCCACTTCTGTGGTAAGTGTTTCGTTGTCATCCAA
>CAKUMB010000038.1 GCA_934667475.1 uncultured Muribaculaceae bacterium | reverse complement strand
TAGTATGGATGTAGAAGACCAGCTCGATAAATACGATGGATATCCGGCGAATTATTTCTCTGTAAAAGAACACAAAGATGAGCGGTTCTGGCGTTCTATGTGGGAAGAATGGATTGATTTTTCCCTGGCAGAATGCGGTTTGTCTGCAATGAGTGATCTGCCGCAGCTTTCTCAAACGGCACAGGTGATTCTATGTGGATTGTTGATTGTAGCGGACTGGCTTGCCAGCAATACTACGTATTTTCCGCTTTTGCAGATTGAGGAAAACGGGCGGATGGATATGTATCCGGCTCGTGTGGAGGCAGCTTGGAAAGAGCTCAATTTTACGAAACCATGGCATTCCGGCGCATATTTTGGTATGGATGAGCAGTTCTTCACGACACGATTTGCGTTTGCACCGAATCCTTTGCAGGTGGAAGTGCTATCTGTGGCTTCCGCAACATCAGATCCAGGAATATTTATTGTTGAGGCTCCCATGGGTGCGGGAAAAACAGAAGCTGCATTGGCAATGGCGGAGATTTTTGCTGCAAAATGGGAGAGCGGTGGGATCTTCTTCGGAATGCCTACACAGGCTACATCCAATGGTATTTTCCCGCGATTGGAAGATTGGGCGAAAAAGCTCGCCGATGACGGCAGAACCCTGCATTCGATCCGGTTGGCACACGCCGCGGCGAATCTGAATGAAGACTACTGTAGTCTTGCAGCCGGTCGTACTGCCGTGAATGAAGAGGACGCAGGTTTGGTGGTTCATAGTTGGCTTGCGGGGCGAAAACAAGCATTGCTTGCGGATTTTGTCATTGGTACAGTGGATCAGATGCTTCTCGCCGCGTTGAAACAAAAGCACGTTATGCTGCGACATCTTGGCCTGATTGGTAAGGTCGTCATTGTAGATGAGGTGCACGCCTATGACACGTATATGAGTCGGTACCTAGACAGAGTACTGACATGTCTTGGCGCATATCATGTTCCTGTCATTATTCTATCCGCGACGCTTCCATCTGCGAGACGAATGGAGATGATCCAGGCGTATCTTGACCATGAGACGCCGGAACTGACTTGGAAAAAGAGTCTGGCTTATCCACAGCTGACCTATACGGAACATGATAGTGTAGAGCAGGTAAAGCTGCCAATGGAAACCTTCTCAAAAACTGTCCGAATCCAAAAAATCACAGAAAATGACCTACCGGGGGTGGTACACTGTGTGGTGGAAAAGGGCGGATGTGTAGGTGTGATCGTCAATACTGTGCAGAAAGCGCAAAGGTTTGCAGGATTGCTGCGAGCATTTTATCCCGCGTCCTGTGTAGTAGACATGCACGCACAGTTTTTGATGCCTACGCGCGCCAGTAAAGAGCAGCAGTTACTCAAATGGATTGGAAAACATTCAACACCGGATACACGACATGCGTTGATTGTTGTGGGTACACAAGTGCTGGAACAGTCGTTGGATATTGATTTTGATCTGCTGATCACAGAGCTGTGCCCCATGGATTTATTGATACAAAGGATTGGACGGCTGCAGCGCCATAAACGGATTCGTCCGGATGGACTGACAGAGGCAGTATGTTATGTGTTGGATACAGAAGATGAAACTCTGGACGGCGGAAGCAGTGCCATATATGGTGAGTGGCTGCTGTTGCGGACTCGTGCGCTGCTGTCGGAGAACATTATGATTCCGGATGATATATCGATTCTGGTGCAAAAAACGTATGATTTTGATGATATGAGTATGTTTGATGCTGTCACTGCACAAGTTCAAAAAGCCATGGACGATCATAAAAGGCAGGTAGAGAAACTGGAACAGAATGCGGGAAACTATCTGTTGCCAAAACCGGCGGAGGAAACGGACGAGAATACACTTGACGAATGGTTGAACGAGGCGGTACAAATTCGTGATGTCTACGCAGAAAAAGCGGTACGGTATGGGGATCCGTCTATTGATGTAATCGCTTTGTGGAAAGACACAGAAGGAAATGTCCATATTATCGAAGAGCCGGGGATGATTCTTCCATTGGACCGGGCGCCATCGTATATGGAAGAGAGACTGATTGCCCGTCAAAATCTGCGTCTACCCGGTTATTTTGGAAAACGGTGGATCGTGGATGAAGTGGTAAAGGAATTGGAAATGAGGACGCAGTGCGTGTTTTTGGCATGGCAAGAGTCCGCACTATTGAAAGAGGAGCTTGTTTTGCTGTTTGACGCACATATGATGACGACGCTTTGTGGAATACCATTGCGATATGATAGGGAAGATGGGTTGATATACGAAAGGGAGTGATGAAATGAGAGCTACGGAATATAACCTGCTGGATGAAGAATGGATATTATTACGGAAAAACGACTGCAGCGTTGAGGAGCTGTCTTTGACGGATGCATTGCTGCAGGCACATCAGTATACGGCACTTTCGGGAGAACTTCCCACACAAGACATATCGATCCTGCGGCTATTGCTCGCCGTGCTGCACACTGTGTTTGCACGATATGCCCCGGATGGAACGTATAGTCCGCTGACCAAACCCGCGGATGCTATGCAGCGTTGGAATGAACTTTGGAATGCCGGAAAATTCCCGGAAAAACCGATTCGGGAGTATTTAGCATCTCAGCATGAGCGATTCTGGCTGTTTCATCCGGACAGACCGTTCTACCAGACAAATACGGCGAAGGTAGGGACGGAATATCTTGCATCCAAGCTAAATGGTATACTATCTGAAAGCAGCAACAAAGTCAGATTATTTTCCATGGTGTCCGGAGAAAGAAAAAATACACTTACCTATGCGGAGGCTGCACGTTGGCTGCTGTATGTCAATAATTATGATGATACATCATCTAAGCCCAAAGGAAAAGATTTGCCATCACCAGGAGTCGGCTGGCTTGGAAAACTGGGAATTATTATTGCGCGTGGAAATACTCTTTTTGAGACATTAATGTTAAACCTTATCTTACGGAAACCTGACCACCAAGAGCTGTGGGGGGAAGAAAAGCCAATCTGGGAGTTGAGCCACGCGCGAGAGGCGGAACGATGTGAAATCGCAATGCCGGACAACTTATCTGAGCTTTATACATTGCAGTCTCGGCGATTGCGGTTGGAACATGATAATGGTTTGGTTACTGGCTATTCACTCCTTGGTGGAGACTTTTTCGATAAAGTAGATGCTTTTGCGGAACCAATGACAATATGGGGAAAGCTCAAGGGAAACGATAAAATACAGACGCAGTTTCAACCCAGACGGCACACTGCTTCCGTTAAAATGTGGCGTGAGTTTGCAGCAGCTTTTGTTGCGGACGAATCAGCAAGAGTACCAGGCATAGTCTCTTGGATTAAGCAGTTGCAGAAAGGAGAAATTGAAAAAAGACGATATATTTCGTTCAGTGTTGCAGCAGTGCAATATGGAGATAAGGACTTTTTTGTTACGGATATATTTGCAGATTCGTTGACTTTTCATACGGATCTGATCACAGAGCTCGGAAAGCGTTGGAGAAAGATCGTATCTAAGGAAGTGCTTTGCTGTGAAGATTTGGCGTATCGGCTTAAATCGCTTGCAACTGATGTGGAAATAGCGGCAGGCGCATCTCCAGAAACTGCTGACCAATGTTTTTCTGTTATCGAAGCGAAAGAGCAGTTTTATCACGAAATCGACATTCCATTCCGTACGTGGCTCGCTTCCATAGATCCGGAATGGGAGGACAGCTCAGATGAAGAGCAGAAATGCCTGCAATCCTGGCACGAAACAGCATTGCGAATCGCGATGCAAATCGGACGGAACGTTGTGGAAGAAGCAGGTGATGCTGCAGTGATCGGTCGTCTGGTATCAATCAAAAAGGATAAAAGTGAAAAAACAGAAGAAGTATATTATTCCGCAGCAAAAGCGTACAATGATTTTTTGAACAAAGTATTTGGAGAATACAAAGAGGGTAAGGAACATGGCTGACGATATTCGGAAAAAGATAAGGTCCTATATGACAGGCAGACTCAAACGGCTGCAGGGATTGCCGGAGAATCTGAAACGAGCGGAGCTTGCAGAGCTGCGGCGTGGCATCGGACATATACCAGGGGATATTCCCACACTTTGGGGAGCATTTTTGACCGATCTGCCGGAGGAACTGTATGGAAAAGACGGCGAGGTGAGTCATGCAGAATGGGCAATTTACACGGCACTGACAATGTTCGCACTGCACCAGCAAGGTCATGATGTGTGGATGCACGAGGAAAATAAGAGATTCGGACGTGCGGTGCGAGAACTGGCCCCGGTAAACAATGATGGGGATGATGACCTGAAACGCATTCGCAGCCGCTTCAATCGTATCGCTACTGCGTCGGATATGTTGGAAATGGCAAATCATCTCCGCGGTATGGTGCGTTTGTTGAGTGACGGTAAGGGCATACAGCTCGACTATGTAAAACTTGCATGTGATATTTACGACTATGCATTGTCGTCGGAAAGCCGCTCTCGTGTGCGCCTGAGATGGGGACAGGATTTCTGTCGTATAAAAAGTCGCGGAATGTAAAATGAAGCTGCAATAGTAAAGAAAAGAATCCATAGCGAAGATTCTGTGGTAGAATTGAGTAACCACACACCA
>CAKUMB010000037.1 GCA_934667475.1 uncultured Muribaculaceae bacterium | reverse complement strand
TCGGTCTGGAAGGAGATCCCGTACTTCTGACTGAACTTGCATATGCGCTGTCGCATCCGGTATTCCCGCTGTATCTTGGTCGGAGATCCTGTCCGCCGACTTTGCCAATCTGCCTTGGAATACGAGAATGTGATCTTAGCGATGCGCTTCGCAATGACCCATCATTGGATACTCAGAAAAGACGGTCAGATGTAGCAAGAATTCGCACAGATGCCAATGCGGAAGAAACGGCGGCACCTCTGCGCGATTTCGCGATCAGTTTTGATCAACGATGCCGCAGATATGGGTATCGCAATGTGGTAGAACGGGAACCAGTCTATCATGAAAGTACCGTTCACGATCCTTTTCAGGAATTGGAGGATGCTGATTGATGTATCTCTCACGAATCAAACTTGATACACGGAAACGCGCAACCATGATCGCATTGTCGAACCCACAGCAGTTTCATGGTGCGATAGAAACTGCGTTGGGTGTAGATAATGAGCGCTCCCGCACATTGTGGCGACTGGATACACTGGATGGAGAGCCTTGCCTGCTTATCTTGACAAAGGATATACCGACGCTTTCCACGGTCGCGGAGCAGTTTTCCTGCAATAGTGATATGGTGGAAACAAAAAAATATGATGCACTGCTTGATCGTATTGTGCAGGGCAGTCAGTGGCGTTTCCGCTTAACAGCAAACCCTACGAAGGGGCAGAGAAAAAAAGACCGAAAAACCGGTGAGAAATCTCCGGAGCGTGGAAAGGTGGCTGCATTGATTTCTGTTCCGCAGCAGGAGGAGTGGCTGTTGAAGCGTGCTGAGGAATATGGCTTTTCTTTGTCACCGGATGCTTTTGGTGTGACACATTCTCATACATATGTGTTTCATAAACAGGGAAGACAAAGGGTTACTATATTGTCCGTATCCTTTGAAGGCGTCCTGACTGTTCTGGATGCAGAGCGGTTTCGTCAAACGATGACGGAGGGTATTGGGCGAGGCAAGGCATATGGCAATGGACTATTGACCATTGTGCGTATGTAGGGAGTGTAATATGACTGATATACCCGGTATGGAGAAACCGTCCATCCACACATTGCCGCAAATCCGCGACAGAATCACGTTTTTGTATCTGGAACGCTGCAAACTGAGCCGTGAGGACAGTGCAATTACTGTAACGGATGAAGAAGGCGTGATTCACATTCCAGCTGCTGCCATATCTGTACTCTTACTTGGTCCGGGTACAGATATTACGCATCGCGCTATGGAACTGATCGGCGATGCCGGTGTCAGTATAGTATGGGTCGGGGAGCATGGTGTACGGTATTATGCTGGCGGAAACGCGTTGACACATAGTTCCAGGCTTCTTATAAAGCAGGCACAGCTCGTGACCAATCAACGCAAGCATCTGGATGTCGTTAAAAAGATGTATATGCTGCGATTTGCAGGTGAGGACGTCACACATCTGACATTACAGCAGTTGCGGGGCAGAGAAGGATGCCGTATGCGGGCGGTGTATCGTAAACATTCTGCGGAAACCGGCGTGCCATGGAACGGCAGAAGCTATGATCCGGAAGATTTTTCGGCTGGCGATCCGGTCAATCAGGCATTGTCCGCCGGAAATGTGTGTTTGTACGGATTGGCGCACGCGGTGATTTGTGCGCTTGGCTGCTCCCCCGGACTCGGGTTTGTTCATATAGGGCATGAGCTTTCTTTTGTGTATGATGTTGCCGATCTATACAAGACAGAAATAACCATCCCCATTGCGTTTCAGATGGCTGCGACCCATCCGGAGGACCTTCCTGCACAGACCAGAAGACTTGTACGGGATGCCATGGTGGAAAAACACATCTTAGAACGTATGGTTAAGGATATTAAATATCTGTTGACGGAGATGGAGGGCGCCTCAGAAGCTATTGATACGGGGGGGGACAGGGAGCCTCTATATCTGTGGGACAATCAAGCAGGGAAGGTGGCTTATGGAAAATCCTACAAGGAGGAGCAATGGTTGTAATCACACTGAGCGATTGTCCGCCCAAAGTACGTGGGGATCTTTCCAAATGGTTGTTTGAAATCAATACCGGAGTATATGTTGGAAATCTCAGCGCACGAGTACGTCAGGAACTGTGGCAGCGGATATGCGAGAATTTGAAAAACGGTCGAGCTACGATGGTGTATAGTGCGCCAGGGGAGCAGCAGATGCGTTTTGAAATACACAATTCTCTGTGGCAGCCAGTTGATTTAGACGGAATCAAACTGATGCGAAGACCACTCCCGGGCAGAAAGTTGACGACAGATCCAGTCAATGAAAGCATCCATAGCAAAGCTGGAAAATGGCTTGCCGCCAAGCATAGAGAAGTCGCAAAACAAAAAGCGAATAATGCGTATGTAGTTATTGACGTAGAGACAACGGGCCTTGCTGCCGAAAAGGATCGCATTATAGAAATTGCTGCGATTCTTGTGAGAGACGGAATAATCGCAGAAACGCTGCAAATGCTCATCTGCCAGGAGAGACAACTGTCTCCTGATATTGTAGAGTTGACAAAAATAACAGATGAAATGTTAGAGAGGGACGGAATCCCCATAAAGGAGGCGATGGAAAGGCTGGTCACGTTTGTTGCAGATCGGCCATTTGTATGCCATAACGCGAGATTTGATTGCGGATTTCTGATGGCAGAGGCAAAACGATGTCAGATAAGGTTATTCCGGAGTCAATGTACAGATACATTATATCTGGCCAAAAAACTTGTACCTGGTGCAGGTCATTACACATTGCAGGATTTGTGCCGACATTTTGGGATCGAGATAAGCGAAACGCATCGTGCTCTTGCAGACTGTACATTGACACTCATGCTGTATGAGAAGTTAAATGAAATCTGACAAAGAACAGATGAAAATGCTGTTTTTGGGGTATTAAAAGGGATCTTTTTAGCCTTTTCCCCGCACACGCGGGGGTGATCCTATCCGTCAGGCAATTCACCACGAATGGATTCACTTTTCCCCGCACACGCGGGGGTGATCCTCCGCAGCCGTGATAAATTCCGTTTCACCGGAACTTTTCCCCGCACACGCGGGGGTGATCCCGATAAGCCCGGACTGGTAGACTTCGCTGATAACTTTTCCCCGCACACGCGGGGGTGATCCCACTTCTGCCCTTCCCGCCGCGTCCGCCGCAAACTTTTCCCCGCACACGCGGGGGTGATCCCTGGTTTACTTTGCCCGCCGTTTCCGTTGTCGGCTTTTCCCCGCACACGCGGGGGTGATCCCCAACCCGATCTGTTTGTGATGGTGATCGCGACCTTTTCCCCGCACACGCGGGGGTGATCCCAAGTGTTCGCATGGAGGGGAGGACGGACAACCGCTTTTCCCCGCACACGCGGGGGTGATCCCAACATCTTGCGGCTGCAACGTGTCTTTATCGACTTTTCCCCGCACACGCGGGGGTGATCCTGTCTCTAAAACCGCGGATATGATTGCATCATCCTTTTCCCCGCACACGCGGGGGTGATCCTCGGACGCATTCGAGTATATGGAAGCTGAGAAACTTTTCCCCGCACACCACGCGGGGGTGATCCCAATCAAGAGACAGATATTATATAAGGCGGTGGCTTTTCCCCGCACACGCGGGGGTGATCCCAGTTGCGTGCTGAAATGGCAAGGCACTTCCAACTTTTCCCCGCACACGCGGGGGTGATCCCTCCATCCCGTAGATGTAGTTCTTCGTTGCCGTCTTTTCCCGCACACGCAGGAATGGCCCTGTTTTGTTGGAAATCATCGAATATACGAGTTTTTTTTCAACATAAGCAGTGATGGGGCCAACAACAAAACTGCGAGTTGTTTTGTCTTGACCTTTCATAAATCTGTCATATGGTTACCGGATTGCTCGCTGAGAAAGTAACTATAATTACTGCATGCCATGGGATTGGTGGAACTATTGCTGAATCTAAACAAGTTAAGAAAACACAAATATGATGCTTCCTTCAAAATGGATATAGAAAAAGCATCTCTTTTGAGATGCTTTCGCATATTTTGATTTGTCCTCTTTAAGTCATTACAAAGATTTCGTGAAATCAGTTGCTGCTGGGAGAAAATCAATGCAACCTAAAGTAGCAGGTGTTCCGTCCACGCCCTTCCTTTTTTAGTTCACCTGCTGCGACCAGCTTTCGCAAAGCCCCTTCGATGGAGCTGTCGCTGATGGTCGGACAGAGTTCACGGATATCCTGTTTGTTGAACCGTCCGATTTTGTTTTTGCTTGCACGGCGTACCATTTCGAGAGAGGAAAGTTTGGTTTCCACAAGTGCCACACGATCTTCAAAGTCTTTATAGGCTGCAAGGATCGTTCCGAGAAGATATTTGATGAAAGGAACCACATCCTCAGTACCTTCGTACCACCCGAGCTGTGACTGCGCAAGTGCGTCATAATACAAATCTTTGTTTTTGGCTATTTTTGCTTCGAGGGAGATATACCTGCCCACATAAAAACCGTTCTGATACAAAAGCAGCGTCGTGAGCAATCGGCTCATTCTTCCGTTTCCGTCATTGAAGGGATGGATGCAGAGAAAATCATGGATGAAAACCGGAATCGCGATCAGCGGCTCCAGTTCCATATTCCCGATCACACGGTTGTATTCCTTGCAGATTCTGTCCAGTGCCTCCGGCGTTTCATGCGGCGTAAGCGGTGTGAATAAGGTTTCCGCATGACCATCCGGATAGGTGGCACTGATGTAATTCTGTACAGTCTTGGTACGACCGGCGATCGGGTTGTTCATGTGGCTGTACAGGATTTTGTGAAGCTGCAGGATATAATTCTGCGTAATCGGGATCGCGTCAAAGCTCTCATGAATGATGCGCAATACATCACGGTATCCCGCAATTTCCTGCTCGTCGCGGTTCTTCGGCGTTGTTTTTTCCTCGACAAGCTGCCGGATTCGTGTGTTTGTGGTTACAATGCCTTCGATGGCATTCGAT
>CAKUMB010000036.1 GCA_934667475.1 uncultured Muribaculaceae bacterium | reverse complement strand
TGCTGGTGGCCGAGGGCGACTCGGTGCTGGCCGGAGCCCACATAATTGAAATCAGCGACACCAAGCCCGAGCCTCAGGCCCAGCCTGCAGCCGCACCCGCAGCCGCTCAGGCTCAAGCCGCCCCGGTGGCCAAGCAGCCCATCACCGGCTACACCGTCGACTCTCCGCTGCCAGGCCGCGTGGTTTCGATTCTCGTCAAGCCGGGCGACAAGGTGGTGGCGGGCGATACCGTTGTCACCCTTGAGGCCATGAAGATGGAAAATGCCATCACCAGCAGCTACACCGGCGTGGTGCGCCAGGTGCTGGTGGCCGAGGGCGACGCAGTGCTTGCCGACACTCCGCTCATCGAAATCGAGCAGTAAAAACTGAAAACGCACATCTGCAAAATAAATAGCGGCGGCATTGCCTCGAGGCAATGCCGCCGCTTTGCATATATACCCACCAAATCACCGTTGCCGGTAGTGGGCGTGCCTGGTCCCCACAACCCAAATCAAATCTCGTGTAGTTAATTAAGTGTTTATGTCTTTCTGTCCCAAAAGCATCATGCAATGTGCCTTTCTGCCTTATCGTCAGGAAAAAGCATGTCCGTGATAGTCTGTGGAAGGTGAAAAAAACAATCTATGGGTAAATTGTGCGATTGTGGGCTTGCTGCCATTGCAGTGGCGCAAAAAAATCCCGAAGCCTTCCAAAAGGAATCTTCGGGATTTGTGGTTATGCGTCATGCCGCCGCTGTGGCGGCGCTATGCTGGCTATCAATCGGCAGCCTTGCCGTCGCTGCCAAGCACGTTGATGATTTTGTGCTTGTACATCTCCTCCATGAGGTCGCGAGCGGGACCGCAATATTTGCGGGGGTCGAATTCGCCCGGCTTGTCGTGGAACACCTTGCGCACTGCTGCGGTGAAGGCCAGACGTGAGTCGGAGTCGATGTTGATTTTGCAAACGGCGCTCTTGGCAGCTTTGCGCAGCTGCTCTTCGGGGATGCCAACTGCGTCGGGCAGCTTGCCGCCATATTGGTTAATCATGTCAACGTATTCTTGCGGAACTGAAGAAGATCCGTGGAGCACGATGGGGAATCCGGGCAGCTTCTCCATGATTTCGTCGAGGATGTCGAATGCCAGTGGCGGCGGCACGAGGCGGCCGGTCTTCGGGTCGCGTGTGCACTGCTCGGGCTTGAACTTGTAGGCGCCGTGGCTGGTGCCGATAGAGATTGCAAGCGAGTCAACGCCGGTGCGCTTAGTGAAGTCGATAACCTCGCTGGGCTGAGTGTAGTGCGACTCCTCGGCCGAAACCTCGTCTTCAACACCTGCCAGCACGCCAAGCTCGCCCTCAACGGTAACGTCGAACTGGTGTGCGTAGTCAACCACCTTCTTAGTGAGGGCGATATTCTCCTCGTAGGGGAGCGAAGAGCCATCGATCATCACCGATGAGAATCCAAAGTCAACGCAGCTCTTGCACAGCTCGAAGCTGTCGCCGTGGTCGAGGTGGAGGCAGATTTGCGGATTCTCCCAGCCCAGTTCCTTGGCATATTCCACAGCGCCCTGTGCCATGTAGCGAAGCAGGGTCTGGTTGGCGTAGTTGCGTGCGCCCTTAGAAACTTGCAGAATTACGGGTGACTTAGTGTCAGCGCAAGCCTTGATTATGGCCTGAAGCTGCTCCATGTTGTTGAAGTTGAATGCAGGAATTGCATATCCTCCTTTGATTGCCTTGGCAAACATCTCGCGGGTGTTGACAAGACCCAGATCTTTATAACTTACCATTTTCGTTATAATTTATTTTTATTAGTAACTTTATTTCCGTTTTATAGTGTAGCCAAAAAGCGTGCCATGCTCCCGTGGGTTGCCATTTTGGCACCTTTATTGATTATCTGGGTGCAAAGATACTGCAACTGTTGGGGTTATCAAAAAAATAGCGTGTAAAATTACCGATAAATTTCTGTAATGCGTCTGTTCAGAATGTGAGCATGGCCGAGCATCCGGCCGAGTGGCCGTCGTAGAACGGCACGGCTGTGATGGTGGCACTGCCCGATGCCTGGCGCGCCCCGCGCACTATTTTGGGGTAAAGCCAGTATACCAGTTTGGTGCAGCCCACGCCAATGGCGGCGCCTGCTATCACGTCGTGCACATAGTGCCGCTTGTGGTGCACGCGCAGCACGGCTGTGGCTGTGGCCACTGCATATCCGCCGGCCCATATCCACGGGCTGGCGTGCCGGTGCTCCTGCCACAGCATCTCGGCGCCCATAAATGCTATGGCGGCATGTCCCGATGGAAAGGCGCGGCAGTCCGATCCGTCGGGCCGACGCTCGCTCACCGCGCTTTTCAGCCCCTTGCTCACGCCCACGGTGAGCAGCGCCGACACCGCCCGCATGGCCATGCGGTGGCGCAGGCCGTATTCGTTTTTCACCCCTGTCAGGTCGAGAGCCAGCACTGCTGCCGCTGGGGCAAACTGCATGCAGTTGTCGAGTGTGTAGCTTGTGCGCACAGCGGCCTCAGTGGCAGCCTGGCTGCCACCTCCCGCGGCATCTTGCGCGGCCGTCGGGGCCTGAGCGCACATGGCGGCGGCCATTGTGCACAGCACTGTTTTCTTTATAGTCATTGCGTTGTTGTCCGGTTGTCCTTTTTTTGCCTGAGCGCTATGTGAATCACAGTTTGCCGTGGTCCACATAGCTGTAGTAGTCTTGGCGGCACACCACCAGGTGGTCAACCAGCTCGATGTCCACAGCCTTGCATCCCTCTGCCAGGCGGCGGGTCAGGTTGTCGTCGGCTGCGCTGGGAGTGGGGTTGTTGCTGGGGTGGTTGTGTGCCAGCAGTATGCCGTCGGCCTGCCGCTCGAGGGCGCGGCGCAGAATCAGCTTGATGTCGGCCACGGTCGACGATGTGCCGCCCGTGCTTATCAGCACCTGCCCTGTGATGCGCTTCGAGCGGCTGAGAATTAGCATGCGCATCTCCTCGTGGTCGAGCGCCTCCATGCTGGAGCGCAGATAGTGGTAGGCGTCTTCGCTCGAGCGTATCTGCTCGTTTTCAACATAGGGCTCGCGCTGGTAGCGCTTGGCAAGCTCCAGGGCGGCGCCTATTTGAATGGCTTTGACAAGGCCTATGCCCGGAAAGCGGCGTATGTCGCCCACCGACATCTTCACCAGGTTGTAGATGTGGTTCTCGGCCAGATTCATTATGCGCTGGCACAGGTCCACCACCGAGCAGCCGCGCGTGCCCGTGCCTATGAGGGCCGCCAGCAGCTCGGCGTTGGTCAGCGACGGCAGTCCGTTGGCCATGGCCTTCTCGCGCGGGCGGTCTTCGGTGGCCACGGTGGTCTTGAGCGACTTGCACTCGTCGGCTGCCGGCTTTTCGGCCACAAGGCTGTCGGTGTAGTGGTGACGTTGGTTCATAGCTGCCTCTACTTGCCCTTGCGCATGGCTATTTCCTGCTCGATGTCGCGCCCGTGGCGCAGCAATATCTTCCACGTGAATGCCTGAATGAATCCCACGCCGTAGGCCCCCAGCTGCACAAAGCTGGTGACGATGGCCAGCAGCGAGATGACGAGGCTGCGAGTGCTCCACAGCGCGCTAATCCACAGCAGCGCCACATACAGCGCCAGCGGCAATATGGCCCACCAGTGCCACAGTGCCGACAGCACCACCAGGGTCAGGCAGCCAAGCACAAACACCGCGGGCAGGCAGTGCACCAGTTTCAGCGAGTCGGGGTAGAGCAGCTTGAGCGTGATGCGCGACATGCCGAACACATAGGTCTGGCGGGCAAACTTGCTGAGGCTGGTGCGCCGCTTGTGGTAGACGAAGGCCTCGCGGATGAGGCTTATCTCAAAGCCGGCTTTGCGTATGCGAGTGCTCATGTCGATGTCTTCGCTGAACATCTCGCGGAAGCCGCCCACCTTTTCCCACACCTGGCGCGAATAGCCCATGTTGAACGACCGCGGCACAAACTTCTCGAGCTGCACCTTGCCGCCGCGTATGCCACCTGTGGTGAGGAACGCCGTCATCGAGAAACTGATGGCCTTCTGCACCAGGGTGAAGTCGCTGCTGGCCGCATCGGGGCCGCCGAAGCAGGGCACGTAGTGCCGCCGCAGCGCCTCGCGCAGCGTGGCGAAGTAGTCGGGCGGAATCGCGCAGTCGCTGTCGAAAAACACAAAGTAGTCGCCGCTGGCGCGCTCAATGCCATAGTTGCGCGCTATGCTGCGCCCCTCGTTGGCTTTGAAGTGGTAATGCACGTCGATGGCTCCGGCATACTTCTTCACCACATCGCCGCATGGCATGGTGGAGCCGTCTTCCACAATCATCACCTCGAAGTCTTTGCACGTCTGCGCTGCCAGACTCTTGAGCAGGTCGTCGACCTCGTCACACCGGTTATACACCGGCACTATCACAGAAAAATATGGCATGTTAAAATCAATTCATTAGTGTAGCGCAAATGTAGTCAAAAATCCCCATCCCCGCAACTTGAACGGTTCTTAAGGTTTAAGCGTGACGGTTGAATGATTGTGGCCGAATGTTTTGATGTTGATGTTGGTGAGGGCTGACTTTGCTCTTTTGGGCATGTGGGCTCACTGCCGGTGGCAGTCCATGTCCTTTAGCCGGGCTTCGATTTGCTCAAGCTTTTCAAGCACCTCATCGTTGTTGTCTTCGGTCATGGCGTCAACGAACACCGAATTCACGAGCGACATGCCAATGATGCCTCCCAGAAATGTCAGTGCCGAAAAATAGCAGCGGGCAAACACGCCCATCGCCGCACTGCTGCCGGCGGCAATGGCTTCGGGAATCTCATACCAGCCCTCTATCGAGAACAGCCGGAATATGCTGTAAAGGCACATTTTAAAATAAACATAAGAAACCAACTTAAAAAGCTAATGTATTGATAATCAATATACATAATATATGTATGGTTTCGTAATAGTTCTTAAAATTCCATTTGATTTCAATTATGTTGGCAAAATGTTGGCAAAAATATATGCCTTTGTACCTATAAAAATACAACTTATGTCGAACTTTGATTTGAAACTTTATTCTCGTATTGACGAGACAACACATCGCAGTGAAATCCTTCTACGTTTTCATTGCGGTCGTAACATTGACTTTAGGGTAAAGAGTGGATTATATATTCAGCAAAACCATTTTCGCTATTTTGTAAATAGGGATGCCACGAGTAAAAAAGGTATAGACACTCCTGACAAAGTTACTTCTGCGACAAAAGAAATTGCAGAAGCAAAGGGATATGTTTTAAAAATGTATGGTGAAGTTGTAATCCCACCACACGAAATTCCCATTTGGGGATTGCGTTTGGAGGTGCAGGGGATTATCAATCGTTATGCGGAGGTCTTCGAGTGTTCCCGTGACTTCATAACGGCAGCCGTGTATGCCATCGTAAGCACAATATGTGGCAAACATA
>CAKUMB010000035.1 GCA_934667475.1 uncultured Muribaculaceae bacterium | reverse complement strand
AAACTGGGCAGCATCGTCATTGCCGAGGCGCTCCGCCGTTCCGGCATTGCGCCCGAGAACGTGGATGAAGTGATGATGGGCTGCGCCATCACCGGTGCGCTTGGCCAAAACCCCGCACGGCAGGCCGCGGTGTTTGCCGGGATTTCGGTGGAAAAACCCGCCTACACGGTGGGTATGGTCTGCGGCTCCGGCATGAAAGCCGTCATCGAGGCGGCAAGAGCCATCTGCTCCGGGGATGCGGAGATCGTGGTGGCCGGAGGTATGGAAAACATGTCCGCCGCCCCCTATGCCATCCCAGGTGCCCGCTGGGGTCAGCGGATGTTTGACGGCAGTATGGTGGACACCATGGTGAGGGACGGCCTATGGGACGCGTTCAACCAGATCCACATGGGCATGACCGCCGAAAACGTCTGTGATCGCTACGGAATCACGCGAGAGGAGCTGGACGCCTTCGCCCTTGCCTCTCAGCAAAAAACCGCAGCGGCGCAGGCAGCGGACCGCTTCAACGATGAGATCGTTCCCGTTGAAGTGAAGCAGAAAAAGCAGACCGTGACCTTCTGCCGGGATGAATTTCCCCGCAACGCCACGACTGCAGAAGGCCTTGCCAAGCTCAAGCCGGCGTTCAAGCCGGACGGCGGCAGAGTCACCGCGGGCAACGCCTCGGGCGTGAACGACGGCGCAGCCGCAATGATACTCGCCTCCGGCGAGGCGGTGGAGAAATACGGTCTTAAGCCCATGGCCCGTCTCATTTCCTGGGGTCAGGGCGGTGTGGATCCGAAAGTCATGGGGCTCGGCCCGATCCCGGCTTCCCGGCAAGCTTTGCAGAAAGCTGGCCTGACGGTGAAGGACCTGGACCTCGTGGAGGCCAACGAGGCATTTGCTGCCCAGTCCATCGCAGTGGCACGCGAGCTGGGCTTTGATATGAGCAAGGTCAACGTAAACGGCGGCGCCATCTCCCTGGGACATCCTGTGGGGGCCTCTGGCGCGCGGATCATTGTGACGCTCCTGCACGAGATGCGGAAGCGTCCCGATGCCCGCCGTGGGCTTGCTACTCTTTGCATCGGAGGTGGTATGGGCGTCGCCGCTGTGTTTGAAAAGTAATGAATACGGCGGAAAAAGACGCTAATCTTTAGATTTCAGTTGAACTTGCCGCACATCTAAAAGATAATGTAATCCAACAGAAAGAAGGTAAAACAATGGAAAAAAACAATCCGGCTCTCGCTTACCCAGTCGCATTTCTCGTTGAGATCGATATGTTCGAAGAATTATTCACTAAGTATCATCCCAACATTAGACAGGAAGTAACCGCCCAGTTGCAGGTGAAGGATCTTATCACTGAAGAGAATGAGGAATCCTTCTTGAAGGATTATGCCGAGACGCTCGTCCGTTATGCCAAAGAGACTGCACGTGAGGTCGCTGAATTCGGCGTCGATATTGATCCCAACGCACCGCGCTACCAATGGGGCACACCGGAAGTCAATGAGCTGGCGGTTCAGGCAATGGAAGCGCAGTATCCGATCAACGAAGGTGATGTGATCTGTTATGGCCCGTCCAACATCACGTGGTGGTATTCTCTGGACCAGGATATGCTGCCGTACCACGCCCAGAACCATGGAATGGGTGGTTGCATCGATGATGACCTGATTCATTACGCTCCCCGTATTCTGTATCCCTATAAGCCTTCGGCCGTGATTTTCCAGACTGGTTCAAACGATATCGCCGGCGGAATCCCTCTTGAGACCATTCTGAATAACAAGCGTAAAATGTACGCCGAATTTCTGAAGAATATGCCTCAGGCAAAGCTGATCGTATGTTCCGGCCTCCCGCTTCCCGGTCGTCCCCAATTCTGGGATGCTACAGTAAAAACAAATACACTGCTGAAAGAGATGTGTGAACAGACTGACCGCATGTATTTCCTCGATGCAACTGATGACATGCTCACTGATCATGGACCGGAGTGCTTTAAGACTTCCGATGGTCGATATTTCAATCCTGGGTATTATCGCATAGATAAGATCCACCTTAATAAAAAAGGTCATGACGTCTGGACTCGTTTAATGAAAGAAAAGCTCGATGAAATTCTGTAAAAAAGAGTAGTATTATTTAGGAGGGAATTATTATGCAAGTATTTATGACTGTTTTTTTGAAGATGATGTCAATGGCATTTATCTTGGTATTCGGTTTCATCCTTAAGAGAAAAAAAGTTCTATCGGATTCCGCCGGCACAGTAATCGGTCAGCTCGCAACCAACTTTGTATTTCCGTGCTTGGCTTTCAGCGGACTGTATAACAGTGTAAGCGATATTAATACGCTGATAAGCGGTCTCAGTTATATCGTATGGGGCATTGCAGTTTTTGGCATTGCGACTCTCTGTGCATATTTGTTCTCCCCCCTGCTTACGAAGGATTCCTATGAAAGAAGTCTGTTCAGATACTCTCTTGTTTTCTCCAACTACGGTTTTTTCGGGATTGCGGTTATCCTGTCTATCTTGGGAACAGAAGCATATTTCCCATTCGCCATGTTTACGATTCCGGGAACCATCCTTCTGTACGCATGGGGTCTTCCTCAGATCACGCCCCATGACGGACAGGAAAACCTCTCGGCTGGTGCGAAGGCAAAAGCCATTGCAAAGAGCATGGTGAATGTCACAAATATCGCGATGCTGCTGGGTATTGCCTGCGGCCTCTTGGGAATTAAAGTCCCCGCCTTCCTCATGGATGCATGCACTTCAGCGGGAAATCTGCTGAGCCCCCTTGGGATGCTGCTTGCAGGCATCTCTGTCGCCAGCCTCAGCTTTAAGGGTGCATTCTCTGATCTCAAGATCTGGGCTATCAGTATTATTCGTCTGATCGTCATGCCTTTGATTTTCTTCGGAGTATGCAAGATCGTGGCACCGGATGCCGCCCTTTACGGCGTGATTATCTGCTATGCGGCTATGCCTCTCGGCATGAATACTGTCGTTATTCCCGCAGCTTACGGAAAGGATACGACGGTCGGCACAAAGATGACCCTGATCTCTACGCTTCTCTGCTTGGTCACGATTCCTCTTATTGTCACCATTTTCCTGTAATATCACACGGAATCTGAATTGTTTTCCGACGGCAAAACAATTCGCCGAATCCGCTTTGGACACATGATAATCTCGAGTACCCCAACACAACATAAGAGCCGCGAACCCTTGCGCCAGCAAAGTGTTCCCGGCTCTCTTTCAGGTTAACGGTTAGCCTTGTATGATTTGTACCTTCCTTTCGCCTGCCTCTTCATTGCTGCTTCGTCATCACTGTGTGATACCGGGCCTCGCACAGTTTCACGATCTCTTCTTCTATTTGCGCAGTCGTGTAACTCGCCGGGAAGAATCGGCGGACACGCTCCATCGGGATCTTCAGGTTCTCTCTTTGGGTGGCCATCTCTTTTCCCATGATGGCTGCGACAGCTTCCGGCGTAAGGGTTCCGGCCCGGCACTGCTCTTTCAGCCGGTGTGCCTGACTGACCGAGGGGATGCAGTCACTTCGCTTCATTCCCTCAAGGACCCAGCGCTGTTGCTCTGCTGAAAGATACGACAGATAGACCGCCGGCGTCAGGGCGATCTTCCCCTCGTCCACCAGCTTCAGAAGCTCCGGCAGCAGCCAGGTCAGACGGATGTAGCGCTGCACCTGCCGCCCACTCTCCGTATCACTCACCTGATTCGCACTTCCCAACTTCTCGACATCTTGTCGCGAAGTTAAATCCGTCCGCTTGCCCTGCTGCTTCATCGCCTCCAGTTTCAGCTTATAGGCGAAGGCCTTCTCGCTGGGCAGCAGATGCTCCCGGTGCAGATTGCTGTCCACCATCATGATCACCGCGTCCGCCCGGTCGAGCTCCGAGACGAAGGCGGGCACGACGCTCAGGCCGGCTCTCTCCGCCGCGCGCATTCGCCGGTGCCCGGAGACGATCTCGTATTCGCCCTTCCTGTTGTTCAGGGGCCTGACCAGCAGCGGGGCCAGAACCCCATTCTCCCGGATGCTCTCGGTGAGCGCGTCCATTTCCGCATCATCCTGTACCTTGTAGGGATGATCCGCAAAAGCTTTCAGTTTACATAACTCAATCTTCGTTAATTGTGCTTGCTTCAATGGTTTCCTCCTCATTCATTTTTCTCGGTTCAACAACTGCCTTGGTAATGTCCAGGATCGCCTGTATGGCCATTTCAGCATTACGGTCATACGCCTGGACGTCGATCACGTTCAGCACGTGGGCTTTCTTAGCGATCTGGTTCAGATTGTTTGTCAGGCCATAGAGCTGCCGCATCATGGCATGGTAGTCCGGCGGCGGAAGCTCCTTTGGCACGAAGCCTGTGATCAGGTGCCGCAGGTAGGTCGACTGGGTCAGCCCGCATTTCTTCGCACTGCGGGCCAGGGCATCCGCCTCTTTCTGGTTCAGCCAGAGCTGTACATGTACATTTCTGCTTCTCAAATCATTCCTCCTTCTTATCTTCTTTTGCTGGGGGTATGGGGGTTCACCCCTGTTTTTGCGTTTGTGGTATCACAAAGGCGATGCTTGCCAGTATATTGCAGACTCATTCCCCCTCTCAAAGGGAGACGCCCCGTGACGATCCGTGTCGATGGTGACGGTGTTTGGGATACCGCGTCCGCTGCCGAAATCATCGTCACGACCGTCACACATCGTCACGCGCTTTCCGGCTCAAACTGCAAAATGATCTTTCCCCCTCGTGCGTCCGGCGGTTCCAGTAGCGGATACCGTGCTCCCGGTATAAGCGTCCGGTGTTGACATTCAGCTTCATGGTCAGCGTATTTGCTTTCATATCAACTGCAAGCGCTTCGACCAGCTCTGTCGGACTTCCGGTCCATTCCGGTTTTTCCGCGTTAACGAGTCCGGCGACAGCATCCAGAATTGCTTCCGGCGGCGCTTTCCATAGCTCGGTTTCACACCGCTCCAGCTCCCAGCACAGCTTCTCCTCATTTCGATTCAGGTGAAGTCTTTGGTCCTGCTGATCCCTGCCGGAGATATCCAGTGTCGCTTCGTTTGCCGTGCGTGTCGGCTTCTGCAGAAGGAAAGCTCCGTCCGCTGCGCCCAGCAGGCCGCTCGTTCCGGAGATCATGTCGAACACGTCATCCGCTTTTTGCTTGCGCGTGTGGTGTACCAGGATCAGACACAACCCGCGGCAATCGGCAAAGCTTTTCAGCCGGGTGATGATATCGTAATCGCTTGCGTAGCTGTACGCTTCGCCGCCGATCTCCCGGATCTTTTGCAGCGTGTCGATGATTATGAGTTTTGTGTCCGGATGCTCCCGGACAAAACTCTCCAGCTGCTCGTCCAATCCGTTCCCGAGCTGCCGCGCGTGTGTGGCAAAATAGAGCTGATCCGCGATTGCCATGTCGAACATCTGATACATCCGGTTCTGCAGACGCCGGTTGTCGTCCTCCAGCGCCAAATACAAAACCGTTCCTTTTCGCACCGGGTAATCCCAGAGCGGCGTCCCGGTGCTGATGTGGTAGGCGAGCTGCGCGACCAGGAAGCTCTTGCCCAGCTTCGGCGCGCCGGCCAGAAGGTAGGTCCCCGGGTAGAGCAGGCCGTCGATCAGCGGCGGCTTGATCTCGTACGCGGTTTCATACAGCTCTCTCATGGATACCGTCGCCAGGTATGAGGGATCGTTC
>CAKUMB010000034.1 GCA_934667475.1 uncultured Muribaculaceae bacterium | reverse complement strand
TGTAACGGATATAAAATTCTTTCTCTTCAGACTCACTAAACTATATGCTTAATCCCCCCGGTTTATCGGGTGAGCCCTTACGAGCTGCCCAATGGCATTGACGCAAAAAGCCTCACAAGAAAATGCCTGTGATTGCTAACGCAGTTGAGAGACCCGCTCTCCCGTTAAAGTGTTGATTTATATCGATGTCTTTCACAATGAGAGGTTAATTATGGGGTTCCACAGCCCAACACGACTTCTCATGGCCCAGTCAATTAAGCGGCCGCACTCTGGCCTGCTGCTAAATTGGAAAAGCACGCAAAATTAGGCAATTTTAATTAATTGCCAAAGAAATTAAGCAAAAAAATAAAAAAATCACGGCTCAGATTTGCGGAATTTGCGGAATTGCGCTCAACGGATGTTGAGCATGCGGTGGGTTTGCAGCGACAGCCGCCACTCGGGGTGTGAGAGCACGGCCTCGACGCACGCCTCCACGTTGTGCCGGCACTGCTCGGTGTCGGCCACAAAGCACGGCTGCAAAAAGCGGTGCCGGGCTTCGATGCCATCGTACGCCGATAGGTCTTGGCCGCAATACACCACCTTCAGCTCGTCGCAGCTGCGCAGCACGCAGGGCAGCGCGTTGCCGCCCTCGAAGGTGAATTTGGGCGACAGCGTCACCCAGTCGATGCCTTCGGGCAGCGGGCGCGTGCCATTGGTTTCGATGGCAATGCGCTTGCCCGTGAGCCGCTTGATGGCAGTGAGCATCTCGGTGGTGACCCACAGGCTTGGCTCGCCGCCCGTGAGCACCACCAGCGGCGCCTTGGGCCACTGCATTATGGCCTCCACTATTTGTGGCAGCGACATTGGCGTGCCGCTCTGGTGGGCGGTGTCGCAAAAGGAGCATTTCAGGTTGCACCCGCTGAAGCGCACAAACACGCTTGCCGTGCCCGTGTTGTAGCCCTCGCCTTGCAGCGACTGGAAAATCTCGTTAATCGTCCACATAGCTTGCCTCGTTGTTCTGCGACTCGCACACGTCGGCCCTGTAGCAGTTGGGCACATTGTCCACAATCCAGCGCGCAATGTTTTCGGCGGTGGGGTTGAAGCTGAACTGCTCGTTGAGGTTGCAGTGGTCCATATGGCTTTTTATGAGCGACTTTATTTTCGAAAAGTCGCACACCATGCCGTTGGCGTCGAGCTGGCGCGAGCGGCAATACACCGTTATCACCCAGTTGTGGCCGTGCAGGTTCTGGCACTTGCTTTCGTAGTCGAGCCTCAGCTGGTGGCTGGCCGACACCTCAAGCGTTTTCTTCACATAATACATTCCCATATGCGTCAGGTTTGAAAAAAAAAGTTATTGCTTGCCGGCATCCTCGGTGTCGCTCAGATATTCGGTGGTGTCGGCTATGCCAGCGTCGCGCAGAGCCTCGCGGCGCTCGCGGCATGTGCCGCACTTGCCGCAGTGCTTGGCTCCGCCCTTGTAGCACGAGTAGGTTTCGCTGTAGTCAATGCCCAGGCGCTTGCCGTGGCGCGCGATGTCGGTCTTGCTTATGCCCGTGTAGGGGGCGAAGATTTCGATTCCCTCGTAGGTGCCGGCGCGCATGGCGTGCGACATGGCGTCGACAAACTCCTGGCGGCAGTCGGGGTATATGGTGTGGTCGCCGGCGTGGTTGGCAATCATCACCCGCTTCAGTCCGTTGCTCTCGGCTATGCCGCAGGCAATGGCCAGCATAATGCCGTTGCGGAAGGGCACCACAGTCGACTTCATGTTTTCGTCGTCGTAGTTGCCTTCGGGTATTGCGTCGGGGCTTTCGAGCAGTGCGCTCTTAAAGTATTTGTGCATGAAGTCGAGCGGAATCACTATGTGCTTTATGCCCAGCCGCTTGCAGTGCAGCACGGCATACTGCCGCTCGCGGTCGTTTTGCGTGCTGCCGTAGTCAAAGGTCACGGCAAGGCCTATCTGGTCCTTGTATTCGTGCAGCAGGGTCACCGAGTCCATGCCGCCCGAAATCACTATAACTGCATCTTTTGCCATAACTTGTGTGTGTATGTGATAGGGTGAAGTGTTAGTATTTGTTTCGGAAACTGGCCAGCAGGCGTGTGCGCACCATTTCCTGGTGGTCGGCGTCGCCGTGGTTGGCAAAGGGCAGAATCGATATGCCGCCGCGCGGGCGGAACAGGCCCACCACCTCGATGTATTTCGGGTCCATCAGCTTTATGAGGTCGTTCATTATTATGTTCACGCAGTCCTCATGAAAGTCGCCGTGGTTGCGGAAGCTGAACAGATACAGCTTCAAGCTCTTGCTCTCCACCATGCGCTCGCGCGGTATGTAGCTGATGATGATGTGTCCAAAGTCGGGCTGGCCCGTCTTGGGGCACAGCGTGGTGAACTCGGGGCAGTCGAGCGTCACCAGATACTCGTTTTCGGGATGCTTGTTGACAAACGTCTCAAGCACCTCGGGCGCGTAGTCGGTGGCATACTTGGTGTGCTGGTTGCCCAGCAGGGTCACTCCCTCAAGCTCCTTTTCGTTTCTTGACATGCTATTATAACTTTTTGCGCGTGTAATACGCTATTATTCATTAAATAATGGGGCAGGCGGCACCGGTCGCCCATTTGGTGTGCAAAGATACAAAATATACCCCACACCGCCAAAGCAGCCAAGGCAGCTGCCCCTCTCTGTGGTGGTGGGCGGCTGCCTTGGCTTCGACGGTGCGCATAGAGGGACTCGAACCCACACGACGTTAGTCACTAGATCCTAAGTCTAGCGCGGCTACCAATTACGCCATATGCGCGGCTTGCGGGTGCAAAGGTATGCCTTTTTTTTGCAACTTGCAACACTTGTGGTGCGGCTGCCGACCAAAAAACGCTATTTTTTAGTATCTTTGGGGTGTCAATAGACAGCGGCGCTTGCCGCAACAAATGCTGTTATTTAAACCAAACACTGAATATGAAACTATTACGCATTAATTTCACGCTTGCTATGGCCATGCTGCTGTGGGCAGGCAATGCCAGTGCGGCCGCTGCTCCAAAAAGGGTGCAGAAGGGCCGCGCGCGCACCGAGGTGCGCGCCAAGCTTCACTCCACTGCCGACACCATCGAGGTGATGAGCGCCAAAATGGGCCGTGCCATCAAGAATGTGGTGATTGTGCCCGAGGTGTACTACAACCGCTATGTGCCCAACGACCGCTACCCAGTGGTCTACCTGCTGCATGGTGCCAACGGCGACTACAGCGACTGGCCGCGCAAGAAAAACCTGCACGAGCTGGCCGACCGCTATGGCGTGATATTTGTGTGCCCCGACGGGCAGGACAGCTGGTATTTCGACTCGCCCATCGACCCCAAGATGCAGTTTGAAACCTACATCAGCAGCGAGCTGGTGGGCTACATCGACTCGCACTACCGCACCAAGGCCACCAAGGAGATGCGCGCCATTGCCGGCCTCAGCATGGGCGGCCACGGAGCCATGTGGGTGGGCCTGCGCCACCCCGACGTGTTCAACTCCATAGGCTGCATGAGCGGCGGCGTCGACATCACCAAGTTTCCCGAGCGATGGCACATCAAAGACCGCTTGGGCAACTATGACGACAACAAAGAGCTGTGGGCGTCGCACTCCATCGTCAATCTGGCGGCCACGGTGCAGACCACACAGAACATCACCATCGACGACGGCGTGAACGACATCTTCTATAAGGTGAACAATAATTTGCACAAGGTGCTGCTCGACCGTAAAATAGCCCACGACTACACCATTCGCCCAGGACGCCACACATGGGACTACTGGTGCAACTCCATCGACTACCAAATGGTGTTTTTCGACAAGGCCTTCAAGGCTGCCGCCGAGAAAAAGCAAAAATAACAACCGACGTAGTAAAATGAGAAAAACAGTAAAACTGATAGTGTTAGCCTGCCTGGCCATATGCGCCTTGCAGGCAGCGGCGCAGACACGCGCCGACAGCATTCGCCAGCGGCTGCTGAGCGGCGACCGCAGCGGCGTGATAGTGGCCGCGCACCGCGGCGACTGGCGCAACTTCCCCGAGAACTCGCTTGAAGGAATTGAGAGCGCCATTAAAATGGGCGTCGACATTGTGGAGGTCGACCTGCAGCGCACTTCCGACGGGGTGCTGATTCTTATGCACGACCCCACACTCAACCGCACCACCACCGGCAAGGGCAAAATAGCCCAGACGCCCAGCGACTCCATTGCCAAGCTGCACCTGCGCAACGGCTGCGGCATACGCACCGGCCAGCGTGTGCCCACGCTCGAGCAGGTGCTGCTCATGGCCAAGGGCCGTGTGATGCTCAATCTCGACAAGGCCGACCGCTACTTCGACCAGGTGTATGCACTGGCCCAGAAGACGGGCACCACGCGCCAAATAGTGATGAAGGGCAAAAAAAGTCCCGATGAGGTGAAAAGGCTCTATGGCAAATACCTCGACGACATCATCTACATGCCCATCGTCAACCTCGACACCGACACGGCCGAGGCCTGCATCAACGAGTTCATTGCCAAGCTGCATCCTGTGGCCTTCGAACTGCTGTTCCGCTCCGATTCCAACAAGCTGCCGCTAAAGCTTGCCCACAGCCTCACGGGACGCACCCTCATATGGTATAACACCCTGTGGGACACCATGGCCGGTGGCCACGACGACGATGCCACACTCAAGAGCATGGACCAGGGTTGGGGCTACCTCATCGACCGCCTCGGCGCACACCTTATCCAGACCGATCGACCGCAAATGATGCTCAACTACCTGCGCTCGCGCGGCCTGCATAACTAAGAAATAAAGTCTGGCGAGTGTCATTTTGACACCAGCCTATCGCTAATTCAAAGGGGATTCTGTTCGGGAATCCCTTTTTTATTATTATCTTTGCGGGTAGTAATAACAATTTGCCAAATTGCACGCAATGAAACGTAACAGCACCGCTAAGCCTAAAATACTCATAATCTACACGGGCGGCACCATAGGCATGATTGAGAACCCTCTCACCAAAGCCTTGCAGCCCTTCGATTTTTCGCACCTCATCGACAATGTGCCAAAAATCAAGAAGTTGGATTATGACATCGACAACATACAGTTCAATCCTCCCATCGACAGCAGCAACATGGACCCCTCGCACTGGCACGACATAGCCCGTGCCATCGAAGAGCGCTACGACCTCTACGATGGCTTTGTGGTGCTGCACGGCACCGACACTATGGCCTTCACCGCCTCGGCGCTGAGCTTTATGCTCGAGAACCTCAGTAAGCCGGTGATAATCACAGGTTCGCAGCTGCCCATAGGCGAGGTGCGAACCGATGGCGAGGAAAATCTGATTACCGCCTTGCAGGTGGCCGCAGCCACCGACGCCAGCGGCCAGGCTATGGTGCAGGAAGTGGCCATACTGTTTGAGAGCCACTTGTGGCGCGGCAACCGCAGCACCAAGATGAGCGCCGACAACTTCAATGCCTTCAAGAGCAACAACTATCCCGAGCTGGCGCGCATAGGCCTGGGCATATATTTCAAGGACGAGGCCCTCTACCGCTCGCCCTCCAAGCGCCCGCTCAAGGTGCGCTACAACATGGACCCCGACGTTATGTTTATCGAGCTGAACCCCGGCATGACCGAGAGCACCCTGCGCCATCTGCTGGCCACGCCCCACATCAAGGGCATAGTGCTCAAGACATACGGCGCCGGCAACAGTCCCAGCCAGCTGTGGTTTACCACCGCCATACGCGAAGCCGTGGAACGCGGCGTGGTGATAGTCAACGTCACCCAGTGCGTCAACGGCAGCGTGCACGCCGGCCTCTATGACACTGGCAACAGTCTGGCCAATGCCGGAGTGGTGAGCGGTCACGACATCACCAGTGAGGCCGCCATCACCAAGCTGATGTATCTTTTTGGCATGGGCCTGCCGCCCTCGTCAGTGAAGAAATACATGCAGGTGGCCCTGTGCGGTGAAGTCACCATAGGGTAGAGGGGGGCATTGCTTATCGTCCGTGCTGGCCTCCCTATGGTTGGGCATGCTTATATAGTGGCCAAGGAATGCCGGGAGCAATGAAATAATTGCTGATATAAAAGGCAAGTGGCTAACCCCTGCTAATGGAGATAGCCACCTGCCTCTATCGTTTATATTCTTTTGAAGAAACCTTCATATTCGTCATCCAATATTTTCCAGACACCATTTTTACGTCCTCCTTCTCTGACTATTAGGTTTTGGTCGGAAAGCTGCTTGAGGTATCGTTGTACTTGTCGTAAAGAAATCCCCATGTTTTCCGACATTTGGGCAGCACTGATTTGAGGCATCTGAGAAATCAACTTATAGATTTGTCGTTGAGCTTTTGCAAATTCTTTTGTGACATTTGCTTTTCCTTTTACGACATCATCCGTCTCT
>CAKUMB010000033.1 GCA_934667475.1 uncultured Muribaculaceae bacterium | reverse complement strand
CCGTTCTTCATAATTGTGGCGTCTATACATAATGCACCCCAAAAGTTTTGTGTCTAACTTTTGGGGTGCAGTTCAATGTGGGATGCCGGGGCTTTGTGTGTGTCGCGGAAGACGCTATTGCTTGTCGAAGGGTGGGGGAGTGGTCTGCGGCTTGTCGCTGTCTGCATTTTCATCTGCAGGAGCAGAGCCGTCAGTATGGCTATCAGCCTTAGTCTCTCCATCTGCCGGTGCTTCTTCGCCGGCCTCGCTGGCCTTCTTTGCGTCATCGGCCTGCTCGTTGAGCCGCATAATCTCATCGTTGCGCGACGTCCATGGGCGTTTGCCGAATATGCGCTCTGCGTCCTCGGTATATATCACCTCGCGCTTCAGCAGCAAGTCGGCCAGGTCGTGGTGGCCGTTGGCATACTGCTCCAGAATTTGGCGTGCGCGCTCATACTGGCTGTCGATGATGCACTGCACCTCAGCGTCGATAGTCTTGGCATTGTCGTCGCTGTATGGCTTGGTGAAGCCGTATGACTGGCCCGTGGAGTCGTAATACGACAGGTTTGGCAGCTTGTCGCTCATGCCGTAGTATGTGACCATTGCATAGGCGATTTTTGTGGCGCGCTCAAGGTCGTTGAGTGCGCCGGTGTCGGTGATGCCAAGGAACATTTCCTCAGCCACGCGTCCAGCCAGCAGCGAGCATATTTGGTCGAGCAAGGCCTGCTTAGGCACAATCTGCCGCTCTTCGGGCAGATACCATGCAGCGCCCAAAGCCTTGCCGCGGGGCACGATGGTCACCTTTATTATGGGGTCGGCATACTGCAAGTGCCAGCTCACAGTGGCGTGGCCCGCCTCGTGAATGGCTATCGACTTGCGCTCTTCCTCGGTCATCACCTTCGAGCGCTTTTCGAGTCCGCCCACAATGCGGTCCACCGCGTCCATGAAGTCTTGCCGCTGCACGGCCTTCTTTTTGCGGCGTGCGGCAATCAGTGCGGCCTCGTTGCACACGTTGGCAATGTCGGCGCCTGAGAATCCGGGCGTCTGGCGTGCCAGCAGGTCGATGTCGACACTGCCGTCCATCTTCACCTTGCGCAGGTGCACGTTGAATATCTCTTTGCGGTCGTTAAGTTCGGGCAGATCCACATATATCTGACGGTCGAAGCGGCCTGCACGCAGCAGGGCCTTGTCGAGTATGTCGGCGCGGTTGGTGGCCGCCAGCACTATCACGCCCGAGTTCGAGCCGAATCCGTCCATCTCGGTGAGCAGCTGGTTGAGCGTGTTTTCGCGCTCGTCGTTCGAGCCCATGTTGGCATTGCGTCCGCGGGCGCGTCCCACGGCGTCGATCTCATCGATAAACACTATGCACGGGGCTTTCTCCTTGGCCTGGTTAAAGAGGTCGCGCACGCGCGATGCGCCCACGCCCACAAACATCTCGACGAAGTCTGAGCCGCTCATCGAGAAGAATGGCACATTGGCCTCGCCTGCCACGGCCTTGGCCAGCAGCGTCTTGCCCGTGCCCGGAGGGCCCACGAGCAGTGCGCCCTTGGGGATTTTGCCGCCCAGGTTGGTGTAGTGCTGCGGATTTTTGAGGAAGTCGACAATTTCGGCCACCTCTTGCTTTGCCTCGGCCAGGCCGGCCACGTCGGCAAAGGTCACCTTGTCGCTGTTGTCGCGGTCAAATAGGCGGGCCTTCGACTTGCCCACATTGAACACTCCGCCGCCGCCACCGCTGCCCATGCGCATAAAGAAGTACCAGAATGCAATGAGCAGAATTATGGGGCCGAATGACCACAGCAGCGTCGAGTAGTCGCTGGCCTTGCGGTATTCCACCTGGCCGCGAAACACACCGCTGGCCTGCCACTTTTCAACGGCTTTGTCGAAGGCGTCGTTGGTGGGCACCTGGGTGCTGATGGCGCTAATGCGCTGTGCTCCGCCCTTGCCGCTGTTAAGCTTCTTGGCGTAGGCGTCGGTGAGCGTGGCGTCGGCCTCGCCAGTGTTTTTATACACCACTATGCTTTTCAGCCCGCCGGCCTCGGCCACTTTCTGGAACTCGGTCCATGGCTTCTCTTCACCGCTTGCTCCGTTGCCGCCCCACAGGCCCCACATGCCAAACAGTGCAATGGCAATGATGAGATACATCCACAGAATGTTGAACCGCGGACGGCGCGAGCCGTTATTGTCATTTTTTAGTGAACTCATTATTTACAATTTCAATGTGTGTTGTTAAAAAAAATCGTTTCAAGTGCAGCATTTGCCGGCCGTGTCAGTCCTCATCGGGCAGCCGCTCGATGGTGGCGTCGTTCCACAGCTCTTCCAGCTTGTAGCGCTCGCGGCACTCCGGCAGGAATATATGTGCATAAATCGTGCCATAGTCAATCACAATCCATTCCGAGTTGCCATAGCCGTCGTAGTTGTATGGCCTTTCGCCCAGCTGCTTCTCCACCGTTTCGCGTATGCTGTCGGCAATGGCGTCGACGTGCATTGTGCTGGTGCCGGTGCATATCACAAAACCCTGTGTGGTGGCATACTCCATGCCACTCATGTCCACGCAGGCAATGTCTTTGCCCTTGCGCTCTCTGATTCCTTCTACTATGTTTCTTACTAATTCGCTGTTTTCTGCCATTTATTTATATATATGTGTTTGTGCATTAATGTCGGTGCTGCAAAGGTACGCTTTTCAGTGCAAACAATCCAAATCGAGCCACACTTTTGCCAAAATTGACGTTTCGCACGGCTGTTGTCGAAAAAATGCCGGGGTGGGGAGCCGCCGGTAAGTGTCTTAATGGCTTTGCGCTTTGCCTTGCTGGCCACAAAAAATCACGGCCACGATTTTGCTGCGAAAAAACACAGCTTGTGGGTGCCTCAATTGAAATCATTTTACTACCTTTGCAAAACGTGGCCCATCGTCACGCATTGATTAATACGGATTAATAATTTACAAATAGCATCAAATGGAAGTAACAGGAAAAATCATCAAGAAGCTGCCCGTGCTGAGCGGCACTTCTAAGAGTGGAAACCCATGGAGCAAGCAGGAATATGTGCTCGAAACTCAGGAGGCATATCCCAAAAAGATATTTTTCAGCTTTTTTGGCGACCGTGCCAATCAGTACCCCTTAGAGGAGGGTCAGACCGTTAACCTTAGTTTCGACATCGACAGCCATGAGTATAATGGCCGCTGGTTTACCAACATCAACGGCTGGAAGGCCGAGGTGCTGCCCGACGGCGCCACCGCTGCGCCTCAGCAGCCTGCTGCCGCTACACAGGCTGCCCCTGCGCCTGCCGCACCCGCTGCCGATCCGTTCTCGGCTCCGGCATCGGCCAACCCCAGCGACGACCTGCCCTTCTAATTGGCGCCGAGTTGCCTGTCTCAACACAAAGCCCACCGCGCTTGCAGCTGTTGCATAGCGTGGCGGGCTTTGACTTTTATTCGTTTTTTGTGTGTATGCATGAGTCCGGTGCACGGGGTGGCTTATGCCTTGATTTGGCTAAGTGCCGCCTGAAGCGCCAGAAGCTCGTTTTTCACGTGGCGCAGCTTTTCGATGGCCTCAAACCGCTTGCTCACGCCGTCGCGGTTGCGCCTTATCTCGGCTTGTGCCGCGTTCAGCTTAAGCCCCTTGTCCTTCACCAGGAAGTATATCATCCGTATGGTTTCAATGTCTTTGGGTGTATACAGCCTCACGTTTTTGGCATTGCGCTTGGGCTTGATTATGGTGAATTCCTTCTCCCAAAAGCGCAGCGTCGACGCCGGAATGTCTAGCACCTCGGCCACATCGCCTATGCGGTAATACATCTTGTCAAGATTGTCCATCAGCTTCATATATTATAGGTGCCAGTCGCCGCACGGGGAGTGCGTTGTGCTTTTTTAATGCGCCCACTTTGCATAAATAACTCAAAAAAAGTACCTTTGTAAGATATTTTGCGTAAAGATAGCCATTTGCGCCGACTTGCGCAACACATTGTTTTGAAAAAATTAAATTCTTACTTATAAATATGCTGACAGCTAAAGAAATACGCGAATTATTCAAGCGTTTCTATGAGAGCAAGGGCCACCACATTGTGCCCTCTGCCCCTATGGTTATCAAAGACGACCCCACATTGATGTTCACCAATGCGGGCATGAACCAGTTTAAGGATATAATCCTGGGAAATAAGACTCCTAAATGGCGCCGCTGCGCCGACTCGCAGAAGTGCCTCCGCGTGAGCGGAAAGCACAACGACCTCGAAGAGGTGGGCCACGACACCTATCATCACACCATGTTCGAGATGCTCGGCAACTGGTCGTTTGGCGACTACTTCAAGCACGAGGCCATCGACTTTGCATGGGAGTTCCTCACCGATGTGATGAAAATCGACCCGAAGAATCTATATGCCACCGTGTTTGAGGGCTATGCTCCCGAGGGCCTTGGCCGCGACGATGAGGCCGCCGGATACTGGGAGGCTCACCTGCCCAAGGACCACATTCTCAACGGCAACCGCCACGACAATTTCTGGGAAATGGGCGACACGGGTCCATGCGGCCCCTGCTCGGAAATCCACATCGACCTTCGCCCCGACGAGGAGAAGGCCAAGGTGCCCGGCAGCGAGCTGGTGAATAAAGACAACCCGCTGGTGATTGAAATCTGGAACCTCGTGTTCATGCAATACAACCGCAAGGCCGACGGCTCGCTCGAGCCGCTGCCCGCCCGCGTCATCGACACCGGCCTGGGCTTTGAGCGCCTGTGCATGGTCATGCAGGGCAAGCGCTCCAACTACGACACCGACGTGTTCCAGCCGCTCATTAAGAAAATTGGCGAAATCGCCGGCATGCAGTATGGCGTCGACAAGAATGTGGATGTGGCCATACGCGTCATCGCCGACCACGTGCGCACCATCGCCTTCTCGGTGGCCGACGGCCAGCTGCCCAGCAATGCCAAGGCCGGATATGTGATTCGCCGCATCCTGCGCCGCGCTGTGCGTTATGGCTACACGTTCCTCGGCCTGAAAGAGGCGTTCATGTATAAACTCATCGACACACTCATCGAGTCGATGGGCGATGCTTATCCCGAAATCAAGGCTCAGGCCGACCTCATAAAGCACGTCACCAAGCAGGAGGAGGACGCTTTCCTGCGCACTCTGGCCACGGGCATCAAACTCATCGACAACATCGTGGCCCAGGCCAAGGCTCAGGGCCATACCGAAATCGATGGTAAAGAGACTTTCGTGCTCTACGACACCTACGGATTCCCGCTCGACCTCACCGAACTCATCCTCAAGGAAAACGGCATGGCTGCCAACATTGAGCAGTTCAACGCCGAGATGGCAAAGCAAAAGGAGCGCGCCCGCAATGCCGCCGCTGTTGAAACAGGCGACTGGGTGACGCTGCATGAGGGCAACACCGAGTTTGTGGGCTACGACCTCACCGAGTGCGACACCGAGATTCTGCGCTATCGCAAAATCAAGCAGAAGTCGGGCACATACTATCAGATAGTGCTGTCGCGCACGCCGTTCTATGCCGAAATGGGCGGCCAGGTGGGCGACCGCGGCGTGCTGGTGTGCGGTGATGAGAAAATCGATATTGTCGACACCAAGCGCGAAAACAATCTGCCCGTGCACATAGCCAAGCGCATTCCGGCCGACCCCACCGAGTCGTGCCATGCCGTAATCGATGTCAAGGCGCGCATGGCCATTTCGTGCAACCACACCGCCACCCACTTGCTGCACGCAGCCCTGCGTCAGGTGCTCGGCACCCACGTTGAGCAAAAAGGCTCTTATGTCGACGCCAAAATGCTGCGCTTCGACTTCTCGCACTTCCAGAAGGTGACTCCCGAGCAGCTCCGCGAGGTTGAGCACGTGGCCAACGCCATGGTGCGCCGCGCCATTCCGCTCGAGGAGCATCGCAACATGCCCATTGCCGAGGCAAAGGCCATAGGGGCCATGGCTCTCTTTGGTGAGAAGTATGGCGACTCGGTGCGCGTGGTCAAGTATGGCGACTCGGTTGAGCTTTGCGGTGGCACCCATGTGCCCAACACTGGCAACATTGGCATGATTAAAATTGTGTCCGAGAGTTCGATTGCCGCAGGCATCCGACGCATCGAGGCCATCACCGGCGAGGAGATGGAGAATGCACTCAACAAACTCGAAGATGTGCTCGATGCCATCAAGCACCTGTTCAACAATGCCCCCGACGCCATGGTGGCCGTTAAGCGCTCCATCGACGAGAACGCTGCCCTGCGCAAGCAGGTAGAGAGCTTTGTCAAGGCCCGCATCCACGATGTTAAGGACGATGTTCTGAAAAATGCCGAGGTGGTTGGCAACGTGCGCGTGGCCAAACTCTATGGCCCCATGCTGGCCGACGTGGTCAAGGGCGTGGCGTTTGCCATCAAGGCCGATGCCGCCGACAACACCGTGTTCCTTGCCGCTACGCAAGACAATGGCAAACCTATGCTCACCGTCCTGATTAGCGAAGACCTCGTGAAAGACGGGCTCAATGCCGGCAAAATTGTGCGCGAGGCTGCCAAGCTCATCCAGGGCGGTGGTGGCGGCCAGCCTCACTTTGCCCAGGCTGGTGGTCGCAACGTCGATGGCCTCAGTGCTGCGCTCGACAAGATGCGCTCACTGCTCGACCTGCACTGATACAGATAGCATATATATAAATTAATGTATATAAAGGTGCGGACTCCAAATTGGGGCCCGCACCATTTTTTTTGCCCGTATTATTCCCCAAAAACACCCGCACCGTCCAAAAATCGTGTCAAGCCCAAAAAAGCCCGCATTTTGGCGAAAACATGCTCTGCAGCATAAAAAATCACCCTTTGTGAA
>CAKUMB010000032.1 GCA_934667475.1 uncultured Muribaculaceae bacterium | reverse complement strand
CATACTCGTAGTTCATCTTTTGAAGAGTATCTATAAGTCCGTTTTCGAGGGCAGCTTCACTTTGTACTGGCATATCTGATCTTTTTTATCGTTACACTTATAAGAACATGGCTATTCATTCATTTGCAGGAAATGAATATCCAAGGCATTCTCTATTTTGCTTATGGTTTCAAGCGAAAGGTTCTCACGCCCTTTTAAGATTTTTGAAATGTACTGTTGGGTGCAATTCATTTTCTCTGCCAACATCTTTTGAGTCATTCCAAGTTCCTTCATTCTTGCGGACATGATATTGGCTATCATCTGCGAATGGTTAAACCAAGGTTTTTCTTCTTGGCTCATTTGTGCTCCTTTATTTTGAGCAGGAGATATTGTTTCCTTTATCATCTTAGACGCATTTCGCTTTGTTCCAATTATATTTGACTTATTGCCATTTTGGCTACAAAGATAACTGATTTTAATGAGAAAACACAACTATAGGGTTGTTTCCTCTTTTATGTGTGAAAATAATATGTTGAAATTGATATTATGACACTTTTGCCGAGGCTTATACTGGTAAGCCCTTAATAACTCGGCAAAAACTCGGCAATTTCACAAAAGCAAAAATCCTAACTGCCCATATTCAAGCAGTTAGGATTCTGTGTGGTGCGCCTGATAGGCTTATTGCCGGATTGCCAAAATAGTCGGGCGAGATTCTGCCAAACAGCGCAAACGACAGAATGGAGAACACAAACAGCACAATCACAAAGGCTGCAAACACCAGCGAAGAGGCCCTCACCGCCATCTTTAAGCCCTTGAGCAGCTTGTGCACATTTGGAATGAAGTGCAGCACCTTCAGCGATTTCAGCAGACGCATTGAGCGCAAAGCAAGAACGGCACTTGTGCCAATCTCGTGCTCAAACAGCGGGCTCAAAATCGACGGCAGGGCTATGATGAGCACTATAAAGTCGAACCTGTTCCAGTTCCGTTGCCAGTAGGCCGGCCATCCGTGCTTTGAAATCTTGGCGGTGGCCTCGCACACAAATATCAGCGTGAAAGCAGTGTCGCACCACTCAAAAAAGGTGGTGTCGCGGAAAAATCCGCCCACAAACATAATTATGGTGTTGAGCACAATCGCAGCCATCATAATGCGATTGTTGCACAACAATTCCCGTAATGCAGTCATAATCTTGTTTTAATTGCCTTGGCCATTGTTTTGCGCCCCGTCGGTCTGCGGCGCAATTTCGTTAAGCCACTCGCTCTCCGACAAAGTTATCACACCATCGTCCTTGGCAATGGCTTCGCAGAAATTGCGCATGAGCATCCTGTATAATTTGTCCACTTCTGGAGCCTCGTGCTCAAGCAGCAAGGGCACAAACAGCGAGTAGCTTTTGCCTAAAGCCTCGGAACAGGCACTTACGTATGGCGTGATGTCGAGCAACGATAGCGTGGCGGGCTTAGCCTCACCCAGCTGTTCATACGACTTTATTTGTCCAAACCCCAGCATGTCACCATTGTCGGCCGGTAGTGATTCGCAGTAATCCTGCAAATGGTAGTATTGCTTATACAAGTTTGAGAAGCAGTTCATATTTGTCATATTTGTTCGTATAGTGGTAAGTCTTCTGATTTTAGTGTTGCCAGTTCGTCGGCAGTCACATTTGGCTGGCAAGAGAGCCGTATGGCCTGATTCTGTATGGCGCTTTCAAACAGATTACGCACATAGCGGCCATTTCCAAAATTCTTGCTTTTGTGCTCGACGGCAGTGGTGATGGTTTCCGACAGTTTTGCAATGGCGTCATCATCAATTTTATACTGATTCTTTTTCGCATTCAGAATGAATATCTGCTTTAACTCATCGGGTGTGTAGTCGGCAAAATGCACATATCTGTTGAACCGTGACTGTAGGCCAGGGTTGGAGTCGATGAAGTGCTTCATTTCATCGGAATATCCGGCCAGAATCACAATCAGGCGGTCGCGGTCGTCTTCCATTCGTTTAAGCAGCGTTGAAATTGCCTCTTGGCCAAAATCGTTGCCGCCTCCATGCACTAGCGAATAGGCCTCGTCGATAAATAGGACGCCGTCGAGGGCGGAGTCTATCACCTTGTTGGTCTTTACGGCAGTTTGTCCCACATATTCCGCCACAAGCCCCGACCTGTCGGTCTCCACAAGGTGGCCTTTTTTCAGCACGCCAAGGCTGCTGTATATGTCAGCGAGAATCCTTGCGACTGTTGTCTTGCCGGTTCCCGGATTTCCGGTGAACACGCAGTGGTAGGATATAGCCACCGGCTTTAACCCGTTCTTTTTGCGTTCTTGCTGAATTTTAACGAATTTTGCAATGGCCGACACTGTGCTTTTCACTTCCTTCAGCCCTATCAGCTCATCCAGTTCCTTGAGCGGGTCGGCATTGAGTTCCTTTGAGCCGGCTGCGCTTTTGTTTGTCGCAACATTTGCGATATTCGCCTTCTGCTCAAACTCCTCCAGACCATAATCCTTGCTGGAATTTGAAAATGACAAAAGCTTTTCCAGCCACTTGCCCTCCTGCACGCTGATGGTGTTGTCGGCCTTTGCAATAACCGAGAAGAAGCGGTAGAGCAATGAAAAGTATTCTGTTTGGAAATCTTTTAGCCCGCACAACTTGAATAATTCGTTGAGTGTGAAAAAATCTTCGGCCTCATCTCTTTTCAAATCATTCTTAAATGACTTGTTGGCTGCGTTCAGATGGTCTATGGTCCCCTCAAATGCTTTGGAATTAAATATGAAGTATGTGAGCTTCAAAGCTCCAAACAGATAAGCTTCAACAATTACAATTGGCAGGCCTTCCCGGCAATGCAGATTTTCAGCATCATGGCCCAGATGCTCATAGCAGCATATCAAGTCGGAGATGATGAAAAGGCTGAGTTTGGTCTCTGGATTCATGTCCTCCATGTTGGCCAAGTTCTCGGATATGGCTGTCCTCACCAACTTGTGTTTAGCGAGTTTGTCATAGAAGTCGCATATGGGCTGTGCCACAGCCTGAGCCTTATTGAAATATTCTTCAGTGATAATCGATTTGCTCATTGATTGATGTGGTTTTGGAGTTCCGTTGGCGGCATGGGGAATAGGTCTCTCAAGTCGCAGCAGACAAATTTACGGCATTTTTACACTACTTGGCTCATTTCAGTGAACTTTTTTGCCTGTCCTGCTGCTTAAAAGCGGCGAAGGCCGCTCCCCACCACTGGGGGGGGCAGCCTTCGCTGTATGTGTGGGTGGGCTGGTGCTACAGCTCAATGGGTTCGTACTTCAGACCCCAAACGTCGGCCACGGCCTTGAAGGTGACTTTGCCGTCAACCACGTTCAGGCCCTTGAACAGGGCGGGATCGTCCTTGCAAGCCTGTTTCCATCCCTTGTCGGCAAGGGCCACTGCATAGCGCAGGGTGGCGTTGGTGAGTGCAGTGGTCGAGGTGTAGGGCACTGCGCCTGGAATGTTGGCCACGGCATAGTGCAGAATGCCGTCGACCACATATGTGGGCTCGCTGTGGGTGGTGGGGTGCGATGTCTCAAAGCATCCGCCTTGGTCAATGGCCACGTCCACGAGCACTGTGCCGGGTTCCATCTCCTTGAGCATGTCGCGGGTGATGAGGTGGGGCGTCTTGTCGCCGGGCACCAGCACCGAGCCAATCACCACGTCCACGTCTTTCAGCTCTTTGCGAATGTTGTGCTCGCTTGAGTAGAGGGCGTGAATGTTGGCGGGTGTCTCAAGGTCGAGCTGGCGCAGGCGCGGCAGCGAAATGTCGGTGATGGTCACGTCGGCTCCCATGCCGGCAGCTGTGCGCGCAGCTGCTTCGCCCACTATGCCGCCGCCTATCACGAGCACCTTGGCGGGCTTAACGCCGGGCACGCCGCCAATGAATTTGCCCTTGCCGCCCTTGGTCTTTTGCAGATAGTAGGCGCCGTTGAGGGCGGCCATGCGGCCAGCCACCTCGCTCATTGGTATCAGCAGGGGCAGTGAGCGGTCGGGCAGCTGCACCGTTTCGTAGGCAAGGCACACGGCACCGCTCTTTATCATGGCCTTTGTCAGAGGCTCGTCGCTTGCAAAGTGGAAATAGGTGAACACGAGTTGGCCTTTGCGAATCAGCGGGAACTCGGGCTCGATAGGTTCTTTCACTTTCACTATCATCTCGGCTGTGGCATACACGTCTTCTATTGTAGGCAGTATTTTTGCGCCCACTGCCTCATATTCGGCATCGGGGAAACCGCTGTTCTCGCCGGCGGTGTGCTGCACATACACTGTGTGGCCGTGCTTGATGAGCTCAGCCACGCCTGCTGGGGTCATGCCCACGCGATTCTCATTGTTTTTAATCTCTTTAGGTATTCCAACTTTCATTTTGCTAGAAGTTTTTTTAGGTTTTTGAATTAATTAGTATCTGTGGTCCAAAAGTAGCAAAAAAAACTTTTTCCCAATAGAAAAACAGATTTTTTTTTCATTTCATAGTAAAAAATCTGTTTCCCGGCATTTTTGTTATTTGTGCAACAATAACTGGGGTGGTGCAACAATAAATGCGCTGACGCATTTTTGGGGGAGAGGCGTCAGCGCATTGCTATGCTGTGCTGTGGTGATTCTGAATTGGGAGCGGGCGTCAGTTGGCAAAGTCCACCGACACTCCCATCTGGAAGCGCCCGGGGTTTAGAGGGTAGTGGGGCGTTGAGAAGTAGGCCTTGCCGCCCAGCGAACTGCCGTTCACGTGGCTGTAGAGCAGATAGAATCGGGCTCGCTTCAGCTTGAAGTTGGCATAGGCGTTCATAAAGGTGAAGTTGCCGCACTTTTGCTCGTGCTGCGTGTGCCACGACATGGTGGCGGGGTTGTAGGCCGGGGCGTAGTAGCGCGTGTAGTAGTTGCAGTCCACGCCCAGCTGCACCTTAAGCACCCGGGCCACGGCAAAGTTGAGGTATAGGTTGCTATACACGGCCAGCTTGGGCAGTGGCAGCACATCGGCGTTGCTCGTGGTCTGGTAGGTGACGGCGTTGTCCCAGTGCAGAATGCCCACGCCCAGGCGCTGGTCGATGGTGGCGCTCAGCACGTGCACGGGCGCGTTGTGCTGCTCGGGCACTCCCTCGGCGTTGAAAAACACGTAGCTTTTTAGCGTTTCATAGCCTGCGTTGACGCGTGTGCCCGTGTGCGGCACCGTGAGCTCGCCGCCCAGGCGCAGGCGCTTCACCTTGCCAAATTTGTTGGCCCAAGCGTAGTGGTTCGACACAAACTGCTGCATCAGGTATGGCACCTCGAGGTTTTTGAAATATCCGTAGCCGCGCACCGTCACCGAGTCGCGCATCAGCCTGAAGCGAGTGGCCACATCACCCGTCACGTCGATGTCGCCCGCCACGCTGCCCGCCACGCCAAACTGCGCCGTGGCAGCGTAGGTCAGAATCGAGCCGCGCTGCTTGGTGAGCTGTCCGCCCACCCACACAAGGTTGTCGGTGTGCCGCGGGTCCACGCTCACGGGCAGCGGCGTGAGGCCCTGCTGTGTGCCCGCCGATGTGGAGTCGGACACCTGGGTGTAGCGCCTCATGCTGTGGGTGGCGTAGAGCGCGAAGCCGAATTTGGCGTACTTGTTGAAGCCCTCAAGCAGCGACACTCCCACTGTGTTGGTCAGTGCCCAGTAGCTGGTGGTTTCGTCGGTGCCGCCCAGCCTCAGATAGGTGTGGCTGAAAAATGCCGTGTCGTCGCTGGCGCTGGTGTTCAGAAACAGGTGCTTGGCCGCCTTGTAGTCCATGGTCCAGATGAAACTGGTGACGGGCACGTAGACGCGGCCCACAATGGTGTCGGCCACCGAGTCGCGCATGTAGTGGTAGTATCCCACCTTGTAGCGGTGGTTCATATACACTTCGCGGCCCGATAGGCGGTTGTGGGTGGCGGTGAGCCGGGTGGGGATGTTCTTGAAGTCTACACGGGTGTCACCGCCCTGCACGGCGGCGGGGTCGGTGATGTAGCGGTCGTCGGTGATGCCGCCGCTCTCCTTGTTAAGGAAGTTGTAGCTGTTGAAGAAGGCCTGCATCTCATAGCGGTCGCCCATATACGAGGTGTTCAGCCCCCACGAGAAGTCCTTGTCGGCCTGGTAGTCAAACGAACCCTTGCTGTATATGTAGTCCATCATGGCTCCTGCCTGCAGCCGCTTGCCGGCGTTGCCGCTGAATATGGCCGTGGTGCGGTCTTGGTTGCTGTATTTGTTGCCGCCCGTGCTGTAGCTGAGCAGCGTCATGGGTATGCGCGTGTTGTAGAAGCGCTGCTTGTCGAGGGTGGGAAGCCACGCGTCGAGGGCGTCGGCAAAAAAGAAGTCGCCCGTCATTTTGCGCTCGAAAAACAGCTGGTTCTGCCCCTCGGCGCCATAGTTGCCCGTGGTGGTCCAGGCACGGCTCACCGCGCTGGGCACAAACCGCTGGTGGTAGTTGTGCGGCAGGGTGTCGATGGTGGCCGGGTATTGCAGGCCCAGGGGCTCGCTCAAGCTCCATGCGCGCGACGGCTCAAGCTTCACGCTGCTCTTGGCTTGTGCTCCCGCCGCGGCGAGCAGCGCAAGCGCCACTATGGTGAATGTTGCAAATAGTCGTGTCATATCGGTTGCAAAGTTACAACGTTGCCGCCGCTTGCGCAACACTGGCGGCTCACTTAGTGCCGTCAAACGGCCCAAATCCTTTACAATTGCCGCTGCCTGCAGCGGCAGAGCGGCGTTTCAAAGTGCTTCAGCGCATGCCGCTGAATTAATGCAAGGCGGGCTTTTTAGCACAGTGCTTTGTTTGGGAAAAAGTGAAAATATTGGCGAAAAAAATGAAACACGACTTTGCTGCAGCGTGCATAATTTTGCATTATGCGGCTGTTGCCGCCACAAATTATTGTAATCGACACATTAATTAATATGTATTCACTATGGAGAAAATAACTTTAAGCAATGGCGTGGAGATGCCGCAAATGGGATATGGCGTGTATCAGGTGACGCCGCAGGAGTGCGAACGCTGTGTGGCCGACGCTCTGAGCGTCGGCTATCGAATGGTCGACACCGCACAGGCCTATCACAACGAGGAGGCCGTGGGCGGGGCCTGGACCAAGAGTGGCATTGCCCGTGGCGATCTGTTTCTGGTGTCGAAGGTGTGGATAAGCAACTATGGCGACGGGCAGACTATGAAGAGCATCGACGAAAGTCTGCGCCGCCTGCTTAATCGACCTCGCGGCCAATGTCGAGATTGCACCGATGGTCAACCAGGTGGAGACACACGTGTTCAACCAGCAGCGTCAGGCTCGAAAATACATGGACGAGGTCGGCACCAGTATCATGGCTTGGGCTCCGCTGGCCGAGGGTCGCAACGGACTTTTCTCCTGCCCCACGCTGGTGGACATTGGCAAGCGCCATGGCAAGTCGGCGGCGCAGGTGGCTTTGCGCTGGCTGCTGCAGAGCGGTGTGATAATAATACCCAAAAGCACCCACCGCGGGCGCATGGCCGAAAACCTTGATACGCTCAATTTCACCCTCTCCGAAGCCGACATGCAGCAGATAGCCGCCCTCGATGAGCGCCGCAGCCTGTTCTTCGACCACCACGATCCCGACATGGTGCAGCAGTTTATGCGGTGGAAATCGCTCGTGAAACCCGCAAAATAAGAAAAAAACACCCCTCTCAGCAAAAAAACCGCGAAAACGCTTGACAGTTTCAAAAAATGGTGCTACCTTTGCATCGCTTTTGAGAACGAAAGTTACTCCAAAGCAAACATCACAAGTTCGGGATGTAGCTCAGTCCGGTTAGAGTATACGTCTGGGGGGCGTGGGGTCGCTAGTTCGAATCTAGTCATCCCGACACTGCAAAAAGGCTAAACAACGCAAGTTGCTTAGCCTTTCTTGTTTTCCACACATTAATATTGCTGGTTGAAAGTTTGGCTCACCCGATAAACCGGGGGGGAGTTTTCTTTTGATTTGATAAAAATTTATACCTTTGTGCCGTGAATAATCAAGGACTATTAGC
>CAKUMB010000031.1 GCA_934667475.1 uncultured Muribaculaceae bacterium | reverse complement strand
TGTAACGGATATAAAATTCTTTCTCTTCAGACTCACTAAACTATATGCTTAATCCCCCCGGTTTATCGGGTGAGCCAACATTTGTGGCGGGCAAAAAAAGAGTTAAGGCTGATAATTCAATCGAATTATCAGCCTTAACTCTTAGTACTCGGAGTGGGACTTGAACCCACACAGCCGCAATGGCCAAGGGATTTTAAGTCCCTCGTGTCTACCGATTCCACCATCCGAGCAGCCTCGTGCCGATTGCCTTCGGTGCGCAATCAGCGGTGCAAAGTTAGTTTGATTATTTGGCTTTTGCAAGTGTTTGCCCATGCCAAAGCCACAAAAAAATCTAAAGACTTGCGGCAGCAGTCTATTTTTTGCCATTTTATACTATCTTTGTGCCAATTATGATCGATGCAGTAGTGTTGAGAACTGGTGTTGCGGCGATTGCGGCAGCAATTGCGCTGACGGCGGCTGGCGAGCAGCCGCTGCCCGATGTGCCGCGCCTCAACTTTGGCCAGCCGCTGCCGCAATACCGCCTGCAGTGGCCGGGCTACTCGGGCATGATGAGTCCAGGCCTTGTGGCCTCCACCATCAGCAACTACCGCCTGCCGCAGCCGCTGAGGTTGCGCGACGGCCTCATGGGCAGTTGGGCCGACAGCCTGGCGGCCATGCCTGCCACCATGCACGTCAGTGCCCAGGCCCGGCCAGCGGCGCAGCATGGCGACTATGACTTCGACCGCAACCCCTACAGCCACGACTGGCAGGCAAGCGGAGTTATTGCCCGCCTTGGCGACGGCCAGTTGGGCGGCTCGGGCAGCCGCGCCTCGTTTCCCGCCCTTGGCAATGTGGCCACGGGAAGCCTGTGGGTGACGCAGACGGTGGATGAGCGCCTAACGCTCACTGCTGGCATAACGGGCTCGAAATATCACTTCGGGCGCGAGGCTTGGAACGACTATGGCGTGTGGGGCCGAGCCTCTTACCAAATCAACGGCACCCTCAGCCTCAATGCATTCGGACAATACAACTTTAATCCTCACTACCACTCGATGGGTGCAATGGGAATCACGCAAAACTCCAACTATGGCGCCACGCTGGGCGTGAAGGTGAGCGACAACTTCAGTGTCGATGTGGGCGCGCAGCGCTACTACGACGTGTATGCCCACTGCTGGCGCACCATTCCTATTCTTGCCCCCACCGTAAGGGTGCTGGGCCAGCCTCTGTCGGTGGATGTGGGCGGCATCTTGTATGGCTTGCTGAAGTCGCTGGGCGGTGGCCACGGTGGCGGTTACCGACTGGAACCGTCGGGCGGTGGCGGCATGGCTGTGCCGCAGGCCCCGTTCACCGATTCGGGATGCGGACTGGCGCGCGACAACGTGCCACACAGGCACTGAAAACTGATTTATTAACATAAAATTTAGACTGAGAATGAGATTTTTGAACATTGTTGCCAAAATGGCATTTACGCTGCTTGCGGTTGTGGGCTTGGCCGCCTGTGGCAGCGACGAACCAGAGCCTCAGGGCGCCCCACGGCTCACAGCCATCAGCGAGCGGCTGTTTGGCGACTGCACCTGGACCTTTGCCTACGATGTGGGCGGCAGCCTTGCCAAGCTGAGCAAAACGGCCGACCGCCGCACGCAGGCCTCGATGGCCGAGACCTTTGGCGCAAGCCAGGTGAAGGCCGAATACAGCGGCAACGGCAGCAGCCTCGACGCCACTCTGCATGCCATTAATGTGACTGCCACCAACGCCAGTGGCTATGTGACCGCGGCCGAGTCGAAGGTGTACTCCACCTTCACCCTCACCGAACTCAGGCGCATCGACTACGCCTTTGCCTACGACGACAGCTCGCGTCTGGTGTCGGTCAAGGCCGGCACGTGGACGCAGTCGCCTCTGGGCAAGTACACCGACGATGTGGTGACCACATTCACCTACAGCCCCGACGGCCAGCTTGAAAGCTGCACTGCCAGCGACGGCAGCGTGGACATCACCTGCGCCTACAGCAACCGGGCGGCAGCCAACGCTTTTGGCCTGCCGGGCCTGCCCATGCGCCTTGCCCTCGACGACCACTTGCTGGGACTGTGCTATGCCGGGCTGCTGGGCCGCGGCAGCTCCAGCCTGCCCAGCACGGTGCGTGTGGCGCAAGCCCCCGGCATCAATGGCCAGTGTGTGATAAGTGTGGTGTACAGTTTCAACGGCCTTGGCCTTGTGAGCAGCGAGCGGCAGAACGCCGGTGCGGGAACTGCGGTCACCACCTATCAGTATTCCCGCTCCAAATAGCGCGCGGCGGGCTTTGAATTGCGTGGGCAAAGCACTAACTTTGTAGTGCTACAACAAAAAAAACTATACACTTGAAAATATGAGCAAACAAACACTACCGCACCTCGAGGCCATGCGCATGGCCATGCGTGCAAAAAACGTGGATGCCGTGATTGTGCCCGGCACCGACCCCCACCAGAGCGAATATGTGAGCCCACACTGGAAGTTCCGCGACTGGCTCACAGGCTTCACCGGCAGCAACGGCACCGCCGTGGTGACGCTCGACAAGGCCGGGCTGTGGACCGATTCGCGCTATTTTCTGCAGGCTGCCGAGCAGCTCGAGGACAGCGGATTTGAAATGCATAAGGAGAACATAGCCGGCGAGGCCACCATCACCGAGTGGCTGGCGTCGGAACTCGATGAAGACAGCATTGTGGCCGTAGACGGACGCCTGTTTTCGGTGATGGCGGCCAACCGCCTCGAAAACTTCTGCGCCGAAAACGGCTTTATGCTGGCCACAAACTTCTATCCCGCCGATGAGATTTGGCCCGACCGTCCCGAGCGCCCGCGCGGTGAGGCCTATGTGCACAGCGAAGACCTGGCGGGCGAGACGGTAGACAGCAAAATCTCCCGCACCATGCAGGCTGTGGAGCAGGCGGGCGCCACCAGCACCTTTGTGGCCTCGCTCGATGAGATAGCGTGGATCTTCAACCTGCGTGGCACCGATGTGGCCTACACCCCTGTGGTGATAGCCTTCGCCTATGTGTCGCAGCGCGAGTGCGTGCTATTCATCGACGACTGCAAGCTCACGCCCGAGGTGCGCGCCCACCTCAAGGGCTATGACGTGCGCGTGCGCCCCTACGATGAGGTGGAGCGATTCCTTGAGAAGCGCTCCGAGAGCGAGGTGGTGCTCATCGACCCCGACCGCGTGAGCGACTCTCTGGCTCAGGCCATAATGTGTGGCAAGGTGTATGCCGCCTCGCCCATAGTGGCGCTGAAAGCCGTTAAAAACGAGGTGCAGATAGCAGGCACGCGCCGCGCCATGGAGCGCGACGGCGCTGCGCTGACGCGCATGATGATGTGGCTCGAAAGCAGCGTGGCTGCCGGAGAGGCGGTTACCGAGCTCGATGTGGACAACCGCCTGCAAAGCGAGCGCGCAAAGTATGACGAGTATCGCGGCGACAGCTTTGGCATGATAGCCGGCTACAAGGAGCATGGCGCCATAGTACACTATCAGGCCACGGCCGAGAGCGCGTCGCGCCTGCAGCCCAACGGCCTGCTGCTCATCGACACTGGCGGCCAGTATCTCGACGGCACCACCGACATTACCCGCACCATCAGCCTGGGCGAGCCCACGGCACAAGAGCGCCACGACTTCACTCTGGTGCTCAAGGGCCACCTGGCGCTGGCCCGCGCCAAATTCCCCGTGGGCACCACGGGCGTGCAGCTCGATGTGCTGGCCCGCATGCCGCTGTGGCAGGAAGGCATGACCTACTGGCACGGCACCGGCCACGGCGTGGGCCACTTCCTGGGCTGCCACGAGGGGCCGCAAAGCATACGCATGGAGATCAACCCCACAGCGCTCAAGCCGGGCATGATCACCAGCAACGAGCCGGGTCTATACAAGGCCGGCCAGTATGGCATACGCACCGAGTGCCTGCTGCTCACTGTGGAAGGCACAAAGACCGAGGACTTCGGCGATTACTTGCAGTTTGAAACCCTCACCCTGTTCCCCTACGATGTGCGCCTCATCGACACCAGCATGCTCACAGCCGAAGAAGTGGAGCAAGTCAACGCCTACCACCGCATGGTGGCCGAGCGTCTGCGTCCCATGCTCGGCCCCGACGAGCAGCAGTGGCTCGATGCCAAGTGCGCCCCAATAAAACTCTAAACGTAAAACATTAAACATTATCATAAAATGGCAATAATAAGATCTGTGAGGGGATTCACCCCTAAAATGGGCGAGGGCTGCTTCCTTGCCGACAATGCCGCCATAATCGGCGATGTGACCATGGGCAACGAGTGCAGCATATGGTTTGGCACGGTGCTGCGCGGCGACGTGAACACCATCACCATTGGCAACCGCACCAACATTCAAGATGGCTCGGTGCTGCACACCCTGTATCAAAAGTCTACCATCGAAATTGGCAACGATGTGTCGGTGGGCCACAACGTGACCATCCATGGCGCCAAAATCCACGACATGGCCCTGATAGGCATGGGCAGCGTGATTCTTGACAATGCCGAGATAGGCGAGGGCGCCATAATAGCAGCCGGCAGTGTGGTGCTTGGCGGCACCAAGGTGGGCCCCCACGAGCTGTGGGCTGGTTCGCCAGCCAAGTTCAAGAAGATGGTCGACCCGGCCCAGGCCAAGGAGATAAATGTAAAGATATCCAAAAACTATTTGATGTACAGCACTTGGTATGAAGACGACAAGACTGAAAAATAGCTGGCTGTAAACGGCCATAAAACAAAGCGTTAGCAGTGCCTCCCCTGGTCATGCCGGGGGAGGCACTGTGCTTTATGTGTGGAGTGGGGCTTGAAAACAAACGTTAAAATTGTCGCACTCTGTGCAGTAAATGCCCAATGTCGGCATTTATTGTGTGAAGTCGAAAGCAACGGAGCTCGTAAATCCGATAACTGTAACTTCAAAGGGGATTTAGATTAAATGATTTAATTAATTACAAAGTTAAAGGCCATACGGAAATCAGCTCGATAACGGGCAATGGTGTTGTGAAATGTTTTCCGCATGCCTCACACAAAACAATCAACAACTTCAGTTACTAACATTAAAATTTAGACTATTATGAACAAGACAATCAAAATCCAGAGAATCGTTATAGCAGCTATGGTAATGGGCGCGCTTGGCGCAGCAACAATCAACGCGGGCAACAGCTCGCACAGTGGCAGCAGCGCAGCTGCCGACACTGTGGTGGCCGACACTTCGGCAGTCGACACCTCGAAAAAGGCCCAGCAGCCTGCCGACTTCCTCCTGTCGATGGCCGACACCGTGGCCGAACCCGACACCGTGGCTAAGCCTGAACCCGCCAAGCCCGCTCCGGCGTCTGAATTCCTGGTGGCAATGCGCGACACAGTGGCCGAGCCCGACACCACAAAGCGTGCCGATCCTGAACCCGCACCCGCCAATCCCGATCCGGCCGCACCCGCACCTGCATCGTGCATAGGCTGACACGGAACTAATTAAATGTGCGCTTAAATAATAAAAGTTCTACGATTAAAAAATGAACAAAAAAAGCGCGCTGCCCACACTCTCATGGGCGGCGCGCTTTTATCTTTTTTGTTGCGTGGCGGCTATAGCTTCACGTCTATTGTCGCGCCCGAGGCGCTCTCGGTGTTGCAGCGGTTGAGGGTGGTCACCACAAAGCGGTGCTTGCCCTTCACGCCTTTCTGCTTGGGAATGGCAAACGATGTTTCGCCCGTAATGCCCACCACGGCGTCGGAGCGGTTGAGGTCAACTGGCTCTTTGCTGCCAAAGCGGTAAATCACATAGAACCGCGCCTCTTGCATCGGCCTGTCGGCCTTGGGGGCTTCCCAATGCAGCACCTTGCCGTCGCCGCCACGGGCCACACGCAGCCCGGCGGGTGCGGCAGGAGCGTGGCCGCCGTCAATCCACTGGTAGGCCGGTGGCAGGGCCACATTGCGCTGCTCGCGGGTGATGAGCGAGTCGGCAAAGCCCTTGTAGTTGCTGCTGATGTCGTAGCATGGCCACCACACCACGCCCTGCACGTGGTCGAGGCTGCGCATCATGCGCATTTTCTGCGCCAACTGCGTGGGCGAGTTTGATCCGTCGAGTGCGGCATAGTCCATGGTGTTGCGAATGGCCAGGCCATACACCATGTGTCGGCCGTTGGCGTGCGAGTTCCACCAGCTGAACAGCACCGAGTCGCTGGCGGCCTTGTGCTCGAGCTGCCAGTAGAGCTGCGGCACCAGATAGTCGACCCATCCCATGCCGGTCCACTTGGGGCAGTCGGCATACAGTGCGTCGTAGCACTGCAGCCCGTGGGTGTCGCTGCCGTTGGCGTCGGTGCTCTTGTTGCGCCAAATGCCGAAGGGGCTTATGCCCAGGCGCACCCATGGCTTCTCGCTCACAATGGTGCGGTGCATGCCCTCAATCAGCAAGTCCACATTGTGGCGGCGCCAGTCGCCGCGCTCCCAGCCTATGCCATAGCGGTTGTATGAGGCAGTGTCGGGAAACTCCATCCCGTCCTTGGGGTAGGGGTAGAAGAAGTCGTCCATGTGAATGGCGTCGACGTCATATCGGGCCACGATGTCGCCCACCACACTGTTGATGTGGTCGCGGCACTCGGGGTATGCGGGGTCGAAATAGGTTTGGCCCGCATACTCCAGAAACCACTCGGGGTGCTGGCGGCACAGGCTGCTGTCGGCTATCTGCCTGGGGTAGCCCACGCGGTAGGGGTTGATCCATGCGTGCAGCTCCATGCCGCGCTTGTGGCTCTCCTCCACCATAAACTCCATGGGGTCCCAGGCTGGGTCGGGGCCCACACCCGGCTTGCCGCTAATCCACACGCTCCACGGCTCCAGCCGTGAGGGGTAGAAGGCGTCGGCCTGCGGGCGGCAGTGGAAAATCACCACATTGCAGCCTGTGGCTTTGATGCTGTCGAGCATGCCCAGCAGGTAGGCCTTGTTTTGCTCGGTGGTGTGGGTGGCGTAGTAGCGGTCGCCCACGGTGGGAATCCACGCGCCGCGGAATTCGCGCTTGGGCAGCTGCTGCGCAGTGGCGGCAGTCGTCGTCATGGCAGTGGCTACGACGGCCATTATCAATCGTTTGAGTGCAGTCATGACGCAAGTGCTATTTTACAGTGACGCATGCGCCTTGTGCGCTCTCGTTGTTGCAGCGGTCGAGCACTGTCACCACATAGGTGTAGCGGCCGCGCGGAGCGTTGGCTGCGGTGTAGGCGGTGGCGTTGGTGATGTCGACTATGGCCTTGGCGTTGCCGAGGTTAATGGCCTCGCCGGCCTTGAAGCGGTAGACCACAAAGAAGTGTGCCTGCTGCATGGGGTCGGATGTGGCGGGAGCCTTCCAGCTGAGGCGCACGTTCTTGCCCGCGCGCTTGGCGGTGAGGGCGGTGACCTCGGCCGGGGCTATGCTGTCGAGCCACGTGTAGGCTGGCACAATGGCCTTGGCGGTCATTATTTTGTTCACGAGCGAGTCTTTGGCTCCCTTGTAGTTGCGCACCACGTCATAGCCCGGCCACCACACCACGCCGTGCACGTTGGGCAGCTCGCGGCTCATGGCCACCTTGCGCTCGAGCTGCGAGGCGATGGCTGGATTCTGCGTGTCGGTGTGGTCCATGCAGTTGCGCACGGAGTAGCCGTAATACATGTGTCGGCCGTTGGCCTGCGTGTTCCACCAGTTGATCAGCACCGAGGTGCTGGCGGTCTTGTGCTCAAGCGCCCAGTAGAGCTGCGGCACCATGTAGTCGACCCATCCGGCGCGCGTCCATGCGGGGCAGTCGGCATACAGGGCGTCGTAGCACTGCAGGCCGCGGGTGTCGCTGCCGTTCACGTCGCTCGCCTTGTTGCGCCAAATGGCGAAGGGGCTTATGCCCAGGCGCACCCATGGTTTGGTGCTCTGCATCACTTCGTGCACCTGGTCGATGAGCATGTCCACATTGTGTCGGCGCCAGTCGCCCTTGCTGGTCCATCCGGCGCCATACTTCTTCCACGATGCTGTGTCGGGAAATTCCTTGCCAGTCACGGGGTAGGGATAGAAGTAGTCGTCCATGTGAATGGCGTCGATGTCGTAGCGCGTCATCATGTCCTTCACCACCTTGCAAATGAAGTCGCGGCTCTCGGGCAGGGCGGGGTCGAAGTAGATTTTGCCGTCGGCGTATTTCAGAAACCACTCGGGATGCTGGTAATACACGTGCCCCTTGGCGGGCACGTCGTCCTTGCCCGAGGTCACGCGGTAGGGGTTGATCCATGCGTGCAGCTCCATGCCGCGCTTGTGGCTCTCGTCGATCATGAATTGCAGCGGGTCCCACACGGGGCTGGGGGCCACTCCGGCCTTGCCGCTAATCCAGCGGCTCCACGGCTCTATCTGGCTCACATAGGCGGCATCGGCCTGCGGGCGCACCTGCCATATTATGGCGTTGACACCCGTCTGCTTCAGCCCGTCGAGCTGTTTGGTGAGGTAGGCGCGGGTTTCGGCCGGAGTCATTTTGGCAAACTGGCTTTGGCCGATGATGTGCAGCCAGGCTCCGCGGAATTCATGCTTGGGAGTGGCCGTGGCCTGAGTCTGCGCGCCAGCAGCGATGCTGCAGCCAAGCACGGCGGCCAGTGCAAGGGTCTTTAATAATTTCATTATCAGTAGTTATTGTTTAAAAGTTATTATTTCTGGCAGTGTGTGGCATGGCATAGGCCGATGCCACCTATGCAAATATACGGCTTTTTGTCGCAGTGCCCAAATAGAACTGCAACGTTTTCAGGATTAAAACGATGAAAAACACTGCGGGGTATGCCAAAGTGGCGGGCTTTTTGTCTTATTTTCTGGCCATCATGGTTGCTAATCTGGAAAAAGTCAGTAACTTTAAGCGTCCTTTTGCCAGCCGTGGCTGGCAGGGAGTGAACGAAAAGAAACAGCATAGCATGAATATCAATACAGCATTTTCAATACTCAGGAGCGGTGCCGCCGCCCTGATTGCGGCTGCCTCGCTTGTGGCCGCCACTGCATCGTGTTCGGGTCCGTCGCAGGTCGACATCGACGGTATCACCTATTCAATCGACACCGATTCCACTGCCACCGCCCTCGGTCCTGCCAAGGGCAAACCTGCAGTGGCCGACGGCCGCGTGGCCATACGCCAAAAGGTGAACGCGAGCAAACTCACATGCACCGTCACGGCCATAGCCGCCGAGGCGTTCAAGGGCTGCTCGTGGCTCAGGAGCATCACCATTCCGTCGAGCGTGGAGCATATAGGCAAGGCGGCTTTCGACGGCTGTGCCGCCCTTTCCGAGATTCACTGCCAGGTGGTGGCTCCGCCCGAGGTTGAGCCAACGGTGTTCAACGGCGTTGACGCTTCGCGCTGCCGCCTGCTTGTGCCACTGTCGTCATCGCCCAGCTACCAGGCAGCGCCCGTGTGGGCGCAGTTTGCCGCCAGCGAGGAAGGCAGCATAGTGCTCCCGTAGCATAAAAAGCACAGAATCCTCCTCCAAACACTTGCCGATAATCGCGGAATGGTTAGAATTTTGGCTGCTACACAAATACCAAGCTATACCCGAGAAATTCGGTGATTATATTTGATGAGGTGCAGCTGTATCCCAGAGCGCGTGCCGCTATAAAATATATAGTGGAAGATGGCCGCTATGATTATATCGAGACTGGATTGCTTGTTTCCATCAAAAAAAATGTGGAAACTGTATATACTAAAACAACAATGATTCGACTTGATGAATTTTGACGATAATACCTGCAAATAACTGATAA
>CAKUMB010000030.1 GCA_934667475.1 uncultured Muribaculaceae bacterium | reverse complement strand
AAAGAGCGAAAAACGGGACTCGGACCCGCGACCTCGACCTTGGCAAGGTCGCGCTCTACCAACTGAGCTATTTTCGCGTTCGTTGCAATCACACACCGTCTGTGTCTCAATTGCAATGCAAAGATAGACCATTTTAGCGAAACCGCCAAATTTTTCGGCCTAAAAATTCAAACTTTTTTCTTTCGTTGCCTACCGCGACAGCAGCTGCATGAACTCGCGGCGCAGGTTAACGTCCTCAAAAGCACCACGATACTGCATGGTCACGGTGGTGGTGTCCTGCTTCTCCACGCCGCGCATCTTCATGCACATATGCGAGGCTTCGCAAAACACTATCACCCCCTTGGCGCCAAGCTGGGCCATTACGGCGTCGCACACCTGGGCTGTGAGGCGCTCCTGCACCTGCAGGCGGCGGGCATACACTTCGACCACGCGCGCGAGCTTGCTGAGGCCAACTATTTTGCCGCCTGGAATGTAGCCCACCGATATGCGGCCGAAAAACGGCAGCACGTGGTGCTCGCACAGCGAGTAGAACTCAATATCTTTTACTATGACTATGTCGGAGCCCGGATGCTCGAACATGGCCGAGGCAATGAGGGGCTCGGCCTGCTGCGAATAGCCGCGGGTGTTGTCGAGCAGCGCCTTGGCGGCGCGCACGGGGGTTTTAAGCAGTCCCTCGCGGTCGGGGTCCTCACCTATGAGATGCAATATTGCCTTAAAGTGAGCGGCAATCTCGTCGACCACCGCCTTGCTTTGCGCTCCGGCTGCGCCAGAGCTATGATTTGTGTCTTTAACCATTTCGTGTTGTTACCTCTCTGAAAAAAATCAATCGTCGGGACGGAGCTGATGCGCCGCCATGGATTTCAACGCCACACGCTGATGCGGTCGCGAACAACGGTGAACGCATAGTTGGGGAAGGCGCGCTTCATGCGCCGCATGGCCTCCTGTGCCTCGCGCTGCGAGGTGAAGTCGCCTATGCGCAGGCGCCACGACGGGGCCTTGTAGGTGATGTAGGCGCGGTATTGCGGAAACCGCATGGCTATGGCCTTGGCGCGCTTGGTGGCATTGACCTTGGCGGCCTGGGCATTGTTGGCCGTGAAGGCCTGGATGCGATAGCCGCTTGAGTGGGCCGCAAGGGTGTTTTTTTGCTGCCGGGGCATGATGGCCGATGAATATCCGCCCTCACCGCCACTGTGGCGGCCACTGGCTGAGCTGTGCGACGACTGCTCGCCTGAATGGCGCTGCTGGTGGTGCGCCGCCGGCTCCTCCTTTTTAACCGGGCGGTCGTCGTCCTTAACCGTGGCATTGGCTGCCGGCTTCTTGGTGACGCTGCGCGAGGTGAGCGCACTGGGGGCGTTGACACTGACCTGCGCCTGTGCCTGAAATGCGGCGACTGCAAAAGCGCAACCGCACACTAAGCATAAAAGACCATTACGTGACATAATGCTAATACATTAAAACATAAAAATCAGCTGCAAAGGTAATGAAAATCACCTTTGCAGCCAATTTTATATCAACTTATTGTGCCTTAACGGCGTGATTAGAACGCTGTGACGATGCCCATGAACGACTCAGCCTTGAGCGATGCGCCGCCAATGAGGCCGCCATCGATGTCGGGCTTAGCGAAGAGCTCGGGAGCGTTGGCGGGTTTGCAGCTGCCGCCGTAGAGGATGGTGGTGTCGTTGGCCACCTGCTCGCCATACTTCTCGGCCACGAGGCCGCGGATGAATGCGTGCACCTCTTGAGCCTGGTCGCTTGTGGCAGTCTTGCCGGTGCCGATGGCCCAGATGGGCTCGTAGGCGATAACGATGTTGGCAAATGCCTCAGCGCTGAGGTGGAACAGAGAGTCGGCCAGCTCGGCTTTGATCACTTCCTTGAACGAGCCGTTTTCGCGCTCCTCAAGGCTCTCGCCGCAGCAGAAAATGATTTTCAGACCACTCTCCAGAGCCAGGTCAACCTTGTTCTTCAGAATTTCATAAGTCTCGCCGTAGTAGCCGCGGCGCTCAGAGTGGCCGAGGATCACGTAGTTGGCACCTGTCGAGGCCACCATGGGGGCAGAAACCTCGCCGGTGTAGGCACCGCTTGTGTGGTCGGCGCAGTTTTCAGCAGCCAGACCCACCTTGTTGATGTCGATTACGGCCTTAACGGCAGTGAGGTGAGTGAAGGGCACGCCAATCACAACATCGCACTTGAGGTCGCCGGCAGCGGCCACAGCGTCGTTAACTTCCTTTGCCAGTTTCACGCCTTCGGGAACTGTAGTGTTCATCTTCCAGTTACCTGCTACAATATTCTTTCTCATTGCTTTAAAAAATATTTTTGTTTTTAAATCGTAATTTTCTGTGTTTCGATTGCAAAGTTAGTGCTTTATTTTTTATTATCGTTGTCCGTTTGGCTTTTTTTTGCGTTTTGTGCGGCGCAGAGCCAGCAGCGCAAGGCGGTGCGAGCGGTTGACGGCCAGCAAGATGGCCATCGCGGCCACCAAAGCCGCAGTGAGGCGGTGCAGGGTGCGCTGAGGGTGCATGTCGGAGCCCAGCTGCTGCAGCGTGGCAAGATTGTCGTCGAGGCGGGCTGGATCGATGGAGCTGAGGGTGCGCTTCCACATTATGCGTCCGCCCGAAAGCATCACCACCGAGGGGTTGCCGCGCGCCAGCATCTTCAGCTGCGAGTCGTCTACGCTATATAGCGGATAGGCGGCCATTGATATGTCGCGCCACTCGGCAATCTCGGCAGCGGTGCCCGACGTGAGCCCATACACATCAGCGCCGCGCGCCTGGGCAAAGTCGCACAACTCGTTGACCATATAGGTGTAGGATATGTTGACTCCCGCCAAGTCGGGGAATAGGATGAGCAGCTGCTGGCGGTCGGGGTCGAAGACTTCGACGGTCACATCATCGCCGTGGTCATATACGGTGACGGCACTGGCATCGGAGGCGGCCACGGGGTCGGTCTTGCCGGCCTTGAGGCGGCGGTCCACATAGTTCCAGTCGTCGCCAGGCAGGCTGTCGATGCCAAAGGCGCGCTGCACCCCGCCCTTTTCATATATATACTCAAAGTCCTGGCCTGCCGTGGAGTTGTCGGCCTGACGCGGGGCAAGGCTCGTGCCCACGGGATAGGGGCGGAAGTCGATGAGCGGCTGCGTGGCATAGCCCACCGCGGCTATGGCCAGCGGGTAGAGGAACGCCAACAGCATCACCACCCACTGCACCGCGGGGCCATACACGCTGTGCAGGCTGCGGTTGAACACAGCCAAATAGGCTATGGCAGCGGTGAGAGCCACATTTTTCCAGAATGTGGCCCAATTGCTTATCACCACGGCATCGCCAAAGCAGCCGCAGTCGGGCACGGCTCCAGTGACGGCCAGCCACAGCGTTAGCGGCAGCATGACCGCCATCATGAGCAGCATGAGCACCGGGGCGCCGCGCCGGCAAGCGCCCACGGCCACCAACAGGCCGAGCACTAACTCGACAATGGCCACGGCAAAGGCGCCAAACAGCGTGAAGCCCAGCAGCCAGTGCCAACCCAGCGCCAGGGCGTAGTCGATGAACTTATAGTAGCTGCCTGTGGGATCGACGGCCTTGACAAAGCCGGAATACATGAACACGCCACCCACAGCAAGGCGCAGCGCAAGCACCGCGAGCCTGTTGGCCCACGACGCCGAGTAGCGTGCCATGGCCGAATGAGCCTTGATCATTGCGCGCTCCCCCGTTCCTCGTTGCGCTTGATTAGCGCAAACACCGAGTAGTTTATCATGTCCTGATAGTTGGCCGCGATGCCCTCACTCACTATGGTGGCGCCGTTGTTGGCCTCGATTTGCTTCACACGCATGAGCTTGGTGAGGATGAGGTCGGTGTAGCTGTGCAGGCGCATGTCACGCCAGGCCTCGCCATAGTCGGCGTTTTTGGCCATCATCAGGCGTTTGGTGTCGGCCATATACTTGTCGTATAGGCCGAGGGCATCGTCGGCCGTCATGTCGACGCTGCCAGCATAGCCGCGCGCCAGCTGAATCATGCCTATGACGCCATAGTTGATGATGCCCACAAATTCGGGCCATATGCCCTCGCCCACCTTCGACTCGCCATTGATTTCAAGGGTGCGTATGCGCTTGGCCTTGATGAATATCTGGTCGGTGACCGACTCGGGGCGCAGAATGCGCCACGAGGGGCCGTAGTCCTTCATTTTGTTGACAAACATGGTGCGGCACTCGGCCACCACCTGGTCATACTCTTTGCTTGTGTCTTGAGCCATATTGCGTAGTTTTCTTTGTCTTCGTTTTTTTGCTTTGTGAATGCCCCTGGCGGGGAGGGCACTGCGGTGCAAAGTTAATGAGTTTTTTTGGCATTAGAAAGCACAAGAGCCTGCGGCCGTAATTGTTTGGCCGCAGGCTCTGCTATGAGAAGCCACATCAAAGGATGTGATGAAACTCCGATAAATACAGGATTTGAGGGCATCAGTGCCTTTGTAATCCCCCGGTTCCGGAAGGAACACCTCGTCGGTTGGGGCCCGCCATTGGCAAAAATGCTTGACTCGGCATTTCAATAAAAATTTGATGAGTATCCCGATCGACTTTGATGTGGTTGTTTTTTCGTTACTCTTAACTGATGCAAATTTAGTGATTGTTGCCCATTCCACCAAATTATGCGGGCAATAATTTACGATAAATTTCAACCGTCATATTATGCGGGCCAAGCGGACATGAAACGCAAAAAGCTGCCTCGCACGCATGGTGCGGAGCAGCTTTTTTTGCGTTGCTTTATTCAATCAATGGCGATTGAATGTGTGCAGAGGATAATGGCTTAAGCCTTCTTTGCCTTCTCAACGATGGCCTTGAAAGCCTCGGGGTTGTTCATAGCCAGGTCGGCGAGCACCTTGCGGTTGATCTCGATACCTGCCTTGTGAATCAGGCCCATGAGCTTAGAGTAAGAAAGGTCTTCGAGGCGAGCGGCAGCGTTGATACGCTGAATCCACAGAGCGCGGAAGTTGCGTTTCTTGTTCTTACGGTCGCGGTAAGCGTAAGTGAGACCCTTCTCCCAAGTGTTTTTGGCAACGGTCCACACGTTTTTGCGAGCGCCATAATAACCTCTTGTAAGTTTTAAAATCTTTTTACGTTTTGCTCTTGAAGCTACGTGATTTACTGATCTTGGCATTTTTTTAAATTGAATTTTGAATGTTAGCGTCAGCCCATGCTGCGGGCTGCCCTTTTGAGCTAAGCACTCTGTTAGTAAAAATGATTAAAATCTCTTTTGATTAAAAGTGATAACCTTAACGGCTCTTGTGGCAGTCGGCTGCTTACTTCTTAACGAGGAGCAGACGGATGCTGTTGAGGTTAGCCTTGTCAACGATGCTGACGTGGGTGAGGTTACGCTTCTGCTTCTTAGTCTTCTTTGTCAAGATGTGACTTTTGTAAGCATGTTTTCTTTTAATCTTTCCTGTTCCGGTAAAGGTGAACCTTTTTTTGGCACCGGAATTAGTCTTAACTTTTGGCATTTTGCTTTTTGTTTAAAAAAATTATTTATTTGTAGCGGGAACAGGCACTTACCAAGCCTGATGCCCTTTTTCTTTTTTTCTCAGCTAAAGGCTGTGGCTGAATGAGCCTTTCACAATCACTCTCCGGCAGTCTCGTCCGTGGCAGTGTCGGCGCCGTCCTTTTTGGCGGGAGCGGCTTCCTTCTTCTTGGCGGGGGCCACCTTTTTGGGAGAAATCATAATGGTCATGCGCTTGCCCTCGAGCACGGGCATCTGGTCGAGCTTGCCATAGTCCTCAAGGTCGTTGGCAAAGCGCAGCAGCAGTGTCTCGCCCTGCTCTTTGAACAGGATTGAGCGGCCTTTGAAGAACACGTACGACTTCACCTTGGCGCCGTCTTGCAGGAAGCCAATGGCGTGCTTCAACTTAAAGTCGTAGTCGTGTGCGTCGGTCTGCGGCCCGAAGCGTATTTCCTTGACCACCACTTTGGTCGACTTTGCCTTCTGCTCCTTAAGGCGCTTGCGCTGCTGGTAAAGGAACTTCTGGTAGTCCATGATTTTGCACACTGGCGGCTTGGCCATGGGTGCTATTTCAATCAGGTCGAGCCCCTGCTCGTCGGCAATCTTCTGCGCCTTCACAATGGGATATATGCCTTCCTCCACGTTGTCGCCCACAAGGCGCACTTCGCGGTGGCGTATCTGCTCATTGATAGCGTGGCTGTCCTTATCGTTTTTTCTGCCGCCACGACGGGCATCGCGGCCGCGGCCGCCCATGGGGCGCGGGCCACTGTTGTTGCTACTGAAAGCCGGTCGCTTAGGACCTGTCCAAAATGGTTTTTTCTCCATCAAGTAATTTTAAAAGTTTGTCATTTTCGCTACTTCGCGATTAATATCGGCTGCAAAGGTAGTAATTTTTTCCGAACCTTTATCGCCTTCGCCCTGTTTTCTCACCGAAACTTCTTCGCTATTAGCCTCTTTCTCACCCACGATGAGCAGATAGGGGATGCGCTTGAGCTCGTTGTCGCGTATTTTCTTGCCGATTTTCTCGTTGCGGTCGTCGATGGTGGCGCGCACGTTGTTTTCGTCGAGCTCCTGAGCCACATGCTTGGCATAGTCGTTATACTTTTCGCTGATGGGCAGAATCACGGCCTGGTCGGGAGCGAGCCACAGTGGCAGGTGTCCGGCGGTGTGCTCGAGCAGCACTGCGATGAAGCGTTCGAGCGAGCCGAAGGGCGCGCGGTGAATCATCACGGGGCGGTGCTTCTGGTTGTCGGCGCCGGTGTATTCGAGTTTGAATCGCTCGGGCAGGTTGTAGTCAACCTGGATGGTGCCCAGCTGCCAGCGGCGGCCAAGGGCGTCCTTCACCATGAAGTCGAGCTTCGGGCCATAGAATGCGGCCTCGCCGGTGACCTGCTTGGCCACAAGCCCCTTCTCGGCGCAAGCCTCGATGATGGCTTTCTCGGCCTTGTCCCACACCTCGTCGGTGCCCACATACTTTTCTTTGTGGTTGGGGTCGCGCAGCGAAATCTGAGCCTCATACTCAAAGCCGAACACCTTGAAGATGAACGAGATGATTTCCATCACGCCCAGGAATTCCTGCTTCAACTGGTCGGGGGTGCAGAAGAGGTGGGCATCGTCTTGAGTGAAGCAGCGCACACGAGTGAGTCCGTGCAGCTCGCCACTCTGCTCATAGCGGTACACGGTGCCGAACTCTGCGATGCGCAGCGGCAGGTCCTTGTAGCTGCGCGGCGAAGTGCGGTATACTTCGCAGTGGTGAGGGCAGTTCATGGGCTTCAGGAAATATTCCTCGCCCTCCTCGGGTGTGTGGATGGGCTGGAACGAGTCCTTGCCATATTTTGCATAGTGTCCCGAAGTGACATACAGCATCTTGTTGCCGATGTGCGGGGTGATTACCTGCTGATAGCCATAGCGCTTCTGGATTTTGGCCAGGAAGTCTTGCAGGCGGTTGCGCAGAGCGGCGCCCTTGGGCAGCCACAGTGGCAGGCCGGCGCCCACGTTGGGCGAGAAGGCAAACAGTTCCATCTCCTTGCCCAGCTTGCGGTGGTCGCGCTTCTTGGCCTCCTCGAGCATGTAGAGGTATTCGTCGAGCATCTTCTTCTTGGGGAATGTGATGCCGTAGACGCGCACCATCTGCTTGCGGGTTTCGTCGCCGCGCCAGTAGGCGCCTGCGAGCGACAGCACCTTCACTGCCTTGATGGCGCCGGTGCTGGGCAGGTGCGGGCCGCGGCACAGGTCGGTGAAGTTGCCTTGGGTGTATGTGGTGATGTGGCCGTCTTCAAGCTCGCTGATGAGCTCGCACTTGTAGGTCTGACCCTCGTCGCCGAACTTCTTGAGAGCGTCGGCCTTGGAGATGTCTTTGCGCACCACGGGCTCGTTTTTGGCTGCGAGCTCGGCCATTTTCTTCTCGATTTTGGCAAAGTCGGCGCTGGTAATGGTGTTCTCTCCCGGATCGATGTCGTAGTAGAAACCGTTTTCGATAGCCGGGCCAATGCCGAACTGAATTCCTTTGTAGAGCTCTTGCAGAGCCTCGGCAAGGAGGTGTGCCGATGTGTGCCAGAAGGCGTGCTTGCCCTCTTCGTCGTCCCATTTGAAGAGTTTGATGTCGCCATCGCTACAAATCGGGCGAGAAATATCCCACTCTTCACCGTTGAATGATGCGGCCAGCACTTGGCGCGCCAAACCGGCGCTGATGCTCTCGGCCACCTGCAGCGGAGTGATGCCACTCTCAAACTGCTTTACACTTCCGTCAGGAAACTTAATGCTAATCATAATGTCTTTTGAATTTCTTTTTTACTTGTGCGATACAAGAGCACAATATTCAACATATAAATTGGTGCAAATTTAATAGTTTTGAGTTGAATAAGGGGCATTGTGGGCAAAAAAAATGTATTCTTTCCCTACCCTACCATTTTTCGCGGCTAACGGGCCATACGCTTGAGCACGTTGTAGCTGGGCAGTATGCCGAGTTCGCCGGCCTTGCTCATATCGGCCACACCGCGCTGGCGGTTGCCCATGCGCATATACATGAGGCCGCGGTTGTAGTAGGCCTCGCCCATGTCGGGCTTCATGTCGATGGCGCGGCTGTAGCAGCTGATGGCCGAGGTGTAGTCGCCCATGAGCATGTAGGCGTTGCCCTTGTCGAAGACGGCGTACACGTTGGCCGGCGACAGCTTGAGGGTGCTGTCGAGGTCGGCAATCACCTGCGTCAAAGCCTGGGCCCCCTCGCGCTCGCGCAACATGTGGGCGGCCTGGCCCTGGGCAGGCTTGAGGGCGGCGTCAGCCGCTGCTCCACCGTCGGCGGCCATCTGGTGCTGCATGAAGCGTGCGTTGGCGCGCAGGAAGTAGGCCAGGGCAAACTTGGGGCTCTTGGCTATGGCGCGCGTGGCATCGTCGATGGCGGCGGCCGGATTTTTGAGCATCAGGTAGTCCATGGCGCGGCCGAAGTAGTCGATTGAGCGCGGATTGGACACGGCCAGCATGCCGTTGTAGTAGTCCACGCTGCTGAATCGGGCCTTAATCTGGTCTTCGGTGAGCTGCGGCATGGTGCCGGCAATGCCCACGTCGGTGCCCAGCAGGTGGCTCTGGTTGACCTCGGTGACCTCTCTGAGGTAGTTGGTGCGGCCGTTGAGCTTATTGTCGGGCGCAAAATATGTGAGCATGAACATGGGCTCGGGGGCGACCTCGACATCGGTGTTCTGAATGTGGCCGCGCGAGCGGTTGGCATACTCGGGTTTTATTTTGCTGTCGGTCTTCACCGTGAGCAGCTCGTTGAAGCGCGTCAGCGTCTGGGCGGTGTCGGCGTCGGCGCTGGCGGCTGCCGCATCGGCTGCCTTGGGGTTGGCGGCCGCCGCGGCTTCGGCGTTGGCGGGGTTGTAGTCGCTGTAGTGCACGCCACGGCGCTTCATTATGGCCACGGCGGTGGCAAAGTCGCGCTCGCAGCCCTTGGCATCGCCCATGCGCCGCTTGGCCTCGCCGCGAGCCATGTAGCCGGCCTCAAACTTCGGGTACTTGGCCAGCACGGCGTTGAAGTCGCTTATGGCGCGGCTCATCTGGCCGGTGCGGTAGTACAGCAGCGCACGGTTGTAGCGGGCCATGAAGTTGTGCGAGTCGGCGCGCAGCACAAAGGTGAAGTCGTCGATGGCCTTGTTGGTCTCGCCCACCTGCGCGTTGAGCATGCCGCGGTTGAAGTGAGCCTCCATGCTGGCTGGGTCAAGGTCGACGGCATAGTTGTAGTCGGCCATGGCTCCGAAGTAGTCGTCGGTCTTGTATTTCATATAGGCGCGGTTGATGAAGTAGCCGGCGTTGTGCGGCTCGAGCTTTATGGCCTGGTCCATGTCGGGCAGCGCCAGGGCAAAGCTGTCGCGGCGCATGAGTATCTCGGCCCGCATCAGGTAGGCATTCACGTTGTCGCGGTTGATTTCGATGCTGCGCGCCACATTGGCCAGCGCGGCAGTGGTGTCGGCCTGGGCCAGATTGAGCTGGGCCAGGCCCAGATAGCCGCGGTCGTTTTTCGAGTCGAGGCGCAGCAGGCGGGCATAGTCGGCCGCCGATGCGTCATATTGCTTCTCCTCCTGCTCACACACGGCGCGGTTGAGCAGGAAGGCCTTGTCTTCGGGTATGAGGCCGAGGCCGTGGGTGTAGTCAGCAATGGCGTCGGCAAACTTGCGCTGGTTTTGGCGCGCCACGCCGCGCACCTGATAGGCATCGGTGATAAACGGATTGCGCTCGATGCACATCGAGGCGTCGGCCTCGGCACCCTTGTAGTCCTCAAGGCTGAGTTTGGCCACGGCGCGGTAGAAGTATGGCTCGGCCAGATTTGGCCGGGCGTTGATGGCCTGGTTGAAATACTGTATCGACAGGATGTAGTCTTCGAAGTAGAGGGCGTTGCGGCCTATCTTCACCACCTGCTCCACGTTGATTTGCGCCACAGCCTGAGCGGCGGCGGCCAGTGCGATTGCCGCCACCGCTAGCAGACGCAGTGATATGTGCTTAATTGTTTCCAATATATATATGTGAGTATGCAATTTTTTCTGCAAAAATAGCAGTTTGGGCAGTAACGGCCCAAAATATCAGTCATTTTATGCTTCATTAACCACATGGGCGCAGGCCAATGCCAGGAATCAAACGACGCTCCACATTTTTTATTCACATTATTTCATGCACCAACGTTGCGCTGTGGTTAATCATTGAAAAGTTTGCGTATGTGGGCGAAAATAGCGAAATTTGAAGATTGAAACACTAACACATAACAACTCAACGGACATGAACAAGTGGATGCTTGCCGCGCTGGCCGTTGCCGTGGCCGCTGTGCCCGGGCAGGCTTTTGCCGGCAAGAAGAAAAAGAAATATGAGAAGCAGCAGGTGAAGATTGAGACTGCGGCTGCAAAGCCGAAGCCCGACACCGTGCGCATTACCAACGCCGCCCGCCAGATGTATGGCGAGTGGACGATTGAGAGTGTGCGCGGCAAGGCGGCGGTGACAGCCGAGCGCCCCTACATCTACCTCGACTTTGGCGCCAACAACGTGTATGGCAACAACGGCTGCAACGCCATCAACGGCACGTTTACACTGGAAGGCAACAAGCTGAAGTTTGCCAACATGATTCAGACGCAAAAGGGCTGCCACAGCGTGACCTCGGAGCGCACCGTGATGCGCGCCCTGGCCGAGGCCGACCACTACATGGTGACGCGCCTGTTCAGCATCGACTACATGGCACTGATGAACCAGCGCGGCCAGGTGGTGATGCGCCTGAAGCGGCAAAATCTGGATTTGCTCAACGGACCGTGGATAGTGAAGGAGCTGAACGGTGTGAATGTGGTGGACAAAAACGTGAAATTGGTGATCGACATTCAGATGCTCACGGTGAACGCCACCAGCGGCTGCAACATAATCAACGGCATCGTCACCATAGACCCCAACAAGGACTTGGCGGTGCAGTTTGAAGACTTGAAGTCGTCGCACAACGTGTGCCCCAACATTGAAACCGAGACCAAGGTGCTGCTCGCGCTTGAGGAAACGGAGTCGTGCAAGCGCATCAACGACAATGAGATGGCACTGCTCAACCGCAAGGGCGACATTGTGACGGTGCTGCGCCGCATCGACCTGCGCGGCGGCGCCAAGTAGCCACGCCTGCAAAGCTGCAGCATAAAAAGGAAACGAGAGTGGGG
>CAKUMB010000029.1 GCA_934667475.1 uncultured Muribaculaceae bacterium | reverse complement strand
TGTAACGGATATAAAATTCTTTCTCTTCAGACTCACTAAACTATATGCTTAATCCCCCCGGTTTATCGGGTGAGCCACTTTTTGTCAACCAGTGAGGGGAAGTAAGTGAACTATTGGTGTGGAATGGAAATTAAAAAGCCGCTGAACACAGTGTTCAGCGGCTTTGCTTTTGTCGGGGTACCTGGATTCGAACCAGGGACCTCCTGCTCCCAAAGCAGGCGCCCTAACCGGACTGAGCTACACCCCGAATCGCACTTGAAATCATAGGCCTGCGAGCCATACGGCTTCAATTGCGGTGCAAATTTAGGCATTTTCTGCGAGATGGCAATGTGGCAACCGACTTTTTTTGAATGGTGCGCGATTTTTTGCAGTGGCGAGAGTGGTGGGTGCGCGATTTTTATGTAAATTTGCGTTTTAATAGGGGCGGTGGCCGCGGACAAGGCCGTGACGCCGCCAAAATGACTCACATACACGAAGAAACAACATCGATATTTTATTAAGATAGCAATGTACAGAACTAAAACATGTGGAGAACTTCGCCTGGCCAATGCCGGCGAAGTGGTGACGCTGGCCGGCTGGGTGCAGCGCACCCGCAAAATGGGCGGCATGACGTTTGTTGACCTGCGCGACCGCTACGGCATCACGCAGCTGGTGTTCAACGAGGCCGACGACGCACAGCTGTGCGCACGCGCCAACAAGCTGGGCCGCGAATACTGCATTCAGGTGAAGGGCACGGTGAGCGAGCGTCAAAGCAAAAACGACCACCTCGACACCGGTGACATAGAAATTAACGCGAGCGAGCTGAATGTGCTCAGCGAGAGCGCCACCCCGCCATTCACCATCGAGGACAACACCGACGGCGGCGACGACATTCGCATGAAGTACCGCTATCTGGACTTGCGCCGCCCCTGCGTGCGCAAAAATCTGGAACTGCGCCACCGCATGACCATATTGGTGCGCAACTTCCTCGACAGCAAAAACTTCATTGAGGTTGAGACCCCTGTGCTTATCGGCTCCACCCCCGAGGGCGCCCGCGACTTTGTGGTGCCTTCACGCATGAATCCGGGCCAATTCTACGCTCTGCCGCAAAGTCCGCAAACGCTGAAGCAGCTGCTCATGATTAGCGGCTTCGACCGCTACTTCCAGATAGCCAAGTGCTTCCGCGACGAGGACCTGCGCGCCGACCGCCAGCCCGAGTTCACGCAGATTGACTGCGAAATGAGCTTTGTGGACCAGGAAGACGTGATTGAGATATTCGAAGACATGGCCCGCCACCTGTTTAAGGAAGTGCGCGGTGTGGAGCTGCCGGCAAAGTTGCAGCAAATGACGTGGAAAGAGGCCATGAGCCGCTTTGGCAGCGACAAGCCCGACCTGCGCTTTGGCATGGAGTTTGTGGAGGTGATGGACGTGCTCAAGGGCACCGGCACCTTTGGCGTGCTCAACGATGCCAACTACATTGGCGGCATATGCGTGCCCGGATGCGCAAACTACTCGCGCAAGCAGCTCGACCAGCTCACCGAGTTTGTGAAGCGTCCGCAAGTGGGCGCCAAGGGCCTGATTTATGTGAAGTATAACGCCGACGGCACCGTGAAGAGCAGCATCGACAAGTTCTACTCGCCCGAAGTGCTGCAGCAGCTCAAGGCCAAGATGGGTGCCAACGACGGCGACCTGGTGCTGATAATGAGCGGCGACAACGCCAACAAGACCCGTGTGCAGCTGTGCTCGCTGCGACTTGAAATGGGCGACCGCCTGGGTCTGCGCGACAAAAACAAGTTTGAGTGCCTGTGGATTGTCGACTTCCCGCTGTTTGAGTGGAGCGACGAGGAGCAGCGCCTCATGGCCACGCACCACCCCTTCACCATGCCCAACCCCGACGACATTCCGCTGCTCGACGAGCACCCCGAGCAGGTGCGCGCCAAAGCCTACGACTTTGTGTGCAACGGCATTGAGGTGGGCGGCGGCAGCCTGCGTATACACGACAGCAAGCTGCAGGAGAAGATGTTTAAGATTCTCGGCTTCACACCCGAGCGTGCCATGGCCCAGTTTGGCTTCCTGATCAACGCGTTCAAGTATGGCGCGCCGCCACACGCTGGTCTGGCCTTCGGCCTCGACCGCTTTGTGTCGATCATGGCCGGCCTCGACAGCATTCGCGACTGCATTGCGTTCCCGAAGAACAACAGCGGCCGCGACGTGATGCTCGACGCTCCGAGCGAAATCGACCAGAAGCAGCTCGACGAGCTGTATCTGAAGGTGGACACCGACAGCATAAAGCAGAAATAAGCAGCCTCAGCCACCATGCTGGAAAAAGCGGGTGGCTGGCAGCATAGCAACAACAGCACGCAAGGGTGTGGGGTTGCGCCGCAAAATTGGCGCGCCGGCGCATCCTTGCGTTGCTTATTTTCACTCAATAAAGCGATTAGTAATGACCGAGACACACCTCACCCCCAACGCCCAGTGGCCCATGGCGCCCAATGCACTCGAGGCAATGGCGGCCTATGTGGAGCGCAACGCCGGGGCCGACACTGCGCGGCTTATGCTAAAGAGCGAGCCGGGGCTGCCATTCAGCAAGGCACTGGCTGTGACACAAATCGAGTGCCGCCGCCGGGCCCGCGGCAAAATACCCGGACTGCTGGCCCACAGGGAGTTTGTGTTTCCGAAGCCCATCAGCGCCGAGCAGTGCACCCACGAGCGCGTGGCACAGCTGCACGCCTCGCTGCTGAATGGCGCAGGCAGCGTGATAGACATGACCATGGGGCTGGGAGTGGACGCCTACTACGTGGCGCAGCGCGTGGGCAGCGTCACCACCATCGAGCTCGACCCGGCCATTGCCGCTGCCGGAGCCATGAACATGGCCCGGCTTGCGCCTAACGTGCGGGTGGTGAACGCCGACTGCGCCGAGTTCATAGCCGGTCAGGCCGGCGCAATGCATTTCGACGCGGCCTTCATCGACCCCGCGCGCCGCGGTGAATGCAACCGACGCCTCTACGGGCTGGCCGACTGCCTGCCCAACGTGCTCGAGCTGATGCCACGCATCGCGGCCGTGGCGCCGCGGCTGCTGATAAAGGCGTCGCCCATGATTGATGTGACGCAGAGCATGCGCGACCTGGGCCCGCAGCTGACCGATGTGTGGGCGGTGAGCGTGCGCGGCGAGTGCAAGGAGCTGCTGTTTGACCTCAACCTTGCCGCCGAAACCGAGCCGGCAGCCGTGACGCTGCACGCAATCAACTACGCTGCCAACGGATCGGAGCAGGCATTCGACTGCCCGGCAGGGCAAGCATTGACGGCCGAAATGAAGATGGCCGCAGCGGTGCAACCTGGCACGATGCTCTACGAACCCAACGCCAGCGTGATGAAAATAGGCGCATTTGGCGCAGTGGCCACGCGCTATGGCGTGAGCCAGCTGGCGCGCGACTCACACCTGTATGTGTCGCACAAGTCCGTGGCCGGTTTTCCTGGCCGAGGCTTTGTGGTCGATGAGGTGGTGCCGCTGTGCGGGCGTGAAATAAAGCGGCTGGCCAAGGCGGGAGGCAAGCTTAACGTGGCAGTGCGCAACTGGCGCATGAGTGCAGACGAGCTGAAAAAGCGGCTGCGCGTGACCGACGGCGGCGACCGTTACGCCTTTGCCACCACGCTGGCCAGCGGCAACCCGGTGCTGCTCATGTGCCACAAGCCGCAACAGGAGTAAAAAAGAAATTTTAGAAACGGATTAAACGACAGTATTATGACAGCAAAACAGAAGCACACAGCACGCAAAATTGCCGTGGCTGCCACAGCCGCCACGGCAGTGGCAGCAGCCGCAGTGAGCGGCAGCGCCTACCTGCTGCACTATGCGCTTGCATCCGAGCGCAAAACCCAACTGCAATATGTGAAACACTTGATTAAGCACTCGCCGCGCGAGGCACTGCCGTGGCTGTCAGCACTGCGCAGCACCCGCACACTGCGCGACACCACCGCCCTGATAGGCGGCCGGCGGCTGCACGCCCTCTACATAGACGCGCCCAGGCCCACGCGCCACACCGCCGTGCTGGTGCACGGCTACAAGGACTGCAGCATATCGATGCTGCATATAGCCTACATCTACAATGGACTGATGGGCTTCAACGTGCTGCTGCCCGACCTCTACGGCCACGGCCGCAGCGAGGGCGACCACATCAACATGGGATGGCTTGACCGCCTCGACGTGATGCGATGGATGGACATTGCCAACCGCAAGTGGGGCGGCGACACGCAGATGGTGGTGCACGGCATATCGATGGGCGCGGCCACCACGATGTGTGTCAGTGGCGAGCGGCTGCCCGCCTACGTGAAGTGTTTTGTGGAAGACTGCGGCTACACCAGCGTGTGGGACGAGTTTGCCCACCAGCTGCACGAACAGTTCGGGCTGCCGGCATTTCCGCTGCTCTACACCGCCAGCGCCATCAACCGCATGCGCTACGGGTGGAGCTTTGCCGACGCGTCGCCGCTTAAGCAGGTGGCCAAGTGCCGGCTGCCCATGCTGCTCATTCACGGCGACAAAGACGACTTTGTGCCATCGAGCATGGTCTATCCACTGTATGCCGCCAAGCCGCAGCCCAAGGAACTATACATAGCCCGCGGCACACGCCATTCCCGCGCCTTCCGCGACCATCCGGCCGAATACATAAGGCGTGTCAGGGAGTTTGTGGGCCGCTACATTAAATAGAGCGTCCCACGCTCTCTATGCGCCCACGCTCTCGTCGAGCTCTTTAAGAATTTTCTGCAGTTCGCTGTCGGTGGCGGTGAGCTTGGCCTTGCACACCTTCAGCAGTTCGAGCGAGCGGGCGGTGTAGGTGCTCAGGTTGTCGATGCTGCAGTCGGGGCTCTGCATCTTTTTCACTATCTCTTCGAGCTCGGCCATAGCCGCGCTGTAGGTGAGGGGCTTATTATTGTTGTCGTTGTCCATAGTCGTTGTCGTTTTTTGTTGTTGAAGTCTTACTGATTGGGATTAAGCATCATTGTTGCTTCACGGTAGAGCGCACGCGCCCCGCCTTGAAGTGCGATGTGATGGTGTCGCCCGGGCGCAGCTGCGAGGCATCGGTGATTATGCGGCCGTTGCACATGGTCAGCGAATAGCCGCGGTTCAGCGTGTTGCGCGGCGACAGCAGCTCCACTTTGTCGGTCAGTGCGCCCAAGTGTGTTTTTTCCAGCGTTATGCGGCTGTCCAAAGCCGCCCTTATTCGCTCGGCGGCGCCCGCGAGCAGGCTCTGCTCGCCGCGCACCCGGCCGCTCACGCACTGCGGAATGGCACTTGCGTAACGCTCGAGCTGCATGGCGGCCTTGTCGGCCACGTGGCGCGCCAAGGCGGGAATCATCGAGCTGACGTAGGCCAAATGCTCGCTGCTGGCTGCCACCGACTTGCGCACAGCGGTGGCAATGGCATTGCTCAGTTCCGTTAGGCGCGTCATCTGCCCCTGGCCAAAGCTCACTATAAACTCGGCCACGGCCGTAGGGGTCTTCAGGTGTTTGGCGGCCACATAGTCGAGCACCGTCACATCGCGGTCGTGGCCGATGCCCGTCACCACCGGCAGCGGAAAGCGTGCTATGCATGCGGCCAGGTCGTAGTTGTCAAACGAATTGAGGTCGGTAGTGGAGCCGCCGCCGCGAATTATCACCACGCAGTCAAACAGCCTCTCGTGGTGCCTGATGCGCTCGAGCGCGGCAATGATGCCGGCCGCAGTGTTCACACCCTGCATGGGCGACTGAAACAGACAGGTGTAGTAGCTGATGCCCAGCTGGTTGTCGGCCAATTGGCGCATAAAGTCGCCATAGCCCGCCGCTCCACGCGCCGAAATCACGGCAATGCGCTGCGGCACCAGCGGGAAACCCAGTTCGCGGTTCATGTCGATGATGCCCTCAGCCTTGAGCCGGCGCAAAATCTCCATGCGCTGCCGCGCCATGTCGCCCAGCGTGAAATTAGGGTCAATGTCGTTTACAATCAGCTTGATGCCATACTGCTCGTGAAACGTGGCCGACACCCTCACCATCACCTTCATGCCCGAAGCCAAGTGGCTGCCAGTGGCCGCAAAAAAGTTGGCGTCGAGGTGGGCAAACGTGCTTGCCCACGCCGCGGCCGGAGCCTTGGCCAGCGTGGCGCCCGTGTCGGGATTCTTTTGCAACAGCTCCATGTAGCAGTGGCCGCGGTTCACGCGCACATCGCTCGTCTCGGCCGTCACCCAGCAGTTTTGCAGCCCTGGCGACAGCATCACGTCGCGGATGCGGCGGTTGAACTCAAGCAGCGTGATGGCCGCCTCGTGCCCCATTGGTGCATCAGTCCCCGTCATTGCCTCACAAGTTTAGCGCCGCTCACGGCATAACGCACCACATCGGTCAGCACAGGCTCAAGGCGCTTGTAGTCGCTGGCCGAGTAAAACTCCCTGAGCCGCTGGCGCACCGCCAGCGTGCCAAAGCCGGGACCCTCGAAGTCGAACGTAATCATCGGGAAGTCGACATCGGCCAGAACCGCGGCCGCCCTCTTGGCATTGGCGCCGCGCCTCACAAAGTCGGACAACTGCGGCACGCGGTCCATCACCTTCTTGGCGCTAAGCTCGCGCCAACGGGTGTCGTAGAAACTGATGCGGCTGTCGGGCACAGGCGTCTTCACCGTCTCCACCACAGCCACCACAGTGTCGCGCCCGCCCTTGGTGAGCAGCCGCAGCTGCACCGAGCGGCACACCGAAGTGGTGATGCGCAGATAGTCGTTGGTAACAGTGTCGAGCTGCGCCTTCTCGCCCAGGTCAGTGTCCTTGGGCACCACGCGCCCGCCAATGTAGTAGGCCAGCATCTCGGCCCGCACATTGGCCGGCAAGTCGGCAAACACCCTACCCGGCTCGTTGCACAGCACGCGCCCCACGGCCGGGTCGCTCATCCGCGCCCCTTCAGCCGCCTGCGCAGGCCACTGCGCCCAGCCCAGCACCACAGCCAGCAATATAACAGCTAATTTCCTCATTGCAGTAAATTTACCAGGCAGCACCCTGCCGCCCACTGCAAAGATACTCAAAATTCCCATCACCGCCCCCTCATTTCACATCGATTTGGAACAGTGCTGGATGCAAAACAGGAGCGGAAGAGGGCCTTTATCATGACAATCAACGATGATTTTCCTCTTCGCAGCACGACACTTTTTAATGAGTTAAGCGTGGGTGGGGTGCAAAAAGTGGGGAAAAGGTGATGCTGTTTGGAATAAATGAATTACTTTTGCACTGCGATTACTTTTTATTAACAACTAAAATCTTACAAGAAATGGCATACGTAATTAATGACAACTGTGTGGCTTGTGGCACTTGCCAGTCGGTTTGCCCTACAGGCGCAATCAGCGAAGGTGACATCTACAGCATCGATCCCGATGTGTGCATCAGCTGCGGCTCTTGCGCCGAGGCTTGCCCCAACGAGGCTATCACCGAAGGCTAAGCCAAGCGCTACACGCGCAAGACACAAAGTCGGCCTCCCCGCCATGTGGGACGGCCGGCTTTATTTTTCTGCCGATTTCTTCATGGCACGCACCTTGACCTATGGTGGACGATTGCACCTTTTTTTGTAACTTTGCCGCCAGGGTGTGGAGCGCTGCCTGATGTGTGCGCCGCGCCATGCCGATTTTACTCACTAATAAAGGAATTAAGGATTAAATGAAAGCTCAAATTCTGTTGGCCGCGGCTGCGGTGCTTGCGCTGGGCGCATGCCGCCACTCGCCGCATGCCGATGAGGCCCGCCAACGCGCCGGCGAGGCAGCCGCCAAAGTGGTGGGAACCAACCCCACCGACACGCTGGCCATGCAGCGCAGCATTCTCGACGCCAAGGCTGCGCAGAGCGAGTATGCGCTGATGGGCGACTCGGTGGCCGCGGAGATTTTTGATGAGGAGTTTAAGAAATATGTGGCCGAGCACAATGCCCGGCTGGCGGGGCAAATGTTTGACAATGGCGGCAAGTGACGCGCGTGTGAGGCCTGCCGCCCCGCCGGCATTGCGCCAAATCTGCACTCCGGCGCAAATGCGCAAGTTTGAATTAAGCTACTGCATTAACAAATAAACAATTACATATAGAGACTACTATGCTGAAATTTGAAGAATATCTGGCAAAAGTGAACGAGGCCATCAGTGCCATCCCCTACCCCAAGGAGCCGTCGCAGCTCTACCAGCCCATTGCCTACACCATGGCCCTGGGCGGCAAGCGCCTGCGTCCCGTGCTGGTGCTTATGGCCTGCGAGGCCATGGGCGGTGATGCCGCCAAGGCGCTCAACGCCGCTGTGGGCCTTGAGCTGTTTCACAACTTCACCCTGCTGCACGACGATGTGATGGACAAGGCTGCCGTGCGCCGAGGCCAGCCCACCGTGCACCGCCGCTGGAACGAGAATGTGGCCATTCTCAGCGGCGACGCCATGCTCACCATGGCTTCGCAATATGTGGCGCGTGTCGACGAGGCTGTGCTGCAACCGGTGCTGGAGGTGTTCAACACCACGGCCATGGAGATTTACGAGGGTCAGCAATGGGACATGGACTATGAGCAGCGCGCCGAGGTCACCGAGGCCGACTACATCGAGATGATACGCCTCAAGACATCGGTGCTGCTGGGTTGCGCGTGCAAGATGGGCGCCATCATAGCCGGTGCCGATGAGGCCAACGCCAAGGCGCTGTATGAGGTGGGCCTGAATCTGGGTCTCGCCTTCCAGCTGCAAGACGACGTGCTCGACGTGTGGGGCGACGAGGCCACCTTTGGCAAGGAGATTGGCGGCGACATAATGAACAACAAGAAGACCTATCTGCTCATCAACGCCCTCAACCGCGCCCAGGGCGACGACCTGGGAGGGCTGCGCCGCTGGATCACCGACGAGTATGCCATGCGCCAGGAGAAGGTGCCTGCCGTGCGCGCCATCTACGAGCGTCTGGGGCTGCGCCAGCTGGCGCAGGAGGCCATTGCCGCCTACACGCAGAAGGCGCTCGACGGCCTGGCACAGGTGGCCATGGGCGATGACGACCGCAAGGAGTTTGCCGAGTTTATCAACCGATTAGTGGACCGCAGCAAGTGATCGACTCACACACCCACCTCTATTGCGAGGACTTCGACGCCGACCGCGATGCCGTGGTGGAGCGCGCACGCGCCGCCGGGGTGACACACGTGGTGCTACCCAACGAGAACCTCGACAGCATAGGCCGCCTCAACGCCATGCGCGACAGCTATCCCAGCTATGTGTCGGCAGCCATGGGGCTGCACCCCGAAGACGTGGACGGCGGCTGGCGCGACGCGCTGACGCGCATGCGCCCGCTGCTTGACGGGGGCGGCTATGTGGCCGTAGGCGAGATAGGCATCGACCTGTATTGGGACGCCACGTGGCGCCGCGAGCAGATGCAGGCGCTGGCCGAACAGCTGGGCTGGTGCCAAGAGCTCGACCTGCCATTCATAATCCACTGCCGCAACGGCCTTGACGAGTGCCTTGAGGTGATTGACGGCCTTGGCCCGGGCAAGCCGCTGAGGGGCGTGTTTCACAGCTTCACCGGCACCGAGGCCGACGTGGAGCGCATACGCCGCCGCGGCGACTTCTACTTTGGGGTGAACGGCATCGTCACCTTCAAGAAGAGCACTGTGCCGGCGCTGCTGCCCGCCATAGGGCTGGACCGCCTGCTACTGGAGACCGACTCGCCTTTCCTTGCCCCCGTGCCCAACCGCGGCCGCCGCAACGAGAGCGCCAACATTCCCCACATTTGCCGCGCCGTGGCCCAGGCGCTGGGCATAGGCGAGGCCGAAGTGTCGGCCGCAACCGACGCCAACGCCCGTGCCCTGTTTGGCCTGCAAGCGTGACTTTTTGCATGCGGTTTATGTTTTTTTAAGTCCGCAGGATAAGGAGGTTACCACAAATTGTAATAAATTTGCTACACTCACTGCACCCGCCGCGCCGCAAAGCCACGGCACGGCGGGCGGAATCTTGACAATTAATATTATAACAAATAACACTTCTGAATGAAATTAACTAAGAAAATCTGCAATCTGTTAGCGATTGTGATGCTGCTGGCGTCGTTCACGGCCCAGGCAGCGACCTATGGCACCCCCAAGCGCGAGCTGCGCTCGGCATGGGTGGCCACAGTGTGGGCACTCGACTGGCCCAAGACCACAGTGTCGAGCACTGGCAATGCAAATGAAATCAGCAAGCAAAAGAGCCAGCTCACCGAGCTGCTCGACTCGCTTAAGAACAACAACATGAACGCCATCTACTTCCAGGTGCGCTCGATGTGCGACGCCATGTATAAGTCGAGCTACGAGCCCTGGTCGAGCTATCTGGTGTCAGAGCGCGGCATGGACCCCGGATGGGACCCCCTGCAGTTTGCCGTGGAGGAGAGCCACAAGCGCGGCATGGAGTGCCACGCGTGGGTCAACCCCTACCGCTTCAGCACCGGCTCGAAGTGGAACACCGCGCAAGACCAGAAACTGCGCAACGACGGCATGCTGCTCACCTACGGCAGCACCGTGATACTGAACCCGGGCCTCAAGGCCACCCGCGAGCGCATCACCAATGTGGTGAAGGAAATAGTGAAGAACTACGACGTGGACGGAGTGGTGTTTGACGACTACTTCTACCCCAACGGCATCCCGTCGGACGAGAGCGCCGGCGACTACCAGCTGTGGAAGGACTCGGGCACAAGCCTGTCGATAGGCGACTGGCGCCGCGACAACGTGAACCAGATGGTGAAGGATGTGCACGAAGCCATTCAATCGCTGCGCCCCGAGGTGGCATTCGGCATCTCGCCCGCCGGCGTGGCATGCTCGAGCTCGGCTCTGGCCAAGAAATACGGCATCACCCCCTGCCCGGGCAGCGACTGGCAGTATAGCGGCATATTCAGCGACCCCGTGGCCTGGATTGCCAACAAGAGCCTCGACTACATCTCGCCGCAGGTCTACTGGACCATTGGCTACTCGAGTGCCGACTATGCAAAAATCACCCCCTGGTGGGGCAAGACGGCACACAAGTTCGACCGCCACGTCTACATTTCGCACTCAATATCGTCGCTCACCTACGCCAGCACGGGCTCGCTGCCCATGGGCGCGTCGGGCATCGAGCAGACCATAGCCAAAGCCCCCGTTCAAAAGGCCAGCGGCCCCAACAACAAAAGTTATGACGAATATGTGAACGAAGTGGAGCTGAACCGCAGCTCAAACCTCGACGACGCCCCCGGCTCGGTGTACTACTCGTGCAAATACCTGTATGCCCTGAACGCCAAAGAGTCGTTTGCACACTATCTGCGCCGCACCGTCTACAGCCGCCCCGCGCTGCCGCCCGTCATGAGCTGGAAAGCCGGCAAAAACCCCGGTGTGGTCAAGAATCTGCAAAAGGTGGCCTACACCCTCTCGTGGGACGGCTACAGCAACGTGCGCTACACCGTGTATGCTGTGCCCGAAGGCGTTAAGCAGACCGACTTCAACAAAGACGTGGACTATTTGCTGGGCATGACCTACGGCACCACATTTGAAATTCCCGAAGCCTACCGCACAGGCTACCAGTATGCAGTGTGCGTGCTCGACCGCGTGGGCAACGAATACTCGCCCATATTCCTTGGTGCGCCCGCACAGAGCCTGCCCGCTCCACTGCTGGTGACTCCGGCCAACGGCGCCAAGGTGCAAGACCCCTTCAACTTCGTGTGGCACCCCGTGAAGGGCGCCACCGAATACACCCTTGAAGTGGCCACCGACAAAGACTTCAACAACGTGACCAACACCTACGCCACCACCGACACAGTGGTGAGCACCGCCGTGTTTGAGAAAATCAAAGGCGACGTGAAGCAATACTGGCGCGTGCACGCCTGCGCACTCAACTACGCCGACGGCGTGAGCGAGGCCCGCGAGTTCACCCCCATGGTGCTCGCCCTCACCTATCCGCAGCCCAACGCCGTGAACGTGAACCCCGCCTTCACCGCCACATGGAGCACCCTCGACGACCAGGACGTGACCCTTGAGATTTCGACCGACGACACGTTTGCCGACGGCACCATCGCCTACTCCGGCACATCGGGCAACGGCTCGCTCAAGGTGGCAGACTTCGCCCTCGCAGCCGGTGTCAACTACTACGCCCGCCTGGTGATGACACGCGACGGCGTGCAAAAGGTGTCGGCCACTGTGCCCTTCACCACCATGTTCATGACCGGCGAAGTGCCCGCATTCTCGCGCCCCGTGAGCGGCGGCGAGCTCTATGCCAACCAGACTCTGGCCGTGACTCCGCAACAGGCGGCCATGGGCTACAAAATTGAAGTGTCGGCCGACAACAAATTCTCGAGCCGCACACGCTTCATCGAGTCGACCAAAGACCAAGCCTACACCACCAGCAAAACGGCCGGCGAGATTAAGGTGAACAGCAAGCTCATGACCGACGGCGCCACCTACTATGCCCGCGCCTGCACACGCTACTACAAGTCGCTGGGCATGATCAGCAACACCGGCTGGTGCTCGGCCATACCATTTGTGTACCGCGCCCAGAACAGCGCCGTTGACGGCATCGGCACCGACGCCTCGCTGCTCATCAGCGGCATGCGCGGCGGTGTGCGCGTCACCACAGGCTCATCGGCAGCCGCAGGCTACATCTGCAACATGCAGGGCGCCATCGTGGCCCGCTATAGCGTGGCCGCAGGTTCGCAGCAGTTCATAGCGCTGCCTGCAGGCCTCTACGTGGCCCAGAACGGCACCAAACTCATAGTGCGCTAACCACACACAGCGCATACACTAAGACACCCATCGGGGCTGCGGCGCACGCGCGCCACAGCCCCGATGGCTTTTTTCCCCGCAATAAGCACTTATTTGACTTGCACACGGCGAGTCACAATAATATCTTTTACTGACTGAATATCAATGAATTAAGAACAATAAAGAATGTAACTGCTAACAATTTAGAAACGAGCTATATTCTATTTCTTTCACAACCTTGCAATATACAAAGAACGCCTTAGTTTTTGTATACAAAGGTAAATCTAATTATTAAAAACCTATAAATTCAGAGTCCTTTTTGCAGTTTTCTAAGAAATTATCTCTGCTTTCTTATGGTGAATTATTTTCATTTGTTTGCTAAAATATCATAAGATTTAGATGTAAACTCACGTTGTACGGAATATAATGTGTATCTTTGCAGAAGAAAGGCTGCAGCTCGGCAATT
>CAKUMB010000028.1 GCA_934667475.1 uncultured Muribaculaceae bacterium | reverse complement strand
CGCCAATGCTAATAGTCCTTGATTATTCACGGCACAAAGGTATAAATTTTTATCAAATCAAAAGAAAACTCCCCCCCCGGTTTATGAAGTGCCCCCAAAAAGTGAGGGCAACGGCTGGCTTGCTACGGCCTGCCGATGCCCTCGGTGTGTGTGTTTAGATATTAGACTGATTAGCAGCCTCAGTATACTTCAGCCTTTAATCACGGCTATCGGGAGCAACTTGGTCTTAATCCTTACCAAGTCGTGTTCGTTTGCCAGCACCTTTTCAATGTCTTTGTAGGCGCCCGTGGCTTCTTGCATGTCGTCCTGACTTCTGATGCCGTGCACTATGCCCAGGGCGTTGAGCCGCACCACCTCCTCGGCCATGTTTAGTGTGCGCTTGGCCGCGGTGCGCGACAGCGCGCGGCCAGCGCCGTGCGAGCATGAGCAGAACGACTCGGGGTTGCCCAGTCCCTCAACAATGTACGACGCCGTGCCCATCGAGCCGGGAATTATGCCCACCACGCCCTTGCGTGCAAGCGTGGCTCCCTTGCGGTGCACTATCACGCGACGGCCAAAGTGCGTCTCGCAGGCTGCGTAGTTGTGGGCGATGTTAATCATCGGCTCAAACTCCACACCAGGCAGCGCGTCGGCCACCACCTCCTCAATTCGCTGCATCATAAGCCTGCGGTTGCACAGGGCAAAGTCGATGCAATATTTCATCTCGAGCCAATACATTCCAAACTCCTTGGTGTCGGCGGGCAGAAAAGCCAGGTTGATTTCGGGCGGCACGCAAGAGTAATGCTGTTTGTTGATTTTGGCCGCCAGGGCATTGTAGTGCGTACCCACCCTTGCGCCCAAGTTGCGCGAGCCCGAGTGAATCATTATCCACAATTTGCCAGCCTCGTCCTTCTGCAGTTCAATAAAGTGGTTGCCGCCGCCCAAAGTGCCCACTTCGTGCTGTACGCTCTCCTGCCGCTGGCGCACAATGGTCATCCGGTCGATGTCGTGCCCGGATGGAAGATGATCGGCGCCCTGCGGCTGCTTGTGGTGGTCCATGCCAAGGGGAATGCGCTTGCGTATGCCACTCATTATCTTCTTGCGCAGCACTCCGGCAGGCAGGTCTTCAACATCCCAGTTGGTTTTCACGGCACACATGCCGCATCCAATGTCCACACCCACGGCGTTGGGCACCACAGCGTCGGTGCACGCCAGCACGCCGCCAATGGGCATGCCCTTGCCCGCGTGCACGTCGGGCATAATGGCAAGGTGGTGGAAGAGGAACGGCAGCAAGGTCAGATTCTCTATCTGCTCCATTGCCGACGACTCCACACTGTCGGCCCAAATCTTCACCGGACGGTTGTTGATGAGTTTCACTATCATTGCTTTTCACTATTTAGAATCAACATTGCGGAAGCCAACAGTCATAGATGCAGGTGGCTTCCCGATTGCGGTGGCAAAGTAAGGGCGGCACTGCGCAGTGTTTTTGCGTAGCAATAAAAAATCAGCAAAAAAACGGTAAAAAATTGCATTTTCACACCACTGCGCAAATAGACTGCGCACTTTTCACTACCTTTGCCCCAACAACAACTAAAAAACGACCATTATGCCTGCCAACAAAAATGCGCTTATTCGCTACAAGACCATCGACAACTGCCTGCGCAACCGCTTCCGCCGCTGGACGCTTGCCGACCTGGTGGAGGCCTGCTCGGATGCCCTGCGCGACGCCGAGGGCATCGGCAAGGGGGTGTCGGTGCGCACCGTGCAGGCCGACATTCAAACGATGCGGTCCGACAAACTGGGCTACAACGCCCCCATCGAGGTGTACGACTACAAATATTACCGCTATGCCGACCCCGACTACTCGATAATGAACATGCCCATGTCGCAAAACGACTTCGATGTGATGCAGGAGGCCGTGGACATGCTGCGCCAGCTCGAGGGCTTTGAGCAGTTTTCTGAAATGGCCGATGTGGTGAGCCGCCTGCAAGACAAGCTGGCCATAGCCCGCAGCCACCGCAAACCCATAATTCACTTCGACAGCGTGCCCCACCTCAAGGGACTGCAGCTGCTCAGCCCGCTCTATAACCACATAGCCCACAGGCAGACGCTGCGCATACGCTACCAGTCGTTCAACGCCAGGCGGCCCACCGAATACGTGTTGTATCCCTACCTGCTGAAGGAGTTCCGCAACCGATGGTTTCTGTTTGGCTCAAAGGCTGGCAGCATGCTGCTCTACAACTTGGCTCTCGACCGCATTGTGAGCGTTGAGCCGGCAACCGGCGTGCCGTTTCGCGACAATCCCGAGTTTGACCCCGAGCACTTTTTCGACAATGTGATTGGTGTGAGCAAAAACCTGCATGCCCGACCGCGCCACATTGTGTTTTGGGCCAGCGCCGAGCAGAGCAAGTACATAGCCACCAAGCCGCTGCACAGCTCGCAGCAGCTGGTGAGCAAGAACCCCGCCGACCGCAGTTGTGTGTTTCAGATTGAGGTGGTGGCGAACTTTGAACTGTATTCGGTGCTGATGAGCTATGGCCCAGGGCTGAAGGTGATATATCCGCGCGACGCGGCGCGGTTCATGCGCCAGCAGCTGGCGAAAGCGGCCTCCCTCTACGGCGACGGTTATGCCTCGGTCGACTGACGCTCCACACCCTGCCCAGGAGGGGGTGTAAAAGAGCGCGAACGCCGCACCGCAGTGGCCAAAGCCATTGCAGGTCACTGCGGCGCCGCAGCCTGCGGCGAGCCGTTGCAGGCACCGATGGCAATGTGCCAGGACTGAGACGATAGGGTTGAGGTTATACGGCTGAATGTCTTTTCCTCCCCGTCAAATAAAGTTGCGTAGCCCATGTGTGTGGTTGTTGATTTTTCCGGTCAATGTTAAGATTGGTTGCGTTTGTCGTCAGTTGTTGTGTGTCGCCGTCAGAATTCAAACCTGAATCCCTTGCGCTTCATCTCCTCATAGCTGCTGCGGTTAAAACTGTAGAGGAATGCGTTGCGCTTGCCAGGCTCGTTGTCGGTCTCGTCGAGCTGTGTCAGCAGCCCCAGGTGCAGCATTTCCTTGTAGAAGTTGCGGCGGTCAAACTTCACGTCGAGAATGGCCTCATACAGCTGCTGCAGCGCCGACATGGTGAATTTTTCGGGCAGCAGTTCGAAACCGATGGGCTCGAAGTGTATTTGTCGCCGCAGCTCCTGCAGCGCCAGCCGCAATATCATGTCGTGGTCGAAAGCCAGCGACGGCACATCGCCCATGGCCCACCACTGCGCGCGTGCCGCATCGTCGCCGCCATTCACATCCTGCATCCTCACCAGCGCATAGTAGGCTATGGTAATCACACGCTCGCGCGGGTCGCGGTCGGGCTCGCTAAACGTGTGAAACTGCTTGATGTAGGCCCCAGTGAGCCCCGTCTCCTCGCGCAGTTCGTTGTCGTAGGGGACTTGAGGATGAGAATGCGGCTGGCTTATACCCGATAGTTGCTGAAAAATGATTGTCTTCGCATGATTATAACCCCAAAAAATACATGAGCACAGCGAAATGAAGTACATCAGCATTATTAGGGACTATGCCCGAAAGGGCGACTCGATGCCGCCGTTGGAGGCGCTGCGGCACATCACGCATCTGTATATGGAGCAGCTGTGTGAAAACATCGACTTGGCTCAAAACATCGTGAAGCCATGGAAGGAGGAATGGCTGCGGGCCTACTGCTGGGGCGCGTATGAATGCATCAGGCAATTCTATTGCGGGCAGGCGGAATAGGGGCGGGGCCATCGGTGTACTGTGATTTTGGGTGTGGTAATATGGGTGAATTGTGCTATCTTTGTGGCATGAAATGGATTTTGATTGCGGTGGCGGCATGTGCGCTGCTGGGCGGCTGTTCGCACAGCGTCGGCGAGCAGCCTGTGAGTCTGACGGCGGTTGAGGTGCAGGGCGACAACGCACCGGCTGTGGAGGCCGTGACCGATGGCGGAATGGTGCTGACACGCGCTGCCGGTGCCCCGCATGGCCTTGTGGCTGTGCGGGTGCCACTCACGCTGCGCCTGGTGCGCAGCATCACTGCCGGCCGCCCCAGCGCCACGCCCACTCTGGCGCTGCTCGACGTCGATGGCAAGGCACTGTGTTTTGCCGAACTCGACGGCGACTGCCGCCAGGCGCTGGCCGACTTCCTCAACGGGCCCGTGGGCGCGCAGCAGCAGTTCACGTTCACCGCGCTGGTGCGCCCGGCCGACTGGCCGGCTTTGGGCCGGGCTGTGGCCGCCCGCCTCACGGGATTCTCGTTCACCACGAGCCCCGAGCGGGCCTTGGCGCGGCCCGATTGCGCATAAAATCATAGAAGTAACATAAATATAGGCATATCCTTGGGAAATATGCCTTTTTGTTATATCTTTGGACTTGATTACAGTCCCTATATTCAGGCATATAGTTAATACGATAAAATAACAAGCTAATGAAACAAGCCCTACTCAAACTGACAGCAGCTGCGGCTCTGTCGATGCTGCCCGTGCTTGGCGCACAGGCGGCAGTGCATTATGTTAAGGCTGGTGCCAGTGGCGACGGCTCATCGTGGGCCAACGCCACTGGCAGTTTGCAGGCTGCCATCAACGCCGCTCAGGCGGGCGACGAGGTGTGGGTGGCCGCAGGCACATACAGCCCCGATTCGCTGATAAAGGCCAGCCGCAAGACCTCAAAGGCGTTTTTTATGAAAAACGGCGTGAGCCTTTACGGCGGCTTCGCTGGCAATGAGGCCTCGAAGGCCGACCGCAAGATGGGTGCCAGCGGCAAGGCCTACGACTTTGCCAACGTGACCATTCTTGATGGCAACGACGATGTGCCCGATGTGTGGAAGCGCGCCATTGCCAGCGGCACCACCTACCGCTACACCTGGGAGGTGGAGACGTCATCCACCGGCCAGCAGCAGGTGACCGGCACGCAGGGCAACTCTAGCCACCTGCTTTACAGCACCTCGGTGTTTACCGAGGCCACTGCCATCAACGGCTTCACCATGAAGGGCGCCAACGCCAATGTGCCCACAGCCAAGCCCAGCGGTGCGGCGGTGTATGCCATGGGCAATGTGCAGGTGAGCCAGTGCCGCTTCACCGAGTGCTCGGCCTACTTCACGGCACAGAGCGCCACCAGCAGCGACTCGTATGGCGGTGCGGTGTATATTGCCGGCTCCACCGACAAGAAGGCATCGGTCACCGACTGCCAGTTTACCAACATGTATTGCCACTCGAGCTTTGGCAACGGCATAGGCGGTGCCGTGAGCGCCAGCAACGCCACTGTGAGTAACTGCGAGTTCAGCGACTGCGTGGCCGAGGATGCCGGCGGTGCCATAGCAGCATTCAACTCGGTGGTGACCGGCTGCACCATCACGGGCTGCTACTCCAACAGCGGTGGCGCGGCCTATGTGGGCAGCGGATCGACCTTTGAGGGCAACCGCGTGCTCGACTGCCGCGGCCTGCTGGGCGGCGGCATTCACAATGCCGGTGGCCTGGTGCTGCACAACGTGGTGGCCAACTGCTATGCCGACGCTCCCGAATATGGCGACCAGCTGGGTGGCCGCGGTGGCGGCATATACAACCTCGACGGCCTTACGGTGGGCTGCGTGGTGTATAACAACACTGCCTTCGACGGCGGCGGCATATTCATGCGCAGCGGCAAGGTGGTGAACTGCACCGTGCAGCGCAATTCACTGCGCAAGGCCGAACTGAACGATACCGCCAACATCGGCCTCAACCTGCCCGCCCTGGCCGAGCAGGTGTATAACACCATCGGCAATCCCGACGCTGCTGCAGCCAACTTCGAGCTGCCCACCGCATTTGCCGGCGTGGCCAAGACTGCGGCCGACACCGCGGCTGTGCACAGCGCATCGTGGGCTCTGGCCAAAGGCAGCGAATTCATTGACAAAGGCACCACCACCGACGCCTACACCGAGACCTCCGACATCGCCGGCAACGACCGTGTGCAGGGCGAGGGCATCGACGTGGGCGCCTACGAGGCTAAAGCCGAGGCCAAACCCGCCATTGTCATCACCTATGCCGAGACTGGCGCCAGCGTGCGCATCGGTGTGGCCGCCAACAGCAAGTTTCAGATTGACTGGGGCGACGGCGAGAAGAGCGAGGAAAAGTCAACAGGCTATGTGAACGGCACCATCAAGGGCACCACAGTGAAAATCTATGGCCCCGATGTGATTCAGCTCGTTGCCCGCCAGCAGGGCATCACTGCTCTTGACCTTACCAACGCCCCCAACCTTGTGAACCTGCAGGTGGGCCTCAACAAGATTAAGACGCTGGATGTGACTGGCAACGCCGCCCTCACCGGCCTTTATGCCGAGAGCAACCAGATTGCATCAATCGATGTGAGCAAGTGCACCAAGCTGCGCGTGCTCGATGTGCACGACAACCTTATTGCCGGCCAAATCGACTGCTCGGCAATGGACAACCTGTCGAAGGTGGACTGCTCATACAACCGCCTCACTTCGCTGCTGCTGCCCCACCACTCAACCGTGTATGAGGTTGACTGCTCGCACAACAGCCTCACCGCACTCGACCTGAGCGGCCTCACCGGCCTCGACGAACTCGACTGCTACGAAAACAAGTTCAAGACCCTTGACGTGAGCGACCTCACAGCCGCCACCAGCATCTATGCCTACGACAACCAGTTTGAGAGCTTTGACGCCAGCAAGTGCGGCAAACTTGAGACCCTGAACCTGGCAGGCAACAAGCTGAAGTCGATTGACTTGAGCAAGAACACTGCCCTCACTGGCCTGTATCTGTATGACAACCAGCTGCCGGCACTCGACCTGAAGGCCAACACCAGCCTGCGCTGGCTGAATGTGGACAACAACTTCCTGTCGGCACTCGACCTGAGCACTCTGAGCAACCTCACCCTGCTCTATGCCGAGGGCAACAACCTCACGGCTATCGACGTCACTGCCAACCCCAATGTGTCGATTCTGCGCCTGGGCGGCAACCAGCTGACTTCAATCGATGTGAGCAAGCAAAGAAGCCTGAGCCAGTTTAAGGTGAACAACAACCAGCTGACGGCCGTCGACCTCAGCCACAACGGATACCTCTACTGGCTAAACTGCGAAAACAATCAGATTGCATCGCTTGACCTGAGCAACAACCCCTATGTGCAGTGGATTTCGGCCGAAGGCAACAAACTCACCGCCCTCGACCTGAGCAACAACAAAGGTGTGCAGGGTCTGAGTCTGCAAAACAACCTTATGGCTGCCGATGCCATCAACTCGCTTATCGGGCAGCTGCAAGATGTGTCGGGTGTGACCGTGAACGAGAGCAATAGCTCGTGGGCGCGCAAACTCAACATCAGCTATATGCCCGGCACCGAGCAGGCCAACGTTGAGGCCGCCACTGCCAAGGGCTGGATTGTGACAGCCGACTTCAAGCCCGCCGCTGTTGACCAAGTGGCCACCGACGCCGTGCCAGTGAGCCGCATCTACTACACCGTGGGCGGCATCAGCCTCGGTTCTGCCCGTCCGGCCGCTGGCGTGTATGTGGAGAAGACCACCTACACCAACGGCACCGTCACCTACCGCAAAGTGCTGCTCGGCAAGTAGGCCGTAGCGCATAAATAGCAAAACCAATAACGCCAGCAGGCGGACGCACCCCCACACACCGGTGCGCCCGCCTGCTCGCTGTTTTGGGCCTACCCATTAGTGGCGTTTGTGCCGCAAATACATGCGTAATTGGCCCGAATTCTTGGCTGTGTCGCCTTTGGATGCTACCTTTGTGCCTCTAATATTCACAATTATTGAATATGTATAATGTGTAAGATAGCATTCCGCAAAACAGCAGCCATGGCAGCATTGCTCGTGGTCATGGCAGCGCCCATGGCGCATGCCGACAGCTTTGAAGAGAAAGACGGCGTCAATTACTTCCTTTCCGATGCCACCCGCACCGCCGAGGCCGTGGGCACCACCCGCACCAGCGGCCACGTGGGCATAGCCTCCACCGTGAGCATCGAGGTGCCCGACCCACAAGACCCGCAGAAGAAAATCACCAAGACCTACACCGTGACCCTGGTGTCGGGCTTCATGGGCAAAGGCATAAGTTCGGTGTCGATTCCCGGCACCGTCACCCACATTGCGCGCACAGCGTTTCAAAGCTGCTCCGAGCTGAAAAGCGTGAATCTGCCAGCCGCGTTAAGCGAACTCGGCGCCTCGGCGTTTTCGGGTTGCACAAGTCTTGGCGAGGTGTCGATTCCGGCAGGTTGCATAGTGGGCAGCTACGCATTCAGCGGCTGCACATCGCTCACCACTGCCTCATCGGTCGGGGTCGACTCCATTGGCAGCTCTGCCTTCATGGGCTGTTCAAGCCTTACGCAGGGCATCAGCCTGCCGCGCAAGTCGGGCACTGGCATATACTCGCAGTGCACTTCGCTAAAAAGCAAACCCATAACCGAGCATGGCATACCCGACCGCACATTTGAGGGCTGCACTTCGCTGCAAGTGAGCGAAATCAGAATGCTCGATGGTGCCAAGATTGGCGCTGGAGCCTTCTCGGGCTGCAAAGCCATAACCGAAATCTACATCGACGGGGCCCCGGTGGGCGTTGGTGCTTTCGACGCCTGCTCATCGCTCACCAAGGTTGTGCTGGGCGAGCGCGTGAGTCGGGTGGGCGAGGCCGCGTTCCACGGATGCCCGCTCAAAGCCGTGGTTTGCTATGCATCGGTGCCCCCAGTGGCCTATAACGAAGGCATCGCAGCATCGGCATTCTCATCGCTGCACTACAGTTCGGCCACACTCTATGTGCCGGCCAACTGGATGAGCGTGTATGCCGTCACGCAGCCGTGGAAAAACTTCTTCACAATAAAGGCCTTAACTGCCGGGATTGATGCCCCTCGGGCCGACGCTCCCCAAGTGGTGGCTGGCAAGGGTCGCGTCATGGTGGCTGGCATCGACGACGCTGAAATGGTGGAAGTGCTCGACATGGGCGGGCGCCCTGTGGCGCGAGCCACTGCTGCATCGCTGAGCCACCGCACCCTCCCCTCTGGCCCCTACTTGGTGCGATGCCGCGCCCTCACCGCCAAAGTTGTTCTGTGAAGTTTAAAGCATAGAGTTGAAAAGTGGTGGGGGATATTGCCGCAAATTCATTCCATTTTCAGCGTGTTCCTTGCCACGGCACTCGTCTCTGCATGCAATGGTGACATGAAAAAAGCAACGGGGACTGCTATGGCAGCCCCCGTTGCTGTAGGTGTGCGGCTTGACCGCATTATTTCTTTTTGGTGGTAGTCTTTTTCTTTGTGGTAGTCTTCTTCTTCTTGGAAGTTGTGGTAGTCTTCTTTGAAGTGGTTGTGGCCTTCTTGGGAATGTATTGGGCATACTTCTTCTCAATTTCGGGAATAGCCTTCTTGATGTCGGCTATGCGCTTCTCGTCGCTGGGGTGGGTGCTCATGAATTCAGGCACTTTGGTAGTCGACGAGGCGGCCATCTTCTGCCAGAATGGAACTGCCACTTCGGGGTTGTATCCGGCCATCATCATCAGCACCAGGCCCATGTAGTCGGCTTCGCTCTCGTGCTTGCGCGAGAAGGGCAGCACCACTGCATAGTTGGCGCCAAGGCCATACACCTGCTGGGCCACTTGCTGCACGGCTGCGCTTTTGCCCGATGTGGCCACGCCCAGAGCCTGTGCGCCATACTGGGCCAGTATCTGCTGGCTCATGCGCTCGTTGCTGTGCTTGGCCACTGCGTGGGCCACTTCGTGGCCGAGCACCACTGCCAGTTCGTCGTCGCTGCTCACTATTTTCATCAGTCCCTCATACACCACGATTTTGCCGCCGGGCATACACCAGGCGTTCACTTCGTCGCTCTTCACCAGGTGGAACTCCCACGAGAAGTTTTTCACTTCGTCGGCGGCTCCGTTGGCCTTGAGGTAGGTTTCGGTGGCGGCGGCTATCTTCTTGCCCACTCGCTCCACTTGTGCGCTGGACACTTGCTCGGTCGAGACGGTGGCTGTCTTCATGAATGAGTTGTACTGGGCAAGGCTCGACTGGAGCACTTCACTGTCGCTAACCAGGTTTAGCTGCTTGCGGCCGGTGATGGGCACCGAGCCGCAGCTGGTGAGCAGCATGGCTGCTGCCGCAATTGTTGCAAATAACTGTTTTTTCATTTTTGCTTGTTGATCGTTTTTTATATGTTTTATCGTTCCGCTTCAGTGAGGGGGTCAGTGCGTGTCCACCTTGTGTGTGGGCGGCAGGGTGGCGTTGCGCTTGTTCACGGCCTCGGCCACGGTGCGTGCCAGCTGCATAAACGAGGCTCCCGACACGCTGTTTTGCAGCGTCACAGGCACTCCGTCGTCGCCGCCGCGGCATATTCCGGCCACCAGCGGTATCTGCCCCAGCAGCTCCACACCAAGGCTCTCGGCCAGATGCTTGCCGCCGTCTTTGCCAAATATGAAGTACTTCTCGCCGGGGTGTGCGGCCGGGGTGAACCACGACATATTTTCCACAATGCCCAGCACGGGCACGTTCACCTGGTCGCCGAGGAACATGCTCACGCCTTTGCGAGCATCGGCCAGAGCCACCTCTTGCGGTGTGGTCACCACTATGGCGCCTGTTATGGCCAGCGTTTGCACCAGGGTCAGGTGAATGTCGCTGGTGCCCGGCGGCATGTCGATGATGAAGTAGTCGAGGTCGCCCCACTCGGCTTCGCATATCAGCTGCTTGAGGGCGTTGCTGGCCATGGCGCCGCGCCACAGCACTGCTTTGTCTTTGTCGACCACGAAGCCTATCGACAGCAGTTTCACACCATACTTCTCGGCTGGGATAATGAGGTTTTTGCCGTCGACGGGGTGCACATACAGCTGCTCGTCTTCTATGCCAAACATTTTGGGCATCGACGGCCCGAAGATGTCGGCGTCGAGCAGGCCCACTTTGTAGCCCAGCTGCGCCAGCGACACGGCCAGGTTGCTGGCCACCGTCGACTTGCCCACGCCACCTTTGCCGCTCGACACGCCTATGATGTTTTTAACTCCTGGGAGCGGCTTGTCGGCCTGAGCCGCCTTAGCGGCCTGCTGCGGGGTCTTTACCGCTATGTTGCCCTTGATGTCGATGTCGCTGCCCACGTGGGTGAGGATTGCGGCCTCGGCGGCGCGCACTATCGACTTGATGAACGGGTCGGTGGGCTTGCTGAACTTTATCGAGAAGCTCACCTTGCGGCCCTCGATGCGTATGTCGTCTTCCACCATGCCCATCTCCACGATGTTCTTGCCCGTGCCCGGGTAGCGCACGGTGGCCAGGGCATCGGTGATGAGTTTGGGATATAATGCTGTGTCTGCCATAACTGTCTGTGTGTTGGTGTAATTGATTACTGTTGTTTGCCGTTGCCGTCGGCGGCGAAGATTTGTGGCATCTGTATGAAGCCGCGGTTGTAGCTGCGGTAGGTGTCGTGCTCGATGTCGATGTCGGGCTCTTGCAACTGGCCCTGCTGCGGCAGGTGGAACTTCAAGTATTTTATGGTGAGGCCGCGGTCCAGCCACTGGCGCTCGTAGTGTGTCTTGATTTCCAGAATGTCGTCGGCCATGCCGCTGCCATACAGGTCGTCGGTGTCGACGTCGGCCTTCAGCCCGTTGAGCTTCACCAGCTCGTGGGTGTAGGTGTAGAGGAAGGGGCTGTCGGTCTTCAGGTGTATTATGCCGTCGGGTGCCAGAATCTGGCGGTAGCTGGCCAAAAAACGCGTGCTGGTGAGGCGCTTGTTGGCATTCTTCATCTGCGGGTCGGGGAAGGTGATCCATATTTCAGCCACCTCGCCGGGGCCGAAGAAGTGCGCTATCAGCTCGATTGAGGTGCGCAGAAATGCCACGTTGGCAATGTGCTCCTGCTCCACGGTTTTGGCGCCTGTCCACATGCGCGCGCCCTTTATGTCGACGCCTATGTAGTTCTTGTCGGGGAAGCGCTTGCCCAGCCCCACGGCATACTCGCCCTTGCCGCAGCCCAGCTCCAGCACTATTGGGTTGGCGTTGTGAAAGTAGTCGCTGCACCACTTGCCCTTCAGCGGGAAGCCCTGCTCGCGCAGCACGGCATACGGATACTGAAACACGCAGCCAAACGTGTCCATGTCGGCGAATTTCTTCAGTTTGTTTTTACCCATTAATAAGAGTTATATCGTTTTCCTTTTTCTGTTACTACTATAATAGTGTGTGCTGGCGGTTAGCGCACCAGCTTGAATGCCTTTTTGGCTCCGCCCCTGAGTGCCACTTGCACCAGATAGACGCGGCCCGCGTAGGCCTGCGTGTCGATTTCGGCGCGCAATCCGGCCTGGCTCACGGTGCTGAGCACTATGCCCGAAGGGGTGAACAGGCTCACCTGAGCCATGGGCTCTGACGATGTCACCACCAGTGTGGCGCCGCTGAAGCGGGCCTTGACACTGTTGGCCTGAGTCTCGATGTCGTCGACACTCAGGGTGGGGTTGTCGACTATCTTGAATTCTCTCCACTGCGGGGCGGCCTTGTAGGCGGCCAGCGCTGCGGTGTTGACATACAACGTCACCTTTTGCTGGTCGACGTCGGCCCACAGGCTGTCGGCACTCTCGGGCACCGACATGGGCTCGGCCAGCAGTTCGCGCAGAGCCGTCATTCCCGCCATGGCCTTGGTGCCTATTTTCTCAACGGTGCGCGGCACTATGAGGCGCGCCACGCGGTTCCAGCCATACAGGGCATAGCTGCCCACCTCGGTAAGCCCGCGGTTGAGCACCGAGTCGGTGGCCACAGCGTTGCTGCCGGCCAGCACAAAGTCGCCGATGCGCGTCACGCTCGACGGCAGCTGCAGCTGCTTGAGACTGGTGTTGTAGAAAAATGCGCCGTCGCCCACAGCCTCAATGCCGTCGGGCAGATCCACACTTTGCAGCGGTGTGCAGGCAAACGCCCACTGGCCTATCTCGGTGAGGCCCTTGCAGGCCTTGAAGTCAAACTCCTTGACGCCCGAGCCGGCAAATGCGCTTTGCCCAATGCCCGTGAGGGCGATGCCCTGGGCCACCGAGGGAGCGCTGAGGGCGGTGCAGCCCGCAAACGCCTCGGCGCCTATCTGGCTCACACCGCGGCCCAAGTCTACCGTGGTGAGGGCGGTGCAGCCCTTAAAGGCCCCGGCGCCCACCTTGCCACACTGCACTGTGGCGCTTTGCAGACCGGTGCAGCGGGCAAACGCGCCCTCGCCCATGCGCAGCCCGGCGGGCAGCGTCACAGCAGTGAGGGCCGTGCAGCCGCTGTAGGCATAGCTGCCAATGGAATCGACCGTAGCGGGCATATCCACTTGCTGCAGACTGGTGCAGCCGGTGAAGGCCGCGTGGCCCACCGTGTGCAGCCCGGCAGGCAGAGCCACCGACTGCAGACCCATGCCAAAGAAAGCCGTGGGCGGAATGGCATCGGCCTCATAGTCGGCCACCGTGCCAAACACGGGATTCTCGGCGCTCGAATAAGCCTCAACGCTCACCCCGCTCAAGTCTAGCGACGAGAGCGAGCGCAGCGAGTCGGCAATAAAGCGGAAGTCGCGCGCATCCATTGTTCCCTCAATCTTGAGCGATGAGATGCTGTGGTCAGCAACTGCCGAGGCGAGGTCGCCCGAAGTGGAATTCACGTTAAGGCCCCACGACGCAAGGGTTGTCGTGCAAAGAGCCAGTAGCAATGTCATATTTCGCATACCGTTTTTTCTATTTAACCTACAAAAATAAGAATAAAATCCGAGACCGCGGCCCTAACCGCCACAAAATGTTGCCAATGCAAGCCCGCACTGCAAAAAAAAAGTGGCGGCAGTAAATGGCGCAACGCAGCAGGCAGTAAAGTTTATTGTGAAAAATACTTATCGTTGCAATATTAATAACATTAAATTCAACGGCCGTATGGAATACAACGAAGTGAAGCAAACAATCAAGACAATCAAGCAAGCCATTAAAAAAGGTGATTACTCCGTCACCATCCACGAGCCTAACAACATCATGGAATGCACCGCCCTCGACGGGCGCACATTCTACAAAGTCATGGATATGGACGATGCCACATCGGGCAACGATTTTGGCTCATGCGAGGTGAAGGTTGCTGGATATGAGTTCTCTTGCGATTTCGAAACGGGAGAATGCGAAAGCACGTTTTTCGACGAGATTAACGACGAGTATAAGGCAAAAAATGGCAGAACCTTCAGTAAGGATCGTTTAATTGGTGAGACTTTAGATGCATTCTACAAATCCAAGGACATTCTGTGGGGCACATATGTGGAGCCTGACGAGCAGATGATGGTCTACGCTAAAGTCGAAAGGCTGAAAAATCCGGAATACTATTGGGGTGAAGACGATTGCTGCCCCTTGGAAGAGGGTTCGTGCAGCCTCCGGTATCCCGAGGATCTGGGATGTGGCGAAGTTGAGTATAACGGCAGCACCTACTATCTGGTTGAGGACACCTCAGGTGACGACGGCGAAGAGGTGCTGGCAGTTGAGGCCGGCACCGAACCCGACGACCAGGGAGTTTATGAGGCCGTGACTCTTACGCTTGAGTATGACGACGACGGCAACCCCAAGGTGGTGGATTGCGAAGACGGCGGTGAATATGATGCCAAATGGTGATGCCACCATGCGCCCTGCCGCAAGGCTTGCCACACACACCGAGAACAAAGGAAGTCGGCAAACGCTCATTGGTGAATGTCAAACGGCTGTTTTAGCCGGGCGGCATCAATAGCATTCCAACTATCGGCTGCGCTATAAAGGCATTAGTTTTGTTGAACGCCATTACGACTATATGCACACTCAATCTTTTTGCATCGGCTGTAGACGCCATGCGGAATATTGCCATAAATTGGGCGAAGGTATCGCATGAGGCTTTATGAACTTCATGATGGAAAGCAAAATAGAAGATTATGACTACAAAGGAAATTGACGAAAAATCGTTAGATGACGCGCACCTTCTCTATGAGTCGGGGGATATAAACAAAATTCCTGTAGGAACTACAGTGGGTCTTCAGCAGATACATCATTATCTGTTTGAGGGCTTGTATCCTTTGGCTGGCGTCATCCGTGATAAGAATATAGCTAAAGGCGGTTTCCGCTTTGCCAATAGTCTTTATCTTGAAGCAGCTCTTGCTGCCGTAGAAAAGATGCCTGAAGACACTTTCGAGCACATCATCGAGAAGTATGTTGAGATGAATGTGTGTCATCCTTTCATGGAGGGCAATGGTCGTTCCACCCGCATATGGCTCGATATGATACTGAAACACTCTCTCGGTAAAGTGGTCAATTGGCAGTATGTGGACAAAGACCAATACCTCTCTGCCATGGAACGCTCACCTATCAATGACCTTGAACTGCGCTATCTCCTCTCGCAGAATCTCACTTCTGATACGGAGAACCGCGAAGTGAAATTCAAGGGAATTGAGCAGAGTTATTATTATGAGGGGTATGAAAAATAAATCATTGTTAGAATCATGTAGCCACAACAGATATTATGTGTAAAGATGATAATAAAGGATATGTTTATATATTGACCAATCCGAGTTTTCGTGAGGATTGGGTAAAGATAGGAAGAAGTCATCGCCCTGTTGATGTGCGTTCCAAGGAATTGGACAATACGGCTGTACCTTTACCTTTTGAGATATATGCAACCCTTAAAACGGAAAAGTACGAGAAGGTGGAGTCGCAAATTCATAAGCAAATAGATCGCTTGACAGATCTTCGTATACGTCCGAATCGAGAGTTCTTCAATATTGCTCCTTCTGTAGCACTCGACATTATGCGAGATATTGCAGATTTACTTGAAGATGCAGAATTGGCCGTGTATGTGAATGGAGAGCCCGTCATCAGCAAAAGCAAAGATGAAGATAAGAGAATAAATGCAGCAAAAGAAGAAACAAAACGGAAGAAGCCAAAACCACCTTTTAAATTTCATATGGCAGGCATTAACGTTGGTGATGAAATAGTATTTGACGCATTGAATTTGCCTGTAAAGGTCGCCTCAGATGACAAAATCGAATATAAAGGACGTTTGTGGTCGCTCTCTACATTCACTACTGAATTCTTGCCGGAAACGCGGCAGTCTCCATCACGTTCTTATCAAGGTCCTAAATACTTCTCATACAACGGAATTACACTAAGTGAATTGAGAAAAGAAAAAGAGAAAAAATAAATTAGAAATACTAAGTATAAGCACTTTGAGTCGTGTGTTTTTGAAATATTTTTATGGTATAAATAACTCACAAAAAAAACGTAAAATGATACAAAGTGTAAATAAATACCATATCTACGAGATATTTGCTTCGGATGGAAAATTCTACTATTCCATTCCGAAGTATCAGCGTGAATACACATGTAGCTACAGAGAATGGGATGCGCTTTACGATGATATCAGTGAAAATAATCCTGAATACTTTATCGGATCTATTATCTGTATTCCTTTGGGTGATTCGATTAATCCCTACATGGAAGTGATCGATGGACAGCAAAGACTCACTACAATCAGCTTGTTCCTGGCTGCTATTTATACACGTCTGAAAGAGTATAAGGGTTTTATTGATGAAGATGATGATGACATCCTTCCTTCACTGTGTAAATCACTTAAAAGTAATCTCTCGCCGAATGAAATGAAGTTGGTTCCTCAGGTACAGAACAACAATTCGCAGTGTCCAAATAGAACTGCAACGTTTTTGGAATTAAAACGATGAAAAACACTGCGGGGGATGCCAAAGTGGCGGGGGCGCAAAGCCCCCGAGAACGTCCGACAGCAATACAAACAAAAAAGGGAGACCGAAGTCTCCCCGAGATTAATTAATTTTGTATTGCATATGTACAAACAACTAACCCTAGAGCAAAGGTACGAAATATACCTTGGAAAAAAAAGAAAGTTGCTAGTAAAATCGCGCGTGAGATTGGCTGTAGAGTCCAACAGCAAGTGCAAAATTAATCAAAATGCATGAAGAATCTCTTTTTAGGCGAGTCAAAGTCGAGTTTTTTCCCTTGGCCTTCGGTTGAGCTTCTTCTGAATCTCCATTATTTTCCGGCTGGAGAAGTTGTCGAAATTGGCTT
>CAKUMB010000027.1 GCA_934667475.1 uncultured Muribaculaceae bacterium | reverse complement strand
GCAACCGGCGGTATTTGGCATCGGCCTCCGCGCCCGTCTGTTCGGGCTTAAAGGCCGGGGGAGTTAGAAAGTTTGACATGTCTTATTCTATTGTTTTTTAGTCTGTTTCTGTCAGTTGGGTTGCAAAACCAATAAAAGCCGCTTCCACCCCGTGCGCCCGTTGGTGTGCAGGCGCCTGCAGGGGTGAAGGCCGCTTTATTGTGATGTATTATTTGTTGAGCTCGATGGTTTTTTCCACGTCGAGGGCGTCGGCAATGATTGAAATCGGGTTCATCACCTGGTAGCCTGTCGACATCTCAATCTGCCACTTGCACGTTTCGCAGTCGGTGGCCACCACGTCGGGGTTGACGCGCTTGATGTTTTCAAACAGGCCCGAGCCGATGGCCTGCGAGGTCTCATAGTTCTCACGCTTGAAGCCATAGGTGCCGGCGATGCCGCAGCACTGCGACTCGAGCATGGTGAACTCCACGCCAGGAATCATCTTCAGCAGCTCGGTGCTGTAGATGGCCCAGCCCATCTTCTGCATGTGGCAAGCCGTGTGGTAGGCCACGCGCAGCTTGAAGTCGGGGCGGAAGGCGAGTTTAATCTTGCCCTCGTCGATGAGATGGTAGAGGAAGCGGGTGCCCAGTGTGAGGCCGTCGCGCACGTCGGCGTTGTCAACGCCCAGCAGGTGGGGATACTCGTCGCGCATGGTGAATGTGCAGGTCGAGCTGGTGGTGAGCACGGGGCGCTTGTCGTCGGCCACCGACTTGCGTATGGAGTCGGTGTTGAGTTGCGCCTGGCGCTTGGCCTGGCCAATGAGACCGTTGGACATCAGGGCCACACCGCAGCACTTCTCCTTCTCGAGCAGATGCACGCCATAGCCCACGGCGTTCATTATCTTCACCAGGTCTTGGCCCAGCTTGGGGAAGTTGTAGTTCACATAGCAGCCGTGGAAGTAGCTCACGTGCTTCTTGTAGCTGTCTTGCTTTTTAAGGGCGTTGCGCTTGAACCACGTCTCGAACTTCTGTGACGAGTATTTGGGAAACGAGCGGTGCTTGTCGATGCCCATCACGCTGTGCAGCACACTCTTGGTGATGGGAAGGCCCAGGGCGAAGTTGGTGACCGGAGCCACTATGTTGGCCATGGTGCCCACAAAGTCGGTGTTGGCCAGCATGGTGTCGCGCAGGCTGGGCTTGTGGGTGCTGTAGTCGATGCGTGCCTTTTGAATTATGTCGCCAATTCTCACATCGTTGGGGCAGGCCACCTCGCAACGCTTGCAGTTGAGGCACATCTTCAGTGCCTCGTCGAAAAAGGCAGGGTTCTTCAGACGGTAGCGCGCGCCGTCGGGTCCGCTCTGCTTGGGGCCGGGATATTTTGGGTTGACTGCCGCAACAGGGCAGTAGACCGTGCAAATCGAGCACTTAAGACACTGCTCGAAGTTGTTTGCGCTTATGCTGCTTAATTGAGTTTCGTTTGCCATGTCAGTGAATTAGTCATTTAAAATGTTGTTAGCAACCTGCAGCGCGGTGAGCATCGACACTCCGGTGCCATCGGCCAGCTTAAGCGAATTGTGGCCGCTCAGCACCGAGCCTGCGGCGTAGAAGTTGTCCACCGTCTTGCCGCTGAGGCTCACGCGGAGCTTTGCGTCGGTCTTCACGCCGAATTCCTGGTAGGGCTGGGCGTCAAACACGTCTTCGCGTGTCCATGCCACGCGGTCGGCTTCGGTGTCAACGTCGAGGTTGAATACCGTTTCCCACACGCGCTGGTAGTTGGCGCTGAGGCCGCGGCTCATGAATGAGCCTGTGGCCAGCACAAAGGTGTCGGCTGCCAGCTCGGCGCCGGTGAGGTTTTCGGTCTCGATGCTGGCCAGGCGCTGACCCTTGAACTTGCCGCCCTTCACGCGGTCGCCGGCAATGTAGGTGCCGCCCAGCGCCTCAAAGCGCTTGCGCAGCAGCGTCTCGGTGCGCACACCGGGCACCGACGGTGGCAGTGTGGCCACAAAGCGCACGGTGGTCTTCACCAGATTGCTGAGCAGGGCCACGCCATTGCCGTCGGCAATGCCAAGCACTGCGGGCAGCAGCACAGCATCCTCGCCGCTAATGACGGCGTTGATGGCTTGGGCAGCCTCTTCGAGCTGTCCGTCGCGCTCCAGCACCTTGGCGATGTTGGTGGCGCGCATTTCGCTGGGGCTGCGGCGGGCAGCCTCGAGTGCGGGGGTGTTTATGGTCTTGATGGCCACCTTGGCGCCCATCTTCTCCAGTGCGTCGGCCACAAAGGCCACGGGGAAGTCGAGGTAGCCGTTGATGTTGACGATGGCCACGTTCTTGTATTCAACCGATGCGGGGTCGCTGAGCGTGAGGTATCCGCCTATGGTGAGCCATGCGGGGATGGCCACGCCCATGGGACTCAGGCGGTAGTGGTTGCGGGCAGCGTCGCCCTCCACTGCCAGTCCGGCGTCGGCCAGCAGCTGCTTGGCCTCGCCGGCCAGTTTGGCCACGTCGGCCACCTTGTTGTAGGGGTGCTTGGCGCTGAGCTTGGCTATGGCTTCGGTGGGGTTGGCCACCGCGTTGCCCTGCTCGTCGCGTCCCAGCAGGTCGAACGAGCCTGAGTTAAAGTGCAGAGTGCTGTGGCCGGCAGCCACAAGGGCCACCTTTTTGCCGGCCTTTGCCAGCTTGATGCCCGCGGTGAGGCCGCTGAGGCCTCCACCTATTATAATAGAGTCGAACTTCATTTTTCCACCTCCTTTTTGTCAACAAACTTATTGAGGCCGCAAAGACCCTGATAGATAGTGGCTGTGAGTTGGGCCTCACTCAGAGTGTCGCCCCAAGCCACAGGCTGCATGCCCTTCCAGCGCTCGTTGATGAAGCTGGCCAGGTCGGCGCCGCTCTTGGCGGTGTCGCCGCTTTCCTTGCCCAGCACGCAGGCAGCGCGGCAGGCGCACAACTCGCCTTGGCAGGTGCCCATGCCCACGCGCGTGCGGCGGCGCAGGTTGATGAGGTTGTGCACGTGCAGCTGGTTGATGGCATATTTCACCTCGCCCACGGTCACCTCCTCGCACTCGCACACCAGAGCGTCGTCTTCGTTGTCGCCGCTCTTGATTTCGCTGGTGAGTGTGCCGTGGCGGCCTTCGGCGGCCTTCTGGGCATAGCTGTATGTTTTGTACTGCTCGTCGTTGCGCGGTTCAGAGCCGGGCAGCGGCGTGGTGGCAGTTTCGCACTTCTTGTCAACTCCCAGCTTCTTGCAGGCCAGGTCGGTGGCCTCCTCGGCCATCATGCGGTAGGTCATCATCTTGCCGCCGGTGATGGTGATGAAGCCGGCCATGCCGTCGCGCGTCTCGTGGTCGAGGCACACGATGCCGCGGCTAATGCTGCGGCCGCTGGGGTCGTTGTCGCTGGCCACAAGCGGACGCACACCGGCGTAGGCGCGCAGAATGCGTGTGGTGGCCAGGCTCGGAGCCAGCTTCTCGCCTTCGCGAATTAGGATGTCGACCTCCTCGGGAGTCACCTTCATGTGGTCGCACTCCTCAAATGGCACGCGGTCGCTGGTGGTGCCTATCACGCACACCGTGTCGTCGGGCACCAGAATGTCGGCGTTGGCCGGCTTGCGGCAGCGGTTAATCACCATGTTGTTCACTCGGTGGCCGAAAATCAGCAGGGCTCCCTTGGCCGGGAACATGTTCACCGTGATGCCGGCCTGCTTGGCCACCAGATGGCCCCAGATGCCGGCTGCGTTGATTGTGAGGTCGGCATGCACCTCGCTCATCTCGCCGTTGTGGTTGTTGCGCAGCTTCACGCCCACGCAGCGGTTCTGCTCCACCAGCAGCTCCACCACCTCGTGGTAGGTGAGCGTGTCGGCTCCGTGCAGGCGCGCGTCCACCACGTTGGCGGTGGTCAGGCGGAATGGGTCAACCGAGGCGTCGGGCACTTTCACGGCGCCTATCAGAGTGGGGTTCACGGCCGGCTCCATGCGGCGGGCCTCAGCGGGGTCGATGGCCTCGGCGTTGATGCCTGCCTTGTGGCACGCCTCCACGAATTTGGCCTGGTAGTCCAGGTCGTCTTCGGGCAGCGTGATGAAGAGGCCCTCGGTCTCGTCAACACAGTGACGCGCTATCTTGCGCAGCGTCATGTTCTCTTTGATGCACTCAGCAGCCGACTCGCCGTCGGTCACGGCATATCGCGCGCCGCTGTGCAGCAGGCCATGGTTGCGGCCTGTGGCGCCGTAGGTGAAGTCGTAGCGCTCCACCAGGAGCACGCTAAGACCACGCATGGCGCAGTCGCGGGCAGTGCCGGCACCTGTGATGCCGCCACCTATCACGATCACATCGTAATGCTTTTTTACATTATTACTCATCACCTAATTCTATTGCTTCTAAGGTTGTTATATTATCCAGCTTTCGTAAAAAGCGAATAGGGGCGCAGGGCTTGCGCCTTTCGCCTTCATTCCGCTTTTGTTTCACAACAAAAGTAGTTATAATTATCTACCCAGCAAAATTTTTAGTGCCCTTTTTTATATTAATGTGTGGCAATGTGGCGGTTGCGGCCGTTCTGGCGGTGTCAAAAAAAGTTTGCAAACGAAAGTGTGCGTGCCGCCAGGCATGGTTTTACTGCCGCAAATTGTTTTATTTCCGCAAAAAAATCACTACTTTTGCAATGAAAGCCATTTTGCCGTGCCGCCAACGCGGCAAGCGAAGACGCTGCCCGACGCCGCGCACAGCTTCCCTTTTTTATCCATATAAACTAACAACTCAAAAACAATTATGACCAAAGAACAACGTCACTCATTCATTCTCGACAAACTGCTCAAGAACGGTTCGATACTGGTGTCCGACCTGGCTCAAATGCTGTCGGTGTCGTCGGTTACAATACGCAAAGACCTCACCGAACTTGAGAAGGCGGGTAAGCTGTATCGCAGCCACGGCAAGGCTATTCTGCTCAACCCATTCACCAACAACCGCTCGGTGAACGAAAAGGAGAAGCTGTCGGCGAAGGAGAAGGACGACATTGGCCGCGAGGCGGCAAAACTCATTGCCTCCGACGACTCCATAATCATTGCTTCGGGCACCACCGTGCATGCCCTGGCGCGCAACATAAGGCCGCGCCACCGCCTCACCGCTGTCACCGCCTCGATCGAGGTGGCGCAGATTCTGGCGCAGGACGAGAATGTCGACATTCTGCAGCTGGGTGGCATGCTGCGCCACAGCAGCCTCTCGGTGGTGGGCCACTACTCGCGCATGATATTGCAAAACTGCTCGTTCTCAAAACTCTACATAGGTGTCGACGGCATCGATTTTGACTTCGGATTCTCGACCACCGATATGCGCGAGGCCGAGCTCAACCGCGAGATGATGGCCGCCGCCCAAAAGACCATTGTGCTGGCCGACAGCACCAAGTTTGGCCGCCGCGGCTTTGCCAAAATCGGCAATCTCGACGAGATTGACCTCATAATCACCGACTCGCGCGTGTCACCCGCTGTGGTGAAGCAGATCGAGGAACTTGGCATCGACTTGATAATAGCATAGCACCCACACTGGCATACAAGGAAAAAATCAGAGGGCGCGGGAATTTCCCGCGCCCTCTGTGTATGTCATCATTGTCTGCCGGCCTCACGGCTGCTGCTGTTGGGGCTGGGCCACGGCCGGTGCCAGGGTGGGCTTGTCGGTCTTGGGCCACTTGCTCTTGCTCAGCGGCAGGGTGTAGTAGAGGCTGAAACTGGCCGTGAGGCTGCGCTCGCGGTTGCCGTAGCCTGGCACATACCACGGGGCGGAATATCCGTTGTGCTTGTAGCTGAGCATCTTGTGCCACTTCACCTGCCAGCCCATCGACAGGCGGTGCCACAACTGCACGCGCAGCCCCAGCAGCACCTCGGCCCACAGGGCGTGCGATTTCATACCCTTCAGGTCGAACTTTTCGCTCTCGTTCCAGTAGCCGTCGCTCACGGTTACGCCCGTCACGTCGTAGGTGAATGCGCTTGCGCCCAGCCGTGCGCCTGCCACTACCATGTAGCGCGGCTCGCTCTTGAAGCGCAGGTTGTAGTTCACGCCCAGCCTTGCGTAGGGCGACAGCTTGCCGCGGTAGGTGTAGTTCATGTCGTCGGGCGTGTCCTTGGCCATGCCGGCGCCAATCTCCACCACGGGTTGCAGGCGGTTCCACAGGTTAAGGGTGGCGCTCAGGTCCACACCGCCATACTTCTGCCCGAAAAGCACCAGCACGGGGTCAAGAAAGTTGATGCCAAAGGTGACGTCGGTAAGCAGCGGATAGCGCGGGTACACGTGCTTCAGCGAGTCGGCGCGCGCCTCGGCCAGGGCCGACAGCGTGTCGCCGGCCAGATACCGCTCCACCACCTTGTCGTCGATGCCCTTTGGGGGCGCCTTCACGGTGTTGGTGCTCGGAGTCACGGGTGTGATGCGGCGCTGACCCTGCTCCTGTGCCCGGGCTGTGAAGCCGGCTGCTGTCACAAGCAGGGCTATGGTTGCTGTGAATTTGCTGATTGTAGTCATTGGGCGCGCATGTATATTTTTATGGCTATGCGGTTGGCGTTGGTTATCACGGGGTCGCTGATGGCCACCGAGTCGATGCCATGGGCCGTTGCGCTCCACGAGCCAACCTCAAACACATACATGGCCCCGCACTCCTGCAACACAAACGCGGGCAAGGCGCGGTAGCGCAGCGTCAGCGTGTCGGTGGTGCGGGCCTCGGTGGTGCTTTGACTGCCATAGTTCAGCACAAAGCTGGTGGAGTCGCAGCTGGGGCGCAGTGGCAGATACACCTGGCTCACCGTCTCGGCGCTGAGCAGGGCCGAGTCGCCTGGCGCGCCTATGCCGCGCACAGTGAGGTTGGGCACGCTCAGACTCTGCGTGCTGCCGCTGGTGTAGAACGCCGCCAGGGGCAGACTGCTGCCGTTGTCGGTGCAGCCGTCGCTGCTGCATGCGGCCAGTGCGGCGGTCGCGGCCAGCAGTGTGGCTGCCAGCAGTGTGTGGTGGAGCGTGGTCATTGCCATTGCACTATCTCGTTGATGTCTTTTCTCACTTTGTGGCGCTCGCCGTGGCTGCCGGGCTCGGCCGGCCAGCCTATGGGCAGCAGCGCCACCGGCTCCTCGCCCTGCTGCAGTTGCAGCGCCTGCGCCACCGCCATGGCATTGAAGGCGCACACCCAGCAGGTGCCAAGCCCCAGAGCCTGGGCGGCCAGCGTCATGTGGTCGACGGCTATGGCCACGTCGATGTGTGTGGCGTCCATGCAGTCGCCGCTGCGGTGCCATGCCTGGCTGTGCAGCCCCACGGCCACAATCACAGTCGGAGCGGTCGTTATCCACTCGCGGCCGTAGGCGGCTGCCACCGCTGCCAGTGTGGCTTGGTCGGTGACCGCCACCATGCGGTAGGGCTGGCGGTTGCATGCGCTGGGCGCTATGCGGGCCGCTTCGGCCACTTTCTCAATGAGGGCGCGGTCTACTTTGCGCGTTGTGTCGAATTTGCGGCACGAGTGGCGCTCGGCGGCCAGAGCCATGAATTCATCGTATCCCATATGCTTTTTGATTTATGGAGAAACAATCGGAATGCACGCGTTATTTAAGCTCCTCCGAAATCTCGTAGTGGTTGCGGCCCGGGGCGTTGCGCGTAATCAGTTCGCCAAGGAAACCCGTGAGGAAGAACTGCGAGCCCAGAATCATGCAAGTCAGCGCCAGGTAGAAGTAGGGCGAGTCGGTGACCAGAATGTAGTGGTTGCCCACGTGCAGGTTGTAGAGTTTCCATGCGCCCACCGTGATCACGGCAATCAGGCCCACGAAAAACATCAAACTGCCCAGCAGGCCGAAGAAGTGCATAGGCTTTATGCCGAATCGCGACTGGAACCACAGTGTGGCCAGGTCGAGGTATCCGTTCACAAAGCGGTCGAGGCCGAACTTCGACACACCATACTTGCGAGCCTGGTGGTGCACCACCTTCTCGCCGATTTTGGTGAAGCCGGCATTCTTGGCCAGGTAGGGTATGTAGCGGTGCATGTCGCCATACACCTCGATGTGCTTCACCACTTCGCGGCGGTAGGCTTTGAGGCCGCAGTTGAAGTCGTGCAGATTGTTGATGCCGCTCACCTTGCGCGCCGTGGCGTTGAACAGCTTGGTGGGTATGGTCTTCGACAGCGGGTCGTAGCGCTTTTTCTTCCATCCGCTCACCAGGTCGTATCCGTCGGCGGTTATCATCTTATATAGTGCCGGAATCTCGTCGGGCGAGTCTTGCAGGTCGGCGTCCATGGTTATCACCACATCGCCCTGCGCGCGCTCAAATCCCGTGTTCAAGGCCGGCGACTTGCCGTAGTTGCGGCGGAAGCACACGCCCTTCACGGCCGGATTCTCGCGGTGCAGGCGCTCAATCACCTCCCACGAGTTGTCGGTGCTGCCGTCGTTAATCATCAGCACTTCATAGCTGAAGTTGTTGTCCTTCATCACCCGCTCAATCCACGAGGCCAGCTCGGGTAGCGACTCCGCTTCGTTGTATAGCGGCACAACCACTGTAATGTCCATAATTCGTATATATAATTCTATGTGTAATGTTCTTGTTTGCTGTCAAAAAAAAAGTGAGTCAAATCTTGCCGCTGCGGCGCGCGGGCAGCTTCATGGCCACAAAGGCCAGCACAGCGCTTATCACCGAGCCGGCAAACGAGGTGAGCCAAAACATCTGCATCACATACTCGATGGGCGACGGCAGCATGCCCCGGTCGGTGGCCTGCTGCATCACCGTCAGCATTTCGCTGCCGCGCATCTCGGGCACCTGCCGGTAGATGTTGAGTGCCTCCTGCATTTGCTCATATATGAAGTCGGGGCGCAGGGCCGTGATCACGCCGCACGTTGCCAGGGCGCATATCAGGCTGCCGCACACCACCGTCATTATTCCCATCAGCCACAGCCCGGCATAGGGCATGGCGCCGCCGGCGGCCAGATGCTCCCGCCGCTGGATGCGGTAGATGGCCAGCGGCCAGCACACTATCAGCACCAGTGCCAGCACTGGCAGCAGCGTGGCGCGGTCGCTAAACACCACCGCCACCGACAGCAGGCTCAAGTACAGCCCCATGGGCACGCCATACCGTGCGGCGCGCTGGTAGATAAGTTTCGTCTCCATCATAGTCACCTATTGGTTACAACTTGCAAAGATACTGCTATTTGCACAAACACCGCGCAAATTCCCCCGATTTTTGCCCCGCCGCCCGCCTCCCGACTCGCATTCACCGCCCCGCAGCGTGGAAAAAGTCCTAAAAAACGCCCCCGAAATCACGAATAATTCCTAAATGCTTGCATAATCGGCTAAAGCACAGATGACTGCGTTCTTTCTGCTTTTGTGCAGGCGTATGCTACGCGTTCGGGTAGTGCTTAAATTCAATTTCATTATGAAATTATTTGCGTGACCAATCAACTACAACCTGGGGTTTATTATTTCATTAATTACTGATGAATGGAAAATCTGGGGAGCGAAAAAAAGGGGGCGCAGGGTTTTGACGCGTGGCGCAAATGGGTTAACTTTGCACTTTCACTTGATTGACTATGCGCGGGCGCCGCTTAGCCCGCACCACAGGCATTAATCTTTATCGCACAACATTATTTATATAGATATACTACGCTATGGGAGGATTTTTCGGCACGGTGGCCAAAGGCCCCTGCATCACCGACCTGTTCTATGGAACAGACTATCACTCGCATCTGGGCACGCGCCGCGGCGGCCTTGCCACCTATGATGAGAGCCAACGCGCCTTTGTGCGCTCAATCCACAGTCTTGAAAACGCTTATTTCCGCAACAAGTTTGACGCCGAGCTGCCCAAGTTCAAGGGCAACTCGGGCATCGGCGTAATCAGCGACACCGATTCGCAGCCCATTGTGTTCAACAGCCGTCTGGGCAGGTTTGCCATTGTCACTGTGGCCCACATAGCCAACATTGCCGAGCTCGAGAAGCGCATGCTCGACCGCGGCCACCATTTTGCCGAGTTGAGCAACGGTGCTGTGAATCCCACCGAGCTGGTGGCGCTGCTCATCACCGAGGGCGACACTCTGGCCGACGGCATCGAGCGCGCGCAGAAGTTGATTAAGGGCTCGTGCTCGATGCTGCTGCTCACCGAGCAGGGCATAATAGCGGCGCGTGACCGCCTGGGCCGCACTCCGGTGGTGATAGGCCGGCGCGAAGGCGCCTGGGCCGCTGCCAGCGAGTCGACCGCATTTCCCAACCTCGACTATGAAATCGACCGCTATCTGGGCCCGGGCGAGATAGTGCGCCTCACTGCCGACGGCGGCGTGACGCAGCTGCGCAAGCCGGGTGCCGACATGCAGGTATGCTCGTTTCTGTGGGTGTACTACGGCTTCCCCACTTCGTGCTACGAGGGCCGCAACGTGGAGGATGTGCGCTTCAACATAGGCCTGCAAATGGGCCGTTCCGACGATGCCAAGGTGGACTGTGCCTGCGGAATCCCCGACTCGGGCACGGGCATGGCTCTGGGCTATGCCGAGGGCAAGGGGGTGCCCTACCACCGCGCCATCAGCAAATACACGCCCACGTGGCCGCGCAGCTTCACGCCCAGCAACCAGGCCATGCGCTCGCTGGTGGCTAAGATGAAGCTGATTCCCAACCGCGCCATGCTCGAAGGCAAGCGGGTGCTGTTTTGCGACGATTCGATAGTGCGCGGCACCCAGCTGCGCGACAACACCCGCGTGCTCTATGACTACGGAGCCCGCGAGGTGCACATGCGCATCTCGTGCCCGCCGCTCATCTACGGCTGCCCCTTCATTGGCTTCACCAGTTCAAAGAGCGACATGGAGCTGATTACCCGCCGCATAATCGGCGAACTTGAGGGCGACCCTGACAAAGACCTCGACAAATATGCCACCAGCCACTCGCCGCAATACGAGCGCATGGTGGAGATAATACGCCAGCGATTCGGCCTCACATCGCTCAAGTTCAGCACCATCGAAGAGCTGATAGCCGCCATTGGCCTGCCCAAGTGCAAGGTGTGCACCCACTGCTTCGACGGTTCCAGCCGCTTTTAGTCCGCTGCCTGCAGCCGAGGGGGCTGAAAAAATATGACATAACGCCGCCACGCCTCACCCGAAAGGGTAGGGGCGTGGCGGCTGTTTTTGTTGATAAAATTAATGATGCCGTAGTGCTTTGGCTTAAAATGATTTGTATTTGCCCGCCAAAAGTTTTAATTTTGCATTAAAATGGCTTGGGAGCGCACCATCGCACCCAGCCTGGCGGCATGACCGCGCGGCGCGCGCAAAATTCTGAACATCGAGGGGAAGACGCGCCATGTGTGCCATTACGCGAGGCTGCCGGCCATAGAGAGTAACAGCAACTTCCCCTCAAGGCTAAAAACATTTTTTTATATGAGAAAAGTCACTACATTACTACTGGCGCTCTTCTTGGCCGCGACATCGGCCGTGGGAGCCAGTGCCCAGCAGGTGGCCGACTTGGCGCAAGCCCCCGAGAGCGCGCAGCAGGCGCGACAGGCCAGCGTCGAAGGCAGGCTGCCGGCAGCCGCAGTGGCTCAGGCGCAGTTTGCGCTGGCCAAGGACGCGCAGCAGGCGCGACAGGCCACACGCCGCGCTCCGGCCGCCAGGGCCGTGAGCCTCGATGCGCTTGAGGGCAAACGCGTGATGACCTACAGCTCGCTCGTGACCACACTGGGCGACGGAGGCTCGTCGGTGACAATCAAGAAACTGTCGGCCGACAGCATCGAGCTCCAGAACTTCTGGACCAAGGGCATCAATGTGCATGCCGCTGTGGATGCCGCCACCGGCAAAGTCACCATCCCCAATCAGCAGCTGTATGTGCACTCCACCTACGGCCCCATCGACCTTGCCTGCATCAACCATGCCGGCAAGCCCGACCGCACCGTGCAGCTCGAAGGCTCTATCGACGCTTCGGGCAACCTCACCATCGACACATGGTGGGCTGCGTGGGTCGTGAGCGGCGACAAGAAGGACAACTTCTTGGTGGCCGGCTACAAGACTCTGATTGAGAAGAGCAACGGCTCGATGCACGTCACCTACTACAACGACGGCAACGGTGCCGACCCCGATGAAGACTGGAACGTGATTGTGGAGCAAAAAGGCAAAAACCTGGTTGCCGTTAAGAACTTCGGCAACCACGGCAAGACCATCGAGGTGGTGCTCAAGTCCGACTCAACCATCAGCATCGCCAGCCAGCTCGTGTATGCCGGCGGCGCCACCATGGGCGACTTCTACACCCTGGGCATCACCGACGGCTGGAAGGACGGCGGCAAGACCACCGGCTTCATCAACGGCACGGGCACGACCCGGCAGCTCTCGTTTGGCTCCTGGGTGATGTTCAGTGCCAACAAGTATTACACGGGCAAGCTCAACAGCGGTGTCATCACCCCCGATGCCGGCTTCACGTTTGGGTATCCGTCGGCTCCATCCGAGAGCTTCAGCGGATCGGGCACTGAGGCCGACCCCTATCAGGTGAAGACCATCGAAGACCTCGTGGCCATGGCCAACAAGGTGAACAACGACACCGAGCGCAACTGGGGCGGCCCCAACGTGTTCCACACCAAGACCTACCAAGGCAAGGTGTTTAAGCTGATGAACGACATCGACATGGGCGGATACCGCTTCGACCCCATCGGCAACTCGTGGAACCAGCGCTTTGCTGGCACGTTCGACGGCGCCGGCCACACACTTAAGAACCTCGACGTCAACACCGGCGCCAGTGGCTACGCAGCCCTATTCGGCATGTGCGACACCACTGCCGTGATTAAAAACCTCAACATCACCGACGCAAAGGTGAGCGGAGAGGGCTACTATGCCGCCATTGTGGGCGGCTTCGTGCTTGGTAAAATCGAAAACTGCCACACCACCGGCACGGTCACCAACTCGGGCATCTGCGCCGCAGGTATTGTGGCTCTTGGCTGGGATGTGAGCAACTGCTCATACAGCGGCACCATCACCGCCAACGGCGGCATGGGCGGCGGCATCGCCGGCCAGGTGTATGGCGCCATCGAGGACTGCCACGCCAGCGGCCGCATCAATGTGGGCGCCCCGGCCGACACCTATTGCGGCGGTGGCATTGTTGGCACTCTGTTTGGCTCCACATCGGCCTGCCGCACAAGCTACTTCACGGGCATCGTCGACGGCACGCTGCACTCCAACCTGTATCTGGGCGGCGTAGTGGGCCAGGTGTTCCGCGGCACCGTTGACCGCTGCTTCGCGCAGGCCGACGTCTATGGCTTCGACACTCAGGCCGCCGTGGGCGGTGTGGTTGGCGTGGTACAAGGCAAGGTCAGCAACAGCTACTTCAACGGCGCTGTGACTTCGGCCAGCTCACGCACCGTCGGCGGCATCGCCGGCAGCGTGCGCTATGCCTCCTACACCGGCGAGAGCGGCAAGACCGAGGTGATGCAGAGCGAAATCAAGAACTGCTACTTCGCAGGCCGCCTGCGCGCCGAGAGCTACCTCTACGACGCCGACACCGAGGTGCGCGAGACTCTGGGCCAAATCTACACCGGAGCCACTCCCACCGTCGAGAATATCTACTACGACAAGCAGATGGTGCCCGGCTTCGGCTCGAAGCACTACGCTGCACTCACCAGCGAGCTCACCGGTGCTGCAGGCCCTGCCGGATTCCCGGCCGACGCCTGGACTTTCACCGAGGGCTACTATCCCCGCATCAAGGGCATCGACAACAATGCCGTGGCCGAACTCAGCGCATCGGTGCTTAAGTTCGACAACTCCTTCCCCGACAACACCAACTATGTGTCGGCCAACGTGGGCACCGGCCTGCTGGGCAGCACCAAGGTTGCCCTCTATGTCGACAGCAAAATATCGCTCAAGGGTCACTGCGGCTCTATTGAAGACGGCACCTACAAGATTGGCACCGAGTCGGGCAGCGACACCATAGTGTTCTACAGTGCCGACGCCAATCTGCGCCCGCGCTTCTATGCGCTCAAGGTGGCTCCCAAGTTCTTCGAGGGAGCCGGCACCGAGGTCAATCCGTTCCTCATCCGCAACAAGGCCGACCTGATGAGGTTGGGCGACCTCACATCGAATGTGGAGCAATACTTCGCCAACACCTACTTCCTGCAGACGGCCGACATCGACATGGAGAACGACACCTCGTTCACCGGCATCTGCAACAGCCTGACCAATGCAGCCAAGTGCCGCTTTGCCGGCACCTACGACGGCGGTGGCCATGCCATCCACAACATGCACATCGATTACATGAGCTGGAAAGTTGAGCCTACCGACTCCACTTTTGGCACACCCGACAAAAAAGGCCCGCGCACTTCCATCTACAAGGGCTTTGTGGGCAGCCTCGAAAGCTCAGGCGTAATTAAAAACCTCACCATAGCGGCCGACTGCCGCTACGACGTGTGGGGCTATGCTGGCGCATTCGTTGGCTACAACTACGGCACTGTGGAGAACTGCAAGAACTTCGCCACACTCTACAGCTACAGCTCCACTGTGGGCGGCATCGTGGGCAACAACAACCCCGGCGGCCTGGTTAAGGGCTGCTTCAACGGCGGCGCCGTCTACACCGGCTTCACCACTGCCGGCGGCATCGTTGGCACCAACGGCGGCGGTGTGATTGAGGAGTGCATGAATGTGGGCAACATCGAGGTTAAGCCTCTGTCCACATTCGAACAGCGTGATGCCAAGCTGCGCTATGCAGGCGGCATCTCGGGCAGCTCGATGGGCGGTGTGGTGCGCAACTGCGTCAATGCCGGCCACGTATATGCACAGGGCGGCATGGTGGCAGGCCTCTCGGCTTCGTTCAACAGCACCATCGTGCACGACGGCAATAATGATGTGTACAACACCATCAACTATGGCACCCTGTTTACCAAACCTGCCTATGTGGGCACCACCGGCAACATCGGCGCAAACGGCTATAACGCCGCAGCCAAGATTCAGAACTTCTACTACGACGCACAGCTCACCGGCCTCAACGCCGCAGCCAACGACGCCTGCCCGGGAGCCACTGCGGCAACCACCGCACAGCTCACCAGCGGCGAGGCCCTCGATGGCTTCGACACCAGTCTTTGGCAGTTTGCCAAGGGCCAGTATCCCGTGCTCAAGCGCTTTGCCACCGAGCCTCAGGCCGTGGCAGCGTCGCAGATAGTGCTCACCGTGGCCGATGGCCAGACGGTGAAGGCCCTGAAGACCGACGCCACTGTGTCGGCTCCCGAGGGCGCCACTCTGAAGCTTGCCAAAGCCGACAAGTTCTCGCTTAGCGGCAGCACCCTCAAGGTGCCCGCAGTCACCGAGTTTGCCTACGACACGCTCACCGTTGCCTATAACGGCTTTGCGCGCCCAATAGCACTGATGGCCCTCAAGCCCGTGCCCCTCAAGGGCGAAGGCTCGGAGGCCGACCCCTACCAGATAGCCACCACCGACGACTGGAACAACTTTGCCGACTATATGGCCGAGAGCCAGAATTCGTTTGATGGCCGCTATGTGAAACTGATGAACGACATCGACTTCGCTTCGGCTAAGTTCACCCCCATGGCCTACGACGGCATCACTGCCTTCGGCGCCACCATGCTCGGTGCTGGCCACACGGTGAAGGGCATCAGCTACACCGCCACCAACACCTACCAGGGTGTGTTCTGCAAGCAGGGCCTTGCATCTGAAATCCGCGACCTCACCCTCGAAGGCACGCTCAAGTCGGCCAAGGCCAACACGGGCGGCTTCGCAGGCATCGCAAACGGCAAGTTCGTCAATTGTGTCAACAAACTTGATGTCGACGTCACAGCAGCCGGCGCCGGCGGTTTCGCCGCCCATGCAGGCGGCAAGGTGGAGTTCCGCAACTGCATCAACAATGCCGTGGTTGTGGGCACCAAGGGCACCCTTGGCGGCTTCGTGGCCAACGCACTTGCAGGCGTCAAGTTCATCAACTGCCAGAACAATGGCACCGTGGTGAACAACGGCTCGGGCAAGTATGTGGCCGGCTTCGCTGCTCAGGGCACTGCGCCCCTTGAGTTCCGCAACTGCGTCAACACTGCCGAAATCAATGCCCGCACCGCCACCGTGGTGGCCGGCTTTGTGGGCTATGTGCAGGCTGCCGACACAGTGAAGCTCATCGGCTGCCACAACGATGGCGACCTGCTGGGCGCGTCCAGCGTGGCAGGTCTTGTGGGCTCGCCCAACACGGCCTACAACAGCACCCGCACGCCTCTGTACATCGACAGCTGCTACAACACTGCCACCGTGCAGTCGCTCACCAAGGCCACCTATGGCACTGCCGGCCTTGCGTCGATTATCACTCCGCACTCTGTCATCAAGAATTCCTATAACACCGGCAGCATACTCAGCACGCAGGCAGTCTACACAGGCGGTCTGTGGGGCGACGACCTTGACCCGCGCAGCGACGACGAGGCCATCTGCGTCACCAACTGCTACAACACTGGCGACGTGGCCGGCGTGAACTATGGCGGCGGCATCGCCGGCTCGGTGCCGGCCTACACCCACATCAGCTACTGCTACAACACTGGCGACATCAGCGCCACGCTGGGCGCAGGCGGCATAGGCGGCGGCTTTATGGGCAACTACATCACCGTGGACCACTGCTGGAATTCAGGCCAGGTGTCGACCACCAAGAATGGTGCGGGCGGCATCAACGGCTATGGCAACTACCGCATTGAGGTGAGCAACAGCTTCAACACCGGCAATGTGGCTTGCGGCACCACTGGCGCAGGCGGCCTTGGCGGCCAAACTCGCGCCAGCTACACCAACTGCTACAACACGGGTGCCGTCAGCGGTCCCGAGTCGGTTGGCGGTCTTGTGGGCCAGACGGCTGCCGTGAGCGTAAGCCCGGGCACCAACTTCTACAAGTGCTACAATGCCGGCAAGGTGACCTCTGAAAGCACCACGCTGGTGGGCAACCTCATTGGCACCAGCGGCGCCAAGAATTGGGATCCCGCAGCCAACGCCATCGAAAACTGCTACTACGTGACCGACTTCGGCACGTTTGACGCCGACACCATTGGCGGCACGGCAGTCACAGTGGCTCAGCTCGCCAAGGCCACCGACCTTGCAGGCCAGTGGAGCTTCGGCAACGACTACGAGCTGCCTGTGCTGCCCGAGTTTGCCGACCTCGACAATGCCAAGGCCAGCGCCGCAGCGGTTGTGCTGCAAGAGGGCGACACATTTGGCAACGTCACCCGCTCGTTCCACGTGGGCACGCCCGTAGGAGTTGAGTGGACTGTGAGCAACCCCGTGATTAAGATCACCGACAACTGGGCTTCGGTCACCGACGCCAGCACCGACGAGGTGCAGCTCACCGCCACTTGCGGCGGCTTCAAGCACGTGTGGACTGTTAAGCTCAACGTGGCTTCGGGTGTCGACGCCAACGTTGCCGACAAGGCCGTCGTTGCCGAGCGCTACTTCACCGTGGCAGGCATCGAGGTGGCCAAGCCGGTCAGCGCCGACGGCCAGGCCTACATAGTGCTGCGCACCTACAGCGACGGCACCACCCAGGCTGTGAAGGTGCTCAACCGATAGAAAATAAGCACACACTTATCTAAACACAACTATCCCTTGGCGGGGCGAAAGGCAGAAAGTCCTTTCGCCCCGCCTTTTCATTGTTGTCTTATTCCTTTGGTGGAAGATTGTTTTTTTTTGACTGTGTAGCATAGTGACTATAAGTGTGTTGTGGGGTAGGGACGCGGCATGCCGCGTCCAATGGGCGTAGCCACCACCGGACATCAGTGTGTCGGTTACAACCGCGCCGGTAGGGACGCGGCATGCCGCGTCCAATGGGCGTAGCCCCCACCAACGCCCCACAAAAAATCTTCCACAGATGCACACAGATGCCCACGGATTTTTTTCGGGATGACAACTAGAACGGCTGCGATTCATCATATATTTAGATTTGGTGGCTAATTTGTTGTGAGGCAATGTGTTGGTAAACATGCTGACATGGCGCTGCTCATTTTGCGGGCGAAAATGCTTGCCGTTAACGAAAAAATGCCTACCTTTGCACTCGGGTAAGTCCTATACGGCCAGCTCCCCGTTAATCCCCCAGGTCTTGACCGAAGCAAGGGTCGCGGGTTGTAGCGGCGCGATATAGACCACTTACCCATCTGCCTCTTTAGCTCAGTTGGCCAGAGCACGTGATTTGTAATCTCGGGGTCGTTGGTTCGAATCCGACAAGAGGC
>CAKUMB010000026.1 GCA_934667475.1 uncultured Muribaculaceae bacterium | reverse complement strand
TGTAACGGATATAAAATTCTTTCTCTTCAGACTCACTAAACTATATGCTTAATCCCCCCGGTTTATCGGGTGAGCCGGTTTTAAGGTTGCTAACGTAATATATTAATAATTAACGCGTGTTTGGCGCTTGGGTTGGACATAAAAAATTAATTTTGCACCGATATAAAAGATAGTGTGCGACCACTGGACTACGGCGGCCGCGTGCGTCGTTAGATTACGGACAAAAACAATAATAAATATCAGCTATGAGCGAATCTGTGAACATCAGAGAATTAAACGATTTAATCGCAAGTAAAAGCAATTTTGTGAGCCTGATCACCCAGGGCATCAGCCAGACCATCGTGGGCCAAAAGCACCTGGTGGACTCGCTGCTTGTGGCTCTGCTGGCCAACGGCCACATACTGCTTGAGGGTGTGCCCGGCCTCGCCAAGACGTTGGCCATAAAGACCCTGGCACAGACCATCAACGCCAAGTACAGCCGCATCCAGTTCACCCCCGACCTCTTGCCTGCCGATGTGACGGGCACAATGATATACAGCGCGCAAAAGGAACGCTTCGAAGTGAAGCCCGGCCCGGTGTTTGCCAACTTTGTGCTGGCCGACGAAATCAACCGCGCCCCGGCCAAGGTGCAGAGCGCACTGCTCGAGGCCATGCAGGAGCGCCAGGTGACTATCGGTGACCAGACGTTTAAGCTCGACGACCCCTTCCTGGTGATGGCCACCCAAAACCCCATCGAGCAGGAGGGCACCTATCCGCTGCCCGAGGCGCAGGTCGACCGCTTCTTGATGAAGGTGGTGATTGGCTACCCCAACAAGGCCGAGGAGCGCGAAATCATCCGCATGAATGTGGCAGGCAGCAAGCCCAAGGTGCAGCCGATGGTCACTCCGCAAGAAATAGTGGACACCCGCAAAGTGGTGGAGCAAATCTACATCGACGAGAAGATTGAGCGCTACATAGTGGACATAGTGTTTGCCACACGCTTCCCCGCCGACTATCAGCTCAACGACCTCAGTGGCATCATCTCGTTTGGCGCCTCGCCACGTGCCTCAATCAGCATGGCGCTTGCCGCCCGCGCCTACGCCTTCCTCAAGGGCCGCGGCTATGTGATTCCCGAGGATGTGCGCGCCGTGTGCCACGATGTGATGCGCCACCGCATAGGCCTGGGCTATGAGGCCGAGGCCAACAACATCACCGCCGACGAGGTGGTGAGCGAAATCCTCGACAAGATAGCAGTGCCCTGATGCCCACTCCTGTGGAGCTGGCCCCAGTGGGCCCAAGCTCCATTGTTTGTTTTTTTACGCACACAGGAAACACTCAATAGAGATTTTGTTATATGGACACCAACGAACTGCTGAAAAAGGTACGCAAAATAGAAATTAAGGCCAAGGGTCTGTCGCAAAACATATTCGCGGGTGAATACCACTCGGCCTTCAAGGGCCGCGGCATGACCTTCAGCGAGGTGCGCGAATACCAGTATGGCGACGACGTGCGCGACATCGACTGGAATGTGACTGCGCGCCACAACCGCCCCTACGTCAAGGTGTATGAGGAGGAGCGCGAACTCACGGTAATGCTGCTCGTCGACGTTTCGGGCAGCAAAAACTTTGGCGCTGTGGGCATTGACAAGAGCGACATGATGACCGAGATTGCCGCCACGCTTGCCTTCTCGGCCATTGAAAACAACGACAAGGTGGGCGTGCTGCTGTTCTCCGACAGGGTGGAGAAGTTCATTCCGCCGCAAAAGGGCCGCAAGCACATATTGCTGCTCATTCGCGAGCTGCTCAACTTCAAGCCTGTGGGCCGTGGCACCAACCTCAACCTGGCTCTTGAATACCTCACCAAGGTGATTAAAAAGCGTTGCTCGGCATTCCTGATTTCCGACTTCATCGACGATGGCGACTATAGTCGCTCGATGACCATTGCCAACAGCAAGCACGACCTGATAGCCATTCAGGTGTATGACAAGCGCGAGGCGCAGATGCCCAATGTGGGCCTTATGAAGGTGGCCGATGCCGAGACGGGCGCCGAGCGCTGGATCGACACCGGCTCGAAACGCGTGCGCCAGGCCTACGACAAGTGGTGGTATCAGCGCCAGCTGGCCATGAGCGGCACTTTGCAGCGCTCCAAGGTCGACCTGGCTTCTGTTTCCACCAGCGACGACTATGTGAAGGCGCTGATGGTGCTGTTCAAGCGCCGGGCCGTGGCCCGCTGAGGCGGGGCGGCCAATGTGAAAACTTTTTTTTACTGCGAAACGATGAAAAATAAAGTTACGATAACACTGCTGTTGATAGCCATGGCCGTGGCAGGCTCGATAAGGGCCGCAGCCGCGCCCACCACCGTAAAGGCGCGTCTCGACTCGGCCGTGCTGCTCATGGGCAACGTCACCACGCTGCACATCGAGGTGGTGCAGGACAAGGGGGTGAAGGGCTATTTCCCCGCCGACAGGCTCGACACGCTCATGGCCGCCGTCGAGGTGGCCGGCCGGCCCAAGTGCGACACCATGGACCTTGGCAACAACCGCATCCAAATCAATAAAAGTCTCATAATCCAGTCGTTTGACTCGGGCATGTATATGCTGCCGCCGGTGGCCTACATCACCGGAGCCGACACCCTGAAGTCGAATGGCGTCACCCTTAAGGTGGTGCCTGTCAAGGTGAACCAGCAGGGCGGCGTACAAGACTTCAAGCCGGTGGAGCAGGTGCCCTTCAAGCTGTTCGACTGGGTGCCCGACTTCATAAGCGACTACTGGTGGATTTATCTGCTGGTGTTCCTGCTGGTGGCCTGCAGCCTGGCGGCCTACTTTGTGTGGTTTCGCAAGGGCATCAACCCGCTCAAGCCCGTCAAGAAGCGCCTGCCGCCCTACGACGAGGCCATGCAGGGCCTTGCCGAGCTCAAGCAGCGCCAGTTGTGGCAAAACGGCGAGGAGAAGGAATACTACACCGTGCTCACCGACATTTTGCGCGTCTACATATTCCGCCGCTTCAAGGTGAACGCCGTGGAGATGACATCGAGCCAGATTGTGGACACTCTGAAGAAAAACGAGGAGACAAAGGCCGTCAACGAGCAGCTGAGCGAAATCCTGGCCATGGCCGACTTTGTGAAGTTTGCCAATGTCAAGCCCATTGCCGACGACAACGACATGGCCTACCAGCGCGCGCTGCACTTTGTGGAGGCCACACGGCCGGTCGAGGCACCCGCAGCAGCCGACGGCAAGCCCAAGGCTGGTGAGCCGGCCGGCCAGCAGCGAAAGGAGGGCGTGAAATGAATCAGTTCATGAATCCCGGCTATCTGTGGCTGTTTTTGCTGTATGTGCCGCTCATAGCGTGGTATGTGCGCAAGCACCGCGTGGCACAGCCCTCGCTGCGCCTGTCGTCGACCAGCGCCTTCAGTTCGCTCGGCTTCAGCTGGAAGGTGGCTTTGCGCCACGCCATGTTTGGCGTTAGGCTGCTGGCCATAGGCTGCCTGATAATAATATTGTGCCGCCCGCAGACGCACGACAGCTGGTCGACGTCGGAGACCGAGGGCACCGACATAGTTGTGGCTCTCGACGTGTCCACCAGCATGCTGGCGCGCGACTTCAAGCCCGACCGCTTCACCGCCGCCAAGGAGGTGGCTGCGCAGTTTGTGGGCGAGCGACCCAACGACAATATCGGCCTTGTGATTTTCGCCTCCGAGGCGTTTACGCAGGTGCCCATGACTAACGACCAGACGGCCATCATCAACGCCATCAACGACATCACCATAGGTGTGCTTGAAGACGGCACGGCCATTGGCGACGGCATTGCCACCGCCATCAACCGCATCAAGTGCGGCAAGGCCAAGAGCAAGAGCATAATCCTGCTCACCGACGGCAGCAACAACACCGGCGTGGTGGCCCCCATCACCGCGGCGCAGATAGCCCGCAAATATGGCATCAAAATCTACACCATAGGCGTGGGCACCAACGGCAACGCCCCGTATCCCGTGGCCATGTACAATGGCGCTCTGCAATATCAAACGATGCCCGTGGTGATCGACGAGGCCACGCTGCGCAAGATAGCCTCAATCACCGGCGGCACCTATTTCCGCGCCACCGGCAATGGTGTGCTGAAGCGCGTGTTTAAGGAAATCGACAAACTTGAGAAGACCCGCATGGACGTGCGCAACTTCAGCCACACCGAAGACGCCTACATGCCTTGGGCACTGCTGCTGTTGCTGCTGGTGACCATCGAGCTCACAGCGCGCTACACGGTGCTGCGCAATGTGCCATAGGGCAGGGTGCCTCATTAATATTATATGTACTCTCTTACACACACATAGAAGTTAGAATATGTTCAGTTTTGCAAATCCGCAATATTTATATCTGCTGCTGCTCATCCCGCTGTTTGTGGGGCTGATGCTGCTGTCGAGGCTCATGCGCCGCCGCAGCCTGGCGCGCTTTGGCCGCCCGGCCGAGGTGCAGAAGCTGATGCCCGATGTGTCGGCCTACAAGCCGTGGGTGAAGCTCGGCATCGAAATGCTGGCGCTGGCCATGGTGGTGATAGTGCTGGCGCGTCCGCGCGCCGGCGCCGTGAAGACCAACAGCAGCCTCAACGGTATCGAGGTGATGATTGCCGTCGATGTGTCGAACTCGATGAAGGCCTCAAGCACCGACGACCCACAAGGCGTGAGCCGCCTGCAGCAGGCCAAGCTGATTCTTGAGAAACTCATCGACCGCTTCAACAACGACAAGGTGGGCCTCATCGTGTTTGCCGGCAATGCCTACATGCAGATGCCGCTCACTGCCGATGCCCAGTCGGCCAAACTTTTCCTCAACGACATCAACACCAACATGGCGCCCACGCAGGGCACCGCTATAGGCGCGGCCATAGGCATGGCCATGAAGTCGTTTTCACACAACTCCAAGGCACAGAAGGCCATCATAGTAATCACCGATGGCGAGAACCACGAGGACGACGCCGTTGAGGCCGCAGCCGAGGCACGCAAGGCTGGCATTCAGGTCAGCGTGATGGGTGTGGGCTCGACCAAGGGCGCCCCCATTCCCGACGCCGACGGCGGATATATGCGCGACGATGCCGGTCAGGTGATAAGCACCGCCCTCAACGAGGACATGGCGCAGAAGGTGGCCGACGCCGGCAAGGGCATTTGTCTTAACGGCAACGACGCCGATGCCGTGGAGCAGCTCACCGAAGCGCTCTCCAAACTGTCGAAGACGGGGCTGGCGCAGGTGAGCTACAGCAAGCACGACGAGCTGTTCCCAATATTCGCATGGATAGCCCTGGTGCTGATAGTGGCTGGCACATTTGTGCTCGACCGCAAAAACCAGCTGCTCAAAAAGTATAATTTCTTCTCTAAAACCACCGAAAGGAAGTCAAGCAATGAATCTAAAAAATAGCATAATGGCCGTGATGGCGGCTGCGGCGCTGGCCGCCGCCCCATGCCAGACTGCCGCAGCGGCATCGCAGCAGCAGTCGGCCTCGGCCGCAGCCACGGTCAAGAAGGAGCGCAACCACATTCGCAGTGGCAACAAACTCTACAATGCCAAGCGCTATGCCGAGGCCGAGGTGGAATACCGCAAGGCCCTGCAAGCCAACCAGCGCTCGGTGATTGCGCAATACAATCTGGCTCTGTCGCTCATTCGCCAAAGCGGCGCCTCGCAGCAGGGTGGCAAGGACAATCCGGCATCGCAGGCCGCACAGCTGCTGCAAAATGTGGTGAAGATGACTGGCAACGACAAGCCGCTGCAGTCGCGCGCCTACTACAACTTGGGCAATATTGCCTATGGCGCGCAAGACTACAAAAACGCTGCCGAGCTCTATAAGTGGGCGCTGCGCCTGAATCCGGCCGACAACGAGGCCCGCTACAACCTGCGCATGGCTCAGTTGAAGATGAAGAACAATAACCAGAACAAGAATCAAAACAAGCAAAACCAGAATAAGGACAAGAATAAGGACAAAAACAAGCCCAAGCCGCAGAACCAAAAGCAGCAGCCACAGCCGCAGCAGTCCGACATGAGTCAGCAAAATGTCGACCAGATTTTGAAGACCATGCAAGACGAGGAGCGCGCCACGCAGCAGAAGATGAATGCCGCCAAGCAGCGCATGCAGCAGGCCGAGCGCATGCGCACGCGCAACAAGTGGTGATGCGCGCGGCCTCTGTGGCACACACATTATAGTAAATATGGATATGATGACTACAAGCAGATACAAATCATTTGCAATGGCACTGGCCGCGACTCTGCTCACGGCCTTTGCCGTGAGCGCCGCCCGCTTCACGGCCCACGCTCCGCGCCAGGTGGAGGTGGGCAGCGTGTTCAATGTGGTGTTTGCCCTCGAAAACGGCAGCGGCAGCGGTGTGCAGGTGCCCTCGGTGAGCGGCCTGCGCCTGCTCTACGGCCCTGCCGTGTCGCGCGGCTACTCGTCGGTCACCGTCAATGGCCGCACCACCAGCAGCACCTCGGAGGAATACACCATGACCTACACGGCCAAGTCGCCCGGCACCTACCGCATTGGCTCGGCCTCGATCACCGTCGGCGGTCGCCGCATGACCACCAGCCCCATCACCATTCAGGTGGTGGGCAAGGGACAGGCAGCATCGCCAGCCCGGCAGCAGGCAGCCCCGTCGGGCGGCATGGCCGGCATGCCGGCCCTAAGCAACCCCATGACGCAGTCGGCCGGACGCGAGGTGAAGGGCAGCGACCTGTTTGTGCGCATATCCATGTCGAAGGAGCATGTGTATGAGCAGGAGGCCGTGGTGTGCACCATAAAGCTCTACACCAAATATCAGGTGTCGGAGTTCCTGTGCACCAAGCAGCCGTCGTTCAACGGATTCCTCATCGAGGAACTGCCGCTGTCGCCCTCGCTCAACAAGGTGGAGCGCGTCAACGGCCAGAACTACATGGTGGCCGAGCTTAAAAAGTGCATCCTCTATCCGCAGCAGTCGGGCCAGCTCACCATCACCTCGGGCAACTACGATGTGAAGGTGGTGCAGTACGACAACTTCCACACCCAGTTTGGCAGCATATCGCAGCCCGTGGAGAAGAAGTTGCAGGTGATGAGCAATCAGGCCTCGGTCAACATCTCGCCGCTGCCGTCGCCCAAACCCGCCAACTTCAGCGGTGCTGTGGGCGTGTTCACCATCACCTCGGCTGTAACCCCGTCGGCCCTCAAGACCTACGCCCCCGCCACCTACAGCCTGGTGGTGAGCGGCACTGGCAACCTTAAGTATATCAAGAGTCCCGAAGTCAAGTTCCCCTCGCAGTTCGACACCTACGACCCGCAGAGCAAAATCTCGGTTCAGCCCAACGGCGGCAACGTGAGCGGCACGGTGCGCTTCGACTATATGTTCATACCGCAGTTTGTGGGCAACTTCAAGGTGCCTGGCTTCGACTTCACCTATTTCAACACCCAGTCGCGCTCCTACGTCACCGTGCATGTGCCGGGCCACAGCCTCAGCGTGGCCAAGGGTGCCGGCAAGCCGTCGAGCCACTACAAGCTGCAGAATTCCGACATACACGGCATTTTCCCAGCCACTGACCTTGGCCTCAGCCACAGCCAGAGCCACTATGTGGCCGGCGTGGGCTACTGGCTGCTCTACGTGTTGCCGCTGCTGGCATTTGCCGTGCTGCTGGTGGTATACCGCAAGATGCTGCGCGACCACAGCAACGCCACCCTGATGCGCACACGCCGCGCCAGCAAAGTGGCCCAGCGCCGCCTCAAGGCCGCCCGCCGCTTCATGCAGCAGTCCGACGCCAACGCCTTCTATGCCGAGGTGCTCAATGCCACTTGGGGCTACCTGAGCGACAAACTCAGCATTCCCGGCTCGGAACTAAACAAGGACAATGTGCAGGCCGAACTCGAAGCCTATGGCGTGCCTGCCGACATCACCGCGCGCACCCTGGCGCTGCTCGACAAGTGCGAGTTTGCGCAATATGCGCCCGAGTTGGCGGGCGGCGACATGCAGCCGCTGCTCGCCGAGGCCGCTGCCGTGATGGACGCGCTCGAAAGTGTGAAACGCAAAAAACAACAGCAATCATGATTAACGACATCATCAAGACTACAATAGCTGCCGCCGCCATTGTTATGAGCTCGGCCATGGCCTGGGCCGGAAGCAATGCAGCCGCCGAGGCGGGCAAAGCCTATGCGGCGCAGGACTACAACAAGGCGCTCGAGCTCTATGGGCAGGCCGCCAAGACCGACGGTGTGTCGGGCAAGCTCTACTACAATATTGCCAACACCCACTACCGCCTCAAAGACCGCGGCCAAACCATACTCTACTATGAGCGGGCGCTGATGCTCGACCCCTCGAACTCGCAGGCGCGCGCCGACTTGGAGTTTGTGCGCGAAAAGTGGCAAATCAGCGAGGACACAGGAGCCTCGGTGGTGGCCGACACCGTGGGCCGCCTCTCCACCAACGCCTGGGCCACAATTGCCGTGGTGGCGTTTCTGCTCACGCTGCTGCTGGCCGCCGCCTATGTGGCAGCGCCGTCGGTGGCGCTGCGCAAGGTGGGCTTCTTTGGCGCTGGCCTGACACTGGCAGTGTGCGTGGTGGCCAATGTGTGCGCCATCTACATGTATGGCCGCGCCACTTCACACGACTGCGCCATTGTCACCGTGCCGCAGGCCACGCTCGGCACAGCGCCGCGCCAGCCCAAGGGCAAGGAGGTGGCCTTCAAGCTCAAGGAGGGCTACAAGGTGCAGCTGCGCGACTCGGTGAGCTCGCGCAACGGTCTGGTCACCGAAAAGTGGTACGACGTGGAGACTTCCGACTCGCGCCGCGCGTGGGTCAGCGCCAAAAGCATAACCATAATCTGATTCACTCTTGCCATGACCGGACTGCTCAACTCCCTTCAGCAAATCGACGCCTCAGCGCTGCTGGCCGTCAATGGTGCCCACTGCGCCTATGCCGACAGCCTGATGTGGCTCATTTCGGGCAAGCTTGCGTGGCTGCCCATGATAGCTGCCCTGCTGTGGGTGCTGTGGCGGCGCGGCTGGCGGCAGATGCTGCTGGCGGTGCTGGCTCTGGCGCTGGCCATAGCCCTGGCCGACCAAGTGTCGTCGTCACTCATCAAACCCCTGGTGCAGCGTCTGCGTCCCACCCACAACCCCGACCTCATGCAGCTGGTGCACATCGTGCACGACTACCGCGGCGGCATGTATGGCTTCGTGTCGAGCCATGCGGCCAACGCCTTTGCCTCGGCCGTGCTGCTGGCCATGGTGGTGGGCCGCCGCCACACGGCCTTGGCGCTGGTGGGGTGGGCCGCCGTGGTGTCGTATAGCCGCGTCTACGAGGGCGTGCACTATCCGGGCGATGTGGTGTGCGGTGCCTTGGTGGGCGTGGCCGCAGCCTTGGTGGCCGCCTGGGCCTACCGCCAGGCCTGCCGCAAGTGGCTTGCAGGCCGCCACACAGCTGTGACGCCGGCCGATGCAAAATTGCTTACAATTTCCATTGTCGCTAACTTATTGATACTGGCTATTGTAGCTTTTTTTAATTGATTTTTGCAATAAAAAGTGGCTAAAAAGTTTTGCTATGTCAAACTTTGTGGCTACATTTATACCAAATTAATAACACAACTTTAAAAACAAGTATTATCATGCCCAGGACAATTTCATTTAACGAGCTTCGTCGCATCAAAGACAGCTTACCCGAGGGTTCAACCCATGTGATTGCCGACAAGTTGAACGTAACAGTTCAAACAGTGAGAAACTATTTTGGAGGATCAAACTATGACTTTGGTTCGCATATGGGCGTTCACATAGAGCCCGGACCCGACGGAGGTGTGGTGATTCTCGACGACCCCAAAATTTTGGATATGGCAATCGAAATCATCGAAAAGAGCAAGAAGAAGGCTGAGGCCGAAGAAGTCTGATTGACAATAATCACAGAACTGAAGCAAACAGCAAAGCAATTTTTATTGCTCACAGAGTAATTAACAGTAACTACAGCACAAGCGCGGGTCACGTGAGGCAGCGCACTCCGGCCAACAAGCCGTGGCGCCTCCACGATGCCCGCGCATTTTTTTGCGGCGCGCCCCTGGGCTGCGTGCGGGCAATGTGGCCGATGAATTAAAAAAACGAATATAGCAAAATGACTGACAATAACGACAAAAACAATGGCAGCGGCGGCGCCGACAGGCTGATTACGCTGGCCATACACACCTACGACCGCGCTGTGGAACTCAAGCGGCAGCTGCAAGCAGCAGGCGTGGAGGCCGTGTTGCACAATGTTGACCTGCAAGAGGCTTCGGTGGCCTCGGGCGTGAGGGTGCGCATTCACGAGCGCGACCTGCCGCTGGCACTCACCGTGGCCGAGGACACCCACGCCCAGCACACCGCCCGCCATGCCGGCAGCGTGCTCATTCCCGTTGACTTCAGCGACTATTCGGCCAAAGCCTGCAAGGTGGGCTGCGAGTATGCCCGCAAGGTGGGCGGGTCGGTGATTCTGCTGCACGCCTACATGAACGAGAGCCACCGCTTTCTGCTGCCCCTGGCGGGCGGCGACGGCAGCGATGAGCGCCAAATGAAGCTGCTGGCGCGCCAGCGCATGGCCCGCTTTGTGGCCACCGTGCGCCAGCGCATGGCCTCGGGCGAGCTGCCGCAGGTGGGCGTGGGGTCGGAGGTGTGCGAGGGCATTCCCGAGGAGAGCATCCTCAGCTGCGCCAGCGCCAACGATGTGTCGCTTATAGTGATGGGCACGCGCGGCATACACCAAAAGGAGCACGACATGCTGGGCAGCGTCACCGCCGAGGTGCTCGACGCCTGCCGCTTCCCCATATTCACCGTGCCCGAAAACATAGCCCTCAGCAGTGTGGCCGCCATACGCAATGTGGCGTTTTTCAGCAACCTCATCCAGCAAGATGTCATCTCGTTCGACATATTCCAGCGTCTGTTTGGCGGCGACGGCCTCAATGTCACCATCATCCCGGTGGTCGACAAAAAGGACGCAGCCTACGTCGACAAGTCGCTGCGGCAGCTCACCGCCTACTGCAAAGAGCACTACAGCGGCAGCACGTTTAAGACCAAGCGCCTGAGCCAGGCGCGGTTTCTCGACCAGTTTCAGCAATATGTGGAGCAGAACCACATCGACCTCATAGTGGTGCCCAACAAAAAGAAGAGCATATTCTCGCGTCTGTTCAATCCCAGCATAGCCCACCGCGTGCTGTTTCAGAGCGACGTGCCCATGCTGGTGGTGCCTGTGTGATGCGGTGCGGCATTGATTATTAATAAAGAAGAAAAGTTTTTTATGGCAAAGCAGGAATACATCGAAAAAAACCGGCAGTGGCTCGAGCAGAAAGCCACCGAGCCAGGAGTGACGCCCCTGGGCGGAGGAGTGCTGGCGCGAGTCATGGCCAGCGGCAACCCGGCCGGGCCGCAGCCCAACCTGGGCAGCGTGGTGGTGGTCCACTACACCGGGCGCACCATCAACGGGCGTAAGTTTGACAACAGCCTCGGCGGCACTCCGCCCGCACTGCGCGTGCGCGAGCTCATCGAGGGCTGGGTGATAGCCCTCACGCGCATGCATGTGGGCGATAAGTGGGAAGTCTACATCCCGGCCGAGAAGGGCTATGGCAAGCGCGGAGTGCCCGGCATTCCCGGCGGTTCCACTCTAATCTTCGAAATCGAACTGATAGGAGTGGCCTAAATGGCGCTGCCCACGCCCGCAAAGGCCAGCAGCCACAGCCACAGCACGCCCAGACACAGGCACACTGCCGCCACCATGCACAGTTGCCGCCTCACAGCCTTCTGCGCAGGCATCGTGAATGCCGCCCGCGCCCATGTGAATGCGGCCATAAACACGAAAAAGTCGTCGGCATAGCCCAGCACGCCCTCGCGGTCGTAGTCAAAGGGCACAATGGTGTAGGCCACGGCGGCCAGCACAGCCGCCACGGCCAGAATCTTGCAAGTCTTGTTCATATGGCGTCACGGCTTCACTTTAGCGGAAGCACCTCAATCCAGTATCCGTCAGGATCCTCCATGAAATAGAGGCCCATCTGTTCATTTTCAAAGCACACGCAGCCCATGGCCTTGTGGTATTCGCGCCACTTGTCGTAGTCGCCAGCCACGCGAAGGCACAGGTGAAACTCGCACTCGCCCAGGTCGTAGCGCTGCGGGTGGTCGCGCAGCCACGTCAGCTCCAGCAGAAACCCGCTGTCGCTGTCGGTGAGATACACAAGCGTGAACGAGCCGTCGGCAGCCACCTTGCGGTGGTGCTCCTTAAGCCCGAAAGCCTTGGCATAGAAGTCGATGCTCTTGTCAAGGTCGCTCACATTGAAGTTGAAGTGGTCAAATCGTGCTTTCAGTTCCATTGATGTTGATATGTGTAATTAATGTTGATGTCACTAAATAACTTAACGGCTGCACCGCGGCACTTATTACCCAGACGATAATTAAAATTCACAGAAAAAAAACCATCCCGACATTCTGATTATGGCAATACGATTTCCAGCGCTTAATATTTCTCTAAGGGTGCTAAGCTCAGAGCATCTGGAAGAAATCCATATTGGCGATTTATGGGATTATCCGCGTGATAATAGCATATTTGAAGAATTCTACTTAAATCAAAAATATGTTGATGTAAGTGGGCATATATTTAAATTGACGGGAAAAAGAAAATCAAATTTCATAAATGCAATAATCCATTTCAATAAAAAAGAACTGATATTAGAGGACTGTGATGAGGTTATGAGTTACTGTGAATTGAAAGAATTTTTAATGAATAGATACCGATCCTTGGATGATGATTTGGCTAAGTCGGTTCTGCTAAGGTTGGCAAAACAGTCAAAAGACATCAAAGACTTAATAGGGTAAGCATTGAAATCACATAATCCCTGCCTGTGGGGGTGAGGGCGGTAGAGGCTGCCCCGCCGCTACGCCCCCAAAGTCGGTCCGTTGGGCCCTGTGGACTCCATTACGTGGCAGTAAGCAAAGTTTTTTTCGGAAAAATAGTTGTGGGGTGTTTGAAAATGGACTTTATTTGCGTCTTGTTGGTGAAGACGTGATAAAAAAGGCATCTGATGGACGAAACCACTTTTGAGCAACTGGCACCGTCGCTGCGGCTGAAGGCCCTGGCGGTGTGCCGCAACTGCGGGGCCACGGCTTGCGAGGCCGACGACCTGGCGCAGGATGTGATGCTCAAGTTGTGGTCGATGCGGCAGCAGCTGGACCGCTACCGCTCGGTTGAGGCGCTGGCGGCCGTCATGGCGCGCAACCTCACGTTGAGCACTATGCGCAGTAGCGCGGCACGCCGCACGGTGGCCCTTGGCGACGATTTTGACTCGGCAAGCACAGAGCGCAACGCGCAGCAGCAGCTGGAGTTCCGAGAGCTTGAGCGCGAAGTGGCCGACATGGTGCAGCGGCTGCCCAGCACACAGCACAGTGTGCTGGTGATGCGGCAGGTGGAGCACCGGTCGAATGCCGAGATTGCCCGGCTGCTGGGCATAGGCGAGGCTTCGGTGAGCACACTGCTGGCCAGGGCGCGCCGCAAGATGCTTGAGGAAATCCGGCGCAAGCGTCTGGCGTGAAGTGAAACTTTATATGTAAATAATGTAACTTAGATATGACTACGAGCAATGCTGACATACAACGGCTGATTGACCGCTTCATGAGCGGCCAAACCTCTATTGACGAGGAGGCACGGCTTGCCGCATACTTCAGGACGCACGATGTGCCCGATGAATGGGCCGACTACAAGGCCTTGTTTGCCTACTTCGATGCCGGCATGCCAGCCGACGGAGTGGCTGTGAGTGGCACGGCGGCCGAGGCGGTCCACATTGTGCCGTGGTGGCGCAGGGCATCGCGGTGGGCGGCCGCTGCGGCTGTGATAGTGGCTGTTGTGGTAGCTGCGCTGCGCTTGGTCCCCGCCGGCAGCGATAGTGCTGGCGGTCGTCAAAGTGCCACCGTTGCCCAGCTGACGGCGACCGCCAATCCGTCGGCCTCTGTCGCTCCGGCACCAGCCACACCGGTAGCCGCCAGCGAGTTTTCGCCACACATTGCCCAGGCGGTCAAGGCTGATATCAAGGCTGGGCATGTGCGCAGTGGCCACCTGCGCACCCACGAAGTGCCGGTGCCCACGGCCGATGGCGTGGCTGAATATAGCGAGATGGTGGTGGCCGCCGAATACGACCGGTGGCTGTCGCGCCTCGAGAGTGACAGCCGCACCCAGCAGGCCATGGCCCTCATGGAGCAGGGCGCGGCAGTGGCTGTGATGTGCAGCGACTCGGGTGATGTGCCCGAAGAAGTGCCATAGCAAAAAGTGACTAAAAAGGATTTCTCTTAAAAATACCTCAACAATGAAACATTCAGTAATAGCAGCGGCAGCTGTTGCCGCAATGGCCGCTATCGCCAGCATTCCGGCTGCGGCCCAAAACGCAAGCATCGACAACGCCATAAGCAGCCTCGCGCGGTCGAACTATGTGGTGCGCTCCACCACAAGCGAAACCACCAACGACGATGGCAACTCGGCCGACTACAAAATCTACTACTTCAGTCTGCCAAAGGGCAAGAAAGACGTGGTGCTCAACATCGACAAACTGTTCAAGCAAGGCCGTCCTGAGTCCTACTTTTCGGAGTTTCAAGAAAAGGACGATGACAACTACAAGCGCATGCTCGTGAATCTGCCCGACGGTTCTAATCTGACAGTGGGCAAGGATGACGACTACTACTCACGGGTGCTGTGCTACAAAGACCCGGCAAACAATGACTACCGCTACTGCTACGTGCTGGAGTGGAGCGACGACGATGAGGAAGACGACAACGGCAAGCCGCTGTACACTGGCTATGTGGCATGCGTGCATTCAAAGCGGCCTACTGCCACGGTTGGGAAAACCATGGTTAAGCTTGGCGGCAACAGCATCGTGGCCACCTCGGCCGACGGCACTACCACGGTGATAGGCAACGGCGGCATCACATCGTATAACAGCAACGGCCGCACCACGCTGGGCGACAATATTAACAGCAACGTGGACTTCATGCGCATGTTTGGCTTCTATCGGCAGCAGATAAAGCAGCTCAGCCAGAAGGGCAACGAGACTGCGCTCAACCTGTATGTGACCACCATGTATAAGATTTGCAATGAGGAGGCCGACAAAAAGCGGCTCAACGACGAGGAGCGCAACCTGTGCGTGAAGTCGCTCAACGAACTGGCCGGCAGCCTCAGCGACGGCTTCATGAGCGGCATGCTCTCGCAGGCCGCCAAGCGTCTTGGCGGCAAAAAGTAGGCGCACCGCTCAAACAGAAACGGCGGGGGCTGGATTCTTCGGTTTGAAATCCAGCCCCCGCCGCCGTTTTTTTATTCCAATGGTGCACTCTGCCGCAGCCTTCATGCAGCATGGCTATGCTTTTTCACAGCGCAATGCCGTGCACATGGCTTATGGTCACGCCAGAGACTTTTGATGCGGTGTGCGGTTACTCTTTCAGCAGGCACTTGTCGAGGTCGGCCTCGATGGCGGCGCGATCCATGTTCTGACCTATGAACACCAGCTTTTGCATGCGGTCGCCATACTTGGGGTCCCAGTCGCGCAGCACGCCGGGGTTCTGCTTTGAGAACTCGGCAAACTCGTCGGCCGGCATGGTGGCATACCACTGGCCGGCGTTGCGCATCGAAATTTGCTTGCCTGCCTGCTCAAACACGTAGCACGTGTCGCGCTCGTCGCCGAAGTAGCACATGCCCTTGCAGCGAATCACGCTCTTGGGCCACTTGCGTGCCACAAACTGGTCGAACTCCACCATATCCATGGGCTTGCGGCGGTAGTACACGAATGTGCCTATGCCATATTCCAGGGCCTCACCCTCTTCCTCATTTTCAAGGTCGTCTTCATCGGCCTCCACGGCCTCGATCCACCGTGCCGATGTGGCCACGCGCTCGAAGTTGAAAAGGTGTGTGTTAAGTATCTTGTCAAGGTCCACATCGCCATAGTTGCACGGCACTATCTCGGCCTGCGGCTGAATTTGGTGCAGAATCATGGTGATGCGGTCAAGCTCTTCGGGGCTCACCTCTGCTGCCTTGTTGAGCAATATCATGTTGCAAAACTCCACTTGCTGAATCACGAGGCTGGCCAGGTCGTCCTCGCCAAGGTCTTTGCGCTTCAAGTCGTTGCCCTCGGCAAACTCATCGCGCAGGCGCAAGGCGTCGCACACGGTGACTATGGCGTCGAGCTTGGCGCGGCCTTTTTCGGCCATCTTGGGATACATCTGCGGATATGCGCTGATGGTCTGCGCAATCGGCGCCGGCTCGCAGATGCCGCTGGCCTCTATCACTATGTAGTCAAACCGGTGCTGGCCCACGATGTCGCTCAGCTGCTGCACGAGGTCCATCTTCAGCGTGCAGCAAATGCAGCCGTTTTGCAGCGGCACAAGGCTGTCGTCCTTTTTGCCCACCATGCCGCCTTGCTCAATGAGGCTGGCGTCGATGTTCACCTCGCCTATGTCGTTGACAATCACGGCAAACTTAATGCCCTTCTTGTTGGTGAGGATGCGGTTGAGCAGTGTGGTTTTGCCGCTGCCCAGATAGCCTGTGAGCAGCAGCACAGGAGTTTCGTTCTTTTCCATAACTATGCTAGTCGTTTTTTTTCGTCTTGTTTATATGAAACTTATGCAGCAAAAATCGTGCCGCACCTCATGGCACTGACGCTGTGTCACCCCCCCCCACGCGACAAAAAACAATGCCCCGTGGCCAAAACGTTGGCCGCGGGGCATTGGCATATGGTGCCTATACTATGTGTGTAGGATTACTTCTTGGGCTTGAGCCACTGGTCGAACCACTTGAAGAACTCGCGCTGCCACAGCACTGAGTTCTGCGGCTTCACAATCCAGTGGTTTTCGCTGGGGAACGACACGAAGCGGGCTGGCAGACCCATGAGCTTGGCGGCGTTGAACGCCTGCATGCCCTGGGTGAACGAGATGCGGTAGTCCTTCTCGCCCACGGTCACCATTATGGGGCTGTTCCAGTTTTGCACAAACTTGTGGGGGTCGGCCGTCTTAAATGTGTTTTGGGCAGCGGCGTTGTCCTTGTCCCAGAATGCGCCGCCCATGTCCCAGTTGGCAAACCACATCTCCTCGGTTTCGAGATACTGAGCCTCGAGGTTGAAGATGCCGGCGTGGGCCAGGAAGCAGGCAAAGCGCTTGTCCTGGTTGTGTCCGGCCAGCCAATAGGTGCTGTAGCCGCCATAGCTGGCGCCTGTGCAGCCTATGTGCTCACCGTCGACGTAGGGGAACTGCTTCATGTAGTCAACCGCGCTCATATAGTCCTTCATGTTCTGGCCGCCGTAGTCTTTCGATATCTGGGCGTTCCACTCGGTGCCGAAGCCGGGCAGGCCGCGGCGGTTGGGGGCAATCACAATGTAGCCGTTGGCCGCCATCAGGCGCAGATTCCAGCGGTAGCTCCAGAACTGGCTCACGGGCGACTGCGGGCCGCCCTCGCAGAAGAGCAGTGCGGGATACTTTTTGTTGGGGTCGAAGTTGGGCGGCAGCAGCACCCAGGTGGCCATCTGCTTGCCGTCGGTGGTGGGCACCATGCGCTTCTCCACGGTGATGTCGGCCAGCTGGCCCATCAGGTCGTCGTTCACGCTGGTTATCTTCACGGGCTCCTTGCCTGCCTTGGCCACCACATACAGCTCGTCGGGCTGCTTCATCGAGTGGCGCATGGTCAGCACTCTGCCCTTGGCCATGGGCACAATGGCGGCGTAGTCCCACTGGCCGTCGGCCACCGTCTCCACCTTGCGGGTGGCCACATTGATGCGGAACAGCGGTGCGGCGCCCTGGTAGGCCGCCAGGAAGTAGATGTATTTTTCATCGGCCGACCATGCAATGGCGTCGGCCGTGTAGTCCCAGTCCACTGTGATGTCCTGTTTTTGGCCAGTGGCCATGTCCATCACCATTATGCGGTTTTTGTCGGCCTCATAGCCGTCGTGCTCCATCGATAGCCATGCCAGCTTGCGGCCGCTTTTTGAAAACACTGGGTAGGTGTCATAGCCCAGGTTGCCTTCGGTGAGGTTTTTCACCGTCTTGCCCGTGGCCACATCCCACTGGTAGAGGTCGCTGTTGGTGGATATTGCATAAGCTTTTCCCGTCTTTTTGCGGCACACATACACCAGGCTCTTGCCGTCGGGTGCCCAGGCCAGCGACTCCACGCCGCCCCAGGGCTTCATGGGGCTTTCATAGGGTTCACCTTCGAGCACGTCGCGCAGGTTGCTCACGGCATTGCCGTCGAAATCGCCCACAAAGGGGTGGGGCACGGTGCTCACCCACTCGTCCCAGTGGCGATACATCATGTCGTCGATGATGCGGCCGTCGGCCTTGGGCAGGTCGGGATACACGTCCTGTGCCGTCTGGCCATACTTCACCTGGCTTATCACCACTATCTTCTTCTGGTCGTCGCTCAGCTTAAAGCCGTCCACGCCGCCCTTCACCGCGCTCACGCAGCGGCGTCCTGTGCCGTCGGCATTCATTGTCCACACCTGGTAGTCGCCATTGTCGTCGGGATAGATAAAGGCGATGCGGCTGCCGCCGTCAATCCACACGGCATTTTGCTCCGAACTCTTGGTGCGCGTGAGTTGGCGCGCGTTTTTTCCGTCGATGTCCACCACCCACAGCTCGCGGTTGCTCTTGTTCTGCTCCACGCTGGGATACGACACGCCATACAGCACGCGCTTGCCGTCGGGCGACAGCTGCGGGTCGCTGACGCGGCCCAGCGCATTCAGCAGTTCGGGGGTGAACTGGCCGTTCTCCACCTTCACCACGGGCTTCTCGATGAGCGGAGCCTCGGCCTCGGCGGCCCGGGCGCCCGACACGGCAGTGAGTGCCGTGAGCGAAGCCATTACAGTTTGCTTGAAATAGTTCATAATGTAGGGTTTATTTTTGTTATGTTTTTGCCAATTGTTGCAATCCAATGGCAAAATTACCCAAATCCGCCCACCCCGCCAAACATTGCCGCCCCCAAAATGCCGCCGCTTAGCGATAAGATGTGTGTTATTTTTGTATATTTGCAGCATTAGTTTGGTGGTAAAGCCTATTGGCCTGCCACGTGACAATAGGACTTTACGGA
>CAKUMB010000025.1 GCA_934667475.1 uncultured Muribaculaceae bacterium | reverse complement strand
CGCCCCACTCTCGTTTTCGTTGTCGCTGTTGTCGCAGCTTCGATGCAGGCAGGGATTAAATCTCGTCTTCGCCGTCGAGGCCTTCGAGGTTGCTCAGCTCATCTTCGTTATACGACTCATCGCCGTAGAACTCCGAGGAGTCAAACTCGTCGGCGGCCGTCTGCTGCTTGGGCGCGGGCTTCGACACCACCTGCCTCAGCTTCTCGGCGGGCGCCTTGCCCTCCTTGCGCTGGCACAGGGGGTCGTACATGTGCTTGCCGGGAATGGTCTCCTTGAGCACCATGAAGAAGTAGCGCTCGTTTTCGTAGTCGAACACAAACTTCAGCTTCTGGCCTTCGTCTTCCACAAGCTCGTCGAGTGGTGTGTCGCCCATGAGCCACACGTCTTCGTCGGAGTCTGAGTCCATGTCGATATATGTGACTTCGGTGTCTTTTTCCCAGTCGTCGTCGCAAATATAGAATGAGTCGAGCTCGTCGCGCGAATATCCGGCAGCGTCAAGAATGGTGTTTCTCAGCCGCAGGAAAGTGTCTTCAGAGTCGATAACAATCTCTAACTTGAATTTTTCGGCTTCTTCCGAGCCTACAAAAAATTTGTAAACCATACTTATGTATATGCTTAGTTTTTATGTGTTGTCAATCCATATGCGAAATTACTAAAAAATAACAACCGCAAAACATTTTGCGGAAGTTTTTTCGGGGCGGAATAGTTATTTTTACTTTTGCAAGTTTTGGGCACGAAAAAAGCCGCTGCACTGGGCAGCGGCTTATATTATTCATTCTTTTGCAAATCGCTCTACATCAGGGAATAAGATTGTAGGAGCGGAACACTTTCTGAATTTTCTCGAGTGCTATGGTCACCTGATCCTTGGTGTGCGTGGCCATGAGGCTGAAGCGGATTAGAGTGTCGTTGGGCGCAACGGCGGGCGACACTACGGGGTTCACGAAAATACCCTCGTTGAAGAGGTCGCGAGTGATGGCAAACGTCTTGTTGTTGTCGCGGATAAAGAGGGGGATAATCGGCGTCTCGGTGCGGCCTATCTCGCATCCCATCTCGCGGAAGCCCTCAAGGGCATAGCGGGTGATGTTCCACAGGTGCTCCTGACGCTCTGGCTCGGCCTCAAGAATGTCGAGCGCGGCATCGACGGCAGCAGTGGACGCGGGTGTGATGCTGGCGGTGAATATGTAGGAGCGCGAGTGGTGGCGCAGATAGTTGGTGATCACCTTGTCGGTGGCAATGAAGCCGCCCAGCGAAGCCAGCGACTTGCTGAAGGTGCCCATAATCAGGTCGACCTCGTCGGTGAGGCCAAAGTGGTCGCACACGCCGCGGCCACCCTTGCCAAACACGCCTATGCCGTGAGCCTCATCGACCATGACGCTTGCCTTGTATTTGCGGGCCAGGTCAACGATGTCGGGCAGCTTGCACACGTCACCCTCCATCGAGAACACACCGTCGGTGACGATGAGCTTAACGCGGTCGGGCTCGCACTTTTTGAGTTGCGTCTCGAGCGATGCCATGTCGTTGTGCTTATATTTAAGCGAGTTGGAGAACGACAGACGGCGACCTTCGATAATCGAAGCATGGTCTTGCTCGTCCCACAGGATGTAGTCTTCGCGGCCGGTGAGGGTCGACACCACACCCAGGTTCACACCAAAGCCTGTGGAGTAGATCATGGCGTCTTCCTTGCCCTCATAGGCAGCAAGGCGCTTCTCCAGTTTTTTGTGAATGTCGAGTGTGCCGTTGAGGAAAGGCGAGCCGGCGCAGCCGGTGCCGTACTTCTCGATGGCCTTAATGGCGGCCTCCTTGATTTTCGGGTGGTTAACAAGGCCGGAGTAGCAGTTAGACCCAAACATCAGCACTTTTTTACCATTGATGAGGACCTCAGTGTCCTGTTCGCTCGATATTGCCCTGAAATAGGGATATATGCCCAGAGCCTGCGCCTTTTGCGGCTCCTGATACTTTGCTAACTTAGCTTGTAATAGCTTCATTGTTTGTCTTTATAGAAAAATTTTAAAACTATCTGCATCTAAAAGGAGGGGGATTATCCTCTTAGTGAGGGCACTTTATGTGCCTTTTAGTATACAGGCTGCAAATTTACTAATTAATCTCTTAAAATCGGAAAAAAATTTCATATTTTTCTTTAAGCACGCGCATTTTGCAATTTCTCAGGCCCAATTGGGTGCCGCGGTGCAACGGCGCCATAAGGCCCGCACGCACCCGCCCGCTCACATACTTAATGTGATTTTGGCGCTTTTGGGACACAGATACGGCTATTTTTGCGTAAATTTGCAATTTGGCAGAAATCAAAGGAAAGGAGCAGCAAGATGGAATTCAAACTACACTCGGCCTACGCCCCCACGGGCGACCAGCCCCAGGCCATAAAGGCGCTCACCGAGGGGGTGAACAGCGGCGTGCCCTACCAGACGCTGCAAGGCGTCACGGGCTCGGGCAAGACGTTTACCATGGCCAACGTGATTGCGCGCACGGGGCGCCCCACGCTGGTGCTGTCGCACAACAAGACGCTGGCGGCGCAGCTCTATGCCGAGTTCAAGGGTTTCTTCCCCGAGAACTCGGTGCAATACTTTGTGTCGTATTACGACTACTACCAGCCCGAGGCCTACATTCCCGCCGTGGACAAATACATCGAAAAAGACCTGATGATCAACGACGAGATTGAGCGGCTGCGCCTGAGCACCGTCACGGCGCTGCTGTCGGGGCGGCGCGACGTGGTGGTGGTGTCGAGTGTGTCGTGCCTCTACGGCATGGGCAACCCGCAAGACATCGAGGCCAACACCATATATGCCAAAGTGGGCGACTCGGTGGGGCGCGACGAGTTTCTGCGCCGGCTGGTCGACGCCCTGTATTCGCGCAACGAAATCGACCTGCAGCCGGGCAACTTCCGCGTGAAGGGCGACACAGTAGACATTTTTCTGGCCGACGAGGAGATTATATTGCGCGTGATATTCTGGGGCAACGAGATTGAGCAGATGCAGCTGCTCGACACCGTGACGCAGATGCCCAAGGAAGATGTGGAGGGATTCCGCATTTTCCCGGCCAACGTGTTTGTCACCACCAAGGACAAGATGAACAGCGCGCTGGGCCAGATTGACGTGGACCTGGGCACGCAGGTGGAGATGTTTAAGCGCGAAGGCCGCCCCGCCGAGGCCAAGCGGCTGTATGAGCGCGTGACCTACGACTTGGAGATGATTCGCGAGGTGGGCTACTGCTCGGGCATCGAGAACTATTCGCGATACTTCGACGGGCGCGCGCCCGGAGCGCGCCCCTACTGCCTGCTCGACTACATGCCCAAGGACTTCCTGACGATAATCGACGAGAGCCACGCCACCATTCCGCAGGTGAGGGCCATGTATGGCGGCGACCAGAGCCGCAAAAACACTCTGGTGGAATACGGATTCCGCCTCGACGCGGCGCGCGACAACCGCCCGCTGCGCTTCGAGGAGTTTGAGGCGCTGACCCACCAGACCATTTATGTGAGCGCCACACCGGCCGACTACGAGCTGCAGCAAAGCGAAGGCGTGGTGGTGGAGCAGGTGATAAGGCCCACCGGGCTGCTCGACCCGAAAATCACCGTGCGCCCCAGCCTCAACCAGGTGGACGACCTTGTGGAGGAAATTCAGAAGCGCGTGGAGCTGAAGCAGCGCACGCTGGTGACCACCCTCACCAAGCGCATGGCCGAGGAGCTGACCGACTATCTGGCGAAAATCAACATCAAGTGCGCCTATATGCACAGCGATGTGGAGACCATCGACCGCATACAGATTCTCGACGACCTGCGCGCCGGCAACATCGACGTGCTGGTGGGCGTGAACCTGCTGCGCGAGGGCCTCGACCTGCCCGAGGTGTCGCTGGTGGCCATTCTCGACGCCGACAAGGAGGGATTCCTGCGATCGCACCGCGCACTCACGCAGACGGCCGGCCGCGCGGCGCGCAACCTCAACGGCGAGGTGATAATGTACGCCGACAAAATCACCGACTCGATGCAGCGCACCATCGACGAGACCGACCGCCGCCGCACCATACAGCTGAAATACAATGAGGAGCACGGCATAACGCCGCAGGCCATAGTGAAGGCGCGCAACTCGATTATAGGCGTCGACACCGACATTGCGCCCGCAAGCGGCGACAAGGCCGCCAAGCACGCCCGCAAATATGAGAACAATGTGGCCGACTTCTCGTCGCTGCGGCAGCAGTGCGAGGCCGAGTTTGACAAGAGCGCGGGCATAGCGGCCGACCCTGTGGTGGCCTACATGAAGCCCGCAAGCCTCGAGAAGGCCATCGACCACCTGCGTCAGCAGATGCTGGAGGCATCGAAGCGCATGGACTTCATCGAGGCGGCGCAATACCGCGACGAGATGCTGAAACTGCAGCAACGCCTCGACCAACAACAAAACAAACAATCAGCAGCAGAATGAAGCAGCAGCACAACGCAACCGACAAGCAGCCACGCAGCCACCACATCGACCGCCAGTGGCTGCCCACCACCAAAAAGGAGATTGAGCACCTGGGATGGGACCACATCGACGTGATTCTGTTCTCGGGCGACGCCTACATCGACCACCCGTCGATGGGTCCGGCCGTGATAGGCCGCACCCTTGAGGCGCACGGCTACAATGTGGCCATAGTGCCGCAGCCCAACTGGCGCGACGACCTGCGCGACTTTGCCAAACTTGGCCGCCCGAAGCTGTTTTTCGGCATCAGCGCCGGCGCCATGGACTCGATGGTGAACCACTACACGGCCAACCGCCGCCGTCGCAGCGACGACGCCTACACCCCAGGCGGCCGCGCCGGGCAGCGGCCCGACTACCCCACCATTGTGTATGCCGAGGCGCTGAAAAAGCTGTTTCCCGACGTGCCCATAGTGGCCGGCGGCATTGAGGCCTCGCTGCGCCGCGTGGCCCACTACGACTACTGGCAAGACCGCCTGCGCCCGTCGATAATGGCCGACAGCCGCGCCGACATCATCATCTACGGCATGGGCGAGAAGCCTGTGATTGAGGTGGCCGACGCGCTGAGCGCCGGCCGCAGCGTGGACGAGCTGACCAGCATACCGCAAACGGTGGTGCGCCGCCCGCTGAGCGAGATGCCCAGCGCCACCGACGCCCACAACGTGGTGCTGCACTCCTATGAGGAGTGCCTGCACTCGAAGCGTAGCCAGGCCGAAAACTTCAAATATGTGGAAGTGGAGAGCAACCGCTGGAACGGACGCGACCTGTGGCAGGCCACGGGCGACATTGCCATAAAGGTGAACCGCACCAATCCGCCAATGACCACCGAGGAAATCGACGCCTCGTTCGACCTGCCCTACACACGCCTGCCCCACCCGCGCTACAACGGCAAGCGCATTCCCGCCTACGAGATGATACGCCACTCGGTGAACATGCACCGCGGCTGCTTTGGCGGCTGCGCCTTCTGCACCATCAGCGCCCACCAGGGCAAATTCATAGCCTCGCGCAGCAAGCGCAGCATTATGCGCGAAGTGGACCAGGTGACACACATGGACGACTTCAAGGGCTACATCAGCGACCTGGGCGGCCCCAGCGCCAACATGTATTCGCTGCACGGCCGCGACTTGGATCGGTGCAAGCGGTGCGCGCGCCCCTCGTGCCTGCACCCCAAGCCGTGCCCCAACCTCAACACCGACCACAGCCGCCTGCTCGACATCTACCACTCAGTCGACGCCAACCCGCTGGTGAAAAAGTCGTTCATAGGCAGCGGCGTGCGCTACGACCTGTCGATGCACCGCACGGGCGACCCCGAAATCGACAAAGTGAACGCGCAATACAACGAGGAGCTGATTCGCCACCACGTGTCGGGCCGCCTCAAGGTGGCACCCGAGCACACCAGCGACGCCGTGCTGATGATGATGCGCAAGCCGCCGTTTGAGCTGTTCAGGCAGTTCAAGCGGCTGTTCGACCGCGTCAACGCCCAGTATGGGCTAAAAGAGCAACTCATCCCCTACTTCATCTCGTCGCACCCTGCCTGCCACGAGGAGGACATGGCCGAACTGGCCGTAATCACAAAGGAGCTGGACTTCCACCTTGAGCAGGTGCAAGACTTCACCCCAACCCCCATGACGGTGTCGACCGAGGCCTACTACACAGGACTCAACCCCTACACGCTCGAGCCGGTGTACACTGCCCACTCACCCGAGGAGAAGCTGGCGCAGCGGCAATTCTTCTTTTGGTATGAGAGCGCCTACAAGCGCGGCATAGTGCAGGCCCTGCGCCGCATGCGCCGCCCCGACCTGATTGACAAGCTGTATCCGCACGGCGTGGGCTACATGGGCCCGGTGCGCCGCGACCAGCAGCCCCGCGGCCACGGAGGCCCGCGCCGCCCAGGCCGCGGCAATGGCCCTAAACGGTAGCGCATTATGTTGCACAACATATGGCGGACTATTGCAGCAGTGGGCGCAAATGCCTAAATTTGCCACACTTATGAAGGCAATCACGGTAATAGCATGGGCCACAGCGCTGGCGGCTGCCACGGCAGCCTGCAGCGGCGGCACCCGGCACGGCAGATGCATTTTGCCCGCCGGCACCGAGCTGCGCGAGGGCGACGTGGTGCTGCGCATGGGCGGCGGGGCCACCAGCCACGCAGTGGTGGCGGCCGACCGCGGCGGACGGTATTCGCACGTGGGCATTGTGGCCGACTCGTGCGGCCACCCCATGATAGTGCATGCCGTGCCTGGCGAACCCGACTTTGCCGGCGACATCGACCGCGTGAAGCTCGACTCCCCCACCAAATTCTTCAGCACGATGATGGCCACCTGCGGAGCCGTGCGCCGCCCAGCCAACCGGGATGCGGCCCACAAGGCAGCGGTGTGGGCCATGGCCGCATACAGGCGCGGCACGGAGTTTGACCACGACTATGACTCGGCCGACACCACGCGCCTCTACTGCACCGAGCTGGTGGCGCGCGCCTATGCCAGCGCGGGGCTCGACATTGCCGGGCCTTCCACCCACGAGGTGAACCTGCCTGGGCTGCACACCCGCTGCTGGCTGCCAAGCGACTTCGGCGCGTCGCGCCGCCTAACCACCGTAGCAGAGTTTTAACCCACCTTTTTTTATTAACACAACAAAACAGTGAAACAACAATGAAACAGATTCTAACCATTGTGACCGCCTGCCTGATGGCACTGCTGGCCGTGAGCTGCGGCAAGGGCAACACCCCCACCGGCGTGGCCGAGAAATCGATTGAGTGCCTGCAAAAGAAGGACTTTGAGGGCTACAGCAAACTGATGTACTACAACGACTCGCTGACTGGCGACAAGCTGAAGAGCGAACAGGAGGCAATGGCGGCAATGCTGCAAAGCAAATATGCCTCATCGCTGGAGCAGAAGGGCGAAATCACCGGCTACCGCGTGGTGTCGGAAGAGGTGAACGACAGCAGCGCCGTGGTGAAGATGAGAGTGGCCTATGAAAAAAGCGACTCCACCAGCGAGAGCGTGAAGCTGCGCCTCAACAAAAAGGGCGAGTGGCGCATAAGCATGGGCAAGTAACCACCCCCACGGCCAACAGCTGCAAAAAAGCAAAGCATCGGCAACCAGTGGCCTTAGGGGCCACACGTTGCCGATGCTTTATTCTTATATGGCATGTGTGTGTTTACGCCCTCAAAAAACAGGCGCGGGAGCACACACACAGTGGTGATTATCCGTAGATGATTTTGCCGTTCTCGTCGCGGTTTTCGTCGATAAACGACTTGTTGTATTGCGTCATGCCGCGCAGCGACATGCCCATGCTCGAGAATCCGCCATCGTGAAACAGCGTCTGCATGGTCACCTTCTTGGTGAGGTCAGAGAACATCACCACGCAGTAGTCGGCGCACTCGTCGGCACTGGCGTTGCCCAGAGGCGACATGCGGTCGGAGAAGTCATAAAGGCCGTCGAAGCCCTTGATGCCGCTGCCGGCAGTGGTGAATGTGGGCGACTGCGAGATGGTGTTGATGCGCACCTGCTTCTCGCGGCCATAGATGTAGCCAAAGCTGCGGGCAATCGATTCAAGCAGCGACTTGGCGTCGGCCATGTCGTTGTAGCCAAAGAATGTGCGGTGAGAGGCTATGTAGGTAAGGGCCAGCACCGAGGCGCACTCGTTGAGGGCATCGAGCTTTTTGGCGGCCTGCAGCATCTTGTGAAACGAGATGGCCGAGATGTCGAGCGTCTTGCTCAAGAAAGAGTAGTCGAGATCGTCATAAGTGCGTTTCTTTCGCATGTTCACGCTCATGGCGCAAGAGTGGAGCACAAAGTCAATTTTTCCGCCCAGCGCCTTCTGAGCCTCAACGAAAAGGTTGGTGAGATCTTCAACCGACGTGGCGTCGGCGGGGATTATGGTGGCGCCAGTCTTCTTGGCCAGTTCGTCGATGGTGCCCATGCGGCAAGCCACCGCAGTGTTGGTGAGCACAATCTGCGCGCCCTCTTCCACCACACGTTCTGCAACTTTCCACGCAATCGATGCGTCATTCAATGCGCCGAAGATGATACCGCGCTTTCCTTTCAACAAATTAAAAGACATAATTGTTTTCTTTGTATTATATAAAATTCTAAATTTCTCGTTTGCCGCGAGAGAACGACAGCGTTTTCCCACAACGATATGCTTTATAATAGATGTAGAATGCGGCTTGCCATCGGTAGGACGCGACGCCAAGCCGACGTCATAATTGCGACAAAGTTACATCAAAACTTGCACTCCACCCGTCATTTTGTGCAAAAAAGTGATAACAGGGCTTCATGACACCCATGATTTTTGCCACACCATAAAGATTATTGCCCCTGCCTTTCAGCCCATTTGCTTACTAAGCACCAAAAATGGCCTCATTAAAAAAACATCCGCAACGCCTGTTTATGGGCATTGCGGATAGGGTCTCTATGCTATTTTAAGTTTTAGCGGACAATAATAGAACTAAGTTTTACTCATTAATATCTCCATCAATGACACTCTGCCATTCGATTCACCATATTCCCACAGGCTCATGGGAAGCATTTCCATACGAGAAATACGTCCTGTTCCACTATGATGGATTTTACTATCGTCAACAGCGTTAGACCCCGTCAATATGAAATGACCAGGCAAGCCACGCTCATCAATCTTTGTACGCACTGCATCCCACAACATTGGGGCATCTTGCCATTCGTCTATCAAACGAGGGACTTCCCCTTCTAGCAAGAACTAAGGTTTGGTAATGGCAGTAGCCAAATATTCTTCACGATGGCCAGTATCTTGTAAACTAATAACACTATTGGCCAACTGCTTGGCAGTGGTTGTCTTTCCACACCATTTTGGTCCTTCAATGAGCACTGCCCCCATTGCTTTAAGGTGCGCTTTAAGTCGCACGTCAAAGGCTCTATTTAGATATGCCATATTAGATTCTTGTTTTATGCCGCAAAGGCAATCATTTTACTTTGAATTGCAGCACGTTCACACAAACGGCTTGTTTTATAGGCGGTGTGCAATTCGAGGAGGTTTTGCAAGTATACCCATACCTTTCGGTAGTTATCTATACTTATTTGACTTCTTGTTATTTGGGTGCGGCCATGCGGGCTGCTCTGCTCAGCAAAAGCAATTGACTTGCTCTGCAAGGAGGTCAAAACGCGGCAACGGCATATTACCATAGGAACATTTCAGTGGCTGAGGCAGGGGAGCATTTTTTATGGCAGAAAACGGCTGAGACATTGGCTTGGGGCGGTTTTGGGGAATTTTGTGTAACTTTGCAGTTGTAAGTGAATAATCTAAGGGAATATGGCTAATTCTAAACAGGGACGCAATTCTATCGACATGCTGCACGGGCCGCTGCTGATGAAGATATTGATGTTCAGCTTGCCGCTGGCTGCCAGCAGCATTTTGCAGCAGCTTTTCAACTCGGTGGATGTGGCCGTGGTGGGCCAGTTTGTGGGTAGCAAAGCTCTTGCGGCAGTGGGCAGCAATACGCCTGTAATAAGTTTGCTCATCAATCTGTTTGTAGGCATATCGATGGGTGCGAACTCGGTGATTTCAAACTATATTGGGTGCAACGACAAGGAGGGTATACGCAAGTCGGTGGCCACGTCGATGCTGGTGGCTGTGGCGAGCGGTGTGTTTCTGATGGTGCTGGGCAATGTGGTGGCGCGCCCCATTCTTGAGCTGATGGGCACGCCCGGCGATGTGCTCGACATGGCGGTGCTCTATCTGCGCGTGTATTTCATGGGCATGCCTTTCTTCATGGTGTTCAACTTCAGTTCGGCCATTATGCGCAGCACGGGCGACACACGCCGTCCGCTTTACATTCTTGTAGTTGCCGGCGTGGTCAACACCATGCTCAACCTTGTGTTTGTGCTGTGCTTTGGCATGGGGGTTGAGGGTGTGGCCATAGCCACGGGCATTGCCAATGCCGTGGCGGCCGCCATAATAGTGCGCATGCTGCTCAGGGAGGAGGAGCCCTACCGTCTGCACTTCAAGGAGCTGAAGATACATGGGCCGCAGCTGCGGCGCATGCTGCAGATAGGCGTGCCTGCGGGCATCCAGGGCATGGTGTTCTCAATATCAAACGTGTTTGTGCAGTCAACCATCAACACCTATGGGGCCGACGCCATTGCGGGCTCGGCAGCCGCGCTCAATTTTGAGTTCTACTGCTATTTTGTGATAGCGGCGTTCAACGGCGCTGCCATCAGCTTTGTTGGCCAGAACTATGGTGCGGGGCTGCTGCACCGCGTGAAGCGTGTGTTCTGGATATGCATGGGGCTGGGCGTGACGCTGTGCGGTGTGCTCAACTGGACGTTTGTGATATTCAACAAGTTTTTTCTTGGCCTGTTTTCCACCGACCCTGCCGTGATGCAGTATGGCGCCACTCGCATGCACATAGCCTTGGCGCTGCAATTCATCGCGTGCAGCTATGAAATCACGGGTTCGGTGCTGCGCGGCATGGGCAAGTCGATGACGCCGGCCGTGCTCACCATAATAGGCACCTGCCTGCTGCGCGTGGTGTGGGTGTCGGCGGTGTGCCCCGAGTGGCACGGGTTTGACGTGCTGATGGCCGTGTACCCCATATCGTGGACACTGACGGGCGTAATGGTGGTGGCGGCCTACATGCGCGTGATGCGCAAGGCCGAGGCGCGGTTCATCGGCCGGCCTGACGGCTCTCGCTGACCTCCTGGGCCCGGCTCTTGCTGGCCGTGACCAGAAACACTCCGCCGAATATCAGCACCACGGCCACGCCCTTCATGGCGTTGAACGAGTCGAGGCCCAGGCACACGGCCACTATGCAGGCCACCACTGGCTGCACGTAGTTGTACATGCCGGCCACGGTGGGGCGCAGGCACTTTTGGCCCACCACTATGAGCATGTAGCTCACGAATGTGCCCATCACCACAATGAATGCCACCGAGCCCCACGTGGCTGCGCTGAGTGCCGTCCACCGCATGGCGGCGAGCGATGTGTAGGAAAACGGCAGTGTGCACAGGAATGAGTAGGTGAACATCCACTTCATGACGGTGACCAGCGAATAGCGCGACACGAAATTTTTGAACAGCACCAGATAGCTGGCATAGCTCAGCTGCGCGAAGAGCACCAGCAGGTCGCCGGCCACGTGGCGCGCGTCGACGGCCGAAGCATTGCCCACACCGCTGCCCAGAATCAGCATAAGCGCACCGCAGGCGCCCAAGGCGATGCCGGCCACTTTCTTGCCCGTGACGGGCTCTTTGAGCACCACGGCGGCCAGAATCATGGCCCACAGCGGCATGCTGGTGGTGATGATTGAGGCGTCGGCGGGCGACGACAGCCCCACGCCCATAATGAAGCTGCCCTGATTGAGCACAATTGCCAGCAGCGAGGCTGCGAACAGGCGCAGCATGTCGTGTGGCGGCACGTGCTCGGGCTTGCTGAATGCCGACATTATCCAAAAGAGCACCATGGCGCCGAAAATGCGCATGTCGGTGAGCACGAGCGGAGTGACCACACCACCCGCCATCACCACCTTGGCCAGCGGCGACATCAACCCCCAACTCACATTGGCAAGCAGCATCGACCCGTGGCCCTTGAGCGAGAATTTCTCCATAAATCTGCTATAGTCTAAATCCGAAAAAACGCCACAAAATTACTGCTAAAGCGCGGCAATGCAAAAAGCCGCGGTATTAAAAGCTAAAATTATTTGAAATCATTGAAAGGTTGGGATAATTTGTGTATCTTTGGAAAGTAATACACAATGGCTGACTCATGAAATATCTAAAGCTTCCCGACAGCAAAACGCGAATACTCCCGTTCTACCTGGCAATGGAGGAATATGCGGCGCAAATAATTGGCGAGGACGACATATTCTTCATGTGGCAGGTGGAGCCCACCGTGATTTTCGGACGCAACCAGCTGATTGAAAACGAAGTGAACTTGGACTACTGCCGTGAGCACGGCATTCACACCTACCGGCGCAAGAGCGGCGGCGGATGCGTGTATGCCGACATGAGCAACATTATGTTTTCCTACATCACGCGCAGCGACAACGTGCAGTTCACCTACGCCGCCTACACGCATGCGGTGGTGGCCATGCTCAAGGGCCTGGGGCTGAACGCCAGCGACACCGCGCGCAACGACATTCTGGTGGACGGGCTCAAGGTGAGCGGCAACGCCTTCTATCACCTGCCCGGCCGCAGCATTGTGCACGGCACCATGCTCTACGACACCGACATGGCCAACATGATGAACGCCATCACCCCGTCGGCCGCCAAGCTGCAGGCCAAGGGTGTGCAGTCGGTGCGCAACCACATAACCACCCTGAGCCAGCACCTGGACATCAGCATCGAGGAGTTTAAGGACTACGTTAAGCGCACCATGTGCTCAGACGAGATTGAACTGGGCGAGGCCGATGTGGCCAAAATAGAGGAGATAATGCAGTCATACCTCAAGCCCGAATTCATAATGGGCAGCAACCCGCGCTGCAACGTGCGCCGCGCGGTGCGAATCGAGGGCAGCGGCGAGTTTGAGGTGGCTTTGGAGCTGTACCACAACGTGATAAAGCGCATCAACATGGGCGGCGACTACTTTCTGGTGGGCGACTTCGACGGCAGCATAGCCAAGCGGCTCGAGGGCGTGCCCTACACCAAGGCAGATGTGGCCCGCGCGCTGGCCGGAGTGGATGTGAGCGAAATAATAATGAACTTAAATAACAAACAATTCATACACCTTTTATTTGACTAACGATATGGCTGAAAACAAAAGAACTTGCCTCTATGACAAGCACGTGGCTCTGGACGCACTCATGAGCCCGTTTGGCGGCTTTGACATGCCCATACAGTATGCGGGCATAGTGGAAGAGCACAATGCGGTGCGCAACAGCGTGGGCGTGTTTGACGTGTCGCACATGGGCGAGGTGGAAATCACCGGCCCCGAAGCCGAAAAGTTTGTAAACCACATCTTCACCAACGACATCAAGGGTGCCGAGCGGGGCAAGATATTCTATGGAATGATGCTCTACCCCAACGGCGGCACCGTGGACGACCTGCTGGTGTACAAGATGGGCGACAACGACCTGCTGCTGGTGATAAACGCGGCCAACATCGACAAGGATGTGGCCTGGATCAACGAGCAGGCCGAGGGCTACGATGTGAAGGTCGACCACCAGAGCGACTACTACGGCCAGCTGGCTGTGCAGGGCCCCGAGGCTGAGGCCACGGTAGAGAAGGTGCTGGGCATTGGCTGCGCCGAGCTCACATTCTACACATTCAAGACCATGGAGTATGACGGTGAGACCATTATCGTGAGTCGCACGGGCTACACCGGCGAGGATGGATTTGAAATCTACGCCAGCCACAAGGCCATTGTGAAGATGTGGGACCTGCTGATGGAGGCCGGCGTGCAGCCGTGCGGACTCGGCTGCCGCGACACACTGCGCTTTGAGGTGGGCCTGCCGCTGTATGGCGACGAGCTGGGCGCCGACATCACCCCCATTATGGCTGGCCTGGGATTTTTCGTGAAGCTCGACAAGGACGAGTTTATTGGCAAAGACGCCGTGGCCAAGCAGAAGGCCGAAGGCGCACCCATGAAGCTTGTGGGCCTTGAACTTGAGGGCAAGGCAATTCCGCGCCACGGCTACGACGTGCTCAACGCCGAGGGCGACACGGTGGGCAGCGTCACCACAGGCTACCACGCCATATCGGTGGACAAGAGCATCGCCATGGCGTTTGTGAAGCCGCAATATGCCGCGCTCGACACTCCGCTGAGCGTGCGCATACGCAAAAAGACGTTCCCCGCAGTGGTGGTGAAGAAGAAGTTCTACAAAAAGAGCTACAAGAAATAAGCAACTGAAGACTCCTATTTTTTATTACACAATTAAATAACAAACAAAAATAAACTACTATGAGCAAGGTAATTGAAGGATTATATTATAGCGAATCACACGAATATGTGAAAGTTGACGGCGAATATGGCTACATCGGCATCACCGACTATGCGCAGAAGGAACTGGGCAACGTGGTGTATGTGGACATGCCCGAGGTGGACGACGAGGTGGAAGCCGGCGAAGAGTTTGGCGCAGTGGAGAGCGTGAAGGCCGCAAGCGACCTCAACACCCCTGTGAGCGGCACCGTGGTTGAAGTCAACGAGGCTTTGGAAGACGAGCCCGGCCTGATCAACAAAGACGCCTTTGCCAACTGGATTATAAAGGTGAAGATGAGCGACGCCGACGAGCTCGGCAAGCTGATGAACGCCGAGGCCTACACCAAGTTCATTGGCGAGTAAGCGCCGGCGGTCAGCGAAAGGCCACTTTTTTCCTATCACAATTGTTACAACTTGAATAATCACATAATGACTTACAAATATTTTCCGCACACCGAGGCCGATGTGAAGCAGATGCTGGAGGCAAGCGGACTGAAGTCGACCGACGACCTGTATGGCGACGTGCCGCAAGAGCTGCGCCTGGGCCGCGACTACGACCTGCCCCTGTCGATGAGCGAGGTGGAGGTACGCCGCTTCTTCAAGCAGCTGGCAGCCAAAAACTCGCCCCTGACCTGCTTTGCCGGAGCCGGAGTGCAAGACCACTACTCGCCCGCCGTGGTGAGCAACATAGTGGAGCGCAGTGAGTTCCTCACCAGCTACACGCCCTATCAGGCCGAAATTTCGCAAGGCACTCTGCAATACATATTCGAGTACCAGAGCATGATGGCCGAACTCACAGGCATGGAGGTGAGCAACGCGTCGATGTATGACGGCGCCACAGCCACCGCCGAGGCCATGATGATGGCCGTGGCCAACGCCAAGAAGCGCCGCCGCGTGCTGGTGTCGGCCACCGTCAACCCCGCCGTGCTGCGCGTGATTGAAACCTACGCCAGCTATCACGGCGTGGAGGTGGAGATGATTGCCGAGGAGGACGGCGTGACCAGCCGGGCCGACTTTGAGGCCAAGGTGGGCCGCGGCGACGCTGCCGGCGTGATTGTGGCCTCGCCCAACTACTACGGCATTCTGGAGGACTACACCGGCTGGGCCGACACCTGCCACGCCAGCAAGGCCCTGCTGATAATGAACTGCAACGCCTCGGCGCTGGGAGTGATAAAGACTCCGGGCGAATGGGGCGCCGACATAGCCGTGGGCGACGGCCAGAGTCTGGGCATACCCATGAGCTACGGCGGCCCATACGTGGGCTTCATGTGCACCAGCAAGAAGCTGATACGCAAAATGCCGGGCCGCATAGTGGGAGCCACCACCGACCTCGACGGCAAGCGCACCTTCGTGCTCACACTGCAGGCGCGCGAGCAGCACATTCGCCGCGAGAAGGCCACGAGCAACATATGCTCTAACGAGAGCCTCATGGCACTGTATGTGACGGTGTACATGTCGCTCATGGGCAAGCAGGGCCTGCGCGAGGTCAACGAATTGGGCTATGGCGGCGCGCACTACCTGGCCGACGAGCTTGGCAAAACGGGCAAGATGCAGCTGGCCTACCCCGGCAAGCCCTTCCTCAACGAGTTTGTGATGAGCACCAGCCTCGACGTGGACGCGCTGATAAAGCACTGCGCCGACAAGGGTGTGCTGGCAGGCGTGAAGGTGGCCGACGGCAAACTGATGCTGTGCGTCACAGAAATGCGCAGCAAGCAGGAAATCGACCGCCTGGTGCAGCTGGTGAAAGAGTTTTAACACACACCCCCTTTATAAAACACGTAAGCAAAAATGAACAATACATATTACGGAAAACTGATTTTCGAGCTTTCGAAAGAAGGACGCAGGGGGTACTCGCTGCCTCGCAACGAATTTGAGGGCCACAAACTGAGTGAGCTGCCCGGCACGCTGATGCGCGGCGAGGCTCCCGCCCTGCCCGAGGTCGACGAGCTGACCGTGGTGCGCCACTACACCAACATGAGCAACAACAACTTTGGCGTGGACACCGGATTCTATCCGCTGGGCTCGTGCACCATGAAGTACAACCCCAAAATCAACGAAGAGATTGCCGCCATGCCGCAGTTTGCCTCGCTTCACCCGCTGCAGCCCGATGCCACTGTGCAGGGCGCGCTTGAGGTGTACGACGGGCTGCAGCGCAGCCTGGCCGAGATTTCAGGCATGAGCCGCTTCACCCTCAACCCCTACGCCGGAGCACATGGCGAGCTCACCGGCCTGATGGTGATGCGCAGCTACCACCGCAGCCGCCACGACGACAAGCGCACCAAGGTGATTGTGCCCGACTCGGCACACGGCACCAACCCCGCCAGCGCGGCGGTGTGCGGCCTCGACGTGGTGCAGGTGAAGAGTCTGCCCGATGGCACGGTGGACACCGCCGACCTTGCCACCAAGCTCGACGACACCGTGGCCGGCATGATGATGACCAACCCCAACACACTGGGCATATTCGAACACAGCATAGCCGAAATTGCGCAAATGGTGCACAAGTGCGGCGGTCTGATGTATTACGACGGAGCCAACCTCAACCCCATGCTGGGCGAGGTGCGCCCGGGCGACATTGGCTTCGACATAATGCACATCAACCTGCACAAAACGTTCTCGACCCCTCACGGCGGCGGCGGTCCCGGCTCGGGCCCCGTGGGCGTGCGCAAGGGACTTGAGCAGTTCCTGCCCAACCCGCAGGTGGAGCGCAAGGCCGACGGCACACTCCGCGTGGTGATGGGCCCCGACTCGCTCGGCTCAATATCGCTGCACACGGGCAATTTTGCCGTGATAATGCGCGCCTACGCCTACATTCTGACGCTGGGCCGCGACCAGATAAAGCACGTGGGCCCGCTGGCCACGCTCAACGCCAACTATGTGAAAGAGCAGCTGAAAGACTGCTTCGAACTGCCGCTGACGGGCGTGTGCAAACACGAGTTTGTGTTCGACGGACTCAAGGACAAGAGCACCGGCGTCACCACCCTCGATGTGGCCAAGCGCCTGCTGGACTACGGCTACCATGCCCCCACCATCTACTTCCCTCTGCTGTTCCACGAGGCCATGATGATTGAGCCCACCGAGAACGAGAGCAAGGAGACGCTCGACGCGTTTATCGAGGTGATGCGCAAGATAGCCAAGGAGGCCAAGGAGCAGCCCGAGCTGGTGAAGGGCGCGCCTCACAACACCCCCGTGCGACGTCTCGACGACACCAAGGCAGCCCTGCACCCAATAGTCACATGGCGCGAGCTGGCTGCCGAAGCTTAAACATCACCACACACATTGATATGGACTACGACATTCTTATAATAGGAGCAGGCCCCGGCGGCTATGAGACGGCTGCCGAGGCAGCCCGCCAGGGGCTGAACACTGCCATTGTGGAACGCGGATTCGTGGGCGGCACATGCCTGAACCACGGCTGCATACCCACCAAGGCTCTGTGCCACTGCGCACAGGTGCTGCGCACGGTGCGCTCGGCTGAGGCCTACGGCATCGGCTGCGGCACCGTCACGGCCGACTACTCGGCCGCCGCGCGCCACAAGGCCGCCGTGGTGGAGCAGTTGCGCCAAGGCGTGACACAGCTGATGTCGGCCCCCGGCATCACGCTCATCAATGGCGAAGCCTCGATAGCCGACGCCCACACGGTGAGCATCGACGGCGGCAAGCAGACCCTCACGGCCAGCCACATAGTGATAGCCACCGGCAGCGAGCCGCGCAACCTGCCCATTCCGGGCGCCGACCTGGCCATGAGCAGCGGCGAGGCGCTGGCCATGACCAGTCTGCCGCGGCAAATGTGCGTGATAGGCGGCGGAGTGATAGGCATGGAGTTTGCCGGCATATTCGCAGCCTACGGCGTGGAAGTGACTGTGGTGGAATACTGCAAAGAGATTCTGCCGCCGTTTGACAAAGACGTGGCCAAGCGCCTGCGCACCGTGCTGCAAAAGCAGGGCGTGAAGTTCATAACCCAGGCAGCCGTCACAGCCATCGGGCGCACAGCGGCAGGCCTCACGGTGAGCTACGACCTAAAGGGCAAGCCGCAGCAGCTGGAGTGCCAGAAGGCCCTGATGGCCGTGGGGCGCCAGCCTGTGCTGCCCGAAGGCCTTGAGCAGGCCGGAGTGGCCGTGGGCCGCCGCGGCATTGAGGTCGACAGCCACATGATGACCAGCGTGCCCGGCATCTACGCCATTGGCGACGTCAACGGCCAGTGCATGCTGGCCCATGCGGCCACAGCCCAGGGCATGGTGGCACTTGCCCACATCACGGGCAAGGAGAGTGCCGTGAAGCCCGGCATAGTGCCAAGTGCGGTGTTCACCCAGCCCGAGCTGGCCATGGTGGGACTCACCGAAGAGCAGTGCAAGGCGCAAGAGCTCGACGTGACGGTGAAGAAAGGCTTCTTCCGCAGCAACGGCAAAGCCCTGTCGATGGGCGAGACCGACGGACTGGTGAAGATGATAGTGAGCAACACCGACCGCACCATAGTGGGCTGCCACATTTGCGGCCCGCATGCGAGCGACCTGATACAGGAAGTGGTGATGGCAATGAACGCCGGCAGCACCGTGGGCGACCTCGCGGCCTCCATACACGGCCACCCCACCCTCAGCGAGGCAGTGCAGGCCGTTGCCCGCCAGTTCTAACGCATAGCAACCGACACACGCGCGGGGCTGCGACCGAATCAGGCCGCAGCCCCGCGCTGCATTTCCACACGCCGACACAATCAAGGCAAAGTCCACATAATGTAACACAAAAAGCGTCATTCGGGGCTGCACATGCGTGACAATATTAACCGCTTTTTATTTCAATGATAATAGAGACAATTACAGACAATTACAGACAATGCAAAAAAGTTGCGCAACCTATTGATTTTGGCACTGTTTTATATTGCATTAATTATTTGTTTTTAGGAGATATATCCTTGATAATGTTTATACCATAAAGACCTTTAACAA
>CAKUMB010000024.1 GCA_934667475.1 uncultured Muribaculaceae bacterium | reverse complement strand
TGGGTAGGATTATATAAGAGTGATGTTATTGCATTGATACCCAATACTTGTTGCTTGGTGGTCACTTGAAATGTTCCAAAATGAGAATACAATGTGATCGAAAGTTAAATACGTTAAATTTTAGCCATTTCGTATCTATATAGAATCTACACAGTCACTTTTCTACCGTTTAGAACGTATAATACTGATAATCAACCAATAATAGATACATGTTTAGAAGCAGTATGGAGGCGATTAGCGCATGAGTTCGCTAATCGATGTGGTGAGGTTGAACATCAGCGTAGTGGCACTGCTGTGGGGCTTTGCCAGAGCCACGCCGAAGCCGAACGCCTTCACCCGGAGTCCGCCGCCCAGCGAGAAGCCCGACAAAAAGTTGCGGTGATAGGTGCTCATGTCGGTGCGGGTGCGGTAGTTGTAGCCCAGCGCAATATACATGCGCTCGGTGGGCACGTATTCAATGCCAAGCACCAGGTGGCGCATGAGGTTGCGCATAAACGAGTCCTTCTTCACCAGTTCGGATGTGGCCGAGTTTTTGTCGGCCGGCTCATAGTAGGGCAGTTTCCACTTATTGAGCCCCACAGCGGTCACCGACAGGCGGAATGGCGATGACGACAGCATTTGCGACCATCCAAGCTGCACGTCCCAGGGCAGATTGTCTTTGGTGTCGTTGAACTTCTTCACCTGTCCGCCAAGGTTTTTCACCACCAGCGACAGCGACAGGTCGTTGTCGGGGTTGTAGTAGTTAATGCCCAGGTCGGCGGCTACGGCAGCCGCCGAGAAGTCGGCATATTTCGAATAGAGAAACTTCACGTTGATGGCGCCGCGCAAGTTGTCGGTGATATCGTGCGAATAGGTGGCGTTGAATGCCATGTCGCTTGCCGAGGCCGAGCCAATCACGCTGCCGGCGGCATCGGTTTCGTCGATAGAGCCGTAGCCAAAATATTGCAGCCCCACGGCAAATGCGCTGTGCTCACCGAGTCCCTGTCCGTAGCGCACGCCCATGAAGTTCGACGCTCCGAAGTAGCGCATATAGTTCAGTCCCACCTGATGGTCGACCTCGGGGCCGAGCAGAGCAGGGTTTTGCTCAATCAGGTTGATGTCGTCGTCGATTACCGTGATGTTGTGCCCGCCCAGAGCGTAGGCGTGCGTCGACGGCGTGACGTTAAGAAACTGGTAGGCCGTGGTGCCGTCTTGCGCGCTGGCCGTGAGCCCCGCGGTGAGCGCGGCACTGGCCGCCATTATATGCAGTGTGGTGAGAATTCTCATTCCTTGTTGTTAGTAGTCGCAAAAGTGTTATTATAGATATAAACGCACGAGGCCGCCCACATAGTATAATGGTTTAATTTTTTTTACAACATAGGGCACTCCAAAGCGTTTTTGTAAAAATAGATGAAACATTATTAATCATTCGCAAATCGCCCGCCGCGCTTCATTGACATTTGCCCGCAGTGGCTTATATTTGCAGCGCAAATGGCGGCAGGGCTCAAGCCCGCGGCGCTGTGTGCAACCATTGATTACTGATAAAAAAAGAACAGAATGTGAGACTGCGTGTGCCGCATCCGCCCGGCGGGGGCAGCGCACCCTTTTCAACCAACAAAAGGAAAGAAAGTGACAGATTACGCAATGCAGAAGATAGGATTTTTGCGACTTCACATACTCATGGCCATGATGGCAATAACTGCGATGCCGGCTCTGGCGCAGGTGCGACACGTCACCACCGTCAACCCCATGTCGCGCATGCCCTACATGGAGGTGTATGAGTACGACTACGTCGATGTGCAGCCACAATTTCCCGGTGGCGAGCGCGGGCTGACCAATTTCATCAACAAGACCCGCGAATATCCCTACCACGCCTACAAGCGCGGTGTGCAGGGCCGCGTGCTGTGCTGCTTCATTGTGGGCGCCGACGGGCGTGTGAGCAATGTGCAGGTGATTCGCGGCGCCGGCGACGAGAGCCTCGACCGCGAAGCCATGCGTGTGATTCGCGAAATGCCGCGCTGGAAGCCTGGCCGCGTAAACCACACCAAGGTGGCCGTGCGCTGCGTGCTGCCCATAGCCTTCCGCCTATAGCCCCCCACCCTGCCGAAACCGCAAAATAAGATATCTGAGCGCGGCCCCTGTAATCAGGAGGCCGCGCTTGACATTTATGACGGCCGCCAATGGTCACTTCAGAGTGAAACACTCGTGGCGGCAAGCATTAAATGATTTCACCGAAAAGTGTTAACCAGGGGGGAATGGCTCCATACGATCTACCCACTAAAATGCCAAACAGATTGCCCATGCCTAAAAAAGACATCAGTACTTTTTTTGTATCGGCTGATTCACTTGCGACTTTAATGGCACACCGCCCCACCGACGGAGTTGAAGCAACACCGCTGGCATGCCTGAAGCCCTGACGCCGCAACAGATTCGGGTGGTGAAGATGAAACAAGCCGGGCTGCACAGGATTCTGTGCAGCCCGGCTGTGTGTTGTGTTAGGCTTGGCCTTGCGCGCCGCATGGCGCGGTGGGGCTTTGCTTAGTTCTCTTCGCCTTTGGCAGCGGCAACCACATTAATGTATGTGTGGCCAGCGCGCTTCTGGAACTCTACGGTGCCGTCGACCAGTGCATAGAGGGTGTGGTCCTTGCCCATGCCCACATTTGCGCCCGGACGGTGTACAGTGCCGCGCTGACGGCGGATGATGTTGCCTGCCTTAGCGAATTGACCACCAAAAATTTTAACGCCGAGTCGTTTGCTCTCCGACTCACGGCCGTTCTTAGAACTACCTACACCTTTCTTATGTGCCATAATCTTTTAAAATTTTAGGGGTTTAAGCATTAACTTCTTTGATCACTAATTCGGTGAACACCTGGCGGTGGCCGTTAAGACGGCGATAGCCTTTGCGGCGCTTCTTTTTGAATACAAGCACCTTTTCACCTTTCACGAGGGGAGTCTTTACCTCGCAAACCACTTTTGCACCTTCTACGGTAGGTGCGCCAACTGTTACGTTACCGTCGGCGTCAACGAGCAGAACTTTGTTGAATTCAACCACGTCGCCTTCTTTCTTCTCATCGCCGAGATAGTGAACATACAGCTTCTTACCTGCTTCGGCCTTGAACTGCTGTCCTTGAATTTCTACAATTGCGTACATTTAATTAATTGTAAATCAAGTTAATACCGTACGGCGGTCACGAGCATAGCCCGCAACGCTTATTTGAGCCTTTCGGAAATCCAGCCGCAAAGTTACAATCTTTTCGCTGAATACCAAAGCAATAGGCCACACTTTTTTATTGCCAATCGCACCGAATGCGCGTATAATTCATTCGCAATGTGTGAAAGATCACATGCAAATTCTTTGCAGGCTGGCGCGGTTGGCGCGAAAAAATGTGCCGTTTGATTTCGTGCGGAACACTAATTGTACTACCTTTGCAACATATTAATTGCAATCTATGATTGAACGTCATGTAATCATCGACTCGGTTGACCCAGTGGTGTTCTACGGGGTCAACAACTCCAACATACAACTCATTCGCGACCTGTTTCCAAAACTGCGCATGGCTGCGCGCGGCACGGTGATAACCGTGATTGGCGACGAGGAGGAGACCGAGCGCTTTGAGCGCAATGTGAAGAAACTTGAGGAATACTGTGCCAAATACAATAAGCTGAACGAGGATGTGATAATCGACACCATCAACGGCGTCCCGCCAAAGGAGCTGAAGATGGACGACGCCATTGTATATGGCGTGAACGGAAAGCCCATAAAGGCCCGCACCCCCAACCAGCAGCTGATGGTGAAGGCATGCTCCGACAACGACCTCACATTCGCCCTGGGCCCCGCCGGCACGGGCAAGACCTATCTGGCTGTGGCGCTGGCAGTGCGCGCGCTCAAAAACAAGGAGGTGCGCAAAATAATACTGTCGCGCCCCGCGGTTGAGGCCGGCGAGAAGCTGGGGTTCCTGCCCGGTGACATGCGCGACAAGATTGACCCCTACCTGCAGCCGCTGTATGACGCCCTTGAGGACATGATTCCCGGCGCCAAGCTCAAGGAGCTGATGGACGGCAATGTGATTCAGATAGCCCCGCTGGCCTTTATGCGCGGACGCACGCTCAACGACGCCGTGATAGTGCTCGACGAGGCGCAGAACACCACCGTGCACCAAATAAAGATGTTTCTCACCCGCCTGGGCATGGGCTCGAAGATGATAGTGACCGGCGACACCTCGCAAATCGACCTGCCGCGCAGCACGGCCTCGGGCCTGGTGCAGGCACTGAAGGTGCTGCGCCATGTGGAGGGCATAGGGCGCGTGGAGTTTGGCAAAAAAGACATAGTGCGCCACCGCCTGGTGCAGCGCATAGTGGAGGCCTACGAGAAGCATGACGCCCTGGCCAAGGCCGGGCTTGACGACGACGGCCAGCCAGTGGCCGGCAAAGAGAATTGAAATTTAGACACGATACGACACAAAAAAAATCACTTAACTAAAGTTTTTATAGCAAAAATGGCAAATACGTTAACTCACACCGACTTCCATTTCGAGGGACAAAAAAGCGTGTATCACGGCAAAGTCCGTGACGTGTACAACATCAACGACGACCTGCTGGTGATGGTCGCCACCGACCGCATCTCGGCTTTCGACTTCATCCTGCCCAAGGGCATCCCGTCGAAGGGACAGGTGCTCAACCAAATCGCAGCCCAGTTTCTCGATGCCACAGCCGACATCGTGCCCAACTGGAAACTGGCCACTCCCGACCCCATGGTCACAGTGGGTGTGAAGTGCGAGGGTTTCCCCGTTGAGATGATTATCCGCGGCTATCTCACCGGCAGCGCGTGGCGCGCCTATGCCGAGGGCTGCCGCGAGCTGTGTGGCGTGAAACTGCCCGAGGGCATGCGCGAGAACCAAAAGTTCCCCGAGCCCATCATCACCCCCACCACCAAGGCCGCCAGCGGCCACGACGAGAACATCTCGCGTGAGGAGATTCTGAAGCAGGGCATCATCAGTGAGGACGACTACAAGCAGGTGGAAGCCTACACCCGCGCCCTCTTTGCCCGCGGCAGCGAAATCGCGGCCGGCAAGGGCCTGATTCTGGTCGACACCAAATATGAGTTTGGCAAGCGCGACGGCAAGGTGATTCTCATGGACGAGATTCACACCCCCGACTCGTCACGCTACTTCTATGCCAAGGGCTATGAGGAGCGCTTTGAGAAAGGCGAACCCCAGAAGCAGCTGTCGAAGGAGTTTGTGCGCCAGTGGCTCATAGAGCACAACTTCATGGGCAAACCCGGCCAGACTATGCCCGAGATGACCGACGAGTATTGCGAGACCGTGGCCGAGCGCTACATCGAGCTGTATGAGGACATCACTGGCAAGAAGTTTGAGCGCGCCGCTGCCGATGTCGACATCGCCGCCCGCATCGAGAAAAACGTGGCCGCCTACCTGGCTTCGCGCAAGTGATGCGCTGCAGACAGGCAAGGAAAAAAACAACAGAACAACTACCGACTTCACGCGATGCAGACATGCGCGGCTTGCGCCTTAGAGGTGGCGCGGCTACGGGTGTTTGCATCCGTTTTTTAAGAATCAAACAATAAGCGTAAAAGAAATAAAGTGGACTACAAAAGCGAGAAACTGATGCCCTACTCTGGCAACGAGGGCAAAACGGGCCAAGTGAGACAGATGTTTGACTCCATAGCCCCGGCCTACGACTTCATGAACCACGCCATGACCCTTGGCATCGACAAGCTGTGGCGCCGGCAGGCAGTGCGCATGATTGCCCCTGCCGCTCCACGCCGCATACTTGATGTGGCCACGGGCACGGGCGACTTTGCCATAAAGCTGTGCCGCGACCTGCACCCCGAGTCGGTGGTGGGCATCGACCTTTCGCAGGGCATGCTCGACGTGGCGCGCCGCAAGGTGGAGCAGCGCGGGCTGCAGGGCGTCATCACCTTTGAACAGGCCGACTGCCTGCACACCAGTTTTGCCGACAACACGTTTGACGCCATCACCGTGGCCTTTGGCGTGCGCAACTTCGAGCACATTGAGCAGGGCTACCGCGAGATGCTGCGCGTGCTAAAGCCCGGCGGCACACTGTGTGTGATAGAGCTGTCGGTGCCGCCCAATCCGATAATTCGATTCTTCTACAACATGTATGCGCTGCACATAATTCCCGCCATAGGCGGCCTCAAGTCGCACGACCGCAGCGCCTACCGCTACCTGCCGCTGAGCATAGCCGCCGCACCGCAGGGCCAGAAGATGCTCGACATTATGCGAGCCACGGGCTTCAGCAGCTGCGCCTGCCGCCGCCTCACTCTGGGCGTGTGTTCGATATACACTGCGGTGAAGTGACGGCCAGCCGCCACTCCGTTATGCTTTTTTTACACGCATTGCCGTGGCTCAGAGCAAAAAAAACGTTAATTTTGCGTCAACTAATGTGCGGCGCCCAAGAGCCGCCACCCCCCTACAGCTTCATATAGCCAGCGACGCAAACATTAGCGAGAAGAAATTTACGTAAGAAACCAATATTTATATAATAAGACTATGGCAGCAATTAAAACCATCGGCATCTTAACATCGGGAGGCGATGCCCCCGGCATGAACGCAGCAATCCGCGCGGTAACGCGCTCAGCCATATTCAGCGGATTCAAGGTGAAAGGCATCTACCGCGGCTACAAAGGCCTCATCGACGATGAAGTGGTTGAATTCAAGACCCAAAACGTGTCAAACATCATTCAGCAGGGCGGCACCATCCTGAAGACGGCGCGCAGCAAGGAGTTTCCCACCCCCGAAGGCCACCAGAAGGCCTATGAGGTGATGAAAAAGGAGGAGATTGACGCCCTGGTGGTGATAGGCGGCGACGGCTCGCTGAGCGGCGCGCGCCAGTTTGCCAGCGAATATGACGTGCCCATCATAGGCCTGCCCGGCACCATCGACAACGACCTGTATGGCACCGACCACACCATTGGCTACGACACGGCCCTCAACACCATCATGTGGTGCGTGGACCGCATCCGCGACACGGCCACAAGCCACGAGCGCCTGTTCTTCATCGAGGTGATGGGCCGCAACGCCGGCTTCCTTGCCCTCAACGGCGCAATCGCCAGCGGTGCCGAGGCAGCAATCATACCCGAGATTTCAACCGAGGTCGACCAGTTGGCCGAGCTCATACAAAACGGATTCCGCAAGAGCAAGAACTCCTCGATAGTGCTTGTGGCCGAGAGCCCAATCACAGGCGGAGCCATGGGCCTTGCCGAGCGCGTGCGCAAGGAGTATCCGCAATACGACGTGCGCGTCACCATTCTTGGCCACCTGCAGCGCGGCGGCTCACCCACGGCGTGCGACCGCATTCTGGCCTCGCGCATGGGCGCTGCCGCAGTCGACGCCCTGCTCGAGGGCCAGCGCAACGTGATGATTGGCGACGCCAACGATGAGATTGTGTATGTGCCATTCTCGAAGGCCATCAAAAACGACAAGCCCATCGACCGCGAATTGCTCACCACCCTGCGCCGCCTCTCGATTTAATCGGCAATCAGGCACACTAAAGACATTATCAATTAACAGCGGGCCGCACTCCTACACATTTTAGGGGTGCGGCCCGCCTGGTTTTGGTAGTGGCCAGTGTAATGCCCACAAGAAAATGCGTGTTGCGTGGCTGGTGAAAGCGTGTTGTTACAGAATTCTCAGTGGCCTCGTTCAGCGGCCTCAGCTGGTCGCTCGCCAATCCATGCGACACGGCCTTTGTGGTGACTCCCGGCATGTATCCCACCCTTGCGGCGTTCCAGGCCGACTCGTTGGCCAACTGTTTTGCAGCTGTGCCCGTGGTGACCGATGGCGACAGTTACGGCCACATTCGCTCGGCATTCACGGTGGCACTCCGACCGGCACCGAGTGGACCATGAGCGGCAACCTGTTTCTTAACGGCAATACCGTCGACAGCAACGCCGAGGGCGACTCGTGGATGACCAAGACATTTGGCACCCACTCGCGCACCTATGCTCTGCACATCGACCGCGCCACAGGCATCGACGGCATTGCAGCCGATGCCGCACTCAAGTCGCGCGCCTACTACACCGTGTCGGGCATCAGCCTTGGCCCGGTGCGCCCAAGCTCGGCAGGAGCCTACGTTGAGCGCAGTGTATACAGCAATGGCGCAGTGCGCTCGCGCGTGATAGTGATTCGCTAACCACACGATTACGATCATAAATTGCAGAGGCGTGAAACCAGTCGGCTGGTTTCACGCCTCTGTCGTTGTCTTGGGCTATGGCCAGAAGCGTTTGTGCTGAATAGGCAGAATAATGTGGAAATTTGCTTTCTTTCGAATAAACGAGTAAATTTGCGCACAGCGATAACATGTGAATAAAATCAATTGACAGATACGACTATGAAGGTAATAGACATAGCAAGAGCCATCGAGGAGTTTGCTCCTCTGTGCTTGCAGGAAGACTACGACAATGCGGGCATCCAGGTGGGTGACCCCAACAGCGAGGTGGCATCGGTGCTGCTTTGCACCGACGTCACCGAGGCAGTGGTCGACGAGGCCATAGGCCGCGGTGCGGGCATGGTGGTCTCGCACCACCCGCTCATATTCCGCGGCCTTAAGAAGATTGCCGGCCGCACGCCCGTGGAGCGCATGGTGGCCAAGGCCATAAAGCACGGCGTGGCCATATACAGCGCACACACCAACATCGACAATGCCCGCGGCGGTGTGAGCTTTAAGATGGCCGAGAAGCTGGGCATGACCGGCGTTGAAGTGCTCGACAAGCAGCGCGGCACGCTGCGCAAGGTGGTGGTGTATGTGCCCACCGCCCAGGCCGACGCCGTGGAGCAGGCCATGTGGAGCGCCGGAGCGGGACGCCTGGGCGACTACGACTCGTGTAGCTACCGCCTGAGCGGCGAGGGCCGCTACCGCGCCCTTGAAGGCGCCAACCCGTTTGCCGGCGAGGAGGGCGAGCACCATGTCGAGCCAGAGGTGCGCGTCGAGGTGCTGGTGCACCAGTCGCGCTGCGCCGCGGTGATAGCGGCCATGCTTGCCGCTCACCCCTACGAAGAGCCGGCGTTCGACGTCATAGCCCTCGACAATGCCGACCGCTACAGCGGCTCGGGCGTGGTGGGCAGCATCAGCCCCGAGCCGGCCATGCAGTTCCTCGGCCGGATTAAGCGCACCTTTGGAGCGGCCGCAGTGCGCTACAGCGGCCACACCGAGGGCCGCACCATTTCGCGCGTGGCACTGTGTGGCGGCGCGGGCTCGTTTCTGGTGGGCAGCGCCATCGCCGCCGGGGCCGATGTGCTGGTGACGGGCGACATGAAGTATCACGACTTTCAGGGCAACGAAGACCGCATAATTCTCGCCGACATAGGCCACTATGAGAGCGAGCAATACACAAAAGAGATTTTTTGTGACATTATTAAGAAAAAAAATCCTAACTTTGCAGTCTATTTCGCACAGAGCGAAGAAAATCAGATAAAATATTTGTAATAACAAGCTATGGCTACAAAACAAGAAAAAGAACTTACGGTAGAGGAACGCCTGAAGCTGCTCTATCAGCTGCAGACCATTCTCTCTGAAATCGACCGCATCAAGACTCTGCGTGGCGAGCTGCCACTTGAGGTTCAGGACTTGGAAGATGAGATTGCCGGACTCGAGACCCGCCTCAACAACTATGGCAGTGAGGTCACCGAGCTCAAGAAAAGCATCGACGGCTACCATGCCGCCATCGACGAGGCGTCGAAGCTCATCGACAAGTACACTCACGACCAGGACAACGTGCGCAACAACCGTGAGTACGACTATCTGACCAAGGAAATTGAGTATCAGCAACTCAATATCGACCTTGCCGACAAGCGCATTCGCGAGGCTTCGCAGAAAATCGAGAATGTGAACCGCGACATCGAGGAGGTGAAGACACAGCTTGAGGACAGCAACCACGTGCTGGGTGAGAAAAAGGGCGAGCTCAACGACATCGTGAACGAAACCCGACAGGACGAGGAGAAGCTGCGTGAAAAGGCCAAAAAACTCGAAGGCAAAATCGACACCCGCCTGCTCACAGCATTCAAGCGCATCCGCAAGAATGCCCACAACGGCCTTGGCGTGGTGTATGTGCAGCGCTATTCGTGCGGCGGCTGCTTCAACCGCATCCCCGACCAGCGCCGTATGGAAATCAAGATGCACAAGAAAATCATTGTGTGCGAGTATTGCGGCCGTATCCTCATCGATCCTGAAATCGCAGGCCTCACCGACGTTGAAGCTAAAAACGTTGAGCCCACAAAGACCAAGGAGACGAAGTCGAAGGCTAAGAAGTAAGTTCTATCTAAAAAAACATATCACACGGCACGTGCCATCGACGACTCAGTCCACAGCGGCTTGAGTGAACGAGGCACGCCGCCGGCAGACGCCTAACGGGCCGGCCGCGCAATTCCACAGATTGCCTGCCGGCCCGTATTTTTTTTCATCATTTCACTTCGGGCAGCATGTGATTTTAATAGCCCCCCACCAGTGACGCGGTGCCACGTCCACGCACTTGGGCGGCAGCGTGCGTCTCACACCGATTGCACCGACGCCCTCTTTGACTGACAGGCATGCTTCTAAGGCAATGCACCCCAAAAACAGCCGCGACACATCGGTGAGCACAGGGACGATGGGTGTGCAGTTATTCGGGGATTTTGTGTAACTTTGCCGATGTGAAAATCGCTATTAAAAATATGGTGTGCGACCGGTGCGTGGCCAGCGTGCGGGCGCTGCTGGCTGTGCTCGGCTACGGCGATGCCCGGGTGGGCATGGGTTGGGCTGATGTGCCCGACGGGCTGGACGGAGGACAGCTCGACGCCATTGCACGCGCGCTTGAGGCCGAGGGATTTGAGTTGCTGCGAGGCAGCGACGAGACTCTGGTGGAGCGCATTAAGGCTGCGCTGATAGCGCTTGCACGGCGCGCCGACGGTCAGCCCGTGAAGCTGTCGCAACAGCTGCCTGACGCTCTGGCGGTGGACTACAAGCAGGCGAGCGCAGCGTTTAGCGCGCACGAGGGGCGCACCATCGAGAAGTTTTTCATTGCCCAAAAGGTGGAATATGTGAAGGAACTGCTTGAATACGGCCAGCTCACGGTGAGTGAGATTGCCTGGCGCACAGGCTATTCGAGCGTGGCCCACCTGTCGCGCCAGTTTAAGCAGGTGGCCGGATGCACACCCACGCAATACCAAGCCTCGCACGCCCAGCGGCGACCGATTGACCAAATTTAATGCCCCTCCGATGTTTTTTGTGCAACAAATTCATGTGAATTGTGCAACGCACGTGCGCCGCGCAAGCGGTAACTTTGCAATATGATTGACAATAACGCAAAACAGGAAACCGCCACGATGCCCGTGGTGGGCATGATGTGCGCCGGATGCTCGGCCGCCGTGGAGCAGTGCCTCAACGGGCTGGACGGCGTGGACAGCGCCACCGTAAATCTGGCCGGGCGCACGGTGTGTGTAAACTACGACCCAGCGCGCATAAGCAAGGCCGACATGAAGCGCGCCGTGGACGGCATGGGCTATCAGCTGATAGTGGACGACAAGGTAGACACCGAGGCGATTGAGCGCCGCCGCTACCGCGCCATGCGCCGCCGCATGGCTGCGGCATGGTGCATTGCCGCCGCAGTGATGGCCGTGAGCATGCTGTGGCCCGCCAGCATGACGCAAGCCGGCAGACTGCTGCAACTGGCGCTGGCGGCGGTGTGTCTGGCATACTGCGGCCGCGGCTTCTATGCGGCGGCATGGTCGCAACTGCGCCACGGCGGCGCCGGCATGGACACGCTGGTGGCCCTGAGCACTGCCATATCGATGCTGCTGAGCGTGTTCAACACCTTTTGGGGCGACGCCTACTGGGGCGCGCATGGCATTGCGTGGCACACCTACTACGATGCCGTGACTATGATCACCACCTTTGTGCTCACGGGGCGCGTGCTTGAGGAGCGCGCCAAGGGCAGCACGGCCAGCGCCATACGCAGCCTCATGGAACTTGCCCCCGCCACGGCGCGCCTTGTGGCCGCCGATGGCACGGTGAGCACTGTGCCGCAGTCGTCACTCGCCGAGGGCGACATCATTGAGGTGATGGCCGGCGGCAAAGTGCCTGTCGACGGCACGGTGGAAAGCGGTGAGGCATACATCGACGAGAGCATGATAAGCGGCGAGCCCACCCCAGTGGCCAAGCGCAAGGGCGACAAGGTGCTGGCCGGCACGGTGTGCCGCAAGGGCTCGGTGCAATTCGAGGCCATACACGTGGGCAAAGGCACGGTGCTGGCGCAAATCATCGACATGGTGCAGCGCGCGCAGGCGTCGAAAGCCCCCGTGCAGCGCACGGTGGACCGCATAGCGCTGGTGTTTGTGCCCGCGGTGCTGGCCATCGCAGTGTTCACTTTTGCCATGTGGCTGCTGTTTGGCGGCATTCAGAGCATGCCCCAGGCGCTGCTGTCGGCAGTGTCGGTGTTGGTGATTGCCTGCCCATGCGCCATGGGGCTGGCAACGCCCACCGCGCTGATGGTGGGCATGGGCAAGGCTGCGCAAAACGGCATCCTCATCAAGGACGCCGCCGCCCTTGAGACAATGCGTAAGGTAGACGCGCTGATAATTGACAAAACCGGCACCCTGACCACGCCCAACCCCAGTGTTGACTTCACCCAGCCCACGGGCAATCTCGCCCCCGAAGAGCGCGAGCGGCTGAAACCGCACGCCGCCGAAGCAATGCATATGCTGGCCAAGGCAGGAATCGAAGTGACGCTTATGAGCGGCGACAATGAGCAGGCTGTGGCCTACTGGGCCACCAAGGCCGGAATCGGCAGCCACCGCAGCGGCGTGCTGCCGCAGGACAAGGAAGACATGGTGCGCCGCCTGCAGGCCGAAGGCCACACCGTGGCCATGGTGGGCGACGGCATCAACGACAGTCAGGCGCTGGCCGCGGCCAACGTGAGCATTGCCATGGGCGGCGGCACCGATGTGGCCATCGACGCAGCCCAGGTGACACTGATGGGCGACGACCTGTGCCGCATAGCGCGCGCCGTGGCGCTGAGCCGCAGCACGGTGCGCGCCATCAGGCAAAACCTGTTTTGGGCGTTTATCTACAACCTGGTGTGCATTCCGCTGGCCGCGGGAGTGCTTGCCCCAGTGGCCAGCATCCAGATTACGCCCATGTGGGGCAGTGCGCTGATGGCCTTCAGCAGCGTGAGCGTGGTGCTCAACAGCCTGCGTCTGAAGTTTTCAAAGAACTATTAATCAATATATAAACGCATAATCATGGCAACAACAGTAGTATTCACAGTGAAAGGAATGAAGTGCGTCCACTGCCAGGCAAGTGTGGAAAGTGCGGTGAAGGCCGTGGCCGGCGTCACAGCCGTGAACGTGGATTTGGCCGCAGGCACGGCCACAGTGAGCGGCGACTTCGACCCGACCGCCGTGACCGAAGCCATTGCGGCTGCCGGATTCCGCGCCTCGGTGCAATAAGAAAAATCGCACAGCGGCAGCATTGCGCTTTATGCGCAAATGTTGTAACTTTGCCGCCGCTATGGCAAGACGCAAAGGCACAACCAGCCACACTCTGAGCAGCGTGTGGCGCATTGCAGTGACGGCAGCGTGGTGCATAATGGCCACCGCGCTGCTGGCGCTTGTGGTGCGCTATGCCGTGACGGGCAGCATAGGCCGCCGCAACGCCGCCGTGGCCGCCGCCTACCGCGACAGCCTTGAGCGCGTGGCGATGCCGGCACAGGCACAGCGGCTGGAATATTGCGGATTCACCGTGTATTTCAACCGCAGCTGGCATCTGCCGTGGTGCGTGGTGTATGAGCTGACGCGCAGCGAAACCAAGGGCAGCGAGCAGCGCTATGGCAGCTTTGAGGCCGACTCGGCAGTGACCGGCTGCGCCCGTCCGTGGAACTACACGGGCAGCGGCTACCAGCGCGGCCACATGGCGCCAGCAGCCGACTTCAAGTGGAGCGCGCGGGCCATGAGGGAATCGTTTAAGATGACCAACGTGTGCCCGCAGTCGGGCCTGCTCAACAGCGGCGGCTGGAGCCGCCTCGAAGAGAAGGTGCGCGAATGGGCGCGGCGCGACAGCGCACTGATTGTGGCCACCGGCCCGATAGTGGACAAGAGTCACCGCTGCATAGGCGGCGGTGTGGCAGTGCCCAGGGCATTCTTCAAGGTGGTGCTCGCCCCCTACTCCACCCCGATGCGCGCCATAGGCTTCATCTACCCCAACGCTGCGGCCCCTGGACGGCTGCAGCGCTATGCGGTGAGCGTCGACAGCGTGGAGCGGGCCACGGGGCTCGACTTCTTCGGCAGTCTGCCGCCCGAGGTGGAAAGCGAGGTGGAGGGCACATGCAACCTCAACCAGTGGCTGCTGCCATAGCACGGAAACGGAACAGGAAACAACACATAACGCATATATGAAAGCACTACTTAAAACACATCTGTGGGCAACAGCGGCGGCCACACTGGCACTGACGCTGTTGGCGGCATGCACGCAAGCCGGGGGCTCGACAGCCGGCACCGGCCGCCACGCCGACGCCCTGACCGAGGTGGTGACGCCAAAGGGCACCGCCAACCAGACGGTGAGGCACAAAGCCATCACCATATACTTCAACAGCCAATACCGCATACCCAACTGCGTGGCCTATGAACTGACCGCGGTGCAAGTGGCGCAATGCGACGCCCCGGGCGCCGAGAAACGCAAGAACTACGACTTTGCCGCCGACCCCGACGTGGCCTACAGCCCCGAGAAGAGCGACTACACCCACAGCGGATATGACCGCGGACACATGGCGCCAGCCAACGACTTCAAGTGGGACCGCACCGCCATGACCGAGTGCTTCTACATGACCAACATGTGCCCGCAGGCTCATGAGCTGAACAACGGCGCATGGAAAAAGGTGGAAAACCTGGTGCACGGCTGGGCGCGCCAGTATGGCCGCGTAGTGGTGGTCACCGGGCCGGTGATGAGCCGCGGCATGGAGCGCATTGGCCGCCGGGCCGAGATTGCCGTGCCAGGCCGATTCTTCAAAGTGGTGCTCGCCCCCGAGCAGCGCAAGGCCATAGCATTTGTCTACGACAACGCCGAGGCCCGCAGCGGTCTGCGCCGCCACGTGACCACCGTGCGACAAGTGGAGCAAATCACAGGGCTCGACTTCTTCAGCAGTCTGCCCGACAACGAAGAAAACGAAGTGGAAACCCACACCAACGCCAGCGAATGGCTCAACAACTAACATTATTAGCAGGAAACAGCAATGCAAGACTATAATACACACACCACCCCAAGCGCTGACGGAGCAAACGCAGCCGACACCATTTGCGCCATAAGCACCCCACACGGCACAGGCGGCATAGCCGTAGTGCGCGTCAGCGGGCCGCAAGCCGCCACCATAGTGGCAAGGAGGTGGCAAGGAGCCGACATCACCACCATGCGCAGCCACACCGCCCACCTCGGCACCGTGACCGGCAGCGACGGCCAGCCGCTCGACCAGGTGGTGCTCACACTGTTTCGCGCGCCGCACTCGTTCACGGGCGAAGACGTGATAGAGCTCTCGTGCCACGGGTCGATGTGGATTCAGCGCCAACTGGTGCTGAGCCTAATCGACGCCGGCTGCCGCGCCGCCACGGGCGGCGAGTTCACCCAGCGGGCCTTTGGCAACGGCCGCCTCGACCTGTCGCAGGCCGAGGCCGTAGCCGACCTCATAGCCGCACAGTCGCGCGCAGCCCACCGCGTGGCCATCAACCAGATGCGCGGCGCCTTCAGCCGCCTGCTGAGCCAGCTGCGCGGCCAGCTGCTGCAATTCGTGTCGCTCATCGAGCTTGAACTCGACTTCAGCGAAGAAGACGTCACCTTTGCCGACCGCAGCCGCCTGCTCCACTTGGCGCAGAGCATACAGGGAGTGATTGGCCGCCTCACCGCCTCCTACAGCTCGGGCAACGTGATTAAAAACGGCCTGCCTGTGGCCATCGTGGGCCAGACCAACGCCGGAAAATCGACGCTGCTCAACCTGCTGCTGCACGACGACCGCGCACTGGTGAGCGACATCCAGGGCACCACGCGCGACGTGATAGAAGACACCGTGGACATAGGCGGCACACTGTTCCGCTTCATCGACACCGCCGGCATACGCCAAGCCCACGACGCCATAGAAAAGATGGGCATAGAGCGCACCTTCCAGAAGCTCGACCAGGCCCAAGTGGTGCTGTGGGTGATCGACGGCACACAGCCGGCCGAGCAACTCGAGGAGTTCAGCCGCCAGATAATGCCGCACACAGCAGGCAAGACACTGATAGCCGTGGTCAACAAAGCCGACCTGGGCCCATCGGCCCAAGTGCAAGAGACCCTTGCGCGGCTGCTGCCCCAAGGCGCGCAGCAAGTGAGCATATCGGCGCGCGATGGCATCAACACCGACGCGCTGACCCAGATGCTGACCCGCGCCGCCGCCATGCCCGACATGGCCGACGACAACGCCGTGATAGTGACCAACGCCCGCCACTACGAAGCCCTGACCCGCGCCGGTGCCGCCCTCGACCGCGCCATAAGCGGCCTGAACCAGGGCCTCAGCGGCGACCTCGTGAGCCAAGACATACGCGAGTGCATGCACTACCTGGGCGAAATCACCGGCGAAATCACCACCGACGACGTCTTAGGCGAAATCTTCTCCCACTTCTGCGTGGGAAAATGATTGCCGATTAGCAACACTCAACAAATCTCACATTCTATAGTTAAAGCGCTCACTCCGAGCGCTTTTCTTGTTTGCGGTCACTCTCGATAAAAATCGATGGTGACCGTTTTCGCGTCTATTTTCGTACCTCTCTCGTACCGCAAGGGAAAAGAGAGGCTCTGAGCGTGGGCAAGGTGATGGAGGTATTTCACAATTGTGCGCTATCATTCACGATAATTCCTTTATCAAGATGTCTAACATGGATAAATAACAACAGGTTTAACCAAAAAAATTGAGAAAATGACCGCAAGCAAAATCGAAATTCACAAAGTATGTGAGTATTGTGGGAAGACGTTTGTCGCATGGAAGTCTACGACACGTTTTTGTAGCAAGACGTGCAATTCAAGAGCCTACAAACAATTTAGACGAGAGCAACGAATTGCAGCAATAGAAAATGAAACAAACACCCGACCTATTGAGAAAATCAGAGACAAAACAATTTTGTCGCCCAAGGAGGTGGCAGTCCTATTGGGATTGTCTACTCGTAATGTCTATTACCTTATTAATAAAGGTTTGCTAAAAGCATCTCACCTTAGCACTCGTATTACTCTCATTAAAAGAAAAGATATTGATGTGATGCTTGACGACAACCACGAAAAACGGAAAAGAAAATCAAGCCAACCTATCACCGAGTTCTACACAACCTCTGAAATCCTTCAGAAGTATGGCATCAGCGAGTCGGGGTTGTACAAGATTGCCAAGAGCGAGACTTTTCCGAAAGTGTTTCAGCGTGGCAAGTCTTATTGGAGCAAGAAACATATAGATTCTTACTTTGGCAAGAAAGCCGTGGATGCAAGCATCACGGAATGGTATTCTGTGGCAGACATAAAAGAGACGTTCAACATGACCACAACAGCCGTCTATACTTTTGTTTCAAATTTCAAGATACCCAAGAAGCGAATAAAGAAGGAAGTGCTCTACTCCAAACACCATGTGGATATGGCCAAAGGTATAGCCGAACCTGACACGCCACAATATTACACCATAAAGGAAGCGATGGCAAAGTTTCATGTCACCCGCGACCAGCTTTATCATTATGCGAAAACCTACAACATTCCCAAGGTACAAGAAGGAAAGTATGTGAAGTTGTCCAAAAAAGAGTTGGACGAATTGTTTGCTCCACCGACTATCAAGGGATAAGGTTATGGTTATATCTTACTTGTCTGCAGTTATCTAACTAATAACCTAACACTGCAAAAATAACCGTCTTACTTTGCACGCACATTCAATCACAAAACATCAAAACGAAAGATATTATGTCACACTATCACACATGCACCACGGTGTCACTACTCCGACGCCCCATTACCAATGGACGCTTGTCCTTGTATCTTGACTTCTACCCTGCCATCCGCAATCCAGAAACGATGAAGATGACACGCAGAGAATATCTTGGCATCTACATCTTTGCCAAGCCAAGGAATGATGCAGAACGCGAGTTCAACCGCTCGATGATTGAGCGAGCCGAGGCAATACGCTGCATGAGAGTCACTTCGCTCATCAACGAAAAGTTTGACTTTCTTGACCATGAGAAGATGAAAAGCGATTTCCTCGCCTACTATAAGAAGAAATGTAGAGGACAAGACCAGAAATGGGACATTGTGTACAAACACTTCTTCAACTTTGTGCAAGGCCACTGCACTTGTGGAGAAGTAACGGTAGACCTCTGCAAGAAATTCCGTGAATACTTGCTCGGTGCAAACCAACTCCGGCTCACACATCTTAAAATCAGCAAGAACTCGGCAGCTGGTTATTATTCCACATTCCGTGGTTTCCTCAACATCGCCTATCGAGAAAAGATGATTAAGGAGAATGTGAACGATTTCTTGGAGAAGATTGAAACAGATGATGTGCGCAAGGAATTTCTCACTTCAGAAGAACTAAAGAAGTTGGCTGCTACTCCATGCGACATCCCTGTATTGAAACAAGCCTCGCTGTTCTCCTGCCTTACAGGACTGCGAATCAGCGACATTCTCAATCTCGCATGGGATGACATCCAGTTGGCTCCCGACCTTGGCTATTGCGTCCGCATCCGAATACAAAAGACAGACACGGAAACGATGCTCCCTATCAGTGATGAAGCTTTGCAACTCTGTGGTGAACGCACTGAAGGTAAAGTCTTTCGTGGACTCACCAGAAGCATGGTGAATTATCCACTCCGCAAATGGATTGCAGCAGCCGGTATCAAAAAACATATCTCATTCCATTGCTTCCGCCATACTTACGCCACATTGCAGATTGCCTCAGGTACAGACATTTATACGGTCAGCAAGATGCTTGTCCACAAGAATGTCACCACAACGCAAATCTATGCCGACCTTATGAATGACAAGAAACGTGAGACGGTTGACAGGATTACCTTGAAATAAGTTGTCCAGAGTCTTTTATAAGTCCAAGTTTTATGGTTGAAGACGAAAGTCTTGGATTTTTTCTATTGGTTCTATTCTACCTTCTGAATAGAACCAAATTTGCTTTTTACCCCTCAAAAAGGTTGTTATCTGATAGTTCTTTCTATTATTTGCTTGGATGACCGATAACTTTGTATCAACAAAACTCACATAGCCGCATCATATTATGAATATTACAAAGTTCGTATCTACCAACATTTACTTGATAATGACGCTATTCATTTGCGCCATCTCATATATCTATGTCGTTAATGGATTGAAATGCCATATTGTTTTGGGAGTATGTTCCATTGGCATTGAAAGCATAGTCTCTTATTCTGTTTATGTAGTTCTGTTGTCAGTATGTAAGGAGGGAAAGACAAGGCACAAGCCATTGAAAAGGAAGCCTATCAATCCAAAAGATACGGGCAAAAAGCCTAAGCCTATAATAACTGAAGACCGTGATGTTCCGCCTGTACAAGAGATTAATATCAAAGAAAATGATCGGCAGGAGGCTGTCACTCTATGCAAAGAATACATAAGAAGGGGTGTTGCTCAATATTTCCCAATGGACCTAACGCCCCAACTATTGCATTTGGTTGAAGAGTATGCCAGTGGCATCATAAGATGCACACCCATTAAGATTGGCATTAACGACACAAAAGGACTTCGCCCTATTGACTTCTACCACTTGATATGGAATCTGTGGACTCGCCTGGATGCCTTAGACCGTAGAGCTTCATGTCGTTTCATCAAGAACGCTTTTCCGATGATTCTTGAAAACACCAACGAGGAGACAATCTACCGAAAGATGAATGACACTTACGTCAGATGTACGATAGAGAATATTCCCAAAGACGAGCCTCTGGTACCATAAGAATGTGGTTACGGTTATTGCTTACAAACAAGCGGTTATCTATGAAATAACCATCTGGATAAAGAATAACCACAGAACTTTGCAGCACGAAACATCAAAATCCAGAAAGTTATGGACAATATCACATTCGAGGCAATGCCT
>CAKUMB010000023.1 GCA_934667475.1 uncultured Muribaculaceae bacterium | reverse complement strand
GGACTGGACATTCATCCTGCTCATGGTGGCATGCGTGCTCTCGATTCTGTTCATGGCCATGACCTACAAGCAGGAGCAGTATCTGGTCAACCAAAAGAATCAGCAGCAATAACTCTAATAGCGATTAAATAACATTGCCTCAACAGATTAGCGTTGCCGCCCCCCAGCTCAGAAATGAATGCGTGGCGGCAACTTTTTAGGCAAATCGCACAAAAAGACAACGAAGACAAACACTTCACTTAATAATACAAAATAACATCAACCAAAAGAAATGAAAGAAGACGTTTACAGTTCACTTGGTGGACAACGCTCGAAGTTCATGTCGTGGCAGATTCGCACTATCCTCGTCACTATGGTGGGATACGCGCTTTTCTACTTCGTGCGCAAGAACTTCTCGCTGGCCATGCCTGGCCTTACGGCAGAGTATGGCATCTCTAACAAGAGCTTCGGCTGGATTCTGTTTGCCGGCTCGCTCGTGTATGGTTTCTCACGCTTCATCAACGGCTACCTCGTTGACCGCATCAAAGGCCGCATAGTGATGGCCGTGGGCCTGCTGCTGTGCGCCCTGTCGAACTTTGCGTTCGGCTTCGGCGCCAATCTGAGCGCGCTCATCACCGGCCAGCAAAACGGCCCCGACATGGTGAACATGCTCATTCTGGTGATGGGTGTGACCATCATCCTCAACCAGTATTTCCAGGGCATGGGCTATCCTCCGTGCGCCCGCATCCTGCCTCACTGGATTCACCCCAGCGAGCTTGCCACAAAGATGAGCATCTGGAACTGCTCGCACTCGGTGGGCGCATCGCTGGCCGTGGTGCTCTGCGGCTACCTTATGGGCACCCTTGGCACCGACATGAGCAACAACCCCGACGTGGTGGCCCGCATCACTGCCAACCTGGGTGGTGACGCCCAAGCTGCGCAGCAGGCCATATCGTATGCAGCCCACATCGGCGCATGGAAGCTCTGCTTCTACGTGCCCGCGTGCCTGGCTGTGTGCGGCGCCATCGTGATTTTCCTCACACTGCGCGACGAGCCTAAGGAAGTGGGTCTGCCCGACCTGCCCGGCACCAACCTTGGCGGCCTCAAAGAGGCAGCCAAGAGCGCCAAGGCCCGCAAGAAGTTTGAGAAGGTGATGGTGTGGCGCAACCGCTGGGTGTGGACATTCTGCATCGCCAACCTGTTTGTGTATGTGGTGCGCATGGGCGTGCTCGACTGGGGTCCGAAATTCCTCACCGAGAGCCGCGGCCTCAACATCAAGGACGCCGCCTGGACGGTGGCCGCATTTGAGATTGCCGGCATCGTGGGCACCCTGGTGGCCGGATGGCTCACCGACAAGCTCTTCAAGGGCAAGGGACACCGCATGTGCGTGGTGTGCATGCTGGGCGCAGCCGTGTTTATGACCATATTCCGCTTCCTGCCCAACTCGGCCAGCCTCGGCCTCACAGCCGCCGTGCTGGTAGGCGCAGGATTCTTCATCTACGGCCCGCAGGCCCTCATCGGCATCGAGCTGGGCAACCAGGCCACCAAAGAGGCTTCGGCGCGCGCCAACGGCATCGCCGGCATTCTGGGCTATCTGGGCTCGGGCCTCTCGGGCATTCTGGTGGGCTATGTGGCCGACAGCTATGGCTGGACACACGTGTTTGAGACCATCATCGTGGTGGCCGTGATCGGCATGTTTGTGCTCATTTCGATGTGGAACGCTCCACGCGACGGCTATGAGCGCAGCCAGCAAATCAACTACGACGAAGACTAAGCGCAAAGCAATCTCTCACGCCACGGCCATGGCACCGCGCCACGGCAGGGCTTGAACGGAACCTAAAATAAAGGGCGTGGGGAAATTTTATTGAGAGTCCCCGCCAAGGCAGCGGAGTCACTGCATGAAATTTCTCCACGTTCTTTTTTTTTCATTTACATACATAATATGTATCAACCACTCTAAAATCAACATCACAATGCAATTTGACAAATACATGAGCCCCATGAGCGACGACAAACTGATGGAGGCATGCGCGCGCATCAAGCATGTGGCGCTCGACATGGACGGCACCATCTACATGGGCTCAACCCTGTTCCCCTACACAAAGAAATTCCTTGCCGACCTCACGGCCAACGGCATCACCTACTCGTTTCTCACCAACAACCCCACCAAGAGCCACAAGGACTATATGGCCAAGCTCGAAAAACTGGGCATTGAGTGCACCGACGAGCAGATGTACACCTCGTCGATAGCCACCATCGACTACATCAAGCAGCACTATCCGCAGGCCAAGCGCCTCTTCACCCTGGGCACGCCCAGCATGCAGGAAGAATTCCGCAAGGCAGGCTTCGAACTGTGCGCCGACGACCCCAACGACCGCCCCGACGTGCTGGTGGTGGCCTTCGACACCACACTGGTGTATTCGCGCCTGTGCCGCGCCACATGGTGGGCCTCGAAAGCCGACATCCCCTACATTGCCACCAACCCCGACTGGGTGTGCCCCACCGACCAGGAGGTGATACTGGTGGATTGCGGCTCGATATGCAAGGCCATTGAGGGCGCGTCGAAGCGCGTGCCCGACGTGGTGATAGGCAAGCCCAACCCCAACATGCTATACTGCATTCGCGACAAGCGCGGCCTCAAAAGCGAGGAGCTGGCCATGGTGGGCGACCGCATCTACACCGATGTGAAGACGGCTCAGAACGCCGGTTCGCTGGGAGTGCTGGTGCTTTCGGGTGAAACCACACTCGAAACTGCCGTGGCCAGCAATCCGCAGCCCGACATCACCGCCCTCAACATCGAGGAGTTTGGCCGCCTGCTGCTGAAGTCGCGCGGCAAGTAAGGCCCTATTGAGCAAGTTTCGACACCCACGCAGCGCGGCAGCACATACCCCGGCAGCTGCTGCGCTGCTTCGTTTTCCGCATTTTTTAATAAAAAGCAGTGAAAAAGGCCGGAAATTGGTTAGAAATGCTCATAAATGTAAAAAACAGTTGTGAAAATTTGGCCATATTCGGAATTTGTCCTATTTTTACGCTATGAAAGTTTTACAGAGCTAAAACCAACTTATCTGCAACTGATAAATTATATTTTATAACCCTAATTACATTTGTTTATGAAACGATTTTTATCTGTAATGATTGGTTGCGCAGCGCTGGCTTGCCCGGCATTCGCAGCTGAAATGAGCGCCCCCGAGGCAGCTCCCGAGGCATCTGCTGAAGCAGCAGCTGCTCCCCAAGAGTCAACTTGGCAGAAGGTGCTTGCACACCTGCCCAAGATTTCTGGTTACCTGCAGACAGGCTGGAACTTCACCAGCAACAAGAACAGCTCTTCTTCGTCGTTCCAAGCTAAGCGTCTCCGCTTAATAATGGACGGCAACGTGAGCGAGAAGGTGGACTTCCGTCTGCAAATCGAGGCCTTCAACGGCATCGCAGGCTCTACCAACGGCAACGGCCAGAAGAACATCCAGGTGATGGACGCATTCGCAACTTGGAAGATTGCTCCCGAGTTCAAGATCCGCGCCGGTCAATTCTACACTCCGATGGGCTATGAGAACTACGACATCTCGCCCGCAACTCTGGAGACTGTGGACTTCTCTAACATCGTTTACCGCATTGCCTGCCGCAACCCCTACGAATACAACTTTGTGGACTATGGCCGCGACCTGGGCGTTATGCTTATCGGTGACATAGGCGACAGCGGCGAAGGCTACCGCTACTTCCACTACGACTTTGCTGTGACCAACGGCTCGATTCCCTGCAAGGACGACCGCAACAACAGCAAGGACATTTTTGCAAGCGTAACAGTGCGTCCGTTCAAGAACTTCAACGTGAAGGCCACCTACAACTGGGGTGAGTATTCATCGCAGGCTCTGGCTGGCGGCAAGGGCGTTGGCGAAGGCAAATACAACCCGATGCACCGCTTCGTGGCCGGCGCATGGTATAACGACCCCAACGGTCTTGACCTGCGCGCTGAGTATGGCTTCGCAAAGTCGAGCAAGAACGGCAACGACGTGGTTAAAGAGCAGGGCGCATATGTGTTCGCCGGCTACCACGCAGGCAAGTTCCTGCCCCTCGTTCGCTGGGACATGTACAAGGACGACATGAACAAGCTGACTGCCGGTGCCAACTACAACCGCGTGCTCGTGGGCTGCACCTACCAGCTGTTCAAGAACGTGAAGATCCAGCTCAACTATGGCCACTTCTTCTACAACAGCGACGTTGAGAAGGCCGTTGGCTACAAGGGCAGCGAGCAGGTTCAACTCATGGGTCTCTTCAAGTTCTAAAAAAGCAATAACGAAATCCAAACCGACAAGATTGCTAATTAAGTTTTACACTTAACTTACAATATTATTAACAACCAACTAATTAAACAAAGACAAGCGTTATGAAAAAGTTAATGTTTATTTTGGCTGCCGCTTGCTTAGCAGGCACAGTTGCAAACGCTCAGCACCTGGGCACAGAGTATCGTCTGAAAAAAGTGGTAGAGGTTCCTGGCCGTCAGGGTATCGCCGCTGACAAGAACTTCTTCTATGTGAGCGACACTCGCGGTCTGTATAAGTTCGACCACAACTGGAATCTGGTTGCTAAGCGCGTTCAGACTAAGTCTGACCCTCTGTTCCCGCATCCCGAGCTGGCCAACCACTTTGGCGACATCGACGTATATGATGGCAAAATCTACACCGGCAACGAGAAGTTCGAGTTCGGCCGTGGCCAGAACATCGCCGTCAGCGTGTATGACGCCAACACTCTGAAATGGATCAAGGATATTCCATGGTGCGCAGAATCAGGCCAAGTAGAGGTATCTGGTCTTGCAGTTGACCGTGAGAAGAACCTCGTATGGATGAGTGACTGGGTGGACAGCCGCTACGTATATGCATACAGCCTGGAGACTGGCAAATACTACACCAAGATGCAGTGCCGTCCCACTCCTTACTGGTGCCAGGGTATTTACATTGCCGATGGCAAGATGCTCTTCTCTGCTGACGACGGTGAGTCGGCTTACGGCATTGCAGACTGCATCTACATTGCTGACGTGAGCAATGTTCCCTACACTGGTCTGAAAGATGGTACTGAGGTCGTTAAGGAGACTCCGTTCTCTGTGAAGCTCGAAAACGGCAAGCCCGTTATGCGCACTGGCAAGATTGCCGCTGGCGCAATTGCTGGCAAGCTGTCGCTCTTCCGTGAGATGACTGACTTCCGCCGTGCTGGTGAGATCGAAGGTCTGACCGTAGATCCCAACACCGACGACCTGCTCGTGCTCAACAACCGCGGTACTCAGATTTGCCTTGGCATGTCGCTCGCTCCGTTCAGCGAAGAGGGTTACACTAAGGAAATCCACGAGGTTTACGTTTACGAGAAAATTAAATAATCATCTTGAGTGTAATGCATCGTAGAAATCCGAGCATACAACAATAGGATTATTATATAAATTTTAATGGGGTGTGTCCTGCACGTGAGTGTAGGACACATTTTTTTTGCCACAACTGTTTGCCGCAATTTCGCTGCAGTTTTCGTATCTTTGCACACACTAGCCATATACACAGCAATTGATGAGGAGATTAGCCATATTAGCCCTGCTGCTGCTCGCCGCCACCGCGCGGTGCGCGGCCGCAGATGTGCACGCCCAGCTCACCAGCATAGGGCGGCAGTGCGCCGCATGCGGTATCAAGGGCACTCCGCAGGCGGCTCCCATCGACTCGCTGCTGCGGCTGCAGCCGCGTAAGGTGAGCCGCGCGGCGCTGCTCAAGGCGGTGTTCAGCGTGATGGCCAGCCTCAACCGCAACCAGCAGTTCGGCCAGTGCGTGAGGCTTGGGTCGGCCGTGGTGCCACAGTTGAGCGACGGCAACAGCAGCAAGGAGGAACTGCAATACTACATCTACATGCTCGACGAGCTGGGAGCCGCATGCAGCAGCACCGGGCTGCTGTCGGAGCTGTGCGACACATACAACCGCGCCATGGGCATAGCCAAGGCACACGGCATGGAGGCCGAAGAGGCCATTCTGCTCAACAACCTCGGCACCATGTATTCGGGCCAGGGCGACCACCGCAAGGCCGAGAGCTGCCTGCGCCTCGCCATAAAGATCAATGAGGCCGCGGGCAACCGCGAGCGGCTGATGGTGAACTACAACAACCTGTCGGGCGACATGGTGGCGCGGGGACTCCTCGACAAGGGTCTGGAACTGGCATTCCTGGCCCTGCACCAACTCGACGGAATGCACCGCCCCGACCTTGAGATGCTGATGCGGCGCAACATTGCCAGCATCTACCGCAAGCAGGGGCAGCCGCAAATGGCGCTCGAGATGGCCATGAAAATAGCCGACAACCAGCAGCGGCACGGCCAGCAGATGTATCTAAGCGACACCTACCGCCTGATGGGGGCAATATATGCCGACATGGGGCAGACAAGCAAAGCACGCGGCTACTATGAGAAGGCACTGGCGGTGAACGGCGGAGCCACCACCGTGGAGCAGCGCGCAGTGCTGCTGGGCTCGCTGGCCGACGCCTGCGCCAGCCAGCACGACTACCAGGCAGCCTACGCCGCCATGAAGCAGCGCGCGTTTCTGCGCGACTCGGTGGCGGCTGCCGAAAACACCGGACGCACGCATGTCATCGAAAACCTGTATGCCAGCGAGCAGACACTGCTGCACAGCATCGACACGCTGCGCACGTGGCGCGCGGCACTGCTGTGGGCGCTGACACTGGTCCTGGTGCTGGCCGCAGCCGCCATCTACTTCATAATCAGAGACACGCGCATACGCGTGCACCAAAAGTTTGCCCAAATGCAGAAGGCCGCCAACAGCGACAGACAGACAATGCGCCAAATGCGCGAGCAGCACGCCGCCGAGGTGGCGCGGCTCAACCAGCGCATTGCCAAACTCGATGACGAGGCCCGCCACAACGCCTCAGCCGAGATGACGCGCAGCATAGCCGCCATGCACAACAGCGAATACATAGGCGAGCTCAACAATCAGCTCAAAGCCACCATGCTGAAGCTGAACCCCAAAAACACCGAGGCCCGCGCCACAGTGCGCAGTGTGCTTGCCCTGATTGCGAACTATGAGAGCGGCTACACGGCCGAGGAGTTCCGCAAGATATTCGACAAGGTGTATCCGTCGTTTTTCGACAACCTGTTTGACCGCGTAGGCGAGCTCACGTCCAAGGAAATGCGCCTGTGCGCATTCATACGCCTCGGGCTGTCAACCAAGAGCATTGCCGACATCACGTTCCGCGAAGTGCGCAGCGTGGAGTCGGCACGCAACCGTCTGCGCAAGAAATTCGGCCTTCAACAGCAAGACAGCCTCGTTACATTTCTACATCAATTTTTAGCCTGTAGACAGGCAATTGAAACAAATTATACCTGTTAAATTCACATCTGTCACCGCCATTCCGAAAAATTATTTCAATTGTGCTTCCGCAAAAGCGGAAGTCTTAACCGCTGCTATTCAGCCATGTAGACAATGATGCAGTGGCAATTGTCGGTGGGTGGCGTTGGACACGCAGTAGTTATTGCGTGGCCCAAAACGAACTTATTGACACGATATTGCCTAATTTTGCAGCAAAAAGTCACAATCCATAATTTCATTGAAACATGAGAAAGAAACTTTTACTCACAACCATGCTCGCAGCCGCAGCAGTGTGGCCGGCAGCGTCAGCACAGACGCTGAACGCCACATTTGAGGCCGACAGCGTAACGGCCGACGGCTGGACCGAGGTGCATGCCGCAGCGGGCAAAGGACTGTGGACGCAGACCCAGTATGCCACCGAAACGCAATTCAAGGGCGGGTCGCTCACAGCCAACAAACTCGGCGGCGCCCGTTGCGCCGTGTCGAAAACCGGCGGCCTTATGGCCATGGGCAAAGTGCCACCCAGCAACTGGCTGATTTCACCGCCAGTGACCATAGGCCAGGGCGATGCGCTCAACTTTATGATGGCCGTGGCCGCAGGCTACAACACCAGCAACGTGACAAGCGACACGCAGCGCATAAGACTCGACGTGCTGGTGTCGACCACCACGGCCGACACCACCGCATTCACCGACACACTGATGTGCGAAATTCCGCGCGCCCACACCGACTGGCACTGGCGCAGCCTTGACCTGAGCAAATATGCCGGCAAAACGGTGCGCATAGCATTTCACGACCACGGGTCGCCCATAAGCAACTTTGTGTCGCAAATGCTGTTTTTAGACAATGTGAGCATTGCGTCAGAAGCCAAAACCGACATGAGCGCAAGCCACATGGCAGCATTCACCAGCGGCACCGTCAGGCAGCAGCCCGTTAGCGTGCGCGTAAGCAACTACGGGGCTGCGGTGAGCAGTTTCAAGGTGGGCTACGACATCGACGGAGCCAATGCCGTGACCGAGACCATTAGCCGGCAGTTGGCATCGGGCGGCACCCTGCTGCACACCTTTGCGCAGCCAGCCACATTCGAGGCCGGCAGCCACACCGTGCGCGCATGGGTGGAGGCAAGCGGCGACGCCTATGCCAGCAACGACACCACACAGACGGCCGCAGAGATACTTAAAAGCGCCGCCCTGCCCTACCAGGCCAGCGATGCCAACCTGCAGCAAGCACTGGCCACATCGTATAGCTACCGTTCTACGGGCTGGACCTATATGGACCGCTACAAGGCGTGGGTGTACACACCAGCCAAAAAGGCATCGGTGCTCTACACCACCAAGGGCGTGAGCCTGAAAAAAGGAAAGGTGAAGGTGAAGATGCTGTGCGCATCCACCGCCGACAACGCCAGCGTCAACGTATATCTCACACAGACAAAGGGCAAGTTTGAAACCCAAGCGGGCACACGCTCGCTGAAAAAGACACTCGACCCAGAGAATCAAAACTTCACATTCGACGTGCCGGCCGACGGTGACTACATAATAGGGCTCACCGCCACCACCACAGGCCAGGTGACGGTGTCGCAGCTCACCTACTGCGAGCCGTATGAAGATGTGCAGTGCCTGGACATCACAGCACCGGCGCCGGCATTGCTTGCCACCGCCGCCACACCCGTCACCGTGAGGGTGCGCAACGAGGGGCAGCAAGTGCAGTCGGCAGTGAAAGTGGCCTACCAAATTGACGGCGGCACCGCCGTTGAAGAGCAAATTGCAAGTCTGCAGCCCAACCAGGAGGTGGAATACACCTTCAGTAAGCAGGCAAACATCATCACAACCGGCAACCACACGCTGAAGGCATGGGCCAGCATAGCCAACGACGGCGACCGCAGCAACGACAGCATAGCCGCTACAGTATATGCATACGCACCGCACGCGTTCCCCTACCGCACCAGCTTTGAGGCGGCAACCGACTCACTGGAGTGGAGCAGCGTGAACGTTGACGCCGACGCCACCTACTGGGGAGTGGAAAGCACTCCAGGATATGCCATCGACGGCCAGCGCACACTCTACCTCAACTACACCCCCAGCGCGGCACACAACGACTATGCAGTGTCGCCGGCCATTGCACTCGGCGGCGGCCAAAGGGGGCGCGTGTCGTTCTACTACGGCCTCAGCACCACCTACGGCACCAGCAAAATGCAGATTCTGCTCACCAAAGACCCATCACTCGAAGGGCTGCTGACCGATGCCAAGGTGCTCAACACCATCAACGTCAGCGGCAAAGGCTACAACTATGCCAACGCTTACTTCGACATTCCCGACACCGACGGCGGCAACTACTACTTCGCCATTCTGGTGACCGGGGGCACCGACCAGATATTTGTGGACGACTTCAGGGTGGACGCGGCCAACGAGGTGGCGCTGGTGGGCACCAGCTCGAGCGTGACAGGCAGCAGCTATGACCCCGCCGACGGCCAACTTACAGTGAACATTGCCAACTATGGCCTGGCCGACATGAGCGGAGCCAAATTCACCTGCAAGGTGACAGGCACCGACGGCGGCAAGACAGTGTCGGAACAGACAATAACCGGCACATATCAGGGCACCATCAAGGCCGGCGAAACGGCTACCTACACGCTGGCCGACAAGGCACAGTTCACCCAACCAGGCACCTACACATTTGCCGTGAGCATGACTTGCGACGGCGATGCCGACTCAAAGAACAACACATTCCAGGCCGAAGGCCCCACCAAGTGGGCCACACTCACCGTGCCAGCCACCATAGGCTTTGAAAATGCCACCGACAACGCCGCCCTGCAGCTCGACGCCAACAAGAAGTGGACGGTGAGCAGCTACACCCCCTACCAGGGCGCCCGCTCGCTGGTGCACAACGCCAAGGCGGCCGATGCCAGCAATGGCGACTGGGCATTCCTCAACCGCGTGCATCTGCCCGCCGGCACCTACAACGTGAGCTTCTTCTGGAAGACGATGACGGGCAACACCGCCGACAAATACAAGCAGCGCTTCGCCGTGTATGTGGGCACTGAGGCCAAACCCGAAGCCATGACCATAAAGGTGGCCCAGCTGACCGACACACTCAACGCCGACCACAAGGCCATCAAGGAGATGGCCACAGTCACCATTGCCAACGAGGGCGACTACTACCTGGGCGTGCAGTGCACCACAGCCAACACCTGGGGCTATCTGGTGACCGACCAGTTTGCCATCGAAGCACCTGCGCAGGGCATCGCCGTGACCGCCGAAGCACCCTACAAGGCCGACTTCGCCACCCGCGAGGGTGAGTGGTATCACTACCACCCCACCGCCACATCCAACCAGTGGGCGGCGGCAACCAAAGGCGGTGACACGGCCGTGTATGCATCGCGCACCTACACCGACTGGATGAAGCAATGGAAGACCCCGAGCCTCTATGAGGCTCCTGCATTCAGCCTTGAGGCTGGAGCCACCTACGAGGCCACATTCGGCTACAGCATTGCCGGCACCGACGCTGCCAACCCGCTCAACGGCGAGTCGGAGCTGCGCCTGCTGCTGGCCGACAAGGACGTGCCCGCCGCATTCACCACCACGGTGGCAAGCGGCAGCGAGAATTACATTGCCGCAGGCCAGAATCTGGGCACCGCCAGCGGCACATTCGCTGTGCCTCAAAGCGGTGTCTACTACCTGGCCTTTCTGCCCGAGAGCAGCGTGAGCGCCAAGTTTGGCATCCACTCGTTTGAACTGAAGCGCGTCCAGGCCACAGGCATCAGCACCACAGAGGCCGATGGCACCACCGTGACTGTGAAGCGCAACCGCGTGGACATCAGCGGTCCCTACACCTGCTGTGCCATCTACACCATGGGCGGAGTGCAGCTGGCCAGCGTGGCCGGACAGAGCAGCGTCAGCCTTGCCGACCTGGGCACAGGCGTGTATGCCGTTAAGGTGACACTGCCCAGCGGACAACAGATAGTGAAGAAGGTGGCCGTGACACACTGACGCACACAGGCCGCAACAGCATTAAAGGCCCGCGGAATAGCAGCAATGCTCTCCGCGGGCCTTTGCTTTTTAGTGGCGTTTGCCCTAACTTTGCAGCACAATCACAAATTCTCACAATTCCACACGCCAATGAGCAAAACAGCAGCACCCAACCGCGCCTACTGGGTGGCAATAGCGGCCGCCACAGCCGTGTTTGCCCTGATGTCGGCCCTCACCACACTCAAGGACGACGACATAATATACACCTTCATCGACAACTCGGGCGGCATGCCCATGACCTCGCTGACCGACGTGCTGCGCTCGCACGCCAGCCACTTCATCACCACCAACGGCCGCTTTGCCAACTTCCTGGCGCAGCTGTTTTGCGGCCTGCTGGGCAAAGCGGCCTTCGATGTGTGCAACGCGGCCGTGTTTGCCCTGATGCTGCACCTCACCGCCACCTTTGCCACTGGAGGAGGCAGCAGGCCGGCGGTGATTGTGGCCCTCACGTTTGCCTTTGTGATGCTGTCGTTTCCCAATCCTGGCGAAACCATGATGTGGCTCACGGGTAGCGTGAACTATCTGTGGGCAGTGGTTGCCACACTGGCGCTGTGGTGGTGGCTTAGGCGCAACCTGCACAGCCGCATTGGCGCAGCACGGTGCACAGCGCTGTTCATTGCCTCGGCTGTGGCCGGCAACATGAACGAGGCCACATCGTTTGGCTTCTTCACAGGCATGGCACTGTGGGTGGCCCTCGACCGCAGCCGCCTGACGCGCGCCTCGGTGGTGGCAATGTGTGGATACCTTGCAGGAATAGCGGTGATTGTGGCCTCGCCCGGAGCCTGGGAGCGGCTCGACGACGGCGGCACCATAGTGGGCGGCATGAGTCTGGCCCACACCGCGCTGCAGCGGCTCTACATCACCGGCGGACGCAGCGCACTATATGTGTTTCCGGCACTGATGGTGGTGTGGGCGGCGGCCTGCCTGCTGCGGTTGCACTTCACGGCGCGCCTGCGCGATGCGGTGAATGGCGACGTGTGGTGCGTGTTTGCCGGCTCGCTGCTGTGGATGCTGCTGTTGGGCGTTAACCGCTCGCGCGCGTTCACATTCTACGCCATGGTGTCGTTTATTGGCATTGCCGCGGTGGTGTGGCGCGCTGTGGAGGGACACAGGCGGTGGCAGCAGTGGGCCACCGCCGCTCTGGTGGCCGCCAGCATGTGGCCCGCTGCCAAGGCCGTGGGCGTGCTGTGGCGCTTCCGCGCCTACGACCGCGGCGTGAAGGAGCAGATTGCCGCCGCGCCCAGCCAGGCGGTGATAGAGGCCAGCGTGTTTCGCGAGGAAAACCGCTTTCTGATGCCCGTGTGCTACTATTCGCCCAACTACTACATCTACAACACCTACTATTGCTACTACTTTCACAAGGCTAACGTGCAGTTTCTGCCACCCAACGTGCTACGCCGCTACCGCAGTGGCTGCATGCTGGAGGGCGGGCGGCCCATGGCGCAGCTGAGCAGCAGCATGCCTGCCGTGGCCGGCACCGTATATGAATTCCCGGGCGAAGACTTCGCCGTGGTGCCGCTCAGCAGCCCCCGCTACACCACCACCATGCGCATAGGGGCACGCATCACCACCTCAAGCGGCCTTGATGCCAAAGAGATGCAGCGGCGCTACATGCTGGGCCTTGGCACCGACAGTTCGCCCATCAACACATATCACGTGTTGTGCCACGGCCGTGCCTATCTGGTGCTGCCCGCACTGCCGCCCACTGTGAGCAGCATATCGCTGCCCCTGCCCCACGCCCAGGGACTGAAATTCACACGGATAGAATAGTTGCAAAGTTGCGGTGGTCGCATTCCTAACGGAATGCAAAGACCGGGTGGCTGCGGAGCAGGCATTTCGCGGCGGCCAAGGCCTCCGCTGCATACCTGCCTACACACATCCAATCCCTCCGGGATTGTTCCGCCCGATTTACGCCACGGGGTTGTTCCGCCCGATTTACGCCACAAACGGTAGGGACGTGGCACGCCACGTCCGCCTCCACAGTCCGAGTCCGCCATGCATATTCGTTTGAAAATAACGAATTATGAAATGTCATAACAAACCCCGCCAGCGGCAGCTTTTGTTTTTACCACATAGCGTTTTTTTGGGGGGCTGGATGGGGGCTACGCCAGTCGGACGCGGCATGCCGCGTCCCTACCTCATTCGCCTACTCGCTGGAATTGCCACGTTCACAGTGCTCTCGGCATTCTGCACTCACACTGCAAATCAGCTGGGCACAAGACGCATAAAACAGCGTGGGCGCACTGGGATCATTGATTCCGGTGCGCCCACGGGGTTGTTATCTTCTTTCGTGGCTTACTTTACGAGCACTTTGGCGGCTGTGCGGCCTGCCTTGACGATGTAGGCCGAAGCGGGCCATGCCGATGCGTCGATGGTGAGCTGCGAACCTGCTGCAACGGCGGCATAGACGCGCGCGCCCTGCAGGCTGTAGGCCTCAACGCCTTCACCGGCCTCAAGGCCGCTGACCACAATTGAGCGGCCTGCCACGCGCACGCTGGCGGCAGCGTCGGTGCCAACGCCCTCAACGCCTGTGGCTGTGCGCGGATTCATTACAATCTGCGCCTCAATGGCCAGACCGAGAGCGTCGTCGGCATCGCTGCCACTGATGGCCTTCACCGTGGTCCAGCCGCTGGCTGGGCACACCGAGAATGTGGTGGCGCCTGAGGCGTGGCGGTAGCCGCGCAGGGCCAAATAGTCGGTGAGGCTGCTGCTGAGGCTCGAGTCAAAGTCGAGCACCACATGGAAGGGTCCGCTTACGCTGATGGGCGACTTGAACGGCACGTTGCACACCGCATTGGTCACAGCCGATGTGCCAAACAGTGTGGCCTCGGTGGTGGCATAGCGGCCATACTCCTGCGACTCGCAAGGCAGGCCGGCGCTGTCGGCCACCAGCTTGATGGTCACGGCATAGTCTTTGTGGTCCATTACATACGATGAGCTGAATTTGCTCATGGGCAGAAGGATGCTGGTGACTGCGGCATTGGCCTGCTCGGGCAGCTGGAAGCGCTCGGCAAACTTGTTGTAGTGCTTGTTGAAGCCCAGCTTGTATTCGGTGCCGAGGCTCACAGTCGAGAAGTTGGGGTCGGTGCTCAGCAGCGAGTCGGCGGCGCAGCGGGCCTTGGCTGTGCCAACGTAGGTGTCGCCCACCACCCTCACGGCCAGTGTGGCAGTGGCCACGCTGTCGCCGCTCTCGTTAGATGCCTTGAGCGACACCTCATAGGTGCCACTTGTGGGATAGTTGACCACAGGATTCTTCTCGGCGGTAGTGCCGGGGTTACCGCCAGTGGTCCACAGATAGGAAGTGGCGTTTTGCGAGCGGTTGGTGAACGCGAGCTGGTTGTCGGGGTAGAGCAGCATCTCATTTTGGTCGGTAAACACGCCGTCGGTGGGCACATCGAACGCAGCCACGGCCACATTGGAGTCGGCCGAAGTCACCGACACATCGTCGATAGCCACCACATAGCCCCTTTGCTCAGTGCAGTTGTTGAAGCCAAAGTAGTAGTTGCCGCTGGCCTCGGGGGTGAACTCGGCACTCACCACAGTCCACTCTTTGTAGTTGGCCTGGGGCAGGTCGAGCAGCACGGTGCTCTGGGCGGCCTCGGTGGTGTCGGCTCCCACGGTGAGGCGTATGTGCTCCTTAAGCGACGAGGTGCCGCCAGTGGCCAGAATTTTGCAGGCCACGGTGTATTGCTTGCCAGCCACAAGAGTCACGGCGGGCGAGATGGCCCAGTCGTTGCGCGCGCCATACACGGTGTTGTTCACCAGATACATGCCGTCGCCGGCGGGTTTGAGGGTGGAGTTTGTGCGCACCTTAAACCGCTTGGTGTTACCACTTTTGCCAAATATGGTCCAGCCCTTGTAGTCGCAAGTGTTTTGTGGGTTCAGCACCTTAGAGGCGTCGTTGAAGTTCTCAACGTAGGGCACTTGGCACACGGTGTCGGTGCCGGCGGGCGCTTTAAGCGCAGCGGCATTGGCCGTGGCCACGCCACACAGCGTGAAGGCAGCGGCTGCCGCAATTGTAATTTTAGTTGCCATTAGCAATCTTACTTTTAATTTGGTTGATTATAATTGTTTTGGGTCGTATTTCTATAGATTGTAGAAATTATTGCTGCAAAATTAATCATTTTTGGTCGTTTGGCAAAGCAGCACCGACAATTATCAACAAAAGCAGCCGCCACAACTACAACTTGCTGTGGCGGCTGCACGGGGATACGCTGTCCCCCCCTTATTTAAGCATGTCTTGCACCTCGTTGAGGTTGCCGTCGCACGGCGATGGCACCACGCCCAGCAGGTGGGCCAGCAGAGGGTAGACATCGACATTGCGGAACTTTTCGGGCTTAGCATAGCCTTCCTTGAAGTCGGGACCTATGGCGCGGAAGCCCACCTGCATGTCGCTGGCGGTGTTGTCGAAGCCATGCGAGCCGCCCTGGGACACGCGGCCGTCGGTGAAGAGCCAGCCCACATCGGGCAGCACCACCACATCGCCAATGCGCGGATTTGTGCCATAGTGCAGATAGGCGGGCACATCGGCTCGCTTCCACACGCGAATGTGGTCAACACCACGCAGCGCGGCCACCACCGAGTCGGCATAGTCGGCGCGCTTCACATACACCTGGCCGGGCAGGTTGCCCTCCACGTGCTCGATCCACTCGGCCTTTAGGTGGCGCATCACGGGCACCGTGCGGTCGGGGCCCGTCCAGGCCATGCCATGGTCGCCGGTGACAATCAGGTTCACCTCGCTGCCAATGGGCAGGGCTTTGATGGCCGTCCACATGGTGGACAGCAGCGAGTCGAGACTCTCGATGGCGCGGCGGGTGGGCTTACTCACAGGGCCATAGCTGTGGCCGCTGTGGTCGGGCTCCTCGAAGTAGCACATCACCAGGTGGGGACGCTTGCCCTCAGGCAGGCTGAGCAGGCGCAGCACCTCGGCCTTGCGCTCATTGAAGGTGAGCAGCGGCTTTTTCATGTAGTCGTGCCAGTAGGTGGCGTGGCCGCCCTTTATGGCCACATCGCTGCCCACCCAGTAGACGGTGGCTGTGGGCACGCCCTGGCGCTTGGCCGTGAGCCAGATGGGGTCGCCGCCATAATAGCGCGGATTGGTGCGCGAACGGGCGTCGCCCAGCGAATACACCTCGCCCGTGGAGCGGTCGAGGAAGGAGTTGGCCACTATGCCGTGGTGGTCGGGATAGAGGCCCGTGGCCAGCGTGTAGTGGTTGGGAAACGTCTTGCTTGGGAACGAGGGCGACATTACCGCCTTCACGCCCTGGCGCGCCATCTGGTCGAAAAAGGGCGTGTCGAACGCCTCGGCATAGTCCCAGCGGAAACCGTCGAGCGACACTATCACGGTGTATCGGCCGCTGCCTGCGGCCATAGCTGCCATGGCCACGAGTGCGGTGGCCAGCAGTGTGGTTAGTCGTTTAATCATACTTGCATGAATTATGTGTTAGTTTGGCGCAAAATTACCATTTCCGCGCCATTTGCGCAAATTTTGGCGCGGCATAAAAAACAGGCATGGGGAGGGCAGCACGATGCATGTGTGCTGCCACTCCCCATGCGGGTGTTATGTGAGATTAAGAGTCGACGCTGTGATTAGAACACAAACTTAACGCCAATCTGAGCGTGCCAGCGGCTGCTGATGTTGGCTTTCTTAGGCTCGGTGTAGCCGTTCCACTGATATTTGGCAGCCATTGCACCATTGGCGAGCTTCTGGGTGCCAACGCAGGTGAGCGGAGTCACATTGTAAACATTGCCATAGCTTGCGCCCCAGTCCTTGTTGAGGAGGTTGGCGAAGTTGAGGATGTCGGCGGTGAACACAATCTTGCTGCCGCGGTTCTTCAGAGCGAAGAACGTCTGGGCAAAGTGCACGTCGATCTGGTTTTCCCAAGGGGCCATGTTGCTGTTGCGGTCGGCATATGCGCCGCGGTGGTTCTTGGCATAGCTGTCGCCCTCGATGAACGATTCGAAGAGGGCGCGCTGCTCGGCTGCGCTTTGCTTAACCACAGTCTGGCCGTCCTTCTTGGTGGTGATGTCGGTGAAGATCATGCTGTTGAGCTCATCCTTTGTGGGGATGTAGAGCAGTGAGTTGCCACGGTAGCCGTCGCCGTTGTAGTCGGTGCTCTCGCTCATGGTGAGACTGTAGCGCTGGCCGTTGTAGCCGTTGTAGGTAACGGCGATGTTGGTCTGCAGGAAGCCGTTGGCATACTTGGGAGTGGTGTAGCCCACAGTCACAAGCACGCGGTTGGGCTGGTCGAACGACGAGTAGCTGAGCGTGGGGCTGTTGGTGTCGACAGCGTAGTTGTATTTCCAGTTAGAGTAGGCCACCGACGATGTGCCGTCGTTAACCGACTTAGAGTGGCCGAAGGTGTAGCTGGCCAGCAGGTCGAGACCGAAGTCGAAGTTGCGCTCGATGATGCCGCTCACGCTGTAGCTGAAGCCGCGGTCGGTGTTCTCGAGATTGATGATTGAGTTGTAGCTCTTGTCAACGCGGTAGTAGGGAGCGGCGCTGGCCTGCGAGCCAGCCACTGCATAGATTGAGCCGGTCTGGCTGAGGGCGAGGTTGCTCACATACATGTTGTTGAACGTCTTGCTGTACATGCCTTCGAGAGTGAACTTCCAGCCGTAGGGCAGGCGCTGCTCAAGAGCGAGGTTGGCGCGGAGCACCTGCGGATAGCGGAACTTCTTGCTAACGGTGGCAATGTCCTGGGGAGCGGCCTTGCCGCTTGCGAGCTTAGCCACCAGGTCTTGAGGATTGGTGGTGACTGCGGGGATGTCGGCAGCATTGTTGATGGTGGTGCCTTTCACCTCCATGCCGGTGTTGTTGAATGAGTTGGAAATCCACACAAACGGCACGCGGCCGGTGAACAGACCCAGACCGCCGCGGAACAGCGTGTTGTGGCTGTCGTTGGCATAGATACGGAAGCCGAAGCGGGGCGACAGCATCAGCTTGGTCGAGGGAGTCTCGCCCACGCGGGGCACAATACCCTTCTTCTCGGCATAGGTGTTGAAGTCGGGGTTCTCAGTGGGGTTGTTGATCAGGAACGGAACATCGACGCGCAGGCCGTAGGTGAGCTGCAGGTTGCGGCTGTAGTCATACTTGTCTTGCACATAGAAGCCGAGCTGAGCGGCCTTGGTCTGGGGAGCGTAGCGCAGGTTGCCGCCGCTGAGCACGGGGTCGGCGCAGCGGAAGTAGAATGCGTTGGGCTTGTTGTTGAAGAAGTCGTCGAGCGAGCTGTAGGCCCACTCGCCGTTGTTGTACTGCATGAAGAGGTTTTTGAGAATGAACATCTCGTTGTGCGTACCGAATGTGATTGTATGGTTGCCCTTGTACCACGACAGGTTGTCTTCCAGCAAGTAAACGTCCTGGTCGAGGCTGTTGGCGCCCGAACTATATTCGGTGCCGATGTTCACGTTGATGTTGCGGCGGCTCTCGTCTTCAGATGTCACATTGCGGATGTAGAATGTGGGAGCCTGGTAGGGCACGTCGCGGTGGTCGCGCACGCGGGTGTAAGAGGCGCGCAGCTCGTTGTAGAACGAGGGACCGAAGTTAGAGTTCAACTCAGCCACAAACGCGTTGGTAAGGTTGTTGAAGCGGTAGGTGGAGTTGTTGAAGTAGTAGGTGGTGTAGCCCACGCCATACTTGTCATCGTAGGCGTCGAGGTGCTGGTAGCGCAGAGCCAGCTTGTGGTTCTGGTTGATGTTCCAGTCGAGGCGGGCCAGAATGTCGAATGAGTTGCGCTTCACATCGCGGGGACCGTAGCCCTCCTGAATGCCGGTGAGTTCCTTATAGCGGTCGGCTATCTTCTGCGCTGTGGCAGCGCCCAGATAGGTGCTGTTGAGGCCTGCGTAGTAGCTCGAGGGATAGCTCTCGTTGTGGTTCTCGAGGTTGACGAAGAAGAAGAGCTTGTCCTTGGCAATGGGGCCGCTGATGTTGCCGCCCACGGTGTAGTAGTGCTGCTTGGTGAGGGGGCTCTTCACGTTGTTGTTAGAGGCGTCGTATTTGCCATAGAAGTCCTGGTTGTTGTAGTAGCCGAACACTGTGGCGTGGAAGTCGTTAGTTCCCTGCTTGGTGATGGCATTGATGCCACCGCCGGTGAAGCCGCTTTGGCGCACATCGAAGGGGGCAACCACCACCTGAATCTCTTGGATTGCATCCATCGAGATGGGGTTGGCACTGGCCTGGCTGCCGTTGGTGCCGCCTGGCGACAGGCCGAACACGTCGTTGGTCACGGCGCCGTCAACCTGGAAGCTGTTGTAGCGGTTGTTGGTGCCTGAGAACGAGATGCCGCCAATCTTCGAGCGGTTGGCAAGAGGCATGTTCTTAACCACATCGTAGATGTTGCGGTCGATCGAGGGAGCGCCCTCGATTTTGCCAAGCGAGAAGTTGCGGGCAGCGCCCGTCTGCTGCATGCGGCCCTGGGCGGTGACCACCACCTCGTTGAGGCTCTGGCTGCCGGTGGCAAGCTTGGCATTGAGGGTGAAGGTCTCACCCAGCTGCAGGGCGATGCCGTCGTACTGGCTGGTTTCGTAGCCCACATAGCTCACCTTCACGATGTAGGGGCCGCCGGTGCGCATACCCTGCATGGTGAAGCGGCCGTCAAGGTTGCTCACCGCATTGTACTTGGTGCCCGATGGCACGTGCACGGCTTGCACCGTGGCACCCACCAGCACCTCATTGCTCTCGTCGGTAACCACACCGCTTATAGCCGATGTTGTCACCTGCGCATTGATGCCCATGGCTGTGAGCAGCATGGCTACCAATGCGAAAAGTTTGATTCTCTTTAACATAAGGGACTAATAAATGATTGATTAGTGTATATTAATTAAATATTCAGATTCTAATGTTGCGTGCCGTGCGGCACTGACAATATGGGTATAGCGAAACCGCCCCACTCGACAGCTATTGGCAGTCGGACGGGGCGGTTATGGAGGACAATGGTGGCTCGCAATGATGATAGCCAAATGCGGGTTGCAAAAACCGGAATCGCGCAACGGGCACCTTGTGCGCCATGCGCTCAAACTGATATTTAAGATTAGCTGCCGACATCAGAGTCACTAATTGTGTAATAACCTAAAAACAATATGAATTTTGCGCAAAGATAGTGCTTATTTGTGTTTTTAACAAAACTATCGGTAATTTTAACTTTTTTGTTACTGTATTTTTAAGGCATGGCTGCCGCCGCTGGCCTACAGGCCATCACTTCACGCGGTCGGGGTGGGCCGCGATGAAGGCTTTCCACGACTTGGGGCCGCGCGCCAGGGCAGGCTTGCGGCTCTCGTAGTGGTGGCACAGGGCGGCGGCAAGGGCGTCGGTGGCGTCGAGAAACTCGGGCATCTCGCTCTTGTCGAAGCCCAGCTCGCGCTGCAGCATGGCGGCCACCTGCTCCTTGCTGGCGGCGCCGTTGCCGGTGATCGACTGCTTGATTTTGCGCGGCTCATACTCGGTGATGGGCACCTGGAAGTTGAGCGCGGCGGCCATGGCCACACCCTGGGCGCGGCCCAGCTTGAGCATCGACTGCACGTTTTTGCCAAAGAATGGGGCTTCGATGCTCATCTCGTCGGGCAGATACTGCCTGATGAGGCCCGTCACACGCTCGAAGATGCGGTGCAGGCGCATGTAGTGGTCGTCGTAGCGGTTGAGTTTGAGCACACCCATTGCAATGAGGTGTGGATTGCCGCGCTTTATGCCCAGCAGGCCGTAGCCCATCACGTTGGTACCCGGATCGATGCCTATGATTATGCGGTCCCACTGGCGCAGCTGTGGCGACGGGCGTGTGTCGGCGGCAGTGTCGGTGCTGTTTGTCGTTGTCATTGGCCTATCTCTATTTGCTCCATCATGGTGGAGAATCCGGCTATGCGGTGTCCGAAGTGGGCCGTGAGGTCGGCCATGAGCTGCTTACCGGTGGCCTGATACCAGCGCTGCAGCTCGCCCAGCGACGGAGCCTGGAGCTGCAGGGCGTAGCCCACCCCACCCTCTTGCTGCGCCATGATGCGCATAAGCTGCGGGGCGCTGACGCGGCCGCCCTGCATGGCCTGCGGCACATAGGTGGAGCGAATCCACTCGATGAACTCCTCCACGGCGTCGCCGCTCACGCTGAATGTGGTGTTGTATACAATCATTATTGATGTGTGAGATTATTAAGTTTACAGTGTGCAAAGATACACAATTTTGCCGCCTCGCGCCGAGGCATGCAGCCGGAAAAAGCAAAAAAACAGGGTCCCGCAAATCGCTGCGGGACCCTGCCAACCATTAACTAATAAAAATTACTCCTGACTTCGTCATTGCGTACCCCAAAAGTCTTCGTCAAAGAGTTTAGCTATTTTCTGATGCCTTGCCATTAACA
>CAKUMB010000022.1 GCA_934667475.1 uncultured Muribaculaceae bacterium | reverse complement strand
TGTGTCTAACTTTTGGGGTGCAGTTCATTTATCGGGTGAGCCAAGAAAACTCCCCCCCGGTTTATCGGGTGAGCCCTCGTAAGCCGGCAGAAAACATTTTTTTGATTGCCATCGGAGCATGTATCACACAATGAGTCATGCTGAAATTAACTTTGCAACAGTAACGACACACAAACCATTATTAGCGTTATGAAAAAAGAAACGAAGAGCACACTCTACAAGCACAAAGAGCCGGCCTTGCCAAGCGATGCCACCCTCAGCAGCTGCCTCGAGCTTATAGCCGAAGCGGCCAAGCACAGCAAGCTTTGCCAGGAGTTGTTTGACAACTACAGCCAGCACATAGCCTACGTGGGCTGCCGCCTGGGTCTGGCCGACGACGCCGTGGTGCTGCTGGCCATGTTCATCAACAGGGCCTACGACTACTCAATAGCCGTGGACGACATAATGGAAGACCTCGACTGCACCTACCTCACCATAGTCAAGCACTTCACCGCCATACAGCAGCTAAGAGCGGCCAAATACATAAATGGCCAGCTCGAAAACGACGACTCCGACGACATCACGTTTAGCGTGCCTTGCGCCGCCGTAATGTCGATTTCAAAAAACCGCCCATACGTTGACGACCTGAGCGGTCTTAACCAAATAACAATGTTTGAGCGCATCAAAAAACTGTTCTACTACAACAAGAATGGAAAATTAAACCATTCAGAATTTGTCGTCAGCATCATCGACTTGTTCAGCCACAATCCAAAGCTGGAACTGGTCGAAGCATTTGAAAAGTGGCGGTTAGGCATCAAGTCGAAAGACATAGTTGGCATTGCGTTTCTTGGATTCTGCTACTTCACCCTATATGAGAATTACGATGGCGATGGAATTGGAATGGGGCTGATGAGGCAAAACGATAACGCTTATTTCATCAAGGACTACCACGACTGGCGAAAAGCCACAAGGGCCTTGTTAAGCAAAGGCCTGATACAGCACGCATTCAGCGACGGCATGGCCGACGCCAACCACTTCTGCCTCACAAGCAAGGCCCGCACTGAATTCCTTGCCGGCACTGAAGCCGCCGAGAGCAAAATCACCGGTCACACAATCAAGGCTGCCGACATTGCCGAAAAAGACCTCTTCTACAACGGCAAGGAGGCTGCAGACATCGAGCGGCTGTACTCTCTCATAGCGCCAGAACGCTTCGGACAGGTGCAGCAGACGCTGGCCAGCCGCAGAATGCGCACGGGCTTCGCATGCATGTTCTACGGCTCACCGGGAACGGGCAAGACCGAAACGGTGCTGCAGCTGGCACGCCGCACCGGGCGCGACATAATGCAGGTCAACGTCACCGACATCCGCAGCAAGTGGGTGGGCGACAGCGAGCGCAACATCAAGGAAGCCTTCGACCAGTATAATGCGCTGTGCGAATCGTGCGAAGTAGTGCCCATACTGCTCTTCAACGAGGCCGACGCCGTGCTGGGCGCACGCATCAAAGGCGCGCAAAACGGTGTGGACCGCATGGAGAACTCTGTGCAAAACATAATTCTGCAAGAAATGGAGAAGCTGAAGGGCATAATGATTGCCACCAGCAACCTTAACGAGAACTTCGACCCCGCCTTTGAGCGGCGCTTCCTCTACAAGATAGAGTTTATGCGCCCCAGCTCCTATGTGCGCCGCAACATATGGAAGTCGATGATTACCGACCTCACCGACGAAGAGGCGCGCACACTGGCAGGCCGCTACGACTTCAGCGGAGGGGAAATTGAAAATGTGACCCGCAAACTGCTGGTGGAACAGCTGCTGGCCGTGGGCACCACAAAGACCACAATGCAGCTTGTGACAGAGATATGCGACAGCGAGGGCGCCAACACCATAAAGCGTGCCGTGGGCTTCTGACTCCGGCGCCAGTCTTAATTCCTTAATACCAACTCTCTGCCGTGGAAGCACACGCGCACGCGCCGGTCCCAAGGCTTAACTGCCTCGGGGCCGTTTTTTTTTAACGCCTCCTTTATCGCATCAGCCCATCACGAATTTCAGCACAAACAGCAGTGCAAGCACCACCAGGGTGGCGTTAAGGTCGCGCCACCGGCAAGTGCACACTTTAATTGCCACATAGCTGAGTATGCCCAGGCAGATGCCGTTGGCAATGGAGTAGCACAGCACCATTGTGATCATGGTTATGAATGCGGGAAACGACTCGCTGACGTCGCTCAAGTCAACCTTCTTCACCGAGTCGACCATGAGCACGCCAACCATCACCAAGGCGCCGCATGTGGCCGCCGACGGAATGACGAGGAACAGCGGCGACAACAGCAGCGACACCACAAACAGCAGTCCTGTGACGAATGAGGTGACGCCTGTGCGGCCACCCTCGGCAACGCCCGATGCGCTCTCGATGTAGGTGGTGACGGTGCTGCTTCCCAAAATGGGGCTGACGGTGGTGCCCAAGGCATCGCTTAGCATGGCCTCCCTTACACGCGGTATCGAGCCGTCGGGGCGCACCACGCCCGTCTTTTCGGCCAGTCCCACCAAGGTGCCCACTGTGTCGAAAATATTGATTATCAGCAGCGAGAACACCACCAGAAGCATATTCAGGTTGAAGAAGCCGCTGAAGTCAAACTTGCAGAATATAGGGGCCACCGAATGTGGAGCCGACACAGGCAGCCACCCATTTGGCATCTGCGTCACCCCCATTGGCAGGCCCACCAGTGTTGCCACCACTATGGCTATGAACAGCGCGCCCTTCACGCGGCGCGCCATGAGCACAGCACTCAGCACTATGGCAAGTATGCCAAGCAAAGCCTCGGGGGTGAACTGGCCGAGCGCCACAAACGTGTCGGGGTTGGCCACAACTATGCCTGCATTTTTAAGACCAATAAAAGCCAGGAACATGCCTATGCCGGCCGAGATGGAATAGCGCAGGTTGCGCGGAATGCTGTCGAGAATGCGCTCGCGCACATTCAAAAAGGTAATAAGGGTGAATATCACCCCCTCCACGAGCAATGCTGCCAGCGACTGCTGCCACGTGAGATGCATGGCCTGGCACATGGTGAAAGCGAAAAACGCGTTAAGGCCCATGCTTGGCGCCTGGGCAAACGGCAGTTTGGCCATGAAGGCCAGCAGCAGAGTGGATATGGCCGCAGCCAATGCAGTGGCCGTGAACAGCGCACCCTTGTCCATGCCGGTGGTGGCCAAAATGGCGGGGTTGACGGCGAGAATGTAGCTCATCGTCAAAAACGTGGTGGTTCCGGCCACCACCTCGGTGCGGATTGTGGTTTTTGAAGCGTCAAAACCAAGAGCTTTAGCCAAGAAATTCATCTAACAGTATTTTTTAAAGTCACATCATTTTGTTTCAAAGTCACTTCCAGAGCCACACCTTGTGCAGCATGTGGCCGGCAAAGCTGATGGCAGCCTTCAGCGGACGCGTGCTGAGCGACTTGCCGGCTATGATGAGCATCACAGCCACCAATATCAGCACTATGCCCACGGCCAGGCGCATGGTGAACGGCTCGCCAAACACACCAATGCCTATAAGCACCGCCGTGAGCGGCTCAAGCGCGCCCATGATGGCGGTGGGCGTCGACCCGATGAGGCGCACGGCCACGGCCATAAGCACCAGCGACATGATGGTGGGCAGCACCGCCAGCATCAGCGCCGGAGCCCACTGGCTGGCGCCGTGCAGCCACTGCAGGCTGTTGCCGCTCACGGCGGCATAGGCGGCCACGGTGGCTGTGGCGGCCAGCAGCACATAGAAGGTGAGCGCAAACGACGACATGCGCAGCGGCGAGCGGTTGACCGCCACAATGTAGATGGCATAGGACAGCGACGACACCAGCACCAGCACTATGCCAAACGCGCTCACGGGCTTGCCTCCGTCACCGTTTGAAAGCAGCACTATGCCGCAAAGTGCGAGTCCTATCGACACCACGGTGGCGGCTGTGAGCCTCTCCCTGAAAAACACGGTCATTATCACAGCCACCATCACCGGATAAACAAACAGTATGGTGGAGGCCACACCGGCGTCAAGGTAGTGGAAACTGATGAACAGCGTGAGCGACGACACCGCAAACAAGGCCCCAAGCGGCAGCAATATGGCCAACTGGCGCGCGCTCACGGCAAGGCTCTGGCGGCGCGCCACCATGAGCAAAGCCAGCAGCAGCGCCGCCACGGCAAAGCGGTAGAGCAGCACCGACTGCGGCCCTATGTCCTGGGCATACAGCGGCAGCGCACCCAGAGGGTTGCTGCCGTAGCACACTGCGGCCACGATGCCGCAAATGCTTCCTTTAACTTTCGGATTCATCTTAAACAATCATTTAATCGTGTGTGCGTGTGGCGCAATCCAGGCAGGTGCGGCACGCACTGCGCCGGAGCCACAGGGCCGCTGCGTGGCGGTCACCGCTGCTCCGGCGCAGGGAAAAATGTCGGTGTTGAAGCCGATGCTCAGTTGCGCTTGGGCGCGAGCTCAAACTTGGGCACTGCCACCAGCTTGATGTCGAACTGCAACATTGAGTATGGCTTGATGGATCCCGTAGAGGCCGCCTTGTAGGCCAACCTGTATGGAATCACCACACGCACGCTGTCGCCTATGCGCATCTTGGTGATGGCCACAGCCCAGCCCTCGATGATGGAGGAATTGAGCCGGCAACGAAACAGGCTGTCGCCCGGCACAGTGTTGAGATACGACGAGTCGAACGGAGTGGCGTCGTAGAGCTGTCCGCGATACTTCACGTCGACCTGCGACGAGTAGAGCGGACGTATGTTGTTCCGGGTCTTGCTGGTGTCGTTGAACCAGTGCATCAGCACCTTTGCTGTGGGGTCCCAGTCGGCAGTCACCTCCTGATAGAAGTTGCTGCCGTCGTCGCCCTTGAGGTTTTGCTGCTGCTCATACCAGGCTATGTTGGCGTTGCGCCAGTCGGCATACTTGTCGTTGTCGTCATCGCCTACGCACGAGCTGAGCATGCCGCCAATCACTGCCGCCATGAGCAATGCTAATATTGGAATTCTTTTCATTTAATGTTTCTGTCTGTTACACAAGTTTCTTAAGCAGATTGTTGAGGCTGCAGTCCTCGCCGATGATGGCTGGCAGGTCGGCAATGGCCACGCGCTTCTGCTCCATGGTGTCGCGGTCGCGCAGTGTCACGGTGTTGTCTTCCAGCGTCTGTCCGTCGACGGTGATGCAATAGGGGGTGCCGATTGCGTCCTGACGGCGGTAGCGCTTGCCAATCGAGTCCTTCTCGTCGTAGCGGCATGCAAAGTCGAAGCGGAGCACGTCCATAATCTCGTGAGCCTTTTCGGGCAGGCCGTCTTTCTTCACCAGCGGCAGCACGGCGCACTTAACGGGCGCTATGGCCTTGGGCAGGTGCAGCACCACGCGCTTGTCGCCGCCTTCAAGCTGCTGTTCGTCGTACGACGAGCAGAGCACCGACAGGAACATGCGGTCCACGCCAATCGACGTCTCGATGTCGTAGGGGGTGTAGCTCTTGTTAAGCTCGGGGTCGAAATACTGAATCTTCTTGCCCGAGAACTTCTCGTGCTGGCTCAAGTCGAAGTCGGTGCGGCTGTGGATGCCCTCCACCTCCTTGAAGCCGAACGGCATCTGGAACTCGATGTCGGTGGCGGCGTTGGCATAGTGTGCCAGCTTCTCGTGGTCGTGGAAGCGATACTTCTCGTCGCCCAGGCCCAGGGCCTTGTGCCACTTGAGGCGGGTCTGCTTCCAGAACTCAAACCACTTCATCTCCTCACCGGGGCGCACGAAGAATTGCATCTCCATCTGCTCGAACTCGCGCATGCGGAATATGAACTGGCGCGCCACAATCTCGTTGCGGAAGGCCTTGCCAATCTGGGCAATACCGAATGGGATGCGCATGCGGCCCGTCTTTTGCACGTTAAGGAAGTTCACGAATATGCCCTGTGCGGTTTCGGGGCGCAGATACACATCCATGGTGCTGTCGGCGCTCGAGCCCATCTGGGTTTTGAACATTAGGTTGAACTGACGCACATCGGTCCAGTTTTTTGTGCCCGAAATGGGGTCAACTATTTCATAGTCGAGAATTATCTGCTTCAGTTCCTTGAGATCGTTGGCGTTCATCGCCTTGCTGTAGCGCTCGTGCAGCTGGTCGCGCTTCTGCTGGTGCTCGAGCACGTGAGGGTTGGTCTTGCGGAACATAGCCTCGTCAAACTTGTCGCCAAAGCGCTTTGCAGCCTTGGCCACCTCCTTGTTGATTTTGTCGTCAAACTTGGCGATTTCGTCTTCGATCAGCACATCGGCGCGGTAGCGCTTTTTGCTGTCGCGGTTGTCAATCAGGGGGTCGTTGAATGCGTCGACGTGTCCAGAAGCTTTCCAGATAGTGGGGTGCATGAATATGGCCGAGTCAATGCCCACGATGTTGTCGTGCAGCAGCGTCATAGCCTCCCACCAGTAGCGCTTGATGTTGTTTTTCATTTCCACGCCATTCTGGCCGTAGTCATACACGGCGCCCAGGCCATCATAGATCTCACTTGACGGAAACACAAAACCATATTCCTTGGCATGTGATACAATTTTCTTGAATACGTCTTCTTTCTGTGCCATTTTTGCTGTTAGTTTTTTTATGCTGCGGCAGCGGCCCGAGCCGCGCCGAGAATGAATTTTCACTATTTAAGGTGCAAAGTAAGCGATTTTTTTCGATTTTATTTGTATTTTTGCTAACCGATTATTTTTAATTATAGTAAAATAAACATAATGCGCCGGCCGGTGAGGCGCGGCTTGGAGCCCGCCAGCGGCCCGCAGCCGCATCACCCGCCAGCGCACACACTGCATATATGAAAGATTTTGACGAAAAGCCCGAAGCACACAGCGGCGACGACCAGAGCGCGGCTCAGCCCGAGCACTCCACCTACAAGGTGCAGAAGGACAAGAAGCTGCAACTGTCGGGAATGTATGAGAACTGGTTTCTCGACTATGCGTCCTATGTGATTCTGGAGCGCGCCGTGCCACACATTGAAGATGGCCTGAAGCCCGTGCAGCGGCGCATATTGCACTCAATGAAGGAACTCGACGACGGACGGTTTAACAAGGTGGCCAACATTGTGGGCAACACCATGCAATACCACCCCCACGGCGACGCCTCGATATGCGACGCACTGGTGCAGCTGGGCCAGAAGGACCTGCTGGTGGACACGCAGGGAAACTGGGGCAACATTCTCACCGGCGACGGCGCGGCAGCATCGCGTTACATCGAGGCGCGCCTGTCGGAGTTCGCCCTCGAGACGGTTTACGACCCCAAGGTCACCGACTGGACCACCAGCTACGACGGCCGCAAGAAGGAGCCCATAACCCTGCCCGTGAAGTTCCCGCTGCTGCTCGACATGGGCGCCGAGGGCATTGCCGTGGGCCTGAGCTGCAAAATTCTGCCCCACAACTTCAACGAAATCATCGACGCCGCCGTGAGCTACCTGCACGGCGAGCCGTTCCAGCTGTATCCCGACTTTCCCACCGGAGGCTACATAGACGTGAGCAACTACCGCGACGGCGAGCGCGGTGGCAGTGTGCGCGTGCGCACCAAAATCGAGAAGCGCGACAACAAGACCCTGGTGGTGCGCGACCTGCCATACGGCAAGACCACAAGCACGCTGATAGAGTCGATATTGCGCGCCGGCGAAAAGGGCAAGATAAAGATTCGCAAGGTGGAAGACAACACCTCGAAAAACGCCGAAATCATAGTGCACCTGCAGCCAGGCACATCGAGCGACAAGGCCATCGACGCACTGTATGCCTTCAGCGACTGCGAGATAAGCATTTCGCCCAACTGCTGCGTGATTAAAGACGAGAAGCCGCAGTTCCTCACCGTGAGCCACCTGCTGCGCTTCAGCGTGGACAACACCAAGGAAATATTGCGCAAAGACCTCGAGGTGGCAAAGGCCGAGACGCTGGAGTCGCTGATGTTTGCCTCGCTCGAAAAGATATTCATCGAGGAGCGCATCTACAAAGACCGCGAGTTTGAGCAGGCCAAGGACGAAGACACCGTGGTGGCCCACGTCGACCGCCGCCTCGAGCCTTTCAAGCCCAAATTCTACCGCGAGGTGACGCGCAACGACATACTGCGCCTGCTCGAAATAAAGATGAAGCGCATCACGCGCTTCGACAGCAGCAAGCAGGACAACTACATAGCCACCCTAAACGACCGCCTGGCCGACATCGACTACAAGCTGGGCCACCTGGTGGAGCACGCCATCAACTGGTATGAGGGCCTTAAGAAGAAATACGGGGCTCAGCACCCGCGCCTCACCACCATTCGCGACTTCGACACCATAGTGGTGACTAAGGTGGCCGAGGCCAACGAGAAGCTCTACATCAACCGCCAGGACGGCTTCATAGGCACAGGGCTGAAGAAGGACGAGTTTGTGTGCAACTGCTCGGACCTCGACGATGTGATAATATTCTACAAAAACGGCACCTACAAGGTGATTAAGGTGGGCGACAAAATATATGTGGGCAAAAACGTGCTCTACCTCAACGTGTTTAAGCGCAACGACGAGCGCACCATCTACAACGTGCTCTACCAGGACGGCAAGGGCGGCACCACCTACATGAAGCGATTTGCCGTGACCGGCGTGACGCGCGACAAGGAGTATGACCTCACACAGGGCAAGCCGGGCAGCAAGGTGCTGTGGTTCTCGGCCAACCCCAACGGCGAGGCCGAAGTGCTGCGCATCACGCTCAAGCCCAAGTTCAGGCTCAAGATATTGCAGTTCGACATCGACCTGGCCGACCTGGCCATCAAGGGCAAGCAGGCCCGCGGCAACATTGTGACGCGCAACGAGATTCACCGTGTGTCGCTCAAGGAGCATGGCGTGAGCACACTGGGCGACCGCGAGGTGTGGTTCGACCCCGACATTCTGCGCCTCAACTACGAGGGCCACGGGCGCTCGCTGGGCAAGTTTGGCGGCGACGACCGCGTGCTGGTGATAATGCGCAACGGCGACTTCTACACCACCACCAGCGACGCCAGCAACCACTACGACGAAGGCATACTGCTGATCGAGAAGTACGACCGCTCACGCGTGTGGACCGCCGTGGTCAACGACGCCGACAAGGGCTACCTCTATCTGAAGCGGTTCACCCTCGACGACAGCAACCGCAAGCAGACCATGCTGGGCGGCAACCCCGACTCGGCCCTGCTGCTGCTCAGCTGCGAGAAGCACCCGCGGTTTGAGGTGACGTTTGGCGGCAGCGACGCCTTCCGCCCCGCACTCACCATCGATGCCGAGGAGTTCATTGGCGTGAAGTCGGTGAAGGCCAAGGGCAAGCGCATAAGCAACTACGATATCGACCACGTGACCGAGATTGAGCCGCGCCACGACGAGGCCGACGACGAGCAGCAGCAAGCTGCCATTGCCGACGTCGAAGGGGCCGACTCGGGCGAGACAAGCGGCATGAAGGAGCAAATAAACCAAAACGATGTGCGCGACAAACTCACAGGACAGACACGACTCTTTGCTGATGAAAGCGACAACGACAATGACAGCGGCGATAAAGGCACTGGCGCTGACGGCGGCGGCATTTAGCACCGCGCCATGCGCACTGGCTCAAGACAGCACCGCCATGGAGCGCCCGGTGATGTCGGTGTTCACGGCCGAGGCCGGGCATGCGTCGCAGCTCGACACCTACGTGAGTCCCGTCACCTACCGCGGTGCGGCCATGCGGCTGGGCTACGAGCGCATGCAGGCCATGCGCTTCAGCCCGCTGAAGTGGGTGATGCAGGTGGAGGCCGGGGTGGAATATGACCTCACCCACAATTCAGCCGGCAACCACACAAGCCACGCGCTGGCTGCCGATGCCAAGTGGGCCATGCTGCGCCGCATAGGCCGCTCACCGCTGCCGGGGCTGCAGTTCCAGGCAGGATTCTCTACGCAGCTGCGAGGCGGAGTAATCTACAACCCCATCAACTCCAACAATGTGGTGGCGGCAAAAATCCACTGGAGCGTGGGCGCCACCGCACTGGCCGCCTACACGGTGAACCGCGGCGGGCGGGTGCCCGTCACGCTGCGCTACCAGGCCACGCTGCCCGTGGCGGGCGTGTTTTTCTCGCCCGAATACGATGAGAGCTACTACGAGATTTACGTGGGCAACCGCAAGGGGCTGGCCAACTTCGGCTGGTGGGGCAACCGCTTCGACATGACCAACCTGCTGACGGCCGACCTGCACCTGGGCGGCACGGTGCTGCGCGTGGGCTACCGGGGCCGCATCGAGACGTCGTGGATAAAAAACATCAACACCCACATATTCACCCACTGCGTGGTGCTGGGCATAGGCGGCGAATGGCTGTCGCTGAGCCGCGGCAAAGCCTCGCGGCAGCGCGTGGCAAGTGCAATATACTAAACTCTGACTACAATGGCAATACTCAAAAAATGGCGCAAGGCACTGACGGCCATCATGGCCACCGTGGCAATGGCGGCGGCACTCACTACGCTGCAGTCGTGCCACGACCACGAAGAGTGGACCAACGACGCCTACGGCAACTTCGACGCGCTGTGGACGATTCTCGACGAGCACTACAGCTTTTTCAGCTACAAGCAAGTCGACTGGAAGGCCACCGGCGAGCGCTACCGCGCCAAAATATTCCCGGGCATGACGAGCCAGGAACTGTTCGGCCTGTGCTCCGACATGCTCAAGGAACTTAAGGACGGACACACCAACCTGATTTCGGCCAGCGATGTGTCGCGCTACTGGATTTGGGAAAAGTATCCCGAGAACTACGACCAGCGGCTCATCGACGAGCACTACCTGAACTTCGACTACCGCCGCGCCTCGGGCATAAAATACCAGATATTGCCAAACAACTACGGATACATGTATTATGGCGACTTCAGCAGCGCCATAGGCGAAGGCAACCTCGACGCCATACTCAGCTATCTGGCCAGCAGCGACGGCCTGGTGATAGACGTGCGCAGCAACGGCGGCGGATATCTGACCAATGTGGAGAAGCTGGTGGGCCGCTTCATCACCGAGCGCACCCTGGCCGGCAGCATAACGCACAAGACGGGGCCTGGCCACGACGACTTTGCCAAGCCCTACACCTACTATTTCAGCCCCGCCAAGGGGCGCGTGCACTACTCCAAACCCGTGGTGGTGCTGGCCAACCGTGGCTCGTATAGCGCGACCAACAATTTTGTGTCGATAATGAAAAGCCTGCCGCAGGTGAAGGTGGTGGGCGACAGCACAGGCGGCGGATGCGGACTGCCGTTCACCGCCGAGTTGCCCAACGGGTGGAGCGTGCGATTTTCGTCGTGCCCCATCTCGGGGCCCGACGGACAGATGACGGAATTCGGCGTGGCGCCCGATGTGAAGGTGGACATGGACAGCACCGACCGCATAAACGGCCGCGACACCATACTCGAGCGCGCATTTGCCGTGCTCGACGCCATGTGCAGCGGCCACGCCAGTGGCAGCACACGCCGCAATTAGTACTCGGTCTCAGTTACACTTGAAAAATGGTGAAATTCACCTTGCCATAGGTGCGGTGCTGCATAAACTGCGGCAGCGCACTGAAGTCGTTGTGCTTCGAGTGCTCCACCACCACTATGGTGCCCTCTTTCACCATGCCGGAATTCAGAATGAGGCCAGGCAGCTCGGGCAGGTTGGGCAAGTCGTATGGCGGGTCGGCGAATATAATGTCGAACTTGCGCGTGCACGAGCCAATGAAGCGGAACACATCGCCCTTCACCTGTGTCAGGTTGTCGTCGCCAAGCAGTTTTTTCACCTTGGTGATGAAGTTGAACTGCGTCGCGGCCTTCTCAACACTGGTCACGGAGGCGCATCCGCGCGACAGGAATTCGAAGCTCACCGCCCCGGTGCCAGAAAACAGGTCGAGCGCCGTGGCGCCCTCAAGGTCGATGAGGTTTTCAATCACATTAAATATGCTCTCGCGCGCGTAGTCGGTGGTGGGACGCGCAGTTATGTTGGTGGGCACGTCGAAGCGGCGCCGCCCATATTTTCCTCTGATTATTCGCATAGTGCAAGCAGTATTAATTCAAGTGGGGCCTTCACGGCATCGTGCCCAATGCGCATGGCTGCCGCGGGGAATATGGCCGGCATCACATAGCTCACATATTTCCGCAGCATCGGTGCCGTGGCTTCGCGCATAGCGCGGCTGCCTGTGATTTGCACCTCGTCGTTTAGGCTGTCGAAACCCAGACTGCTCCAGGCATGCAGGGCATAGAATGCCGCATCGGCCGGCGAGCGGAACGTGAACGTGTTGGCCATGGCAAAACGGCCGTGACTGAAGGCCACCATGTCCATAGTCTGGCCGTCGGGGTCGTAGTTGATGTGCAGGCGCGACATGCCCGAGCCCTCGTTTAGCCGGGCGAAGTGCTCGCAAAGCGGATACAGCCTGTGCACCACCCGCGGCTGGAAAAATGTGCGCCGCAAAAAGGCGTCAAGCCCTTTAGGCGCCTCAAAGGCTACCGCGGCTCCGCACCGCGGCATTTGGCAAAAGGCACACTCCACCTCGGCGTTTCCGCTGGTGACGAAGGCTGCATCGAGGGCCAGCTGCGCGCTGCTGGAGCCGTCGGGGGCGGCAGTGTCGTCGGCCGAGAAGTCGGGCGGCAGCATCACAAAGTGCTGCGAGTCGACCACCACACTCACATCCTTAAACTCGCTTAGCAGCAGCTGGTGGTCGTAGATAGCGGCTTCAACCGCCTTGAGTTGCGAGCCAGCCGAGAGATCGAGTGCAATGGTGCGAGAAATCAGCGAGTCGGCCTGCGCCTTGGAATACAGCACCACCTTGAGCTGCTCACCGGTGATGTGCAGCTCAAGCGACCACAGCTCGGTGTGGTCGATATTGATGTCGCTTGTTGTGCCTGAAATGTCGCTCATGTCAATTGTTAGCTGTTGGCCATGCCGCAATGTGCGGCATGGGGGACTGCAAAGTTACTGAAAAAAACGCATTTTTCGCCCCACCCCGCAGCATTTATGCCTGCCCCGGGGCGCAGCCTGAGCCACAATGTGTGACACTTTTTTGTAACAATACGGTAAAAAGCCACCACATGGCACTGCCAATAACGGCTTTTTTGCTATTTTTGCATACAAGTCAGACAGTTGCTTTAGCATTATTGCGCCGCACTGTTTTTTTTGCAAAACCATGCCACTATCATAATAAAGCCCATTGCATGACTGGAGGCTACCTGATATTTTTCACCGAAGGACTGTGCCTGATGTTTTTCACGCTCACCTCAATCCTTTTTCTGACCTACAACCAAGGCCGGCTGAGGAAACTCATGGCCGGATGCCTGGCATTCTGGATGCTGTTGCACCTCAAGGAGGTGTTTGTGGTGACGCACTTCGACTTCACGCAGATGGAGGTGGAGCGCCTGCGCAAGTGCCTCGATGTGCTGGCAGTGCCCACATGCGCCTTTGTGGGCGTCGAGCTGCTGAGGCCGGGATGGTTCAACGCGCGCCGCTGCGCGGCCCACATGGCGTTGTTTGCAGCCTTGAGCGGCACGACCATATTCACCGGCAGCATGACGGCCTACTACGTGATGCTGGTGGCTGTGGTGGTGTATGGCGTGAGTCTGTCGGTCTACGGACTGGTGCAGATTCCGCGCTACAACCGCAACCTAAAGGACATCTACTCGTTTACCGACGACGTGAGCCTGCAGTGGCTGGTGGCGGTGCTTGTGATTTTCTTATCGATGCTGATGCTGTGGCTCGCGGCCAGCTACAAGCTCGACCTTGAGGCCGACAGTCTGTTTCACCTGCTGTCGATGGCGCTGTGGGCCATCGTGGCCTACTACGTGAGTCGGCACGCCAATATGAAGCCGGCCGACCTCGAGCCCGACCCCTCTGCCATTACGGCCACCGATGCCGATGCGCTGCCAGCCGCCGACGAATTTGAGTCGCGGCTGCTGCACGACTTCGTCGGCCGCGAAGAATACCTGAAGCCACAGCTGAAACTGGCCGACATGGCCCGCACGCTGGGCACCAACCGCACTTATCTGAGCAACTACCTCAACAGCATAAAGCACACCACCTACTACGACTATGTGAACGACCTGCGGCTGAAACACTCCTGCCGGCTGCTGCTTGAAAGCGACCTCACGCTCGACGTGGTGGCCGAGCGCAGCGGCTTCAACTCGCTGAGCACGTTCAGACGCGTGTTTGCCAAGCGCATGGGCATGACGCCCAATGCCTACCGCCAGAGCCGCAGCGGCAAGCACTGACCGCCGCCCCGCGCGCACTTTGCCGACACATAAAAGCCGCTCCACCTCTTCCACCGAAAGGGTCTGAAGTGGAGCGGCCAAACATACATTCAATTCTGTTTGTCTTTCCTAAGGCATCCAAATTTAAAGCGATTCAATGTTACGATTTTGTGTGCATAAAACTGCATCCAAAAGCTACTCGGATATATGTGTGTGCTTTGGGAGCAGCATCGTACGCATATATAACGTTGCCCGGAGCCGGATTATTGCCCGTCCGCCGAAAAAGTGCCATAAAATCCATGCAAAGTGTGGTAGGCACATATCGCACCAGCCCCGATATGTACCCGTTTTGCCCTTTTCGGGTACATATTATTTCTTCAGGGCGGCGAGGCGCTTTGCATCGCCCACTATCCACAGCACATCGCCGGCGGCAAAGGCTATGTCGGGCGTAGGGGCCAGGTAGTTGTCGCCGGCACGCTGCACTGCCACCAGCAGCGACGCATAGTCCTCGCGCAGCCGCGCCTGTGCAAGGGTCTTACCCACCAGTGGCGAGGCGTCGCTAATGGCAAAGTGCATGAAGCGTGCCTCACCTGCCGCCGACGCCTGCTGCTGGCCCTTGTCTTCAACCATGGGCAGCAGGCGCTGAATCTGTTCATCGGTTCCTATCACGCCTATCACGTCGCCAGGAAACACGCGGGTGTCGCCCGTGGGCACAGGATAAAGCACCGAGTTGCGATGAATGTTGACCACGTTCACGCCATAGCGGCGGCGCAGGTCGGCGCTCTTCAGCGTTTCGCCCACAAAGGGGCAGCCATAGCCCACACGCATGTAGGCCAGGTGCATGTCGCTCACCAGATTGTTGTCGCGGCCGGTGCGGTGGTTCTCGCGCTCGTTGGCATTGCTTATGAATCGGCGCTCCATGTCGCGCATGTGCCGCGTGAGCCGCGGCGACAGCAGCACGGTGAACATCAGCGTCAGCGTCACGGCGGTGGTCACGGCGGTGGTGCTGCGGTAGATGCCATACAGCTCACGGGTGACAAACATCATCGACACCACTACGCCCAGCAGGCTCATCATGATTAGCGGCACATAGGTCACCCGCCCGCTCACGGCCACCAGACGCTTGCGCTCGTCGGCGCGCGTGCTTGGCAGAATTATGGCGTATAGGAACGGCGACATGGCGGCTATGGTGCTGGCCACGCCCACCAGGCGGCCCATGTCGCGCCCCAGCAGCTGGCGCATGAGCGGCACCCAGTAGGTGTGGCTCACCACTATCAGGGCTATGACTATGACTGAATACAGCACCAGGCGCAGGGCATAGCGCTTAAACACCATGCGCCACAGTTGCCGCGTTTCCGACGTCTCGCTCTCGGTGGCGTTTTTGCTGTAGCCCTCAAGCAGGCGGCTCCAGCTGCCAGGCAGGTGACGCGACACGAAGTTGTAGCACGGAATGGCACGCTTTATGAAAAACGGTGTGAAGAAGGTGGTGATCACACTCACGGCCACGATTATGGCATAGAGGCTGGTGTCGAGCACGCCCAGCGACACGCCTGTGGTGGCAATGATAAACGAGAACTCGCCTATCTGCGTGAGGCAGAAGCCCGACTCCATAGCTATCTTCAGCGGCTGGCCGGTGGCCAGCATGCCGAATGTGCCGAATGTGATCATGCCCACCACCACAACGGCCGAAAACAGCGCTATGGTGCCGGCATGCTGCACTATCACCTGCGGGTTGACCATCATGCCCACCGAAATAAAAAACACCGCGCCAAACAGGTCTTTCACCGGCGTGATGAGCCGCTCGATGCGCTCGGCCTCTACTGTGCCGGCCAGTATCGAACCCATCACAAAGGCGCCGAGGGCGAGCGAGAAGCCCGACTTCACCGAAAACACTGCCATGAAGAAGCACAGGGCCATGGAGATGACGAGCATCAGCTCGTCGCTGATGACGTTGCGAAAGCGCTTGAACACCGACGGAATGAGGAATATGCCCACTGTGAACCATATTATCAGGAACCCCGACAGGGTGAGCACGCTCTTCATCAGCTCCTCGCCCTGCACATTCTTCTTGGCCACCGACGACAGTATCACAAGCAGCACCACGGCAAAGAGGTCTTCCACTATGAGCACGGCCAGCACCAGAGGCACAAAGCGCCGCTGGCGCATCTTGAGGTCGTCGAGGGCCTTGATGATGATGGTGGTGGACGACATCGACAGCATGCCGCCAAGGAACATGGCGTTTACGGCGCTGAAGTGCAGCAGCCGGCCCACCACAAAGCCCAGCCCCATCATGCCAAGCACTATTATCAGTGCCGTGACGGCAGCCGAACCGCCCACGTTGAGCAGTTTTTTGAAGCTGAAGTCAAGTCCTATTGAGAACAGCAGCACTATGATGCCTATCTGTGCCCAAAAGTCGATGTTGCTTTCATGCACCACCGAGGGGAAGAATGAAAAGTGCGGGCTGGCAATGAAGCCGGCCACTATGTAGCCCAGCACCACTGGCTGCTTAAGTTTCTTAAACAGCACCGTGGCCACAGAGCCAAGTATGAGTATCAGCGCAAGGTCGCTGATGAGGCTGTTGAGCAGGGTTGTGTCCATGTGTCTCTATCTGTTTGTCGTTGTTATTGTCGCTACATGCTCACCTCGTTGCCAAGGGTGATTGAGGCGGTGTCGTAGCACTCGTGTATGTCGTTGAACAGCGATATGAAGTCGGCCGCGTCGCGCACGCGTATCAGGTAGTTGATCACCGTTATGCCGCTGTCGTAGTCAAATTTGAAAAACTCGTCGCTGGTGTGCACGCCATAGCGCTTAAACACCGCACGCAGCGGTGTGGTGTCGTACACAATGCCATGCACCTTGATGCGCACTATCTTCGACTCCCACTGCAGGCCGCACCACTTCTCGTAGCGCTCAATGTAGAGCAGGATGAAGATGATGAGAAACGTTGCCACCGTGGCTATGGCATACATGCCTGCACCAACGGCAAGGCCTATGCAGGCTGTCATCCAGATGCCGGCGGCGGTGGTTAGGCCGCGCACCGAGCCTTTCATCTGAATTATGGCTCCCGCGCCAAGGAAGCCCACTCCGCTCACCACCTGGGCTGCAATGCGGCCGGGGTCGCCGTTTTTCACCCCCAAATATTCCTGCGGAATGAATATGGAGATGAGCATGGCCAGCGTGGCGCCCATGCATATCAGGGCAAAGGTCCGCAAGCCGGCTATCTGCCCCTTGCGGTGGCGTTCAAAGCCCACTGCCGCACCCAGCACGAGGCTCAGCAGCAGTTTGAACACTGCTCCGGTTAGCGTCACGTCGGGCGACAGGATGTCGTTTATTATCTGACTCATCATAATGCACTCATGTGATTTTTATGCAAATTTACGCACTGGCGGCCACATTCACCGCATTTATCGATGTTAAAAAAAGAATTGCCGCGGCTATGGTGGTCGATTTCCACGCCGCGGCAATTGTTCGTTGTTGTGTGGCTGGCTACAGCGTCACTTTCGCACTTTTGCCACCGGCCGTCACCACATAGAATCCGTGGGCCGGCAGCTGCACTGAGGCACGGCCGCCCTGAGCTTGAACGCGGGTCACGACTGCGCCCGAAGCGTTATACACCATCACGGCATCGGCGCTGCCGGGCGTTGCCACCCCGATGGTGAGGCTGCCGGTGCGGCTCACTGTCAGACGGCCGGCATCGGCTGCCACGCCTGCCACACCCGAACCGCCGCCGTCGTCGTAGCTGATCACCACGTCGTCGATATAGCAGTAGTCGGTGGTGCTGCCCGAAAACTCATATATCTTAAACAGCGTCTTCTGTTTTGCACTCAGTCCAATGCGGAACTCGCCCTTGGCTCTTTCGCCAGACGGCACGCGGAAAAACTGCTGGCCGTCGAATGGCGAGGCCAGGAGCCATGTCACGCCGTTGTCCACCGAATAGTAGGCGCGCACAATTGCCGTCTTGGAAGTGGGGTTGATGAAGTTGAAGCGTATGGTGTTGAACTGATGCTCAATCGCAGTGGTGGTGTGAATGTCGCCCTTGGCCAGAATGGCGATGGCCTTGGTGCCGTTGCCCACGGCCGAGTCGGGCATGGCCACGCGGGCCTTGGTCAGGCTCCACTGCGCCCAGTCGCCCTGCACACCAGTAGTGTCGGCGCTGGTGAGCGGCATTGCATTGAATGACTCGTAGAGCGTGAGCACTGGGTCGCGCACCACGCTGAACTCCACGTTGCCGTTGCTTGCGGTGATGCCGCTCAGCGTCCACTCGGTCTTGAGTCCGCTCCACGATTTAATGAATGGCTTCGAGGCGCTGTTTTTCAGCTCAGTCACATTTTGCGAGCCCGGGAACAAGTCGCCGTCGTAGTCAACGGCAATCTGGCCATAGCCGCTGATGGTGGTGTCCTTCTGGCAGGCGCGCACCAGTTCGTAGTAGTTGTGGCGCGGATCCACGTTCACTTTGTTGCCAGTCCATGCTTCGGTGCTGGTCGAGTCCACTCGCCAAACGGCAAGGCCATGTCCGGGCAGATAGGCGTCCCAACGCGCGTCATCGCGGTTTTCAAGCAAAAAGTATTCCTGCTTAATCTGCGAGTTGATGCGGAATGCGGTGTTGGTGGTCTGCAACGACCGGGCCACACGCTCGCCCTCGCTGGCTATCACCTCGGGCTTGAGCCAGCCCAGCGTGGAGCGCTCATACGAGCCATAGCCCGCAGGCGTGCGACTGCGGTTCAAGTAGTTGGCGCCCGCCATAATCGACCAATTGCCGGGGTGTGAGCTCATGCCATTGGTGGCATAGTTCACGTCATACAGGTCGGGCAGGCCCAGCACGTGGCTGAACTCGTGCACCACAGTGCCTATGCCGTCCACTATGCTGTCGCTCTGCAAGCCGTAGAGCTCGGTGGAGCAGGCATAGCGGCCAAAGTTCACACCGTCGAGCCTGAGCGACGAAAACTGGCTGGCGTGCGGCCACAGATAGTTGGAATTGTTCACGCCATAGTTCGAGCCGCCGCCGGCCACGATGAAAAACACCATGTCCACAGTGCCGTCGCCGTTGGTGTCATAGTCCTTATAGTTGATTGAGCCGTCGAGTTGCTTAAGCGCGTCGCCAAACATGGATGTGCAGCGTGACACGGTGGTGTTGCTGCTGCCACTGGGATAGGTCTGTGGGAAATCCACGGTCACGGGCCCCACCACATCGAAGCGGGGTTTGAATTTGCCGTTGCTGTTGTCGCAGAAGTAGTCATACACGCTGCCCGTGTACTCCTCCTTTTTACCCGTGTGCTCGTTCACAAAGCCCGTGTAGCCCTTTTGGGTTATCATGTCGTTGAACAGCTTGTGGGCATCGGTCGACAGGAATGAGCGGTCCTTGTACTGCACCAGCACCACCAAACCGCGAAACTTGCTGATATCGAGCAGCCCGCTCAACTTGTGGGCCGGGGCCTTGGCTGCGCCACCGGCCTCGACAGCCTCGGCATGGGCCATCTTGCCCACACGGGCCAAAAACTCGGTGTCGCTGGCCGATCGCTCGGCCTCGTTGCGGGCCTTCACGTTGCTGGCCACCAGCTGCCCGTCTTCAACCTTGGCATAGGTGTAGTAGCCGTCGGCTCCGCGCATCACGGTGTAGCCGTCAGTGGTGATGGTGATATGCTGCCACTCATCGCCATACAGTTGCAGAGTGAGTTTGCTGCCATCGGGCTGCGTCACTGTGTAGGGTTCGGGCCATGCCGGCACAGCATGTGCCCAAGCGGCCACCAGGCACAGCACTGCAAATAGTAGGAGTTTCTTCATATAACTACGTGTTTTAGTGTAATCAGTAATCAGGCTTGCCACACATGTTGCAAACTATTGCAAAAATAGACATTTCAACCTATACAGACAATTAAAACTGCTGCAAAAGTTAATGCTCAAAGCCGTTTTGCTTCCGTTCAGCATCTCTAACGACCCAAACGGAATCAATGCTGTCATTGTATCTTTGCATCGCCTCTGCTTTTTCTATGACCTCACGCCTTTCCTCTTCATGGTATTTCTTCTCTTGTTCATCACTGCCAAACACAATCTCCTTGTGAGGGAATTCTCTCTCTAACTCATATCTGGGAATGTAACCATGCTTAGGCAGCAGCGCTCCAATGCCAAGCCACACGACAATCAGCACCACAAGCACCGAAGCCGAAGAAAACAAGCCCCACTTAAAGCGCTTTCTGTCTACACCACGGAACATCTCGACAACCGACCATAAAAGTCCCAACTCCACGAGTGCCGCCACCGGCCACACTACCATTCCACCCTCATACATGTTATATGGATAGCCGGTGAGCCGATAAATCATAGTAGTAACGTCGAGCGAACTAAGCGCATACGGAAACAAGTTAATCACGGCATGCGCCAGCAACACCGGCACAGCAAAGCCGCAGTGAAATGATTTATCACAACGTTGCGGGTCAAGGTCGGCAGATGGAAACAACAATGTAAAAAGCAGCACTGCTAAATAAAACAAATAACTGAAACTCATCCAAATATATACGCTATAGACTTGCGTAAACGTGACACACACGCCAAGCACTACACTCAGCAGCATCAGGGCATCATACTTACTGAAGAATCTGCGCAAAATTTTCTTGGGCTGGCCGCTGAGCGCCATGTTTTCATAGCGCTGGCGTTGCTGCATTGCCGCCTCACGCGCTTCCTCGGCCATGCGCTGCTTATCCTCCAGCTCGGCCACGCATTCGCCGAACGACCGTCCCAAACGCTTGGGCTCGCTGGCGCGGCGGGCACGGCGGCGGTGCTGTTGCAGCACCGTATTCACAAGCGACGCCACACCATAGGCCAACTTGGTGTCGGTGCCAAAGTCGAGTTCCAAATTGGCTGCATGCTCATCACACAGGCCAAGCCTCACAATGCAGTTGCCCACAATGCGGCTCACCACAGGAGTGGTGGTGGTCTCCACATCCACGCCCGTAGTCATGGCGCCGATGAAAGCTCCTCGGTCGCCGCCAAGCACCTCACCCACAATGCTGCGGCCAATTGCGCGGGCAGTGTTAGTCTTCACACGCGAAGTGGTCACACCGCCCGTCAGCACCTCGTGGCAGTTGTCAATCAAGTCACACACCACTATGCCGTCAAAATCAATCAGCAAATTGTATTTGTCAAACACAAGCAGCAACTTGTCCATGCCCTTGTCGGCAAACAGATAAACAGCAGCACCCGCCACATGCGGCGACGGCATTTGGCTCACAGCTGTCAGCGCCTTGTCGGCAGGCAGCAGAGCGTCGGCCACACTGTTGAGCACCATCATCATGGCTTGTTTGTTAATGTCACTCATATTTAGTGTCGTTTTCAGATGTATAATCACCACAAAGATAGCGCAAATCCACCGCAAAACAAATATAGCAAAGCCTCAAAGCAGCGCACACGCATACAGCAAAGGCCCACACACTTCCAATCCTCTGGGATTGTGCTGGCCACGACCAATTCGCGTAATGACACTACGACGCTGGGCGTTTATGACCAATTAAACGGCTTTCAACCCCTTGATGAGTCTTTATGGATTTTTGTCGGGAATGAAACATATGCTTGGAATGAGAATCTGTGGGAATCTGTGGGAGATGAATGAATCAATCTGCGGGGAAGGTTACGTGGCGGCTATCCCGTCAGGGATCGGTTGCGTGGCGGCAGGTATGCAGCTGCGACGGAGCGTAGCGGAGTGGCAGCGAAATGCCTGCTACTCGGCAACTCTACGCAAGGCATTCCGGCGGAATGCGACAACGGGCGGTCTTTTTCTTTTTTTTGGGAAAATCATTAGTGGCATGCTGATTGGGAGCCTATTCCCTGCGGACGCGGCATGCCGCGTCCCTACCGCTTTTCGGCTCACCCGATAAACCGGGGGGGAGTTTTCTTGGCTCACCCGATAAATGAACTGCACCCCAAAAGTTAGACA
>CAKUMB010000021.1 GCA_934667475.1 uncultured Muribaculaceae bacterium | reverse complement strand
CCAATTTCGACAACTTCTCCAGCCGGAAAATAATGGAGATTCAGAAGAAGCTCAACCGAAGGCCAAGGGAAAAACTCTACTTTGACTCGCCTAAAAAGAGATTCTTCATGCACTTTGATTAATTTTGCACTTGCTGTTGGACTCTACAGAGGCACTGACGCCAATCTCACGCGCGATTTTACTAGCGCTCCACTTTCTTTTTTTCCAAGGTATATTTCGTACCTTTGCTCCAGGGTTAGTTGTTTGTACATATGCAATACAAAATTAATTAATCTCGGGGAGACTTAGGTCTCCCTTTTTTGTTTGTATTGCTGTCGGACGTTCTCGGGGGCTTTGCGCCCCCGCCACTTTGGCATCCCCCGCAGTGCTTTTCATCGTTTTTCCTGAGAAAACGTTGCAGTTCTATTTGGACACTGCGACTGATTTGCGCCGTGGTACTGATAGCCCTCGGTGCAGCGCTGCTCGTGGCCGGGTTCTGCGTTCCACCGACCGGTGTCATAGACAACTCGGTGCTTGTGGCGTTCGGTGAAATCCTCACTTTCGTGGGGTCACTTTTTGGCATTGATTATCATTATAAACACAAGAAGAAATGAGAAAAATCGACGAAATTATCATTCATTGCGCAGCTACACCCGAGGGGAAGAATTTCACGGTGGCGCAAATTCGGGATTGGCACGTCAACGGTAACGGTTGGAAAGACATCGGCTATCACTATGTGATTTATCTTGACGGCTCTGTCCACAAGGGCAGACCCATTGAGCAAGTCGGGGCGCATTGTCTTAGGCATAATGCCAACTCCATCGGCATTTGCTACATCGGCGGTTGCACTGCTGACGGCAAACACCCTAAGGACACGCGCACTCCTGCTCAAAAGCAGTCGCTCGTTCGGCTCGTCACCGAACTGCGCCGTCAGTTTCCGAACGCAAGCGTTCACGGTCACTCGGAGTTCGCCAACAAGGCGTGCCCTGCTTTCAACGTCAAAACCTCAGGATTATGCGATTTATAGCTCTCTCCACTCTTACCCTTTACCTCTCCACTTGCCTCTGCTCGTGCCACTCGCAGAAACAAGTGCAGTTGGATAGTAAGGAAGAAGTTCAGCTGACAAATACGTCAGCCTCCTTTTCTTCGGATTCTTCCTTTCTTAATATGGTATCGTCGTGGTCTTGCGACTTCGACAGTCTGGAACTTGCGTTCATTCCTCGTGATACGGCTAAAGCTGCATCGCTGGTTCGAGTTAAAACGCGTCGTTTGTCAGTAAGAAATAGGCAGTCGGTTAAGAGTGAAAAGCGATCCGATACCTCGGTCGCTGATTCGGTGGTGGCGCACCGCACAACGGCGGCTCGCAATCGTGAGGAAAAGACTTCGTCTAATGTTTATAAGCCTCCTAATACAACGGCAATCATCATAATCGCTTTGGCTCTATGTGTTTTTGTACTATTTGTTAGATTACGCAAGAAGTAATGCTCTCATAATTAAATTAGATTTAGTAAGCGTCTTGTCCGTGAGGATCAGACGCTTTTATTTTTCCCCACCCCCAAAATGATGATGACGCAGTGCATTAGAATATTCGGCTACGCTCTACGGCACAGGCTTGCTGACGGAAGCAAGGACTTTTACGTTCGGCTCTCGAAACAAGAATTTGTCCACGTTGGCTTTACGTCTGCACGGAAACCGCACTCACAGGCTCGGCGGGTCCCGCTCCGACTTCAATCTGCTCTTAGGACAAAATCTTTTTGCTCTGTCGCTCCGCTACCAACGCAATTCGTCGCCTCACAGTCCACGCTTCCTTACGTCAACCGCTTATACCTACGCTCTTCTCCTAAAACCTTTAGCACACGGTCATCATCATTCTTTCCACCCTTTGTTTTAACGCCTAAAGGCAGAAAGGATTTATCGCCAAAGGGAACACGTCAGCTAACATACTCCGCTGCTGCGAGCATAGCCGACACCATATTCCCTTTGGCTTCGTTGATTATACGCTCTGTGCGGTGCACAGTGGCACTGGCTTCATTCCACTGATGACGGCTTCCGCTACGCTTATTCCGAGTTTCGTTCAGTTAGTCTAAACGTGCCGACACCGCACAGTCAGTCCTTCCTGCGTCAGGACAAACTTCTCGAACAAGTTATTCGGCGGTATCGGCACTAATTGCCTGAACAACTCCTAATAAGCTCCACTCTCGCCGGCATCATCTCCATTGCGCCGCTGCCTCGGCATCACCGCACGACGCATCGGGATAACCTTGCCTTCGGCAAGTGAGCGGTGTTGTCGTTGCGAAACCAATATCGGCAAGCCGAATTGGATCGCACGCCAACGCATTTGACCGCACATTCGCTCGCATATTCCGCAACGGATTTGGGCGGTCGGTCGCTCTCGCTCCGTAGGGCGGTGGGGGGGCTTTACAGACGGTAGTTAAGGGCAAGCCCTTAACAAACCCATTAAATGGCTGATACTCAGCCATTATTCCGTTTCAGTCCTTTACAAACTGAAACTTTTTAAAATTTTGGCGGTGTTATTTATGGGTTTACTCGCTGTACCAGTGTCTTTTACACCACCAAAATTTTTACTCAAATTTGCTACTCAAAGCAGCGAATTTGAGTGGTCGATACCTCTCGTTCCTCTTTCTCTCATTAACTCATCACTCTTAACTCTCAAAAATATGTCCAACTACAACACTACCGCTAACGTTGTCCTGTCTGTAAACGGCAGACAGGCGCAAAAGGTGCTTTCCTCGCTTCAGCAGGAGGCGCAACAACTCGAACGTAAACTCGCAAAAGCGGCTTCAGCTGGTGATAAGGCGACGATGAAGAAACTTCAGCGTGAACTGAACTCTACCAATCGCCTGATTAACCAACTGCAAGGCTCTGCGGCTACCACCGAACAAGTGCTTCGCCGCCTTGACAAGGCTACGCCTCGGGAACTTCAGCAGACACTCCGTACTTTACGCTCGCAGTTGAACGGCATCGAGCGCGGCACCGCCGCTTGGGATGCTAACGTCGCCAAAATCAAGGCGGTGAAGGCGGAGATTGAGCGTGTGAATGAAACACTCGCTGAACAGAAATCGCTATCTGACAGAGTTATGGACTGGGTGAACAAGTGGCAGATGGCACTCGTTGCCGTGGGTGCTGCCATTACCGGATTAGTGATGGCTGGCAGAAAGGCGGTGAACGCTTTTGCCGAAATGGAGCAGGAAATGGCGAATGTGCGCAAGTTTACCGGTATGTCGGCTGACGAAGTTTCATCGCTCAATGAGGAATTTAAGAATATTGACACCAGAACGCCACGTGAGGAGTTGAACCAACTCGCACAAGAGGCGGGTCGCCTCGGTAAGACTTCACAGGAGGATGTTTTGGGTTTTGTGCGTGCCGCAGACAAAATCAATGTGGCGCTTGATGACCTCGGAAGCGGTGCGACTTTGACTTTGTCGAAGTTGACTGGAATCTTCGGTGACGAGAAGCGACTCGGCACGGAAAAATCGTTGCTTGCCGTTGGCTCGGTCATAAACGAGTTGTCGCAAAACTGTTCGGCTTCCGCTCCTTATCTCGCTGAGTTCGCCTCCCGAATGGGTGGCGTGGGTTCGCAAGCCAATATGACGGTGCAGCAGATTATGGGTTTTGCGGCGGTGCTTGACAGCAACAACCAAAAACTTGAGGCATCTGCCACGGCTCTCTCACAAGTAATAGTGCGTATCTACCAAGACCCGGCAAAATATGCTCGGGTGGCTGGTATGGATATTGAAAAGTTTGCCAACCTTGTTAAAACGGATATGAACGCCGCGCTTATCGAGTTTCTCTCCACGCTGAAACAGGCTGGCAATATGGACGTGCTTTCGCCTATGTTCAAGGATATGGGCGAGAATGGCTCTCGCGCCATATCGGCTCTCTCTACTCTTGCCAACCATATCAGCGAGGTGCGCAGTCAGCAGGAGGTGGCGAACGAGGCGTTCGAGGAGGCTACGTCTATTGACACGGAGTTCGCGGTGCAGAACAATACGGTGCAGGCAGGACTTGACAAGGCGAAAAACCGGGTCCACGAACTTGCCGTGGAACTCGGCGAGAAGTTGCAACCGATTATGAGAATGGTGATTTCTTCCTCTACCATTGCACTGCGTGCGTTGTCGGCTATGGTTGACTTCTTCATCAAATACCGCCGTGAGGTTGTTTCTCTCGGTGCGGCTATTCTTGCCTACACGGTGGTTGTCAAGGGCAGTGCCGTTGCCACTGCGGCTTGGGGTGCAGTGTGCAAGGTGGCGCAAGGTGTGGCTTCTGTCACTCGTGTTACGCTGATTGCACTACGCATCTGCTACTTTCAGTTGTCTGGACAGACAACTAAAGCGGCTGCCGCCACTCGCATATTTAACTCCGTGTGCAAGGCTTCGCCCATAGGTATTGTCGTGGGGCTTGTCACTGCGCTTGTCGGTGTGCTTGCGTCTTTCATTTCCCGAACTCGCGAGGCTCGAAAGGCTCTTGACGAGGCAAGGCGTGCGGAAAAGGAATGGCACAAGTCATTGACGGACATTGCGGAGGCTTCGGCACAGGCTGCCGCCAAGGAGGAGCAACGTGTGAAGTCGCTCTATCAGACTGCCATTAATGAGGCGAAGTCGAAAGATGAACGCCGTAAGGCGGCTGAAAAGTTACAGTCGCTATATCCCGACTATTTCAAGAACTTGTCGATTGAAGAGATTATGGTGGGTAAGGCGAAGAAGCAGTACGACCAGTTGCGAGAAGCTATCATCAATGCAGCTCGCGCCCGAGCGGCGGCGGCCAAGATTGAGGAGAATGAAAAGGAGCTTTTAACGCTTGAATCGCAACTTGAAAATGAGAAGAAGACACAACAGAAGCGACAAAAGGAATACAACACTGCCGTTGACAAGAAGGACGAGGCGGAGAAGAAGCATCGTCCGGCAATCAATAGTGCCGCCTTGGGCGATTCTCGTGAGATGAAGTCGCAGGAGGTTCGAGGGCATTTGCAGGCTCTAAATGATGCTGCGAAGGCTGTGCGCAATGCGAGTAACAATCTTAACTCGGCGAATGCGAGTGTCAATGCCACGCAGAATAAAATAAACACTATCAATTCCGCCAACAAAACGCTTGCCGACAAATACCATATTGCAGCCGATGCTGCAACTGACAACACTGATATGCCAAGCATTCCGACTATGCCAAGTGGCAGTTCTGCTTCGGGTGGCAATGCCGGTGGCAGTGGTGGTAATTCTTCTTCCTCTGCCGACCGCTTCGCTAAGGAGCAGGAGGCTCGGGAGCGTGCGGAGGCGGAGGCGCGCATCGCTTATGCCACTGGCAAGAAAGACTATCTGCAATATCTTGCGGATATGAACAAGGCTGCGGTGGACTACTACGAGGCTTTGCTTAAACGCACCGACCTCTCAGAAACGGAACGGCTGAAGACTGAGGCTGACTACTATGAGGCGGTGAAGAAGCAAAAGCAGGAAAATGACGAGGCGCTTTTGTCGCAGTCAATGGATGCGGAGAAGAAACGCTATGATGCGCAGATGGCGGAGTTGAAGCAGTTCTACATCGATGGCTCTATCTCCAAAGAGACCTACGATTTAAGAACTGAGGAGTATGAGATTTTGCATCAGCAAAAGCTCTCAAACATCTATGCGGAGAGCAGCAAGGAGCGGTTACAGGCTGAGCAGCAGTTGCAGCAGTTGCTTATCGCTCAAATGCAACGCCGTCAGCGTGCCGTGGAGGAGAATGAACGGAAACTCGCTTCGATGAAGAAGGAGTTTTTCGGGGACAATCCGCAAGAAAGGCAAGCGAAGTATGATGCTGACCTTGCTTTGCTTCAGACGGTATATGACCGCGAGATTAAGGCAGCCGGGGACAATGCGGAGGAGAAACTGCGCATTGAGGAGGCATTTCAGAAAGCGAAACTGGCTTTGCAGAAGAAGTATGGGTTGCTTGTGGAGGAAGACACTCGCAACTCGGCACAACGTGCGGTTGACGCTTCGGTGGAGTGGCTGAACAGTGACGGCGGTAAGGCGATGCAGGGTGCAATATCCACGCTCACTTCGAGTATGGGTGCTATCTTTTCTTCGCTTTCTTCACTTGTTCAAGCGGAACTTGAACTGGAAACGGCGGCGATTGATAAGCGGTATGAATCGGAAATCTCGGCTGCGGAGGGAAATTCTTATCAAGTGAAGAAGCTCGAAAAGGATAAGGAGCGTGAAATCGCCAAGGCGAAGAATGAGGCTAACCGCAAGATGTTTGCGATGCAAGTCATTCAAGCGGTTGCGCAGACGGCTCAAAATGCCATCTCTGCCTACGGCTCGGCTGCTGCCATTCCGCTCGTGGGCTACATTCTTGCGCCTATTGCTGCCGGTATGGCGGTGGCTGCGGGTATGATACAGATTGCGGCTATCAAGAAGCAACAACAGGCTTCGGTGGCGCAAGGCTATTCACAAGGTGGTTTTACGCCCGATGGCAAGGTCGATGAACCTGTGGGCATCGTGCATGCAGGTGAATGGGTGGCTTCGCAAAGGCTTGTGCGTTCGCCACAAACTCGCCCTCTGATTGAGGCTTTGGATTATGCGCAGCGCACGAACACTATCGGCTCGCTGAAAGCCGCCGATGTGTCACGCTCCATCACTGCGCCTATGGTGCTGGCTCAGCAAGGGCAATCGCCAACAGTCGTTGTAACGCAAACGGAAAGCCAAGATGTGGCTGATGCACTGAAAAGCCTCTCCGCTCTCCACACTCCGCTCTCCACTTCAATCGCAAGATTGAACGAACGCTTGAATGAACCCTTTGTGACCATTAATACCATTATAGGAGATTATGGCATAGAGAAAGTCCAAGACGACTACAATCGCCTAATCAAGAATAAATCTCCCAAATCCAAGAAATAACTCGTACCTCTTATGCAAATTACAATTAATGGAATGGTAGCCACTTTAAAGGAAAATACCTCTTTTGAGTATGTGGCTGAAAACAGATTGTTTTCTGGCTCTGACGGCTATTCGCTCACTATCACTTTTCCACTGCGTGGCTGTATGCAAAACCTTGCTATCTTCGGTCACATCAACCGTGATGATGTGGTGGCTAACAAGGCGGTGTTCGACTGCACGATTTGTGACGGCTTTTTCGTGAAGCACGGCAGTATCGTGATTACGGAAATCAATGAAACGGAGGTGAATACGCAGTTCTTGGAGGGGCGGTCGGATGCGAACTTTGATTCTGACCTCGACAAGATCTATATCAATGAACTTGACCTCGGTGTGCCGGAATATCTTTCGGCTTCGCAAATTTCGCCTTCGTCTGCCTGGGACAATGGCTCACGAAATCTCTCCTTTGTGGCGCTACCTTGGGAGAACAATGAGTCGGGCAATATACAGAATTGCCCTAAGTATGCTTCGGGGAAATACTCGTGGCACTCGGACACTCGTGGCTTGTCGTGGCAGCCGTATTGGCTTTTTGTTGTGAAGCGGATTTGCGAGGCTCTCGGTTTTACCTACGATTTTTCTTCTTGGGAAAATCGGGAGGAGCATCGCTATCTGCTTGTTTGCAACACGCTGCCGTGGGCGTGGAATATGCCGGAGTTCGCTTCCGCACTTCCGCATTGGTCGGTAAAGGAGTTTTTTGAGAAACTCGAGGTGTTTCTTGATGCGGAGTTCGACTTTGATATGCGTGCTTCGCACGTGTCGTTCTGCTATTCGCAGGAATATATCAAGTCGTTGCCGATGGTCACGCTTGACAAGGTGGTGGCTGAACATTCGGTGGCTGTGACAGTGGAGAATGAGAAGTGCGAATATCGGGAGGCGAAGAACCTTGTCTATGCGGAGTGTGACCATGAGATGTGGAAGTTCTATGCGTGCGACTGGTTTATCAAGGCTCGCAAACGTGATGCCGTTTCTTACGACACGCTCTCGCAGTTGCTTGCGTCTAACAAGTCGCTTGCCACATGGAACGGCTCGTCGCAACGTGGCTCCAACCGCGACAAACTCCTTTACGCCAAAGACCTCGACATATACTTTGTGGTGCGTGGCGTGGAGAAAACCTTAGTGGAGGAACGCAAGAGTATGCCTAACCGCTATTCGTACAAGTGTCTGTTGCAGCCTGTCAATCTCTTCGGCGGTCGCATCGTTGATGAACGAGAAGATGCGAACTCGGAGGAGTTGGAGTTTGTGCCGGCGTGGATTGACTATACCGATAGTGTTTATGGTCGGTGTTTGTTCCTTTCGTTTTCGGGTTATGACGATGGCTCTGCTTCTTCTGAAACGAATGTGGGCAGTCCGTCGGGCGACTTGATAGAGGACTACAAGGCGCGAGTTGACGGCACATTCTATCAGCCTATCTCCTTGTAGGCGTTGGCTGCCGGCGAGAAGAAGCAAAAGAGCGAGTTCTACGACAAGATTTATATCGGGTGGTGGGACGGTGCTGCTACCTATGACGGCAAGTTGCCTTACCCCTTCGTTGACGATGTAATCATCAACGATGACTGGAGCGGCTACTTCCGCCCACACACCTCACTCCGCCTGAATGACACAAACGCCAATGTAAGGCGAAGTGTCTATGCCATCAACCCCAAACCTTTCCGACACTTTGCCCAATCCTCGCTCGGTTTTCCTTATCCACGGCAAACGCTATCTCTGCGAAAAAATAACTGCGACATTCACCCAAAACGGAATGTCGCAGCTATTCAAAGCCGATTTTTGGCCGATTATAGATAATTAAATATAGTGAATTAATATGTAATTGTGGCGTAATTTGCGGAATTTAGTTAATTATTGTATAGATTTTAGCCTTGACTAAAAACGCCTATTTTTCTCTATTTTTTAGCGTTTAAATCACAAAGTGTACCACAAAATTGCATTTTATAATTCTTTGACTATGAAAAAGATATGGAAATTTTTGCGACCACACTCGGATCACAAGAGGAGGGTCATAATCACCGATTGATTATGACCCTCTATTTTTTATGCCCATGCCTTACTGTGACTGTCGTCATACTTTTCTTTTACGGGGTGACTATTATGATGGTGCCGCGGGTGCCCTCGCCGCCGTAGTCGGCAGTGAGGGGCAGCTGGGCGCATAGGCTGGATATGGCCTCGTCGGTGAGGTGGGTGCAGGTTTCGAGCACAAAGGCTCCGCCGCTGCAGTGCAGGCCCCACACCTCGTAGCCGCAGGCGTTGACCACGGTGGCAATGGCGTCTTGCGTTTGCCATGCGTCGGTGAAGTCGTCGATGGAATCCATGCCAGTTAAAACACTATCTGCATAAGAGTGGCGTCGTGATAGGTGCGGCCCTGCTTTATCCATGACTTGAGGCGGCCCGACACCTCAAAGCCTTCCTGCTTGAATATGGTGATGCATGGCGCATTGGCGTCGGCAATGACCACATACAGCTGGCGGAGGCCGATGTGGTCGCGGGCATACTGCTTGATGAGCCGCAGGGCGCGGCGGCCGTGGCCCTGGCCCTGGCAGCCCGGGGCGATGAGCAGGCCGAGTTCGGCACGATTGTTGAGCGGGTCGAAGTCGATGAAGTCGACAGTGCCAATTGGGGCGGCGCCGGCACACAGGGTGATCATCAGTCGCAGCTGGCGCGAGGCGTAGATGTCGCCCGTGTAGCTGCTAAGGTAGGCGGCCAGCAAGTGGCGCGAATATGGCGCCTGGGTGCCCGACACGGTCCACAGTGCGGGGTCGTTTTCCCAGCCATAGAGGGTTTCGATGTCGGCAGGCTCAAGGGCGCGCAGGGCCACGGTGTCGTCGGAAATCAGGTTCATGACTGCTGCATTTTTGGTGATATCACAATATCGTTTTGTGCCGAATAGATGTGGAAACTGATGCCCGGGCGCGAGTAGCGCGCTATCAGCTCCACTATCTCGCCATAGGAGTGCGAGGCGTTGTCGATGAGCACATTGGCCGTTCCGCCAGCAGGCATGGTGGTGGCATAGCGCGCTATGCCGCACTTGGCTGCCACGGCTGGCGCGTTGGCGGCGAGCACCACCCACTGGCCGCGCGAAGTGTCGGCATTGCTGCGGGCGTTGGCGTTGGGGCGCAGCAGGCGGCGCAGGCGGGCCATGCCGGCACGCACGCCCACGCCGGCCTTGACGAGCGGATAGAGCAGCGCGCTGTAGCCCGGAAAGTGCTTGCGGTAGAATATGAGCATGGCGTCGTAGAACACGCGCACGTAGCGCATAGAGTCCTTCTTGGTGCTCTCTCCCTTGTAGTGAACCATGTCGACGGGCAGATACCAGTTGTCATATCCGGCCTTGGCCATGCGGTATGACAGGTCGATGTCCTCGCCATACATGAAGAAGTCTTCGTCGAATCCGCCCACACTCTTAAGCAGGCTTGTGCGGCAAAACATGTAGGCGCCGGCAAGGATGTCGATGCGGTGGGCCTCACGCTCGTCGAGGTAGCGCAGATGATAGCGCGCAAACCAGCGCGAGCGCGGCATGAGCGACGACAGGCCGAAGATTTTGCAAAACGACACCCACGGCGTGGGGAAAGCGCGCTTGGACTCGGGCAGGAACACACCGTTGCCATCTATCATGTGGGCCCCGATGGCGCCACAGCGGCTGTGGGTGCGCATCCACTCGAGCGGCTCGGCCAGGCACTTGTGGGTGATGATGGTGTCGGGGTTGAGGATGAGCGTGTAGCGGCCGCGGGCACGGGCAATGGCGCGGTTGTTGGCCCGGGCGAAGCCCTCGTTCTGCTCATTGACTATGAACTGCACCTCGGGGAAGCGCTCGCGCAGAAAGCTGAGCGAATAGTCACACTGGTCGTTGTCGACCACAAACACCTCACCGCGGAGCCCCTTGAGGGCCTCGCGCACCGACAGCAGCGTCTGCTCCAGGAAATACTTGACCCTGTAGCTGACTATGACCACGCTAATGTCGATTGACTCGCCAACGCCGTCTGCCGTCATTTTGCACCGTTTATTTGCTTGTTGATTTGGTCGATGTAGTCGAGCAGCTCGTCGCGGCCGCGTCCATCGGCGCTCGAGGTCATGAATATGGGCGGCAACTCCTCCCACGACTTCAGCAGTTCTTCCTTGTAGGCGGCCACATTGCGCGGTCCGGCCTCGCGCCCCAGCTTGTCGAGCTTGGTGAACACGATGCTGAACGGCACCCCATGCTCGCCCAGCCAGGTGAGGAAGTCGAGGTCGATGCGCTGCGGCTTGTGGCGGCAGTCGATGAGCACAAACAGGTTGGTCATCTGCTCGCGGCCCAGAATGTAGCTGTCGATGATGCGCTTCAGCTGCTCGCGGCTGTCCTTGCTGCGGGCGGCATAGCCATAGCCGGGGAGGTCGACAATATACCAAGCATCGTTGATTTTGAAGTGATTGATGAGCAGCGTCTTGCCGGGAGTGGCGCTGGTCTTGGCCAGACCGTTGCGGCCACACAGCATGTTGATGAGCGACGACTTGCCCACATTTGAGCGGCCGATGAAGGCATACTCGGGCAGACTGCCCTGGGGGCACTTGGCCACATCGGTGTTGCTTATCTCGAATTCAGCTTTCTTTATAATCATATAGTTGTGAGGTATGTTTCTGTGTGGTTCAACGTGTGGCGCAGCACCGCCATGGCGTGCGCGCCAATACATTATTATGCAAATATAGTTCTTTTAATCCACTTGGGCAACCCGGCAGTGGCGGCGCGTCAGCCTTTTTCGGGAACAATGGCGGCGCAAAAGGCCGAACCTGGGCCGGCGGGGATGAGCAGCGCGGCGGAGCCAGGCACGTTCTGCGGCGCGGCAATTACGAAGCGGCCACGCATGCCGCGGCGGCCGCAAGCGGCAGCCACAAGCCCCATGGTGGGACGCAGATTCAGCTCCACACACGGGTTGATGCCCACCGTGCCGCCCGGCAGTCGGTAGAGCAGCATGTCGAGCCCCACCCAGCCATCGTAGCGCGCGGCCACCACGCGGCGCACTGCCTCAACGGCCATCCGCTCCACGGCATCGAAGCCGGGATAGAGTCCGGCCACCATGGCCCGCAGCTCATCGGCACCGGCCACAAGGCCGTGGGCATACTGGCTGTGGAAGTCGCTGACAAACACCGAGTAGCCGCCCACGCGGCAGTCGCCGCCAGAGCAACGCAGCTCGAGGGCGAAGTCGAGGCAGCGGTCGAAGGCCTGCTCGCACATAACCGAGCCCTGCCGCCTGATGATGCCCGAACACCACTGGGCAAAGTCGCGCGCACCAGGCTGAAGCACGCGATACACGCCACGGCCGCTGCCCGACCATGGCGACTTCACATAGCAGCCAGGATTGGCAGCGGCAAAACGGAGCACGGCATCGAGACTGCTAAGCTCAACGGGAGAGGGTGACAGCGGCCCGCCGGCCAACTCGGCAACGGCACGGTGCAGGGCCACCGACGTGCGCCTGTGCGACAAGCCGCGCCACTCGTCCACCTGGGCGGCGGTGGGCAGGCACTCCCGCCCCACCCCGCGGCCTTCGAGCCAGTGCAGCATGGCAGGACTCCAGCCCCACGGCTCGAAGCGGCAGCCACCCATGCCCCTGAGCCATTCAGGCTCCATAGCCTCAACATCGAGTCGCTGGGCATCGAGCCAGCGCTGAGCCTGCCTGGCACCCCGGCACACCACCCCCGACCCCGCAGGGGCATACCATGCCGGCAGCAGCTGCAAGTCGCGCCTCAGCTGCTGCGCAAATGGCGGCGCGGTGTAGTTGGGACCTCCGTTGGCAAGGGCCAAATCGTTTTCGGGGTTGAAAATGAAGATGCTGCGCATGGCTGTGGGTTGGGAATATAGCTAAAAAAATTAATGGAAGCCAATTGCTTAGCTTCCATCATTGTTTCTTGTGACCCATATAGGATTCAAACCTATAACCTTTTGATCCGTAGTCAAACACTCTATTCAGTTGAGCTAATGGGCCAGATTGCATAGCGGCTATTTCCGTTTTGCGCTGCAAAATTACGTAATATATTTGTAACCGCAAAGAGTTTTTTGAAAAAAATATTTTCTGCCGCCACATTTTTTGTGCTTCCGCCCCGCAGTGCGGCATCAAAACAGATAGGGCACCGAGGGGTCGGAGTTCAGTCGGTCGACATATTCCATAAAGTAGCTGTTTACCATGGGTGTTGACTGATAGTTGTTCATCATGGTGTAGCGGCGCAGCAAGTCGGGATAGGCTCCGAGCAGACTTATGAGATAGTCGCTGTCGACCTTATGCACGGTGTGGGCGGCAAAGTCGAGGTGGTAGAAAGGAGCGGTGTCGCCGTTATACATGCCGCCCATGCCCACACCGGTGTCCATGCCTGTGACGAGGCCCACCATCATGTTGAGCATAACGCCGCCAAACGTGGGTCCGCCGCGCAACCACTGCACAAACGCAACCTTGGCCGAAAAAAACAGCGGCACGAAGCGGGCGAAGTGCGAACAGTCGCCCTTGAAGTTGGCCTTAATCCAGTTGCTGCTGATGAGCCACGTGCTGTCGCCGATGGCCACGGCCACCGACTGCTGCCTAAGCGAGCGCGTGACGCGCTTGTCGGCGGTTGAAAAGTCGTAGTCGTATGGCGAGCGCACATCAATTTTCGGGTTGGTCACCACAGTGTCGGCCCGCTGGTTGAATATCGACTGCCACGAGCGGTAGACGCACAGCGTGTCGGCACTCTGTGCCGCGCCGCGGCCGGCAAAAGCAGCCACTGCGGCCACCACCATGGCGGCGCGCATTGCAGCCCTACGGAAGTTTTTTGCCACTGACATAAATTCACCGATTTTTTTCATTACCATTCAGGGCATCACTCACCGCGGCTGAGCACGGCCTCCACATCGGCCTCGGTGCCGCAAAAGGCACCCGTCTTCTCAAGGTTGAGCGTGGCCATGGCTGCTGCAAAGCGGCCGGCCTCGTCATATGCTGCGCCACGGCTGCGCATATACAGGTAGCCGGTGGCATAGGTGTCGCCGCAGCCGGTGGCGTCGACCAGATGCTTGGGGCGGTAGGCAGGAATGCGGTGCATCTGGCCGTCGGCGTATATCACCGAGCCATAGCTGCCCAGCGTCATCAGCACCTCCTTCACGCCCCATCCGGCCAGCACGCGTGCCGCCGGCTCAAGGTCGGAATAGCCGGTGAGCGACTCTATTTCGTGCTCGTTCACCTTGAGGATGTCCACCATCTGCAGCACCTGGCGCTTCTGCTCCCAGTCGCAGGGATACACTTTGTCGCCGTCGACGTAGCGCAGGAAGCCCTGCGCATCGACACTGAGCGTGCCGCGGCCAGCGAGCGACTCGATGGCGTCGAGCGGGAAGTCGTCGGCCAGCAGCGAGCCCAGGTGGATGTAGCGCGCTTCAACGCCGCTAAGCTTCTGGGCTGTGAAGGGGTCGGCCTTGGCCAGCACGCGCTGGCGGCGGTTGTTCATGTTCTCGCCATAGGAGTTTTCGAAAAACACCGTGTGGCGGCTGGGAATCACCTCAACGTCGATGCCCGCGGCGCGCATGTCGGCCACGGCCTGCATATCGGCCTCGGCAAGCGAGGTCACGAGCTTGTAGCTCACTCCGGGCATGCGGCTTATGCCGTAGGAGAAGTAATAGGAAGTGCCGCCGTTGAGCGAGGCAGTGCTGTGAGGGGTTATGATTTTGTCGAGCGTGATGTGCCCGATGCAGCAAATGTCAGTCATTAAAATCTATAAATTGTAAATTTCACCAAATGTGCCGCAAAATTAGAGCTAAAAAACATAATACGCAACTATTCACGCCAAAAGCCGCACAGCCTGGCTTTGCCGGGCGACTAATTGCAGAAAGTGGAAATTAAATTGTATCTTTGCGGCATGACACGCAAGATAGTGATGATAGGCGCTGGCAATGTGGCGGCAAGTATGGCCCGCGCGCTGGCCCGGAGCCACAGCATAGTGCAGGTCTACAGCCGGCACATGGCCAACGCCCGGCTGCTGGCCGAAGCGGTGGGCTGCGGCGCAGCCACCGACAGCCTTGCCAGCATCGACCCGGACGCCGACACATATGTGATGGCGGTGCGCGACGACGCCATTGCACAAGTGGCGGCTGCCGTGCCCGACCGCCCCGGCGCGCTGTGGCTGCACACCTCGGGCACCAAGCCGCTGGCGGTGCTCAGCGCAAGCCACGCCAAGTGCGGAGTGCTGTATCCCATGCAGTCGTTCAGCCGCGAGATGCCCGTTGACTTCGCCGAGGTGCCTGTGTTTGTGGAGGGCTGCAGCCCCGAGGCCGAGGCCGAGGTGATGCAGCTGGCCCACACCATATCGGGCCACGTGGAGGCGGCCGACAGCCAGCGGCGCGCCCGGCTGCATGTGGCGGCCGTGATGGCGTGCAACTTTGCCAACCACCTGTGGACGCTCACGGCCGACACGCTGGCCGAGGCAGGCATCGACTTCAAGGTGATGCTGCCGCTCATACGCTCCACGGTGGCCAAGCTCGACACCCTAAGCCCGGCCCAGTCGCAGACGGGGCCCGCCGTGCGCGGCGACATGGAGGTGATTGACCGCCACCGCCGCATGCTGGGCGGGCGCACGCGGCAAATATACGACCTGATGACCGAGAGCATAATTGAGCACTCGGCCAAGGAGCAAGACAAAGAAACCAAATAAAACAAGCAAGCTATATGAGTTCAATCGACTACGACTTGAGACGGATACGCGGAGTGGTGTTTGACATCGACGGGGTGCTGTCGCCGTCGACCATTCCGCTGGCGCCGTCGGGCGAACCGATGCGCATGGTGAACATCAAAGACGGATATGCCATTCAGCTGGCCGTGAAGCACGGGCTGCACATTGCCATTCTGAGCGGCGCCAAGACGCAGGCCATCGACGTGCGATTCCGCGGCCTCGGGGTGACCGACGTGTTCCTGGGCGCGGCGGTGAAGCTGCCCGTGCTGCAGCAGTGGATGCGCGACCGTGGTCTGAGCCCCGAGGAGGTGGCCTATGCAGGCGACGACATCCCCGACCTGCACGTGATAGGCCACGTGGGCCTTGGCGTGGCCCCAGCCGACGCCGCCCCCGAGGTGAAGCAGGCCGCACGCTACATATCGCCCTGCGCGGGCGGCTATGGCGTGGGGCGCGACCTGCTGGAGCAGATAATGAAGGCGCAGGGGCTGTGGCTTGACGACCGCCACGCCTTTGGCTGGTGACCTGTGTGTGTGCTTTCTTTTCATTGATTGATAACTTTTTTTGGCTATGAGCAATCCGCTTGACAATCTTAAGAAATACGACATAGTGCTGGCCAGCGGCTCGCCGCGGCGGCGCGAACTGCTGGCGGCGCTCGATGTGGAGTTTGCCGTGGAGGTGAAGCAGGGCATCGACGAGAGCTATCCTGCCGACATGGCGCCCGACGAGGTGCCGCTATTCCTGTCGGCGCAAAAGGCGCGGGCCTACATGGCCACGGCCACCGCCCGCCAGCTGGTGATAACGGCCGACACGGTGGTGATAGCCGGCGGCCGCATAATGGGCAAGCCCCACTCCGAGGCCGAGGCGCGGGCCATGCTGCGCAGCCTGAGCGGCGGCCGCCACCATGTGGTGACGGGCGTGACGCTGCTTCACGGCGGCCACACCACCACTTTCGGGGCAAGCAGCACGGTGGAGTTTGCTTCGCTCACCGACAGCGAAATCGACTACTATGTGGAGCGTTACCGGCCGCTCGACAAGGCCGGGGCCTACGGCATTCAGGAGTGGATAGGCTGCGCAGCCATCCGTGGCATCGAGGGCAGCTTCTACAATGTGATGGGGCTGCCCGTGCAGCGGCTGTATGAAGAACTGAAGAAACTGTAAAACTTTTTAACCTCGCTAAAAGAAATTACTGCTATGGGACTGGTGATAGGAATCGACGTGGGCGGAAGCACCACAAAAATCGTGGGCTTTGACAATGGCTGCATCAAGTCGCCAATGTTTATCACAGCGGCCGACCCCGTGACGTCGCTCTTTGGCGCATTTGGCAAATATGTGTACGACAACGGAATATGCCTGGCCGATGTGGAGCACGTGATGCTCACGGGCGTGGGCAGTTCGCACGTGGACACGCCCATCTACGGGCTGCCCACAAGCAAGGCCGACGAATTTCAGGCCGACGGCCTCGGGGCGCGCTTCGACAGCGGCCTCGACAAGCTGATGGTGGTGTCGATGGGCACCGGCACCACACTGGTGAGGGTTGAGGGCGACGAAATAAGGCATGCGGGCGGCATAAGCATGGGGGGCGGCACGCTGCGCGGCCTGTCGGCTCTGCTGCTAAAAACCAGCAACATTGCCGAGGTGGTGGAAATGGCCGCACGCGGCGACATATCAAAAATCAATCTGCAAATAAAGGACATCACCACCCACCAGCTCGATGGACTGCCGATGTATGCAACGGCGTCGCTCTTTGGCAAGGTGGTGAACTCGAAGGCCGACGAGAGCGACATTGCCAAGGGGCTGATATGCATGGTGCTCGAGACCATAGGGTCGTGCGCAGTGCTGGCGGCGGCCAACAGCCAGCTGCGCGACTTTGTGCTGATAGGCAACCTCACGCGTCTGCCCGACTGCAAGGTGATATTCCCCATTATGGAAGACCTGTATGGCGTGCGCTTTCACATGCCTGCCCACGCTGAATATTGCACCGCCCTGGGTGCCGCCCTCGCCTACTTCCAAAGTTGACAGTTTCATCTCCCACAGATTTTTCTCTTTTTTTGACAGAGAGGCACACTGCTTACTTTAGACAGCAAAGACTGATTGCTCGGATTTTTTCGACAGAAAGACATAAAGACAGATTTTAACTATAAAGACAAATAAAGGCAACAACTTGTCTTTAAAAAAGACGGCAAAAGACTGATTGCTCGGATTCTTTCGACAGAAAGACATAAAGACAGATTTTAACTATAAAGACAAATAAAGGCAACGATACGTCCTTAAAAAAATATGTCTTTATGTCTTTTTCGTCGGAATTCCCAGCCAAACCACCTTGTGTGTCTCTGTCGAAAGTCCTGACAGACACCCTCTACCCTACAAGTCCTTCTGCTGCTTTTGTTGGGCCAGGCGCTTGCGGTAGGCCTCAAGGTAGCGGTGCAGGCGGCGCTTGCGCTCACGCTCTTTGCGGGCAAGGCGCGCCATATAGTCGTCGTGTTGTTTTTCCAGAAAATTGTCGGCCATATTGAATGATGATTACTGCCGCTGGGCGGCAAAGGTGTCGGAAAACAAAATTCGGTTTTGAATGGAGCGGCCCAGGGTGATGTCGTCGGTATACTCAATTTCGTTGCCCACGCTCACGCCGCGCGCCAGCATGGTGATTTTCACGTCGGGATACGGGGCCAGGCGGCGGAATATGTAGAAGTTGGTGGTGTCGCCCTCCATGGTGGCGCTCAGCGCCAGAATCACCTCCTTCACGCCACCGGCCTTCACGCGATCGACAAGGCTGTCGATTTCGATGTCCTGCGGCCCCACTCCGTCCATGGGCGAGATGAGTCCGCCCAGCACGTGGTAGAGCCCATGGTGCTGGTGGGTGTTTTCGATGCTCATCACGTCTTTCACGTTCTCCACCACGCACACCGTGGAGGTGTCGCGCGAGGGATTGGAGCAAATGGGACACACCTCGCTCTCGCTGATGTTGTGGCACACGCGGCAGTATCGGATTTCGCTGCGCAGCTTCACCATGGCGCTGGCAAACTGCTCAACGTCGGCCTTGTCGCGCTTGAGCAGGTGCAGCACCAGGCGCAGGGCCGTTTTGCGGCCTATGCCTGGCAGTTTGGCAAACTCACTCACGGCGTTTTCGAGCAGCGATGACGCAAATTCCTGTTCCATTAAATCAAACCTTGCTTTTTTTACTTACTGAGTATGTGTGATGCAAAGTTAGTGCAAATCGCGCTCAATGGCAAGCCGCCTACACACTGGGGCAGGTATAAAAAACGGCACACTGGGGCGGCAAATGCGCAATAGCCGGGGCTCGGGAAAAATAGTTGACAAATAATTGCAAAATTTAAGCGTTATATTTGGCGATTATATTTGACTTTACGACCAAATTTAGCTAATTTTGCCATAGAATAAATACACAAAAAGGCGAGAAATCGAATTTATTATTATAACTAATTTTTAAAGAATTCTGATTATGGGATTTTTAACTAACGAAAAGCTTTTAATCGTCGGTGCCGGCGGTATGATTGGTTCTAACATGGTACAGAGCGCTCTGATGCTCGGCCTCACTCCCAACATTTGTCTGTATGACATCTATGAGCCCGGTGTTCATGGTGTGTTCGACGAAATTCAGCAATGCGCATTCCCCGGCGTTAACGTGACTTACACAGTTAACCCCGAAGAGGCCTTCAAGGGCGCAAAATATATCATCTCGTCGGGTGGTGCACCTCGCAAAGAGGGTATGACCCGTGAGGACCTGCTCAAGGGCAACTGCAAGATTGCCGCTGAGTTTGGCGACAACATCAAGAAATACTGCCCCGATGTGGAGCACGTGGTGGTTATCTTCAACCCCGCCGACGTGACTGCACTCACAGCTCTCATCCACTCTGGCCTGAAGCCCAACCAGCTGACTTCGCTCGCTGCCCTCGACTCAACTCGTCTGCAGCAGGCTCTGGCACTGGAGTTCGGCGTACAGCAGGACAAGGTGACTGGCGCACACACTTATGGCGGCCACGGCGAGCAGATGGCAGTGTTTGCATCGCAGGTTAAGGTCGACGGCAAGCCTCTGTCGGAGATGGGTCTGTCGGCCGAGCGCTGGGAAGAGATCAAGCACCACACTGTGCAAGGCGGTTCTAACATCATCAAGTTGCGTGGCCGCAGCTCGTTCCAGAGCCCTGCCTACAACGCTGTGAAGATGATTGAGGCTGCCATGGGCGGCGAGAAGTTCACTCTGCCTGCAGGCTGCTATGTGAACCACGACAAGCTGGGCTTCAAGAACGTGATGATGGCTATGCCCACCACTATCGACAAGACTGGCGTTCACTTCGTAGAGCCCACTGGCACTGAGGAAGAGATTGCAGCCCTCAACAAGTCGTATGAGCACCTGTGCAAGATGCGCGACGAAATCGTGGAGCTGGGCATCGTTCCTCCCGTTGCTAACTGGAAAGAGATGAACCCCAACCTCTAAAAATCAGTTTAGAGGCCCAAGGGCTTAATTGACAAAAAACAGGTCGGCCGGCTGACGTGACGCGTCAAGCCGGCCGACCTTGTTTTTTTGTGTTTATACCGCAAATTGCGTTTTTCTGATTTATCTACATAAAGGCAACAACATGTCTTTGAAAATCTGTCTTTATGTCTTTTTCGCCAAAATACACATACACGCCGCTGAGTGTCTGTGTGTCGGGACGGGGGAGTTGGCTAATCGGTTTGCTTGAGGAGAAACTTCTTTAGCGATGTGTAGCCCGAGTTGATGACCGACACATGCTGCGGTGCATCGAGGTCGGCGGCGAGGCGCTGGGGCAGCTCTATGCTGTGTCCCGTGGCGGCCTCCACCTGTGAGCGGAACTTTGCGGGATGTGCCGTGGCCAGAGCCACGCCCACCTCGCCAGGGCACAGACATGCATTCACCGCCATGCAGGCTGCCGCAGTGTGCGGGTCGGCCACATAGGAGTGGTCAGTCCACAGGCGGCGCATGGCTTCGTCCACATCGGCGTCGGTGCAGCGGTAGGGCTCCACATCGCGGCACAATTCAAAGTGGCTGCCGCCATACAGGGCCTTGATGCGCGTGAAGTTGCTGGGCTCGGCTATGTCGATGGCCGGTGTGGCGCTGCGGCGCAGCGGGTGCGGCACGTAGTCGCCCGTGAGCAGATAGCGCACAAAGGCATCGTTGGCATTGTTGACGGCCACAAATCGCTTCACGGGCAGGCCCATGCGCTTGGCCATAATGCCTGCGGTGAGGTTGCCCAGATTGCCGCATGGCATGGCCACCACCATTTGGCTGGGGTCTTGCTCGCGCTGCATGAGTTGCGCGGCGGCCCAGAAGTAGTGGAACATTTGCGGCAGCAGTCGCGCCACATTCACGGTGCGGGCACTGTTCACAATCATGCGGCTGCCTATGTCGGGGTCGCGGAAAGCCTGGTCGGCAAGCTTGCGGCAGTCATCAAGCGAGCCATTAACCTCAATGGCGGTGATGTTTGGCGCCAGCATGGCTGCAAACTGCGCACGCTGCACCTTGTCGAGTTCGCCTCGGGGATACAGGATGTAGACCTGAACCTCGGGAATGTCGCTGAAGCTGTGGGCAATGGCTCCGCCGCTGTTGCCCGAGGTGGCCACTATCACGCTGATGTTGCGGCGGTGGCGGCCGTTGTAGTGGGCCAGCAGACGCGCCAGAAACCGTGTGCCAATATCCTTGAACGACATTGTGGGGCCATGAAACAGTTCAAGCACATACTGATTGCCGCCAAGGTGCACCAGCGGCAGGTCGAAGCTAAGAGTGTCGGTCACAGCACTCTTCAGCACAGCGGCGTCGATATCGCCCTGCAGCGCATAGTTGGCCACCGCATAGCTGATTTCGTGCAGCGACATCGACCCCATATTGCGCACAAACGCATCGGGCAGAGCAGGAATGTGCTCGGGCAGCAGCAGGCCGCCATCGGGCGCAAGGCCTTGAATCACGGCCTGCTCAAGCGTCACGGTCAGCGTCTTGTTGTTAGTGCTGTAGTATCTCATTTAAGTCTTTTCACTGAATATCGTTTGTGATCGTGTGCGTGTCAGTCTTCGTTGCCGTCGATAAGCGTGCCTGGCGCAGTGGGATTAAACGTGTTCTTCACCCACAGCGGTATGCCCTTCTTCTCCACCGGACTTATGGTGGGGAAATATATCACCTTAGCTCCGTCGCGGCACATCTGGCTGGCCTTTGCATAGGTCATGTGTGGCATAACGCGCGCATCGGCATGGGTGCGCGGATCAGCGGTCATAAAGCCGTCAACATCGGTCCAAATCTCAAGGCACGACGCATTGAGCGCTGCGGCTACAATGGCGGCCGTGAAGTCGCTGCCGCCGCGGCCAAGGTTGGTAATCTCGCCGCTGTCGGCATCGGTTGCCACGAAACCGGGCGCCACGCCCACGCGGGCGTGAAATGCGCTGAACTGGTCGGCCACAAGGCGGTTGCACAGTTCAAGGTCGGCCTCATTGTGGCCGTCAGCGCTGCGGCGCGTCTTAATGAAACGGAACGAGTCGCAGTATTCAGCGCCATCGATGACGTGGCTTATTATCATCGACGACAGTGCCTCGCCGAAACTCACCACGCGACACTGCATAGGCGGCTCAAGGCTCTTGGCCTCCCGCACCTGTGCCAGCGTTGCGCGCAAATCGTCCAGCAGTGTTTGCGCCAATTGCTCCACATCGGCATGGCGCTCGGGCGGCACGAGGGCATCAATCACATCGGAGTGACGCGCCTCTATCTGCTTCAGCGTGGCCTCGCACACATCGGTGTCGCCAGCAGCCGCACTGCCGGCAGCCTTTATCAGTAAGTCGGTGACGCCGCCCAATGCCGACACCACCACTATGGCAGGCTCATTCAGGCCCTCAACCACCATCTTCACATTGCGCAGGCTCTGCGGTGTGCCCACCGAAGTGCCACCAAACTTCAATACCTTCATATCTCGTGTATAAATCTATAGCTTAAGTTCATCAATAAGGGCCTCGCACAATAGCAGCCCCGTCATTATATAACGCACAAGCGGCGGCCAATGATATACGGCCGCCGCAATATTTTTTTCTTTACAAGCCCAGGTGGTGGCAAAGACCATCACTTGTCGTAGATGCTGTTGAGCAGCCAAGCCAGTCGCAGGCCTCCGGCCTCGAGCTGACGCTCCACAATTTCACGCGCGTCCACCAGATAGGCATAGCTGATGCGCGTGCCAGCGGGTGTCATGGCATACACGCGGCGGGCGATGTCCAGAGTCTGCCGCGCCCAGTCGTCGGGCGTACCAGCAGCTATGCGGCTGCACTCATCGTCGCTGAGGCGGTCTATTTGCTGCTGCCACTCGGTGTAGCTCCACTTGTGCACTGCCTCAGGCAGATCGTTGTCCCACACCGAGTGCAGATTGGTCTCGCGGCCGAAGTAATACACCTTGGTGGTGTTGCCGCCAAAGTCAGATAGGTGGCCCAAGTGCATGGGCTGGTGCATATCGCCCACAAAGTGGATAAGCATCTTCAGCGCCAGCGCCTCCTCGTCGTGGCTCAGCTTACCCGAGCGCAGACGCGCCGTCTGCTCATTGATGGCACGCACCACATCTCCCTTTTCATTAAGCGGCATCGACTCATAAGTCTGCCCTTCATCCACATTTTTGTAGTGCCACGTCTTGGTGTGCTTGTATCCGTCAATGTTGTTGCTGGCGTCATCGAGCCAGTTGGCCCAATACACCATCGACTTTCCATCGAGCGCAGCCGTCACACGCTGCATAGTCTTGGCGGTAAGGTGGCACTCTGCAATGCGGGCCGTAACATCATGTCCTTTTTTGCCCCAGCCGAAACAGTTGACAGCCGTCAGCGCTGCAATAGCCACCGCCAGCACAGATCTTGATTTCATCATATAGCAGAATCAGTTTTAATAAATAATACATTTACAATTCACAATGCGAAGGTAGCCATTTTCCACCACACCACCAACGCCTCTACCACATAACATTAAACGCCCTACAAGCAAATACTGAAATATTGAATCCGTGTGAATCTGTGGGAAAGGTTGCGTGGCTGCTCTGCCAAGTGGCTGGGTGGTGTGTGTAGGCAGGTTGCATGGATGGCTATCCCGTTAGGGATTGGATGTGTGTAGGCAGGTATGCAGCTGCGACGGAGCGGAGCGGAGTTGTAGCGAAATGCCTGCTGCTCGGCAACTCTACGCAAGGCATTCCGGAGGAATGCGACAACGGGCGGTCTTTTTCTTTTTTTGGGAAAATCATTAGTAGCATGCTGATTG
>CAKUMB010000020.1 GCA_934667475.1 uncultured Muribaculaceae bacterium | reverse complement strand
TGTCTAACTTTTGGGGTGCAGTTCATTTATCGGGTGAGCCAAGAAAACTCCCCCCCGGTTTATCGGGTGAGCCGAAACTTGAGCGCAGAAAAACACGGTTTTCGATATAATTGTATTAAATTTGCAAATTAGTATGGTTGCGGGCTGCGGGCTTCGCCTCCAGCCGCCGTGGCCGTGATATTGTTTATCGTTTTTTAAATAGCAAAAAATGGATTCAGGCAAATCGATAAGGTTCATATTCATTCTGGCCCTGTGGCTGTGCTTGTGCTACCTGCTTGTGACGCGGGCCAGACAAATCGACTTCATGGTGATTTTTTCGATTGTGGCCTCGGGCATAATTGTGTTTGTGCCCCTCTACAAGCGCTATTATAAGAAAAAGGATTAACTGAGAGAGTATACAGACTATAGAGAGCTATGTCAGACAAAGAATACACCGAGCAGCACTTTCCGCTGCTTGCAAGCATAAATTCGCCCGCCGACCTCAAGCGGCTGCCTGTGGAGCAGCTGCCCGAGGTGTGCAGCCAGATGCGCGGATTTCTGATTCACCAACTTGCGTCCAACCCGGGCCACTTTGCCTCGAGCATGGGTGCGGTTGAGATAAATGTGGCGCTGCACTATGTGTTCAACACTCCCGACGACCGCATAGTGTGGGACGTGGGCCATCAGGCCTATGCCCACAAGGTGCTCACCGGGCGCCGCGACCGCTTTTGCCAAAACCGCAAGATGGGCGGGCTCAGCGGATTTCCCAACCCCGACGAGAGCCCCTACGACACCTTCACTGCAGGCCACGCCTCCAATTCCATATCGGCCGCACTGGGCATGTCGATTGCCGCCGAGCTCGAGCACTGCCCCGAGCGCAAGGTGGTGGCTGTGATAGGCGACGCCTCGATAAGCGGCGGCCTGGCATTTGAGGGCCTCAACAACGCTTCGATTCACAAAAACAATCTGATGATTGTGCTCAACGACAACGACATGTCGATTGACGCCAACGTGGGCGCCTTGGGCGAGTATATGACCGACCTCACCACCTCTCCACGCTACAACAACGCCCGCTACCGCGTCTACCAGTTTCTGCGCCGCCACAAGGTGATTGACGACAGCCGCAAGGGCGCGCTGCTGCGCTTCAACAACGCTATGAAGTCGCTGCTCACAGGGCAGCAAAACATATTCGAGGGTCTGAACATACGCTACTTCGGCCCCTTTGACGGCCACGATGTGGTGAAGCTGGTGAAGCTGTTCCGCGACATTAAGGACATGAGCGGGCCTAAAATTGTGCACCTGCACACGCGCAAGGGCAAGGGCTACGCCCCTGCCGAGCAAGACCCCGCCACATGGCACGCCCCGGGCCGCTACGATGAGGCCACGGGCCGGCGCCTCACCGAAAGCAGCGATGGCAAGCCGCCAAAATACCAGGATGTGTTTGGACACACGCTGGTGGAACTGGCCAAGGCCAACGACCGCGTAGTTGGCATCACGGCAGCCATGCCCAGCGGCACTTCGATGTCGATGATGCAGCGCGAGTTTCCCGAACGCACCTTCGACGTGGGCATTTCGGAGGGCCACGCCGTGACATTCTCGGGCGGTTTGGCCAAGGATGGCATGCACCCCTACTGCTGCATCTACAGCTCGTTTTTGCAGCGCGGCTTCGACGAGATCATCCACGACGTGGCCATACAGCGGCTGCCCGTCACATTCTGCATCGACCGCGCCGGCCTTGTGGGCGAGGACGGAGTGACCCACCACGGAGCCTTCGACCTGGCCTACCTGCGCCTCATCCCCAACATGGTGGTGAGTGCGCCCATCAACGAGCACTACCTGCGCAATCTCATGTACACCGCTCAGGCTGCCGACTGCGGCCCCATGGCCATACGCTATCCGCGCGGCCGCGGTGTGCTCACCGACTGGCGCAACCCCATGCAGGCTCTGCCCATAGGCCGCGGGCGCAAGCTGGCCGACGGCGACGGCCGGGTGGCCCTGCTCAGCATAGGCCACATCGGCAACGAGGCCGCCTTGGCCGTTGAGCGGCTGCGGGCGCAGGGCATCGAGGTGGCCCACTACGATATGATATTCCTCAAGCCCATCGACGAACAGATACTCGCCGAGGCCACATCGGGCTTCAGCCATGTGGTCACGGTGGAAGACGGCACCGTGTGCGGCGGCCTCGGCTCGGCAGTGGCCGAGTGGATGGCATGCCACGGCTCGCGGGCACGCCTCACGCGCCTGGGAATGCCCGACGAGTTTGTGCACCAGGGCACCGTGGCACAGCTGCGGGCCCTGTGCGGATTCGACGCCGACGGCATAGTGCGCTGCGTGCAGCGGCTGCTCAACAACGAAAACAATCAAGAGTTATGAAGATAGTGATTGCGGGAGCCGGCGAGGTGGGGTCGCACCTGGCCAAAATGCTCTCTAACGAAAATCAGGACATCGTGGTCATCGACAACGACCAGGCCAAGCTGGCCAGCCTCGACACCTACAACCTGATGACCATGCTTGGCGACCCAGTGTCGTTCTCGGCACTTGAAAACGCAAGGGTGGGGGAGGCCGACCTCTTCATTGCAGTCACCCCCCACGAGACGCGCAACATCATATCGTGCTCCATGGCCAAGGACATGGGCGCGCAAAAGACGGTGGCGCGCATCGACAACGATGAATTCCTCAACAAGCGCAACGCCGACTACTTTCACAAGCTGGGCGTCGACGACCTCATATATCCAGAATATTTCGCCGGGCTCGAAATAATGGGCGCCCTCAAGCACACTTGGGCTCGAAACTGGTTTGAGATGCTGGGCGGTGAGCTGATAGTGGTGGGCGTGAAGCTGCGCCAGAATGCCAAGATAGTGGGCAAGCGATTCAAGGAAATTGGCGGCGTGAGCAATTTTCTGCACGTGAGCGCCATCAAGCACAACCGCGAAATCATCATTCCACGCGGCAACGACATGATAAGCGAAAACGACATCGCCTACATCTCCACCACGCGCGACCACCTCGACGACGTAATCGACATTTGCGGCAAGAGGCGCATCAGTGTGGAGCGCCTTATGGTGATGGGAGGCACGCCCATAGCCGTGCAGTTGGCCAAGATGCTGGGCCACAAGGCCCGAATCAAACTCTTCGACCGCGACCCCGAGCGGTGCCGCGTGCTCAGCGAGACGCTGCCCAACTGCAATGTGGTGTGCAGCGACGCCACCAACACCGACGTCATCGAGGACGAGGGCATAGGCGACTGCGATGTGTTCATCGCACTCACCGAGCACTCCGAGAGCAACATACTCAGCTGCATCATGGCCAAGAACCACGGCGTGCGCAAGACCATAGCCGAGGTCGAGAACATCCAGTTCATCCCCGAGGCCGAGAGCCTCAACATAGGCACCGTGATCAACAAGAAGCTGCTGGCCTCAAGCCGCATCTTCCAAATCATGCTCGACAGCGATGTGGACAATAGCAAGTGTCTGGCACTGGCCGACGCCGAGGTGGCCGAACTCGAAATCAAGCCTGGCGCCAAGGTCACCCGTGGGCAGGTGAAAGATCTCAAGCTCAACCGCGACATGACCATAGCCGGCCTCTCGCGCAACGGCGTGGGCATGCTCGTCAAGGGCGACACGCAGCTGCAGGCGGGCGACCGCGTGGTGGTGTTCTGCCTGTCGGGCTCGCTGCACAAAATCGAAAAAATATTCGGTTAATCACATTCTGCAATGCACAACAAGCAAATCACAACGCAAAGCTTCAACTTCCCCATAGTGCTGCGCTTCATGGGATGGCTGCTGATGATTGAGGCAGGATTCATGGCACTGCCAGCCGTGGTGTCGCTCATATTCAGCGAGACGGCCACCGCCCTGCAGTTTGCCTGCTCGGCCGCCGTCACCGCGGTCTGCGGTGCACTCATGACCTTCGGCATCCGCCCATCGTCGATGACCATGCGCAAGCGCGAGGGCATATTCCTCACCGCCATAGTGTGGGTGCTGTTCTCAGCCTTCGGCATGCTGCCGTTTTTGCTGAGCGGCTCCATCACCAATGTCACCGACGCCTACTTCGAAACCATGTCGGGCTTCACCACCACGGGCGCCTCGGTCATCCGGCACATCGACAATCTGCCTCACGGCATCCTCTTTTGGCGCTCGCTCACCCACTGGATAGGCGGCATGGGTATCATCGTGTTCACACTCGCCGTGCTGCCCATGCTCAACTACAAGGGCGGCATATCGCTGTTCAACGCCGAGGTCACCGGCATCACCCACGAGCGCATGCGCCCGCGCATCAGCCAGACGGCCAAAGACCTGTGGCTCGTATACATAGTGCTCACCGTGGTCATGACGCTGCTGCTGATTCCGCCCATGGGCTGGTTCGACGCCCTGTGCCACACGCTGGCCACCGTCAGCACCGGTGGCTTCTCGACCAAGGACAACGGCCTCATCTACTGGAGCAACCACTACGTCGACGCCGTGGTGCTGGTGTTCATGTTCCTGGGTGGCATCAACTTCACCCTGCTGTGGGCCGCCGCCTGCGGCGACTTCAAGCCCCTGCGCCGCAGCGACACATTCAAGTGGTACACCTGGGTGGTGATCGGCTCCTCGGTCATCATCATTGCCCGCATGGCCTATGAGGGCTTCTGCCCCACGTGGCTCGACCGCGTGATGCTGGCCACCTTCGACACTGTGTCGGCCATCACCTCCACGGGCTTCTCCACCATCAACTACGAGCAGTCGGGCGAGTTCATCTCGTTTCTGCTGATGGTGGTCATGTTTTTCGGTGGCATGGCAGGCTCAACGGCCGGCGGTGCCAAAATCGACCGAATGATAGTGATGCTGAAAAACACCAAAAATGAGTTCTACCGCGTGCTGCACCCCAACTCGGTGCGCAGCGTGTGGGTCGACAACCGCGCCATCTCGCACGACGTGGCGGCCAAGTGCGTGGCCTTTCTGGCCATTTTCGTGCTCATAATAGTGGTGAGTGCCCTGCTGCTGGTCTTAATGGGCATGCCCATATTCGACTCCCTCTTCACCAGCATGTCGGCCATCAGCAACATAGGCATGGGCTACGGCGTGACGGGCATCAACGGCTCGTTTGCCAACGTGCCCTGTCTGGGCAAGTGGCTGCTGGTGTTTGAGATGCTCATAGGCCGCCTCGAGCTGTTCACCGTGCTGGTGGTCTTCACCCGCGACTTCTGGGTCAAAGAGTAATTCATTTTTTACTGCCAATACAACGTGCTCACGCATAATAATTAAAGATAATATATGAAAATTACAGACGATAAGAAATTGAAATTGAAGGCTATGCTCGGAATGCCTGAATCATTTAATCTGTCAAACAATGTGCAGCTGCCTGTAGCTGATTTACCCATTAATGCAATCCACTATGAACTATATGATGGCCATATAGAATTGCACATCGAAAGCAGCAGTGACAATTATGCTGAGCTGCGAGGTTTTTTAGAAAAGCACCTTCCGGAAACTGAAGTCAGTTGTAAATGTGAAAAAAGAAGTTTCTGCGTCTTTGCATATAGGCTGTGCCGTGGAGTGAAGGGCTGGGGCAATGTGACTGATCTCGGCCATGCAATTATCGCATTGCAAAGTATTGTAACCCCTGTGATGTCGAAATATATGGATATGGAAACAGAAAAAATCAAGTTGGCAAAAGATTTGGTGGCGTTTTATGAGGAGGAGAAAAAGAGTCAGCCATTCCATATAAATGTGATTGATGAACTTCATGCCGATGAGAATGCGCATACAAGAATCTTAACAAGGTTGCTTGATTACCAAACTGATGGCCAGCGTGTCATTTTAAAGTCGTTTCTGAATTTGCTCCCAGACTTCAATGAGGCAGAAAGGGATGTGAATAGCTCATCAGTTTATTTCAACAGGGATTTTATTGATTGTCTCATCGAGTGCCCCGGTAAGTTTGCGGTTATTGTGGAAAATAAAATCCATAATGCGGTAGACCAAGACAAGCAGATAGAGCGGTATGTGGATACGGAAATTGACAATGGAATACCCAAAGACAAAATTTGGGTCATATATCTCACAATGGACGGAAGCAAGGTCGTTGGTGAGTGCAGCTTAACGGGAAAAGCCAAGAGCATTCTGTGCGACAGGTTTATTGCGTTGGATTACCGCAACCACATATTGCCTTGGTTGAAAACATCAATTCTGCCCAACTGCAAGTTAAAAGAGGATTGGCTTATAAGTGCATTAAAGCAATATGCTGATCATCTGGAGGGACTGTTTGGCATAAGATCATCTCAATTCCAACTTCTTAACCAGATGAAAAATAAAGTGTATCAGTCAATAGGAGTTACTGATAATATGAATATGCTTGAGAAGCATTCTCTTATGGGTGATTTCTCTAAGGACCTTGCAGGGTTGCAAAACATAGTTGACACGTTACGTGCAGATGTTGAGAAGCCTGTGGTGGCAAAGTTTGAAAATGCCACACTGCACGTTCTCAGTGATATTTGCCCTGATAGAACGTTCAATCTAAATAATAAAATCTCGGATGAATTCTATCAAATTCTTGTTAATGATTGGGGCAATGAATTCTGGCAAATCCATTTTGAGTGGATTCCACTTGACTATAAGCGCTTAATTGGTACTGGTAAAACAGAATATGTGTTCGTTGTTCATATCGAGGACGGAGATTTGGCGTGTAAAATGGATGCTTTGCTACAAAATGCGGCCCAGGCAGAGGAAGGCTGCGAGATTGGCGTATCAAAGATTGACAATGTCATTTATTATCGAAAGAAAATAACAGAGAAAAAAACAATTGCAGAGATGACCGATGAAGAATTGCATGAATTCTTGAGTAACATGTACTCAGATGTTCCAAAGTTAATTGAATTTATGGAAAAGAATAAAATAGCGCCGGTCGACAAATAATATAAACTTTAAAGTTTAATTGCATTGCAGCATAGCGGAATTTTAATCTGGCATTACGGGCTGCAATTGTTTCTGTAACCCGATTAAAATCGTTACCTTTACACTCCAGTTTGCGCCCATGGCGCCTGAAGGCAGAATTTTTTAGATCATGAAACAGGATAAAGACAAGGAACTACACGACTTCACCCCCGACACATCGGGTCTCACCGAGAGCGAAGAGTATAAGCGCAAAAAACGCCTTGAAGAAGAGCGCAAGGCTGCCAACACCACTGTGTGGCAGCGCTTGGCGGCCTTCTTTGGCAGCTACCGCACGCGGCTGGCCGCGGGCGTGACCATGCTGCTGGCGGGCATATACTTTTTCCTGTCGTTTTTCAGCTACATGTTTCTCTCGGCCGGGGAGGCCGACCAGAGCCGCGTGGCACAGTATGGGGTGATGCAGAACGCCGCCGACGCATCGCAAATACACAATGCCGGAGCCGTGGTTGGCGCTTCGGTGTCGGAGTTTTTCATATCGCAGGGCGTGGGCGTGGCAGCCTTCATCATGGTGCTGTGGTTCATCACCATAGCCGTGCGCCTGCTGCGCCAGGGCAAGCGCGTGTTCTTTTTCTCCTACACGCTGCTGTGCCTCTACGGCACATTTGCCTGCTCGATGCTGGTGGGCGTGTTCACTAAAGACATTCCGGTCACTTTCTTCCAGCTGGGCGGCGCGTTTGGCTATTTTGCCAACTTGTGGCTCGAGCGGCTGGTGGGCGTGTATGGCATGTATGCCGTCAACATGATTATTGCCCTTGTGTGGGTGCTGCTGTGCTACAACACCATCAGCCTCATCTACTTCAGCGCGCGCAATCGTCTGAAAAAAATCAACGAGCGCCTGCACGACAGTGCCTCCGACGAAAGCCAGCAGCAAGGCATGAAGACGTTTCTCGGCGACAGCCACAAGACCAGCGCCAAGCGTAAGCCCGTGCCGCCTGCAGCGCCCCAGCCTCAGCCCGCGCCGCTCGACCATGCTGCGGCTCAGACACCGGCCGCCACTGTCGGGCAGCCGAAGCGCCGGCCCCATGTAGTGCCCGAGCCTGCCAAGCCCGAGCCAATTGCCGAGGAGCCTGCCGGCGAGGCCGAGCAGATGAAGGACTTCGCCAAAACCAACCATCCCAGCGGCGACCGTTTCAACGACCCCACATACGAATATGCCGACTACCGATTCCCCACGCTCGACCTGCTGCAGAAAATCGAGATGCGCACCGACCGCGTGGATGTGGAGGAGCAGGAGAGCAACAAGCGCCGCATCACCGACACGCTGCGCAACTATGGCATTGAGATTAAGAACATCGAGGTGCATGTGGGCCCCACTGTCACGCTGTTCGAGATAGTGCCGCAAGATGGCGTGCGCATCTCCAAAATCCGCGGCCTGGAAGACGACATCGCCATGAGCCTCGCCGCCCTGGGCATACGCATAATAGCACCCATGCCGGGCCGCGGCACCATTGGCATCGAGGTGCCCAACCGCGACCCGCAGGTGGTGCCCATGTACGAGGTGCTGCGCTCAAAGGCATTCCAGGACTCGCACGCAGCGCTGCCCATGGTGCTTGGCTGCACGGTGAGCAACGAGGTGTTTGTGGCCGACCTCACCAAGATGCCCCACTTGCTGGTGGCCGGCGCCACCGGTCAGGGTAAGTCGGTGGGCCTTAATGCCATCATCACGTCGCTTCTCTACAAAAAGGGACCGTCTGAACTCAAGTTTGTGCTCGTCGACCCAAAGAAGGTGGAGTTCAGCCTGTATGCCGACCTCGAGAAATACTTCTTTGCCAAGGTGCCCGGTGAGGACCGCTGCATAGTCACCGACACCGACAAGGTGGTGCTCACCCTCAACTCGGTGGTGCAGGAAATGGAAAACCGCTATCAGGTGCTCGAGGAGGTGAAGGTGCGCAAGGTGGAAGACTACAACGCCAAGTGGCGCGGCGGCCTGCGCAACGAAAAAGACTCAAGCGGCGAATACTACAAGTATATGCCCTACATAGTGGTGATAGTCGACGAGTTTGCCGACCTCATAATGACGGCTGGCAAGGAGGTGGAGACTCCCATAGTGCGCATTGCCCAAAAGGCCCGCGCGGTGGGCATCCACATGATTATCGCCACCCAGCGCCCGTCGTCTAACGTCATCACGGGCCTCATCAAGGCCAACTTCCCCGGCCGCATAGCCTTCCGTGTGACGCAGGGCGTCGACAGCCGCATCATCATCGACCGCCCCGGAGCTCAGCGGCTCATTGGCCGCGGCGACATGCTGTTCTCGGCCAACGGCGAAATCACCCGCCTGCAGTGCCCGCTGGTCGACACCCCCGACGTGGAGCGCATTTGCAACTACATCAAGGAGCAGGAAGACGCCGACAAGAACATCAACCACGAGGAACCCTTCATGCTGCCTGAGTTCCACTCCGATTCTGACTCCGACGGCGCTTCGGGCGGCGGCAACGCCACCGACCGCGACCCGCTGTTTGAGGAGGCTGTGAAGTGGATTGTGCAGGGCGACACGGCCTCTACCTCGTCGCTGCAGCGCCGCTACCAGATTGGCTATAACCGCGCAGGCCGCATAATGGATCAGATGGAGTCGGCGGGCATCGTAGGTGCCGCACAGGGCGGCAAGCCGCGCAAGGTGCTAATCGACCCCATGCAGGCCGACATGATGTTTTCTAACAAACAATAGTTTTCACACAAATATGGTTGTATTATGAGAAAGATGTTATTTGCACTTATAATGCTGGTGTCGGCGGTGGCCGGTGCCAGTGCGCAGACCCCGGCCGCCATGCTCGACAAGGCCGTGGCTTCGCTCCGCGCCAGCGGCACGGTGAGCGCCACCTACAGTGTCAGCTCGCCGCAGGGCTCGTATTCGGGCACCATTGTGATGAGCGGCTCAAAATTCCGCATGCTCTCACGCCCCGTGAAGTGCTGGTACGACGGCCGCACCCAGTGGTCATATTCAGTGGCCACGGGCGAGGTCAACGTCACCACACCCACCGCCGCCGACCTTCAGATGGTGAATCCCTATGCCGCCGCACAGGGGTTCAAGACCAACTTCAACATGTGGAGGGCCCGCACGCAGGTGGCCGGCTCCTACACTATCAAGCTCATGCCCAAAAAGCGCAGGAGCAACATCAGGCAGATTCTGCTCTACATTGCCAACGGCTCGTGCCAAATAAAGAAGGCGCGCTTCGAAATGACCAACGGCTCAGCTACCACGGTGACCATAAGCAACTATAAAACCCACGTCAGCTATCCAGCCAGCACATTCACATTCAGCAAAAAACTGGTGCCCGCTGGGGTTCAGGTGGTTGACCTGCGCTGACGCACACACTCAATTCCCAAACAAGCACAAACACAAATCATGACAACAAAAGTAAAGACACTCATCATAGGTTCGGGCCCCGCAGGCTACACGGCGGCCATCTATCTCTCGCGAGCAGGCGTCAGCAGCGTGCTCTTTGAAGGCCAGCAGCCCGGCGGGCAGCTGACCCAGACCACCACCATCGAGAATTTCCCCGGTTTCCCCGACGGCATCGACGGCTTCCAGCTGATGGACAACATGCGGCGCCAGGCCGTGAACGTGGGCGCCGACTTGCGCAATGGTGTGGTCACCGCCATCAGCCTTGCCCAGCGCCCATTTGTGGCCACCCTCGACAGTGGCGACACCGTTGAGGCCGACACCGTGATCGTGGCCACAGGCGCCTCGGCCAAATACCTTGGCCTGCCCGACGAAAAGAAATATGCGGGGCAGGGCGTGAGCGCGTGCGCCACTTGCGACGGATTCTTCTACCGCAAAAAAGTGGTGGCCGTGGTGGGCGGCGGCGACACCGCATGCGAGGAGGCCCACTACCTTAGCAACCTTGCCAAAAAGGTGTATATGATAGTGCGCAAGGACCATTTGCGCGCCTCAGCCGCTATGCAGCAGCGTGTCAATGAAAAAGACAACATCGAAATTCTCTACAACACCAACACACTCGGCCTATTTGGCGACGGCGGAGTGCAGGGTGCCCATCTTGTGCGCCACAAAGGCACCCCCGAGGCCCAAGAGTTCGACATTGCCATCGACGGCTTCTTCCTGGCCATAGGCCACCGCCCCAACACCGACTTCCTCGGCGGCCAGCTCAAGCTCGACGAGCAGGGCTACATACTCACACAGCCCGACGGCACCACAGCCACCAGCGTGCCTGGCGTGTTTGCCGCCGGCGACGTGGCCGACCCGCGCTACCGCCAGGCCGTGGCCGCCGCAGGCACCGGCTGCCGTGCCGCCCTCGACGCCGAAAAATTCCTCGCCCACTAGTCTTGCCCCCCCCTCACATTGCGTGTGGGGGCGAAGGAGCACACATTCAATGGCCCTCGACTTTCTCGAGCAAAGCGAGTTGTCGAGGGTAAATTCAGCCTTAACTGGAGCGTGCCGAAGGCAAGTTTCAGTCCACCCCAGTGTCGCGCTCATTCTGCAACCGGAATTCAGGCCTTGAACTTTTGCAGTCGCATTACTATCGAGGTGCGGCTACGGCCCATTTTTTCGGCTATCTTTGTCACGCTCACCCCTTCGGCATAAAGTTTCAGCATATAAGCCTCTTCGCGTCTTGTCCATTTCTTGTTGGCATTCTTTGGCTTTGACCCATATGCATAATCGGTCGACTCGGGATGCAGCAATTCGTTGACAAACACCGATGGGTAGCGCTCGTCATAAAAGACGAATGTTTTCAGTTTTGCCCTGGTTGTGGCCACATAAAACAGTCGGCGCTCCTCTGCATGCGGGAATTTGTCTCCTTGTGTCAGCACATAGTTAAGTGCCGGATTGTCGCTTATGGCTGTTGGAAAGCCATACACGCCCTTGTTGCACTGCAAAAGTATCACGTAGTCGGCCTCAAGCCCTTTCGACTTATGCACCGTGAGAAATTCTATTTTGCGGCCGTTGATGACATAACTGCATTTCCCGCCCTCTTTAACCATTTGGAACGACCGTGACAGATAGTAGTCGTCAAATGTGTATCGGCCGAGCAGAAAGATGGAATTGTTGGCGGGTATTGCCGAAACCACTTGAGCAATCTTGCTGATGTAGTTGCTCTTGGCGTACGAGATTAGTTCAAGGTCTGTTTTTCTGTCGGCACTAAATGGACGCACATTCTTTTTGATTTGTGCGCCGTTGCGCTGAATAAAACCCGACGACACCGACACCAGCGGATTTCCAAATCTGTATGTGGTTTCAATTTTGTCAATCTCCGTTTCGCCGAAATATTCCGGAAACCGGTTGAACAGTGACACATCGCTGCCCGAAAAGCGATATATCGACTGCCAGTCGTCGCCTACGCAGTAGAGCTTTGCAGGATAAGCGCCGCTTGCACGCAGGGCCTTTAAAAAAATGTATCGGTCAACTGATATGTCTTGAAACTCATCAACTATTATGTAGTCAAAATCAACGGGGCTCGATGTTTGGCACACCTTTGTGGCTTGGATAATGGCATCGGTGAAATCAATCTGATTTTTATTGTGCAACTCCCATTTATAGCGGTCAAATGCAGGCTTGAAAATGTGTTTTATGAAAAATGCGCTGTTGTCGTCGTGTGCCTTTTCGGCCTGCATTATGACATTCTCGATTGTTTTGCAGCTCGACTTCAGCAATGCGGCAAATGTGGCTATCAGCCTGATGAATGACTTCTCCTGATTGCTGCCAGAGTTCAGCACCAGGTCATACAGCTCGTCTTCGTTTTTTTCGCATATTGGCACGCCTGCCTCGGCCAATTGTGATTTCAGCCGGTTTTTCACATCGCCGTAGTGAAAGTCGGTGCAAGACGTCGCTATGAGTTTTGTGCCGAATTTCTCATGAATCTCTTTTTTCCACGTGATGCCATCATTGTATTTTTGATTTGCCTCCTCATAAGTCATTCCCTTGTCGTGGGCAAACCAAGCCGGCACATTGCCGTGCTCATCCACTCCAAAATGCTCCAAATACACCCTCCGTGTTTTCCCCGCCTTTTCAAAATATATTGAAAAATCGGGGTGGTACTGTGCGTGAGACTCATCGGCCAAATTATATTCATAGGGCTCTTCGTATCGGAATTTCACACCGAGCGACGACAGCATGAAGCACAGTTTCCGCTCCTGTTCGCTCCGCACATACACTGCACGTCCGTCCATGTCGGGCAGCAAAGCCTTTAGCCGCATGCTTTTGCTCTCGGAAAACAGCTGCAACTTTTCACGCTTGCTGCGCTCCTCCTCGGTCTCATACATTTGCGAGTCGATGAAATACTCAACTATGGCCTCTTTAAACCACTTCTCTTTCAGTAGCTCATGGTAGATGCTGACAAACAGAGCATCACTGTTGTCGCATATGCTGGGCTTTATTCCAGTGTGCCTTGCAATGATGTCGAGCGCCAACTTGTGGAAAGTATACCCCTTTATGCCCACCGATGCCATTCTGCTCGTCAACTCGCATGCGGCCTTGTGCGTATAGCTTATAAGCAATATCCTTGACGGGTTAATGCCCTTTATTTGCGTAAGATACTTCACCTTTCCAACTATCGATGACGTTTTACCGCTGCCGGCGCTGCTCACCACCAAGCAGTTGTCTTCTTCTGTGACTATGGTGCGCCTTTGCTGCATGTCTAAAGGATAGTCCAGGCAGCAATCAAAGAATTTTTTGTTGCGCTCCAGTGCCACAGCCACAAATAGGCCGTTATGCCGCCTTACCGCATCGTCGATTGACAGACAATCGTTAATGAATCGTGTCAGTGGCTCGGGAATGGTGATTCTGAACTTTTCGAGCCTGCTGCACAATGCGCATGCCTTATCGAAATCTTGCTTATAGCGTTCCTTGAACTCATTCTTTTGAGCCGCAGTTATAAAGGCCCCTTGGTAGCATTTCTCCAATTCGCTGGTTAAATTGTATGAATCATGCTGCCCGTCGTCATTCCTTCCATGAAACGCCAGGCTTTCCACAAATCTTTTTGACGCAGCAACAAGCCGTGCCCTAATCGCAATTAGTGTTGCGGCAAAAGCGGCGGCAATCACGCACAATGCTGTTAGAAGCAAAACAATCATCTGTTTTATTTTTGTGACTGGTTAATCGAAATATCTAAACACACTTTCCTTTCCACAATGTGGTTTTCGTTTTGCAATAATCACAAAAAAAATTGAAATACACAAGATTTCACCGAATATAAGCAAAGTTTTCCAGGGGCAAATGCAGCAGGGTGTTTGAAAACCTGGGCAGGGCCCAACACATCAGCGCGCCCACGCTTGCACTCTTGGCAGGCGTGGGCGCGCGTTGTTTCTGTTTTTTGGGGACTGGCTACTCCTCGGGCAGCTGCAGGCCTCCGTCGTTTTTCTTATACACCACGTTCACCTCGTTGCTGCCTGTGGGCACCGACACTGTGCACTGGCCGTCGGTGGTGAGGTAGATGTCGTTGTGGCCCTCGGTCTTCACCTTCACATAGCGCTCGTTGATATACTGCCTGAACACGGGCGACTGCGCATTCTTGACGCTGATTTTGAGCACATCGAGCTTGCCTCCGAAAAATTCAGCGGTGATTTGGCTCACATACTTCAGAGTGCTGCTAAACACCACATACTTCCCGTTGGGGTCTTCACTCTTCAGGTGGCAGTCGCTGTTCTCCTCGCTGTAGGCGCGCTTCACATCGCTCACGCTTGCCTTGCCAAAGTTCAGATAAGGCTCCACGTAGCCTGCGCCATGCACCGGCATCACAGTCACGGCAAATGCGTCGCCGTCTTCGTTGCTCACCTTCACAAATCCCTCGCGCCTTGCGGCAATAGCCAGCCCGCTGGTCACCGTGGCCACGTGGCGGTTGCTCGTGCGCCAGTTGCTGTGCTTCGAGGCGCCGCTAATGGCCAGCGTGTCGCCGGCGCTAATCACCATGTCGCTGTAGGTGGTTGAGCCGTCGCCGCATGCGGCCATCATGGCGGCCGCCAGCAGCGAGGCTGCAATAGTTGACAGTTTGTTCATCGCAATAAAAACTCTTTTAGTCTAAAAAAAAACATACGGTTCATTTCTTCTTGGCTGCACTCTTGGCACCGAGCTGAATGTTGCGTATCAGTGCCTTCGACGAGTAGGTGGCGCCGGTTGCCACATCGGCCTTCAGCGTGGCGGCCTGGGCCAGCGTCTTGCCTATGAATTGCGGAAACACGTGGGCGGTGGCCTTCTTGAAGTATTGCGGCGACTCCTGGTTGGGCAGTGCCTCTATCGAGGAGATGCGTCCGCCCTTCACGGTGATGTTGAGCGGAGTGGTGCCGTTGTAGCCATACACTTTTTTGGCCAGGTCGCCAGTGTAGATCACGCGCGTGGCGGCAGCCGCCTTGCGGGGCGCCTTCTTCTTGCCGGCAGCCATTGCCGGGGCCGATGCCGCCACAATCAGCAGGGCGGCCAAAATCATCTTAGTGAGTCTCATAAATAAAATCCAAGTCGGTTGCGGGCTGGGGTGGGGCGCGGCCCAGCGGCCCCAGCCCATAGTTAATACTGCTGCAAAGTTATTAATTTTGCGCCTAACTCCACCCCGGCAGTCGCATAAAATCGCCATCCGCCAGCCAAATCTCACGGCGTGCGCGTGGCAAAATCGTGGCTTTTCTCTTTTTAATTCCCGCAACTTGTGCTACCTTTGTATAATCACATACTATATTTAATTGACTCAGGCAAATCATGGAAAAGTTTGACGAAGACATAAAGGAGTGCGTCGAGGTGCTGAAAAAGGGCGGCCTCATCCTTTACCCCACCGACACCATTTGGGGCATTGGCTGCGACGCCACCAATGCCGATGCGGTGAAGCGCGTCTACGACCTCAAGCGCCGCGCCGACAACAAGGCGCTGATTGTGCTGCTCGACAGCGTAGACCACCTCGACCACTATGTGGTGGATGTGCCCGAAATGGCCTACAGCCTGCTCGACGTGGCCGTGAAGCCGCTCACCATCATCTACGAGGGCGCGTTCAACATTGCCCACAACCTGATGGGCGAGGCCGACAGCGTGGGCATACGCGTGCCGCGCGAGGAGTTCTCGCAGCGGCTGTGCGCCCGCTTCGGGCGGCCCATAGTGTCGACTTCGGCCAACGTCAGCGGTGAGCCCACTGCCCACAACTTTGCCGAAATCACCCCCGCCATTAAAGATGGTGTGGACTATGTGGTGCGCTACCGGCAAGACGACGAGAGCGAGCACGACGCCTCCAACATAATAATGCTGCGAAGCGACGGCACATTTAAAATATTGCGATAACCATCCCTTGATAAGCGAGCGACTACAACGGCTGAAATATGTGGCTGGCGACTACATCACGTCGAGCCTGGCCGTGCTGTGCTACAACTGCCTGCGCTACAGCAGCGGTGCCGTGGTGGGGCAGTCGTCGCTGGGCCAGTTTCTGGCATCGCCCATGACGCTCACTGGCCAGGTGGTGTTTCCGCTGGCCATGATGGGCATCTACTGCCTGTCGGGCTACTACAACGAGGTGTTCCGCAAGTCGCGCCTGCAAGAGCTGCTGCTCACCATGGCCACGTCGGTGGTGAGCGGACTGATGATATTCTTTGTGGCGCTCATCAACGACATGGTGCTCGACCGCAAGTCGAACTACGAGACGATAGCCGTGCTGCTGGCGCTGCTGTTTTTTATGGTCTATGCCGTGCGCGCCGCCATCACCAACCAGGCCTCGCGGCGCATCAAGGGCCGCCGGTGGGCGTTTGCCACGCTGGTGGTGGGCAGCGGCCGCGAGGCGGTGGCCCACGTGAGGCGCATGGAGCAAATGCGCCACTCGCTTGGCTACGACGTGAAAGGCTTTGTGAACATACCGGGCGAGCGAGCGGTCAGTGCTCCTGGCAAGCCTGTGTATGAGCTTTCCGAACTGCCGCAAGTGTGCCGGCAGCTGGGCATCAAGGAGCTTATAGTGGCGCCGTCGGCCCACAACCCCTCAACCGAGCTGAAGGTGATCAACAGCCTCTTTGCCCTCAACCTGCCCATAAAAATCACCCCCGACCGCTACAGCGTGCTGCGCTCGCGCGCCCGCCTCAGCGACTTGTGTGGCGATCCGCTTATCGACATCTCGGGCAGTGGCATGGGCGAGTGCGCCAAAAATGTGAAGCGCTGCGCCGACGTGGCCGTGTCGGCCGTCATGCTGCTGCTGCTGTCGCCGCTATATGCGGCCGTGGCCGTGGCCGTGAAGCTCGACTCGCCTGGCAGCGCGTTCTACAGTCAGGAGCGCGTGGGGCTGCACAACCGCCCATTCCGCATCTACAAGTTCCGCACCATGGTGCAGAATGCCGAGAGTGTCGGCCGTCCGCAGCTGTCGAGCGAAAACGACGGCCGCGTGACGCGCGTGGGCCGCGTGCTGCGCAAATACCGCATCGACGAGCTGCCGCAGTTCTGGAATGTGCTGCGCGGCGACATGTCGCTCGTGGGCCCGCGTCCCGAGCGGCAATACTACGTCAACCAGATTCTGGAGCGCGAGCCGGCCTATTCGCTCATTCACCAAATCAGGCCCGGCATCACATCGATGGGCATGGTGAAGTTTGGCTACGCCTCCTCGCTCGACGACATGCTGCGGCGCGTAGACTACGACTTGCTGTATCTCGAAAACATGTCGCTGCTCAACGACCTCAAGATACTGGCCTACACGGTGCGCACAGTGGTCACTGGCAAGGGCGTGTAGGCGGAAAGGAAAAGTGAACAACCAAGAATTTTTAGACTGAATCAGATATTGGAACAGTATAACGAACACAATGCGCTGGCCGCCCGCATGGGCGGCGGTGGCTGGTATATGAAGATGCTGGCATGGCGCGAGAAGCACATCAAGGAGAAAACGTTTCTCGTGATTCTGGCTCTGGTCACGGGCATAGTCTCGGGCCTGGCCGCGGTGCTGCTCAAGACGCTTATCGGCACCATTGCCGGATTTCTGACGCAGCGGGTGCAAATCTCCAACGGCAACCTGCAATACCTCATATTCCCGGTGCTGGGCATACTCATTGCCTCGCTGTATGTGCGTTTCGTGGTGCGCGACAACATATCGCACGGCGTGACGCGCGTGCTCTATGCCATTGCGCAAAACAAGAGCCGCCTCAAGACCCACAACATGTATGCCTCGCTCGTGGCCTCGTCGATAACCATTGGCTGCGGCGGGTCGGTGGGGGCCGAGGGCCCCATAGTGTTCACCGGTGCGGCCATCGGCTCTAACCTGGGCCAGGCCTTCCGCCTGTCGCCGCGCCTGCTCATGATGCTGGTGGGCTGCGGCGCGGCGGCCGGCATAGCGGGCATATTCAAGGCCCCGATTGCTGGGGTGCTCTTCACCGTCGAGGTGCTGATGCTCGACCTCACGGCAGGGTCGGTGATGCCACTCATTCTGGCCTCGGTGGCCGGAGCCACGGTGAGCTACGCCTTCACTGGCTATAATGTGGAGTTCTTCTTCTCGCAGAGCGAGCCGTTCTACACCATGCGCATCCCCTTTGTGGTGCTGCTGGGCGTGTTTTGCGGCCTGGTGTCGGTGTACTTCAGCAAAATGGCCGGTGCGCTCGAGCAGATATTCACCACCATGCACAATCCGCGCGTGAAGTTTGTGTTCGGCTCCATAATACTGAGTGTGTTCATTTTTGTGTTTCCGCCGCTCTACGGCGAGGGCTACGGCGCCATCAACAATCTGCTGGCGGGCAACGTGTCGGCCCTGTTCGACAACAGCGTGTTCTATGACTACCGCACCAGCGTGTGGGCCTGCGCGCTGATGGTGGGCATACTGTGCCTGTGCAAGGTGTTTGCCACCAGCTGCACCAACGGCAGCGGCGGCGTGGGAGGCACATTCGCCCCCTCGCTGTATGTGGGCTGCATGGCGGGCTTCTTCTTTGCCTACGTGATCAACGCCACCGGGCTGGTGGAGCTGCCGCTGTCGACCAAAAACTTCGCCCTCATGGGCATGGCCGGCGTCATGGCGGGCGTGATGCAGGCGCCGCTCATGGCCATCTTCCTCACCGCCGAGATGACGGGCGGCTACGAACTGTTTCTGCCGCTGCTCATAGTGAGCGCCATCAGCTATGGCACCTACCGCATATTCTCGCCCTACAGCATATACACCAAGCGTCTTGCCCTGCGCGGCGAGCTGCTCACCCACCAGAAGGATCAGAGTGTGCTCACACTGCTGAAAATGGAGAGTGTGATTGAAAAAGACTTCATCGAGGTGCACCCCGACATGAGCCTGAAGGACATGGTGGGCGTGATAGCCCGCAGCCACCGCAACCTGTTTCCCGTCACCGACGACGCTGGACAGCTGCTGGGTGTGGTGCTGCTCGACGACATTCGCAACATCATGTTCCGCACCGACCTCTACCGCCGCATGCGCGTCAACCGCTTCATGTCGATGCCGCCTGCCAAGGTGGAGATAGGCATGCCTATGGATAAGGTGATGAAACTGTTCGACGACACCCGCGCATGGAATCTGCCCGTGGTCGATGACCAGGGCTGCTACATCGGCTTCGTGTCGAAGTCGAAAATATTCAGCTCCTACCGCCAGGTGCTAAAGCACTACAGCTTCGACTGATTCCGACTCTGAACACAACATCCGCACGCATAACAGATACACAATATTAAATATGGACAAGAAAGATTTAAGAATAGTGTTTTTCGGCACCCCCGACTTTGCCGTCGAGAGCCTGAGCCGCCTTGTTGACGGCGGCTACAATGTGGTGGGCGTGGTCACCATGCCCGACAAGCCCGCCGGCCGCGGACACCACCTGCTGCAGTCGGCCGTCAAGCAATATGCCGTGGCCCACGGCCTGCACCTCATGCAGCCTGTCAAGCTCAAGGACCCCGACTTTGTGGCCGAGCTCAAAAGCCTTAACGCCACGCTCAACATAGTCATAGCATTCCGTATGCTGCCCGAGGTGGTGTGGGCCATGCCGCCGCTGGGCACGTTTAACCTGCACGCCTCGCTGCTGCCCAAATACCGCGGTGCGGCGCCCATCAACTGGGCTGTGATGAACGGTGACACCGAAACGGGCGTCACCACATTTTTCCTGAAGCATGAAATTGACACGGGCGACATCATTCAGCAGCGCAAGGTGGCCATTTCATACACCGACAATGTGGGCACCGTGCACGACCGCCTGATGACGCTTGGCGCTGGCATGGTCATCGAGACTGTCGACGCCATTCTGGCCGGCACAGTGCATCCCATTCCGCAAGACCAACTGCTTGGTGCCGGACAGGAGGCCACTCCCGCACCCAAAATATTCAAGGACACCTGCCGCATCAGGTGGAACGCTCCGGCCGAGGCTGTGTATAACCACATTCGCGGCCTGTCGCCATATCCGGCCGCATGGACCACTCTCACCGATGCCCGCGGCCAGCAGCATCAGGTGAAGGTGTTTGCCACCGCAGAACCTCAGTTGTGCGGCGGCTGCACGCCGGGCATGGTGAGGGCCGACGGCAAGACGCTGACGGTGGACTGTGCCGACGGTCGCCTGCAGGTGGCCCAACTGCAGCTGGCAGGCAAGCGCCGCATGGATGCCGAGGCCTTTATGCGCGGCTTCGACGCCACAGGCGCCCACTGCGAGTGACCTGGCAAGGAAAGAATTTGCACGGTGCCCCTCTCTGCTCACTTCCGCCGCACCACGGAAATGGTAGAGGGGGGCATTGCTGCATAAAAAGCTGCATAAAAAATGTGGTTGGCAAAAAAAGATTTGGTTTTTAATTTGCCGTTTCAGTAAAAAGGCTTATTTTTGCGCATACGTAGAACGTAAACCAAACATAGAGAATTTTTTTAATTCATTCTATACTAATTAAAAGTTAAACTAAAAAAACCGAGACGATGAAAAAGTCATTACTCTTTGCAGGGCTTTGCGCCGCTATGAGCCTCACGGCTGTTGCGCAAAATCCCTACGCCTATGGCCTTAAAGCTGTCGGCCTCAACGAAGGCAAGGTCAGCGCCACGGCCACCGAACTCAAAGTCAACTACACTCTGAATGCCGCTGCCACCACAGTGAGTGTCGACGTTTACGACGGTGAGAACCTCGTTAAGTCGTTCCCCATTGAGGCCGGCGCCACCATTGGCGATCACGAGGCTTCAATTCCATTGGCCGACCTGCCCAAGGGTAAGGCCCTCACTTGGAAGGTGAAAGTCACCAATCCCGTGCCCGAGAGTCCCGTTAACACCGGCAAGGTATTTAAGTTCTGGTCGCCCTACGGCATCGCTGTTGACAACAACACTGAGAGCGACAACTTCGGCCGCATCCTCGTCACCGAGACTCAGCCCAACGTGCCCGATACCTATTGGACGGCAGCCGAGGGCGTGAAAAACGGCATCTTCGCATTCACTCCGCAAATGGAGCGCATCAAGAACGCTGACGGCAAATATGGCTTCAACGCCGGCCTCAAGTTCGATAACTTCAAGTATGCCTCTGGCTCAACTGCATTCGGCCCCAAGAAGATTCGCATTGCCAAAGACGGCCGCATATTCCTGGGCGTGCAGGACTGCCTGCATATGCCTATTTATGAAGTGTCGCAAGACCTCGCCACAGCCACTCCGCTGTTTGCCGGCAACCTCGCTGCCGACACCACTGGCGTTGTGACCGACGCCGACGGCAAGTTCATTGCCGGCGCAAGTGCAGCATTCGACATCACCGGCACAGGCGACAACCTGAAGCTCGTGAACCTCTCTTGCAAGGGCGGCCAGGTGTTCAGCTATGGCGCATACCAGTGCTACCAATACAATCTGGGCTCGGCCAAGACCATCGACAAGGCCGTGACCGCCGACCAGGAAGTGCTCGACTACAGTATGCAGTACACCATTTCGGGCCAGAGCGTGTCGCTGGCCTACGACGACCGCGGCGGCATCTGGTATTGCCAGTATCGTGGTGCGCCAACCGAGCAGCAGCCCGCAGTGAAGCACATCAACGCCCAGGGCGAAGAGGACTACAGCGACACCAAGACTGTGTGCCGCGGCGGTGGCATCGCCTACAACAACGATTTCTCGATGCTCGCATTCCCCATTGCCAGCAAGAAGATTGGCGTTTACCAAGTTGACTACGACAGCGATGGCAAGCCCACCCTCACCGAGATCTACACTATCGACGGTATAACCAACGGCTGCAACGACATCGCATTCGACTATGCCGACAACCTCTACACTTGCTGCAACAACAACGAGAAGTTCACTCAGTATCAGATTCCGCGTCTCGACGACTTCATCGAGACCCCCGCTGCTGCCAAGTATGCCTTCACTATCGACACCAACACAGGCGTGGCCGACAACGTGGCTGCCAAGACTGTGGCCAGCGTGAAGTATTACAACATGGCCGGTGTTGAGGCCAGCGAGCCCTTCGCAGGCGTCAACGTGGTGGTTACCACCTTCACCGATGGTTCTAAGACTGTGGCTAAGGCCGTTAAATAATTGCGGCGCTCATTTGAAAGCCACCAATAGAGTATAACTCATCCCCCCTGCGGGGCAGTGCGTGTAGCATTGCCCCGCTTTTTTTTGCTGCCGTGCGCAGCCTTGGCGTCAGAAATTACGGCATGGCCACACGACTGCTTTAAAAAAATGTGCATTTTTGTTTGGCAAATATCCCCTTAATGCCTATATTTGTAACCGAAAACGATAAGCCATTCGACCTCTGACTGTGAAACCAATCATACAATTATCTTGCAACCAGAGCATTAAGGCGCTAATCGAACAAGGAAAAATTATTACTAATATTAAACATAAACGAAATGAAGAAATTTTTACTTCTCGCTGCAACAGCAGCAATGGTTGCTTCGGCAACAGCGCAGGTTCCCTGCGAAGGTACTCTGAAATTAGACTGGAAAGTAGCTAAGGACAAACTGCCCGCAGTTCTTGAAACCCGTCAGGGCTTTGGCTTGAATGGCAAGTTCTACATCCAGAACAAGTCTACAAAATCAATCGAGGTTTACGACCAGAACGGCAAGACCAACGAAGTGCTGCCCATAGGCGGCATGAACACTGCCATCTCTTATGACGACGCAGGCAACATCCTGGTAGGCAACGCGGCATTCCCCAACTCTTGGAGAACCGACACTACCAACCTCAAGATTATCGCTGCCGATGGCAAGAGCTTCAAGGATGTTACAATCATGACCGATGGCGCAGTGGTCAAAGGCCGTTGCGACTTCATGGGCAAGGCCAGCGGTAACCTCCTGAGTGAGGATGGCGGCGTGCTTTGGCTCGCAGGCTCCACCAACACAGGCGTTGTGAAAGTTCCTGTTGCTGAAGGCGTAATCGATACCGACAATGTGTTTGAGGCAACAGTAGACGGCGCAGCCGTGACTGCATCATCGAGCATAGTTGTGAATGCCTACACCGATGCTGAAGGCAATGCCAAGATGCTCTATGTGAATCGTAGCGCCAACCCCGTGATGCTTGAAGGCGACGAGACCCTCACAGGCACTGCAATCACTCTGCCCAACAAGAGTAGCTGCAACGGCGCATTCCCCTTCACTCTGGGTGGCTACAACCTGGTGGCTTATCCCACACTGCCCAACTATCTCGACGGCTTTGCAATTGCCGAGGCTGGTGCTGAAGCAGCAGTTGTGTCGCACGCAGCTGAATTCACGGTTAACCCCAATGGCTTCCAGAACAACTGGATCAACGTTGAGCCCGTTGACGCACTTACTGCCAACGTTTATCAATACGTTCCCGGTGGCTACATGGCAAAATACACTTTCACCCTCAACAAGAGCATCACTGGCGTTGACAACGCAGTGGCCGAGAAGACTGTGGCTGGTGTTAAGTATTACAACCTGGCCGGCATCGAAAGCGCAACTCCGTTCAGCGGCGTTAACGTGAAGGTTATCAACTACACCGATGGCTCGAAGAAGGCCGTTAAGGTGGTTAAATAATCAGGCATAACCGTCAAGGCTGCGCGCAACTGAGCGCGGCCGACCCGCATACACAGCGGCACTGCCCACAACCGGGCGGTGCCGCTTTTTTTCTACCCGCTGGCGCAGTGTGAACAGGTTTTAAGGCTCACCCGATAAACCGGGGGGGGAGTTTTCTTGGCTCACCCGATAAATGAACTGCACCCCAAAAGTTAGACACAAAACTTTTGGGGTGCATTA
>CAKUMB010000019.1 GCA_934667475.1 uncultured Muribaculaceae bacterium | reverse complement strand
TTGATTATTCACGGCACAAAGGTATAAATTTTTATCAAATCAAAAGAAAACTCCCCCCCGGTTTATGAAGTGCCCCCAAATGTTTTTTTTGACTGCAACCCGTGCATTAAACGGCTAATTTTCACCAGGCGCAATATGCCACCGACACATCCACAAAAGTCACTGGACTTGGCGGCCAGTGGCCTGCAGGTAGGCGGTGCGGCAATCGAGGTAGGTGGCCACAGCGTCGCTGTAGCGGTCGCGAGCCTGACGGCTGAGTGTCTGCGCGTCGAGCACATCGGTCATGGTAGATGTGCCTGCCTTGTAGTAGTCCTCGTTGAGCCGCAGGTTTTCGTCGCTCTGTTCAATGCTTTTGCGGGCCAGCTGCACCTGCTTGTAGGCGTTGTCGAGGTTGTCCCACTGGTTTTGCATGTTGATAAGCAGCAGTTGGCGGTTGTCCTCGCGGTCGACCTCAGCCTTGCGCTCGGCCACAATCTGGCGCTTGACACTGCGGTCGCTCCACCAGTCGCTGATGGGCACCGACAGCGTGGCCAGGCCGGCCACCTTGAAGCGGCCCTCGTTGGTGAGCGTGCCATACATGCCCATGGCGCCCACCGACAGTGTGGGCAGCAGTGCGCCGCGCTTGAGGCGCGTCTGCAGTTTGGCGGCTTCCACTCCCTTGTCGAGCAGGCGAGCCTCGGTGAGGCTGTCGAGAGCGGCATGGTGGTCGGTGCGGTATTCCACGGGGTCGGGCACAGAGGCCACAGGTGTGCGGTCGATGTCGAAGTCACCCTTGTCCATCACGCCCATATACTGGGCGAGCACCAGTTTGCTAAGCTTGATGCCGTTTTCCACCGTTAGGCGGTCGGCCGCCATCTCGTTTTGCTTCAGTTCCACCTTCAGCAGGTCGTTGCGCAGCCCCACCCCGGCGTCGATGGCGTTCTGGGCGTCGGTGTGTATCGAAGCCAGCTGGCGGTCGACAGCGTCGAGCGTGGCAAGTTTTTCGTAGAGCGACAGCAGGCGGTTGTAGTACACCTCGGTGGTTTTCACCACATCGTCGTGCGTCTGACGCAGCATCAGCTGCTTTACCTGGCCCTGAAGGTCGGCCAGTTTGACGGCTGTGGGGCGGCGGCCGCCCGTGTATATGGGTTCAAGCACGGTGATATTGGCCATCATGCCGTGGCTGAACGCCTTAAACTCATAGCTGGTGGGCAGCGATGCGAGGGCGGCGGGGTTGAGCCCCAGCTGCTGCACCAGGGCGGCCAGCTTCTGCTGGTCGTCGGCGGTGAGGTCGTAGCGCTGCTTCACCATGTCGTCGCTTGCGTGGAAATACGACACGCCAGCGCTGACGGTGGGCAGATAGCTCATGCGCGCCGCCTCGCGCTGCAGTTTGGCATCGCTTATGTCGATGTTGGCACGCTTGAGGCTGGCGTTGTTTTGCAGCGCCAGCTGGCGGCACTGCTGCAGGGTGTAGGTGGCCTTCTGGGCAGTTGCCGTGAAGCCTGCGCCCCAAATGGCGGCCACCGCTGCTATGGTGAGTTTGATGCTTAATTGTTTCATTGCTGTGATTGTTTCGTTATAGCGTTGCACACACTCGTGTACTGGTTAGCGGTGCTGCTGCACCGTTTGCAGCATTTGCTGCGAGCGTGCCTTTTCATTTTTGAGTATGCGCTTGTGGTCTTCCAGGCGGTAGATGAGCCAGTAGCCCACAGGAATCATGGTGACGATGAACAGCATCGACACCACCGTGCCGAAGCACACCACCACACCCATCGGGCCCCACATGGGCGAGTTTTCGATGACCATTGGCACCACGCCCATCGATGCAGCCGCGCAGGTGAGGAATATGGGCCGCATGCGCCGCTGGGCAGCCTGGAAGGCGGCATGCTTGGCGCTGAGGCGGAACTTCACGCGCAGCTCCTCGGCATAGTCGACCATGATGATGCCGTTGCGCGCAATGATGCCCATCAGCGATATTATGCCAAGTATGCCCGTCATGCTCATGTCCTGGCCCATGATTATGAGGCCGAGGGCCGCGCCAAGCAGCGAGAACGTGAGCGAGCAGATGATGAGCAGCGACATGCGGATGTCGCGCAGGTGGAACAGCATGATTATGAATATCACAAATATCGAAATCACCAGTCCGCCATATATCTGTGGCTCGGTCTCGAGGTCGCGCTCGCGCTGGCCGCCCACCACCATCTTCACGCCCGAGGGCAGCTGCAAGCGGCTCTTGAGCTCGGCCAGGGTGGCGTCGGTCACCTCGTTGAGGTTAAGCCCGTGCTGCGGCTCGGCAAACACCGACACGGTGCGCACGCCGTTGCGGCGCACTATCATGCCCAGATTCCAGTCGGGCGAAATGGCCGACACCTGGCGCAGCGGCACACTCACGCCAGGATACAAGCCGCTCACGGTGGAGTTGGCCAGGTCGTCGGGCGTCTGGAGGCCGGCATGGCTGTCCTTGAGCACCACGCCCACGGGATAGTCGCCCTCCCACACCGTGGTGAGCGGCACTCCGCTGCCAAAGCGCATGGCCAAATTGGCCGCCACAGCCGACTTCGACAGGCCCAGGCGGCTCGATTCATCGGCATCGAGCGCCACCTTGAGGCCAGGCAGCGAGCCATTGAAGTTGCTGCGCACCAGCACCAGATTGCTGTCGGCACGCATTATGGCCATGGCACGCTCGCTGACGGCGTGCAGCGAATCGAGGTTGTCGCCAATGAATCGCACCTCGATTGGCGACACAGCGTCGCTGTAGTCGAGCTGCTTGATGCGCACCATAGCGTCGCTGAAGTAGCCAGTGAATCGCGGCGTGAACTCGGCCACAAGCTGCTCGGTGGCCTCATTGCCGGTGGTGTTGACTATGAACTGGGCAAAGTTGGTGCCTCCCAGCTGCGGCGCATAGGCCGTCTGGAATCGCGGTGAACTGCAGCCATAGAAGGTGGTGACATTGGCCACGCGGCTGTCGCGCCGCATCATGTTGCGCAAGCTGTCGGCCACCATGCGGGTGCGCTCGATGGCCGCACCCTCGGGCAGATACACCTCGACGGCAAACTGATTGCGCGCGGCGCGCGGCATAAGCTTCTGCGGCACCACGGTGAATAGAAACGCACCCAGCGCCACCGAGCCAACGCCCACGCCCAGGGTGATAAACGGGTGGGCAAAGCACACGGTGATCACGCGGTTGTAAACGCCCTGGATAATGTCGAGCAACGAGCGGTGCCGAGGCTTCGACGGGTCGCGCTTCACACCCTTGCGGATGAACACATACTGCACATATGGCACCACGAGCACCGCCACAAACAACGAAGTGAACAGCACTATCGACACGCCCAACGGGAACCACTTGACGAAGTCGAAAAACATGCCTTTAAGGGTGAACAGCAGCGGGAAGAAGGTGACCGAAATGCACAGCGTGGCGGTGATAATCGACTTGAAAAACTCACCGGCAGCGGCCGACGAGGCGTGCCAGCGGCTCATGCCCTTGTCGATGTTCTCGATGTAGCAGTCGATAATCACAATGGAGTCGTCGACTATCATGCCCAGGGCCACTATGAGCGCGGCCAGGGTGACGGTGTTGAGCTCCACGCCAAAGGCGTAGAATATGCCCAGCGTTATGAATATGGTGATGGGAATGGTGGCTGCCGACACGCTGGCCACCCTGAGGGGGCGCAGCAGCATTATCACCACTATCACCGATATGACGGCTATCAGCAACTCTTGCAGGAAGTCCATGATGGAGCTGTTGACCACGTTGCTCTGGTCGGTGATGGGATATATGGTGACGTCGGAGGGCAGAGTCTGCTTGAATTCGTTGATTTTCGCTTTCACGTCGCGGCCAAACTGCACTATGTTGTTGCCCGAGCGCATTTCAATCGACAGCACTATGCACTTGCGGCCGTTGTTGCTCACATACTGGTCGGCATCGGGATACTCGCGGCGCACCGTGGCCACATCGCGCAGGCGCACGGCCTTGCCGGTGGGGTCGCTGTATATCACTTGGTTGGCCACGTCGGCCTCGGTGTTGATGCGGCTCACAAGGTGCACGGGGCGCACCGTGTTCTGGTCGTCGATGCCGCCGCTCATCACAGTCATGCCCTGCGACTGCAGCGAGGCCAGCAGCGAGGCACTGCTGATGCCGTATTCGCTCAGGCGGTCGCGGTCGATGTACACGCCTATCTGCTCATTCTGCTCGCCCGTGACGCTGAGGTTGGCCAGCTCGGGAATGGTGCGTAGGCGGTCTTCAAGGTCGGTCATGTAGTTGTGCAGTTCGCGGTATGAGCGCACGTTGCTCTCCAGCGTGATGAGCATGGCCGACGTGTTGCCGAAGTCATCGTTGGCTATCAGGGCCAGCACGCCCTGCGGCAGCGAGCTCTTGAACTGCTGCAGCTTGATTTTGAACTTGCTCCAGAACTCATCCTTGTCGGTGACATCGTCGTTGAGTTCCACAAACACATAGCAGGCACCGTCTTTCGACTCAGAGTAGGTTTTTGCCTTCTTGATTTCCTTGAATCCCCACAAAAACGACTCAAGCGGCTTGGCCACCTGCTCCTCCACCTGCTGCGAAGTGGCGCCGGGATACACAGCCACCACAAGGCCCTGCCTTATGGTGAACTCCGGAAACTCATTTTTGGATATGTTGATAAGCGAAAACACACCGAAGCACACCAGCAGGCCCACAAGCAGCATCATAATGCCCTTGTAGTGCATCGAGGTTTCTATCATGTTAAGCTTATTGTGTCGAATGCCCATAGCGCGCTTATTTTAACACATTCACTGCCTGGCCTTCGCTCACCCGGTTCTGGCCTTCGACTATCACTTGCTCGCCGCCCTTGAGGCCCGACGTGATGGCCACGCCGCGGTTGCACACATCGCCCACAGTGACGCGGCGCATGGCGGCCTTGCCGCCGTCGACCACCCACACAATGTCGTCGCTGCCGTTGATGGCAATTGCCTCTTGAGGCACCAGCAGCTCGGCCTTGGCGCCAGCCACCGGAGCCGACGCGCTGCATACCATGCCTGGCAGCAGGCGGTGGCCGGGATTGGCCAGCGACAGGGTCACCTGATAGGTGTGGCTCACAGCGTCGGCCTGCACGCCCTTGCGGGTCACCGTGCCGGTGAAGCACTCACCGCCCAGCGCGGCCACGGTGAAACTTATGCGCTGGCCCTGAGCTATCGAGGCCACCTCATTCTCGGGCACCGAAATATTCACCTCCACGCGGTCGAGTTTCACCAGTTTGAAGCAGCTGACGCCAGGCATCACATTGTTGCCCATGTCCACGCTGCGGCGCGAAATGTAGCCGCTGAAAGGCGCACGCAACACACAGTCGCCCACACCCTTGCGCGCCATGCTCACGCTGGTGCGCGCCTCGGCCAGCTTGGTTTCAATCTCCACCAGCTTTATGTCGGGCAGACTGCCCTTGCTGTGCAGCTGCGACAGGCGGCGGTAGGCATCCTCGGCCTGGCGCAGGTTGCTCAAGGCCATGTCGAGCGAGTTCTGCGCCTGCGTGCCATCGAGCACCGCCAGCGTCTGGCCCTGCCTCACGGCCTGGCCTTCGTCCACAAGCACACTTTTCACTGTGCCTGCCGAGGCAAAGCTAAGGTCTGATCCGTAGCTCTCGGCCACTGTGCCCACATAGGTGCGCATTCCAGCCTCGCTGCCTGCCTCCACGCGGGCCACCTTCACGTTCACTGCCGCCGGCACGCGGCTCGTCTTGGTGTGGCTGCAGGCCGCAAGCGCCACCGCTGCCGCAACTGCAAGCCATAGTCTGTTTTTTTTCATAATACTCGTTGCATTATAACTATGTAGATTTAACCCTTATTTTTTCGGTGGCAAAAGTAGAGATAGGCAAAAGCCACAGCAAGGTCAATTTCTTTAAATAAGTGTTCCATTTAGCGGATTTATCGCGATTTTTGGAAAATATTGCATATTTTCGCACCCAGAGAACAATCAACCACAGGCAATGAAGATAGAAAACAGCCAAACTCCGCCACCCATGCAATACAGCGTGATGCACATCGACCGCAGCAATCCGGTGCTGCACAGGCTCAACACACTTGTGCCAGTGTCGGGGGTGGTGGGCCTGTTTCTGTGCAACAGCGGCTCGGTCGACGCCAACATAAGGGGGCGCGACTACCACCTGGTACAGAACGACATATTCATAATCACGCCCATGCAGCAGCTGGCCGTGGCACATGTGTCGAAGGACTTCAGCGGCGTGGCGGTGAGCGTTAACTACGAGTTTGCCCTGTCGGCCCTCAACAGCGTGATGCCGGTGCCCGTGCAGGTGCGCATCATAAGCGAGCCGTGCCTGAAACTCACCCCGGGCCAGCATGACGAACTGATGGCACGCATCGCCACCATCGAAGAACTCACCGAGCGCTACCGCCAGCAGCGCACCAGCAACCCGCTGCGGAGCCGCATCACGCAAGAGATTATAGTGGCCACCGGGCTCGAGGCTGCCTACCGCATAATCGACGCCTTTGTGGCAAGCAAGCCTCTGCCGCCAAGCGAGGCCACACGCGGCGACGACATTGTGACGCGGTTCATGGCCTCACTGCACACCCACTACCGCCGCGAACGGAATGTGGCATTCTATGCCGGCGAGCTGCACCTGACGTCCAACTACATGTCGGGCATTCTGAAGGAGCGCACCGGCCTGTCGGCCCTGCAGTGGATTAGCGACATGGTGATTGCCGACGCCAAGCAGAAACTGCGGTACAGCTCGATGAGCATCAAGGAGGTGGCCATGAGCCTCAACTTCCCCACACAGTCGTTTTTCGGCAAATACTTCAAGGCTCAGACGGGCATGGGCCCGAAGCAGTTCCGCAAAAGCGGGATATAGCCCCAACCGGCATTTTTGCCCCCGCTGAGCTTTGCCGTTGCGCCAACTTGCAGTAATTTTGCATAAACTAACGAAAAAACAGCTTAACGATTATACGATTATGGCTAAGAAGAAAAATACGAGACGCAAATCATCGTTGTCGTGGACAATAAAGGCGGCAGCCGTGGTGGTGGTGCTGTGCGCGGCTTTTGTGGCCGCTTTTAGCAGCTACATATTCACCTCGGCCAAGTCCGACACCACCATCTACATTCGCCGCGGCATCACCAACGAGCAACTCACCGACTCGCTCACCAAGCACCTTGGCGCAGAGTATGCCGGCAAGGTGATGAGCCTGCTCAAGCTCACACGCGCCGACATGGCCAAGCGCCAGGGCGCATTCAAAGTGAGCAAGGGCGAAAGTGCGCTGCGCCTGGCCCGACACCTGCGCGGAGGCGCACCCAGCAGCATCACACTCACACTCAACAACATCCGCACCAAGCGCGAGCTGGCCGACCGCATCGGCAGCCTCTACATGATGGGGCGCGACTCCATTTGGCAGGCCCTCAACAACCCGAAGCTGTGCGCCAAGTACGGCCTTAACACCGACAACATAGTGTGCCTGATGCTGCCCGACACCTACGACTTCTACTGGGACATCACCACCAGCCAGCTGCTTGACCGCATGCACGACTACTACAACGACTTTTGGACCGACCGCCGCCGGCGCGAGGCCGATGACCTCGGTCTGAAGCCCGAAGAGGTGGTGACTGTGGCATCGATTGCCGAGGAAGAGAGTGCCAAGCCCGACGAGCGCGGCAAGATTGGCCGCCTCTACATCAACCGCCTGCACGATGGCATGCGCCTGCAGGCCGACCCCACTGTGAAGTTTGCCATTGGCGACTTCTCGATTCGCCGCATCACAGTGGCCATGACGCAGTGCAAGTCGCCCTACAACACCTACCGCAACCAAGGCCTGCCACCGGGCCCGATACGCCTGCCCGAAAAGAAGACCATCGACGACATCCTCACCAGCGAGCCGCACAACTACATGTATATGTGCGCCAAGGAAGACTTCTCGGGCTATCACAACTTTGCCGCCACCTACGAGCAGCACAGGGCTTTTGCCAAGAAATACCAGGACGCGCTCAACAAGCGCGGCATAAAGTAATGCCCACGGCCATGGCAAGCGACAGCAACAACGACCTGGTGCGGCTGGGCGAATACTCCGAGTTCAACGCCGCCATGGTGCGCGACATTCTGGCCACCAACGGCATCGAAGCGCAAGTGATGGGCTCGGGCAGCGGACAGCCCTACCGACTGGCCACCGTGCAGGTGGTGGTGCGCCGAGCCGACCTGCAAAAGGCCGCAGCAGTGATAAAAGAGTATGAAATAGGGAAAACGGTTGACAAGGAAGCAATCGACGCCGCCACCGCCACGGGCAAGCTGTGGATAACGGTGGCCGTGGTGCTGATTGCGGCTCTGGCAGCCTGCTTCCTCACACTGAAAAACACAGGTGCGATATGACCGCCAGCGACATCGACATAGCAAGCGCAACCGCCACGGCCCAGCATGCTGCCGCGGCGTGGACTGTGCTGGCCCAGGCCAAAGAGGCCATGCGCCTGGCCGGACGCTCGCAGTGGCAAGGGACCTACCCTGCCCCTGCCAACGTGGAGGCCGACATCAAAGCCGGTGTGGCGCGCGTGTTGCTGCACGGCGGCCGGGTGGTGGGATACTGCGCACTCGTGACCACAGGCGGCGACCCCGCCTACGCCCACATTGCGGGCGGACGGTGGCTCACCCCCGAAGACACTCCCTATGCCGTGGTGCACCGCATGGCCATAATGCCCGACATGGGCGGCCGCCATCTGGCCTCACGGTGGATGCGGCTGCTAATCGACGAGGCACAACGGCTGGGATGCCGCAGCATGCGCATCGACACCAACCACGACAACGTGCAGATGCTGCGCCTGCTGCCGCAGTGCGGATTCAGCCGGTGTGGCAGGGTGATGCAAAGCGACGGCGAGCGCATCGCGTTCGAGCGGGTGCTTTAAGACCAACCCTTTATTTTTCAGGCATCACACATCAAGGTCGAGCTCCACCGGGCAGTGGTCGGAGCCAAACACCTCGGTGTGAATTTTGGCGTCGGTCATGCGCGGAGCAATGTCGTTACTCACCAGAAAGTAGTCGATGCGCCAGCCCGCGTTCTTCTCACGCGCACGGAAGCGATAGCTCCACCACGAGTATATGCCCTCCTTGTCGGGATAGAAGTGGCGGAAACTGTCGGTGAAGCCGCTGCCCAGCAGCGTGGTCAGCTTCTGGCGCTCCTCATCGGTGAAGCCTGCATTCTTGCGGTTGGTCTTGGGGTTCTTAAGGTCAATCTCCTCGTGGGCCACATTCAGGTCGCCGCACACTATCACGGGCTTGCTCTTGTTAAGATTCAGCAGATATGCGCGGAAGTCGTCTTCCCACCGCATGCGGTAGTCAAGGCGGCGCAGACCATCCTGGCTGTTGGGCACATACACGCACACCAGGTAGAACTGCTCCATCTCCAGCGTCACAATGCGCCCCTCGTGGTCGTGCTCATCGATGCCCATGCCCAGCGTCACTGCCAGCGGAGTGTGGCGCGTGTACACGGCCGTACCCGAGTAACCCTTTTTGTCGGCATAGTTCCAATAGCTTTTGTATCCATCAAACTCCAAGTCGAGCTGACCCTGCTGCATCTTGGTTTCCTGCAGGCAGAAGAAGTCGGCGTCGAGTGCCTTAAACGCCTCGGCAAACCCCTTGTCCACGCATGCGCGCAGGCCGTTGACATTCCATGAAATGAATTTTAGCATAGCTCTGTATGATGTGTATGTTATTGTTGATTTTCACCGTCGCGGCGGGCCGAAAACTGCTCCACATCCAGCTTGCGCGCCTTGGCGCTGCACACAATGGCAGCCACTATCAGCACCACAGCCACCACAGCGCCCACTATCAGCACCCACTGCGGCACATCGAGGTTGGAGCCCGTCCACAGCAGCACACCACACAGGCCCAGGCACACAATGTCGAGCAGCGCGCGGCGGCGCAGCTGCAACTGTCGTGATTTGTTGTCAGTCATAATCTACCATAAAGTTAAAGTTAATCACCAGAATTTGTTCTGAGCCTCATTGTATTCAAAGCCGGCTGACTTGAGTCGGGATTCAAGCTCAAGGCGGTCTACACCTAGCGACTTGCACAGCTCATCGAGCGAGTGATACTCATCGCGCAGCTTGGTGTTGACAAAGCTCATGAGCATAAACGGATCTTGCGGAAGTTTGTCCATATGTTTCTGTATTGTTAGTTTTATTGTGTAAAATTAGTGCAAACCGAGCGCAATGCCAAATCGAATCCGCTTGAATTTGTCCATTGCCGAGGTGCCGCATAATTTATAGAACCGCTAAAGTTCACCACCGCCATTGGCATCAGGCAGGATGCAAGACACATAGTATATTGGCAGGTAAGTTATGCCGCCTTTTTTCTCCACATGCTGCGCATTCGAGAGCACAAAAGCCCTTTTCACTCCATATTCCTTTATCTGCAGAAACTTATTCAGTGCACTATGCACTTTGTAGTCTTTGCCTGACTTAACCTCAATTGGACAAACCGACAGATTAGGGACATCGTCAATAAGATAATCGACCTCGCCATTTTTCTTATTGTCATAGTAATAAAGGCTGAATCCATGCGCTTTTAGTTCCTGTGCGACTACCGTCTCATATACTGGCGAGCACCCTCAACCACAAGAATCTTGTTATTGCCTGACTGCAAGTGGTTTTCAATATCTTTTTCTATCTTTCTATGTAGCACAATCACACTTTTCCTATGATTTTAGTACTGCAAAAAATACACTTTTCCTGCGATTTTAACGTCTAAAAAACACACTTTTCCTATAAATAAGCCTTTTGGGCCTGACATAAGCCCTTGGTTGCGCACTGCAAATTTGGTGCTTTGGGCCAATGGCTGATTAACCGTGAGGCTGGGTCGCAATCTGCTGTAATGCACTGGCGGGATGGCATTGATGCAGGCATTTCGAAACGTATGCGGCCTTTAGCCGAGCCATTTCCGCACACCAGCCTACACACATCCTATTTCTTCTGGATTGCCCAACAGCTTTCTTTCAGAGGGGAAACGTCGCTCTCAATCCGCCCTGCATACGCAAGCACGGCAGCGTGTGGCCCGATTGGGTGCACGCTGCCGTGGTTTGTGTTGGGTGTGAGATTTGGACTACTGCTTGACGGGGATTTTGTCGATGCGGCGCTGGTGGCGGCCTCCCTCAAAGTCGGTGTTGAGGAAGGTTTTTACCATGGCAATGGCCTCATCGTTGGTCACAAAGCGGCCGGGAAGCACAATCACGTTGGCGTCGTTGTGCTGGCGCGCAAGACTGGCAATCTCGGGAATCCAGCACAGGGCCGAGCGTATGCCCTGATGCTTGTTGAGGGTCATGTTCATGCCCTCGCCGCTGCCGCACACACCTATGCCGGGATAGCACTCGCCGCTTTCCACGGCCAGCGCGCAGGGGTGGGCAAAGTCGGGATAGTCGCAGCTGTCTTCGCTATAGGTGCCGAAGTCCTTGTAAGGAATGCCGTTTTGCTTCAGATACTCAATTATGGCTTGCTTGGTGGCAAAGCCTGCGTGGTCGCTGCACAGGGCAACGGGCACGCCCGATTTCAGTATGCTCATATATCTTTGTAGTTTTTTGGGTTATCAACACTATCTGCCTTTCACGCAAGACTGCCGGCTATAAGGCACGCCACACCGGCGGCAAGAATGAGCAGATCCACTATTTTCAGCTTCATGTTGCGCTCGCGCAATATGAATATGCCGTAGAAAAACGACACTATGGCGCTGCCGCGACGCGTCATCGACACCACTCCCACCAGCGAGCCGGGTATGGACAGCGCCATGAAGTAGCTGACGTCGGCCAGGGCAATAAACACCGAGATGAGCGGCACCGACCAGCGCCACTTGAAGGTGTCGCGGTCGGCACGGTGGCTGCGTGTGAGCAGCAACAGCACCACGGCGCCCATTATCACCAACTGGTAGAATGAATACCAGGCCTCGACGGCGAGCGGTGTGAAGCGCTCGAGCAGGAACTTGTCGTAGAGCCCGCTTGCGGCCCACAGCACCACCGACAGCAGTCCGTAGAGCAGCCACTTGCGCCGGGAGCGCGGCAAGCGCTCGCGCGTGCCTATGAAGCCCACCCACACTAGCGACACGAAGCCCAGGGCTATGCCCACCCACTGCAAGGCGTTGGGCGTTTCGCCAAACAGCACCAAGGCCCCGGCAAGCACCAGCACTGGGCGCAGCGCATTGACCGAGCCGGTGATGGTGAGCGGCAGCTTTTTAATCACCCAGTAGCCCAGCAGCCACGAGGCGGTGACGATGACCGACTTGAGCATGATGAGCGGATGCTCGGCAAGGCCGAGGCTGCCATAGGCTGTGCTGCCAGTGAGCATCGAGGCCTGCACGGGCGACATCAGCAGGGTGCAGAACAGCGTGTTGAGAAACAACACCATAAACACGTTGTTTCCCTCCAGGGCCCGCTTCTTGAACACGTCGTAGAAGCCGAGGCTGAACGATGATATCACTGCAAACGCTATCCACATAATGCATGCTGCCGCACCGAGGCTTTTCAAAGTGCAAATTTAACCATTTTTTCGCACTGATGCGGCAGCAAAGCCCAACAAAAAGAGTCAGGCTCCCGCCCCTATACGGGCGACAGCCTGACTCAAGTGTCACTTAAACATTATTTCTTGTCTCTCAAGGGGCCTTGGCCTCGCGCCTTGGCCGCAACCGCTTTCCCCTGCGGCAGCAGGCCTGCGATGCTGGCATAGGCCCCAAGAAAGTATGTCACTATTTTGACAGCCTTCATGGCTCCGCCACGCGCGGAAGCCACGCGGCCGGATTGCTTTACTGGTGATGCTTCATAAACTCTTCCTCGGTGGGGAGCTCATCGGCAGCGGCCTCGGCCTCTTTCTTGGCTGCGGCACGGGCCATTTCCTCTTTGTTGCCCACCACTATCGACTGGAACTGGCGCATACCAGTACCGGCCGGGATGAGGTGACCGCAAATCACGTTCTCCTTCATACCCTCAAGGTTGTCGACCTTGCCGTTGATTGCGGCCTCGTTGAGCACCTTGGTGGTTTCCTGGAACGATGCGGCCGACATGAAGCTCTTGGTTTGCAGTGCGGCGCGGGTAATGCCTTGCAGAATCTGCTCGCTGGTGGCGGGCTCGGCGTCGCGCACGGTCACTATCTTCAAGTCGCGGCGCTTGAGAGCCGAGTTGATGTCGCGAAGCTTGCGGGCGGTGATAATCTGGCCCTTCTTCACATCGGCGCTGTCGCCGGCGTCGGTCACCACCTTCTTGCCCCATATGCGGTCGTTCTCGTCCATGAAGTCGCGCTTGTCCACATTCTGCTGAGCCAGGAAGCGGGTGTCGCCCGGATCGATGATGGTGACTTTGCGCATCATTTGGCGCACAATCACCTCAAAGTGCTTGTCGTTGATCTTCACACCCTGCAGGCGGTACACGCTCTGAACCTCGTTGACGATATAGTCCTGAACGGCTGTGGGGCCTTTGATGCGGAGGATGTCTGCAGGAGTCACGGCACCGTCGGAGAGCTGTGTGCCGGCACGCACGTAGTCGTCGGCCTGCACGAGCAGCTGCTTGGACAGCGGCACGAGGTAGCTCTTCTTCTCGCCAAGCTTGCTGGTGACGTTCACCTCGAGGTTGCCTCGCTTGAGCTTGCCAAACGACACCACACCGTCGATTTCGCTCACAATGGCGGGGTTCGACGGGTTGCGGGCCTCAAACAGCTCGGTGACACGCGGCAGACCACCGGTGATATCGCCGGCGCCGCCCGAAGTGGCACGCGGAATCTTGATGAGCACGGCACCTGCGGTGATTTCCTCACCATCGTTCTTCATGAGGTGGGCGCCCACAGGCAGGTTGTAGGTTTTCACCAGCTGGCCTGTTGAGTCGTAGAGCTGAGCCTCGGGAACCACATTGTAGTCCTTGGTCTCGATGATGATCTTCTCGCTGTTGCCCGAGGTTTCATCGGTCTCGTTGCGGTAGGTAGAGCCCTCGATGAGGTTGTTGAACTGCAGCTTACCCGAAACCTCGCTGATGATTACGTTGTTGAAGGGGTCCCACTCGCAAATCACGTCGCCCTTCTTCACGGTGTCGCCCGGCTTGAAGAACAGGCGCGAGCCATAGTTGAGGGCTGCAGTGGTGAGCACCATGTTGGTGTTGGGATCCTTGATTTGGATTTCGCCCATGCGGCCGATGACCACATCCACGCCATCCTTATCCTTAACGGTGCGGAGCTCGTCGATTTCGAGCACACCATCGTATTTCGACTTCATGTTGCTCACGGCGGCGATGTTGCTTGCCACACCACCCACGTGGAACGTACGCAGTGTAAGCTGAGTACCCGGCTCACCAATCGACTGAGCCGCAATCACACCCACAGCCTCGCCAATCTGCACCATGCGGTGGTTGGCCAGGTTGCGTCCATAGCACTTGGCACACACGCCGTGCTTGGCCTCGCAGGTGAGCACCGAGCGGATTTCAACCGACTCGATAGGCGAATTGTTGATGCGCTCGGCAGCGGCATCGGTGATTTCCTCGCCGCTCTCCACTATCACCTCGCCGGTGGTGGGGTCGATTACATCGTGCACCGACACGCGGCCCACAATGCGCTCGCCCAGAGTGGCCACCACGTCGTCGTTGTTCTTCACCTCGCGGCAAACGAGGCCGCGCAGTGTGCCGCAGTCCTCCTCGGTGATGATCACATCGTGTGCCACATCCACAAGGCGGCGGGTAAGGTAACCGGCATCGGCAGTCTTAAGTGCGGTATCGGCAAGACCCTTACGGGCACCGTGGGTAGAGATGAAGTATTCCAGCACCGACAGACCCTCCTTGAAGTTTGCAAGAATAGGGTTCTCGATAATCTGGTGGCCACCTTCAACGCCCGACTTCTGCGGCTTGGCCATAAGGCCACGCATACCCGAGAGCTGGCGGATCTGGTCCTTCGAACCACGGGCACCGGAGTCAAGCATCATATACACTGAGTTGAATCCCTGCTGGTCGGCCGAAATCTGCTTCATCAGCGTGTCGGTGAGGCGGCTGTTGACGTTTGTCCATATATCAATCACCTGGTTGTAGCGGTCGTTATCGGTGATGAGACCCATAGCGTAGTTGTTCATCACTTCCTCTACCTGAGCATCGCCCTCCTTGATGTATTCAGCCTTTTCTGGCGGAACGAGCACATCGCCCAAGTTGAACGAAAGGCCGCCCTTGAATGCCATATAGTAGCCCATGTTCTTGATGTCGTCGAGGAACTTGGCCGAGCGGGGCACACCGCAGGTGCGGATAACCTTGGTGATAATCTTTTTGAGCGACTTCTTTGAAATCAGCTCGTTGATGTAGCCCAGTTCGTTGGGCACGAAGTTGTTGAAGAGTATGCGGCCCACCGAAGTGTCGTGCATGAGCACCTTCACCGGCTTGCCGTTTTCGTCGATGTCGTCGACCACCACCGAGATGATGGCATTCATCGACACCTTGCCCTCGTTGAGGGCGATTTGAGCCTCTTCGGGGCCGTAGAACACAAGGCCCTCGCCCTTGGCGCCCTGGCGCAGCTTGGTGATGTAGTAAAGGCCAAGCACCATGTCCTGCGAAGGCACGGTGATAGGCTCACCGTTGGCAGGGTTGAGGATGTTGTGGGGCATGAGCATGAGCAGCTGGGCCTCGACCACGGCCTCGTTGCCGAGGGGGAGGTGCACAGCCATCTGGTCGCCATCGAAGTCGGCGTTGAACGGTGTGCAGGCCAGCGGGTGCAGCTGGATGGCCTTGCCCTCGATGAGGCGGGGCTGGAAGGCCTGGATGCCGAGTCGGTGCAGTGTAGGGGCACGGTTGAGCATCACGGGGTGACCCTTCATCACGTTTTCGAGGATGTCCCACACCACGGGTTCCTTGCGGTCCACAATCTTCTTGGCGCTCTTCACCGTCTTCACGATGCCGCGCTCAATGAGTTTGCGAATCACAAACGGCTTGTAGAGCTCGGCGGCCATGTCCTTAGGAATACCGCACTCGCCCATCTTCAGCTCAGGGCCAACGACAATCACCGAACGGGCCGAGTAGTCGACACGCTTACCCAGCAGATTCTGGCGGAAGCGGCCCTGCTTGCCCTTAAGGCTGTCGCTGAGCGACTTCAGCGAGCGGTTGGCGTCGCTGCGCACGGCGGTCGACTTGCGGCTGTTGTCGAGCAGCGAGTCTACGGCCTCCTGCAGCATGCGCTTTTCGTTGCGCAGAATCACTTCGGGGGCCTTGATTTCGATGAGTCGCTTGAGGCGGTTGTTGCGTATAATCACACGGCGGTAGAGGTCATTGAGGTCGCTTGTGGCAAAGCGGCCGCCGTCCAGGGGCACCAGCGGGCGCAGATCGGGCGGAATGACGGGCACCACCTTAAGAATCATCCATTCGGGGCGGTTGATGTTTTTCGACGCGCGGAAGCTCTCCACCACCTGAAGGCGCTTGAGGGCCTCGGTCTTGCGCTGCTGCGAGGTCTCGTGCGAAGCGCGGTCGCGCAGCTCATACGACAGGTCGTCGAGGTTGAGCTCGGCCAGCAGGTCGTAGATGGCCTCGGCGCCCATCTTGGCGATGAACTTGTTGGGGTCACTGTCGTCGAGCATGCTGTTGCCGGGCAGCTTGTCGAGAATCGACAGATACTCGTCCTCGGTGAGGAGGTCGAGGCGCTCCACTGGCGACTCGTTGGCCGATTTGCCATCGGCAGTCTTCACAGTGAGCGTGGCTGCACCGGGCTTTATCACGATGTAGCGCTCATAGTATATCACAGCGTCGAGCTTCTTGGTGGGCAGGCCCAGCAGATAGCCAATCTTGTTGGGCAGCGAGCGGAAATACCAGATGTGTGCCACAGGCACCACCAGCTGGATGTGGCCGCTGCGCTCACGGCGCACCTTCTTCTCGGTCACCTCCACACCGCAACGGTCGCACACGATGCCCTTGTAGCGGATGCGCTTGTACTTGCCGCAGTGGCACTCGTAGTCCTTTACGGGGCCGAAGATGCGCTCGCAGAACAAGCCGTCGCGCTCGGGCTTATAGGTGCGGTAGTTTATGGTCTCGGGCTTCAGCACCTCGCCGCATGAGTTCTCGAGAATCTCATCGGGTGAAGCGAGGCTGATCGAGATTTTTGTGAAGTTGTTCTTTATCTTGTTATTTTTGTAAGCCATTCTGGAATTGCTATAAAGACGTTGTTTTAATCAAGTTTCACACTCAGGCAGAGGCCGCGCAGCTCGTGCAGGAGCACGTTGAGCGACTCGGGAATGCCCGGGGTGGGCATAGCGTCGCCCTTGACAATGGCCTCGTAGGCCTTGCTGCGGCCAGTGACGTCGTCACTCTTGATGGTGAGGATTTCCTGAAGCACGTGCGATGCGCCGAAGGCCTCGATTGCCCAAACCTCCATCTCACCAAAGCGCTGGCCACCAAACTGGGCCTTACCGCCAAGGGGCTGCTGGGTGATGAGCGAGTACGGGCCGATGGAGCGCGCGTGCATCTTGTCTTCCACCATGTGGCCCAGCTTAAGCATGTAGGTCACACCCACGGTGGCAGGCTGGTCGAAGCGCTCGCCGGTGCCGCCGTCGTAGAGGTAGCACTTGCCATAGCGCGGCACGCCGGCCTTGTCGGTCCACTCGTTGAGGTCGTCGAGGCTTGCACCGTCGAAGATGGGAGTGGCAAACTTAACGTTGAGCTCGCGTCCGGCCCAGCCGAGAACGGCTTCGAAAATCTGGCCGAGGTTCATACGCGAAGGCACACCCAGCGGGTTGAGCACGATGTCGACGGGGGTGCCGTCGGCAAGGAACGGCATGTCCTCCTGGCGCACCACGCGCGACACGATACCCTTGTTGCCGTGGCGGCCGGCCATCTTGTCGCCAACGCCTATCTTACGCTTCTTGGCCACATACACCTTGGCCATCTGCATGATGCCTGCGGGCAGCTCGTCGCCAATCTGCAGGTCGAACTTCTTGCGGCGCAGCTCGGCGTCGATGGCCTTGCTCTTGCGCAGGTAGTTCATGATGCAGGCGCGCACCAGTGCGTTGGTGTGGTCGTCGTTGGTCCAGTGGCTCAGGTTCACGCCCTCGTAGTCGATAGAGTCGAGCACGGCGGCGGTGAACTGCGCTCCCTCGGGCACCACTTCGGTGTCGATGAAGTCGGTCACACCGGCCGACTCGTGGCCCTCGGTGAGCTTGAGCATCTTGTTGATGAGCACGCCGCGCAGCTCCTTCTGACGTGCGTCGTATTCCTCGTCGAGCTTAATCTGCTCGGGGTCGCCGCCACGCGTCTTGCGCTTCTTGGCGGCGCGCTGGAACAGGCGGGTGCCTATGATCACGCCCTTGAGCGACGGGTTGGCCTTGAGCGAGGCGTCTTTCACATCTCCGGCCTTGTCGCCGAATATGGCGCGCAGCAGTTTCTCCTCGGGGGTGGGATCGCTCTCGCCCTTAGGAGTGATTTTACCAATAAGTATGTCGCCGGGCTTGATGTGGGCGCCCACACGCACGATGCCGCGCTCGTCGAGGTCCTTGGTGGCGTCCTCGCTCACGTTGGGGATGTCGTTGGTGAGCTCCTCCATGCCGCGCTTGGTCTCGCGCACCTCCAGAGTGTACTCGTCGACGTGCACCGAGGTGAGTATGTCCTCGCGCACCATGCGCTCGTTGAGCACGATGGCGTCCTCATAGTTATAGCCCTTCCAGGGCATGTAGGCCACCTTCAGGTTGCGGCCGAGTGCCAGCTCGCCGTCTTCGGTCGAGTAGCCCTCGGTGAGGATGTCGCCCTTCTGCACCCGCTGCCCGCGGTTGCATATGGGTCGCAGGTCGATGGTGGTGCTTTGGTTTGTCTTGCGGAACTTGGGCAGGTGGTATTCCTTCACCGGCTCCTCAAAGCTGACGAATGCCTCTTCCTCGGTCTGGTCGTAGCGGATGCGGATTTTTGCAGCGTCCACATATTCCACCACGCCAGCGCCCTCGGCCTGAATCTGAGTGCGGCTGTCGTAGGCCAGACGCTGCTCGATGCCGGTGCCCACAATCGGGGCCTCGCTGCGCAGCAGCGGCACGGCCTGGCGCATCATGTTGGCGCCCATCAGGGCGCGGTTGGCGTCGTCGTGCTCCAGGAAGGGGATCATGGCGGCAGCCACCGAAGCAATCTGTTGCGGCGACACGTCCATGAGGTTAACGTCTTCGGGCGGCACCACAGGGAAGTCGGCCTCGAGGCGCGACTTCACCTTGTCGCGCACAAAGGTGCCGTCGTCGTTAAGCGGCGCGTTGCCCTGGGCCACAATCTTGTTTTCCTCGCTTTCGGCGGTCATATACACCACATGGCTGTTGTCGAGGTCCACCTTTGCGTTCTCCACCTTGCGGTAGGGGGTTTCGATGAAGCCCAGCTTGTTGATTTTAGCATAGATGCAGAGCGACGAAATCAGACCGATGTTGGGGCCTTCAGGGGTCTCAATCGGGCAGAGGCGGCCGTAGTGAGTGTAGTGCACGTCGCGCACCTCGAAGCCTGCGCGCTCGCGCGACAGACCGCCGGGGCCGAGTGCCGACATACGGCGCTTGTGAGTGATTTCGGCCAGAGGGTTGGTCTGGTCCATGAACTGCGACAGGGCATTGGTGCCGAAGAAGGTGTTGATCACCGACGAGATGGTCTTGGCGTTGATCAGGTCGATAGGTGTGAACACCTCATTGTCGCGCACATTCATGCGCTCGCGGATGGTGCGGGCCATACGCGCCAGGCCCACGCCAAACTGGTTGTAGAGCTGCTCGCCCACGGTGCGCACGCGGCGGTTGCTCAAGTGGTCGATGTCATCCACATCGGTCTTGCTGTTGATGAGGCCGATGAGATACTTGATGATCTCGATAATATCTTCTTTGGTGAGCACACGCACGTCGTCGGGTGTGTTCAGGCCAAGTTTCTTGTTAATGCGGAAGCGGCCCACATCGCCCAGGTCGTAGCGCTTTTCGCTGAAGAAGAGGTTCAGAATCACCTCGCGCGCGCTTGCGTCATCCGGTGGCTCGGCGTTGCGCAGCTGCCTGTAGATGTAGTTGATGGCTTCCTTCTCGCTCTTGCACCCGTCTTTCGAAAGGGTGTTGAAGATGATTTCATAGTCGCTGGTGTTCACATCCTCGCGGTGCAGCAGCACAGTCTTTGCGCCGCAGTCGATGATATCCTGGATGTTGTCTTCGGTGATTTCATCGTTGCGCTCAACAATGGTTTGGTTGCGCTCAATCGACGACACCTCGCCCGAGTCTTCGTCGACGAAGTCCTCGGTCCACGACTTCACCACACGGGCCGCGAGCTTGCGGCCAATGGCTTTCTTAAGGTTCGACTTAGTAACTTTGAGTTCATCGGCCAGTCCAAACACATTGATGATGTCGTTATCGGTCTCAAGGCCTATGGCGCGCAGCAGCGTGGTCACGGGCAACTTCTTCTTGCGGTCGATGTAGGCATACATCACCTTGTTGATGTCGGTGGCAAACTCGATCCACGAGCCGCGGAAGGGGATGATGCGGGCCGAATACAGCTTTGTGCCGTTGGCATGCACGCTCTGGCCGAAAAACACGCCCGGCGAGCGGTGCAGCTGCGACACGATGACGCGCTCGGCGCCGTTGATCACAAACGTGCCCTTGTTGGTCATGTAGGGGATGGCACCCAGATACACGTCTTGAACCTCGGTCGCGAAGTCTTCGTGATCGGGGTCGGTGCAGTAGAGTTTCAATTTGGCCTTGAGAGGCACACTGTAAGTGAGTCCGCGGTCAAGACATTCCTCGATAGTGTAGCGTGGCGGATCGATGAAATAGTCAAGGAATTCGAGCACAAAGTTGTTTCTGGTGTCGGTGATGGGGAAATTTTCAGAAAACACTTTGTAGAGTCCCTCGTTTTTTCGCTTCTCAGTTGGGGTATCTAATTGCAGAAAATCTCTGAACGATTGTAATTGCACCTCAAGAAAGTCGGGATAAGGGAACGGATTCTTGACACGTGCAAAATTAATGCGTGGTTGTTTGGTAACTGACATTGAAAAAAATGTTATAAGTGAACTCAAATATTAATTATGACACAAAAAGGTTAAGAATCGACAATAAATTGGGATTCTTAACCTAAGAACCTGATATTCAGGTTATATTATTTAAGTTCAACCTCAGCTCCGAGCTCTTCGAGTTGTTTCTTCATGCCTTCAGCGTCAGCCTTAGCCAGACCTTCCTTCAGAGTGCTGGGGGCCTTGTCAACGAGGTCCTTAGCGTCCTTCAGACCAGCGCCAGTGAGTTCCTTAACCAGCTTGATCACTTTGAGCTTCTCGTTGCCAGCAGCCTTGAGGACAACGTCGAATGAAGACTTCTCCTCTTCAGCGGCAGCAGCGCCACCAGCGGCAGGAGCAGCAACTGCTACAGCAGCAGCGGCGGGTTCGATACCATATTCGTCTTTGAGGATTTGAGCAAGTTCGTTTACTTCCTTAACTGAAAGATTAACAAGTTGTTCTGCAAAAGCTTTTAAATCTGCCATTTTTGTATGATTTAATTGTTTGATTTTTAAATTTAATTACTCTTCTTTGTTTGATAATGTTTCCAGAATTCCGTGCAGTTTGCTGCCGCCACTCTGCAGAGCGCTCACAACGTTCTTGGCCGGAGACTGCAGCAGAGCCACAACATCGGCGATAAGTTCGTTCTTGCTCTTGATGTTGGCCAGCACTTCGAGTTGGTCTTCGCCCATATAGACGCTTTCCTCGACAAAGGCTGCCTTGAGTGCAGGAATGGTTTCTTTCTTCTGACGGAAACTCTTGATGAGTTTAGCCGGAGCGTTACCAGTGTTGCTGAGCATCAGCGTGGTAGAGCCGGCCAGGGCACCATAAAGGCCAGAGTAGTCAACATCCGACTCTTCCATAGCCTTATGCAGCAGGCTGTTCTTGACAACCATCAGCTTCACGTCGGCCTTGAAGGCTGCGCGGCGCAGAGCGGTGGTCTTCTCAGCGTTGAGAGTAGCAGTCTCGGTGAGATATACCGCACTGTAGTTGGCAAGAGTTGCCTTGATGTTCTCGATTAATATCGCTTTATCTTCCTTTCTCATTTTTCTTCTGCAATTTTTAAAAATTAAGCATCGATTGATTTGGTGTCAATCTTGATACCAGGACTCATAGTACTTGAAAGATAAATGCTCTTGATATATGTGCCTTTGGCTGTGTTGGGCTTGAGCTTGATGAGGGTGTTGATGAATGCCTGGGCATTCTCCTTAATCTGCTCGGGAGCGAACGACATCTTGCCGATAGAAGTGTGCACAATGCCCTTCTTGTCGACCTTGAAGTCGATCTTACCTTGCTTAACCTCTTTCACTGCCTTGGCAACATCGGGAGTCACAGTACCGCTCTTGGGGTTAGGCATGAGGCCGCGGGGGCCGAGCACACGACCCAGAGGGCCAACCTTGCCCATGGTCTGGGGCTGGGTGATGATCACATCCACGTCAGTCCAACCACCCTTGATTTTCTCGATATATTCGTCCAGACCAACGTAGTCAGCACCAGCTTCCTTAGCGGCGGCTTCTGCATCGGGGCCGCAGAGCACCAACACGCGCACCTGCTTACCAGTGCCGTGAGGCAGCGACACCACGCCGCGCACGTTCTGATCGGCTTTGCGGGGGTCAACACCAAGACGCACATCGATATCAGCTGACGAGTCAAACTTTGTGAAGGTGATTTCCTTCAGCAGAGCCGCTGCCTCAGCGAGGGTATAACTCTTCCCAGCTTCAATCTTCTCTTTTGCTAACTTTTGATTTTTTGTAAGTTTACTCATGTCAATTGAAGTTTTAAACGTTTTCGGGGAATGTACCCTTAACAGTGATACCCATACTTCTTGCTGTGCCTGCCACCTGCTTCATAGCCGAGGCCAGTGTGAAACAGTTCAAATCAGGGAGCTTGTCCTCAGCGATTGCCTGCACCTGTTCCCAAGTGACCGAAGCCACCTTGCGACGGTTGGGCTCGCCTGAACCGCTCTTAAGTTTTGCGGCGTCCTTCAGCTGCACTGCCACGGGCGAGGTCTTTACGATGAAGTCAAAGCTCTTGTCGGTGTAGTAAGAGATTACCACGGGAAGAACCTTGCCGGCCTTTGCCTGTGTGCGGGCGTTGAATTGCTTGCAAAACTCCATGATGTTGATACCCTTAGAACCCAGAGCGGGACCTACTGGCGGTGAAGGGTTTGCAGCTCCACCTTTAATCTGCAATTTGATCTGTCCAGCAATTTCTTTTGCCATTGTTCAATTAATTGTTTAGTGATTTTTAATAATAAATAAAAATCGGGCGCTCTTTAGCGTGAGCCTCTCGGGTCGTAACCACCCGCGGGCGCGTCACTGGCGCTCTACTTGCGAATTGTCCAACTCCACGGGAGTGGGCCGGCCAAACACCGACACCTCTACCTTGAGCTTGCGCTTCTCGCGGTTCACTTCCTCCACATTGCCCACAAAGTTGGTGAACGGGCCATCGATTACCTTGACCTTGTCACCCACCTCATAGTCGTTCACGCCACTGTCAGCAGCTTCCTGCTCGGTCTCCACGGCTCCCATCATGCGGGCCATGTCGCTCTCGCGAATGGGCTCGGGACGACGGTTTTTGTCGTGGGTGCGAACAAAGTCGATGATGTTGGTGGTGTTGCGGAGTGTCTCCTCAACCTCGCCTGTGAGATTAAGCAAAACAAACACGTAGCCAGGCAGTTTGTTTCTCTCTTTGAGAACTTTCTTGCCGGCACGCGTCACGTATGCCTTCTCAGTAGGAATGAGCACCTCCTGCACAAAATCTCCCAAACTGGTGTTTTTGCAAGTTGCATCAAGTGTTTCTTTTACTTTAGCCTCCTTGCCTGAGATTGCGCGCAAGGCGTACCATTGGAATTTTCCTTCTGACATCGGTTTTCTCTTAAACTTGGTTGAAAAATACTAATGTGAATTCTTGACGGTGCGCAGTCGCCAACGCGGACTTTCATTCACCCGCCACAGTATCAAAATTGAGAAGGGATACTGTAAATCAGGTGCATTCCCTCGTTGATGACAGCATCAACAGCCCAGATTACCAAAGCGGCAACGATGGAAGCTACCATTACCACGACCGAGCTATTGGCCAGCTCTTTCTTGGTTGGCCAAGAAACCTTATTCACGAGCTCGTAATAAGATTCCTCGAGATCCGTAAGTATTTTATATTTTTTCATTTCTCTTCTTAATTAGCACGGGAAGTAAGACTCGAACTCACGACTTTCGGTTTTGGAGACCGACGTTCTACCAACTGAACTATTCCCGTATTGAAAAGCACACTGGCTGTGGCTGCTGCCGCAGCCGTGTGCTTTGTGATTTTTTATGATTGTGTATTACTCAACAATCTTAGTGATTTGGCCAGAACCAACTGTGCGGCCACCCTCACGGATTGCGAAACGCAGACCTTCGCTGCAAGCAACCGGAGTAATCAGCTTCACACCGATCTCAACGTGGTCACCAGGCATCACCATCTCTACACCTTCGGGCAGAGTGATCTCACCAGTCACATCGAGTGTGCGGATGTAGAACTGAGGACGATAGTGGTTGTGGAACGGAGTGTGACGGCCACCTTCCTCTTTCTTCAGGATGTAGACAGAGGCTGTGAACTCATCGTGAGTCTTAACAAGACCCGGGTGGCAGATAACCATACCGCGCTTGATAGCCTTGTAGTCAACACCGCGGAGCAGCAGACCTACGTTGTCACCAGCTTCACCTTCGTCAAGAATCTTGCGGAACATCTCAACACCGGTTACCACCGACTTCATGTCAGCACCGAGACCCATGATTTGAACCTCGTCGCCCACCTTAACTTTACCAGTCTCGATACGACCAGTGGCAACTGTACCACGGCCAGTGATTGAGAACACGTCCTCGATAGGCATCAGGAACGGTTTGTCGATATCGCGCGGAGGCAGAGGAATCCATTCGTCAACGGCCTTCATCAGCTCGAGAACGCTTTCAACCCACTTGGGCTCGTCATTGAGGGCACCCAGGGCAGAACCCTTGATGATAGGAGTGTTCTCGCCATCGTAGTCGTACTCAGAGAGGAGGTCGCGAACGTCCATCTCAACGAGCTCGATCATCTCATCGTCGACATCGGGAGAGTCACACTTGTTCAGGAACACAACCAGACGGGGAACGTTCACCTGACGGGCGAGAAGGATGTGCTCGCGAGTCTGGGGCATAACGCCGTCAGTTGCTGCGATAACCACGATTGCACCGTCCATCTGAGCAGCACCAGTTACCATGTTCTTCACATAGTCGGCGTGTCCCGGGCAGTCAACGTGAGCATAGTGGCGGTTAGCAGTCTCGTACTCAACGTGTGAAGTATTGATTGTGATACCACGCTCTTTCTCCTCGGGAGCGTTGTCGATAGAGTCGAACGAACGCACGCCCTCAGATGAGAAACCCTGCTCGGCAAGCACCTTAGTGATAGCGGCAGTCAGGGTAGTTTTACCGTGGTCAACGTGACCAATAGTACCGATGTTAACATGCGGCTTTGATCTTACGAATTTCTCTTTTGCCATAACTTAGTTATTTTTTGATTAAATGATTAACTCTTCAAGTTGTAATCACGCATATACTCCGCCCACCAAGGCCAATAAATTTGTTCTTGAGAGGCGAAGCCTGCATTTGATTAGTTGAGCCGATGGCGGGATTTGAACCCGCGACCTCTTCCTTACCAAGGAAGTGCTCTACCCCTGAGCTACATAGGCAA
>CAKUMB010000018.1 GCA_934667475.1 uncultured Muribaculaceae bacterium | reverse complement strand
CGTTCTTCATAATTGTGGCGTCTATACATAATGCACCCCAAAAGTTTTGTGTCTAACTTTTGGGGTGCAGTTCATTTTCTGCTTGCTGGTTTTTTAATGTGTGTCGCGCTTGCGGCCCTGCCGCAGCGCGCTATGTGGCATGATTCAGTTTATTGTCTTCACCGCCGAGCGGCTGCCGTCGGTGTAGGTGGTCACTTTCACATACACTCCTCCGGCTGCGGGCTGCTGCGGCACCATGGCGCCGGTGGCGTTGTAGTAGGTGACGCTCTTCACCTTTTTGGCGGTTTCCACATTGTCAACGCCCGTCATGGTGGTGAACATGTCCACGAGGCACAGGCAGTGCAGGGTGGGAGTGAGGCCGGTGGCGGGGTCGTAGTTGGCGCGCAAGGTAGTTAAAGAAACACAAATAGGCGTGTGCGCCGTTTAACCTTTGCCTCGGTTGTCAGTCAAAAGGAGCAAAACAGAAAATACTAACCGTTAATAGTGAAGGAGACCAAATTATGAGAACGAAATTATTAGCCTCCCAAGCAAGGCGCATAGCAGCGCTTGCAGCCATAGTGGCGCTGGCATGCGGCACAGCCGCTGCCGGCGGCCGTCATCACCACAAGCACCACCACGGCCCTCATCATCCGCCCATGGAGCGCCCGTTGCCGCCTCCCCCGCCACCCGCACCGCCACACCATCACAACTATGGCGGCAACAGCACGGTGTTTTCGCTCACATTGGGCTCAGGGGCGAGCAACCGGCTCAACCTGGCCATATCGTTCATGCGCCGCCATGGCCGCGAGATGAGCGTTGACGATTATTGCCGCCTCACAGGCCTGCGCCGCAAGGCGGCCCGTGCCGAGCTCAACCGCTTTTGCAAGCACCGCCGCCTGGCGCATGGCCGCGGCGGCCACTACCGCCTGCGCCACCACTGATGCGGCGATGTGGTGGTGTCAAGCCACATGGCCGGTGACCCGCAGGCGCAGCCGTTTGCGGGCATCGGCTTTTTTGTGTAATTGTGGTAGCTGTGTTGGTTTGTTTTGAATGTATTGTTTAATTTTGTAATATCTAATTGTAAAATAGATAGATATGGCAAGAAGCAGATGCAAATATATGGAAATGCAACCTTTGTTTGAGCAGTTGTTGCATGGCAGGGAGTCAGGCGAACTTGAGTTCAAAACAGCGGCTGGTGGTTTCCCTAATTCTTTTTGGGAAACGTATTCCTCATTTGCCAACACTAATGGTGGCGCCATAGTTTTTGGAGTAAAAGAAAAGGGAGATGAAATGCTGCTTGATGGGTTGGACAAGGAGCATACGGCTAAGTACAAGCGCGACTTTTTTAATGCCATGCACAGCAAGCAAAAAGTAAACATCGCATTGCTTTCAGAAGACGATGTGTGTGAGGTTGAGTATGCTGGGTCTAACTTTCTGTTTTTCTATATCCCCCGTGTTGATAGAAGCCTAAAGCCTGTGTATGTGGGTCTGGACCCTTATACGGGAACTTACAGGCGAGACGCGGATGGCGATTATCACTGCTCACGTGAAGAGGTAAACAGTATGTTTGCCGATGCTAATCTTTCAAGCCCTGTTGATGGACGTATTTTAAAGAATTTCAGTAAAGAGGATCTGGACCATAATTCCATACTCCAATATCGTCGGCGCTTCGAACAATGGAATCCAGACCATGTTTGGAACAACTTGCCGGAAGATAAATTTTTGGAAAAACTGAATGTGTTCAGAAAAGATAGGCGAACTGGCGAATATGGATTGACTTATGCTGGTTTGTTGATGTTTGGCTCCTATAGCGCTATAATGGACGAGAATCCAAACTTCTTCCCGGACTATCAAGAAATTCAAGACCCAAATGACAGGTGGGTGAATCGAATCTGTCCTGATGGCAACTGGGAATCAAACCTCTTCCAGTTTTACATCCGTGTGCTTCCCATTCTTCAAAACTTTTTACCGAAGCCATTTATTCTCGAAAATGGGCAAAGACGGACTGAAACTCCTGCGCATGTCGCGGTAAGGGAAGCTCTTGCAAATGCTTTGGTGCATGCCGACCACACAGAGAATGCATCGTTGAACATATATAAATATCCCAACAAGATTGTTTTTTCCAATCCAGGCACAATGCTCATTTCTTTAAAACAATTTTATCGTGGAGGTGAGAGTGTGTGCCGCAATAAATATTTGCAGACTATGTTTATTTTTTTAGGCTCGGCTGAGAAGGCTGGCAGCGGAGCCGACAAAATAATTCATGGGTGGGAAATGCAGAAGTGGAAACGGCCGTACATTGAAGAAAAGAGCCGTCCGAATAAAGTGGTCCTCACAATGTCGATGGAGTCGCTGTTGGATGAGGGCGTGAAGGCCGCCCTGAGTGAAATGTTCGGCGACAGACTGCTGAAATTAACGCAGTCACAATTGACAGTCCTTGCTTTGGCATATTCCGAAGAGGAAATAACCAATGAACGCTTGCAATATGCCCTTGACATACATCGGACCGACATAACAAAGTTGCTTGGAGGCATGTGCGCGATGCGATTTTTAAAGGCCGTGGGGCATGGACGTGGCACTAAATATCACATTTATGGGGCTAATGTTGCTCTTAAGGGGGCTGATGTTACACTTGAAGAGGCAAATGTTACACTTGAAGCCCATAATGTTACTCTTAATAAAAGATATTCAAAAGAGCAGTTGAAAGATATGGTTGTTAAGGCGTGTGATGACTGGGCTACAGCCGAGCAGATTGCTGATTACATAGGTAGAAAAGTAAGGTATGTGAAAAGCCACGTGTTGCCACTAATGGAGGATACATTAGAGAAGATGTATGATGTGCCGCATCATCCGAGGCAAAAATACAGGTCGCGTAAATAGCGGTAAATGCCCATTGACGTACCATGTGGTGTCAAGCCACATGGCCGGAGGCCCGCAGGCGCAGCCGTTTGCGGGCATCGGCTTTTTTGTGTAATTTTGCGGGCGATGACAAAAAAAACGCATTGTATATATATGAATAAGAGAATATCACTCATGGCGGCTGCCGCAATGTGTGCGGCGTCGCTGCTGGCCGGCAGCACCATCAAGGCCCCGGCGTTTCTGAAGCCGGGCGACAAGATTGCAATCATCACTCCGGCCAGTGCCATCGACACGGCTCAGGTCGACACGGGCTACAACGTGTTCAAGCGCTGGGGCTTCAACCCCGTGAAGGGCAAATATGCGCTCGAGCGGCTCAGCACCGGCTTTGCCGGCACTGTGGAGCAGCGCAAATCCGACCTGCTGTGGGCGCTGCGCGACCCCTCGGTGAAGGCCATTCTGTGCTCGCGTGGCGGCTATGGCTCGGTGCACTTGCTGTGCGAGATTCCGCTTGAGGAGTTTGCCAAACACCCAAAGTGGATCATCGGCTACAGCGACATCACCGCACTGCACAGCGCGCAGGTGCGCGCCGGCAACATGAGCATTCACGCCAACATGGCCGGCCCGCTTGGCTATGGCGGCGGTAACGACACCACCTGCCGCGCCCTGCACAATTTGCTGCTGGGCAAGATGCCCAGCTACCGCATTCCGGCACACAAGTTCAACCACACGGGCACTGCCCGCGGCATTCTGGTGGGCGGCAACATGAGTGTGTATGGCGGCCTGGCTGAGAGCGACTACGACTTCCTGACGCGCGACTTCCTTAAGACGCACGACGTGGTGCTCTTCATCGAGGATGTGGGCGAACGCTACGACAGTGTGGACCGCATGCTGCACCTGCTTAAGATTCGCGGCGTGCTGGGCCGCATCAAGGGCCTGATAGTGGGCAAGTTCACCGAATATAATGCGGTGAAGGGCTACGACGACATGTACGACATGATTCACCGCTACATTGCCGACCTCAACATTCCAGTGTGCTACGACTTCCCGGCCGGTCACATAGGTCACCAGAATTTCCCGATGATTGAGGGCTGCCCTGTGACTCTTGATGTGGCTGCCGACGGCGTGACGCTAAACTTCGACATCAACGGCAAGCAGAAGTAGGCAGAGCGTGGAGCATAGCGCTCGGAGTGTTAAAAATGCGATTGTATAATGCAGTGTTTGTGTAACAGGTGCGTTTAGTTGATGAGCAACGTGGGTTCCCGCAAAATGACTGAGAAAGAAATGTATGAGGGGTGCCTGGCGGCCGACAGCAAGTGCCAGCGCGCACTTTATGAAGCTTACAGCCCCGGCGTGTATGCGCTCATATCACGGTATGTTGTCCAGGAGGATGCCGCAGCCGACGTTCTTCAGGACACCTTCATACGCGTGTTTGACTCCATTGGGCGGTTTGCCTGGCGCGGCAACGGGTCGCTGCGGGCATGGATGAGCCGCATCGCGGTCAACATGGCCCTCGACCACCTGCGCGGCAACGGACGCCTGGCGGTGTCGTCGCAGCCGGTCGACACGGTGGGCGACGATGTGCCCGACGAGCCCGACGCCTCGATGGTCGACATGATTGACGCCAACACGCTCAACGGCTTCATTGCCGAGCTGCCCGATGGCTACCGCACGGTGTTTAACTTGTTTTGCATCGAGGGCCTCTCGCACAGACAGATAGCCGAGCGGCTTGGAATCAACGAGAAAAGTTCGTCGTCGCAGCTTGCCAGGGCCAAGGCTCTGCTGGCAAAGCGCATAAAACAATATTTAAATGAGCAGTATGACTGATGACAATAGCAATAACGACTGGCTGGAAGTGGTGAGGCGCAAAGCCGCCACTGCAAGCAAACAGCCGCCTGCGGGCAGCTGGGAGGCCTTGTCGGCCCGCATGGCCGCCGCCAAGCCGCAGCAGCAGGCAGTTGCGCCAGCAACTGCACCGCGCCGCCGTGGCGGCCTGCGGTGGCTGTGGGTGGCTTCGGCTGCCGCGGTTGTGGCCATAGTGGCCGCTGTGTGCGTCAGGCTGCTGTCGTCGCCTGGCGTGTCGACGCTGCCGGCCTCGGTGCCGGTGCCCGGCATGGCCGCAGCAGCGTCGCCCAAACCGCAGTCCGAGGCATTGCTGGCCCAGGCGCGCGCCGAAGGCCGCCGCATGGCCCGCCGCCATCACCTGCGCCATGCTGTGGTGGCCGACTCTGCCGAGTGGCCGGCCGACTCGGTGAACATGGGTGCCCTCTACGCTTCGTCGGAGGGCGGTCCGGGCCGCCCCAACCGCCCCATGGGCCAGGCCGATGGCGAGGAGGCCCCGTCGTCGTCGCTCAACCCGTGGCAAAACTACAGCGACCACGAGTATGACGCCTACCGCCAGATGGAGGAGAACGCCCGCCGCCTAAGCGACTCGGGCACGCTGCCTGGCCAACTTCAGCGCCAAGGCGGACGGCTGTGGTCGATTGATGTGAATGTGGCCGGACTCAGCGTGGCTCCGCGCCACACCGAGGCTTCGGGTGTGGCCTACAGCCACAATATGCCGCTCAGAGTGGGCGTGGGCGTGGGCCGCGACTTGCTGGCCGGGCGGCTCACCGTGAGCGCCGGCGTGGCCTACACGCTGCTGCGCACCGAGGCCGATGGCGCCAAGTGCCGCATGCATCTGCTGTCGGTGCCTGTGGGCGCCCGCTGGAACGCCTACCGCCGGGGTCGCCTGAAATTGTATGCCGGGGCCGAGGCCGCTGCCATGCTGCCGCTTGAGGCCAAGCGCGGCGGCGAAAGTGCCGACAAGGGCAAGGTGGAGTGGAGCGCCAGTGCCCTGGGCGGAGTGCAGTGCCAGCTGAGCGGGGCGGTGGGCGTGTATGCCGAGCCGCGGCTGGTGTGGAACATCAGCGGCACGCCGATGCCCACTGTGCGCACTGCGGCCGATGTCGACTTCGACCTGCAACTGGGCGTGCGCATAGGCTTCTGAAGACTTCAAGATAGAAAAAAAGAAAAATAACACCGCCCGCCGTGCAATGATTGCGCCGGGTGGTGTTTATATTATGCGGGGGCGGCTAGGCGGCCGCACCCTGCAAGCATAAAAAAAACGTAGAACAATCAACAATAAAAAGAACGCATAACACACACAGCAATTATGAAGAAAACGACCCTATTACTGATGTCGATGGCCTTTGCGCTGCTGCTCACGGCCTTCACATCGTGCAACGACGACGATGACAACAAGGTGAGCTATTACGCCTATGTGACCCTGCATGCCGACGACCCCTCCAACTTCTGGTTTGAGGGCGACAGCGGTATGGCTCTGATGCCCAACCACAACAAGGACTTCAGCTCATTCAAGGTGAGCACCGAGGACGACAACCTGCGCACCATAGTGTATTTCAGCAACCTCGCTGCCGGCCCCAACGCCAATTCGCGCACCATCGACCTGCAAGGCATGCGCACCATGGTCACCAAGGCACCATTTGTGGCCCACACCTATGCCGAACTCGACAGTCTGGGCGACGACGAACTGTATGCCAAGATGCTGCACCTCAGCACCGACGGCAAGTATCTCGACACCCGTCTCGAGACCCCAAACTACAGTACGGGCGACAAGAGCGAGACCGAATATGTGGTGTCGCTCGTTGAGAACACTCTGGTCAACTATAAGTCGGGCTACGTGAACCTCGAGCTGCGACTGAAGTGCAAAAACGCCAGTGGCGAGCAGCACGGAATGCAGACGGGCTATGTGGCCTTCCGCCTGCCCGACAACCTCAACCCCGTGAAACGCGGGCTGAAGGGACTGTATGTGCGCGTCAAGGGTGATGAGGTGATAAAATACATCAAGGTTACGCCCAAGGGAGTGACCGTTGACCACACCGAAGACGTGAAGAAATAGCTGAAACCGGCACGCACATTATTGTGATATGATAACCGTTGCATTGCTTAAACGCCACGCGGCTGCCATAATAATAAGAGTTGTAATAAGAGGAGCATTGAATCGGCTCGGGTAGAGGCAAGTGATACGCACGCAAAATCAGTGCGGCCGCAGCGCGCAAGCAGCAACACATCTTTTTTATGGACGAAGTTCCAGGGCCTGAATCGCAAGGTAGGACCCTGGAATTTTTTTTGCTTGGGCTCAAGCCGTGTGTGCATAGGGGTGGAAAAAATAAGGCCGCTCAAGTAATTGAGCGGCCTTGCGGTGTGTACGGGACTCGAACCCGTGACCCCATGCGTGACAGGCATGTATTCTAACCAGCTGAACTAACACACCGTGTTTGGGAATTGTGCAATCCGGATTTCTCCCCGATTGCGAGTGCAAAGGTAAGCATATTTCTGCAATGTGCAAAATTTTTTTGCGCATAATAGCAAAATTAATTGCTGCGAGCCTTAATATATAATAATGTGTGGCGCCAAAACTGCCGCCTAATTACACAAAAGTGCCCGAAGTGTGCCAATTGTGAAATATATGTGGTAACTTTGCAACCAGCACCAAAACAGCATTGAATGTTATGATGAAAGAAAACACCATAAAGATTTTTGAGCAGAGTTTCATCAACAATTGGGAACTCCCTGCCCTTAGTGACTACAACACCAAAAAGACGCAGACCTATGGCGACTTTGCGCGCAACACCGCACGCCTGCACCTGCTGTTCAACAAAATCGGCATAGTGCCGGGCGACCGCATAGCGCTGATTGGCAAAAACACGCCCTCGTGGGTGAATGTGTTTATCGCCACCATCACCTATGGCGCGGTGATTGTGCCCATTCTGCAGGAGTTCAACCCGCACGACGCGCAGCACATCATCAACCACAGCGAGTCGAAGATGCTGTTTGTGAGCAACGGCATTTGGGAAAACCTCGACTTTGATGGAATGAAAAACATCGAGTCGGTGATTTCGCTCGACAGCCACGAGCTGCTGGCCCAGAAGGAGGGCAAGGAGGTCGACAAGGCTCTGGCCGAAATCGATGCCGACATGCAGCAGGCCTATCCCAACGGATTCGGACCGGCCGATGTGCACTATCCCGAAGTGCCCAACGACAGGCTCATGGTGATTAACTACACCTCGGGCACCACGGGCTATAGCAAGGGTGTGATGATTAGCGGCAACAACCTTAGCGGCAACATCGTGTATGGCATCAACTCGCAGCTGCACCGCCGCGGCACCCGCTGCGTGTCGTTCCTGCCGCTCGCCCACGCCTATGGCTGTGCCTTCGACATGCTTGCGCCGCTGGCCGTGGGAGCCCACATCACGCTGCTTGGCCGCATCCCGTCGCCCAAGATTCTGGTGAAGGCCATGAACGAGGTGAAGCCGAATCTGGTGATATGTGTGCCCCTGGTGCTTGAAAAAATCTACAGCAAGATGATAGTGCCCATGATTAGCAAGGGCATGCTGCGCTGGGCGCTGGCCGTGCCCGGCCTCGACAAGAAGATTTATGAGCAGATACGCAAGAAACTGGTGGAGGCCTTCGGCGGCGAGTTTGAAGAGGTGATTGTGGGCGGTGCGCCATTCAACGCCGAGGTCGAGGAGTTTCTGTATAAGATTAAGTTCCCATTCACCGTGGGCTATGGCATGACCGAGTGCGCCCCGCTGGTCAGCCACACGCCGTGGCGCGAGTTTGTGCTGCACAGTGCAGGCCGCGTGCTGCCTGGCATCATGGAGTGCAAAATATTGAGCGATGACCCCGAGAATGTGCCCGGCGAAATATGCGTCAAGGGCGAGAATGTGATGATGGGCTACTTCCACAACACCGAGGCCACCGACAAGGTGCTGGCCGACGACGGCTGGCTGCACACCGGCGACATGGGCACGCTCAGCGCCGATGGCACGGTGTTTATCCGCGGCCGACTCAAGACCATGCTGCTCAGTGCCAACGGGCAGAACATATACCCCGAGGAAATCGAGGCCAAACTCAACAACATGCTGTATGTCAACGAAAGCCTGGTGGTGGACCGCGGCGGCAAACTGGTGGCTCTGGTCTATCCCGACTACGATGCAATGGACCAGGCCGGCGTGACGCGCGACCAGCTGCCAGCCCATATGGAGACGGTGCGGGCCGAGCTCAACAAGCTTGTGGCACCCTATGAGCGCATAGCCAAGGTGGAGATAATGGCCAATGAGTTTGAAAAGACGCCCAAGCGCAGCATAAAGCGCTTCATGTATAAGTGAAACCAATGATGGTTTAATTTGATAACATTAATTAACATTTACCGATTAAACCAAAAAATCAGTATTCACATGGCTGATTAACAGTGAGTTGGTAGAAATATTATTGCAAATTTTGTTTAAAAAACAAATATTAAAGGTCAAAAGCGGCAAAAAAAAAGGCAAAAATAGTTTGCGTGTGAGTTTTTTGTTATAAATTTGCATCGATTTTGAAAAAGAAAATTATTGTTTTATTATTTAAAAAAATTACAGAAATGAAAAAGTTAGTTTTATTACTTGCTGTTGTATTTAGTGTATCACTTTTCTCTTGCGGCAATGCCGACAAGAACGCTGCTGCTGCTGACTCTACAGCTGACACTACTCAAGTAGACAGCGCTGCTACTGATAGCGCCGCTACTGACAGCGCTGCTGCTCCTGCTGACAGCGCTGCTGCTCCTGCTGACAGCGCAGCTGCTCAGAAATAATCTGAACACTGACTGCACAATAGCACAGTAAAACAAAAGTTTGAGGCTGCTTCTCTGCCCACACAGGCGGAAAGCAGCTTTTTTTGTGCCTCTGCCGGCCCGAATGCGGCTGTCAGAGGCTTTCGCGGCGTTTTTTTAACCGCCTGATATTTTGAAATAAAGCTAAGTTGCACTAACTTTGCTAAACGGCGCAGATGCGCCACAGCCGCAGGCCGGGGAAGCCATGCGGCGCGGTACATCGCCACCCAGGCAAAAGAAAGTATACGAAGAAGTAAATCTCTACGGTTATTATCAATTCACACGGCTTATGAGAACCGATTTAAGTTCGCTCATCAAACTCGGCCAAGTGTCGCAGCACTACTATCACCCTAAAACGGAAATGGAACAGGCCTCGCTCACTCGATGCGAGAAGATAAACACCACCATCGACCCCTCGCCCGAAGAGGGCGCCGCCGCAGCCGCGCGCTGCGTGGCCGCTGAAATCGAGCGGTGTGTGCGCGAGCGCGGCCGCTGCGTGATAGGCCTTGGCGCAGGCCGCTGCGCCCTCGATGTGTACGACGAGCTGGTGAAGCTGTATTTTGCCGACAAGGTGAGCTTTGCCCACGTGGTGGTGTTCAACATTAGTGAGCTGTGGGTGGGCAACGGCATTGCCCTCGATTCGGAGCAGAGCACCATGCGCCGCCTCAACGAACGGCTGCTGAGCAAAATCGACATTGCGCCCGACAACGTGCACACGTTCAGTCCCAAGGCTACCGACGAGAATGTGTATGCCGTGTGCCGCGACTATGAGACCGAAATCGACGAGTATGGCGGCCTCGACATAGTGGTGTGCGAGTTCACCAAAAGCGGCAGCGTGGCGTTCAACGACCCCGGGTCGGCCATAAGCACCAACTGCCGCCTGATATCGCTCAGCAACGACGCCCGCACGCGCATAGCCGAGAGCTACCAGTGCGACGTGGCACCGCTCACCGCAGTCACCCTTGGCATCAGCAACTTCCTGAACGCGCGCAGCATGGTGTGCGTGGCGTGGGGCGTGGACAGCGCCGCAGCCGTGCGCAGCGCCGTGGAGGGCCCGGTCACCGACCAGGTGCCGGCTTCATTCCTGCAGATGCACAGCAGTGCACACCTGATTGTGGACATCGACGCCGCCTCGTGCCTCACGCGCCTCAACTACCCCTGGCGCGTGGCCCCGTGCGTGTGGGACAACCAGTTGGTGCGCCGCGCCATAGTGTGGCTGTGCATGCAGACGGGCAAACCCATACTCAAGCTCACCAACAAGGACTATCACGACAACGGCCTCGGAGAGCTGGTGGTGATATACGGCTCGGCCTACAATGTGAACCTGCAGGTGTTCAACGACCTGCAGAACACCATCACGGGCTGGCCCGGCGGCAAGCCCGACAACGACGACACCTACCGCCCCGAGCGCGCCAAGCCATATCCCAAGCGCGTGCTGGTGTTCAGCCCGCACCCCGACGACGCGGTGGTGTCGATGGGCGGCACGCTGCGCCGACTGGTGCAGCAGGGACACGACGTGCACGTGGCGTTCCAAACGAGCGGCGACGTGGCCGTGAGCGATGAAGACCTGAGGCGCACCGTGATGCTCATAAGGCGCATCAGCCGCCACTACGGGCTGAGCTCGGAGCTGCAGCACAGCCTGAGCAACGAAATTCTGGATGGCATCAAAGACAAGAATCCGGGCGACGACGATGACGCCAACATGCGATATGTGAAAGGCGAGATATTCACCTGCGAGGGCAAGATGTCGTGCGAATATGTGGGCGTGGCCTCCGACCACGTGCACGAGCTGCATCTGCCCTTCTACACCGATGCCCCGTTTGGCCAGGGCCGCGTGGGCAGCGCAGATGTGGCGGCCGTGAGGGAGCTCATCGAGCACATCAAGCCCCACCAGATTTTCTTTGCCGGCGACCTCAACGACCCCTACGGCACCCACGTGCGCGCCGTCGACACCGTGCTCGAGGCCATCGAGCAGCTGCAGGGCGAGGACTTCATGGCGCATTGCCGCGTGTGGATGTACCGCGGGCAGTGGTCGTCGTGGAATCTTGACAACGTGTATATGTCGGTGCCCATGAGCCCCGAGGAGTTCCGCTACAAGCGCGACGCCATACTCAAGCACCAGTCGCAGGTGCACGACGCACCCTTCCGCGACGCCGACAAACTGTCGTGGCAGCGCTCAATCGACCGCAACCGCGACATGGCCGACACCTACTGCAAGCTTGGCCTGGCATCGTATGAGGCCATCGAGACGTTTGCCCTGTTCAAGCCGCACAAGCGATGAAGCTACAGAGAAGAGAGATAGAACAACAGAACAATAAATAAAGATAAAAAACAGCACTTACCTATGGCAAGTAAAGACAACTTCAAATCTTTGAAAATGGAGCGACGTGAGTTCCACGACAAAGTGATTAACTTCTACAACACCGAGGAAAACACACCCTACAACTACCGTCAGGTGGCCGACAAAGTGGGTGCCACCACCGCCAAGCAGCGCGCGCTTATAGTAGAGATACTGGAGCAGCTCACTGTAGACGGATTCCTGTGCGAGACCGACCCCGGCCGCTTCAAGGCCGCGCAGCGCACCGCTGTGGCCGAGGGTGTGTTCATTCGCCGCAGCAACGGCAAAAACAGCGTGGACATCTCCACTGGTCCCGACGACGACCAGAAGCCCATATTCGTGGCCGAGCGCAACTCGCTGCACGCCCTCAACGGCGACCGCGTGCTGGTGCACATCAGCGCTGCGCGCCCCGGACTCGAGCCCGAGGCTGAGGTGCTGAAAATTATCGAGGCCAAAGACCAAGTGTTTATCGGCACACTGCAGGTGAAGAAGTATTTCGCCCACCTTGCCACCGACAGCAAATTCCTTGCCACCGACATCTTTATCCCGCTCAACAAACTCAAAGGCGGCAAGACGGGCGACAAGGCCGTGGCCCGCATAGTGGAGTGGCCGCAGGATGCCAACAGCCCCGTGGGCGAGATTATAGACGTGCTGGGTGTGGCTGGTGAGAACAACGCCGAGATTCACGCCATTCTGGCCGAGTTCGGCCTGCCCTACAAGTATCCCGAGAAGGTGGAGAAAGCCGCCGAGGAAATCGACCCCGCCATAAGCAATGAAGAGATAGCCCGCCGCCGCGACATGCGCGCCGTGCCCACATTCACCATCGACCCCAAGGACGCAAAAGACTTCGACGACGCAATATCGATGCGCCGCCTCGACAACGGCAACTGGGAGGTGGGTGTGCACATTGCCGACGTCACCCACTATGTGACTACAGGATCGGTGATCGACAAGGAGGCCTATGAGCGCGCCACTTCGGTGTATCTGGTTGACCGCACCATCCCCATGTTGCCCGAGCGCCTGTGCAACTTCATTTGCTCGCTGCGCCCCAACGAGGAGAAACTGGCCTTCTCGGTGGTGTTTGAAATCACCGACGACGCCAAGGTGGTGAACTACGACATTTGCCACACCGTGATTTGCAGCGACCGCCGCTTTGCCTACGAGGAGGCCCAGGAGGTGATAGAAACCGGAAAGGGCGACTATGCCGAAGAGATTCTGAAACTCAACGACTTGGCGCAGCGCATACGCAAGCAGCGCTTTGCCGAGGGTTCGGTGGCCTTCAACCGCGAGGAGATAGAGTTTGACATCGACGAAACGGGTAAGCCCATAGGCGTGCACCTGCACGTGTCGAAGGAGGCCAACAAGCTCATCGAGGAATTCATGCTGCTGGCCAACCGCAAGGTGGCCGAGCACATTGGCAAGGTGGGCAAGGGAAAGAAAGCAAAAGCATTCGTATACCGCATTCACGATGAACCCAACAAGGACAAGCTGGCCAACTTTGCCGACATCGCCGCACACTTCGGCTACAAGGTGAAGACCTCGGGCACCGCCCGCGAGGTGAACCGCTCGATCAACAAGCTGCTCGACGCCATCAAGGGCAAGCCCGAAGAAGAGCTGCTGTCGATTCTGGCCATCCGCTCGATGTCGAAGGCCGTGTACTCGACCACCAATGTGGGCCACTACGGTCTGGCGTTTGACTACTACACCCACTTCACTTCACCCATCCGCCGCTACCCCGACATGATGGTGCACCGCCTGCTCGACCGCTATGCCGAGAAGGGCAGCCGCAGCGTCAACGAGGAAAAGCTTGAGGAGGACTGCCAGCACACCAGCGCGCAAGAGCAGCTGGCCGCCAATGCCGAGCGTGCCTCGATAAAATACAAGGCTGTGGAGTTCATGGGCTACCGCCTGGGTGGCGTGTTTGAAGGCCATGTGTCGGGCGTAACCGAGTGGGGCATATATGTTGAGGTCGACGAGACTCACTGCGAGGGCATGATTCCCGTGCGCGACCTCGACGACGACTTCTATGAGTTTGATGAGAAGAACTACTGCCTGCGCGGCCGCCGCACCCACCGCACATATCAGCTGGGCGACAAAATCAAGATTCAGGTGGCACGCGCCGACCTCATTAAAAAGCAGCTCGACTACGTGCTGGTGGACAAGAACAATCCTGCCGGCACCCACCACATCGACAAGGCACCCATCACGCAGGCCAACCGCTTCAACAGCGCCGACAGCGCAGGCGACCGCCGCCGCTCGAGCCGCGAGGGCGGACGTGCGTCCAACCGTCAGCGTCGTGGCAGCCGCGGCAACAGCACCCGCCGCGAAGTGCGCGAGGGCAGCCGCCGGCGCGGTCAGGGCTCTGGCAACACCAACAAGCACCGCCGCTAGCATGCCGGCCCGCGGCCAGACAATATAAAATCGGCTCGGTCCCGTCAGGACCGAGCCGATTTTGTTATATCAAGCCCCCCTCTCAGTTGTAAGCCTTATTCTCCATACCGGTTGTCGCGGCGGTAGTTGTTGGGCGACGCTCCAAGGTGCTTCTTCACAAACTTGCCGAAAAACGACAGGTTGTCGAAGCCCATGTAGGCGGCAATCTCCTTGATGGTGCGGTCGCTGTAAAGCAGCTGCTGGCGCACGCGGTTCACCGTGTTGCTGGTGATTATTTCGCTGGCTGTGCGGCCGGTGAGGTTGCGGCACACGCTGGTGAGGTATTTCGGGGTGACGCACAGCTCGGCGGCAAACGACTTCACGGTGCGCTCCTGATTGTGCACATTGCTTAGCAGCAGCAGGAATCGGCGGAATATTTTGTCGCCCTGGCGCAGAATGCGCGTGCCGCTCTCGTCGGAGAGGTGGCGGTTCACGCTGTCCACTATGTCGAGCACATAGGCGCGCAGCAGGCACTGCATGGTTTCGCGGCCATAGCTCAGGTTGGGGTGCGTCATTTTGTAGTTGGCCAGTTCGTAGTATTTGCTGAACATTAGCATCTCGTCGGCCGTGAAGCGCAGCAGCGGGTTTTCGCACATGTTGAGGAATGTGTCGATGATGCTGCGGTGGATGAATGTGTATTCCACCTCGTTGCTTATGCCTAATATTTTGCACTGGAAGCCCTCGCCTATGCAGATGTCGCTAATCACATTGTGCGAGTTCACCAGCAGGGCCTCGTTGGGCATCACATGGTAGCGTGTGCCGCCCACACTTATGTCGAGCTCGCCCGCTATGCAAAACACCAGCATGTTGAAGTTCACCTTGTATGCCTTCACAAGCATGGGCAGGCTCACCACGTCGTCGGCAAAGGCGAGCTCGCCGTCGTAGTAGCTCACGCCATCTATCGAAGGCACGTCCTTGAAGTTTATCTCTTTAAGCTGTGCCGCTTTGATGTTGTTGTCATTGTTTGGCATATACTTTACTTAATGGCTTGTCGAAATGCAAAAATATGAATAAGCTACCATTTTGAGGTGTTCTTTTTATGCCTAAAAGTGTTCTAAAAGCACCGCTGGGGCACGCAACCATTTGATTGCATGCCCCAGCGGTGGAGCGCAAAATTCAGTGTGATTGCGGCTTATGGCCGTTTTGATCCGAATATGGCGTTGTATATGAAGTCGGTGGCTCCGGTGTGCGACTTTATGTAATTGCCGGCAATGGTGCCGCTGTGGTTCAGTTGCTCGTGGCTGGCGAGCATGCGGTCCATCACGGCTGCAAAGTCCCCGGCGTCGCTTATGCTGAAGCCTCCTCCGCAGGCTATCAGGTCGGAAGCTTCGCGGAATTTGCCGTATTTCGGGCCAAACACCACGGGAATGCCATACACGGCTGCCTCGTTCACGTTGTGTATGCCGGCGCCAAAGCCGCCGCCCACATATGCCATCTGCCCGTAGGCATACAGCGACGACAGTATGCCGAAGCAGTCGATTATGAGGCAGTCGAGTCCTGCCGCGCTTTGCGGCGTGGCTTTGGAGTATAGCTCCACGGGGCGCGTGATGCGGCTTTTAAGGGCCTCGAGCCTCTGGGAGTCGAATTCGTGCGGTGCTATTATGAGCTTCATCTCTGGGTGTGAGTTGAAGTAGGGTATCACAATGTCCTCGTCGGGCTGCCACGAGCTGCCCATCACCAGTGTGAAGGGCTGGCCGGCCGTCATCTGGCCTATCACGTCAAACTTTTTGGCGGCATTTTTGATGTCGACCACGCGGTCAAACCGCGTGTCGCCCGACACCTCCACACGGCGCACGCCTATCTGCTTCAGCAGCAGCCGCGACTCCTCGTTTTGCACAAATATGGTGGTGAAGCAGTGCAGCATGTCGCGAAACATGCCGCCCCAGGGCTTGAAAAACACTTGTTGCGGCCTGAATATGGCCGAAATCAGGTAGGTGGGCACTTGGCGGCGGTTAAGTTCGTGCAGATAGTTGCTCCAGAACTCATATTTCACAAATATTGCCATCGAGGGGCGCACGGCGTCGAGAAAACTGCTCACGGCCTCGGGTTGGTCGAAGGGCAGATAGCACACGGCGTCGGCCAGCGGGTATGACTTGCGCACCTCGTAGCCCGACGGCGAGAAGAAGCTGAGCACAATGCGGGCCTTGGGGTTGCGCGCCTTTATTTTCTCTATCAGCGGGCGGCCCTGCTCAAACTCGCCAAGCGACGAGGCGTGGATCCAGATGCTGCTCTCGCCTGCGGGCAGCTTCTGGCGCAGCGTGGACAGTGTGCGGCTGTGCCCGTCGAGCATGAGCCGCGCCTTCTTGTTGCGCGTGGCGGCCAGCCGCACGGCCAGCTTGTAGGCGCTGATGCCAAGGTTGTATATTGGATTCATCGTTTCTTTCGTTCTCTATAAATGTCAGTGTTGTGAGTCTCGTTCGTTTCGTTGCAAAAAAATATCAGTATGTGTTGCCCAGCTTGTGCCTTTGCAGCCACTTGGGGTTGCGGCGGTGGCTCCACACGGCGTTGTCGATGTAGAAGCGCACGGCCACCTGCTGCCAGAAGCCGAAGGTGCCGTCGCCAGTGGTGTGGAAACTGAGCGTGGTGCGCACATCGGCAAAGCGGGTGCCCACTATGCGCGCCCAAATGTCGGTGCGGCTGTAGAACTTGTGGCGGTAGTATGGATCGCCCATGTTCAGCTCGCTGCCGAATCGGTCGTATAGCGGATACAGGTCTTTGCCTGCCTTCACCTGCTCGGTGATGCCCAGCCAGCGCCACTGTGCGGTGGCGCTGGCCACAAAGGCACATGGTGTGTGCCACTTGCCCTCTGAGCGGGCACGCTGCATCTGCACCACGGCGCCTGCGCTGAAGGCGAGGCTGTCGAGCGCGGTGTGGCGGCTCAGGTCGATGCCCACAAGTGGGTTCACGGTCACGTCGTCGTTCACGCCCTCGTCGGCCGGTGCGTCTTTGCGCTTGGCCAGATGGTTGTATTGCAAATATCCGCCCAGCCACGCAGCGCGGCGGCCCGGATGCCAGCGTCCGCTGAAAATGGCGTTGAACGCCTCGCGGCGCGTGGCGCTTTGCATTTGGCGCCAGTCGAGGGCCATCTGCCAGTAGCTGGACCCCGCGGTGTATTGCACCAGGGCGCCGCGCACGTTGGGCTGGCAGTAGGCCATGGAGTCGCTCCACAAGTACAGCGGCAGGCGCTCGCGCAGCAGTGTGCGCGGCATGGCTCCTGCGGCCATGCGCCAGTGGCGGCGCGTGTAGGTGTAGTATAGGGTGGGGTGCAGCTTGTATCCGTCCCAGTCGTCGTTGATGGGCTGATACCAGCTCACGCCTCCCTTTAGCTGGTGGCGTCCGTTCATCAGGCCCACACCTATCTCGGGCGAGACGCGGGCGAAGAAAAACGTCTGGTCGGGCGTCTCGCCGTCGCCACCCTCGCGGTTGTTGAGCACGGTGGAGTAGTCAACACTCCACAGCAGCTCCTGCCCCGCGGCGGTGCAGGCCATGAGCAGTGCGGCCGCAACGGCCATGAGCAGTCTATGCATTTTCGGGGGCTTTGATGTTGTCGATGCCGCGCTGTATGCGGGCTATGGTCTCGTCGCGGCCCAGCAGCTCGGTGATTTCAAACATGTGCGGGCCTTTGCACTCGCCCACCACGGTGAGGCGGAAGGCGTTCATCACGTTGCCCAGGTGGTAGCCGTGCTCCTTTATCCAGCCCAGCACCACCGGCTCGGCGGCAGCCGCGCTGAAGTCGGGCAGGGCCTTGAGCACCTCTATGAGCTGCTGCATGATTTGCGGCATGCCCTCCTTCCAGCGCTTGCGCACGTCCTTCTCTGCGTAGGTGTCGGGGGCTTTGAAGTAGAAGTGGGCGTTGTCCCAAATGTCTTTGATGAATGAGATGCGGTTTTTAATGGTGCCCACGGCGCGCGCAATGTAGTCGTCGGAAAACTGCGCTGCGTCGACGTGCTGTGCCAGCAGCGGCTTGAAGTCGGCTGCCAGGGTGGCGTCGTCGAGGTTCATAAGATACTCGTGGTTGAACCACTTTGCCTTCTCGAAGTCGAATTTGGCTCCGCTCTTCGAGCAGTGGTCAAACGAGAAGTCGCGCACCAGAGTGTCGATGTCCATGATTTCGCGGTCGTCGCCCGGGTTCCAGCCCAGCAGTGCCAGGAAGTTGACCACTGCCTCGGGCAGGTAGCCGCTTTCGCGGTAGCCGGTGCTCACGTCGCCCGTCTTGGGGTCGTGCCACTCGAGCGGGAACACGGGGAAGCCCAGACGGTCGCCGTCGCGCTTCGACAGCTTGCCCTTGCCTTCGGGCTTCAGCAGCAGCGGCAGGTGCACAAACTCGGGCATGGTGTCGGCCCAGCCGAATGCCTCATACAGCAGCACGTGCAGCGGTGCCGACGGCAGCCACTCCTCGCCGCGAATCACGTGGCTCACCTCCATCAGGTGGTCGTCCACAATGTTGGCCAGGTGGTAGGTGGGCAGGTCGTCGGCGCTCTTGTAGAGCACCTTGTCGTCGAGAATGCGCGAGTTAATCTTCACGTCGCCGCGAATCAGGTCGTGCACCACTATGTCGCGGTCGGGCTCCACCTTGAAGCGCACCACATATTTCTCGCCGCCGTCAATCAGGGCCTTCACCTCGCTTTCGGGCAGGCTCAGAGAGTTGCGCATGCTCAGGCGCGTGGTGGCGTCGTACTGGAAGTTTTTCACCTCGGCGCGCTTGGCCTCAAGCTCCTGCGGAGTGTCGAATGCTATGTAGGCCTTGCCGGCGTCGAGCAGCTGGCGCACGTATTTGCGGTATATGTCGCGGCGCTCGCTCTGCTTGTAGGGGCCGTAGTTGCCGCCTTCGCGCACGCCCTCGTCGATGCCTATGCCAAGCCATGCCAGGGCCTCGTTGATGTAGTCCTCGGCTCCGGGCACAAAGCGGTTTGAGTCGGTGTCCTCGATGCGCAGAATCATTGTGCCGTGGTTCTGGCGGGCAAACAAATAGTTGTACAGTGCCGTGCGCACTCCGCCTATGTGAAGCGGACCCGTGGGCGACGGGGCAAAGCGCACTCTAACCTTTCTTTCCATAATTGCAGTGTTATGTGTATAAATGTAGAGTTCTTGTTACGTCCTAAAAAGTCTCAAAAAAATTGTCATTCGCTATGAATAACTTGCAAAGTTACTAAATCCGCCCCACATATCACCCCTTGCCCGCCACTTTATGCCACTTAGTGCCGCCGCAAAGCGCAAATGGTGGTGCAATAGGCCGGAATAAGGGCAAAAAGTTGTAAATTTGCGGTCGGTTAAGCACCGTCATCGGTGCAGACGCACTAAACACACACTTAAATACTTTTTTACAGATATGACTCAACTCGACACTAATAACAGCAATGGCGGTGGCATCCGCCTTGTGGCGCGGCAATATGTGCTGCCGTTCATACTCATCACGTCGCTCTTCTGCCTGTGGGGCGGGGCACGTGCCATTCTCGACGTGCTCAACAAGCACTACCAGCTTATTTTGCACGTGAGCAAGACCCAGTCGGCCCTGATACAGGCCGTGGTGTATATGGCCTACTTCCTTGGGGCCGTGCCTGCGGGAATGCTCATCAGGCGCATGGGCACGCGTGTGGGCGTCATCACGGGCCTGGTGCTGTTTGCCGTGGGCTCGTTCATGTTTATACCCGCTGTCAGCTTCTCGGTGTTTGAATACATACTGGCGCCGCTGTTTGTGATAGGCTGCGGACTTGTGCTGCTCGAAACGGCTGCCAACCCCTATGTGACCCTGCTGGGCGACCCGCGCACATCAGCCGGCCGCCTCAACATAGCCCAGTCGTTCAACGGCCTCGGCTGCGTGGCCGGTGCGCTGCTGGGCGGCCTCTTCTTCTTCGGAGGCGACGGCGGCGGGCAGGAGGCTGCGGCCAGCATAGCCGTGCCCTACACCGTGCTGGCGGTGATGATGCTGGCTGTGGCCGTGTGCTTCGCCTTCATCAAACTGCCCGAGGTGATTCTCGACGAGCCGCACAGCGGTGAGGCTTCCGGTGGCCGCCGCACTTTGGGCTTTGCCTTCTTCTTTGGCTTCGCAGCCCTCATTTGCTACGAGATATCCGAAATATCAATCAACACGTTTTTCATCAACTTCATGACCGACGACGGCTTCATGACGCCCACCCAGGCCACAGTGGCGCTGTCGATGGGCGGCCTGCTGCTGTTTATGGCCGGCCGTGTGGTGGGCGGCCTGCTGATGAGCCGCATCAGCACCGAGCGCATATTTCTGGTATGCGCCGTGGGCGCCGTGCTGATGGTGCTGCTGGCAATGCTTCCGCTCGGGGTGCTGTCGAAGATGGCGCTTATAGTGTGCTACGTGTTCGAGAGCATCATGTTCCCCACGATATTCGCCTTGTCGATTCGCGGCCTTGGCGGGCGCGACGCCGAGACGGCATCGTCAATATTGATGATGAGCGTGGTGGGCGGCGCCATTGGTCCGCTGGCCATGGGCTGGGTGGGCGACAACTGCGGCATGCGCGTCGCCCTTGGCGTGCCTTTGGCCACGTTTGCCGTGGTGCTGGCCTACGCCATCTTTGTCAGCCTCAGGCGGAAAAATTAAAGTCTAAAAGGCCAACCTCCCAGCATTCACCACCCACCCCAATATTCAACCTTAATAAACACACACAGATGATTCTAATTACCGATGTGGACAATTGCTTTGTGTCGTGCGAGCGGCGGCGCAATCCCGAGCTTGAAGGAAAGCCCGTGATTGTGCTCAGCGCGGGCGAGGCGGCCGTGATTGCACGCAGCAACGAGGCCAAGCGGCTGGGCATAGCCATGGGCGAGCCCTATTTTAAGATGAAGGGGCGCTTCACTCCCGACCAGTATATTGCGCTGCCGGCCGACCACCACTACTACAAGCAGGTGAGCGACGAGCTGATGGCCCTCCTGCGCGAGGAGTGCCCCGACTTGCACCAGTATTCAATCGACGAGGCATTTGCCGACATGGCCGGCGTCACCGTCGACCTCAAGAAGTGGGGCGAACAGCTGCACCTGAAAATCCGCGAGCGCGTGGGGCTGCCGGTGAGCATAGGCATAGCACCCAGCAAGACTCTGGCGAAAATCGCCAGCCACTTTGCCAAGCGCTATCCGGCCTACCGCCACAGTTGCATAATCGACACCGACGAGCGGCGCCTCAAGGCGCTTGCGCTCACGCCCATCGATGAGGTGTGGGGCGTGGGACGCAAATACCGCGAGCGGCTGCGGCGCCAGGGCATAGCCACGGCCCTCGACCTCGCGCAGAAGCCGCTGCAGTGGGTGGCCGACCGCTATCCGCAGCCCATAGTCAACACCTATCGCGAACTCAACGGCGTCGACTGCATTGCCATGCGCTACGAAGGCCCGTCGAAGAGTGTGAGCAACACACGCACCTTTCCCAAGATGATCGACAGCCTCGATCCGCTGGTGGCCGAGGTGAGCAACTTCGCAGCCGACTGCTCGGCCACCATGCGCCGGCAGCACACGCGCGGCAAGGCCATGATGGTGTTTGTGGAGACCAACCACTACCGCACCGACCTGCCGCAGTATTCCAATCAGGCCGCGTGCCGCATCGACCCTCCCACCAACGCGTCGGCCGAGGTGGTGGCCTATGCCGTGAAGCTGCTGCGCGGCATCTACCGGCAGGGTTTCCGCTACAAGCGCGCGGGCGTGTGCATCACTAGTGTGGTGAGCGAGTGCGACATGCAGCGCAGTCTGTGGGAAGACGGCGCCGAGCGGCGCCAGCGGCAACAGCGCATCGACGCGGTGGCCGACAGTCTCAACAGCCACGTGGGGCGCGGCACTGTGGTGCTGGGTGCGCAGCTGCGTCAGCAGCCCGATGCCGGCGGCCCGGCTACATGAGCATGATGCCGGCTGCGGCGCAGGCTTTCGCCTGCTCGTCGGGCCATATGCTGGCCTGCACCTCGCCAATGTGGGCTTTTTGCAACAGATACATGCACAGGCGGCTCTGTCCTATGCCGCCGCCTATCGACAGCGGCAGCCGCCCCTCGAGCAGGTTGCGGTGAAATGGCAGTGTGGCCCTGTCGGTGCAGCCCGAAGCTTCAAGTTGCTGCTTAAGCGACTCGGGACTGACGCGTATGCCCATCGACGACAGTTCCACCGACGTGCCAAGCACGTCGTCCCACACAATGATGTCACCGTTAAGTCCGCGGTAGCCGTCGCTGTTCATGCTAATCCAGTCGTCGTAGTCGGGCGAGCGGCCGTCGTGTGGCTTGCCGCTCCTGAGCGGTGCGCCTATTCCCATCACAAACACCGCCCCGTGGCGCCTTGCCGCCTCGGCCTCGCGCTCGTGGGGCGCGAGCTGCGGCATTTCGTCTTCGAGTTGCTGCGAGTGCACAAAGTGTATGTCGCGCGGCAGGCGCGGAGTGATGTGCGGAAACTGCTCATACACCAGCTGCTCGGTTTCGAGCAGGGCGCGGTAGATGTCGCGCACCGTGGCCTGCAGATAGCCGGGGTTGCGGTCGCTGCTGGTAATCACCTTCTCCCAGTCCCACTGGTCCACATACAGCGAGTGCAGGTTGTCGAGCTCCTCGGTGGTGCGAATGGCGTTCATGTCGGTGTAGATGCCATAGCCCGGCGCTATGCCATAGGTGGCCAGCTTCATGCGCTTCCATTTGGCCAGTGAGTGCACCACCTCGGCGTGGCGGCCGCCCATGCAGGCAATGTCGAAGCGCACGGGAGGCTCCACACCGTTGAGGTTGTCGTTGATGCCCGTGCCGCTGAGCACAAACAGCGGCGCCGTGACGCGCCGCAGCCTGAGAGCGCGTGCCAGTTTTTGCTGAAAAGCGTCTTTTATCATCTTGATGGCCACCTCGGTGGTCTCTGGCAGCAACCGCTGCCGGTAGTGTTGCGGAATAATGAGTGCCATAGGCTTGTGTCGTTTGTTTAGTGCTATTGGTTGCACATTGTTTGATTACTGTAGCAAATGTAATCATGATTTATTAATTCGAAAACAAAAATTGGCAAAATGATAGATTTCTGGTCAAAATAATGCGCAAATGTTCACTCTTTACCCAATTTCATGGCTTCAAGCACCGTCTGTACGAAAATGGATACTATTACTTTGTATTGTAGTGTTCATTTTCTCCTTTGTTGGTGGTAAATTTGACAACTACCCAAAAATATAGTTTTGGTTCAAAATGACCACAAAAATGCGCTAAATATTTGGAAATAACTTGATTGTAGTGTTACATTTGTAATGTGTTTATTACATAATTATTTAAAGTTTTTTACTTATGGCAGCCCACAAAATGGATTTAACAGAACGAGAGAAGGAGGTTTTGAAGCACCTGGTGAAGGGGTTTAACAGCCGCGAAATCTCTGAAAAACTGTTTATCTCAATCAACACAGTGCAGTATCACCGCAAGCAGTTGCTTCGCAAGACTCTGTCGCGCAACGTTGCCGAGCTCATAGGCAAAGCCTACCAGCTGAGCCTGCTCGAAGACCAAGATTGACCGAGGCCGTGAAAACGGCTTCACAGTTTTTCATGACAAAAAAGTCGGTGCAAGCCACTGAGTGCAGTGATGTGCGATGCCGGCCTGCCACCAGATTTGTTGAAAACCGCGTGCCTGCAAGGCAGTGACAATATCGTGTGATTGGATAACTGCATGCCTGGAACCACATTTTGCCTTCACAACCCAAAACTAACGACTGGCCACTGAGACCGAGAGCATGAATCAATAAGGCACAACCGAAAGTAGGGTGTCGCGGCTTTTAGGCGAAAGCCGGCCGATGAGCTATGCCGCCAAGGCGCGGCAGCACAGTTGCGCCCTGTGGTCATAGCTCATCGGGTAGGTGTCAATGGTCGGGCGCGACTTTGGAATGCGTCGGGCCACAGCGCGGTGGCGCGGGGCGTTCATTTTTTTAATCCTGAATTCGTGGACCAGCAGTCTATGCAGTGCGAAACTGCAGGAAATTCCGACCTCCGGCTTGTGCTGTGTGAGTACTGGTTGCCGACTGTTTTTCCTGTTTCGCATAGCTGCCTTTGTGATATGGCGGTGAACCTTTGTGAAGGCGATAGGAGGAAGCGGGTGTGCGAAAAAAACGAAGCGCGGCAATCATCGATTGCTGCGCTTCTGTGAGTGACCCCGGAGGGGCTCGAACCCTCGACCCACTGATTAAGAGTCAGTTGCTCTACCAACTGAGCCACGGAGTCATTACCGTTTGTTTCGGTTTTGCGATTGCAAAGGTACGACAATTTTTTAAACTGGCAATGATTTTGCCAAAAAAAATGCCCGAAACCGCGAAAAAACTCAAAAATCACTGAAAAAGTCAGGTTTTATGAGCAATCCTATGCGCAAACGCGAGTGATATTTGTTGTAGTCAAGCAGATTCTCGCCATAGCCGTTGTAGTATTGTAAAAACAAAAACTGGTTGTCCTTTTTGCGGATGCGGAAGCCCAGTTCCACAATCGAGTTGGCATTAAAGTTCCACCCCTTGCGCTTCACAAACGTCGCACTCAGCACCCAGCGGCGGTTGGTGCTCAGCGCCTGTATGCCCGTCTGGTAGATGCCGCTGTAGCGCAGAATGTCGCGGTTGTTGCCACCGTCCACAATAGGAATCCAAAACTTGCCGTGCACCATCAGGTTGGGGTCGAGATATATGTTGCCGCAAAACGAAATCTTGTTCCAGCTGCGCGAAGCCAGGCGGTCGCGCCCGTTGCTCTCATGCTCGATGAGCAGCGTCAGCTTGCCCACAAGGCGGTTTTTCGAAATCAGCAGCTTCGACAATCCTATGCCAGGGTTGAAGTTGAGGTCGCGCATAGGCATAGAGTTCTCAAACACATTCCACATGCACTTTTGTGAGTACATCAGAAACAGGTAGGTGTGCCACGGCAGCACACTCTTGGTGAGCCGTTGCGAAATGCTCACCTGAAACTTCACATCGCTATTGGCGGCCGTGGGCTTGCTGCCCACCGTGGTGCCCACGGTGAAGTAGTTGTCCTTGTACAGACCGAAAAACGGGCGGTTGTCGAAATCGCGCCTTATGCTGTCGGCGTTAAACTCCTCGAGGTTTTTGGGCACCACAATCTGCCCCCGGGCCCCCGGCGCGGCCAAAGCCAGCGCCGCGGCGGCGCACATGGCGTGGCGGAGTAAGCTGTTAATTTTCATATGGTCAGAGTTCGTTGCATTTGTTTTAGTGCAGAATACATAGGCGGCTCATCAGCGTCCGCGCTGCAAAATTACGCCAAAACCCGCTCAATGGCAACCCCCACCCCCCATTCCGCCCGATTTTGCCGCCTTTTCGGCCACTAACGGGCAGCGCCACCGCGGGGTGCGGTGGCGCTGTGGTTGGGGTCGGGTGACTGCTGGGGCGTCAGCGGGCCTGCTGGCGGATGGCGGCGATTACGCCGCTCACCAGGGCTCGGAATTTGTCTTTGCCGGTGCATCCGTATAGCATGTCGTCGCCTTGTGGGCCGCGTAGGGCCATGGCGCAGTCGCCGTCTTTGTAGTGGGGAATGAGCACCACGAAGTTTTTGCCGTCTTCTGTCATCAGATACAGGTAATCTTGATCGCTGTCGTACTCGTACGAGGAGATTATGTAGCTGTACTTCTTGCCAAACGGGCCTGATATTTTCACTTCCACTTTGTGGTGCTCGGCATCGATGGTGGCAACCACCATGTCCACTGGCGTGCCGTCGAAGTGGCTGTTGAATACGAAGGTCTGCTCCTTGGGCAGGCTGACGCCTGCGGTGGTGCGATTGCCGCTTTGCTTGCCGTATCCGCCGGCTATGAGCGCGTCGTAGTCGTTGGGGCCGTAGCCGTATTCCTCCACTTTGTTTTTGGCCTGGCCGTCGCCGCCCTTGGCCAGCCGTGCCATTATGGCCAGACCTTTGTCGATGTCTTGTGGCGCGCCCAGGTCGCCTTCCAGGTAGCAGTTGGCTATGTCGAGCTGGCAGTCGAAGCCCTGGTTCTGCGCCTTCTGATACCACTCAAAGCTCTTGCGCTTGTCGCTGAAGCCGTAGAGGCCATAGCGGTAGCCCGAGGCAATGGAGTGGGTGGCGCTTGCATAGCCCTTGGCTGAGGCCTGCATCAGGCAGTCTTGCACTTTGCTGTAGGGGTAGTTTTGGTCGGAGTAGAACATGGCCAGCTCATACATTTGCTTGCCTCCGCCTTTGTCGGCGGCCATCCGATACCAGTATTCGGCCTGTACGAGCAGTTCGGGGTTGGGGCGCTCGCTGTTGCGGTAGGCGACCTGAAAGTCGAATGCGATGTCGGCCATGGCTTTCACGTCGCCCTGTTTTGCGGCCCTGGTCTGCGCGGCAGTGATGCCCACGGCTTTATACAGGGCGGGGTTTGATTGCTCTTGTGCCGTGGCGGCCGTGGTGGCGGCCAGCAGCAGTGCGGCTGCGGCCAGCATGTGGCGCAGGCGGGTGTGGATGTGGTGCTTGCTCATATCGGTGATGTGGTGCTTTATTTGCGGGTGAGGCGCATCACCACTGTGCCGCTTGCGTCGGCCACGGTGGCTGTGTTGCCGTTCACGCTCACGGTGGCGGCGGTGTTGAGGGCGTTGGTCACGGCGCGCTCCACGTCCATGCTCTGGCCCATCATGCGGGTCATGCCTATGCCGCTAAGCTGCAGCTTCTGGCCGCTGAGGGTGTAGCTGCCGAAGAATGAGTTGACGCTGGCGTTGCCGTTCAC
>CAKUMB010000017.1 GCA_934667475.1 uncultured Muribaculaceae bacterium | reverse complement strand
GATTGGAAATCCGTGGGCAAAGGTAGTTCGTTTGGTGTAAAGGAACATTACAGGTGCTATTCGCCAAAAACTGAGAGAGTTTTATATGTATGGTTTTTTAGCAGTCGTTAACGGAAAAGCATGTTTTTATGAAGAAAAAAAGAATGTGTTCAAGGTGTGTAATGACATAAAAACAAAGAAGCCATAAAACCCGAAAATGAAGTCTTATGGCTTATGTAATTTTGTGGAATCGTTGTTTTCCTACGTTGTTCTGATATTCAGAGAAACCTTGTTTACATGCTTTACTTGGAATTATATGATGCCAAGTATATTGAAAAATCAAGGAGTTTTCAAAATCAATGTGTTTTCCCATTGTTTTCCGATAAAAAGAAAAAGCAGCTACGATTTTGTCGTAACTGCTTGATTTCTAATGTGGACCAGCCTGGGCTTGAACCAGGGACCTCCAGATTATGAGTCGTTTCCCAAGGAGGGCTACAAATATTTGTCGATGGACTACCTGCTGGTGGGCTCTAAGCAGAAGACAAATGTGAATGTGCAGTGGCAAATCAGCGATGGCGCTGGCACTGCGATTGAACGCACATTTGCCAACGTGCCCGTTCAGGGCAACTACCGCACCAACATTTACGGCTCGCTGCTTACGTCGACCAGCGACTTCAATGTTGAGATTGACCCCGCTTTCGAAGAGCCAGATTATGCCACCTACACAGCTGCTCAGTTCAGAAGCGCAATGCAGAAAAACAACAGCAAAATTGAACTTTATTCCGACATTAAGCTGGAAAGCCCCTTGATGGTTTTGTCAAAGAAGGGGATTACGGTTAACTTGAATGGCAACACCATTGAGCTAACCAAAGACATGCGCTTAAATCGAAGCACAGTTAAATTCATTAATGGAAGAATAAAGTGCGATGTGGCTATTTCGCAATGTCTGTGGGCATATGGCGGTTCAAACGTTACATTGGATCATGTGGATGTGATTGCGCCAAATGCGACTGCTGCGTTCAACGTGTCGGGCAAGACTACGCTCACGGTTAAGGGCAGCAAGATTCAAAGCAAAATTTATTGCGCCGCAACCAATGCCTCAACATCGAGTGTGGTAAACATGACTTTTGATGGATGCGAACTCAAGTCACAGTCACCGCTGTTCATAAATGTGCCTGGCACACTGACGGCAAAAAACACTAAGGCATACGGCTACTGGCAGGGGCTGGTGGTGCGCGGCGGCACTGCCAACATCACAAATTGCGAAATAAGCCAGGCATTCAGCATGCACGATGCCGATGAAACGCGCACTCCCGAGGTTGCCGCTGCGCAGTACATGACCGGATCTTGGAAATCGGGCAACGAAATGCCAATGGCAGCCATAGTGCTTGGCACCGACGCAGCTGGAGCCTATCAGTATCCCACTGTGCTCAACATGAGCGGCACTAAGGTGGTGGGCAAAGCCCCGTTCCGTGCCGTTGTGCAAAAGCAGGCTGGCAAAAACACAGTCACATATGCCGACGGTGGCGGCAACACCATCGATGGCGACTGGGTGAAGTAGTTTGATGTGAACTGTAAATGAAAAAAAGCACGGTGGCCGCGGCCATCGTGCTTTTTTGTGAACCCATGGGGAGTCGAACCCCAATCGAAGGAACCGGAATCCTTTATTCTATCCATTGAACTATGGGTCCATAATGCCTGGGCACAGCCATAATGTCTGCCTAAGACTTGGCAAAATTAATGAAAAATGCGTAGCTTTGCAATAAGCAACAGTCAAAAAACAAAAAACAGCCACCATTATGAATGTGCGAATAGAGCCATCGTGGAGCAGCGAGCTTGCCGATGAGTTTAACAAGGATTATTTTGTCAGGCTCACACAGTTTGTGCGCAGCGAGTATGCCAGCAAGCAGGTGTTCCCGCCTGGCCGCGAGATATTTGCGGCTTTCGACGCCACCCCGTTCAGCAGTGTCAAGGTGGTGATTCTCGGCCAGGACCCCTATCACGATGTGGGGCAGGCCAACGGGCTCTGCTTCTCGGTGCGCGACGGGGTGCCTTTCCCGCCATCGCTCAGAAACATATTCCAAGAGGTGCACGACGACACTGGCGCGCCCATTCCCGCCACGGGCGACCTCACCCGCTGGGCGCGACAGGGGGGGCTGCTGCTCAACAGCACGCTCACCGTCGAGGCCCACCGCGCCGGCTCGCACCAGAATCATGGTTGGGAGCAGTTTACCGATGCCGTGATTGCCCATCTTGCCACCCGGCGCAGCCACCTGGTGTTCATTCTTTGGGGCAGCTATGCCATACGCAAGGGCGCGTTTATCGACCGCTCACGCCACCTGGTGCTCACTTCGCCACATCCGTCGCCGCTGTCGGCCTATCGCGGCTTCTTTGGCAACCATCACTTCTCGCAGGCCAATGCCTACCTTCAGGCCCACGACCAGACGCCTATCAGGTGGTGACGGAGAGACATTGCCACACGGACACAAAAAAAGGTGCAAGCTTTTCACAAAGCCTGCACCTTCCCCTTTTTAACACTAAATTTTAAAAATGTGATGTCTCTATGTTTCCCGCCGCCACTTGTCTGCACGGCTGGGCTAACTAACCAATTCAAAAATCAATTCGTTGGCCGGCCTGCATAAATTAATATGGTTGCTTGTGGCTGGCCGTTGAAAAAATGTATACCTAAAAATGTTCTTATAAATTGTAGATAGCTTGCTTTAATTCACTGCAAAGTAACGGCAAAATATCCGTCCGTGCAATAGTTTTGAAAAACTCAGTAAAATATTCTATTTTGTGCTTTATTTGAGTTATATTTGCAAATATTATTCTGATAAATTACGCTTATTAAGAATTTTTTTCGCATGAGAAATATTGATGAAACCGATGCTATGATTTTGCGGCAGCTGCAGCGCGACTCCAGCCTCACCACCAAGGAGCTGGCTGCCGCTGTCAACCTTTCTCCGTCGCCCACTTTCGAGCGGCTCAAGCGTCTGGAAAACGAGGGCTACATATTGAAGTATGTGGCGGTGGTCAACCCCCTGAAGGTGGGCGACGCCATTGTGGCCCTGTGCAACATCCGCCTGAAGCAGCACAGCCGCGACTACATGGAGCAGTTTGTGGCCACCGTGATGCGGCTCGACGAGGTGGTGGAGTGCTACAACACCTCGGGCGACTACGACTTTATGATGAAACTGTATGTGAAAAGCATGCACCACTACCAGGATTTTGTTATCAACAAGCTCGGCACCATGGAGTCGGTGGGTAGTGTGCACAGCGTGTTTGTGATCGACACAGTGAAAAACACCCACTCCATACCGGTGCGCATCGATTAGCGCGGCATCACGCGCACGCGGCCCACCAGTGCGGCACAGTTGCTGTAGCCTGGCATGGCGGGGTCGGTGATGGTGAGCTGCAGTGTGTTGCGCCCCTTAAGCAGCTCCACCGCCACCATGCTGCTTTGGCCGGTGCTCATCCACTGTCCGCGGCCCCGGCACGGCATCACCAGCGTGCCCTGCTCGTGCGAGTTGGCCCACACGGTGCGCAGCGCACAGCGCCCCAGCGCGTCGCCGTTGGCATAGCGCACGTCCATCGCATACGTTCCCGCCTTGTCCACATCCACGGTCAGTTTCAGCGTGGGGTTGACTGTGGCCGATGTCTCGATGAGCATGGCGGCCCTGCCTGGCGGCACCAGGGTGGTGCCCGCCACGGCTTCAACGGCTTTGGCCGAGGCCACCGCTGGCGCGTAGGTGTAGGGCCTCGAGGTGAATCCCATGCCATATTTGTTGACGGCGGCAAGGCACAGCGTGCTCACCCTTTGCTGTGGCAGGGCGGGCAGGGCAAATGACGTGTCGGCTGTCACCGTGTAGGCCACTCGGCCGTTGATGAGCATGCGGTAGCCCAGGCGCGGCTGCATAGAGGCAATGGTGCAGCGCTGCGGGTCCCACAGCACGGCCGGCGCCGCCGGCAGTTCGGCCATGCGCGTGTCCATGGTCACCTTGGCCGATTGCGCCCCCGAATCCTTGAGCCTTATCGTCACGGTGTGGTGGCCAGTGAGGTCCGATGTCACAAAGTTGTCGTCGGTGGCCTTGCCGTCAATCTTCATCTCGTCGATGTCGTTGCCGCTGCCCTCAATGGTGATGTCGAGTGTGGCTTGTCGGTATTTGAATCCCTTTATTTGCTTGTCGCCTGTGAAGCAGGCGGGCACCATGGGGTCGAACTCTATGCCGTCGGGCATGAAGCGCATTCCGGCAAACACCCTGAACACCATAGCCGCATTGCCGGCAGCCCCGCTCAGCGGATCGGCGCAGCCCGTCACCAGCCCCGTGGCGGGGTCGCACATGGCCGATGTGTGGCACGACAGCGCTTGCAGCCTGTACATGGCTCCCAGGCCGCGGCGCAGCATATTGTCGTTGCCCACCTTCATGGCGGCCAGGTTCCACAGCGCCTGTACCAGCGGATGCACGGCGCTCGAGCCGCCTGCACCCTGCTGGCGCGGATACAGTGTGGGAATGCCGTAGTTGGTGATGGGCGTCTCCTCAATCAGCGTTTGTGCCCGGTCGTCGTCGGCCAAATCCCACAGTATGCTCAGCGCCTGGCCCATATTGTCGATGTATGGCGACTGCACACTGTGTGCGCCGCCATACACATATTGCACATACTGGCCGCGGTTTTCGCTCCACAGCGTGTGGTTGAGCGCGTCCTTCATGCGCTCGGCCAGAGTGCCGTAGTCGTTTACGATGTCAAGCTCGTCGCCCATCTCGTCAAGCAGGTGGCATGTGTGCTGAAACATCAGGTTCACATACAGCGACTGGCTTTCAAACAGGTCTTTGCCGTTCATCCACGCGGGGTAGTAGGCGGCGTTGGTGCATGCATATGGCGCGCCGCCGCCCATCAGATCCGTTTCGCTGTTAAACGCCACTCGGCTCATGGCGTCGACCGACTCAGCCGCCACCTTGTAGGCATAGCGCAGCCATGCCTTGTCGCCCGTCACGTTATACACCTCCCAGGCGGCGCTGGTCCATGCCAGCCCGCCCGACACCACTGGCCACTGCAGCTGCCCGCTGCCCTGCTGCACTATTTTGCCGTTGCTCACCATTGACTTTAGCAAACTCATCGACTCGTGCGGGGCCAGATAGGCCAGCGACAGCATCACCGAGTAGCACAGCTCGGTGTTTTGCTGGCGCTGGCGCAGCCCGTGGTCAATGTTGTCGATGGCCATGTTGTAGAGTGCGTCCACCAGCATTTGTCCGCTCTGGTAGGTGGGGTAGAGGCTGTTGACCGCCTTTACGCTCCACGAGCGCTGCATGCTTGGCTTCTTCTCCTTGGGCAGGCCGAGGGTCAGCTCATAGATGCCGCGCTCACCGACCACGCGGTGCATCTTCAGGCCGCTGCGGTCGGTGGCGTTAAGCCCGGAGAGCTGCATGCCCGGCAGGCTGCAGCTGGCCCACACGCCGCCAAAGTCGTGCGCCCACACCGTGTCGCCCGTGGCGGTCACGTGCAGGCCCTTTTCGGCAAAGTCCTGCTCCATTCTGCTCAGGTCGGCCCGCAGGGTCACCCTGCGCTGCGTGCCAGCCGCCGCGGCTGGCGCGCTGCCTTCCACCCCGGCTGTCACGGTGGTGTCGCTGCCCATGGCCACGCGGTGTGTGCGTCCCGGCGGCAGCTCGTTGTCGCGCCCGTCAATCCACAGGCGGAAGTCCACCGAGGCCGGCACACTGTCGGTCTGCTCAATGGTGCCCGATGCCACTATCTCGAGCGGCGAGGCGGCGTGGGCTTGGCAGTCGCCGTTGGTCACGCTGTCGGCCGTCACCGAGAAGTCGTCGTTCACGGCAATGTAGTCGTTGCTCATGCTGCCGCCGTCGGTGCACGACGGCGACAGCAGCAGTGCGGCTGCCGCGGCAATCAGGCCTGCGGCCCGGGCTGTGATGTGGCTAAAGGGCATTGTCATTCTTTTTGTTGTAGCAGGTGTGATGTGTGTGAAAAAAGCACTGTGCCGGCCCGCTGCGCAAGCCGGCACAGTGCAAAATTAAGCAAAAAAGAGCGGCATACCAACATGCCGACCCGCTTTTGCGCACTCTAATCACGGTATTTCGGCCTCCGTTAAGCTAATTTTAGGTAGCAACACTTGCATTTTTATCGCGGCTGCCGTAAATTTGCATCACGAAAAATGGAATTAATTATTCAGTGGCCAGCGGGCCATACATTATATATCATCTAATTTAATTAATTTCAAGATTATGGGAAATTTAAATCTTAACCGATGCAGCAAGCGCAGTTTAGAACTGCCCTGGCATGCATATCATCCTAATGCCTCATTCCGTTTCGAGAGCCGTAAGCCCTACATTGCAAGGCCCAAGGCTGCGAAGGAGTGACAAGCGCTTGAAGCCGTCACACATCGCGTGCAGCGCCAGCACAAAATTGCAGCGCCCCACACGTGGCTTCAAAACATTTTTTATGACAATTGCCCCGCTAATGTTGAGGGCAACCAGTGAGGCCTGAATGCGGCAAGCTACCTGAAAATCACAAGTCTGATGGACGCTTACGCGCGCATTCGCAGTCTCCACAATTCAATTTCAAGCAGAATCTTTCGGTAATGTCCGAACAGATTTTTGTTTTTTTATGAACAGCAATTCCCACAATCGATGCATGCCTCAAGCATACGCGTTGATTCGTCATAAGCGGCTGCTGAAATCTGCATGCCCCACCATGGCGAATTATGCGCTTTGGGCACCGCACGGCGGTGTGGATGTTAAAAATACACTTTTTTTAACCTTGTACCACCAATTTATTCATACTATTTTTTCCTAAGGCATTGCGAAGTGATTTCGCGGTGCTTTTTTTGTTACGCATAACATAAAAAAACAAACACTGGCTGAGGCCTGCAAGTGCAGGTTTCAGCCAGTGCCGTAGTTGATATTTGTGCGTGCCTATCGCTCGGCGCGCATGGGATTGTGCAAAAAGTCGTCGTAGGCCAGGCGTATGCCCTCGTCGAGCTCGGTCTTGTAGGCCCAGCCCAGGGCAGTGGCCTTCGACACGTCGAGCAGCTTGCGCGGTGTGCCGTTTGGCTTGGTGGTGTCCCAACGAATTTCGCCCGTGTAGCCTATGATTTTCGCCACCTTCTCGGTGAGCTCCTTAATGGTGAGCTCCTTGCCCGTGCCGGCGTTCACCGTTTCGTTGCCGCTGTAGTTGTTCATCAGAAACACACACAGGTTGGCCAGGTCGTCAACATACAGGAACTCGCGCAGCGGACTGCCGTCGCCCCAGCAGGTCACGTAGGGCAGGCCCTGCTCCTTTGCCTCGTGAAAGCGGCGTATGAGCGCAGGCAGCACGTGGCTGTGGGTGGGGTGGTAGTTGTCGTTGGGACCATACAGGTTGGTTGGCATCACGCTTATGTAGTCGGTGCCATACTGGCGGTTTAGAAACTCGCAGTATTTCAGGCCCGAAATCTTGGCCAAGGCATAGGCCTCGTTGGTCTTTTCGAGCGCGCCTGTCAGCAGGCAGCTTTCCTGCATGGGTTGCGGGGCCATGCGCGGATATATGCACGACGAGCCCAGAAACTCCAGCTTTTTGCAGCCGTTTTGCCATGCGCTGTGAATCACGTTCATCTCCAGCGTCATGTTGTCATACATGAAGTCGGCCAGCGCGTTTTGGTTGGCCACGATGCCGCCCACCTTGGCTGCCGCCACAAACACGTATTCGGGTTTCTCTTGTGCAAAAAACTCCTCCACATCGGCCTGGCGTGTGAGGTCGAGTTCCTTGTGTGTGCGGGTCACAATGTTGTTGTAGCCCTGGCGCCGCAGTTCTCTCACAATGGCCGATCCCACCATTCCGCGGTGACCTGCAACGTAGATTTTAGCTTCTTTCTCCATCATAATGCCAAAATATGTATTTTTTCCATTCAGCAGCCGCGCCCGCAAGTGGGGTGGGGCTGCAATGTAGTTCTCTTCCTATTTCACAATTCCCTTTTCCAGATATTCGGCCAGGTTGAGGCGTATGCGGTCGCTGGCGCGCTCCACGGCCACCTTCTCCATGTCGTGGTCGACCATGATTTTCACCAGCTGCTCAAACGACGTCTTGGTCGGGTTCCAGCCCAGTTCGCGGCGGGCCTTCGAGGGGTCGCCCCACAGGTTCACCACATCGGTGGGGCGGTAGAAGTCGGGCGACACCTCCACCAGCACCTTGCCGGTGGCCTTGTCCACGCCCTTCTCGTCGGCGCCCTCGCCCCGCCATTCAAGTTCGATGCCCACATAGTGGAAGGCCAGGGTGCAGAATTCGCGCACCGAGTGCTGCTCGCCGGTGGCAATCACAAAGTCTTCGGGCACATCGTGCTGCAATATCAGCCACATGCACTCCACATAGTCCTTGGCATAGCCCCAGTCGCGCAGGCTCGACAGGTTGCCCAGCAGCAGCTTGTCCTGCTTGCCCTGCTTGATGCGGGCGGCAGCCAGCGTGATTTTGCGGGTCACAAAGGTCTCGCCGCGGCGCTCGCTCTCGTGGTTGAACAATATGCCCGAGCAGCAAAACATGCCGTAGGCCTCGCGGTATTCCTTCACAATCCAGTAGCCATATTGCTTGGCCACGGCATAGGGACTGTAGGGGTGGAAGGGGGTGTCCTCGTTTTGCGGCACTTCCTCCACCTTGCCAAACAGCTCGCTGGTCGAGGCTTGATATATGCGGCACGTCTTCTCCAGGCCGCACTGGCGCACGGCCTCCAGCACGCGCAGCACTCCCACTGCGTCAACATCGGCCGTGAATTCGGGCGAGTCAAAGCTCACCTGCACGTGGCTCTGTGCCGCCAGATTGTATATTTCGTCGGGCTGCACAGCCTTCACCACCTGCACCAGACTCATCGAGTCGCTCAGGTCGTTGTAGTGCAGGTGAAAGTGCGGCGTGCCCTCGAGGTGGGCAATGCGCTCGCGGTAGTCAACCGAGCTGCGGCGTATGGTGCCATGCACGTCATAGCCCTTTGCCAGCAGAAACTCTGCCAAAAACGAGCCATCTTGTCCAGTGACTCCCGTAATCAATGCTTTCTTCATATCCTTAGGGTTGTGTGTATGCTTTGTAAGTTTTTTTTGCGTTAGAGTGCGTGTGCCGTGGCGCGCAGCCGTTAGCACACTGCAAATTTACGCTTTTTTTGCTATTTACGTGTAATTATGCCCCTTAAATCGCATCGCCAGCTCACTCCCCCCCGAGCCACCCGAAGCGGCAGTGACAACGTTAACCGCCGCCGCAAACTGTTTGCGGCGGCGGTGTGTAAGGTCGGCATTCGGTCAAAAGGCATTAACGCTTCTCCTGTACCTTTTGTCCGCGGTGAATGTATATGCCCGTAGTCAGGTTGTCGGGGTCAACTTTCTGCCCCATCAGGTTGTAGTAGCTGTTGTCAGCGCTTTGCGCGGCGTCGCTTTCAACGCCATCAATCCCCGTTTGCGGCTCGTAGATTACTAATGAGTGTTTCTATTCATAAATGCGTCGCGAAGTGATTTCGGGGCGCATTTTTTTTGCTGCGTGCGGGCCGTGTGGCTTTGGCCCGATGCGCATTTTGCGCTAACTTTGCCACTGGTATAACGAAAAAGGAATAACATACATCAATTTATGGACTACATACTACTTATCGCAGGCCTCGGCATTCTGCTCCTTGGGGCCAACTATCTGGTTGACGGCTCGGTGGCTATTGCCCAGCGCGCCAAAATATCTAACTTCATCATAGGCCTCACTGTGGTGGGCATGGGCACTTCAGCTCCCGAGCTGATGGTGTCGGTGACTTCGGCCATCACCGGCCACGGCGACATGGCCGTGGGCAATGTGGTGGGCTCCAACATATGCAATGTGCTGCTAATTCTTGGCGTCACGGCAGTGATTGCGCCGTTTGCCATCGACTCTCTCACCACCAGGCGCGACATCCCCTTTGCCATAGGAGCCACGCTGCTGCTGGTGCTGCTGGCCAACGACTCGATGGTGCCAGGCATCAGCGCCAACACGCTGTCGCGCCTCGACGGCATATTCATGCTGCTGATAATGCTGGCCTACATGGTGTGGATTCTCATCGGCAAGGCCAAAAATCTGCAGGCCGCCATCGATGAGGCCGACGGCCAGTGCCAGTCGAGCCTGGCGGGCAAGCCGGCGTGGCTGCTGTGGATGGTGGTGGTGGCATCGCTCGCGGCCCTCATTGGCGGCGGACAGATGTTTTTGCAGTCGGCCCAGCGCCTGGCTCACGCCTGGGGCGTGAGCGACGCCGTGATTGCCATCACGGTGGTGGCTGTGGGCACTTCGCTGCCCGAACTGGTGACGGCGGTGGTGGCGGCGTGCAAGCGCAATGCGCAGCTGGCCTTGGGCAACGTGATTGGCTCGTGTGTGTTCAATGTGCTGTTCATTCTCGGCCTCTCGGCCGCCATCAGCCCGATTTCGGTGCAGGGTGTGGGCATTGTGGACTATGGCATGATGATGCTGTCGATGGTGCTCTGCTATGTGGTGGTGTTCACATTCGGCAAAAAGAAGATGGACCGCATCGAGGGCGTGATATTCCTCGCCCTTTATGTGGCCTACACCGCCTGGCTGCTGGTGCACTGAGTTTCAGCGGCCCGAATAGGTGATGCCGAATCCCAGCAGGCGGTCATATCGGCTGCCAGCCGGGCGCTGGTACACCTTCACCAAATATTGGTTGATGGTCTGGTATTTGTCGCCCTCCACCATGGCGGTGACGCCGGTGGCCGAGCCTTGCGGAAACCACAGATACTGGTAGTTGTATGACCCCTGCTTCAGCAGCATCGAGCCTTCGTAGCAGCCCGTGGCGGCGTTGTAGCGCATTTGCGTGGCCGAGCTGGGCCGACCGGCGGTGAATGCGCCGTCGATGTGCAGCGTGCCGCCGTTCAGCTCACGGCCCGTGTACAGGCTGAAGTGGGCCACCGTGTAGTCGGCCTCCACATTGCTGTGCTCGCTGCCCGAGCAGCGAATGGTGAAGTGGCCGTATTGCGTCTGGTCGTAGCTGTAGGCTGCGTCGGCGCGTTCGGCGTCGGTGCGCAGCACTGCGTGGTAGTATGGCTCGTGAAACTCAATGCGGTCCACGCCCATGTTCGATGTGTTGATGTTCACCGTTTCAAATCGGCGGTATTCGTTGCCGGCAGCGAATATCAGGCTTGGCGTGTGGTCAAACTGTACCTGAGTGCCGCTCACCATCAGCGGCTGGGTAAGGGTCACCTCGTTGTCGGTGCGCACGTTTTGTGTTACCACGGCGGTCAGTTCGTTGTAGGGGTCGCTTATGGTGCCGGGCTTCGAGGTCACGGTGAACGACACCTGCTGGTGGCTGGCGTTGTAGTCCGCATCGGTGCGCGAGGTGGCCTCGGCCGACACACCCACGCGGTTTTCACTCACCGAGAAGCGCGTCTGCAGCAGCACCTTGTCGGGGTCGTCCTGCTCATACACCCTCACCACATAGTTGCCGCTCACCTTGAGCCGCATGTCGGGATTGGGAATGGTGAAGTTGTAGTTGTAGTAGTTGGCAAATGTGCCGCTGCTTTGGGCGTAGTCGGTGATGTCGGCATAGTTGAACCCGTCCACATATTCGCTTTCCACCAGTTGCGACGGCTGCCAGTCGGCGTTGCAGTGCTGCACCGAGTAGCGCAGGTAGTGTGCGTCATAGTCCATAAGGTCGAAGTTCACCCGCAGCGCGTCGTCGCTGCCGAGCACTATCACCGGCGGCATATACTGGTTGCTTTGCGGCGCCGCCACCAGCGAGTGCACGCGGCTGTCGGCAATTTTCACGCGTGTGTCCACTTTCTGTGCCTGCACGGCCATGGCCGCAAGGGCAATTAGTGATAATATCGTTGTTCGCATAATTTGTCGATTGTCTTGTAGTGTGAGTTTGGTTTGTTGCGGTCAAAGTTATTAACTTCTGGCCACAACGGCAACCCCGCGGCGTCACTCTTGGCCCGATTCCGTTCGATTTCACTGAAAAAATTAGTAATTTTGCATTATCGTATATATAAGGTACGCTTAAAAAAAACGACAAATAATTATGAAGCTACATCAACTCGTGCGCATGGCCGCCGCCGCAGTGGCGGCCGTGGCCGTGATAGCAAGCGGCGCCGACGCCTCGGCTGCCCGCCGCTCGCGCAGCCGCGCCAAGGCCAAGGCCCGCACCACCGCTGTCAAGAAGAGCCGCCGCCAGCGGTCGGCATCGCGATATTCATCGTCACGCCGCTCGTCACGCCGCTCGCGCTCCAGGGGAGCCAAGAGCGTGAGTGTGGAGTTGCCGTTCAGCGTCAGCGACCGCGTGTATCTGGCCGGAGTGGCCACCAGCGGGCAGTATGTGGTCTACGAACTGCTTTCCGACGTGGCCAAGTCGGTGCAGACCATAGCGGGCGGAGGCACTGTGGACGGCAGTTTCATGGCCTCGGGCGAAGTGTTCAGTGTGGCCAACACAGCCAATAAGGAGGGCCGTGCCCGCGTGTTGTGGGGCTCAAGGGAAATCACCGACCTCACCGGCCCCGCTGCCACCAATGTGGCGCACGCCATCTGGGCCTACGACGATGAGATATACATTGCTGGCCAAAGCGGCCACAATGCCGTGCTTTGGGTCAACGCCAAGCCGCAGGTGCTCGACGACGGGCCGTCGGATGCTCTCGACGTGTGCTATGCCAACAAGCAGACTTACTGCTGCGGCTATTCGGTCGACGACTCTGGCGCCAAGCATGGCCGCATATGGTCGAGCGGCGGCAACGTGCAGCTGCCAGCCGCAGGCCTTGTGAGTGTCAACGCCATTCTGGTCGACGGCAGCAGCGTCAACCTGGCCGGCGTTGAGCAGGTGGGCGCCTCGCAGCAGGCTGTGGCCTATGCCGCCGGGCAGCGCACGGTGCTGAAGACCGATGCCGGCTGCGTGGCCGTGCCCAGCTCAATCGACGTGCGCGGCGGCAACGTGTATGTGGCCGGCACCGTCACCTCGGCCGACGGCGCTTCGCGATCTGCGCTGTGGGTCAACGGCGAGCAGCAAGACATCACCGCCTTGCAGCTCACCACTGCCAAGGTGATGCGGGCCAACTGATGCTGGGTGGGGTGCAACCACTGCCGCTTCCCCCCCCAAGAAAATGTTCAATAAATCACACAAGACTATAATCATTCAGCGAAAGGAAAAAGCATATGAACAAGATAGTAGCAAAAGAGCACTTCTCTGAAAATGTGGTGAAACTGGTGATCGAGGCTCCGCTCATTGCCAAGGCGCGCCGCGCCGGCCACTTTGTGATAGTGCGCTGCGGCGACATGGGCGAGCGCATTCCGCTCACCATTGCCGACTCCGACCCGAAGGCCGGAACCATCACCCTGGTGGTGCAGGCCGTGGGCGACTCAACCCGCAAAATCTGCGCCCTCAACCCCGGCGACGAGCTGACCGACGTGGTGGGCCCGCTGGGGCAGGCCACCCACATCGAAAACTTCGGCACTGTGGTGTGCTGCGGTGGTGGCGTGGGCGTGGCTCCGCTGCTGCCCATCATCCGCGCCCTTAGGGCTGCGGGCAACCGCGTGGTGAGCGTGCTGGCCGGCCGCACCAAAGAACTGATAATCCTCGAAGACGAGGTGCGCGCCTCGAGCGACGAGGTGATAGTGATGACCGACGACGGCAGCTATGGCCAGAAGGGCCTTGTCACCGCCGGTGTGGAGCAGGTGATAAAGCGCGAGCGGGTGGACCGCGTGATCACCATAGGCCCGGCCATTATGATGAAGTTTGTGGCCCTGCTCACTAAAAAGTATGAGATTCCCACCGAGGCTTCGCTCAACGCAATCATGGTCGACGGCACTGGCATGTGCGGCGCCTGCCGCGTGAGCGTGGGCGGCAAGACGCGCTTTGTGTGCGTCGAGGGCCCCGAGTTTGACGCACATCAGGTCGACTTCGACGAGCTGATGATGAGGCTGCGCTCGTGCTGACACAATATCAAATTATCTCAAACCATCAAAAAAGACATTTCGTTATGAACGACAATACCAACAAGTCTGCTGAGCTGCGCAACGAGCAGTGGCGCGCCCAGCTGCGCGCCGCCCACACGGCCAAAGAGCGCACTGCCATGCCGCGCGTGGCCATGCCGCAACTTGCGCCCGACTACCGCATCACCTGCAACGATGAGGTGAACCAGGGCATCACCGAGGCCCAGGCCATGGCCGAGGCCACACGCTGCCTCGACTGCCCCAATCCGCAGTGCGTCACGGGCTGCCCCGTGGGCATCGACATCCCGCGGTTTATTAAAAACATCGAGCGCGGCCACTTTGCCGACGCTGCGGCAGCCATAGGCGAAACGAGTTCGCTGCCCGCCGTGTGCGGCCGCGTGTGCCCGCAAGAGAAGCAGTGCGAAAGCAAGTGCATACACACCAAAATGAAGCATCCCGCCGTGGCCATCGGCTACCTTGAGCGCTTTGCCGCCGACTGGCAGCGCAGCCACGACGATGGCCAGGGCATGCCATTGAAGGCCGCTCCGCTGGGCATTAAGGTGGCCGCCATAGGCAGCGGACCTTCGGGACTGGCCTTTGCCGGCGATATGGCCAAGATGGGCTTCGACGTCACCGTGTTTGAGGCTTTGCACGAAATTGGCGGCGTGCTCAAGTATGGCATTCCCGAGTTCCGCCTGCCCAATTCCATCGTCGACTATGAGATTGGCGGCCTTGAGCGCCTTGGGGTGAAGTTTGTGAAAGACTGCATAGTGGGCAAGACCCTCACCTATGCCGACCTGCACACCATGGGCTTCAAGGGCGTGTTTGTGGGGTCGGGCGCAGGCTTCCCACGATTTATGAACATTCCGGGCGAAAACCTCAACGGCGTGATGTCGAGCAACGAATACCTCACGCGCATCAACCTGATGCACGCCGGCCGCGGCGGCGACACCCCAGTGATGCGCGGCCGCTCGATAGCCGTGATAGGCGGCGGCAACACCGCCATGGACTCGGCCCGCACCGCCCGCCGCATGGGGGCCGAGCGCGTGATGCTGGTGTACAGGCGCAGCGATGCCGAAATGCCCGCGCGCCACGAAGAGATTGAGCACGCACGCGAGGAGGGCATCGAGTTCATGACTCTGCACAATCCCGTGGAATATCTGCCCGACGACAAGGGACACGTGCGCGCCATGCGGTTGCAGCGCATGCAGCTGGGCGAGCCCGACGCCTCGGGCCGCCGCTCGCCAGTGCCCGTCGAAGGGGCAATCGACGAGGTGCCAGTCGACCTGGTGATAGTGAGCATAGGCGTGCAGCCTAATCAGCTGGTGCCGCGCTCCATCGAGGGCCTTGAGGTGAGCCGCCGCAACACCATTGTGGTCAACGACGACACCATGCAGTCGGCCGTGCCCGACATCTTTGCCGGCGGCGACATAGTGCGCGGCGGCGCCACCGTGATTCTGGCCATGGGCGACGGCCGCCGCGCCGCGCGCCACATGGCCGGCCAACTGCGCCCTGAGTAACTGATAAGAGCATATATCTAAAACCAAAATTAATAAACTAAACTTAACAAACAAATGATGAAGAAAATGCTCATTGCCCTCGCGGCAATCTTGATTGCGGCATCAGCCTCGGCACAAAAGCTGGGACTGCGGCCGAAACTCACTCAAAAAGGGTCGTTCTCGATGATTGTGATTCCCGACCCGCAATGCTACGTGAAATTCAAGGCCAACCAGCCGCTGTTCGACCTCCTGACGTCGTGGATTGCCAACAATGTGGACAGCCTCAACATCAAGACGGCTCTGTGCACGGGCGACCTGGTGGACCGCAACGACATAGCCACCTCATTCCGCAAGGGCGGCGACCAGACCAGCCGCCAAATGTGGGAGGCCACTTCGCACTCATTCTCAATGCTCGACGGCCTGCTGCCCTATGTGGTGTGCACCGGCAACCACGACTACGGCTACCGCTCGTCGGAAAACCGCCAGAGTCACCTGTCGGAATACTTCTATCCCGACCGCAACAGCTGCTGGCGCAAGGCGCTGGTGGCGGTGGGCAACAATGCCTTCGGCTATCCCACGCTCGAAAATGCCGCCTACGAAATCGAGACCGGTTCGCCCAAGTGGGGCAAACTGCTGGTGGTGTCGCTCGAGTTCGCTCCCAGCGACCGCGCCATCGAGTGGGCCAAGAGTGTGGTGTCGCAGCCCAAGTATAAGAATACCAAAGTGATTCTGCTCACCCACTCGTTTCTCGACAAGAATGGCAACCTAAAGGTGAAGGAGAAATACGCCCTCACCGACGCCAACTATGGCCAGGCCCTGTGGGACAAGCTGGTGTATCCCTCAAGCAACATCCGCATGGTGGTGTGCGGCCACGTGTGCAGCATTGCCCCCTACGACCAGCTGGTGTCGTTCCGCAGTGCCAAAAACTCGGCTGGCAAGACTGTGGCCCAGATGATGTTTAACGCCCAGACCGCCGACGGCGAGTGGAGCGGCAACGGCGGCGACGGCTGGCTTCGCATTCTCGAGTTCATGGCCGACGGCCACACCATAGGCGTGCGCACGTTCTCGCCGCTGTTTGCGGTGTCGAAGCTCACCGCCGACAAGGCTTGGCGCACCGCCAGCTACGACCAGTTCACCATCGACCTCAACAAGTAGCCGCAGCGCAGGCAATAGGGTGAAAAAAAGCACCGCGCCGGTTTCCACAATTCTGTTTGGAAACCGGCGCGGTTTGTTTTGTCTTGCGGTGCTGAGGCTGTCAGCTTACTGCAGGCCCGACACCTTCACGTCGCGCGATGTGCGGCCAATGAGGCCTTGAAGCACCTTGCCCGGGCCGAGCTCCACAGCTTCGGTCATGCCGTCGGCAATCATGTTTTTCACAATGTGGCTCCAGCGCACGGGGGCTGTGAGCTGCTTAATGAGGTTCTCCTTGATTTCCTCGGGGTCGGTGTGGGGCAGAGCGTCCACATTCTGGTAGATGGGGCAGATGGGCTTCGAGAAGTTGGCCTTGTGTATGGCCTCGGCCAGCTCGGCGCGGGCAGGCTCCATGAGGGGCGAGTGGAATGCTCCGCCCACCTTCAGTGGCAGGGCGCGCTTTGCTCCGGCAACCTTAAACTTTTCGCAAGCCTCGGTGATGGCCTCAAACGAGCCCGAAATCACCACCTGGCCCGGGCAGTTGTAGTTGGCGGGAACGCACACGCCGCCCACAGTGGCGCAAATCTCCTCCACCTTCTCGTCGGGCAGGCCAATGATGGCAGCCATGGTCGAGGGTGTGGCCTCGCAAGCCTTCTGCATGGCCAGCGCACGGGTCTCCACCAGCTTCAGGCCCTGCTCGAAGGGCAGCACGCCTGCGGCGGTCAGGGCCGAGAACTCGCCCAGCGAGTGGCCGGCCACCATGTCGGGGGTGAAGTCGGCGCCCAGTGTCTTGGCCAGAATCACCGAGTGCAGGAACACTGCGGGTTGGGTCACCTTGGTCTGCTTCAAGTCGTCTTCGGTGCCGTTAAACATAAGGTCGGTTATTCTGAAGCCGAGCACTTCGTTAGCTTTCTCAAACATTTCTTTGGCCTCGGCATTGCCTTCATAAAGGTCTTTGCCCATGCCCACAAATTGTGCGCCCTGGCCTGGAAATACAAATGCTTTCATAATTTAATATATATATTATTAAAGAAAAAATTCCGTAATGCGCGACAAAGGTAATACTTTTTGCCATTATAATCAATTCTTTTCATTAACTTTGCTAAGCTTAGTGGCAAAAAAGCTTTGTTGCCACGGCGCACATCATCAACATTAATAGTTAGCAAACCTATGACACTCAATTCAATACTGCTTCTTTTCAACCTTGGCACGGGCGAAATCGTGATTATTGCCCTTGTGGTGTTGCTGCTGTTTGGCGGCCGCAAGATTCCTGAACTCATGAAGGGCCTCGGCAAGGGTGTGCGCGGCTTCAAGGAGGGCCTTAACGACATTCAGGACGAAATCAACCGTCCCGTCAACGAGCTCGACGAGCTAAACGCCAAGAAGGAGGCCGAGCGCCGCGAGCAAGAGGAAAACCGCCTAAAATAGTAAGCTGGCCTTGCCCGAAAAGTCAAACGAAACGCTGCCCGAGATGTCCTTTTGGGATCATCTCGATGCCCTGCGCGCGGTGCTCATCAAGATTGCCGTGGTGCTCGTTGTGTTTGCCGGCGTGCTGTTTGTCTACATGCCCGACATCTTCGACAGCGTGATTCTGGCTCCGTGCCGTGGCGACTTTGTGCTCTACCGCCTGTTTGAGCGCATCACCGCAGGCATCCCATTTGCCCCACAGTTTTCCACCCAGGGCTTCCACGTCAACCTCATCAACATTCAGCTGGCCTCGCAGTTTTTCATTCACATGTCCACCTCGTTCTGGCTCGCGCTGGTGCTTGCCTTCCCGGTGGTCATCTACCTGCTGTGGACCTTTGTGCGCCCGGCCCTATACGAGCGCGAGCGCCACGGTGTGCGCCTGGCCTTCGGCATAGGCGTGCTTATGTTCTATCTGGGAGTGGCCGTGGGCTACTTCACCGTGTTCCCCGTCACGCTGCGCTTCCTTGCCGACTACCATGTGAGCGCGATGGTGCCCAACCAAATTTCGCTCGACAGCTACATGGACACCTTCCTGATGATGATATTCATAATGGGTGTGGTGTTTGAGTTGCCGCTGCTGGCTTGGCTGCTGGGCGGCGTGGGTATTCTGCACCGCAGCTTCTTCTCCACCTACCGCCGCCACGCCATAGTGCTGCTGCTGGTGCTGGCTGCCGTCATCACCCCCACGGGCGACCCATTCACTCTCATGATAGTGTTCCTTCCCATCTACCTCCTCTATGAGCTTAGTTCCTTCCTCGTAAAGCCGTAGATGTTAATAGATGCAAAAAAACTTCGGAATCCGCTTAATCTATTGCCGCTTATGTTTTTTATCGTTATATTTGGTGCAACTAATTAATGTTTTTCAAACACTAAACACAAATCGATATGAAGCAGGCGATTATCTTGCTAATGCTGATGCCCCTGATGCTTGCCTTTGCGGCTTGCGGAGGCGACGAACCAGACCCCAACCACATCACTCGTCCACAGGATTCAAAAAACAAGGTGTTCTGGGCCAACGGCGCCATGATTGATGCCGGCACGGAATACACCACCAGCTGGCTGATTACGGCTATTGCCACCAAATCGTGGAAGCGCCAGTCAACCATTGTCTACGACAACAATCGTGTTTCCGACATTGTGACCTATAGCAGTGAAGAGCTCCCCGTCAAGTTCAGTAAGGCTCATGCAGTGTTTGCCAACGGCAGCAGCCGCACGCTCACGTTCAGTGCCAACGGCAGTGGCTTCACCATCGACGTGAACCCGCTGTCGAGCGAGGCCTACTTTACCCCAAACTATTACGAGGTGGTTGCCATTGACCCCTACGACCGGCCCACGCGCCTCATCATCGACAAGGTGGCTAAGGGATACCTCTTTGACTTGCCCGACGGCTTCAGCTGGAAGACGGCCACCCTGCGAATGATTTGGGTGCTCGATGAGAGCGACTCGTAAAAAAAGGTCACATACAAAAAAACACGTAAAACCGCTATGGTAAACAGAATTTTAACGCTGGCTGCCACTGTGGCGGTGGCTGCGCCCATGGCCTGGGCCGGCGACACAAAGCCTGGCGACTCGCAGCGCGACTCTTCAAGCCTTGCCTCGGGCGTGAAACTCGACAATGTGGTGGTGTATGGCCGCCGCAGCAACTTTGGTCTGCTCTCGTCGCAGATGAGCGCCACCGACCTCCGCCGAAACCACTGTGCTGCCCATAGTGGAGCTTTCCGACATGTCTCACGAACCGTTCTACAGCAAGGCGGCCGACGAAGAGGCCCGCTATTTAAGCACCGAGGACGATTGGCTGGCAATGAGCGACGACTGGGGTGCCGACACTGTGATGCGCATCACATTCAAGTTTCACGACCAGCCCGGCACACGCAACTACTACATGATGCGCGTGCGCAGCGTGGGCGAGTTTGCAATATCCGACCTGTGCACCTACTATCATGTGGGCGACGTGTTCACATCGGCCTCGCCAGTGTTTCACGACGGCCAGCTCGACAAGGGCTACGGTCTGCTCGATGCCTACTTCAACAGTGCCTTCGACGACCACCTGATTGACGGCAAAGACTGCGTAATCACCGTTGAGAGCCGCATCCGCCGCAAGATGAGTGGTTTCTTCCTTCGATGCAAGCGATATGTGATGGTCGACCTTCTCAGCATTTCGCCCGATCTGTATTACTTCCAAAAGTCGATGGCCAAATACCGCATATCGCTCAGCGATGTGTTCACCAATCCCATAGGCATTCACTCCAACGTGAATGGCGGCTGGGGCATAGTGGGCTCGGCCAGTTCAAAGCGCTACATCATCCCCTACGCACCCAACTGACGCCAGTGTCGGTAAAATGCGATTCAGCGATGAAAGGACGCGGCTATCCGTGTCCTTTCATCGCTGAATATAAATGCGTTATGTGTGGCTGAGGGCTAAAATGGGTAGCCGATGGCTATGTGCAGGGCCAGAGAGTCTTTGAAGCGCTTCATGTTGTAATAGCCGCGCTTGCCGGTGTCGTAGGGCGCGTGGATGCCCACGCCCACATCGGCGCGCACCACCAGCATGCTCATGTCGAAGCGCAGACCCACACCAGTGCCCACAGCCAGCTGGTCGAAAAAGTTTTTAAGCTTCAGTTCACCGCCAGGGCGCAGGTCGTCGGCTTTCAGCAGCCACACGTTGCCAGCGTCTACAAAAATTGCACCATTGAAATAGCCCAAAATGGGGAATCGCAGCTCCCAGTTGGTTTCGAACTTAAACGTACCGGTCTGGTCGTAGTAGGCGTTGATGCTCTGCTCGGCAGGGTGGTAGCTGCCCGGGCCAATGGTGCGCACGGTGAAGGCTCGCACCGAGTTGGCGCCGCCTATGTAGAACTGCTCGCTGTAGGGCACCTGCGACGAGTTGCCATAGGCGTGCGCTGCGCCGAGGAACACGCGCGACACAAGGCTCTTGCCGCCGCCCAGGTTGCGCGACCACACCAGCTGGGTCTGCGCCTTTATGAATTGCGAGAATGGTGTGCCAAACAGCCTCTTGGTGCCCTTGGAACCGCAAGCCGCCCACATGCCGGCAAACAGGTTGCCTGCCTCGGTGATGGTCGACGACCATGTGATGTTGTTGGGCCCGAAGCTGTTGTCGTAGGTGTAGGAGTATTCCATTTCGGGGATAAACGTGTTTTTGAAACTCTGCGCAATGGCTGGGTTGGCCGCCATTGCCGAGTCGAAGGCCGCCGTTTTGCTTATCACCTTCGAGTAGGTGAGCTTGAATGGGGTGAACTGGTTGAGCGACTTTTTGTTGGCATGCCACTCCCAGCTGAATTTGGTGCCAAACTGCGCCATTTTAAAGTAGTTGGGGCGGTTCATGATGCTTGCGCTTAGTGAGGTTCGCGTCCAGTTGAGGTATCGGCGCGAGCGGTCGACGAAGCGCGGTGCCAGCAGCCGTGGAATGGCCAGGGTCACGTCCGACCCGAATTCGTAGGAGTTCAAGTCACTGTTCTTATAGCTGCTGCCCTTGCCCGTCTGCCACTCGTAGGAGGCATTCAAGTTCCAGCTCAGCTGCTCGCCGCCGCCCATCAGATTCTTGTGTGTGAGCGAGGTCTCGAGTCCGGGGCCGATGAAGCTGTTTGACTTCGACGTGCCCTGCACCTCAAATTTCACCTCCAGTGGCTTGTCGAGGGCGCACTTCACATCCAGGTCAAGCAGTCCGTTGCCCTCGGGTGTCACCGAGTCTACGGGCGTCACGTTCATGTTGATGCTGCTGAATATGCCCAGGCGCGACAGCCGCAGTTGCGTGCGGTCCATGCTGCCCACCTTGAATGGGCGTCCTGGCCTTGAGCTGAGGCACGATGGAATCAGTTCGTTCTTGATTTTCACCGGCATCATCTTCACCAGGGTGCAGTTGCGCATTTGCAGCGTGTCGGGCGTGCCGCCGCCGTCGCTGCTTTCCACAGTGGCCGTCACGCGGCGTGTGTAGTATTGCACCATGGCCATGTTGGGTATGTTGGCCGACTTCATCAGCCTCAGGTCTATCACTCCCTTTTCCAGCGAGCTGTCGGCCTCATACTGCAGGTAGTCGGGCTGGAAGTAGTAGTAGCCCTTGTCGCGCAGCTTGTTGGTGATGTTGATGCGCGTGTTGTTGAGCGAGTCCAGGCAGTAGCGCTTGCCCTGGCGCAGATAGCTGTCGGCGCGCGCCATCGAGTCGATGAGCTGGCTCAGCGGAGTGCCGCCTTCAAGGTAGGTCACATGGCCTATCACATAGGGTTTGCCCACGTTCACGCTGTAGGTGATGCTGGCCTTGCGCTTGTTTTTGCTGCTGTAGTTAAGGGTGTAGGCTGCGCTCGAGCTGAAGTAGCCGTTGTTGCTTAGCAGGGTGTTGATCATCTTCACGCGCGCCTCGGGGCGCACGCGGCTTATGAGCACCGGCTGTGCGGCCAGCTTGCGGTAGAGCCATCCCTTGAGGCCCTTGGACTTCGGATTCCAGTGGTTATACACCCACAGTCCTATGGGCAGTGGGGTGCGGTAGTAGGGCGAATACAGCGGGTTGTTGGGCTTCACGTTGATGGCCTCAAATATCTGGTCTTGCACATCGGCGTCGATTTTCACCGAGTCGGCCTGGCGGTAGTCCACCTTTTTCACTCCGGTATAAAGCACGTCGCCAGCCTCAAGGCGGCTGGTGGTGGAGCACGAAGCGGTGCCCAGGGCAGCGGCTGCGGCCAGAACGGCCATCGCTATGCGGGTTAGCAGTTTGTTTGTCGTCATTTGCTGTGGTGTTGCTGTGTTGGTGATTCTGCTGCGGCCTTGCGCGCGGCTTCGCGTGCTGCCTTTGCCGAGTCTTCGGCTATGCGTTCGGGCGAGCGGTAGCGGAACAGGTGGCGCAGTGTGCTCAGCTTGCGCTTAATCACAAAGCCCGCGCCCATTTCGGTGACTTCGCCCTCGAGTATGCTCTCGAACCCTGTGTGGCGGAATAGGCGCAGATATTTTGTGCCGCTCGCGTTCAGGTTGTATTCAAACGAGATGTCGTTGATAAGGTTTTGCGAGAAGTTTTGCTCGCTGGTGGCGTCGGTGCTATACTCGCCGCCCACCACTATCTTGAAGCGGTCGTTAAACAGCGTCTTCGACAGGCGGTAGGAGTAGCTGGTCTCGGTCTGCGACTTGCCGTTGCGGCTTTGGTCATACTGGTTGATGCCGAATGTAAGGTCTATGCCCTTGAGGTTGCTGGCCGCCCAGCTGTTGAGTTGCGACTGCAGGAACGAGTAGAGCGCACCGGTGGTCGAGAGGTTCATGCTGCCCGTTGAGTTCAAGCCCGAGTAGGAGTTGTAGAGCAGCAGGTTGATGGCGGCTTGCGAGCGCTGCGGCGGCGTCATGCCCTGCAGTTCGTTTTGCACGGTCATGTCGTTGTTGGCGCTCATGTCGAAGTCGAGGCTCATGTTACTCAGGCTGTTGCCCACGGTGGCGGTGATCACGAAGTCCACCAGGCGCGAGCCCTCGCCGCCCGAGTTCACGCTCGTCTTCAGCGACTCGGTGGCGGTGATGTCGAGCTGCGGGTTCATCAGGTCGCCCGTCCACGTAATGCGGCTGCCCTCCACAAAGTTGAATATCTTTTGCGAAATCAGTGGCGGCGAGTAGCGCACACTGCCCGACTCTATGGTGTATGAGCCCACCATGTTGCTCTTGCCGGCAAAGTCGAGGGTGTATTTCAGCTTGCCGCTGCCGTCGATTTGCACGCGGTCTTTGCCGTCGGCCGACAGGTAGGCGTTGATTTTGGCCCCCTGCTGCACATCGATGTCGGCGCGCACGTTCATGGCCGAGGCGGCGGCTTGGGTCTTCAGGTTCATCCAGCTCAGCGAGTCGCGTCCGCTGACAAAGCGCACCATGTTTTCATCCACCTGCGTGGTCAGGCTCGACACCTCGTCTTGCAGCACATAGGTGATGTTTGACCCCGGCAGCAGGGTCAGCGACGCCTGTGCGTCCATGTAGTTGCCGCGGCCGCGCACCGAGCAGGCCAGATTGGCGAATGCCTTGCCAAACACCTCGCTCGAACTCTTCTGCTCGCTGCCAATGAACTGCACGTTGCTGCCGTCGAGGCGCAGGTCGATTATCATGTTTTGCATGTCGCGCATGTTCACCACGCCGTTGGCTGTGACGGGGCGGTTGTTGAGTCCCAATATCTTGTAGTTGTCGAGTCGCACCACATTGGAGTCGATGGGTATCTTGCTCGATGCCAGCGCCATCGAGCTGCCGTAGCGCGGCAGCTGCACCACTGCCGAGTCGCCCATCACATAGCCGTTAATCACGGGTTTCTGCATCGAGCCTGTCACGCTCAGGTCGCCGTCGAGATATCCGCCCAGTGCCACCAGTCCGCCAGGAATAAAGGCCGACGCCTTGCACAGCGGAAAGTGGTTGAGCTTCATTTTCACGTTAAACGGGTTGTGCGAAGTGGAGTCGTTGAGTGAGCCGTAGGCCAGAGCCACTTGCGAGCCGTCGACATTGACATCGGCGTTGACCGTGGTGCTGGCCGTGCTCGGGTCGATGGTGAGGCGCGTGTTCATCTCATAGTTGCCCTGCGGCTGGTCGTTGTACACAAAGTTGTTGAGCGCCACCTTGCCGTTGCCCTCCAGGTTTTTGCCGTCGTAGGCCACATCCATGTCGGCATTGAGCACGCCTGTCATGGGCGGCATGTCGGGCATGAACTTCATCCAATCCTGAATCCTCACGTTGGCCAGCTTCAGGTTAATGTTCTCCTTGCCGGCATCGCCCGCGGGGTGGGTTTGCAGCGACACCAGGCTTGAGTCGCTTTCGAGCTGCAGATTGGCCTTCAGCATCTTGCTCAGGTAGTTGAAGCTCACATAGTTGCTGTCGTTCACGTTCCACTTGCGGTAGCCTATCACGGGCTGCTGCGGGAAGAAGCGCATGTTCACGGCGGTGTCGGTGAGGGCGGCGTTCACGCCCACGCGGTAGCCCGTTTCGCGCTTTATGTTTTGCTGCTCCACCAGGAAGTTGAGCACGGGGCCTCCTATGCCGCCGCGCATCGTCACCGAGGCAAACTCGTCGAATGTGCCTGGGCGGTTGCCCATGTGGGCGTTGAAGGCCAGGTATTTGTTTTTCGACTCCTGGGCGTGCAGGGTGATGGTGTCGATGGCCGTTGAGCCTATGCTGAGCGAGTGCACCAGTCCGTCGATGAATATGGTGCTGTCGTTGCGCACGTTCATGCTCACTTTGCGGAAGTCCACATCATATTTGTCGAGGTAGCGCTGTATCATGCCGTCCGACCCCATTTGCAGATTAAGGGCAAAGTGGGGCAGGGCGCGCTGCAGGGTGTCGATGTTGAGCGAGCGTTTTTCATACTGGCCCATGGCTATCTTGTAGCTGCGCTCAAATTGGCTCATGAGTGCGTTTAAGCCGCACCCGGCGCTGAAGTCGAGCGTGGTGCCCTCGTCGATGATGCCGGCCGTCACGCTGCTGTCGGTGGCCACAAAGTTGAGCGAGGCGCTGTTGGCAAACAGTGCGTCGCTGTCAACCGTCCAGTTCAGGTCGTTGAGGTCAAGTTTCACGTCATACAGGTTGCGGCGCAGGTTCATGCTGCCGCTTGCCTTTATCATGCCATTGCCGCGGCACACGCCGCTGTATAGGTTCAGGGCGTGCAGGTCGAGGTCGTTGATGTTGCCAGTCACGTCAAAATCGTAGTTGTCGCCACTTTGCGTGGCGTCGCACTGCAGATACAGGTCGCAGTTGGGGTTGCTTGAGTCAAGTGTGCCCTTAATGTGGCCGCCGCCCATGTCCACATTGGCGCGCATGTTGCGGTATTCGGCTTTGTTATACACTATGCTGCCCAGGTCCACATTGGCCTTGACTGCCGTTTTGGGGCTGGTGAAGTCGAATCCGTGGCCAGAGGCTGTGATGTGGGCCGTGACGTTGCCTATGCCCATCAGTGGCAGAACGGCCTGCACTGGGAATGTGGTGAGTGTGGCGTCGATGCCGTAGCCCTGCGAGTTGGCGCTGAAGTGTCCCTTGCCGGCCAGTGAGCCGGTGGCCAGGCGCATCACGGCGTCGCCGGCAATGCTGCTTGAATTGAACTTGGCGTTGGCAGTGACGTCCATGGGCGGCAGTCCCACCTGCCGCTGTGTGGCCGCGTCGAGCAGCATGGGCTTCACAAAGTTGATGTTGAGCAGGCGTGCCTTCACGGCCAGGTTGCCGGCCAGGCGCTTGGAATCGAGCACATTGTCGGCGGTGCCGCTCACTTCGGCGCGCGCATATCGTGGAATCTCGGCCATGCAGCGCTCAATGGCCACATGGTTCGGGTTGCCCTTGATTTTGGCCTCGAGGGCAATGGGGCGCAGCTGAGGCACTCCCTTCAGCATCGGCGCCAGTGCGGGCATCAGGCGCTGCACGTCTTGCAGGGCAATGGCGGCGCGCGTGTCGAGCCTGATGATGCCTGTGGGCTTGGTGTCGAGCAGGCTCATGTCGAGGTGTGTGTCGAGCAGAATGTCGCTCAGCAGGGTGTGCAGTTCCATCCGCCTTACGTCGATGGAACTCTGCGTCATTGCAAATGTGCCCTTGGCTTCGGTGATGCCCACTCCGCACCGCTCGGTGGCTTTGAGGCTGGTGATGGGCACCTTCACGTTCACGCCCTGGTTATAGAGGTTGGCAATGCTCAGGTTTATGCCGCTCACGGCTATGTGGTTCATGTCGAGTCCGCGGCTGGCGGGTTTTGCCCCCTTCAGGGCATACACAGCGCTCGAGCGGGAGAGGCTCACCTGCTTGCCGCGTATCTGCCACGTGGCGGTGTCGGCTGGCGGGAATGTGTCGGGCTCCACAGGGTGCAGCTGTGTGTAGCGGCGGGCCCACTCAGCGGTGGGGTAGCGGTAGTCGCAGCTCACGCTGTCCAGGCCAAAGTAGTCGGCGTCAACGGTGTGGGCGGCCATGTCCACAATGCCGCCGTCGAGACGCGCGCTGCCTATGTGGGTGGTCAGGGTGTCGATGGTGGGTTGCATGCTCATGGCATAGTCCACGTCGGCCAGCGTCAGGTGGCCCACGGTCACTCGCCACGGCTCGGTCTTGGCGGTGTCGGGTTTGTGCTTCACCTTGTCGGGACGGTAGACGAGGCTCACGTTGCCGCCTCGCAGGTCGCCATATGGCAGGTTCACCTCGCGGCGGTTAAGGTCGACCAGCGTGCCCCTAATCTGGCACAGGCGCACCCGGGCCTTGAGCAGCATCGACGAGTCTTCGCTGAGCATGCGGTAGGCGCCGTCGCTCAGGCTGGCCTCGTCCACGCTCACTCGCTTGTCGAGCAGCGGGCGCAGGGCCACGTTGGCCGTCAGGTTGCCGGCCACCACCATGGTGTCGCGTGCCGAGTCGAGCACGGCCACGCCGTCCACGCTCATCTTCAGCGGAAACTTTATGAGAATTCGGTCCACGCTTATGCTCATGCCCGTGGCTTCGCTGGCATAGCGGCAGGCCACGTCTTTCACGGCGTTTTGCACCCAGGGTATGTATAGCGACAGCGGCAGCAGCACCACTATTGCCACAATGGTGGCTACAGCCCATGCTGCTATCTTGCCCGCACTTGCGTGTGTGCCGGTTTGGGCCTTGTTGGGGGTAGAACCGCCGTTCTTAGTATCTTGGTCCACGTTGATTCTGTTTGGTCGTTTTACAAACTATATTATTCTTCAATCTACAAACTTAATGAATATTATCCAAAAAATGCGCATTTACTGTTCCAATTTTTCACCGCATCGGGCCATAATTCGAGCAACAGCGGCGCTGAGCAGGGTGAAAAACGCCCGCCCAGCGCCGCTGTTGGCTGTTAAAACCGGTTTCCTCTAATGCACGCGCTTGCGAATGTGCGAGTGGCGGCTGCCCCACGACTGGCACTTTTCGCACCACACGTTGTCGCCCAGACCAGTGTAGTTGGGTGCATACTCTATGGTCTCCACATAGTCGTTCGACTTGTTGCGGCTGCGCGACGACTTGTTGCGGCTGCGGTCGCGGCTGCTGCTGCGCGAGTTGCCGCCGTCGGCAGTGCCAATGTATTGGCGGCCGTCGTTGCCATAGCCCACGGCCACGCCGTTCTTGTATGTGCTGGTGAGGGTGGTCACCTTGTTGCCCTGGCAGGCTCTGCACTTGTTGGTGCCGCAGCAGTAGTTGCAGGGGTAGAATATGCCGTTGGCATAGCGGCCGCCAGTGCCGTAGCACACGGTGCACTGTCCCGTGCCGTGACAAATGATGCACGGGTGGGCTTCATACGAGAGTATGCTGCCGTCCTTCTGCTTGTAGTTCACGCGGTATCCGCCGTCGGGCAGGTTCACCCGCTCGCCGCCGTTGGGCAGCTGCTCAAATGTCACCTTGCCGGTGGCTTTGCCCACTCCGTAGTTGCCATTTCCGTTGCCGCTGTTGCCGTTGCTGGCATAGGTGGGCTGGCTTGCGTTGCCGTTGTCCTTGCCGCCACCTATGTGGGCCAGCTTCTTGCCTGCCTTCCACCAGTCGTCGATGTTGCCCGATATGTTGTCCGACGAGCCCACAAACGACTGAGCCGGCTTGTGCCCATCAGTGTATTTCACCATCATGGCCAGATACTCGCCGCCTCCGTAGTCAAGCGACTGCAGCGACCATCCCTTGTCCCACTCGGCCTTTATGCGGTTGCGAATGGCGGTGTAGGTGGATTCCTTCATCCACTCTTGCTGTGAATATTTTGTGCCTTTGCTCATCACCACCAGCCACTTTTTGCCGTCGTGCACGGCGCTGGTCACCTTGTAGCCGTCGCTCCATTTGCTCGAGATTCGGCTCTTAAGCGCGCTCCAGTTGTCGTACATCCATGTTTGGCTGGTGTAGCCCGAGTTCTGCGACATCACCAGCATCCACCTGTTGTCGCTGTGTCCTATCGAGGTGAAGTGGTAGCCGTCGCGCTTCTTCTCGGTGATCCATTCTGTGGGCCAGGTGCTGTCGTAGTGGTAGGTCTGCATTGTCAGTTTGGTGTTCTTTGCCATCACCACAAACCAGCCCTTGTCGGTGTAGGCCACGCTGGTGATGCGCTTGCCCTCGTTCCAAAGGTTCTTGATTTTTGTCTGGTCGAGGTCGTTGCCGCTGCCGCAGTAAAACCACGTTTGCGACTCATATCCTGTGCCGCTTTCGCTCACGGCGGTGAAGTTGTAGGCGTGCAGCTGGAGTGCGCACGCCACTATTGCGAGTGCTACGGCCCAAAGGCGCCGTGTGGAGTTGTGTGCCGGGGTTGCCATGCTTATGTGTATTGGGGGGTGATGTTTGTAACCTGTTATTTTATAGTGCAAAGTTATGCTTTTTTTGTAGAAATCCAAGCACGCGTGCCGCCAAAATTTCAGTGCTACTACTGCTTTTCGGAGGCTGGGCGATGATGGTGGTGGTGATGGTGGTGGCGCAGCATGCTGTGGCGGAAGCGCGGAATCAGCCACAGGTGTGCCGCTGCCATGGCCAGTGCGGCCCCTATGCAGTTGGCCACTATGTCGCTGAAGTCGAAATTGCGCCCCAGGCGCATCACCAGCTGCAATATCTCCATCACTACGCCTATCACCATGGCGGTGGCCGTCAGTGCCAGCTCAATGTTGATTTTGGTGTGGTGGGGCAGGCGGTGCTTGGCATAGTCGAAAAGGAATGCCAGGGTGGTGCCGACATACATGAGTATGTGCACCAGCTTGTCGGCGCCTGCAAACAGGTGTGCTTCTTCGTTCATGTCAAACGGGTCTGGCGCAAGCGACAGGTACGATAGCAGCGTCAGGGCCAGTAGCGATGTGATGCCAGTGGGTATTGCTTTAAGAAATTTTCGCATAAGTTTGTTCCCTTTATGGGGTGTGATGTTGTGTTTTGCGTGTCTTTTTTAATTAATGAGTGAATTGTGGTACAAAATTATACAAAAAATTGCGAGGGCCATCGATTTCGGTCTGTTTTTTGCATAGTGATTTGCAAAAATGCTATTTTTGCTGACATGAACAGCCGTTTTAAGAAATTCATTGCCTCTGCCGCTGGCTTTTTCGACCTCAGCCGCCACGAGCGCGTGGGTGCCTATGCTATTCTGGCGGTGCTTGCCATTGCCGTGGCAGCCATGGCTTTGGCCTCGCGCTGCACGCGGGGTGGGGTGCCTGCCAAGGTGCAGCGCGTGCCCGATGTGGAGCTCTTCGACTCGGCCACCACGGCCGATTCCGTGACCTTCGCTCCGCCCGCCCGGCACCGTGCCAAGCGCCACAGCCGCAAGCACCGCCGCGCCAAGGCCTCCAAGCTCCGCTCGTCAGCACCCGAGCGCCGCCTCGACCCCGTGCCAGGCTTCTGACTTTTGCCGGCGGCCGATTTTGCCGTTAGCGATTATTGTAGTATTTTCGCATAGCAATCACAAAAAAACAGCAACAACATCGTGACCGATTTCAAAACATACAGCTTGAACCTGCGCGGACGTCTGCTCGAAATAGACCATCCGCTCATTATGGGCATACTAAATGTGACGCCTGACAGTTTCTATGGCGGCAGCCGCTGCCCCGACACTCAGCACATCGAATCCCGCGTGCGCCAGATGATTGACGAGGGTGCCGACATCATCGACATTGGCGCCTATTCCACGCGTCCCGGCGCCACCGAGGTGAGCGAGGCCGAAGAACTCGCCCGCCTCGAAAAGGGCATGGAGGTGGTGCGCCGCCTTGCGCCCGACGCTGTGGTTAGTGTCGACACATTCCGCGCCTCGGTGGCCCGCAGCTGTGTGGAGCAGCTGGGAGTGGACATAGTGAACGATGTGGCCGGCGGCACGCTCGACGACCACATGTTTAAGACAGTGGCTTCGCTGGGAGTGCCCTACATAGTGATGCACATGCGCGGCACTCCGGCCACCATGCAGCAGCTCACCGACTACTCCGACGTCACCGCCGACGTGCTCACCTATCTGGCCCGCAAGGTCGACGAACTGCACCAACTGGGTGTGGCCGACGTGATTGCCGACCCAGGGTTCGGATTCAGCAAGACGGTGGAGCAGAACTACGAACTGATGCACGGCCTCAAGGCTTTCCACGCCCTCAACGTGCCGCTGCTGGTGGGCATATCGCGCAAGTCGATGATATTCCGCCTGCTGGGTGTCACTCCGGCCGACTCGCTCAACGGCACCACGGTGCTCAACACCATGGCCCTGCTGCGCGGTGCCCACATTCTGCGTGTGCACGATGTGCGCCCAGCCGTCGAGGCCCGAGCCATAGTGGCTGCCGACCTCAACCTTAAACTTTAAACTTAAAAACTTTAAGAAAGAATGACACTGTTCGGACTCTTTGGCATCAAGGACATCATCGACATACTGCTTGTGGCCACACTGCTCTTCTACATGTACCGCACCATGCGCGACAGCGGCACCCTCAACATTTTTGTGGGCGTCATGGCATTTGTCATAGCCTGGGTGGTGATGTATAAGATATTCGACATGCGCCTCATAGGCACCATCATGGACAAGTTCATCGACATTGGCCTCTTCATCATTGTCATCCTGTTTCAAGACCAAATCAAGCGCTTTCTCATCGAACTCGGCTCACACCGCGGGCTTGGATTCCTTAGCCGCCTGTGGCACCGTGGCGGCAGCGACGAGCGCAAAAAGTGGATTATGGCCGTGGTGTATTCGTGCATGAGCATGAGCAAGAGCAAGACGGGAGCCCTGATAGTGGTGCGCCGCTCAATGCCTCTGGCCGACTATGAGCACACGGGCGACATAATCAACGCCAATGCCAACGCGCGCCTCATCGAAAACATATTTTTCAAAAACAGCCCTCTGCACGACGGCGCCCTCATCATCGATGGCGACCGCCTTGCCGCCGCCGGCTGCATCCTGCCCGTGTCGCACGACACCGATGTGCCCAAATACCTGGGCCTGCGCCACCGCTCGGCACTGGGCATATCGCAGGCCACCGACGCCATCGCCATAGTGGTGAGCGAGGAGACGGGCAACATATCGTATGCCGTCAACGGCCGCCTGCACCTCAAACTCACCGGCACCGAACTTGAGCACGAGTTGAGCCGCCTCACCTCGTCGGTCGCCGGTGCATCTGCCACACATAAATCATAACCATCACATTCTCACACACAAAAAAACAGATTTTGGATACAATGTTTCAGATAGCCGACACACTCGTTAGTCTCGACCTGGCCGAGCGATTCTTTTGCTGCAACCTCGACGCCTGCCTGGGCGAATGCTGCATCGAGGGCGACGCCGGAGCCCCCATCACCCGTCAAGAATACGACACCCTTAAACAACTGCTGCCGCAGGTTTGGGACGACCTGCTGCCCCAGGCCCGCCAGGTGATAGAAGAGCAGGGGGTGGGCTATCTCGACCCCGATGGCGACCTTGTGACACAGATAGTGGACGGACGCAACTGCGTGTTCTCATGCTACGCCCCAGGCGGTCTGTGCATCTGCGCCATCGAAAAAGCCTATCGTGAAGGCCGCATAGGTTTCAAAAAACCAATCTCATGTGCCCTCTATCCAGTGCGTGTCAACAAATACAGCCACTGCACGGCCGTCAACTACCACCGCTGGAAAATATGCAAGGCTGCCGAGGTCATGGGCCGCGCCAAGGGCATACGCCTCTATGAGTTTCTGCGCGAGCCACTCATAGCCCGTTTCGGCCAAGACTGGTATGACGAACTCGAAGCCAACTGCCGCCTCTATCTGTCAGAAGGCGGTAAGATAGAAGGTTGAATGCTTAAAGTTTGGGCGTCTAAAGTTGACGCATTTGTGACGGAATTTTCTGGCTGGGATGTGCCGTAGGCTCATGCCTCTCGATAGCCCCGCGACTTTCGAGCGGGGAGGTGCGCTCCACATATCGATGTAACACGACGGATGTTGCTGATAGTTAAGCTTTTATTTTTTTAAAAAAAACGGTGCAACCCTTTTTACAAGTGCAAAGAAAATGGGCGGCAAATCAATGATTGAGCCAAGTCGCAAGATTGAAAGTATAAAACATCTCGAACCATTCATAAAAGAGAATGGTTCAGAAAATTTGCGTGCTTTATTAAACGCATGAGTAAAAATAAAGTTATGAGATTGGTATCAGATATTGCTTTCATTGTAATGTAAAGCCCGCCTTTGTGCCAGAATTAACCAACAAACTTACACACAAAAAAAGTCCCTGACGCCAATGAAGTGACCCCCAAAAGTTGGACAGGTTATTAACTATCCGATTTGAGAAAGAGTTCGGTATTGCACCGGACT
>CAKUMB010000016.1 GCA_934667475.1 uncultured Muribaculaceae bacterium | reverse complement strand
TTGAATCAATTGTTTCTCCGCAGAGAATGCGACTGACTATATTCAGCCGTTCTTCATAATTGTGGCGTCTATACATACTGCACCCCAAAAGTTTTGTGTCTAACTTTTGGGGTGCAGTTCATGTTATCTCGACTTATCGCACTATAAACTTCTGGCCACCGGCCACATACACGCCGCTGGGCAGCTCAATCGTCTTGCTGCCACCATTTTCCAATGCAAAGCGTGCCACCTGCTGGCCAAGCACGTTGTGCACGGTCACCATAGTGTCGGCGCCGGTAAGGCGGAACGTGGCGCTGCTGTTGCGGCCCACTATCAGCAGGCCATTACTGTCTGTGGTGGCCTCATTGATGCCGGTCATAGCCTTGTCGGCCACAATCGCCTGCTCCACCTTTATGGCAAAGTTGCTGCCCTTGGTGAGGTCGGCTATCGCGAAGTCTTCACTGCCCGTCTTGTATATCAGGAAGTACACTATGCGCAGGGTGGGGGTGCCGTCTGAACCGTCGCGTGCCAGCACGTCGTCAAAGTCCATGTAGTCGGTCACGGCAGGCAGGGTGCCGCTATACCACTGGCGCACGCCCATGGCATTTTCGGCAATGCTGCTGCCCTGTGAGAATTGGGCCGAGCGGCCGTTGACCACATAGTAGGCATACACCGAGTTGTTGCTTGCGGCGCGGGCGCGCTGCTGCTTGTCCACCTCCGAGCGGAGCATGAAGCGTCCCTCCGTTTCGTTGTAGAGCATCACCACTGCGGTGTAGTTTTCAAACGTCGACTTGTCGCTCATCAGGCGGGCGCGCAGGTCAAGGCCGTTTTTCTTGTATTCGGTGGGGTAGGTGAGGCGGTTGACAATGCTCACGTTCTGGGCGTCGCTGCCGTAGTTAAGGTTGAGGTCGGCGCTGGGGGTGGGCCACACCCACACCGAGTCGCTGGCTGGCGCTGACGCGTCGTTATATAGTGTGCCGCCCTGGCCGTCGAAGCCGTTGAGCGAACTCCACTCTGAGTAGTATGGGTGGCGGTACATGTTGAAGCCGCTGTAGGTGTTGTGGGCCGAGTTGAAGTAGTTGGTGGCCGTGTAGGTCATAACGCCTATCTGGTCCTGGTTATACACTGCATATATGGTGATGCAGCCTCCGTCGTTGTCGGGAAAGTCCTGCTCGCTGGGCATCGTAATCGAGTATTGCGACGGGTTGTCGCTCACTGCCTTGAAGGCCGGGTCGAAGTATTGGCGCTTGTGGCCGGCATAGTCGCTGGTGAAGTACAGAAACTCATATGGCGCGCGGTTGTGGCCGCTATGCACGGTCACCTTGTCGCCAACGCCGGCGGTGATTGTCACGCCCTTGTCGGCCTGCACGCCGTTGGCCGTGATGCTCGGGTCGCCGTTGTTGTCACCGGGCTTGGCCACTATGCGAATCAGGCGTGTGGGGGTGCGGAAGTAATACATCTGCGATGTGATGGCCGACGGCGAAATGTAGGTCATGTTGCCGGTGAAGCACTTGGCGTTGACGCGCACGGTGTAGTTGTTCTTCACCGCTGTGGCAAATGCCACACCGTCGTTGGTCTTCAGGTCGCTCCATTTCAGTGTCACCGACTTGGTGTCAAACTCGCAGCCCAGCGACCGCTCGGCCACCATCACGTTTTTCTCGTTGAATATCTGAATGTTGTAGTCCACCTTCGACTCCGTCGTTTGCAAGTCGTTGGGGGTGGTGATCACAATTTCGGGGCGGTCGGTGGATTTGTTGGTGTCGAATGTCGACGTGCCGGGCGTTATCACTGGTGGCAGCAGGGGCAGCTGCTCGTAGCGCTGCGCCCCATCGATTATGTCGCCTATGCGCAGGTTCATGTAGATGGCGCGCATCAGGTAGTCGCCGCCCTGGTCGCAGTTGTCATCCTCGTCCACCTGGTCGGCTTCGATGCGTATGATTTGCGGGTAGCCCTCATACAGGATGCCCACAGTTCCGTCTTGCTGCACGGTGATTGAGCTGTACTGTGCCGTCTCGTCGAGGTAGTCGTTGGGGTCGCTCAGACACAGGCTCTTGGTCCATGTGAAGTTGCCCGTGGCCACATCGCTCTTTAGCGCGTAGAACACACACAGGCCCGAGCGCGTGGTGGTGGCTGTGCCTCCCGAGGCCGAAGCCTGGGTGGTGGGCACGGTGTGCAGCAGGTATTCCTTGCCGTCTTTGGTGATGAATGTGGTCATGGCGCCGTTGGCCTTTTCTTTCAGGTTCATGCCGCACTGGCCCAGGTTTTTTGCACTCCAGCGCACGTCGCTTGTGCTGCCGCTCATGGTGAGCAGCACAAACTGGCGCTGGCCGGTGCCATTGGTGCGAATCGACATCAGAAACTTGTTTTCTCCCACCTCGACGAGCTGCGCCTCGTCGTCGGTGCCATTCGACGATTTGAACATTGCCGATGATGTCGCAACGTTTGGCTGCAACACTTGCCAGTAGTTGTTGTTGGGATCATACACGAGGAAGTAGTTTCCGTTGGTGTAATACCACCCCGAGGCGGATTTGAACGAGCGGAAGCAGGCTATCACCTTGCCTGCCAGCAGGCCGCTTTTCACCACACACATGTTGCCAGGGGCAATGTTGCCGCGCTCGTTCTCGATTATCGACAGCTTGTTGCCGTTTTTGTCGCACAGATACTGCGGAGTGCTCCACGTCTGTCCGTTGTCGCGGCTAATGGCGTAGCTGTCGTAAGTCTTTTTGTTATTGTCGGTGAAGCCAAGGCCATAGCCGTGGATAAAGGCGCACAGAATGTCGCCGTTGGGTAGCGAGGCAAATGCGGGGTCGCCGTAGCCTATCGAGTTGAGGCAGTCGAGTGTGCCGTCGCTCTTGTATTTGGCTTCGCCCTTGGCTATGGTCATAGGCGTGCTCCACGTGCGGCCGTTGTCAATTGAGCGGCGCAAAATTATGTCGATGTCGTTGGTGATGTCGTGAATGTGCTTCTTGCGGGCATCGCTCACTGCCAGCAGGAGCCGTCGCTCGTCGACACAATGGCAGGAATGCGGTAATATTTCGAGTAGAAGTCGTTGGGGGCAAACAACACGCGGTTTTGCATCACCAGTGCGCGCTTGCCGCTGGCGTCATATATGTCTTTCTCACGCAAGGCGGTGTTGCCGTTGTAGCGGAATGCCTTATAAGAGTCATCGTATATATACCCAAGGTCGCCACCTTCAAGTTTGGTGATCCCGGCGCCAAGCTTGGTCAGGTTTTTGCGCGGGCCGCCTATCATTGGCAGCTCAGAGCCGTCTTTTGCCTTCGAGTTGATGTCGGCGGTCACATACAGCACATAGGCGCCGGCCTCAGCCACGGTGCCTTTGAGGCTCATGGCCTGCCTGATGTCGGTGGTCTGTGCCAGCAGCACAGCGCCCGTTTTGCCTGTCGGGTCGCGGTAGTCCCACACGCGCTCAAACGTCTTTGCCACCATCGATTCATTGCCGTCGGTCGACGGGTCGTATTTGCGGGCATACACGCACACGCGGTTCACATAGTTGGCATACTCGCCCAGCAGATTGAAACTCACAGTCACCTCGGCGTTGTCGGCCGTGGTGTAATATTCGGCAAAAGCCAGGTTCTCGTTGGCATTGCCCAGACCGGCATATCCTGCCGCCTGCCACCACCAGCCGCTTTGAAAGCCGGTGATGCTGTTGGCATAAGCTGCACTGCAGCCCGCAACGATGAAGCACCAAGCAAGCACAAGCTTCATCATTGCATTTTTCATAATGCTGTTTCGCATTTTTTCATAAGTCAGCGCTGCTGTCCCGTGGCGGCGCCATTGTTTGAATAGATTAGTAACATTTTAATTTCAGTTTTTAATCTTCTCCTACTTCAGTTGGCAATAGTCAAGCAGCGCATGCCGGAACATATAGGCGTAAGCAGCGCGTGCGGCCTTTGGCCGCTGAATTGCTGAGCTAATAACATGTTGCTAAAACGTGCCAGTTTTATTCCGAGTGCGAAAATACATAAATCTGCCAAATCACCCCCCACAATTAACATGTAATAACATATTTTACAAATAGTTGGATACTATTCGACACTATCAATTTTTAGTCTGTGCTGTTCTGCGGAATCTCGGGATGATGTATTCGGCCTCCAGCTTTCAACTTTCAACTTAATGGACTAACTTTGCAGTGCTTTTTCTAAACATAAAAACTAATTTTGACTATGACAAAGATTGGCACTATAGGCAGCGCAATCGGCCAGAAGGCCCTGCTGCTTGGCAGTGGCGAACTGGGCAAGGAAGTGGCCATTGAACTCGTGCGCCTCGGCGTGGAAGTGGTGGCCTGCGACAGCTATCCCGGCGCGCCCGCTATGCTGGTGGCTCAGCGCAGCCACGTGTTTAACATGCTCGACGGCGAAGCCCTGCGCCGTGTGGTGGAGCTTGAGAAGCCCGACCACATCATCCCTGAGATTGAGGCGATAGCCACCCCCACACTGGTGGAACTCGAAAAGGAGGGCTTCAACGTGACGCCCACCGCCCACGCCACATTGCTCACCATGAACCGTGAGGGCATTCGCCGCCTGGCCGCCGAGCAGCTGGGCGTTCCCACCTCGCCCTACCGCTTTGCTGGCACGCGCCAGGAGTTTGACGCCGCCATCGAGGCCGTGGGCATGCCCTGCGTGGTGAAGCCTGTGATGAGCTCAAGCGGACATGGCCAGAGTGTGGTGCGCTCGCAGGCCGACGTCGACAAGGCCTGGCACACCTCGCAAGAGGGCGGCCGCGCCGGAGCCGGCCGCGTGATAGTGGAGGGCTTCGTCGACTTCGACTACGAAATCACCCTGCTCACCGTGCGCTCGGTGAGCGGCACCGAGTTTTGCGAACCCGTGGGCCACATTCAGGTCGATGGCGACTACCGCTACTCATGGCAGCCCCAGGCCATGAGCCAGTTGGCCCGCGAGCGTGCCCAAAGCATTGCGCGCAAGGTGACCGACGCCCTCGGCGGCTACGGCCTGTTTGGCGTGGAGATGTTTGTGAAAGGCGATGAGGTGATATTCAGCGAAGTGTCGCCGCGTCCACACGACACTGGCATGGTCACGATGATTTCGCAAGACATAAGCGAGTTTGCCCTGCATGCCCGCGCGCTGATGGGCCTGCCCGTGCCCCCTATACGCTTCTACGGCCCAAGTGCCTCGCGTGCTGTGGTGGTGGAGGGCAACAGCCGCCTGGTGGAGTTTGCCGACGTCGACAAGGCTCTCGCCGAGCCGGGTGTGCAGCTGCGCATCTTTGGCAAGCCCGAAGTTAAGGGCCACCGCCGCATGGCCGTGATTCTGGCCACCGACACCGATGTTGAGAGCGCCAAAGCCAAGGCCGACCGAGCCCTGAGCCGCCTGAAAATCAATGTGCTGTAAGGTTTAGGACTTAAAGCAAAAGTCGCGCCAGCCTTTCGGCAAAGCCACAAGTTTTTTTTCGACGGAAAGGCATAAAGACCAGTTGCCTTTATGCCTTTCCGTCGAAATTTTATATTTGCACGAGTTTTTCAGTCGAAAAACAAGAGTCTGTGAAAATCCGTGAAATCCGAGCCCCCCTAAAAACTGTCGTTATGCCGTTCTTGCCACAAGGGGGGGAAATCACATACGCCTTTACAGCGGATAGAAGAATAGGGTGGCACCGATGATTGTGGCCAGCTTCGTGCTCGACGGCAGCAAGACCATCGGTCTTCCCAGCGGCGTGTATGTGGCCGGCGGCCAAAAGTTTATGGTAAAGTGATGAAATAGATTATAATACGTTACTTTAGCGAGTTCCTGGAGCCCCTTCAACTGGGCTTCAGGAATTTTTTTGCCGTTCACTGATTCTTTGCAGTACCCCCATTGAAGCCCATAAAAACGTGCCTTTCTGTAGAAACGAAAAAAATCAAGAATAATCAGTGGGCGGCAAAGACTAAAAAGTAGTAACTTTGCACATAGCGATGAAAATTTACAAACGTATACTCACAATAGCATCTGTGTTATTGGCCGCCACTGCGGCCCTGCTGCCCGCCACAGTGCGGGCCGATGAAACCGACCTTGACGAAAGCATAAGGCTGCCTGTGAGGCGGCTGCACCCCGAGCGTGCCCGCAAACCCGCGCAGCAGCCTGCCACCGACAGCGACTTTGCCCGCCGCATGCGCAGCGAGCGTGCCCGTCTGCAGGCGGGGCAGGGCAGCAGTGCTGCTGCCACAGCCGAACAGCACTCTACCGTTGACAAGGACTGGCTCAACAAACTGCTGTCGACCGACTACACCATCAAGGGCATCGACAGCTACATGCCGCAGCGTCTGCGCTGGACCGACGACCCCGTGCCTGCAGCCTCATCGCTGCTGGCCGACTTCTCCGAGCAGCGTCTGCCGGGCGGTGCCATGCGCTATATGCCGCAGGGAGTGACCATGGACAGCACATGCAACGCCCTCTACCTATATTTCGACACCCGTGCCGGCCGTCCCGGCGCTCTACACTTGCGCGCGCAGTATTATGCCGACGACCCCTTGAACATCGACAGCGTGACGGTGGTGGCCAATGGCTTTGTCTACAGCTACGTGCCGCGCATGGTGAATCGTGGCCGCGGTCGCGGCCGCATGATTTGGGAAAACTTCGATGACGCCGTGACGGCCGACATGAAGGATTTGGTGTATGCCTTAAGCCACGCCAAGCAGGTGCTGGTGAAGTACACAGGCAGTACGGGCTTCTCGCACGTGAAGGAAATGACTACCACCGAGGTGACGGCTGCCCGCCGCTCAATCGACCTCTATCGCTCGCTTGGCGGCACACTCTGATAAAGTTGAAAGTTTTCAAGGTTTACGGTTGAGAGAGGTGCGCCTGAGGAGAACTCTCACTAAAGCGGCAAATGCCGTGGCTGGCATCGGTGGTATATGCGTAGAAACCTCTCTGAAGCGGCTAAGGCTGCGGTGGACGCGGCAATTGTGTCCTAAATGCCTATTGCCGTATGGGTGTGACGCATTTGTGCATTTCTGTGGCTATGGCTTGAAACTACAACATATAAGCCACTCGCTAATCAACTGATTTGCAATGATTCCCGTCGGGCGTGGCATGCCACGTCCCTACAACCTTCGTCGCTCTTGCCATGTTTTCCCCGTCCAAAACTATTGTCGTTGTCGTGCGGCGTCTGTGGACATTCGAATTGGGGTTATTCACACGGAAAAAACAAAGGCTCCCGCAGAACCACATCTGCGGGAGCCTTGTGCATATGTTTATCCGAAATTTATTATTTCATCAGCTTGGCCACTTCGGCCTCCAGAGCGTCGCCCTGCAAGCCGCGCGACACTATCACGCCCTTGGGGTCGACAATCATTATGTGCGGAATGCCCGATATGCCATAGAGGTCGGTGGGCTGCTCGAGTTTGCCGTTGCCTATCATCACGCGCCATGGAATTTGCAGTTCGGCAATGGCTTTGTGTGTGTCGGCCGGGTCGTCCCACACGGCCACGCCCACCACATCGAGCTTGCCACCATACTTCTTGTAGATGTCCATGAGTGCGCCCTGAATCTCGGCGCGGCATGGGCCGCACCAGCTGGCCCAGAAGTCGACCACTGTATATCGGCCCTTGCCCACGAAGTCGCTCAGGCGGCTCTTGCTGCCGTCCTCGCATGTGATTTCGAAGTCGGTGAAGCGTTTGCCCACGGCCGTCAGCTGCTTCTGCTTGGCGTCGCTCACGGCCTTCTGCACGCGCTTCAGTTTGGCGTAGCTCTCGGGAGCTGTCTTGATGAGCGAGTCGAGCTGCTGAAGGTTGAACTCCTTCAGCATTATGTAGTAGTTAAACGCCCATGGGCCTATGCCGTTGTCCTTGTTGGCCTCGTAGGCCGAGTGGAAGCAGTCGGCCATCTTGTCGTTGATGCGCTTGCCCAGTTCGTCGGCTTCAGCCTCGGTGATTTTCTTGCTCTTAAACTGTTCGCTCACATGGTTGAACTCATTGTCGAAGCCGTCGAGCTGCTTGTTGAGCTCATTCAGCTTGTCGTTGAGTTCGGTGCCTGTGGCCTTGTGGTCTTTCCACAGCACGGCAATGTCGCCGTCTTCCACTATCAGGCCCAGGCGGCTGCCGTCCACCATCAGGCGGGCATAGTAGCTGCCGTCCACATTGCCGCTAAGCATGGCACACTTGTTGGCCACGCTGACGCTGTCGATGGTGTCGCCCGTGTCATAGCTGGTGAGGTAGGCCACTTTTCCGTTGAACGAGTCGTCGGGAAACGTTACGGCCACTTTATATTTGCCGCCGCCGCACGATGCCAGCATCAGCGCGGCTCCCATGACTACCGGTAGAATTGCTTTCTTTGTTATCGTCATAATGCAATATGATTTATTGTTTAATCGAGTGGTATAGCAGCGACTGGATGTGCGAGCGTGCGCTCACGCGGCCAAAGGCGGGATTGTCGCGCGTGGGGCTCACGCGGTTGCACAGGAATATGTATATCATGTCGTTCTTTGGGTCTACCCAGAAGCATGTGCCCGTGAAGCCAGTGTGACCGTAGGTCTCGGCCGTGGCCTCGTCGCAGGTCGACGACCAGCTGGGATTTTCCATGTTGGGCTTGTCAAAGCCCAGGCCGCGGTGGCTGTTGGGGCTCTTCGATGTGGTGAATGTGTTCACCGTCTCGGCCTTGTAGAAGCGCTGGCCACCATAGGTGCCGCCGTTGAGCCACATTTGCAGCAGCTTGGCCAGGTCGTTGGCGTTAGAGAAGAGGCCGGCGTTGCCCTGCACGCCGCCCGAGAATGCTGCCAGCTCGTCGTGCACATAGCCGTGAATGTGCTGCCGGCGCAGGTAGGTGTCGACTTCGGTGTAGGCGATTTGCGACGACGGGAACTTCTCCAGCGGGCGGTAGGTGGTGTGATACGAGCCCAGCGGTGCGAAGATGTAGTTGTTCACAAAGTTGTTGAGCTGCATGTGGGTGATGTTCTGCACCGCGTTGGCCAGCAGGCAGAAGTTGAGGCAGCTGTAGAGGTAGCGCTTGGATCCCAGCGGCTGGTGGTAGATGCGGTTCATTATTGAGTCGTATGTCACCTGTCCGCCATATATTCCCTCGGCGATGGGTATGTTGAATTTCGGGGTCTTCACCGTCGAGAGTATGTCGGTGCGCAGGCGCGCATGCTTGTTGCCATAGGCATTGGCCATCACCTTGATGGTGTTTTGCTCGGTGGGTGCCGAGGTAATCAGTTGGCCGGTGTAGGTGTTGCGGTCAAACATCATCTCCCATATGTTGAGCGAGGGCGGCATGCCCGTTTCGTGATACAGCAGGTCGCGGAATGTGATGCTCGCCTTGTCGGTGCCCTGCAGGCCTGGAATGAACTTGCTGGCCGCGTCGTCGAGGGTGAAGTCGCCGTTGTCATACGCCTTCATCACCGCGCTCAGCGTACCCGTTGCCTTAGACACCGAAGCCAGGCCGTAGAGGGTGTTGAGTGTCACGGGAATGCCCGTGCCGAAGTCAATCTCGCCATAGGCGCGGTTGCACACCACCTTGCCGTGGCGGGCCACCAGCACCTGGCAGCCGGGGAATGCGCGCTGCGCTATGCCGTAGTTGCATATTGAGTCAATCTTGTGCAGCAGGGCGGGGTCGAAGCCCACCTCCTCGGGCAGGGTGTAGCCCAGGCGGCTGGCCTTGTAGCGCACACCGGTGCCTGCAGCAAACACTCGTCCCGATTCCTTGTCCTTCACTGGCACGGGCAGAATGCCGTCGGCGGCGTTGCCGCCAAACACGGTCTGGGCCGCATAGTCTTCGGCTGCCGAGGTGCGCTCGTAGGCCACCACCACGGCATTCACGTCGTTGCTGGCCATGAGGCTGGCATAATTGTCGAGTTTCTGCGGGTCGCTGAATATCACCACGGTGGCGTCGGGCACGCGCTTGGCTATGCTCAAGGCCAGGCTGCGGTAGGCGGCGTCGTCGTCCTTGATGGCTATTATCACATTGTTGAAGCCGCCTGCCTCGATGGCGCGCTCAATGCTGTCGCGCGAGGTGAAGTCGGCGCGGTAGTCGAGTGCCGTGGTGGCCGCGTAGCTTGCGCAGCGGCGCTGGAACATCGACTTGGTGTCGTTGTCCACGCCCATGGTCACCACCGCAATGCGGCGGCTGGCCAGGTTGTGTATGGGCAGCAGCTGGCGGTCGTTCTTCACCACGGTGATGGTGCCTGCCGTCAGGCGCCGCGCCATCAGCGCGGCCTCGGGCGAGTTCACGTCCTCCACCACATTGTCGGTGGCCACCTGCTGCGGCTTGTCGAGTCCAAGGGCATATTTGAATCGCAATATCTTTTTGCACCGCTCGTCGATCACGCTCTGCTTCAGCGTGCCGTCGGCCACGGCTTTCTTTATGGCCTCGATTTCGGCCGGCACGTTCACAGGCATCAGCAGCACATCGTTGCCGGCCAGCAGCGCGCTCACGCACACCGAGCCGTCCACCTTGGCGCCGCCCATGTTGAGGGCGTCGGTGAATATCAGGCCCTCAAAGCCCATCTTCTTCTTCAGCAGTCCGTTCACCACCTTGTCGCTCATGGTGCCCGGCATCTTGCGCTGGTCGATGGCCGGCACATAGATGTGGCCCGTGAGCATGCCCGACAGGCCCGAGTTCACATACTGGCGGAAGGGCATCAGGTCGTCGATGTTGAGTTCCTTCATGCTCTTGTCGATGGTGGGGAGCGACTTGTGCGAGTCCACGGTGGTCGATCCGTGCCCTGGGAAGTGCTTGCCCACCGACAGCACGCCGCCGTCTTCAAGGCCCTTGGCAAAGGCTATGCCGTGGCGCGCCACCACATCGGGGTTGTAGCCATAGCTGCGGTCGCCCACCACGGTGTGCGGGCGGTCGATTACGTCGAGCACCGGGGCGAAGTCAACCGTCACGCCCACGCGGCGGCATTGGCGCGCCAGTTCGCGGCCGTAGTCGTAAAACAGCTTGTCGTCGTTGATGGCGCCAAGATACAGGTTGCGCGGATACTTGGGCGCGTTTTCGAGCCTCATGCTCAGCCCCCACTCGGCATCGAGCGTAATCATAAGCGGCACCTTGGCCATCGACTGGGCCAGATTGGTGCAGCTCACCTGCTTCTTTATTTCGCTCTCTTGGTAGATGAGTCCGCCCACCTTGTAGTCGCCCACCAGGCGGCGCACATCGGCCTCGGTCTGCTCGTTGCCTTGCGGAAACACTGCGGCCACCATCAGCTGCGCAATGCGCTCGTCGGGTGTCATCTGGGCAAATGTGGCATTCACCCAGTGCTTCATTGCCTTTTCGTCGGCGCGGTTGAGTATGGCCGGCTTTTTAGCCTGAATGGCGCCCGTGCTCATAATCACGGCCGCCACCAGCATCAATAGGATTCGTTGAATTTGTTTCATTATACGTGTTTATGTGAATGTAATAGTTTCTTCTTTTCGTTATTTCTTCTGCATGCGCATTTCGCCGGTGGCTTCCACCTTCTTGCCCTGCGCTGCCAGCTGCCTCATGTAGGCCATCATGTGGCGGCCATAGGGCACGCCGTCTACATACACGCGCTTGGCGCGGGTGAAGGGCACCATGTAGTCGCCGCCGTTGGCCAGATAGTCGATGGTGGCCATCGAATACACTTTGCGCGGGTCCACCTTCTTGCCGTTCACCTTGGCCGAGGTCACATTGCCCGCAGCGTCGTAGGTCACTCTAAGTTCGCGGCTCACAGCGTCTCCGCCGCGTCCGGCCATCACCTTGAGTCCCTCGAGCAGGTCGGCACCGGTGATTTCAAGCACCATGAAGCGGTTGTTGAACGGGAACATCGACCCGATGAGGCCCTCGCTCATGTCGCCCTGCGGAAAGTCTTGGCGAATGCCGCCCTTGTTCATTACGGCAAAGTCGATGTGGCGCTTGCTGAGGCCGCGCACAATGCTGGCGGCGGCGTCGCTCAGCCAGTTTTGCGCTGCCTGGCTCTGGCTGGCCATGCGGCGGGCCGAAGTCACCACGGGGGTGTTCATCAGCGAGTCCACGCCGTGGCGGTAGGGCGCGAGCCAAGCCTGCATGGCCGTGTAGTGCGCAGCTGCCGCGTCGAGGCTGCTGTCAATCTTAATCTGCGAGTATTCCACCTTGCGTGTGTCGAGGTCCACGTCATATCGGCCCACGTATTTGCCCGACTTGCCGTTTTGCCCGATGGTGATGATGCGGCCGTCGGCGTTGGCCACCTGCGTGCGCTTGTCGCCGGGGCGCAGCAGCGTGTGCGAGTGCCCGCCTATCACCAGGTCGATGTAGTGGCTGCGAGTCACAAGTATCGAGTCGTTAGGCTGGCTGGCCTCGTAGGAGTCATAGCCAATGTGCGACACCACGGTCACAAAGTCCACCTTCTGCACCTCTTTCAGGTATTTTGCCGTGGCGTCGGCCACGTCATAAGGGTCGAGATAGCGAATGCCGTTGTAGTTGCCCTCAGAAATCATGCCCTTGGGGTTCACGTTGAGGCCGATGAAGGCCATGCGCTTGTCGCCAAACGCCTTCACAATGTAGGGCTCGAAGTGTCCGGCCATGCGCGACGCGCTCATGTCGTAGTTGGTCGACAGGCGCGGAGTCAGCATTTTGTTGTAGAGGAATGCCAGGCTGTCGGCTCCGTTGTCAAGCTCGTGGTTGCCCATAATGGCCATGTCGTAGTGCAGGCTGTCGAGGCAGGCAAACTCCACCTTGCCGCCATACAGCGAGAAGTAGAGTGTGCCCTGCACATCGTCGCCAGCGTCCACCGCCACCACGTGCTTGTTGTCGCGTCGCACCTGGTCGAAGACAGCCCGGCGGCGCAGAATGCCGCCCAGGCCGTCGCTGGCAGGGTCAATCTGGCTGTGGGTGTCGTTTGTTGAGAGTATCACCACGTGCTCGCCGCCCGCGGCCGCGGGTGCAAGCAGCGCTGTTGCCGCGCAGGCAACCATCAGTTTGCTAATTTTGCTCATATGTGTCATGAATAAAGTTTTCAGTGAGTTGCTATATAATAGCCACGAAGTTACTAAAAAAAAGCGCATTACACAAGCAAAAAACGCTTTTGCGCCGCCAGTTGCCGGGGCATGCGGGCACAAAAAAAACGGTTCCGCGCCTTCGGCAGCGCAGAACCGTCACGATAAAACGAGTATATGAAATAGATTATTGTTTGTTGATCAGTCCTTTGCCGGTCATGTCGGCGGGCTGGGGAAGATCCATGATTTGGAGAATCGACGGCGCCACATCGGCCAGGCGGCCGTTTTCCGCGGTGGCATTCTTGTTGGCGGTCACATACACAAAGGGCACGGGGTTGAGCGAGTGCGCTGTGTTGGGAGTGCCGTCGGCGTTGATGGCGTGGTCGGCGTTGCCGTGGTCGGCGATGATAATCACCTCGTAGTCGGCAGCCTTGGCGGCCTCCACGGTGTCGTGCACACAGTTGTCGATGGCCACTGCTGCCTTTTCGATGGCCTCATACACGCCAGTGTGGCCCACCATGTCGCCGTTGGCATAGTTCACCACAATGAAGTCATATTTCTTCTCGCCGATGGCGGCCACCAGCTTGTCTTTCACCTCATAGGCGCTCATTTCGGGCTTCAGGTCGTAGGTTGCCACCTTGGGCGAGGGCACCAGAATGCGGTCTTCACCCTCAAATGGGGCTTCGCGTCCGCCATTGAAGAAGAATGTCACATGGGCATACTTCTCGGTCTCGGCAATGTGCAGCTGGTGCAGGCCCTTGTTCGACAGATACTCGGCCAGGGTGTCTTTCACATTCTCCTTTTTGAAGAGGATGTGCACGCCTGTGAACGATGAGTCGTAGGGGGTCATGCAGTAGAACTGCAGGTCCTTGATGGTGTGCATTCCCTGTTCGGGTATGTCGTGCTGCGTCAGGGCTATGGTCATCTCCTTGGCGCGGTCGTTGCGGTAGTTGAAGAATATCACCACATCGCCTTCCTTTATGCGGCCGTCCACAGTGCTGTTCACGATTGGCTTGATGAACTCGTCGGTCACGCCCTCGTCATACGACTCCTGCACGGCCTGCACCATGTTGTCGCTCTTGCGGCCCACACCGTTCACCAGCTGGTCGTAGGCCAACTTCACGCGGTCCCAGTTCTTGTCGCGGTCCATTGCATAGTAGCGGCCTGTGACGGTGGCCACCACGCCGGTGCTTTGGGCGCAGTGCTTCTCCACATCGGCTATGAAGCCCTTGCCGCTTTCGGGGTCGGTGTCGCGGCCGTCCATGAAGCAGTGCAGATACACATCCTTCAGGCCGTATTCCTTGGCGATGTCGCACAGTGCAAACAGGTGCTCAAGCGAGCTGTGCACGCCGCCGGTGCTGGTCAGGCCCATGAAGTGCATACCCTTGCCGGTGCGCTGCGCATAGCTGAATGCCTCTACCACTTCGGGGTTCTTGAGTATCGACTTGTCGTCGATGGCGCGGTTAATCTTCACCAGGTCCTGATACACCACGCGGCCGGCGCCAATGTTGAGGTGACCCACCTCGCTGTTGCCCATCTGGCCGTCGGGCAGGCCCACGTTTTCGCCGCTTGCCTGAAGCTGGCTGTTGGGGTAGTTCTTGAGCAGGCTGTCCCAGTAGGGGGTGGGTGCGTTGTAGATTGCGTCACTCTTGCTGTGGTCGCCTATTCCCCAGCCGTCGAGAATCATCAGTAATGCTTTCTTTCCCATAATTCGTTCGTTTCTGTGTTTATTTTAGTTTCGTTTAGTTTCGTTTGTCAAGTTGCTTGCTTTCGCAGCTACAAAGATACACCAGTCAGCCCACTGTGTCAAGCGGTAGCCGAGCCAATCGTTGCCGCATTTAAGATATTTTACACTTTGAGCTGGCTGACAACAACAAATGGGCCGCTGCCCTTGGCAGTAGCCCATATTGTGATTGCTAAAATGCGACTCTTGCAAGCCTTGCTTTTAAGCTTCCTTCTCCTTTGTGAGGATGCGGCGCTCCTTGATGCGAGCCTTCTTGCCGGTGAGGTTGCGCAGATAGTAGATGCGGGCGCGGCGCACACGGCCGTGCTTGTTGATTTCGATGCTGTCGATAAACGGCGACTCGATGGGGAAGATACGCTCCACACCGATGTTGTCGCTGATTTTGCGCACCGTGAAACGCTTCTTGTCGCCCTCGCCGCTGATTTTCAGCACTGTGCCGCGATACTTCTGGATACGCTCCTTGTTACCCTCTTTAATGCGGTAGGCCACTGTGATGGTGTCACCGGGATAGAATACGGGAAGTTCCTTCTTTGTAGCAAATGCTTGCTCAACAACTTTAATTAAGTCCATTTTGTCTCTTTTTCGTTTTTTGTTCTTTCAACATTTCTTATCGCAATATTCACAAGCCACTCGATATTTCTTGCCAGAGATTACGAAAAGCGGTGCAAATTTAGCACTTTTTCCCGACCTCGCAAAATATTTGGGCCGCTAACTGCCTAATGCGTGCCTTTTTCTGCCCGTTCTGGTATTATATTATATGTGTGGTTATGTAAAAAATGCTTAACTTTGCGCGCAGAATACAAATTTCTTACAATCAGGCTATGAATCAAAAGTTCACATTTCACATGTTGTGGGCGGCTATGCTTGCGCTGGCGCTCACTTTTGCCTCGTGCAGCGGCGAGAAAGACGCTCAGACTCTTTTCAGCGAGGACGCCAGCGGTGTGGTGGTAATCGTCAACCGCTTCTACTATGAATTGCGTCTGGGCAACGGCGAGACGCTGTATTTCACCGGCCTTGACGACGACGGCGACATCAGCGGCCTTACCGCCGACCTCGACGAGGCCAAGCGCAACAAGGCCGAGAGCTACGGCACCGGTTTCTTTGTCGATGACAAGGGCCTGATTCTCACCAACCGTCATGTGGTGCAGCCTGTAATCGACAAGCAGCAGGTGCAGCGCGCCTGGTCGTCGATAATAGAGGCCTACAAGCAGCTGTGCGAAAGCTACGCCCAGCAGCTGTCCGACCAGTTCGACCAGCTCGAAAGCCAAAAGTCGGACTGCTATGTGTATGACGAGTTCACCGGCTCGTATGTGACCGACGACGTGCGTCTGTCGCAAATCCAAAGCCAGCAGGAGCAGCTTAGGCAGGAATACCAGCAGGCCGGCAGCGCCTACCACGACCTGTCGGACGTCAGTGTGAACAGTGTCACCGTGAACTCGGTGTGCGAACTGGGCATTGCCTACAACGACACCTACGCCTCTTCGGCCGCTGACTTCCTGAACAACAACCCTTGCTCAGTGGTGCGCCTGTCGGGCAACGACGACGTAGACCTTGCCCTGATTCAGCTGAAGTCGCGCAGCACCCCCAGCGGTGCCCACATCTTTGCCACTGCGGCACACCGCCACGACCAGGGGCTGCTGTCGTCGCTGTTTGGCGGCGGTGGCGATGCCAAGCTCACCATTAGCCAGCCTCTGTATATGATAGGCTACAACGCCGGCCCCATTTTGGCCAACACCAAGCAGGGCATTAAGGTGCAGATGACCACCGGCAAGGTGACCCAGCTGCCCGACGGCGACCGCCTGCTCTACGACATACCCACACTGCAGGGTTCAAGCGGCAGCCCGGTAATCGACTCCTATGGCAATCTTGTGGCTGTGAACTATGCCAAGCTCATTGGGTCGGACAACTTCAACTTTGGCATTCCGGTCAACAAAATCGAGTCGTTCCTATACGATAAGCAGTAGTGCGGCCGGCAAATCGGCCGCCCGCGGCACATAAAGAGTGTTAAAGCCGTTGCACACGACAATGGCTTTAGATATTTTTGCAGTGCCGAAATGAAATAAGAAATAACGTGATTGCCGCCACGCCCAATGGCGCGGCAAAACAGTGCTTATGCACGAAAAAGAGGAAAGAACGAGTTCTTTGCCCTCCCATAGCGCACGTCACGGTGCGCGTGTGGGAGGATAACGGTACATTCAGGTCCAAGTGAGCCCCGTTCAGCAATGAAGCGGGGCGAGAGGGAAAGCCTTGAGATTAGGCTGCAGCGCTAACTGCGGTGATTACTAAACGAAATGGTTGTGACCATTCCATGGCGATGGGAGAAGGAACCACTTTTTTTGTATAAGTCCGAAGACCTGCTTGGATTTATGTTTAACCGCTCCATTTAGCGATGGGGCAATAAATTAAATTTTTTCAATCATGAAGAAACTTATGTTTCTCGCTGCTTCGCTCTTGTGTGGCGTGGCAGGGGCATTTGCCCAAAATGCAGCGGCCGGACGCAACGCCGTGTGCATCGACATGAAGTCGGGTGAGGCCAAGTATGTGGCCTTCACCGATGAACCCGACATGTTTGTGGCTCCATGGGAACCCACCACATTTTTGGTGAACTTGGCGTCGGGCCCGCTGGAATTGGAATTGGCCCAAATCGCCAAGATTTCGGCTGTTTACCACGACTTCACTTCCACAGGCATCGACCAAATCTCCAAAGAGGTGGGTCGCGAAGTGGAGGCGGTTTACGACCTCTCGGGCCGCAAGGTGACCACCGTCAACCCTGGCCAGGTCTACATTCTTAAATACACCGACGGCACTGCCGAGAAGGTGCTGAAAAACAACTAAACAATCTATTCAAAGCAACAACAAAAATGAAAAAATCAATACTCACTCTCGCTGCTGTGGCTATGACTGCAGCCGCTTCGGCACAAACTGCCTTCACCCTCACATACGACAACGGCAAGCAATATTCATTCCCCATCGACGCCGAGATCACCCTCACCAACAATAAGGTGTGGACTCCCGACACCGTGGTGAAGACTGTGTATGTGCGCGACACCGTGTATCTCGACAACAGCAAAATGAGCATCGACGCCCTCAAGCAGGCTGCCGCTTTTGCCAACTCTAAACTTGGCGCGCGCACTGCCATCTACACATTCGACTCCGACAAGGACTTCTCGCTCTATGCAAGCTACTATGAGGCTGCCGCAAAGAAGGACACCACAGGCTGGAGCGCCGACGACAAGGCTTCGTGGGAAACTGCTCTCACTCAGTTGCGAAAAGTGAACACCGCTTGGAACTGCTACAATAAGGGCCTTGTCAACCCTCTCACCACAGGCAAATACCTGTTCCTTGGCCAGGGTGGCGCGTACAACCCGTTTGCGTTCTACCTGAACTACACCACAGGCTCTTGCTATAACAAGTATGTCCAGGCCCCCGCCAGCGGCTATGTGGCCTATGCCAAGAAGGGCGTGAGCGTCAGCGACACCACCGTGTTCACAAAGGCATTCACAAATGTGGGCAGAACTCCGTGCTTCGGAGGCTCAGCCACCGTCGATGTGTATGTGCTCTACAATGCTGTCGCCGACCGCTACACTCCGGTCTACACAGCCAGCGTAAACGGTATGCTCATTGAGCAGTGGAAAGGCTCGTCGGCCAACAACTACGTCACCCTTGACGATGCCATCAGCCACCTTGGCCCCAACTCTGGCAACTTGGCCGACCGCTACTGGGTGCCTGCCAACATCGACCTCGATGGCGCCCGCAACATGATTCTCAATAACAGTTCCAATGCTCCCGACCTTTCTGCCTACACCAACGTGAAGCAAATCTATTCGGCCGAGGACCCCAGCGGAGCAAAACTCTCTACCCCCGGTGTGACAATCAACACTGCCACCACTCCCATGACATTCACTAAAAATGGCGAGGCATGCGAATTTTCGGGTGTGGTAGTGTTTACTGCCAACGACAGCAAGGGCGGCTCTAACGTATACCTTATGTCGAAGACCACGTCGGGCAAATACTCGCTTTATAGCTGGCCTTTGGCTGAGTAAAATTAAGCAATGCATAGCTCAGGAGCGGGCTGTTGCCCTGCGGCACTCGGCGTTGCTCCTGTTGCTTTTATAATTCATTAGTCAATGAAAAAAATAGCATTATTTTTATTGTGCCTGGCAGGGTTTGCTGCAAATGCGCAACAGGTGTTGAATGCAGCCTATCCGGGGCATTCCTACAACTTTCCTGTGTCGAGCCGGCTTAATGTGGACGGTGCAAACAAGTTTGTGGTCACCGACAATCAGTTGGTCTACCACATGCCCATAGGCTCCATTTTTACTTTCCAAGACGGCGTGGTTAACCCACCCATATGCGTGAAAGAAAACAATTGGAAGCCGGGTGTGAGCTCTTTGCAATCGGGGTCAAACGGACTGTTTTCGTTTGCTGATGGCGAAAAATTCTACTGGCGCGGCGACTCAATAGCCTTTGGCGACTATGACCTGAAGGGCATTGTGGTCGACACGGTGAGAAATGTTAAGATGACTGACCATGCCTATAGTGCTTTCAGCGACACCGTGGATGTGGTGTTCTTCAAAGTGCAGGCAGGCGAGACGGGCTGGTATTCTATCCCATCGAACGACTACTGTGCCTATAAGGGCACAACGCACGTTGGCAAATATGCTGCGTTGCTGCTTAACTATGTGAAGGGCGACAACGGCGAGCCCGTCAACTGCATCGTGGGTGTGGCCAAGTGGTGCACAAGTCTGCCCAATGTGCCCGGTGTAAGCGGCAAGGTGTATAAGGCCAATGGGGGTGTGCAATATTTCGACGACCTTGAGACTGCCAAAGACGTGGTGCTCAACATGGACAACCTCAATGCCAGCATAAAAGGTGGTGAGGTCTCGTATGGCCTTGCTTCGCCCACTTGGAACTATGTGTCGGCGGGCACCAGCCTGGCTCAGTCTGACCAGGCCAAAGGCGACTTGATAAACGACCACAGTGTGTATGTGCGTCACCTTGTGGGAGACACCAAACCTTCGCAGGAGGAACTCGACAACAAGTGGGGGTGGCGCTTTGAGACGCCCGACAGCACCAGTGCCATCTGCGACTACTACTACAAGGCCACCGACACCACGGCCTACATTCAGTATCCCGAGCTGAAAACAGCGGCCCAAACCAGCCCAAACCAGTATGACATAAGCGAGTGCAACACCTGGAAGGGCGCCACTTGCCTCTATCTGGTGCCGGGCGACGTGAACAACTTCTCGAAATACCGCCCGTATGACGGCTTTATGCACGTGGTAATGGTCGACGGCTCGGAATACCGCCAGCACCTCACCATCGACAAAAAGGGTGTGATCACGGCCAGTGGCAATTGGGAGAAGACCAAGGGGCCGAAGTCCACATTCACGTTCAATGCTGCCAACAGCTATGAGGACAATGGCAAGCTTCAGTACTTCAACCTGCGCTTCATGTCCAATAATCTTGGAACTTCAGTAGCCGACAACAAGAAGGTGGTCGACTTTGCCACTGCGCGCAAAGTGGAGCACAGCCTCACAAGCAAGGTGAAAATGGCCTATGTGCCTATGCTCGACACCTACATTCCCTTCTCGTTCTCGAATGTGAAGCCTGCATCCAAGGTCACATATTGCGTATATGGCATCCATCCCACCGAAGACGGCAACCTCGACGCCGCAGTTAAGACCAATGGTGTGGTGTGCAGCACTAAAAACGCTGCTAAAAGCCCCGTCTATGAGGGTGCCTTTAAGTTCTGGATTTTCAAGTCGGCCAATGGCAATCTGATTTGCTATGAGACCAACGAAAACGGATTTATTTCCTGCATCGAATGGTTTGAATAAAGGTTGTGGCGTTGGACCGCACCTACTCACACAAAAAAAGTATAGCCCGGATTCACTTTCCGGGCTATACTTTTTTTCGGTAATATCGTCGTCGTTCGGCGGAGCGGGCCGTGGGCCTACAGCCGCCGGATGTGTGGATTAGAGCAGAGTCACCTCCACCTCTTTCTCGGCTTGGTCAGATTCTACGCTGATTTTACCCTCGCGGGCCAGCCAGCCTATAGCGGCAAAGATTTCTTTCTCTTTCAGTTTTGTGGCCTTGCGCAGACCCTTAACGCTGAGTGTGCCTTGGGCATCGTTGAGCGCATTCCATACGGCGCCCGCCCATAGTCCAATAGTTTCTACGTTCATAAAACTCAAAATTTTAAACAAATAATCTAAAAAAATCAGTGCAAAGTTATCCATTTATCGCTAAACCACAAAATCCCAGCCCATTTTGTTGCCGGCTTGCGGCTTTTCTTTGCCGTAACGCCTTTTTGCGCTATATTTGCAGCCAAGTATGGAAGGACTAGTAATAAGAAACACTGGCAGCTGGTATGAGGTGCGACTCGACGGCGGCCGCACTGTGAATTGCAAAATCAAGGGCAATCTGCGCCTCAAGGGCTACCGCTGCACCAATCCCGTGGCGGTGGGCGACACCGTGATGCTCGACCCCAAACCCGACGGCACCGCCTTTATCACTGGCATTGCCGAGCGGCGCAACTACATAATTCGCCGCGCCAGCAATCTGAGCAAGGAATTCCAGATAATTGCCGCCAACCTCGACCAGGCCGCCCTGGTGGTGACGCTGGCCAACCCCGTGACCAACACCACCTTCATCGACCGCTTTCTGGCCACTGCCATGGCCTACTCGGTGCCTGCGTTGCTTGTGGTCAACAAGGTTGACCTGCTTTCTGCCCCCGACGACGCCGAGCTGCTCAGCGCCTTTGCCTACCTCTACCGCTCAATAGGCTACACCGTGCTGCCCACATCCACCCTCACGGGCCAGGGCATGGATGCCCTGCGCCAGGCCGTGGCGGGCAAGACCACACTGCTCTCGGGTAACTCGGGTGTGGGCAAAACGTCGATAATCAACGCCCTTGTGCCCGACGCAGGGCTTAGGGTGGGCGACGTGTCGCAGTCGCACCACACAGGCATGCACACCACCACGTTCAGCGAGATGCTCGACTTGCCAGGCGGCGGATGCCTCATCGACACCCCCGGAGTGAAGGGGTTCGGTACCATCGACTTCGAGCGTGCGCAGGTGGCTCACTACTTCCCCGAGATATTCAAGTATTCCGAGGGCTGCCGCTATGGCAACTGCACCCACACCCACGAGCCCCACTGCGCAGTGCGCGAGGCAGTGGAGCAGAGCCTAATCAGCCAGTCGCGCTATGCCAGCTACCTCAGCATCATCGACGACGACCCCAGCGACAAATACCGCAAGCCATTCTGATGAGGCCCCCAGGGTGGGCGGTTTGTCAATATTTTATTGTATCTTTGCACCGACAATAAACAAAAATAATTTTAAAAGCTACTATATCATTCCAGCTATATGGAAGTAATGGATACCTTTGAGTTTGTACTCGAGATTGTGGCCACGCTGTTCTATGCCATCAGCGGCATACGCCTGGCCGCGGTTAAGAAATTTGACTGGTTTGGAGCCTATTCCATAGGCTTTATCACGGCCATAGGCGGCGGCACCATGCGCGATGTGTTTCTGGGCATCAACCCGTTTTGGATGCTCAATCCCTGGTATGCCATAGCCACGGTGGCCGGCCTTGTGGTGGTGATAGCCTTCCGCAAATATCTGGTCAAGCTCGAAGGCACATTCTACATATTCGACGCATTCGGCCTGGCGCTGTTTGTGGACGTGGGCATCTACAAAACCCTGATGATGGGCTACCCCATGTGGGTGGCGCTCATCATGGGCACCATCACCGGTGCCATGGGCGGCGTGCTGCGCGACATCTTCATCAACGAGGAGCCGCTGGTGTTCCGAAAAGAGATTTATGCCACGGCATGCATTGCCGGCGGCATACTCTACTGGGTGATAGGCCTGCTGGGCGGCACCAGCATTGCGCAGCAGATGGCTTGCGCCGTGCTTGTGATAGTGCTGCGCTACTTGGCCGTGCGCCACAACTGGTCGTTCCCCATAATGCAGGACTGATGTGGTAGTGGAAAAAGAATTGCGAAATAAGACTGCAACACTATGAACATAGATAAAGGCAAAGCACGCACCACTGGCATTCAGCTGCTAAAGTATGGTGTGATAGGCGCAAGCAACACACTCATAACTCTGGTGGTGTTCTATTTGCTGAACACATGCCTCGGCTTGTCCTATGGCATTTCAAATGTGGTGGGCTATGTGCTGGGCGTGGTCAACAGTTTTGTGTGGAACCGCAACTGGGTGTTTCACACAAAGCGCAACCTCAGGCGCGAGGCCACGCTGTTTGTGGTGGGCTTCCTGCTGTGCCTTGGCCTGCAGCTTGTGGTCAGCTGGGTGCTGCTCGAGGGCGTGGGCATGAAAAACATGCAAGTGGACTGGCTTCCCATGAAGAAGCCCGGCCAGAACATAGTCATGCTCATTGCCATGGCCGTCTACACCATTGCCAACTACGTCTACAACCGCATGGTCACCTTTAAAGCCGACTAACCGGCCATTATCATCAACAGCTGCTAAGACTGTGACCGATACTGGTTGGGTGTCATGCCCACGTGTGTCTTGAAAAAGCGGGTGAAGTGCTGCGGATAGTTGAAGCCCAGCCCATAGGCAATCTCGCTAATGCTCTTCGAAGTGTCGAAAATCCGCTCCTTGGCAAGGCTTATCACGTGGCTTTGTATAAACTCCAGCGCCGATTTCCCGGTCTCCTTCTTCACCAAGTCGCCAAAGTAGTTGGCCGACAGATGCAGCTCCTGCGCACATTGTGCCACAGTGAGCATCCCGTGCAGCTCGGGGGCGCCATTGCGATAGTAGTCGTGCACCAGCCGCTCAAGCTGCGTTATCACATCGGCGTTAACCCGCTCGCGCGTAATGAACTGGCGGTCGTAGAAACGCACGCAGTAGTTCAGCAGCAGCTCAATGTTGCTCACTATCAGTTGGCGGCTGTGCTTGTCAATGGCGTGCTGCAACTCTTGCTTTATGTTTGCGAGGCACTCGGTGACTATGTTGCGCTCCTGCTGCGATATGTGAAGCGCCTCATGCACATCGTAGGAGAAAAAGTTGTAGTCGTGAATGTTGCGCCCCAGCTGCGTGCCGCGCAGCAGGTCGGGGTGGAAAGCCAGTGCAAATCCCTTTGGCTCAACGTGCACAGGCGGCTGCTTTATGTCCAGCACCTGCCCCGGTGCCAGAAACAGCAGCGTGCCCTCCTGGAAGTCATACATGTTGCGCCCATACAGAATGTCGGCGCACTTGGTGTCCTTGAGCATCACCAGATAGAATCCGTAGGTCTTCTTGCCCGGCACGCTCTTGCCCACCATTTTGCTGAAGTCCACCACCGTCACCAGCGGGTTCAGGGTCTCCTCGGCAAATGCGGTATTGTAGTCGCATATGCTGTCGCAAGTGGTTATGTAGTCTTTTGCCATAGTGTGTGTTGCTTGTAGTTTTCGTTACAGTGCAAAATTAGTCACATTTGCCGTTACCATGGCTATCGCCAATCCGTTTTTAATTACCATTTTTACTCCCCGCCGCGCTTTTTTGCGAAAACCGATGAAAAAACATCGCAAATCGTGGCCATATTTTTGCGCCGCACTTGAATAATCTATAATTTTTTTATTACTTTTGTAAAAATTTGAAGTGATATGGCTTCCGAACTACACGACACTCTGGCTCGCATCACCGGCAAAACACAAGTTTTGCTTGAAAAGTATTATGCGCTGCTGCAAGAGAAAGCCGAATTGGACGACGAGGCTGTACGCCTGCGGGCCGACAACGACCGTCTGCAGCGCGACAACGACCGTCTGCGAGCCGACAACGACTATTTGAAAATGGCGCGCACCATTGTGCCCGACGCCAAGTCGCTTGCCGAGAGCAAAGCCATCATTTCAAAACTGGTGCGGGACATCGACAAGTGCATTGTACAGCTCAGCGACAATTAGTCGTGCAGCCGCAATGCGCAGCAATCAATATGGCAACGTAACTCTTAACGATGGACGACGACAAAATAAACATCTGGGTCTCACTGGCCAACATCAAGCAGATACCCGTGAGCGTGAGCAAAGCCGACGAGCAGGAATACCGCAATGCCGAGAAGCTCGTCAACGCCTTGTGGAACAAGTGGATGCCATTGTTCCGCAACACTGCTTCGCAAGAAGAGGTTATGGCCAGAGTAGCATTCCAGTTTGCAAGGCTCTACATCCATGCCCACGAGCAGAATGTTGCCGTTGATGCCGATTTGAAGGAATTCGAGCGCAAACTCGATGAAATAGTGGTGAAGATGTGATGCGCAGTGCGCGCGCACTGCACCCAACGATTTTTTTTTGAAGCTGAAACTGAGGAAGAAAACAATAAAGCAGACTGACAAAATCATAGAGAGAAATTAAGGTTCCTGCACTGCCTGAATCCTGGGCCAAGCGAGGCCTCCGGCCAACCATTAAAGGCCGCACCGCGTGCCCACACCAGCCTGTGGTGTGATGCGCGGCGGCTGCAACCGTTGCCGGATGTGCCCATTCCACACCACGCTTGCGTCCCCGCGGTTCGAGGAGTGCTTTTTTTATTTACTATAAATTATTTTACAAGTTTGAAATGAACATAATCATCTATTTGCTAATCGCTGTCGCCTGTCTGTCGATAGGCATAGTGGCGACACTCTCGGCCACCAAGCGCAACGCCAAGTCGCAGGCCAACACCATCATCGAGAAGGCCAAGCTCGAAGCCGAGGTGCTTAAAAACAACGAAGTGCTCAAGGGCAAGGAGGCCGGCATGGCCATCAAGAGCGAAAGCGAGAAGCAGGCCAACGCACGCCTGGCCAAGGTGCAGTCGGGCGAGGCCAAGCTGCGTCAGCGCGAGCTGCAACTCAACCAGCAGCAGCAGGAAGTGCAGCGCAAGCGCAGCGAAAACGAATCTATGAAGCTTAACCTCGACAACCAGTTGAGCGTGATTGAAGACCGCCGCAAAGAAATCGACAAGATGGAGGCCAGCGTGCGCGACACTCTGGAGCACGTGAGCGGCCTCTCGGCCGAGGAAGCCAAGGAGAAACTGGTGGAGTCGCTCAAAGATGAGGCCAAGACCGCCGCACAGTCATATATCAACGACATCATGGACGACGCCAAGCTCACCGCCAACAAGGAGGCCAAGCGCATAGTGGTGGAGACCATCCAGCGTGTGGCCACCGAGACGGCCATCGAAAACGCCGTGACAGTGTTTCACATCGACAACGACGAAATCAAGGGCCGCATCATTGGCCGCGAGGGACGCAACATCCGTGCCCTTGAGGCTGCCACCGGCGTCGAGATTGTGGTCGACGACACCCCTGAGGCCATCGTGCTTTCGGGCTTCGACCCTGTGCGCCGCGAAATCGCGCGCCTGGCTCTGCACCAGCTGGTGGCCGACGGCCGCATCCACCCCGCCCGCATCGAAGAGGTGGTGGCCAAGGTGAAGAAGCAGGTGGAAGACGAGGTGATTGAAACGGGCAAGCGCACCGCCATCGACCTCGGCATCCACGGCCTGCACCCCGAGCTGATTCGCCTCATCGGCAAGATGAAATACCGCTCAAGCTATGGCCAAAACCTGCTGCAGCACTCGCGCGAGACGGCCAACCTCTGTGCCATCATGGCCAGCGAACTGGGCCTCAACCCCAAGCGTGCCCGCCGCGCCGGTCTGCTGCACGACATTGGCAAGGTGCCCGACGACGAGCCCGAATTGCCGCACGCACTGCTGGGCATGAAGCTTGCCGAGAAGTATAAGGAGAAACCCGACATCTGCAATGCCATCGGTGCACACCACGACGAGCAGGAGGCCACCAGCATGTATGCCCCCATAGTGCAAGTGTGCGACGCCATTTCGGGCGCCCGTCCCGGTGCCCGCCGCGAGGTGGTGGAAGCCTACATCAAGCGCCTCAACGACCTTGAGCGCCTGGCTCTCTCTTATCCCGGCGTGGTCAAGACCTACGCCATTCAGGCCGGCCGCGAGCTGCGCGTGATTGTGGGCGCCGACAAGATCAGCGACGCCGAGACCGAGAAGCTCTCCAACGAGATTGCGCAGAAGATTCAAGACGAGATGACGTATCCCGGACAGGTGCGCATCACCGTGATTCGTGAAACCCGCGCCGTAAGCTTTGCCAAGTAATCCGGGAGGCTCGCACGATGAACATAAAGAACAACAACACTGACAATAAGCGACCCCTGCGACTCGACGGGGCCGGCCAAGACGGATGCGTAGGCTGCAAGGGCGGCTGCTGCACCAGCGGCTGCGACTCCGACCCTCGCTGCAAGTTGCACGCCACCAACTGGCTTGCCGACGTGCCAGGCGGCGAAAACGACTTCGACATCGTGGAGGTGCACTTCAAGAACACCCGCAAGGGCTTCTACCGCAACAGCGCCCACCTGCCCCTTAGTGTGGGCGACATGGTGGCCGTTGAGGCCAACCCCGGCCACGACATTGGCCGCGTGTCGATGATGGGGCGGCTGGTGAAGCTGCAGATGAAGCGCGCCAACTTGCGCCCCGACTTCGAGATTCTGCGTGTGTTCCGCAAGGCAAAAGCCTCCGACCTCGAGAAATTCGAGGAGGCTAAGGCCAAGGAGGTCGACACCATGATTCGCTCGCGCAAGATTGCCGCCGACCTGCACCTGAAAATGAAGATTGGCGACGTGGAGTATCAGGGCGATGGCAACAAGGCCATTTTCTACTACATTGCCGACGAGCGCGTCGACTTCCGCCAACTCATCAAGGTGCTGGCCGACGTGTTTAAAATACGCGTGGAAATGAAGCAGATAGGCGCGCGCCAGGAGGCCGGACGCATTGGCGGCATCGGCCCGTGCGGACGCCCGCTGTGCTGCGCCAGCTGGATGACCAATTTCGTGTCGGTGGCCACCAGCGCCGCCCGCTATCAAGACATCTCGCTCAACCCGCAGAAGCTGGCCGGACAGTGCGCCAAGCTGAAGTGCTGCATCAATTTCGAGGTCGACAGCTATGTCGAAGCTTCCAAGAAGATGCCTCCGCGCGACGTTACGCTCGAAACGAAAGACAACACCTATTTCCACTTCAAGACCGACATCTTCAAGAAGGAAATCACATATTCCACCGACAAGCAAGTGCCCGCCAATCTGGTCACTCTGTCGGCCGCGCGCGTGTTTGAGGTGATGGCGCTCAACAAAAATGGCGTCAAGCCCGACAAACTTCTGCCCGACGGCGATGAGCGCAAAGCCGAGCAAAAGGCGTTTGGCGACATCATTGGCCAGGACAGCATCAGCCGCTTCGACAAAAAGAAGAGGAAAAAAAGCCGTTCTGCCGGCCAGCGCGGCCAGCAGGGGCAGGAGGGACGCCAGCAGCGCCCCGACCGACAAGGCCGTCCGTCGGGCGGACGCCAGCGCCAGCAGCAGGCAGGCGAGGGTGGGGCAGCGCCTGCCCAGCAGCGGCAGCGCAGGCCCAAGCCCCAGCAGGGAGCCGACAAGCAGCGCCAGCCGCAGGGCGGCGAGCAGCGCCCACGCAACCGTAAACCACGTAACGACAATGGCAACAACAATAACAACCCCAAAGGCAGCCGTCAGCAGCAGGCAGGCGGCGATGGCGCAGCCCGCAAGCAGCGCCCTGACAAGCCGCAGCAGCAATAGCCTGCTGGCACTGCTGCCGGTGTTGCTCACAGCCATAGCGATATGCTTGGACGCCTGCGCGCCCAAGCATTCGTCTTACAGCTCGTTTGTGTCGGTCCCGGCCGATGGCTGGAGCAAGACTCTGGTGCTTGGATTCAAGCCCGAGTGTGCCGATTCGCTCGCGCGCTACGACGTGCGCTTGGCCGTGCGCCACACCAGTGCCTACAAGTATGGCAACCTCAGCATGGCCGTCGACATTGTGGACAGCCGCGGCTCGGCCGTGCGCAAGACGGTCAACTTCCGCGTGGCCGACAGCTATGGCAACTGGGTGGGCTCGGGTTTCGGCTCGCTATACCAGTGCAGCGCAGTGGTGGCCCGCGGCCTCACGCCCGCGCAGATGCGCAGCATAGCAGTGTGGCAAACGATGAGCGGCTGCGACTTGGTGGCCGGCGTGGCCGATGTGGGCGTCATCATCTCACCATCCGGGGCCCGGTAGCTGGGCCGTCGGTGATTACTCAATGCAAAGATCATGCTTTAAAAGCAATCATATGAATTTAGACTTCAAGTCAACCGACTCACTGATATTCGACATGGACGGCACCCTATGGGACGCCACCGACAGCTATGCGGCTGTGTGGAATGCCGCCTTCGAGCATTTTGGCCTCGACAAGCGCATCACACGCGACGACCTGTGCCCCTACATGGGCATGACACTCGACCGCATCATCAGCGGCCTGCTCAAGGGCCAGGCCATCGACGCCCCAGCCTTCATAGCCCACCTGCACGCCACCGAGCAGCAGCTCATGCCGCGCCTCGGCGGCCGCCCGTTTCCCGGGCTGCGCCAGGGCCTCGAGCAGCTGTCGTCGTGCTACCGCCTGTTCATGGTGAGCAACTGCGGCCGCTACGGACTGCGCGACTTCGGCGTGTTCACTGGCACCACACACTGTTTCACGGCCACACTCAGCCACGGCCAGAACCCCGTGCCCAAGAGCGACAACATCAGCCGCATCGCCAGCCAGTATTCGCTGCAGGCGCCCGTCTACGTGGGCGACACCCAGTCCGACTGCGACCAGGCCCACCGCGCCGGCGTGCCATTCGTTTTCGCCGCCTATGGCTTCGGCTGCTGCAGCGACCCCGACGCCTCATTCAGCAGCTTTCAGGACATAGTGGATTTCTTTATGTCGCTTAAGCAGCAATAGCACAACCCAACACATATAAATCACACACACATTATGGAACGCAATTCATTCATACCGTGCGGCTGGGCCGATGAAATCGATGCCCGCATAGCCCGCATAGCCTCGGCTCTGACAAAAGCAGGCGTTGAAGCCATGCTCATCGCCGACAACACCAACCTCTATTACACCTCGGGCCGCGTGTTTGCAGGTTACACCTACATCACCGCCGGCGGTGAGTGCCGCTACTTCGTGCGCCGCCCACAGGGCTACGATCACCCGCACCTCACATACATACACAAACCCGAGCAGATATTCGACCTGCTCAGCGCCAAGCCAGCAAGCATGGCCCTGCTCCACGACTCACTCACCGTGGCCGACCACGCCCGCCTGTGCAAAGCCTTTCCCGGCGTCGACACCGTCGACGGCTCAGCCATCATGCGCCAGCTGCGCGCCATCAAGAGCCCCTTCGAGCAAGAACTGCTTAAAGCCGACGGCGTGCACCACGTTGAGGCCTACCGCCGCATACCCAAAGTGTACCGCAAGGGCATGAGCGATATCGAACTGCAAATCGAAATCGAACACCTGCTGCGCAGCGAGGGCTGCCTCGGCCTCTTCCGCATACACGGCCAGTCGATGGAACTCTTCATGGCCAATGTGCTGTGCGGACCCAACGCCGACAACGCCTCGCCCTACGACTTCGCCATGGGCGGAGCCGGCCTTGACCCCTCACTGCCAGTGGGCGCCGACGGCACCATCATCGACCCCGGAATGACCGTGATGGTCGACGCGTGCGGCAACTTCAACGGCTACATGACCGACATGACACGCTGCTACTACGTGGGCACGCTCAACGACGCCGCCCGCCGGGCTCACGAAGTGTCGGTGTCGATCCACCACCGCCTGGCCGCCGATAGCCACGCCGGCACCCCAGCCAAGCAGCTCTACGACACAGCCGCCGCCATGGCCGACGAAGCCGGCCTCGCCGACTACTTCATGGGCCACAACCAGAAAGCCGGATTCGTGGGCCACGGCCTCGGCATAGAAATCAACGAAGCCCCCGTGCTGGCCCCGCGCAGCCGCGACGTGCTGGCCGAAGGCCACGTCATAGCCATCGAGCCCAAATTCGTGATACCCGGTGTGGGCGCCGTAGGCATCGAAAACACCTACATAGTGCGCGCCGACCACCTCGAGTGCATCACCCCCGCCCCCGAATCCCTCACCGAGCTCTACTGGTAATGCACAAGGCCCGACACACACGCTTGCAGTAAAAGCATTTTTGTCCCATGAGGCAAGACACCACAGGTGAATATCCGCAATTCCACAATTAATTGGAGTTGCGGATATATTGTTTAAAACATCACAACAGTCAAAAACCATCTTTTTCTCGCAAGATTGCCAATTTTTCGCAATAAGGTTGCCGTTTTCTCGTTTATTTTTATATCTTAGTGATTGCAATCGGAGAAATCCGACGATGCACAAAATGATTTGTCAAATTTAAACCCTTAACATCATGAAAGAGATTTACGACATCAACATCCAGCGCATGAATAATGGTGCGCATTTCACGTTTGTAAGTAATATTCTTGCACGTGCAGTGGCAGACACTACCGTCAAAGGTAAAGCCTCCGAACTCGTCAGTAATTTTAAGGCTGCCGTTGCAGCAGAGGACGAAGCCTTGAAGATTTCACAGAAAAGTCTCTTGACTGATGAAATAGCCAAGGCAGACAGCGACCGTGATGCCCTTTATGCCGGCTACAAAAAAGCAGTTGAAGGCTTCCTCGCCATGCCTATTGCAGACATGGCACAGGCTGCAAAGATTCTTTCCCAGCACATCAAGGACTACAAGGTTAATACCGCCGGTCAACTTGACAAAGAGACAGGTCTTTTGGTCAACTTCATTTCCGACCTTGAAGATAAGTACGTTACACAGGTAGCAAAGTTGGGCTTAACAGCATTCGTTATCAACTTGAAGGAAGCAAATGAGCGTGTAAGAACTCTTACCTTGCAGCGCACCAACGAGAAAATAGGTATAACTGTTGGAGCATTAAAAACTGCTCGTACAGCAAGTGATGACGCTTACCGTGCTTTGGTAAAGATGGTGAATGCCCTCGCCCTGGTCTTTGGCGAAAAGGATTATACGGCTTTCATTGACTATGTGAACACTGAAGTTACTCATTACAAGCGTGAAGTTATTGGGCAAAAGGCAAAAAATCCATCAACTTCAGGCGGTTATTCTACTGATTCGGGGAGTAGTAGCACACCAAGTGGAGGAAAAACTGGTTCTTCTTCAAGCGGAGGCTCTTCATCTGGCGGAAGTTCGTCTTCTGATGGGGATGATAGCTCCGTAAACTTTGAGTAAAAATAAGTTTAAAGTTCAATGCTGTTTTCTGAAATATGGAAGCAGCATTGATTTGAAAACAAAGGTCACAAATAGTAGTCGTTATGAAAGAGTGTAAAATTAAATTAATTTCTCCTGTTTATGCTGATGGAACAATAAAATTGCACAGGCAATTTTATCTGGCAGCAATAAAAGCACTGAGTATTGCCAGACGGTTCAATCCTCTTCTTGACGAAGAAACAGTTGAACTTAAACATTTTATGTTGTTAGTCAATTTCCGTGAAGAACAACCTGCAAATGCTTTAACAGGATATTTCGTTTTTAGGAATACGGTGTTCCGCTTTTTGACGGCAACAATAGACTATGCCTTATTACTTACTACAAAGGATTTGAGAGGCTTGAGTATTTCAAACATACTCAATATAATGAAAAGTTACGACCAAATTTGTTTATCATTTTGTTTACGTTGTAATGAAGCAATAGCTTTGCAAACAGAAAAGCCGATATTTAGGGTTACGATGAGAAAGGTTTTTGAATATATATTGGGAACAAGACCAACCATCGCTATAAAAGATGATATAGGATTACCATTTACAACATTTGGCAATATACAAAGTATGAAAGTCGTTGACATTCCCAAAGAATTTACCGATATACAATATACACTTGCAGAAAAATCGCATTATTCACCTTATGCGACAAATACAGAAACATATTGTGCCATTTATGCCGAAACAGACAACAAGTATGACTATCATGCCATTAAAGTTCTTAGATGGTTTCCGCAACAAAGAACTGAGATTCTGCAGCAATGTAAAGATGTAGCTTTAGCAAAACAAAAATGCCAACGCATCAATCATTCTTTGGTTAAGTATACTGATTTATGCTTAGAAGAAAATGGTAAGATTCCTACTGATGATGAGGCCATAAAGCATTATAAAGAGGCTTTGAAAAAGGTGGACAAAATCATAGCCAAAGAACGTAATTGTTGTGATGTGTTTTTTGAACTTGGTTATATTTCCAAAGATGAAAATACAAAACTACATGAATTCATGGTAGAAAATGACTCACGTATTCTATTTGGAAAGATAAAAGAAAATAAAATTGCCATAATTGGAGGACTGAATATTTTTTCAGAGAATGATTTTAGTTATCCATTATGTATCGCTAATATACCGTTAACATGAGAGCTATAATAGATTTTCTTTTTAGAAACAAGTATTATAAGGAGGTCTTATCTTCTTATAAAGAGGCTAATGGTCGTTTCTGCAAGGCTTTTGAAGTTTGGAAAGAGTCTTGCCCAACAGTCATTTCTGAGGATTACCAATCGAAAGAGTTTGTTCACCAACACTTGAAGCAAATAAAACAAGTTAATATTTGGATTCAAGCAACAGACAGGTTACTTAAAAACAACTACAAGGCTATCGAATGGTTATTTTCAGAGCGACATATGACTGTTCATTTACCTTTTCATTATACAGAATATGAATTGGTGGCAAATGAAGAGCAGTACATCAAAGACTTGACAGAACAACTCGACACCTACCATTCCTTAATGAAAACCAATAAGGAAGCTGTTGGTAGATTTTTGAATGGTAACAAGGTTTCTCACTCATATAGCGAGATTAGAAAAATTGCAGGGGCAAAAGAAACTATTGAGAAAATTGGGGGAATTTTAGAGTTTGCCTATTCTTGCAAGGACAAGTATCCTTTGGCTTGGAAACAGTTCTCAAACAATAGAGATTTGAATGATATGCCAATAGATGAGTTGCAAGGCATAAAATGTAGTTCACTGTCTGTCAAAGAATCTTTTTTGCCTTTATTCAAAAGCAAAGAGAAACTTATATTGATGATTTTGGGAGAGACGAACCACCAGCTATCTTCTTTTTCTAATGAAACTATTGCCAAGGAAGAATATGCAATATCCTATCTAAAAAGGTCTTTAGAAGACATATTTCCTATACAGCAATCAGCAGTAGTACATATTGATGGTGACGAATTGAAACGAGCAATTCTTGATTCTACCAAATATGGAAAAGAAGTGAGGTTCTTTGATGACTTTACGATTTCCGACTTTTATCGACTTAGAGATGAGGCTGATAAGTTAGGAATACCATTTGATGAAATTGTTTCTAAAGTAAAGGATAACAATGAGGCAATAAAGGCTTACAACAATAAAAAGTCTGGTAAAAGTGCGGTCTATATAGAGAACTACATCCAAGCATCAACTGTCAACACTCCTCTATATAATTTCATCGAGACATATAGAAAAGAGGCTGAGGATAGAAACAAAGCTCAAATAATAGCCAATAATTATCCACTCGGATACAAATTGCTATATGGTGATTGGACAGATTTAAGTAAATGCGACATTACTTATATCCATAATATAATTAATGCAGAAGGAGCTATAAAAAGACGTAACGCTGAAGAAATTCAGAAAGAAGAACAACGAAAAGAAGCTATTAGAAAAGAGGAAGAAGCGGAAAAGAACAGAATAGAATCCCTTTCTTCATTGAAAAAGGTTGATGCAATATCCATTAGGAATTTATTGCTCAGAAATGGCATAAAGTGCTTTTACCATTTTACAGACATAGCAAACATAGAATCTATCAGAAGAAACGGAGGCTTATATTCTTGGCATTACTTGAAATCGCATGGAATACAGATTCCCAATCAAGGAGGAACTCCTTTATCTGAAGAACTTGATAAGAGATATGGGCTACAGGATTATGTCAGATTGAGTTTCTGTAAAAGTCATCCTATGGCATATAGAAAAATGCAAGAAGGAGCAAACATTGTTGTTCTGAAAATATCATTAGATGTTGCTATTTTTAGATATACGATGTTTTCTGATATGAATGCAACAGATAGTCTTCATTCACAAGGTGGGGATTTAGCTGCATTACAAAAAATCAGGTTTGCTGCAACACAAAGGGAATATGTAAGACATGACGATGCAGATTTCAAATATCTCCAAGCTGAGGTCATGGTAAAAACATTCATTCCTCTCCAATACATAGAGAACATTAACAACATTAATACTGTCGTCTATGACGATTTACCATTTTAAGTAAAAAATATGATTTATATAGTAAACAAAAGAAGAAAAATAGAAAGAATTAAGGCAGAATATCCAAATGCTTACATCTTGGATTTGACCTCAAAGTCCACCATTTATGCTCAAAAGTTAAGTCCTTTCTATCCTCATGGTAATATCCCTATTCCATTTTCAAAAGGAGCAACTGCAACTTGTGTAGAGGCCGTCTGGCAAGGATTAAAAGTCTTTGAAAATGAGGGCGTAAGCATGGAGACCTTCAAGAATGCTACTATGCATAATTTAAAACGCACGGTACGAAAATTGGGCAAACCATCAGGACATCAGAAAGGCTTATATTCAAACGAACTTCTTGATTACTTTGAAGCACGTAAGAATATTTATCTTCCAACATACAAGTGGATGTTGGAAAATATTCCTGATGTAAGGGCTATACTCAAAAAGATTACCGAAAAGGCTAAAGACTGTGATATTGTGTTTTTGGATTACAACACAAATATTGATTACAAGAATTTATCTACTCCTCTTTCACATGCTGGGCTGGTAAAGCTCTACATTGAAGGCAAATATCCATGCCCAACAGAAAAGGACGAGCCTTACTATTCGTCAACGAAAGAAAAATCAAAAACAAAGAGTAAAGTGGGTAAACGCAAAACTAAAAAAGAGCCTGTTCAGAAGTCCTTGTTTGATGACATAAATTAACTGTCTGACGAGATGGTTCATGAAGAAGGACTTCCCGCTTCCCGAGGGTCCGAGCACGAACTTGTTGCGGTTGGTTGTCACGCCTTTTC
>CAKUMB010000015.1 GCA_934667475.1 uncultured Muribaculaceae bacterium | reverse complement strand
TAACGGATATAAAATTCTTTCTCTTCAGACTCACTAAACTATATGCTTAATCCCCCCGGTTTATCGGGTGAGCCCAAGTTTCTACCCTCAACTCCAAGCTTCAAACCACATAAAAAAAGTAAATCCCAGACTCTGCGTCCAGGATTGCTTAACTAATTAACCTTCTAATACCATTAACATAAACCTTAAACAATGAATCTCAAAGCCGTCATCCCGACGCCCATGAATTTCATAACCTTAAAAACTAATACCATGAAAAACCGATGCAAAGATACGTCAAACATGTTATGCAACATATAAAACTGGCATAAAATCGCCGTATTTTAACTTTTATTTGCCGTCACATAAACCAGCCGCACTTATTTTAAGCTTTATTCACACATACTATACACGTTTTGCGCCGAGCGTTTGGGCAATTGGGGGCAAAGTGCTAACTTTGCAGCATAAGTCAACGTTACACACCCACAATATTAAATATAGACAGACATACGCGTATGAACAACAGCTTTTTCAGCGGATTCAAGGCCAATCACCCCATTGCCTACAACGCTCTGCTCATAGTGGTGGCCTTTGCGGCCATATGCTATGCGGCACTGATGCTAATCGACGTGTTCACCGCCCACGGGCAGGAGAAAAAGGTGCCCAACGTGTGCAACCTGCCGCTCGACAAAGCAGTGGAGGTGCTCGAAAGCGAGGGATTCAAGTGGGAGATAAGCGACTCCACGTTTAACGAGAGCATAAAGCCGGGCACGGTGCTCTCGCAAGACCCCAAGCCCAATTCATATGTGAAGGCCATACGCACCATCTACCTCAACATCAACTCGTTCTACCCGCGCGCAGTGGCGCTGCCGGTGCTCACCGAAATCTCGGTGCGCCAGGGCCTGTCGATGCTAAGTTCACTCGGATTTAAAAATGTGGGTGTCGACACAGTGCCGTCGCCCTACGAGGGCCTGATACTGGAGGTGAAGGTGAACGGGCGCCAGGTGAAGGCCGGCACGCGCGTGTCGGTGAACTCGATGATACGCCTCAGCGTGGGCGACGGCCAGGAAGACCTCGACCCCACCCAGGTGCTGCCCACATCCACCCTCGACTCGCTGCAAGACCTGCAACGGCGCAAGGCCATGCAGGAGTCGCGCGCACGCGCCAAAGCCGAGGCCGAGGCCAAAGGCAGCGAGACGCCCGAGCCGGCAAGCAACCTCGACGAGTGACACCGACTGTTTTTTTATCACAGAAACGACAACGAGAGCAACACACAGAGACTCACAACAATATATGGCTTTTGACGAAGATATGATTGAGGACGCGGCCACCGCGCCCAACGGCCGCACGGCCTGCGACGGGGCCGGCAGCGAAATACAAAGCGACTTCAGCGACCCCGACTTCAGCGAAAACGGGCGCGACTACTGGGAACACTACCACTATGTGGTGGAGAAAGGGCAGGTGCTGCTGCGCATCGACAAGTATTTGGCCGAGCGCATCAAGGGCACCTCGCGCAACCGCATCCAGAATGCGGCCGAGGCCCAGTGCATAAGAGTGAACGGACGGCCCGTGAAGTCGAACTACCGCGTACACCCCGACGACGTGATTAGCATAGTGATGGACCGCCCGCGCTATGAGAACGAGATCATTGCCCAAGACATTCCGCTCGACATAGTGTATGAAGACAGCGAGCTGCTGGTGGTGAACAAGCCCGCCGGCATGGTGGTGCATCCCGGCCACGGCAACTACGACGGCACGCTGGTCAACGCCCTGGCATGGCACTTCAAGGACGACCCCGACTACGACGTGACCGACCCGCGCATGGGCCTTGTGCACCGCATCGACAAAGACACGTCGGGCCTGCTGGTGGTGGCCAAGACGCCGCGCGCCAAGACGTCGCTGGGCCTGCAATTCTTCAACAAGACCACCAAGCGGCAATACGTGGCAGTGGTGTGGGGCGAAATGAAGCAGCCCGACGGCACGGTGGAGGGCAACATTGGCCGCAGCCTGCGCGACAGGCTGCAGATGGCCGTATTCCCCGACGGCGACCAGGGCAAGCACGCCGTGACGCACTACCACACCATCGAAAACCTGCGCCATGTGGCTGTGGTGCAGTGTGTGCTGGAGACGGGCCGCACCCACCAGATTCGCGTGCACATGCGCCACATAGGGCACCCGCTGTTCAACGACGCCCGATACGGCGGCGACAAGGTGCTGCGCGGCAACACCTCGGCAAAATACATGCAGTTTGTGCAAAACTGCTTCAAGACGTGCCCCCGCCAGGCCCTGCACGCCAAGACGCTGGGCTTTGTGCACCCCGTCACCCACCAGCAGATGGACTTCAACAGCGAGATTCCAGCCGACATGGCCCAGCTGATAGCCAAGTGGGAAGACTTCGCCCAAAACGCCAAATAGTCCCCTTCCACTTCACCCCAATGATTGGGCGGCGAGGTGTGAAATAGTGTTGCGGTGTGGTAAGGTGTGTCATTTTTGCGGTTTTCGGCGCGGCAAATGGCGGCCGCGGGGGTTATTATTGCTGAAAAAATTGGGCAAGACAAGTTTTTTTGCATAACTTTGGATACGTAATAATAATTCTATTTAACCACACATTCTTATGGAGGACAAAAACATAACTGTTCCGGCTGAGTATTTCGACATTTGCCCGATTTCTGACAAGGATTTCCACAACGAAATGTCGATATTGGTGCAGGAACCAGCTTTCCAGCACATCATAAGCCTTGTGCTGCCTGAATTCAAATACTCTCAACTGGTGCGCGTGCTGCAGTCGCTCAACTCAAAGCACGACCTGCAGGTGAAAATCATGAAGCCTTTCATCGAGGGAGTGCTGGCCAAGACGTCGAAGGGGCTCACCATAAGCGGATTTGAAAATGTGAAGAAGGATGTGCCCAATGTGTTCATCACCAACCACCGCGACATTGTGCTCGACTCAGCTCTGCTGAGCTACAACCTGGTGTCGAACGGCTTTGAAGCCGCCGAAATCGCCATTGGCAACAACCTGCTCATATATGACTGGATCAACAAGCTGGTGCGCCTCAACAAGTGCTTCATAGTGAAGCGCAACCTGGGACGTCTGCAGACTCTGGCGGCCGCTATACAGCTGAGCGGCTACATACACTTTGTGATTAAGCAAAAGAAGGACCCCGTGTGGATTGCGCAGCGCGAGGGCCGGTGCAAGGACAGCAACGACCGCACACAGGAGAGCCTGCTGAAGATGCTGTCGTATGGCAACCGCGACAAGTCGTTCATTGAAAGCATCAAGGAGCTGAACCTGTCGCCCGTGGCCATCAGCTATGAGTATGACCCCAACGACTACCTTAAGGCCAAGGAGTTCCTGCTGAAGAGCAAGGACCCCAACTTCAAGAAGTCGCCGGCCGACGACCTGCTGAGCATGCAGACGGGCATCATGGGCTACAAAGGCCACATTCACTACACCTTCACGCCCTGCCTCAACGATGAGTTCAGCAACATTCCGGCCGACCTCGACAAGCTGCTGACGGTGCGCAGCGTGTGCCAGCTGATTGACCACAGCATACACACCCACTACAAGATATTCAAGACCAACTACATTGCCCGCGACCTGCTGTTTGACGCCAAGGAGTTTGCCGACAAATACACCGACGACGAGCGCAACGCCTTTGTGGGCTACCTCAACAAGCAGATTGACAAGGCAGGAATGCAGCTCAACGAGCTTGACCGCAACTACATGTTCAAGAAGATGCTTGAAATGTATTCCAATCCGCTCACAAACCAGCTTGAGGCACAAAAGTAGCGGCGGTGCATGCGAATACAGTGGATTCCCATAATAGCCATCATCATTGCCAACCTCGGCATCGATGCCGCACTGTGGCGGTGGCTGCGCCGCCCCGGCACAAGCCTCCGCGGGCTTAAGAGCGGACTGCACGCTGCCCTGAGCGTGGCCATGCTGGCACTTGTGGTGACGGCAATAGGCATTCCCAACCGCCGGGTGGACAACGCCACCCTGGTGGCTGTGATGTGGATGCTGTTTGCCTACTTCTCGGTGTGCGTGCCGCGGTGGGTGTCGCTACTGCTGTGGCAGCTGGGCCGACTGCGCTGCCTTGGCACCGGGGGCAGGCGCGCCGTGCACACCGCGGCGGTGGCTGCCGGAATGGCGCTGTGCGGCGTCATGTGGTGGGGTGCACTGGTGACGCCGCGCACTGTGAAGGTGGAGCGCGTCGGCTTTGAGTCGGCCAAACTGCCAGCCAGTTTCGACGGCTACCGCGTGGTGCAGATAAGCGACCTGCACGTGGGCACGTATGGCACCGACACCGCGGCGGTGAGCATGTTTGTCGACTCGGTGAACGCACTCAAGCCCGACCTGATATGCTTCACTGGCGACCTGGTGAACCGACAGACGAGCGAGGCCGAGCCGTTCAAGCCGGTGCTGAGCCGGCTCAGGGCGCGCCACGGGGTGATGGCCGTGCTCGGCAACCACGACTACGACGACTACCGCACATGGCCCACCCAGGCGCAGAAGGAGGCCGACCGCAAGGCTCTGGTGAGGCTGGAGCAAGGCTTGGGATGGACGGTGCTCAACAACGCGACCTGCCCCATAGGCTTGGGCGGCGACAGCATTGATGTGATTGGCGCCGAAAACTACGGCGACCCGCCATTTCACACCTACGGCAGCCTGGCCGCCACCCACAACGACCTGGCCAACGGCCGCTTCAAGCTGCTGCTGCAGCACAACCCCTATGAGTGGAGGGCCGACGTGGCCGGCAAGACGCCAGTGGACCTGATGCTGTCGGGCCACACCCACGCCATGCAGATAATGCTCACCATCGGCCGCCACCGCCTGTCGCCGGCGCGGCTGCGCTACCGCGAGTGGGGCGGCCTGTACACCAAGGGAGGCCAAGCGCTGTATGTCAATATCGGGCTGGGCATGGTGGCCATGCCCATGCGCATAGGCGCCACGCCCGAAATCACCCTGATAACCCTAAGAACGAAACACTAGCTAACCCACTTCACACATCACATAACGCAAACACCTTAACCAATTAAAAAAAGACGAACATCATCATGGCCGACAAAATTTCAACGCTAATATCGCAGGAGCTCAACCTGCCGCTCGACCCGGTGCACAACACCGTGAGCCTGCTAAAAGACGACAACTCGATTCCGTTTATCAGCCGATATCGCAAAGAGGCCACTGGCGGGATGAACGAGATGGAGATTCAGTCGATTGACATGCGGCTGAAGTACTACCAAGACCTGCAGAAGCGCAAAGCCACCATACTGAAGACCATTGAGGGCCAGGAGCGGCTCACGCCCGAACTGTCGACCCGCATAATGAACTGCTGGGACGCCACCGCGCTCGAAGACATCTACCTGCCCTACAAGCCCAAGCGGCGCACACGGGCCGAGGCCGCACGGCAGCGCGGACTCGAACCGCTGGCCAAGATAATAATGGCGCAGCGCACCGCCGACGTGGAGGCGCGCGCCGCCCAGTTTGCCGACGGCGAGACGGTACCCTCTGCGGCCGACGCCATAGCCGGGGCCAAAGACATAATTGCCGAGTGGATTAGCGAGAACACGGCCGTGCGCAACACGGTGCGCCGCGCCTTCCGCCACAGCGCGGTGCTCACGTCCACATTTGTGAAAGGCAAGGAGATTGAAGGGCGCAACTACGAGAACTACTACGACTACCGCCAGCCGCTGAGCCGCGTGTCGAGCCACCAGCTGCTGGCCATGCGACGCGGCGAGAAGGAGGGGTTTCTGAAAGTGAGCATTGGCATCGACGACGACCGCGCCACCGACAACATTTGCCGCATTGTGGTCAAGGGTCAGGGCCTGGCGTCGCGCCTGGTGGAGGAGGCCGCCGCCGACAGCTACAAGCGACTGATCAGGCCCACGATTGAGACGGAGTTTGCCGCCATGTCGAAGGGCCGCGCCGACGAGTCGGCCATCGAGGTGTTTGCCCAAAACGCCCGCCAGCTGCTGTTTGCCCCGCCGCTGGGGCGCAAGCGCATCATGGCCGTGGACCCCGGCTTCCGCACCGGCTGCAAGGTGGTGTGCCTCGACGAGCAGGGCAACCTGCTTGAGCACACCGTGATCTACCCCACCGCACCGCACTACGACACCGAAGGAGCCACAGCCACCGTAAAAGAGCTGGTGGAGCGGCACTCGATCGACGCCATTGCGCTGGGCAACGGCACGGCCAGCCGCGAAACCGAGCGCTTTCTGAAGCGCATAAAGCACGAAGGCCGCGAGGTGGGCGTGTATGTGGTGAGCGAAAACGGGGCGTCGATATACTCGGCGTCGCAAATTGCCCGCGACGAGTTTCCCGACCATGATGTGACGGTGCGCGGCGCCGTGTCGATTGGCCGCCGGCTGCTCGACCCGCTGGCCGAGCTGGTGAAAATCGACCCCAAGTCGATAGGCGTGGGCCAGTATCAGCACGATGTGGACCAAGGCAAGCTGAAGGACACCCTGAGCTTCACCGTGGAGAGCTGTGTGAACAGCGTGGGCGTGAACGTGAACACAGCCTCGCGCCAGCTGCTGACCTACGTGTCGGGCCTCGGCCCAGCGCTGGCACAAAACATTGTGGACTACCGCACCCGCAACGGCGCCTTCACATCGCGCCAAGAGCTGATGAAGGTGCCCAAAATGGGCGCTAAGACATTTACGCAGTCAGCCGGATTCCTGCGCGTGCCGGGCAGCGCCAACCCACTCGACAACTCGGCGGTGCACCCCGAGCGCTATGCCCTGGTGGAGCAAATGGCGCGCGACTGCGGATGCAGCGTGGAGCAGCTGATTGCCGACAAGCAGATGCGCAAGCAAATAGACATAAGCCGCTATGTGGGCGGCGAAGTGGGCGAGCCCACACTGCTCGACATAATGAAAGAGCTTGAAAAGCCGGGACGCGACCCGCGCGACAAGGTGCAGGCGGTGGAGTTTGACGACGACGTGCGCGACATCAAAGACCTGCGCCAGGGCATGGAGCTGAACGGCATAGTGACTAACATAACACAATTCGGAGCCTTTGTGGACATAGGCATTCACGAAAACGGACTCGTGCACGTGAGCGAAATGAGCAACAAGCGCGTGCACAACCCCGAGCGCTACCTGCGCATAAGCCAGCCGGTGAGGGTGCGGGTGAAGTCGGTCGACCTCGAGCGCAAGCGCATAGCCCTGTCGATGAAAGGCGTGAAGCAAGACATCAACCAATAGAGAAAAAATAAGGACTAATGAGCAACAGCATTACAGTGAGCATAGGCAGCAACAGCGCCGACCGCGCCGCGCAAGTGGCGCGGTGCCTGGCCTGGCTGCAGTCCACACTCAACGGCTGCCGCCAGTCGGGGGTGTATGCCACGGCTGCTCTCAACGGGCACGGCGGCGACTACATGAACGCGGTGGCCAGCGGCGAGTGCGCCTGCAGCCTGGCCGCCCTCAACGAGCAGTTCAAGAGCTACGAGCGCCAGTGCGGGCGCGACGCCGACTGCCGCGCGAGCGGCATCGTGCCCATCGACCTCGACATAGTGGTGTGGAACGGCGAGGTGGTGCGCCCGGCCGACTATGCCCAGCAATATTTTCAGAAAGGATGGCACCAGATATGCGGCTGACGTGCATAGGCCACAGCGGCTTCGCCCTTGAGGCGCATGGCGTGACGCTGGTGTTTGACTACTACACCGACCAGTGCGGTGTGATGCCGGCCATCATGGGCCGCGCCCGGCGCATGGTGGTGATGGTGTCGCACAGCCATCCCGACCACCTCAACCCCGACATATTCAAGTGGGTGGCCACCGGCAAGGTGGAGCGCTACGTGGTGTCGGCCGAGTCGCGGCGCAAGCTGAGGCGCATAAAGGGCCTCGACCTCGACGCGCTGCCCATCACATTCATGCACCACGACCAGGACACCCTGTGCCCGCTTAGCGGGGTGCAGATTCACAGTTTCGGTTCCACCGACATAGGCGTGAGCTACCTTGCCACCCTGCCGGGCGGAGAGCTGGTGATGCACGCAGGCGACCTCAACGACTGGCACTGGAGCGACGAAAGCACACCGCAAGAGGTGAAGAAGGCCGACGGCGACTTCCGCGCCATTCTGCGCACCATTGCCGCACGCGCGCCGCACATGCAGCTGGCCATGTTTCCCATCGACCCGAACATGGGCACCGACTTTGCCCGCGGGGCGCGCGAATTTCTGCAAGCCGTGCAGGTGGACCACTTCGTGCCCATGCACATGTGGGGCCGCGACAGCGAGGCCACCCAGTTTGGCCTCTACCGCAATCCCGCCCACGGCGAGTGCCACTACGTGCCCGCCGGCACCACCCTCACCCTCCCCGAGCATAAGGGAAACGACGGCGGCCTGCAGCTGCCCGAGGAGTAGCCCCACCACCTAACAGAAACAACGCGCGCCCACGCCTGCCAAGAGTGCAAGCGTGGGCGCGCTGATTCTTTTTTTGCGACCGCCGGGACTACTTTATTTGTCTTTTAGGAGGGTATAGGCTATCTTCTTGGCTTTGTCGCGGCTGGCTTTGTCGCGGCTGTCGATGCCATACTTCTCTTTGGCGGGTATCACAAGGCGGGTGCCCTCAGGAATGTTGTTGGGGTCTTTGATTTTGTTCTTGTTCTCCTGATAGATATACACCCAGAAGCACTGGTTGCCGTAGTGCTTTTGGGCCATTTTCGACAGCACGTAGTTGCGCGATGTAGTGTCGTACACCGTTGGCTGCTTGCTGCTGTCGGCCTCTTTCTGCTGTTCGGGCTTTTGCACCGCCTTGGGCTGTCGGGCTGCGGTGTCGGACTTTGCTTCGGACTGTGCGGCCTTGGCTGGTGCGGCTTGCGGCTGCTGCACCGAGTCGTCGACAAGTTCGGCCGGCTGGGCCTCGCTCTTGCCAGTGTAGTTGATATAGAGGAATGCGGCCACGCCACACAGCACAAGAGTGGCCACCACTCCCCACAGGAAGCCTTTGACGGTGGCTTTGCGCTCAAGGGCGGCAATCTCGTCGTAGGTGATGTAGTCGTCGTCGGCAAGTTCAACCGACTCGTGATGGTGGTGATGCTCCTCTTTGGCAGCCATGGGGGCCTTAAAGGGGGGCGGAGTTTGCTCTTGGGCAGACTCGACTGGTGGCTCTTGAGTGGGCTCGGCGGGCTGTTCGGGCTCGGCGGGCTGCTCGGACTCGACGGGCTGCTCGGGCTCGACGGGCTGCTCGGGCTCGGCGGGCTGTTCGGGCTCGACGGGCTGCTCGGACTCAGCAGGCTGCTCGGGCTCGGCGGGCTGCTCGGGCTCGACGGGCTGTTCTGGCTCAACAGGCTGCTCGGGCTCGGCGGGCTGTTCTGGCTCAACAGGTTGTTCGGGTTCGGGCTCGGTGGGCTGCTCGGGTTCAGCGGGCTGTTGGCCGTCGTCGATGGCTTGCAGCTGCTCGTCGGTGACGTCGTCGCTCAGCACCACTGTCTCAAACTGGGCAAAGGGCTTGTTGACCGCCTCGGCAAGGCTTTTTTCGGGCACAAAGCTGAGCTTGTTGTGGCCAGGTATCTCGATGGTTTCGCCAGTATTCACATTCACACTTTTGCGCGCGCTCACCTCGGTTAGTTTAAACGTGCCCAGGCCTTTCACCTTCACACTCTCGCCCTCTGCCAAAGCCTGGGTGATGGTGGCGAAAAGCTCTTTAAGGAATAGTTCGCTCACACGCTTGGTGGAGTTGGTGGCCTGCGCCACCAGGTCGATGAGTTCAGGAAATGCTATCTTGCTGTTCATTGCTGTTGTGATGTTGGCCCGCGACCGCACCGCCTATGAGGCGGGCACACGGCGTGGGAAGGGTGTCAGTTTTTGAGTTTGGATTTAAGCACATTGCTCACCTTGAAGCCGAGCGTGATTTTCGGCGGCACCAGCATTCGCTTGCCGCTGCTGGGGTTGGTCACCACGCGCTCGTTTTTCTTTTTGGCCTCAAAGGTGCCGAATCCGGGCACGGCAATGCTGTCGAGCTCGCTGGCCTTTGTCTTCACCACCTCGGCCAGTGCGCCAATCAGCTTGTTGATGTCGGCCTTGCTGCGCCCAAGTTTTTCCGACAGGCGCTCCACCAGTTCCTTGTTGTCCATATTGTGAATGAAATGATTACTTTTGATGTGCAAAAATAGCAATTATGCGCTGCATTACAAAAAACGAAAACACATTTTTGGCCGCGAGGCCAGTAGTTACGCGATTTTTTTCCTAAATTTGCAATTTGCATGGCGAAGCACCGCCACGCGGCTTCAAAACAGAATAAAACAAGACAACACATAATTGAATTATGGCTGATAACACTAACGTGACAACGAATCCGAGTGAAGAGAAAAAGGTGTTGAACTTCGTTCAGCAGCTGGTGGCCGACGACCTGAAGGCAGGCAAAAACGGCGGCCGGCTCAACACACGCTTCCCGCCCGAGCCCAACGGCTACCTGCACATTGGCCATGCCAAGGCAATTTGCATGGACTTTGGCGTGGCCGAAATGTTTGGCGGCACCTGCAACCTGCGCTTCGACGACACCAACCCCGCCAAGGAAGACAATGAGTATGTCGAGGCCATAAAGCGCGACATCCACTGGCTGGGATATGACTGGGGCGACCGCCTCTATTACGCGTCGGACTACTTTCCGAAGCTCTACGACTTTGCCGTGCGCCTCATAAAGGAGGGCCGCGCCTATGTTGACGACCAGACGGCCGAGCAGATAGCCCAGCAAAAGGGCACCCCCACCACTCCGGGCACCGAAAGCCCCTACCGCAACCGCAGCGTGGAGGAGAACCTCGACCTGTTTGAGCGCATGAACAAGGGCGAGTTTGAAGAGGGCAGCCGCGTGCTGCGCGCCAAGATTGACATGGCCAGCGACAACATGCACTTCCGCGACCCCATAATGTACCGCATAATCAAGCGCCCGCACTGGCGCACCGGCGACAAGTGGAAGGTGTATCCCATGTATGACTTCGCACACGGCCAGAGCGACTACTTCGAGGGCGTGACCCACTCGATATGCACACTGGAGTTCGTGCCCCACCGCCCACTGTATGAATACTTCGTGAAGATGCTGGCCGACGACAGCTACTGCCCGCGCCAGATTGAGTTCAACCGCCTCAACCTCACCTACACCGTGATGAGCAAACGCAAGCTGCTGCAGCTGGTGAAGGAAGGACTGGTGAACGGCTGGGACGACCCCCGCATGCCCACCCTGTGCGGCCTGCGCCGCCGCGGCTACACCCCCGAGTCGATAAAGAACTTCATACAAGACATAGGCTACACCAAATATGAGGCTCTGAACGACATCAGCCTGCTTGAGCACTCCATCCGCGAAGACCTAAACAAGCATGCCGGCCGCGTGTGCGCCGTGCTCGACCCCGTGAAGCTGGTGATCACCAACTATCCCGACGACAAGGAGGAGATGCTTGACATGGACAACAACCCCGAGCAGGAAAATGCCGGCACCCACAAGATGCCATTCAGCCGCGAGCTCTACATTGAGCGCGCCGACTTCATGGAAAATCCGCCCAAAAAGTTCTTCCGCCTCACCCCCGGCAAAGAAGTGCGCCTCAAGGGCGGCTACATAATAATGTGCACCGGCTGCAAGAAAGACGCCGACGGCAACGTGACCGAAATCGAGTGCACCTACGACCCCGACACGCTGAGCGGAATGCCCGGCAGCAACCGCAAGGTGAAGGGCACACTGCACTGGGTGTCGGCCAAGCACTGCCACACGGCCGAGGTGCGCCTCTACGACCGCCTCTTTGCAGTCGAGAACCCGTCGGCCGAGACCGAGCGCGACTTCCGCGAGCTGCTCAACCCCGACTCGCTAAAGGTGCTGCACGACGTGAAGATAGAGCCCTACCTGGCCGAAGTGGCCAAACCCGAAATGAAATTCCAGTTCCAGCGCATAGGCTACTTCTGCGTCGACCCCGACTCGTCCACAGCCGGCCACCTGGTGTTTAACCGCACCATAGGCCTCAAAGACAGCTGGGCCAAAGAGCAGAAAAAGAAATAACCATCAGGCCCCACCAGCGGGCCGCACCACCCACAGCGAGGGGGCACCTGCCGCAGAAGCGGCGAGTGCCCCCTCGCCGCCTTAGCCCCGTCAGAAAAACGCAGTAGACTTTGCGTTGACAATGAGGTCGAGATCCACATCGCGGCCTATCACTCGCATTATTCTCACCTGCTCCACCGACAGCGGCACCACAAATATGCTGTCGTCGTTGTCATACATGGCCTGCACCTCGTGCAGGTCGCGCTCTATGTCGCGGCACACCGCCACCGGGGCGTTGCCCATGAATATGCTGCGCTGAATGCGGTGGCAGCCCTTACGCAGCAGGTATTTTGCCACGGCAGTGCGCACCTTGTTGGCTGATATGTCATACATCACGAAAAACAACATATTTCCTGGCTTTACGCAATCGCCGCTGTCGAGCACATCGATAATGAGGCGCAGCCGCCCCTCGAGCGACTCGATGGAATCGGCCGGACAAGCCCGCGCCTCGTCGACAGGACGGTGGCCAGCCAGCGACGCCTGCCGCTTGAGCATGGCGCGGCGCAGGATGCTTAGCGGATTTTTAGCTTTGCCCATGTGGATGTGTGGCTCACGCCATGGTCACCAGCTGGCCGTCGAGGTAGTTTTTCACAAATCGGCGCATCAGTGCGTTGAGTTCGGGCGAAGTGCCGCGACGCGGCGACTCCACCACCGAAAAGCCCTTGCGGCCATAAAACAGGTTGAGCTCGGCCGTGCGCGTCGAGCTTTTCATCACAAGCTTTTTGCCATACTGGATGTCGCGCTCGCCGGCCAACTCGATGCCGATGTCGGCAATGGCCGTGCGCAGGCCTTGCATTACCTGCTCCACCTCTTCAGGTACATACACGGGGCGCTCGGCCGCCTTAGGCTTAACAGAGCCAAGCACGGCCTTGATTCGTCCCATAACCTCAGCGTCGGGATCGGCCGACGGTGCGGCTGGCTGCTGTGGCTGCGCCTTGGCTGCCCCGGCCTCGCGCTGGCGACACTCGTGCTGCAAGTCGGCAAGCGCCTGTGTGCTGCCAGTGTCAATCACCGCGCCCATGTCCACAGATTGGGCCAAGGGATTGAACCACGCATCGTGATCAGCGCTCACAAAGCAGGCACGCGCGGCATCGCTGGTGCGGGTGTCAATGGCGCCGTCAAGCCCCAACTGGGCCGCGAGCACAGTGGCAAACCGCTTGTAGAACAACGAATACACGCCAGCGTCGTAGCACCTGTCCTTGAGCAGAAACAGCGCCTTCACTCCATCGCCGCCAGGTGAAGTGAAGCACAAGTGCACGCGGCCGTCGGCCTTCAGGCGGCCTTTCACCGCCTCGGCTGTAGTGCCGTGGGCAATAAGATTGTCGATGTCGATAAAGAAGCAGTCGGTGTAGGCAAAGTTGTCCAGTTTGCGATACTGGGGATTAAACGAGCCGCACACCACATAGGGCAGCTGGCGCTTGAGGGCGTCGTAGCGCTTGGCGTCGAGCATCTTCACCGTGCGCAGCTGGCGCAGCAGCGCCTCGGTGGCCGGCTTGGGGTGGATGATGCGTTCATACAGTTGCTGTGAGTCGAGCCGCACGAGGCGGTCGGTGGCGGTTATGCATGTGCCAGCCATTAGTGTAGCCATAGTAATAAGGTAGTTATGGGGTTAAACGATTTATTTTTTCAGTTCACTTTTTGGAGTTCCCGAGGCGGCCTTGAAGCGCTGGGCCAGCTGCTGGGCATAGAGGTCGATGGCCGTGGCGCGCGAGCGCGACATGCCGCCATCGGTCACGGTGAGCTCGGCCAGATAGTCGTTGACCGACTGAATGAGCACCCGGCGGCCCAGGCCCTCGAGCCAGCAGGCGCCATCGGGCGTGGTGGAATAGAAGTCGTCAGTCACCGCATTCTGGCACAGCAGCGCGGCCACCACATAGTCGACCCACACGCGGTAGAGCTCAATCACGTCATACACCAGCACGGGGCGGTTGTAGTCGTCGCGGTGCATCACCCCAATGTAGGGGTCGATGCCGCTCTTAATGAGACTGGCCTCGACGCGGCCATAAAGTATGCCATAGCCATAGTTGAGCAGGGCGTTGGCCACATCGGCCGCCGGGTGCTGGCTGCGCTCGGCAAAGCGGTAGGCCTCGGGCAGCGCCGCATTGAAGGCGGCAAAGTAGGCGCGCGAAGCGGCACCCTCAATGCCACGCAGCATCCCAGCCACGTCGGCCACACGCTCGCCGCTGAGTGCAGCGGCCTTAAGGCGCAGAACCTCGATGTGGGCAATGGCGTGGTCGGCCGCGGCTCGCACCACGGAGCTGTCGGAGCCAAGCATGAGCAGCAGAGCCTGCTGGTTTTCGAGCTTTTTCACTATCACGCCCTTAATCCAGTCCACAGCGGCGGGCGATGCTGTGAACTCAAGCTGGCCCTTGCGGATTGTGGATATTGAGCCGTAGCGGTGGCTCCACACCAGGCCCTGCGGCATTCCGCGGCGGTCGACGAAGCGGATTTCTATGCCGTGGCTAATGGCCAGCAGCACGGCATCGCTGGTGATGCTCACGCCGCGGCACACCGTTATCGACGACACCGACTCGGGCGGCACGCGCTGCCTACCCTGGTCGTTACTCACCACGAAGCATTCATTGTCGCGGTTGAGCGAAGTGCCGAAAGTGTTGAGGACAATTTCCATTACTCTGTGATTTTTTGTGTTTTAATATGCATTTATGCGGTTAATCAGCCGCCGAACATTAGTGTGAGAGGCTGCACCAATCGTATATGCAAAAAGCGTGCCAAAGTTCGACTCGCCACAAACTTTGGCACGCTTTACTGTTATTTTTAACGCTTAATCCTTGTTTTAATGGAATATGGTCTCTGAGGAAAAAGTCAACACACCAGTAGAAAAACTTAGTCTAGTGTCTTAATCCTTGTTTTAATGGAATATGGTCTCTGAGTAGTGTACCCTTCTTAGAAGGCTTCTTCAGAACGTGTCTTAATCCTTGTTTTAATGGAATATGGTCTCTGAGTTCCTTAAATATCTCATCAATCAATAACTTCAAAACAGTCTTAATCCTTGTTTTAATGGAATATGGTCTCTGAGAAGGAGGGAAAGAGGAGTAAGAGAAGAAAAGAAAGGGTCTTAATCCTTGTTTTAATGGAATATGGTCTCTGAGATTGTAAGCACGAATGGCGTTAAAATATGCTCCTTGCTGTCTTAATCCTTGTTTTAATGGAATATGGTCTCTGAGAAGAAGAATCCGTGTAGTTAATACTTGGATTACTAATGCGTCTTAATCCTTGTTTTAATGGAATATGGTCTCTGAGAGCATTGGATATAGTTCTCTGTCAATGAACGTGTTAGGTAAATCGTTTTAACGCTACTAAGCTTACGTTTAGACGCGTTAAGGGAAATTTCGCCTTATTTATGGCAAAATTAACCACTTTTTTCGACATTTCAAAATAATTATTTTTGTAACCATTTTAAGGATTAACGACATCAATAACGCGTCTGTGCGATACATTATGATTAAATCATCGGTTATTTACGCCCATATTTCCAATATCGCTTAATGTTGTCAATTTTTAGGCACGATTTTTGAATATGGGCTATTTTGCTATGAAATCACGTTTATTAACACTAATTGTTATTAATAGCAAACCAACTTATATTACACACTGGTTTTCTGTTATTTATACCATCATTGCACAACCTTGATTCGCTGCAATAACATGTGCGCCCACTATGCACATGGTTCTAACCATGGGGCTTATGGTGACAGGCTATGGAATCACTATGGCGATGGGTTGGTGTGTGGATAAAGTGATGGGAAAGTGTGAATGGAGGTGAATTTAATGGGGATTTATGGGCGCTGAATTGTAACTAAGGTTAAAATCAAGCGTTTTTTTGCCGATTTTGTGTGTTTCATAACATATTTGACATATCTTTGTATCGGTTTTTCATGGTATTAGTTTTTAAGGTTATGAAATTCACGGGCGTCGGGATGACGGCTTTGAGATTCATTTGTTTAAGGTTTATGTTAATGGTATTAGAAGGTTAATTAGTTAAGCAATCCTGGACGTTGATGTCCGGGATTTTTTTGTTTAACGCCCGGCATGAGCATTAAGTTGACGATGATGTGGTGTGCGGGTGAAAAAAGAACAATCGCAAGCGCCATTTGTTAGGGCTTGCGATTGTGTGTGTGGAGCGGTAAACGGGGGTCGAACCCGCGACCTGAAGCTTGGGAAGCTTCCGCTCTGCCAACTGAGCTATTACCGCGTTATGTGTGTGCCGCGCACCGCCTACTGGCGGGGCTGCTTGGTGTTGTTGATAAGCTGGAGCACGCTGTCGGCCTGCTCGCCACCTATGGTGGTCTTCACATATTTCACCGTCACGGTGTCGCCGATTTCCCACGAGTCGACCAGCTTGCGGTCGAGGTCGGGGTATTCGAAACTCAGCGAGTCGCCGTTGGCCAGGCTCTTGATGAACACGCTGTTCATGGCGCCGTCGAGGGCGACGCCTGTCACGCTCTGAGTGCTGTCGCTGTCGTTGGCGGCCACGGCGGCCGAGTCGATGGTGTCGGTGGTCGAGCCGCTACCCTTGTCGGCGTTGCCGCACGAGGGCATTGCCGTGAGCATGGCCATGACTGAAAGAACAGGAATCAGTATCTTTTTCATAATCTGCGTGGCTCATTGCTTAAATAAGCCGATGCAAATGTAGCGCATTTTGCCCAAATGGCAAAGAAATAGTGTGGCGATTTCCATTTTGACGGGCGAAAATGCAGCGAAAAAAGCAGTGGCGGCAGACTCCGGATGGGAGTCTGCCGCCACATTATGGCTGTTGCCTATTGCGGGAGGCCGCCGAATGTGGACTCACGCGTGAGGCAATGGTTTGCTGTTACTTATTTTGCGAGTGCTTGAGCCACGTCGACGGCCACGGCCACGGTGCAGCCCACCATGGGGTTGTTGCCCATGCCCAGGAAGCCCATCATCTCAACGTGGGCGGGCACTGACGAAGAGCCTGCAAACTGAGCGTCGCTGTGCATGCGGCCCATGGTGTCGGTCATGCCGTAAGAAGCAGGACCTGCTGCCATGTTGTCGGGGTGCAGAGTGCGGCCTGTGCCGCCACCCGATGCCACGCTGAAGTAGGGCTTGCCAGCCAGCACGCGCTCTTTCTTGTAGGTGCCAGCCACGGGGTGCTGGAAGCGTGTGGGGTTGGTAGAGTTGCCTGTGATTGACACATCCACGCCCTCGTGCCACATGATGGCCACGCCTTCGCGCACGTCGTCGGCGCCATAGCAGTTAACCTTGGCGCGCTCGCCCTTGCTGTAGGCGGTCTTCTCGATCACGTTGAGCTTGCCTGTGAAGTAGTCAAACTCGGTGCGCACATATGTGAAGCCGTTGATGCGGCTGATGATTTTGGCGGCGTCCTTGCCAAGGCCGTTCAGGATTACGCGCAGAGGCTCTTTGCGAACCTTGTTGGCTGCGCCGGCAATCTTGATTGCGCCTTCGGCTGCTGCAAACGACTCGTGGCCTGCGAGGAATGCGAAGCACTTGGTCTCGTCGCGGAGCAGACGCGCGGCCAGGTTGCCGTGGCCCAGACCCACCTTGCGGTCGTCGGCCACTGAACCGGGGATGCAGAACGACTGCAGACCCAGGCCGATGGCTTCGGCAGCGTCGGCGGCGTTTTTGCAGCCTTTCTTCAGAGCGATAGCGGCGCCCACCACGTAGGCCCACTTTGCGTTTTCAAAGCAGATGCCCTGAGTCTCCTCACAGGTCTTGTAAGGATCGATACCATACTTGTCGCAAATCTCATTGGCTTCCTCAATGTCCTTGATGCCCACTTCGTTGAGAGCGGCGAGCACTTGCTTGATGCGACGGTCTTGAGATTCAAAATTCACTTTTCTTATCATGATGTTATCCTCCTTACAATATTATTCTTTACGTGGGTCAATATATTTTGCTGCTTCCTCGAAACGGCCATAGTGGCCCTTGGCCAGTGCAAGTGCCTCTTCGGGAGTCTTGCCCTTCTTCAGTGCGTCGGTGAACTTGCCGAGGCTCAGGAACTCATAGCCAATCACCTCGTTGTTCTCGTCGAGTGCCATGCGGGTGCAGTAGCCCTCGGTCATCTCAAGGTAGCGCACACCCTTGGCGCGGGTGCCAAACATTGTGCCCACCTGGCTGCGGAGGCCCTTGCCGAGGTCTTCGAGCGATGCGCCCACCACGAGGCCGCCTTCGCTGAAGGCCGACTGGGTGCGGCCATAGGCGATTTGCAGGAACAGCTCGCGCATGGCGGTGTTGATGGCGTCGCACACCAAGTCGGTGTTCAGGGCCTCGAGCACCGTCTTGCCCGGCAGGATCTCGGCAGCCATTGCGGCCGAGTGGGTCATGCCCGAGCAGCCCACAGTCTCGATGAGGCACTCTTCAATCACGCCGTTCTTCACATTGAGCGAGAGCTTACAGGCACCCTGCTGAGGTGCGCACCAGCCAATGCCGTGAGTAAAGCCGGAGATGTCCTTGATTTCCTTAGATCTAACCCATTTTCCCTCCTCTGGAATTGGAGCTGAAGGGTGGTTAGCACCCTTTGCTACGCAGCACATGTTCTGTACTTCTTGTGAGTAAACCATAATAGTTTGTTTTAAAATAGTACTTATTTTAACAGTATAGATTTTCTTCTTAAACAATTGACACTGCCAGTGCGGGGCGTGCCGTGGGCATGCGCCTTGCCCGCACCGCGCTTTTAGGGTTCAAAGTTACTCAAAAAAATCATATTGGGCATTATGGCCGGCGATTATTTAATATATTTTTGTATGTAGCAAAGGGTCACCACGGAATCAGGTATTGGCGGCCCTCGCGGGGAGGCTCGGGTGCTCGGCTGGCTGCCGGGCGGCGGGCTATGGTGGCCACTGTGCGCCAGCCCTGCGTCTTGTTGCGCACGCTCACGCGCGCCAGGCCCAGAAACTCGCCTGCCTTGCGCCACACAAGGCGCATCACGTCGTCGAGGCTCGAAAATCCGTATGCGCTGATGCGCACCAGCACTTTGCCGCCCGCCTCAAGGGTGGCAAACACCTGGTCGGATGCCGATATGGTGTGGGGTGTTGCTAATGTTGCGTTCATGTGCTGTTCCTCCTTGTCATTTTTTGAATGCACTGCAAAATTATGTGCGTGGTGGGCAACCAAGTTGCCCACCACGCACAATGGAGGTTAAAAAACAGCACGGCGTCAGCCGGGCTAAACGCTCAGCGACAGGCTGCTGCGCTGTGCCATGACTGCTGCCTTAGCCGCGCTTCACCTTGAAGCGGGTGAAGGTCATGGTGGCAGCATCGTAGTGCAGCACCTGGTTGGTGAGCAGCTGGCCCGTACCGAGCAGGAATTTAAGCACCTCGGTGGCCTGGATAGTGCCTATGGTGCCGGGTATGGCCCCCAGCAGGCCGTAGGTGGAACTGGGCACGGGGTTCTGCGGCTGGTTGCCAAACAAGTCGCGGTAGTTGGCCGTGCCGGGCAGTATGGTCATCACGTTGCCCGAAAACTGGTTGATGCCGCCGTGCACCAGCGGCTTGCCGGCAGCCACGCAGGCGTCGTTGATGAAAAACTTCGACTCGGAGTTGTCGGTGGCGTCGACCACTATCTCGTAGTCGGCCAGTATCTGGGCTGCGTTGTCGGCGTTGAAGAAGCAGTTGTAGGTCACCACCTTCACATCGGGGTTGAGTGCAGTGATGTGGTCGCGCGCGCTCTCCACCTTGGGCCGGCCCACGTCGGCTGTGGTGTGCAGCACCTGGCGCTGCAGGTTGCTAAGGTCAAGGCGGTCGCTGTCGACCACGCCCAGTGTGCCCACTCCGGCTGCGGCCAGATAGAGGGCCACTGGCGACCCCAGGCCGCCTGCGCCTATTATCAGCACTCGCGACTGCAGCAGCCGCTCTTGCCCTGCCTCGCCCACTTGCGGCAGCAGCAGGTTGCGCTTGTAGCGCTCTTGCTGTTCTGTTGTAAGCATATATCTCTTTTTTCACGTATAATGTTGAACGTTTGTTGTCGGAGGGTTTGGTGCTGGTGGTTTCAGCCATCTGCTTTCAATTCCACCCACAGCCCCCCCCCAAAAAAACTTTATTGGCGGGCGCGCACCACCAGCCAGTTGCTCTGGTGGGCGGTGTTGGCGAAGTGGTCGGCCAGCTCCACGGCATTGCCGCCGCGGTCGGTGCGATACCACCCGTAGGCCCAACTGCCCATGTCGAGGTAGACGGCATTTCGGGCGCCGAGGGCCACAAGGCCGTCGACAAACTCGTGGCCATACTGGCAGTCAACGCCTTGCACCACGGCCAGCCGGCCATCGGCCATGAGGCAGGCAGCGCGGAATATTATGTGCGCATTGCGGTCGGTGATGGCCTGCGGTATGCGCTCGGCGTGGGATTTGCCGTCCTCCACCACCAGGCACTGCTGAAACATGCTGCCGCGGTCGGCCTCGGCTTTGCCGAGCGACTCGCGGAGCCTTCCGTTTGACCGTATTGCCACCTTGCCGCCCGCCATCAGCATGTGGCCGGTGGCGGTCACGTCGTCGTATCCCCGCATGCGCTTGCCTTGCACCACGTGGTCGCCGCAAATGCTCGTCAGGTCGTCGCCAGTGAATGCCGCAGCCACGGCCAGGCACACTTCGGGGTCGTCGATATCGGGGCGCGTGACGGAATACTCCACACTGGCGCCGGGCTCAGCGGTGAGCACCAAATAGCTGTGGCCGGCAGCCTGCCTCACATCGGCGCTCACCACGCTGCCGCGCTGCGGCTCGAAGTGCCGCTCACCGCCTGCACACGAGGCCATCAGCCCCAATGGCATGGCGCTGCACAACAGCAGCGCCATAAGTTTGTTGCTAATCATCATAATATTTATGTGTAATGAGTTTTTTAGAGTTCCTCAATGAGTTTTGTCAGCTGGCCGGCGAAGTGCGCCCAGCTGTGGGCGTCGAGAAAACGCTCATAGCCGTCGAGGTCGGCAGGCTGGCCGCCGTCCTCGGCCACAATGCGCGCCACATCGGCCAAAGAGCGGAACGTGCTTACGCTGAGCAGCGGCTCGGCCGCGTAGTCGCGAAACGACCCCACGTCGGGTCCGATCACCTTTGCGCCCACCGACAGCGAGTCCATCAGTATGCCCGAGCTGAGCACCGACTCGGCCGCATATGGCACCAGCACAAAGCGCGCGCGGGCCACCTCGGCCGCCAGTTGGTCAAACGTGATGCTGCGGTTAATGAACGTGGCCGCCGGGGCCCGACGCGCCAGCTCGTCAATGCGGCCAGCCAGACCGGCGTCGCCGCAGTGGCCCACGATGCGCACCCTTAGCGGCAACTGATGGTCGACCACATATTGCAGCCACTGGTCCACGCCCTTGTAGGGCGATATTGTGCCCCAAATCAGCACATCGGCCTCAGGCCCGCCCCCGGCCGCCGCATTGCGGCACTCGCGCGCCAGGGCTATGCGGTTTTTGGTGGGATGGTGCAGCCACACTGCCCTGCCCTTGCGCTCGGGGCACTGGCTGCGCAGTGCGTCGAGACCCTGGCTGGCGTGAGTCACAACAAGGCTGCTGTGGCGCATCAGGGCCCGGGTGATGAGCCGCTCCTGCCACTGGTGCGATGCGGCGTGGCTACGGTTGTTGTGCAAAAACCACACCACCTTGTGCCCCGTGAGGCGGGCCGCCGCCAGCATTGCCAGCGCACACACCGTCTGCACCGCCCCGTGCTTGTAGTCGGGCACATTTTCAAGCCAGTGCAGCACCAGCGCGTCGCCCGCGAGGCAGCGCGGCAGCATGCCTATGAGCGGATTGCGCGCAGGCCCGTTGGCCACTTGCGCACCCGCGGCCGTCATCGCGGCCACAAAGTCGCGTATGTAGGGATTGGATTGCAGCCCGGCGTTGCCCAGCTGCTGCGGATAGACCACTATTTTCATATTACACTCTCCATTGTTACGTCTTAGCATTGCAATGCATAGGGCCGCGGCCACCGCCGGCATTAGCCCACGACTATGCTTCGGCCCAATGCAAAGTTAGCACAAAAGCCCATAAGGCGGCCCGCCGAGGCCCAAAAAAATGAAAAACAACAGTTTGGCGCATTTTTTTACCACTGGTCGTGCCCGTGATTAAAAAATATTACCTACCTTTGCATTTGCGCTTTGCAGGAATGAATCTGCATGGTGCACCGAGATTTATTAACTATATTTATTAACTATTTTATTTAATGAGCGAAGAATTAAAAAATTCTCCCATCGTAGGCAATGCCGATTTCGATTGGGACGCCTATGAAAATGGCGAAACTCAGAAGGGCAAATCTTTTGAGGAGCTTGAGAAGACGTATGACCAATCACTTGGCCACATTAAGGACAAGGAAGTAACCGAAGGTACCGTTATCGCAATCAGCAAGCGCGAGGTAGTGGTTAACATCGGCTATAAGTCAGACGGCATCATTCCCTACAACGAATTCCGTTACAACCCCGACCTGAAGATAGGCGACACTGTGGAAGTGTTTGTCGAGAATCAGGAGGACCACAAAGGCCAGCTCGTGCTCTCGCACAAGAAGGCCCGTGCAGCCAAGAGCTGGGAACGCGTTAACGAAGCGCTTGAAAATGATGAAGTCATCAAGGGTTACATCAAGTGCCGCACCAAGGGTGGCATGATCGTTGATGTGTTTGGCATCGAGGCATTCCTGCCCGGATCGCAAATCGATGTTAAGCCCATCCGCGACTACGACATCTTCGTGGGCAAGACCATGGAGTTCAAGGTTGTGAAAATCAACCAGGAATACCGCAACGTGGTTGTTTCTCACAAGGTTCTCATCGAGGCCGAGCTTGAGCAACAGCGCAAAGAGATTATCGCCAAGCTTGAAAAAGGTCAGGTGCTTGAGGGTACCGTTAAGAATATCACCCCCTATGGTGTGTTCATCGACCTCGGTGGCGTTGACGGCCTGATTCACATCACCGACCTCTCTTGGGGCCGCGTGAACAACCCCGCCGACATTGTGAAGCCCGACGAGAAACTCAACGTGGTTATCCTCGACTTCGACGAAGACAAGAAGCGCATTGCCCTGGGTCTGAAGCAGCTGCAGCCCCATCCGTGGGACAAGCTCGATCCCAACTTGAAGGTTGGCGACAAGGTGAAGGGCAAAGTGGTGGTTATGACCGACTACGGCGCATTTGTGGAGATTGCCCCCGGTGTGGAAGGCCTGATTCACGTGAGCGAAATGTCGTGGTCGCAGCACCTGCGCTCGGCACAAGACTTCATGAAGGTGGGCGACGAAGTGGAGGCAGTGATCCTCACACTCGACCGCGAAGACCGCAAGATGTCGCTCGGCATCAAGCAGCTCAAGCCGGATCCCTGGGAAACTATCGAGCAGAAGTATCCCGTGGGCTCGAAGCACACAGCCAAGGTGCGCAACTTCACCAACTTCGGTGTGTTTGTAGAGCTTGAAGAGGGCGTTGACGGCCTCATCCACATCAGCGACCTGTCGTGGACCAAGAAGGTGAAACACCCCAGCGAGTTCACCCAGATTGGTGCCGACATCGACGTGATGGTTCTTGAAATCGACAAAGAGAACCGCCGCCTCAGCCTCGGCCACAAGCAGCTCGAGGAGAATCCTTGGGACGTGTTTGAGACCATCTTCAAGGTGGGCAGCATCCACGAGGGCACCATCACCGAGAAGCTCGACAAGGGCGCTATCGTGAGCCTGCCCTACGGCGTTGAAGGCTTCGCCACTCCCAAGCACCTCGTCAAGGAAGACGGCACTCCCGCCAAGGTTGACGAGAAGCTGCCCTTCAAGGTGATTGAGTTCAACAAAGACGCTAAGCGCATCATCCTCTCGCACAGCCGCGTGTTTGAAGATGAGCAGAAGGCAGACCACAAGTCAAGCCGCAAGCAAAGCAAGAAGGCCGAGGAGCCCGTTATGAGCACTCCCATCGAGAAGACTACTCTCGGTGACATCCAGGCACTTGCCGACCTCAAGTCGAAGCTGGCCAAGGGTGAGTAATTGCTCAAGGCACAGCCACTGAAAGGCTGACAAACAAATACACAAGGCGCGCACCGCTACCGCAGCGGCGCGCGCCTTTATTTTAGCCCGTCCAGATTCTCGCCATTAAACACAACAGAGCTCTCATGGCTTTTGCTGCAGAAAGTGGCAGATGGGGTTACTCACAACCGGCGGCGCGGCATGCCTCGCCGCTATAGCAGCCTGCCCGTTTTCAGTGTTCTTATTACATTAATGGTGGGTAGATATGTTGATGGGGAAAGACACAGGCCTGTCAGCCAAAATCTATGTGTGTCGGCCAAAGACGGGTGCAATTTCAGCACCCGTCTTTACTAATGTGCCTAAAAAAGGGTTGGATGCACAGGTGAGGTGCGTTCCAACCCTTTTTTGATGAGATTATGCGTTTGCGCCTATTGCTGGGACTTGAATGCGTTCCAGCCTTGGGCGCGGATTTCGAGTTCGTTGCCGTCGCGGCTCACGAGGCATGAGCCAAGTTCAGGCTTGGTGATGTGGCCAATGAGGCGGGCGGTGGTGAGCTGCTCGGCCTTCTGGTGCTCGGAGAGCGGCACGGTGAACAGCAGTTCATAGTCTTCGCCGCCATTCATGGCTGCGGTGACGAGATTCATGTTGAGCTCTTCGGCCATGACAGCAGTCTGGTAGTCGATGGGTATGCGCTCCTCATAGACGCGGCAACCCACGTTGCTGTCGTGGCAAATGTGCAGCAGTTCGCTCGAAAGACCATCGCTCACGTCCATCATGGCCGTGGGGTGGATGTCGAGTTTTTTGAGCTCGGCTATCACATCGCGGCGCGCCTCGGGCTTGAGCTGACGCTCGAGCAGGTATTCGCGGCCGGCGAAGTCGGGCTGGAAGTCGGACTGCCCCGCCCCAGCCTCGCGCTCGCGCTCAAGCAGCTGCAGCCCCATATAGGCCGCACCCAGGTCGCCGCTCACATACACCAGGTCGGTGTCGCGGGCACCGCTGCGGCGCACTATGCTGCCCTCCTCGCCCTCACCGATGCAGGTGACGCTGATGAGCAGTCCAGTGACCGATGCCGAGGTGTCGCCGCCCACAAGGTCGACGCCGTAGCGCTCGCATGCGAGCAGCACACCGGCATAGAGCTCGTTGATGTGCTCCACCGTGAAGCGGCGGCTGATGCCGAGCGACACGGTGATTTGCCGCGGCACTCCTCCCATGGCATACACGTCGCTGAAGTTGACCACGGCTGCCTTGTAGCCAAGGTGCTTGAGCGGTGTGTAGGTGAGGTCGAAGTGTATGCCCTCGAGCAGGAGGTCGGTGGTGACGAGCGTGCGCTTGCGGCTGTCGCCACTGTAGTTGAGCACGGCGCAGTCGTCGCCCACACCCAGCTCGGTGGACTTGTTGACCGACTTGAAGTCGTGTGTAAGCTCATCAATCAGGCCAAACTCGCCGAGCGATGATATTTCTGTTTCGCTTTCGTTGGGCATGGCTTAAAGCTCCTGGAACTGGTTGATGATTTCCTTCATGATGAACGACATGCGCGGCTCGGCTGCGTTGGCGGCCTTCTGCACCTCTTCGTGCGACACCTTCTCGATTACGCCATCGACACCGAGGTCGGTGATCACCGACATGCCAAACACCTCCATGCCGCCATGGTTGGCCACAATCACCTCGGGCACTGTGCTCATGCCCACGGCGTCGCCGCCTATCACGTGGAAGTAGTGATACTCGGCCGGAGTCTCGAATGTGGGGCCTTGTGTGCCCACATACACACCCTCAACCACGCGGATGCCGTTGGCAGCAGCCACTTCCTTGGCCTTGGCTATGAGTCGCTCGCTGTAGGCGTGGCCCATGCCGGGGAAGCGCGGGCCAAGCTCGTCGTAGTTTTTGCCGTGCAGCGGATGTTCGGGGAAGAGATTGATGTGGTCGGTGATGATCATGAGGTCGCCAATCTTGAAGCCGGGGTTCATGCCGCCGGCGGCGTTAGACACGAAGAGCGTCTTCACGCCCAGTGCCTTCATCACGCGCACGGGGAATGTGACCTCCTTCATCGAGTAGCCCTCGTAGAAGTGGAAGCGGCCCTGCATGGCCATGATGTATTTGTCGCCGAGGTTGCCGAAAATGAGGCGGCCCTTGTGGCCCTCAACAGTCGACACGGGGAAGTTGGGTATCTCCTCATAGGGAATTGCCGTCTTGATGTCTATGTGGTTCACAAGTTCGCCAAGGCCAGTGCCGAGAATGATGGCGGTCTTGGGCAGTTGGCTCACTTTGCTTTTAATGTAGGCCGAGGTTTCGTTGATGCGCTCGAGCCAGTTGATTTCTTCTTTCATAATAGCAAATGTTGTGTGTGTATAATAATTTTGTGTGTATAATCGCTTTTGAAGCCAGGTGAATTCGGCTCACACATGCCCCTCGGCGGCCAGCGGACTGGCGGCTGGGCGCGCCTCGATTTCGCGCGTAACCTCGTCGATGAATCCAGGCTCGCCATCAGACTGCAGGAATCCCACCTTGATGGGGATGTAGTAGATGCGGTCGCGCATGGTGGGCGGGAAGTATGGATTGTTGATGATGCGCACGGCGTCCTTCTCGGTGGTGATGATGAACTTGCGCTGCCCGCCGAGCTCGTCGAGCACGCGGAAAATGTATTTAAAATCGTCGCGCGAATACTTGTGATGGTCGCCGTAGTGAATCAGCTTCACCATGCCGGCCCCCGAGCGGCGCAGATATTTCAGGAAGTTGCGGTGGTTGGCGATGCCAGTGACGCCCAGCAGGGTGTCGGCGGGGCCAAGCGAGTGCAAGTCGGTGAGCTGCGGGCGGCTGATGGGGAACACGGGCAGCGGCGCGGCATAGCGCACGTTGGAGAAAAACAGCTTGTGGTCGGCCGCCACAAACTCGCCTATGCGCTTCTGCGCCACGCGCAGGTCGATGGGGGCAATGTTGCTGGGGCACTTGGTGACCACAATTATGTCGCTGTAATACAGCATATGCGGCGGCTCGCGCAACGAGCCGAGCGGCATCAGGTGGTCTTCATCGGGCAAACGGTTGAAGTCGACCAGCACAATGTTGACCTTGGGCTTCACATAACGGTGCTGAAAGGCGTCGTCGAGGATGAAGAGATTGATGTCGGGATTGATGCGCATCATCTCGTGTATGCCCTTGCAGCGGCTCTCGCACACCGCCAGGGTGATGCAGTGGGCAAACTTGTGGTAGATTTGGTAGGGCTCATCGCCCAGGTCGCCGGCCGAGAGCGTTGGGCTGGCCAGAATGAAGCCGCTGGTGTCGCGCTTGTAGCCACGGCTGAGCACGCCTATGCAGTAGCGCTGGCACAAGTGTTCGATGAGATACTCCACATGCGGCGTCTTGCCGGTGCCGCCCACGGTGATGTTGCCCACGCTCACCACAGGCACGTCGAAGCTTTCACGCTTGAGCAGGCCTGCCTTGAAGGCATAGTTGCGCAATGCCACCCCGGCCCCATAGAGCCACGAGAATGGGGTGAGCAGAGCATCGGCCACTGCCTTGCGCCGCTTTTCGCTGAACAGGTCTTTTATGTCGTTAACGTCGATCAATTTCCTTATTGTTGTAGTTGTTAGTCAGCACCATGGTGCTTTATTTAACCTCCATCGGCTCCATGAGGCACAATATCTGGTCGCGCGCCATGATGCGTTTAAGGCTGGCGTAGCACGAATAGAATATGCCCATCTGCTCGGAGAGGCGGCTTTCGGCAGCACCAGCGCCATAGCGCTTGAGCAGGCGTTCGATGCGGTCGGTGTCGGCGGGATAGCTGCGGGTGGCATACTGGCCGCTCTTGAGGCTGGCCTTGGCTGCCACATAGCACACGGCGTCGTCGATGCCGCCAAACTCGTCGACGAGGCCAATCGACAGGGCGGTGCGCCCGTCCCACACGCGTCCCTCGGCAATGGCCTTGATTGAATCCTGCCTCATGTCGCGGCCATCGGCGCAACGCTTGGTGAAGAGCTCATAACCGCGGTTGACATAGGTCTGCATCATGGCCCGCTGCACTGGAGTGAGGGGCTTGGTGAAATTGCCAAAGTCGGAATTTTTGTTGGTCTTGACCACGCTGAAGCGCACGCCAAGTTTGTCGGTGAAGAGTCCGCCCAAGTTAGGCACCATGCCAAAGATGCCGATGCTGCCCGTGATGGTTACCGGCTCGGCAAAGATGCGGTCGGCGCCGCACGATATGTAGTAGCCGCCCGAGGCCGCAAGGTCGCCCATCGACACTGCCAGCGGCTTGCCGCTGCGTTTGAAGTCGTCGAGAGCCTTCCATATCTGCTCGGAGCCATAGGCGCTGCCGCCCGGCGAGTTCACGCGCAGCACGAGGCCCTTCACGTCGTCGTCGTCGCGCAGCTCCTTTATCTGGTCGATGAGGTCGTCGCTGTCGATGCCGTCGCCTCCGGCCCGGGCGCCGTCGATTTCGCCCACGGCATAGAGCACGGCTATCTCGCCCTGCTTGCCGCCGCGGCCTGTGTCGGCGTCGGCCATTTCGGCCGGGTCAACCAGGCGCAGGTCGTCGCCCTCGTTGATGTCGCTCATGCGGCGCAGGCGGCTCTCCATTTCACTCTTGTAGCACAGCGCGTCGACCACGTGCAGCCTCACGAGCGAGTCGGCTGGCAAGGCCAGCAGCAGGGTGTCGGCCAGGCGGTTGAAGGCGTCGCGCTTGATTTTGCGGCTCTCGGCCATCTGCGATGCAATACAGTCCCAAATGCTGCCCATGTAGTGCTGTTGCTGGAGGCGGTTGGCGGGGCTGATGCTGTCGAGTATGTATGGCTCGACGGCGCTCTTAAACGTGCCCACGCGCACCACCTGCATCTCCACGCCCAGCTTGTCGAGCAGCCCCTTGTAGGAGGGGATTACCGCAGCAAGGCCGTGCACGTCGACGGCACCGATGGGATTGAGGAATATGCTGTCGGCCACCGAGGCCACATAGTAGTCGCCCTGGGTTATGGCCTGGCCGCCATAGGCGTAGATGAATTTATTTTTGCCCGTCTTCTTGAAGTCGGCAAGCGACTTGCGCAGTTCATAGAGGGTGGCAGGGTTGGCGCTTGCTCCCTGGCAGTCGATATAGATGCCGTCCACCTTGTCGCTTGAGGCTGCCGCTGCGATGGCGGCCTTGAGGGTGGCAAGGCTGGGCGGTGAGGGCACGCCGCGCACAATGTCGGTCACCGACACGTCGGCCATGCCGTCGCGCTCGGGAATTGCGCCCTTGAGGGTGATGTGCAGAATTGAGTTGTCGTCGATGGAGCGGGCCTCGCCCGCACCCATTGCACCGATTATGGCGAAGCTCGTCACCACCGCCGAAAGGGTGAACACCATGAGGGCCAGAGTGACCCCCACAAACGAACCGCACACCACAAGCAGGAATTTCTTCATCATAGTAGCTAAACCGTTGATATATTGTTATGACTGCTAAACTTAAGTAACCGGCCCGCTGCCGACATGGCGGCAGTGTGCCATTAAATACACAAAGTTAGAAAATTATTTTACATTATCACGCGTGCGAATAAAATATTTTTGAATAAACCCTTTTAGACGGCTTGCGGCTTTAATATGACACTTAAAATCAGTATATTTGCAAATTATTTTAGCATATAATGAAAAAGAAATTAAGCATAGATGGCGTTGAGCTGACCTACACCGTTGAGGGTGAGGGACTTCCAGTGATTTTAATGCATGGCTGGGGTTGCAACCACACCACGGTGGCCAGCATCGAACGCGTGCTGACGGCGATGGGCCTGACGGTGTATAACGTGGACTTTCCCGGATTTGGCGAAAGCACCGAGCCGCCCAGCGTGTGGGGCGTGGACGACTACACGCGCCTCATCGAGAAGATGGCCCAGAGCGAGGGCATAAGCAACCCTATACTCATAGGGCACTCGTTTGGCGGACGCGTGGGCATACTGTATGCCTCGCGCAACGCCACACGCAAGCTGATACTGGTCGACGCTGCCGGCATTAAGCCACGGCGCACACTGCGCTACTACTGGAAGGTGTATTCCTACAAGGCCTACAAGCACCTTGTGTGGGCCGTGATGGGCCGTGAGCGCGGCGAGCAGCTGCTGAACCGATACCGTTCGAAGGTGGGTTCGAGCGACTACACGCAGGCTTCGCCGCGAATGCGCGCCATAATGAGCCGCGTGGTCAACGAGGACCTGAAGCACTGCATGCCGGCCATCAAGTGCCCCACCCTGATGATTTGGGGCGAGAACGACACCGCCACACCGCTGGCCGACGCCAAGACCATGGAGCGCCTCATCGAGGGCTCGGGGCTTGTGTCGTTTCCCGGCTGCGGACACTACAGCTTTCTCGACAACCCAGTGCAATTCGGGGCGGTGCTGCGCAGCTTCCTGGCCGACGACGCCAAAGAAGGCAAGGCACAGCAGTGATGCGCGGCAAGCAGGTTAAAAACTTTTTTTGACAAGAAACTAAAACGAAACAGACACATACACAAAAATGACAATAGAATTGATTGCAAACGTGATTTTACTGGTTTCAGCCGTGGCCGCACTGGCCGTGATGCTGAAATGGGACATGCAGATGCTGCAGCAAAACAGCTACCGCAACGAGCGCTACACGGCGTGGCTAAAAGAAAGCGACGACTACTACTCGACCAAGCGCGTGCTCGACGCGGCCGTGCTTGTGGTTTCGCTCACCACCATGGCTCTGCAATCGTTCTATGTGGTGGGCCTGCTGGCCATGGTGCTGCTGGCGCAGGCCACAACGCTGCTAAGGCGCAAATACAAGAAACCGCTGGTGTTCACCAAGCGTGTGCGCCGCCTCTACTTCACCGAGCTGACGCTGATGCTGGCAGTGGCCGCCTGCACGGCTGCGGCCGGAGCCGATGCCACCGACGCCACCCGCATAGCCACTGGCTCGCTGCTGACGATGCTCACATTCTCATGGGCATGCACGCTGGGCGCCAACTGGCTGATGAAGCCGGTGGAGAAGCACATTAACAACAGCTTTGTGCGCGACGCCGAGCGCCGCCTGGCGCAGATGCCCGGCATGACGGTGATAGGCATCACCGGCAGCTATGGCAAGACCAGCACCAAGCACTACCTGCAGCGCATACTCAGCGAGCAGTTCTCGGTGCTGATGACCCCCGGCAGTTTCAACACCCCGATGGGCGTGGTGCGCACGGTGCGCGAACTGATGCAGCCCTACAACGAGATATTCATATGCGAGATGGGCGCCAAAAACATTGGCGACATCAAGGAGATTTGCGACATAGTGCATCCGAAATACGGCATCATCACCGCCGTGGGCGCGCAGCACCTGGAGTCGTTCAAGACCATAGAGAATGTGCAGCGCACCAAGTTTGAGCTGGCCGACGCCCTGCCGGCCGACGGCCTGGCGGTGGTGAACAACGACTTTGAATATGTGGCCAACCGCCCAGTGAACAACGTGCCCGTGGTGCGATACTCGGTGGGCGGCGGCAAGGATGTGGACTACTGCGCGCGCAACGTGCGCTACAGCAGCCACGGAACCACATTCACCGTGGTGGGCGGAGGCCGCGACCTGGAGCTGACCACCAAGCTCGTGGGCGAGTGCAACATAAGCAACCTGATTGCCGCCGTGGCCATGGCGCGCCACCTGGGTGTGCCCGACGAGAAGATTCGCTATGCGGTGAGCAAAATCGAGCAGGTGGAGCACCGCCTTAACATGAAGCGCACGGCTGGCGGCATCACCATAATCGACGACGCCTACAACTCCAACCCCACTGGCTCGCGCATGGCACTCGACGTGCTGAGCCAGATGACCGGCGGAAAGCGCATAGTGATTACCCCCGGAATGATAGAGCTTGGCACCGAGCAGCGACACTACAACGAGCTGCTGGGCGAGCACATAGCCGAGACGTGCGACGTGGCCATAGTGGTGGGTCACTACAACCGCGAGGCCATTATGGCCGGCATAGGGCGCAAGGGCATGGACCAGAGCAAGGTGCACACCGTAGACACCTTTGCCGAGGCGCAGCAGCTGATGCTGGGCCTGGCCACAGCGGGCGACACGGTGCTGTATGAAAACGACCTGCCCGACACGTTTAAGTAACGCAGCCGTGCAGACAAGCAAACCCATATATATATAGATATAGAAAACAATATAAAAAATACATACACAACAAAAACAGTAAGACGATAGATGAAGACGAATATCGGCGTGTTTTTCGGCGGACGTTCCACCGAGCACGAAATTTCAGTGATTTCGGCATCGCAGGCAATGCATGCGATTGACAGGGAGAAATATAACGTTACGCCAATCTACATCACCAAGAAGGGTGTTTGGTACACAGGCGAGGCCCTTTTCGATGTGGCCAACTACCGCAACATCGACGCACTGCTCAAGCAGTGCGAGCAGGTGTATATGAAACCCCTCTACGGTGACTACAATCTATATAAAGAGCACAAGTCAATGTTCAAGACCGACGTGGTTGAGCACCTCGACGTGGTGCTGCCCGTGCTGCACGGCACCAATGGCGAAGACGGCACCTTTGAGGGCGTGATTGAGACCATAGGCATCCCGTTTGCCGGCTGCAACACCCTGGCCAGCGCCAACGGCATGGACAAGATTACGATGAAGATGATACTGCGCGAGGCAGGCGTGCCCGTGGTGGACTACGTGTGGTTCACCGACAAGCAGTGGTTTTCGCAGCGCGATGAGCTGATAGCCCGCATCGAGGACAAGATAGGCTACCCCGTGATAGTGAAGCCCGCCAACCTGGGCTCGAGCGTGGGCATAGGCAAGGCCGCCAACCGCGATGAGCTGGTGGAGAAGGTTGACGCCGCCGAGGTGTACTCGACCCGCATCATAGTGGAAGACCTGGTGGAAGACCTGCAAGAGATTAACTGCTCGGTGCTGGGCGACTGCGACGACTACCGCATGAGCGTGCTCGAGGAGCCCATAAAGACGGGCGACTTCCTGAGCTATGAGGACAAATACATGGGCGGCCACAAGGGCGCCAAGGGCATGCAGGCATCGTCGAAGCGCATTCCAGCCGAGCTGCCCGATGAGGAGACCAAGCGCATTCAGCATCTGGCCGGCGAAACCTTCAGAGTGCTCTCGTGCCACGGTGTGGCCCGCGTAGATGTGATTGTAGACCGCAAGACGCGCGACATATATGTGAACGAGATAAACACCATTCCCGGCTCGCTGTCGTTCTACCTGTGGGAGGCCAGCGGCATCCCATTCACCGAGCTGATGAACCGCCTGGTGCAGCTGGCCCTGAAGCGCAAGCGCGAGGAGGGCAACAAGACGGTGTCGTATGACCACAACATATTCTCGCTGGGCGCCGGCGTGAAGGGCGGCAAGCTGGGCACAAAGCACTGATGCCCTGCGGCAAGCACGCAACAGAAAACAAACTGACAAGCAAACAAGCACTGAAAAATGAAGAAATTTAAAGAATATAATAAATTCAACCTCAGCGAAATCAACAAAGAGGTGCTGAAGAAGTGGGACGCCGAAAACGTGTTCTCGCAAAGCATTAAGGTGCGCGACGGCGCACCCACATTCGTGTTCTATGAAGGTCCGCCATCGGCCAACGGCATGCCTGGCATCCACCACGTGATGGCCCGCTCGATTAAGGACATCGTGTGCCGCTACAAGACCATGAAGGGCTACCAGGTGCTGCGCAAGGCAGGCTGGGACACCCACGGACTACCCGTGGAGCTGGGCGTGGAGAAGAAGCTGGGCATCACCAAGGTGGACATTGGCACCACCATAAGCGTGGAGGACTACAACGCCACCTGCCGCAAGGAGGTGATGAAATACACCAGCGAGTGGGAAGACCTGACCCACAAGATGGGATACTGGGTGGACATGAAGAACCCCTACATCACCTACAAAAACAGCTATATCGAAACCCTGTGGTGGCTGCTGAAGCAGCTCTACAACAAGGGATTGCTGTATAAGGGCTACACAATTCAGCCCTACTCGCCCGCCGCAGGCACCGGCCTCAGCTCGCACGAGCTGAACATGCCCGGCTGCTACCGCGACGTGAAAGACCAGACGGTGACGGCGCAGTTTGCCGCCGAGAACGACGGCAGCAAGGTGCTGGCCGAGATTCTGGCCAAGGCCGACAAGGAGTGGGCCGAGGCAGGCGTCTACTTCCTGGCATGGACCACCACGCCGTGGACACTGCCGTCGAACACGGCACTGTGCGTGGGACCGAAATATGACTACGTGGCCGTGGAGAGCTACAACCCCTACAACGGCAAGAAGGCAATATATGTGATGGCCAAGGCCCGCCTCAACGCCTACTTCAAGGCCGAGGGCGCCGAAGCCGCGCTCGACGCCTACAAGCACGGCGACAAGGTGGTGCCCTACAAGGTGATTGCCGAGTTTAAGGGCACCGACCTCGAGGGCATGCACTACCGCCAGCTGTTCCCCTGGGTGAAGCCGGTGGACAAGACCGACGACGGCCAGATTGTGGGCAACGACAACGGCTTCCGCGTGATTCTGGGCGACTACGTGACCACCGACGACGGTACGGGCATCGTGCACATTGCGCCCACATTCGGCGCCGACGATGCCAATGTGGCCCGCGCCGCAGGCATCCCGTCGCTGTTTATGATCACCAAGAAGCTTGAGACCCGCCCCATGGTGGACCTCGAGGGCAAATACTGGAAGCTCGACGAGCTCGACCAGGACTTCGTGAAGAAATATGTGAACGTGGAGCTGTATAAGGAATACGAAGGCGCATATGTGAAAAACGCCTACGACCCCAAGTACACCGTCGACGGCAAATATGACGAGGCAGCGGCCACCAAGGCCGAAGACCTCAACGTGTATATGTGCGTGCGCATGAAGCAAGACGGCACCGCCTTCAAAATTGAGAAGCACGTGCACAACTACCCCCACTGCTGGCGCACCGACAAGCCCATCCTCTACTACCCGCTCGACAGCTGGTTTATCCGCTCAACGGCGTGCCGCGACCGCATGGTGGAGCTCAACAAGACCATCAAGTGGAAACCCGAGCACACCGGCACTGGCCGCTTTGGCAAGTGGCTTGAGAACCTCAACGACTGGAACCTGAGCCGCAGCCGCTACTGGGGCACTCCGCTGCCCATTTGGCGCAGCGAAGACGGCGAGGAGAAGTGCATTGGCAGCATCGAGGAGCTGTATGGCGAAATCGAGGAGAGCGTGAAGCGCGGCTTCATGGCCAGCAACCCCTATAAGGACAAGGGCTTCACACCCGGCGACTACAGCAGCGAGAACTACGAAAAGATTGACCTGCACCGCCCATATGTGGACAACATAGTGCTTGTGTCGCCCACCGGCAAGCCCATGAAGCGCGAGAGCGACCTGATAGACGTGTGGTTTGACAGCGGCTCGATGCCCTATGCCCAGCTGCACTACCCGTTTGAGAACAAGGAGCTGATTGACAGCCGCAAGTTCTACCCCGCCGACTTCATTGCCGAGGGTGTGGACCAGACGCGCGGCTGGTTTTTCACGCTGCACGCCATTGCCACAATGGTGTTTGACAGCGTGGCCTACAAGTCGGTGATAAGCAACGGCCTGGTGCTCGACAAGTTTGGCAACAAGATGAGCAAGCATAAGGGCAACACGGTGGACCCCTTCCGCGCCATCGAGGACTATGGCACCGACCCCCTGCGCTGGTACATGATAAGCAACTCGTCGCCGTGGGACAACCTGAAGTTTGACGAGGCGGGCGTGACCGAGGTGAGCCGCAAGTTCTTCGGCACCCTCTACAACACCTACTCATTCTTCGCACTATATGCCAACGTAGACAACTTCGACCCCGCAGCCGAGCAGATTCCCGTGGAGCAGCGCCCCGAAATCGACCGCTGGATCATTTCGCTGCTCAACACCCTTGTGAGCACTGTAGACAGCGAGCTGGCCGACTACGAGCCCACCAAGGCGGCACGAGCCATCAGCGAGTTTGTCACCGAGAATCTGAGCAACTGGTATGTGCGCCTGAACCGCAAGCGCTTCTGGGGCGGCGAGATGAACAGCGACAAGCTGGCCGCCTACCAGACACTGTATCAGTGCCTGGTGACCGTGTCGAAGCTCATGGCCCCCATCGCGCCCTTCTACAGCGACCAGCTGTACCGCGACCTCACGGGCTGCGCCGAGTCGGTGCACCTGGCCCTGTATCCCGAGGCCGACGCGAGCGTGATCGACAAAGACCTTGAGCACCGCATGCAAATGGCCCAGAGCATCACCTCGATGGTGCTGTCGCTGCGCCGCAAGAAGAACCTCAAGGTGCGCCAGCCCCTCACCGCCATCATGGTGCCCGTGGCCGACGAGGCCCAGCGCAAGGCCATAGAGGCCGTGAGCAACCTCATTGTGAACGAGGTGAATGTGAAGGGCATTAAGTTTGTGGGCAACGACGAGGGCATACTGGTGAAACGCATCAAACCCGACTTCAAGAAGCTGGGCCCGAAATACGGCAAGATTATGAAAGACCTTGCCAAGGCCCTCACAAGCATGCCGCAGGCAGGCATCATCGACTTTGAGAACACGGGCAGCTGCACGCTCGACGTGGCCGGACAGCAGGCCGTGGTCACCCTCGACGATGTGGAAATCATCAGTGAGGACATTCCGGGATGGCTGGTGGCCAACGAGGGCAACCTGACAGTGGCGCTCGACATCACCGTGACCGACGAACTGCTGCGCGAGGGCATGGCCCGCGAGCTGGTGAACCGCATCCAAAACGTGCGCAAGAGCAAAGACTTCGACATCACCGACAAGATAGCAGTGACCATCGAGCCCAACGGCAACACCGACGGTGCAGTGGCCAGCTTTGGCAACTACATTGCCAAGCAGGTGCTGGCCGTGAGCGTGAAGGCGGCGGCCGTCGACGCGGCCGACCCCGATGCCGTGCAGCTCGACATGGACGGATTCAAGCTGCTGGTGAAGGTGACCAAAGCGTAAGCAGAGCAAATAAGCAACACAAAAGGGCGCGGCACGGCCGGCACACTGCGTGCCCAGCGGTGCTCCGCCCTTTTTTCAACAACAACTATAACGAAAGGATTGCACCATGACAGGCGACACTGGAAAGACGAGATACTCCGACGAGGAGCTGATGGAGTTCAAAAAGGTGATTCTCGAAAAACTCGAGGTGGCCAAAAAGAACTACGAGCTGCTTAGGGCAAGCGTCATGGCCGACGAGTCGGCCGCAACGTTCAACGCGCTTGAAGAGGGCGCAAGCACCCTTTGCAAGGAGGAGGCCGGACAGCACGCGCAGCGGCAGATGGAGTTCATTAGAAAGCTGCAGGCCGCACTTGTGCGCATCGAGAACAAGACCTACGGAATTTGCCGCGTCACCGGCAAGCTGATTCCCAAGGGACGGCTCTTGGCTGTGCCGCACACCACGATTTCGGTGGAGGGCAAAGAATTGGAGCAAAAGCAGAAATCAGGTTATAAATGAGCAAGAATTTTAACGGGAAACTTGCCGCCATCATCATTGCCGTGGCCGTAATCGCCGACCAGGCACTGAAGATTTGGGTCAAGACGCACTTCTACTATGGCGAGGAGCTGGACATAACCAGCTGGTTCAAGCTGGTGTTTATTGAAAACAACGGCATGGCCTTCGGCATGGAGCTGGGCAGCAAGTTTCTGCTCACATGGTTCAGAATAATAGCGGTGTGCGCGTTTGTGTACTACCTGTACCGCATTCGCAACCGCGCCGACCTGCAGCGCGGCTACGTGGCGTGCGTGGCGCTGATCACCGCGGGCGCACTGGGCAATGTGATCGACTGCATATTCTACGGAGTGGCGTTCAACGACCCGCCATTCACCGGAGTGGCGCAGCTGTTTCCGCCCGACGGCGGCTATGGCACGCTGTTCAACGGCCGCGTGGTAGACATGATATACCTGCCCCTGGCGTCGTGGGACTGGCCGTCGTGGATGCCCATGGTGGGCGGCGAGCACTTTGTGTTTTTCCAGCCCATATTCAATGTGGCCGACGCCTGCCTCAGCGTGAGCGTGGTGGTGCTGATACTGTTCTACAGCCACAACATCTCCGGTTCGCTTGATTCGGCACATGCGGCCGGCGGCGACAATGACGGCGGCGACAATGACGGCGGCGACACTCAGCAGCAAGACAAATAACACTCACAGCACACACATGACGACAATGGTCAAGAGCAAAGCATCATCAATAATGGCACTGGCGGCCGCCGCACTTGTGGCGGTGGCCGCCGTGGGCTGCAGCAAGGCTCCGCGCGGAGTGATTAGCGAGGGCGACATGGCCGACCTGATAGTGGATTTGACCAAGGCCGACGCCTACCTGGGAATGTATCCCGACAAATTTCCCGACGACTCGTCGAAGCAGGCACTGAAGCAGTCGGTGTTTGCCATGCACCACGTGACGCAGGCCGACTACGACTCATCGATGGTGTGGTATGCCCACAATCTGGATGTGTACGACGATGTGTATGACCGCGTGGTGAAGCAACTCACCAGCGACCAGAACGACCTCAACAAGCAGCTGGAGAAGGGCGGCGGGCTGGCAGCGGCCAGCAACGGCGGTGATGACGGCGGCGACAACGAGGGAAACCCTGCCGACTCGTGGCAGCGGCGCACCTACACCCAGCACGGCGACACAGCCGACCTGTGGGCCGGCCAGCGCACTTGGCTGCTGACGGGCGTTATGCCACGCGGCTATGTGACATTCGACATCAAGCCCGACGGCGAATACCGCAGCGGTGACCGCTACCAGCTCAACTTTAAGCTGATTGACGGCGGCGGGCGGTTTGCAGTGGTGATGGGCGCCGACTACAGCGACGGCAGCACGTCGGTGGTGCAACGCAGCTCGTGCGAGGGCGGATGGACGGCATTCGAGCTGCAAACCGACCGCAACCGCATAGTGCGCCGCGTGTTTGGCTATGTGAGCTACGACCTGGGGGCGCGCACCTCGGTGGCTTTTATCGACAGCGTGTCGCTGCTGCGCACACACTTCGACCAAAGCAAATACTCCACCCTGAGCGTGCAGCGGCTGCTGCGCCGCGACCAGGCCGTGCAGTCGGCCCCCAAGGCCCCTGTGCGCCCGTTGCCCGCCGAAAAGCGGCAGACTCCGGCCACCGCGGGCCACTACAAGCCCAAGCCGGGAGTGAACAAGTCGAGCCGCAGCCTGCACGTCGACGCCAGCGTGAATGCCGCGCACCGCGGCCGCTGACAAACGCGCACGGTAAAAAGAAAGGATACGAGATATGGCAGTACGCAAATTCATAGCAAACTACACTCTGGCCTGCGGCCGGATGTATATCAACCACATCTCCACCCTGTCGGACAGCGGCGAGCTGCTGGGCCTGCGCAAGGCCGACGGCGAACTGGCCTGCACGCGATATGTGGCGGGCGTGCTGTGCCTGATGCCCGAGGGCTGCCGGCTTGAGCAAAGCGAGAGCAAAGAAGCGCTGATGCCGAAGTCGGCCAAAATTGGCGAGCGCACCGTGGCCTGCGAGCTCGACCCCGAGTCGGGCCACATAAGCATTTTATAAAAGCAACTACAAAAGAAACATATACTGAGAGATATGAGCGTAGCAATAGTGAAATACAATGCCGGCAACGTGTTTTCGGTGATGTGCGCCATGAAGCGCATAGGCGTTGAGGCCCTTGTGACCGACGACCCCGACGCGCTGCGCCGCGCCGACAAGGTGATTTTCCCCGGCGTGGGCGAGGCCGCCACCGCCATGGCCTATCTGCGCGAGCACCGGCTCGACGAGGTGATCACCAGCCTCACGCAGCCAGTGCTGGGCATATGCATAGGCATGCAGCTGCTGTGCAACGGCAGCGAGGAGGGCCAGGCGCGCTGCATGGGCGTGTTCAGCGACGTGGAGGTGCGCCGGTTCAGCAACACAGGGCACCCTGAGTGCAAAATTCCACACACGGGCTGGGACACCATAGCCGTGACCGACGCGGCCAACGGCCTGATTGCCCCCGGACTTGACGGCAGCCATGTGTATTACGTGCACAGCTACTATGCGCCGCTGTCGCGCTTCACCATTGCCACCACCAGCTATCTGCTGCCCTACAGCGCCGCGCTGCGCCGCGGCAACTTCTACGGCACCCAGTTTCATCCCGAGAAGAGCGGCAGCGTGGGCGAAGGCATATTGCGTAAATTCATTGAGCTATGATAGAAATAATTCCCGCAATCGACATAATCGACGGCAAGTGCGTGCGCCTGAGCCGCGGCGACTACCAGACGAGCAAAGTGTATAACGAGCAGCCGCTGGATGTGGCGCGGGCCTTTGAGTACTCGGGCTGCACGCGCCTGCACCTGGTGGACCTCGACGGGGCCAAGTCGAGCCACATAGTGAACTGGCGCGTGCTGGAGCGCGTGGCAGGCCACTCGGGCCTCACCATTGACTTCGGCGGCGGCCTGAAGAGCGACGACGACCTGCGCATAGCATTTGAGTGCGGCGCGCAGATGGTGACAGGCGGCAGCATAGCCGTGAGCGACCACACCACATTCGAGCGGTGGCTGGCGCGCTATGGCGGCGAGCGCATAATTCTGGGCGCAGACTCGCGCGGCGGCCGCATATCCACCAACGGCTGGCTCAGCGACAGCCAAGAACAGCTGGTGCCCTTCATCAGGCAGTATATGCAAAAGGGCGTGAAGCAGGTGATAAGCACCGACATCGACAAAGACGGCATGCTGCAGGGCCCGGCCGTGGAGCTGTATGCCCAAGTGCTAGGCGAACTGCCGGGGCTGCACCTCACAGCCAGCGGCGGCGTGAGCTGCATGGCCGATGTGGAGGCTCTGGACCGCGCCAACGTGCCCGATGTGATAGTGGGCAAAGCCATATATGAGGGCCGCATTGCCCTCGACGATTTGAAACACTTTAACTACCAACGCCAATGCTCGCAAAACGCATAATTCCGTGCCTCGATGTGAAGGACGGCACCACCGTGAAGGGGGTGAACTTTGTGAACTTTAAGGACGCGGGCGACCCCGTAGAGCTGGGCAAACGCTACAGCGACGAGGGCGCCGACGAGCTTGTGTATCTCGACATCACAGCCTCGCTCGAGGGGCGCGACACATTTGTGAGCCTCGTGCGCCGCGTGGCCGAGCGCATAAGCATACCATTCACCGTGGGCGGCGGCATAGGCTCGGTGGACGACGTCGACCGGCTGCTGAATGCCGGAGCCGACAAGATTTCGATCAACTCGTCGGCCCTGCGCCACCCGCAGCTCATCGACGACATCGCCACCCGCTTTGGCAGCCAGGTGTGTGTGGTGGCCATCGACGCGCGACTGCAGCGCGACTGCAATGGCGGCGGCGATGACTGGCTGTGCTATGTGAAGGGCGGACACGAACCCACCAGCCGCCACCTGCTGGAGTGGGCGCGCGAGGCGCAGGAGCGCGGCGCTGGCGAAATTCTGTTTACCAGCATGGACCACGACGGAGTGAAGCAGGGATTTGCCTGCCACGCGCTGCGGCAGCTGCACGACACGCTGTCGATTCCGGTGATAGCCTCGGGCGGCTGCGGCGCCATGAGCCACTTCAGCGACGTGTTTACAAGCGGCATGGCCGACGCCGCCCTGGCCGCAAGCGTGTTTCACTTTGGCGAAATAGCCATACCCGAACTGAAGAAATACTTGGCCGCGCAGGGCATAGCCGTGCGCCAAGACATATAAAAGACAACGACCACAAAAACAAAAGCAATATGGAACTCGACTTCAACAAAATGGGCGGACTCATACCCGCCATTGTGCAGGACGCACGCACAAAAAATGTGCTCATGCTCGGATTTATGAACCGCGAGGCCTACGACAAGACCCTGGCCACCAAAAAGGTGACATTCTGGAGCCGCACGCGCAACAAGCTGTGGACCAAGGGTGAGGAAAGCGGACACTACCTGGACCTGGTGAGCATGGCCGACGACTGCGACCACGACACGCTGCTGATTCAGGCCGTGCCCAACGGCCCCGTGTGCCACACAGGCTCGGCCACCTGCTTTGCCGACAGCAACGCCCCCGGCGTGAGCTTCCTCAGCTATCTGCAAGAGTTCATCGACCGCCGCCACCGCGAGATGCCCGAGGGCTCATACACCACATCGCTCTTCAACAGCGGCATCAACCGCATGGCCCAGAAGGTGGGCGAGGAGGCGCTCGAAACGGTGATAGAAGCCACCAACGGCACCCACGGCCGCATGATATATGAGGCCAGCGACCTGCTCTATCACCTGATAGTGCTGCTCTCGGCCAAAGGCCTCACCATCGACGACGTGGTGAACGACCTGGCCTCGCGCCACCTCAAGAGCAAGGCGCAATACAACACCCACAAGGGCGAAGCCTGACCGCTGACAGTCCACAGATTTTCACAAATTCACTAACACAAAACAACGTAAAATAATGCTACGATTCTCAATCAAGGACTTCCAACAGACCCCCACCCCATTCTACTACTACGACCTGAACCTGCTCAACAAGACCCTTGATGCCATCAACAAGCAGATAGAAGGCTACCCATACACCGTGCACTACGCTATCAAGGCCAACGGCAACCCCACCATACTAAAGGAAGTGGTGAAAAAGGGCCTTGGTGTGGATCTGGTGAGCGGCGGCGAGATTAAAGCCTCGCTGGCGGCAGGCTTCAGCCCCGACAAAATGGTGTATTCTGGCGTTGGCAAGACCGATTGGGAAATCAACCTTGGCCTCGACCACGACATATTCTGCTTCAATGTGGAGTCGGTGCCCGAGTTGCAGGTGATCAACGAGCTGGCCGGCAAAAAGGGCAAGGTGGCCAACGTGTCGATACGCGTCAACCCCGACATCGACGCCCACACCCACCGCTACATCACCACCGGCACGGCCGAAGACAAGTTTGGCATCAACATCGAGATGCTGGCCCACGCTGTGGACACCGCCATGGCTCTGCCCAACATCCACCTGCGCGGCCTGCACTTTCACGTGGGCTCGCAAATCACCCAGATGAAGCCCTTTGCCATGCTGTGCGAGTCGGTCAACAGCCTGCTCGACTACTTCGACCGCCACCAAATCCACTTCGAGATGATAAACGTGGGCGGCGGTCTGGGCGTGGACTACGACGAGCCCGACATCAACACCATTCCCGACTTCGCGCACTTCTTCGACACCTTCAAGAAAAACCTGAAGCTGCGCAAAGGCCAGCAGCTGCACTTTGAGCTGGGCCGCTCGGTGGTGGCGCAGTGCGGCTCGCTGATAGCCCGGGTGGTGTTTGTGAAGGAGAACCGCAACAAGAAGTTTGTGATACTCGATGCCGGCATGACCGACCTCATCCGCCCCGCCCTCTACCAGGCGCACCATGTGATTCAAAACCTCACCTCGAGCGACACCGCCAGCGACACCTACGACGTGGTGGGCCCAATATGCGAGTCGAGCGATGTGTTTGGGTCCAACGAGCACCTGCCCGTCACGCGCCGCGGCGACCTGGTGGCCATACGCTCGGCAGGCGCCTACGGCGAGACCATGGCCTCACACTACAACATGCGCCCGCTGGCCAAGAGCTACTTCTCGCGCAAATAGTGCTCTCGCTCCAAGCCGCGTGGCATGGTATTTGCAGTTCACAATGGCAAAAATAAGGACAGAACTATGAACAATTTTGAGCAACTAATTTCATCCAGCCGCCCCACTCTGGTCGACTTCTTCGCCACATGGTGCGGGCCGTGCAAAATGATGCACCCCATTCTTGAAGAGATAAAGCAATCGGTGGGCGACGCCGCCACAGTGATAAAAATCGACATCGACCAAAACGAGCAGCTGGCCATGCAATATGGCGTGCAGGCCGTGCCCACGCTCATCATATTCAAGCAGGGCCAGCCCGTGTGGATGGCCACAGGCGTGCAGACCGCAGCCACCGTGTTAGAGCAGCTGCGCAAATTCGCTTAAACTTTCCGAGCAGAAAAGATGCGGCTTTTGGGGCAATTGCTTTGACAGACGCAAAAAAAGCATTAACTTTGCACCGCTTTTATGCCCACGGCAGCAGCACGGGGCACTAAAGGGAATCTGGTCCGGTAGCTCAACTGGATAGAGCATCAGCCTTCTAAGCTGAGGGTTCTGGGTTCGAGTCCCAGCCGGATCACAAGAGGAGGGTCATAATCACCGATTGATTATGACCCTCTATTTTTTATGCCCATGCCTTACTGTGACTGTCGTCATAGGCTCACCCGATAAAGGCTCACCCGATAAACCGGGGGGGAGTTTTCTTGGCTCACCCGATAAATGAACTGCACCCCAAAAGTTAGACACAAA
>CAKUMB010000014.1 GCA_934667475.1 uncultured Muribaculaceae bacterium | reverse complement strand
AAGGGATATTTCGGGCGAAGTGTTCTTGACTTTATTTTTCCGTGGTTTTGTCCCGTTTTTGTCCCTCGCTGATTTTTGGTCACGAGACAAGAATTTATAAATAACTGATTTACAACGATTAAAGTCGTGTTTTGGAAAATTGGTAACGGCAACCACCAGTAACCACCAAAAAGCAAGTTCGAAGTGCTAAAATCTAAAAGTGGTTGATATACAGAGTTTAATCCCTATGTGTTTTTCGTTGTTTATGGTTGTTTAGAGGTCTCTAAATACACAGACAAAACCGCAACCATAAAAAGTAATGAGCAACTGGGCAAAACTCATGGTGGCCGCCGTCAGCGCCGCCGTCAGCGCCACCGGCGCATGGGCCGCAAGCGGCCGCATCTATAGCATAGTCACCTGTCCGGGCGATGACGCGTCGCGCCAGATGCGCGTGAGCTGGGCTGCCGACTCGGCAGCGGGCCACACGCAGGTGATGCTCACCACCGAGGGCGACGAGGCGTGGAGTTGTGCCACTCTGTGCCGGCCCGAGCAGCACCGCTGGTGCACCACCTATTATGGCATCGACAGCAAGCGGCCCGACGGCAGCAACTGGACCGAAGACGCACGCTTCTTCAAGTGCGGCGCCACGCTGGGCGGCCTCAAGCCCGACACCCGATATAAGTACCGAATCGTGGGCGCAAGCGGCGACACCAGCGCCACCTACCGCTTCACCACAGCCGGCGCCCGCGAGTGGGGCGCCTGCATAATAAGCGACTTCCACACCTACACTCCGCTGCCCAATCGGCTCGAAAGTGCCATGGACATGGTGCAGACCATCGACAACCGCTACCGCGATGTGGACTGGGTGCTGCACATAGGCGACGTGATAGCTTGGGGCGGCAGCTACTCGTTTTGGCGCAAGCTGTATGGGCAGCCAGCCTTCCGACGCACCATGTGGGCCGGACTCAACGGCAATCACGACAACATGTCGCGCCGCTACGAGCTCACCAGCAACTATTTTCGCGACGCCAACTATTATCCGCCCAATGGCTACGAGGGCGAGAGGGGAGTGTGCTACCACTTCACCTATGGTGGCGTGCTGTTTATAATGCTCAACAGTGAAGACATGCGCACGCCCGAGGGACTTGAGGCGGCGCAGCAGTGGGTGCGCAAGGTCGTAAAGGAATGCCGCACCGCCGACGTGCGCTACACTGTGGTGTGCGAACACTACCAGTGGTTCCATGGCCAGACCGGGCTCACAAGCCAATACGGGCGCTGGTGGCAGCTGATGGACGAATGCGGCATTGACCTGGCCATTGCCGGCAACAACCACATCTATGTGCGCTCGTTGCCGCTTAAGGCCGATGCCGCCACCACTAGCGACAAGGGCACCACCTATGTGCAGCTGCCCTCGAGCGACAATGAGCGCGGCCAAAAGCACTTTGGCCCGCTGGAGCACAATGCCGACAAAATAGCCTGCCGGTGGAACGAGGGCTCGCAAACCGTGGGCGCAATGCACCTGAGCGTCACCTCCAAGCGCATGGCGCTGCAGCTGCTCGACCGCAACGGCTCGGTAATCGATGCCTTCGAAGTCAGCCCCCGCCGCAAAAAATAGCGCAGGCCTCCCTGGGCATATGGCGGCTCGGCCCGTAAGGTCGAGGTGCGCTGCGTATTCACATAATTAATTGTGAACTAATTGCTTGGTTGGTGTGCGGCTTTTTCATGTCTTTTTTCTGTATAGGGCTATAAAAAAAGTAAATCCTAGACTCAGCGTCCAGGATTGCTTAACTAATTAACCTTCTAATACCATTAACATAAACCTTAAACAATGAAAAAACGTAACCGTCATCACGACGCCTAGAATTTCATAACCTTAAAAACTAATACCATGAAAAACCGATGCAAAAGTAGTGTAAATATGTTGTACAACATAATTACTGGGCTACTTTTTGCTTGTTTTAACTCTATTTTAACATCTATCACCCAATCGGAGTATTTTCTAAAGATGTTTTAAGGTTTCTCTTGCGGAAATGTGCTGTGCGCCGTAAGTGAACTACCAAATGTAGGCAAAGAGCAACAACTTGAAGCAGAAAGCCTCGAAAATGTTGGGGAATGTAAATCCTTTTGAATAAATTTGTAGCTGCAAGAAGCATAACCAATTAAATCCTAACAAACCGATTCGACTATGAGACTTAAGACTCTTTCGGGAATGCTCTTGGCTGCCGCCATGGCCGCCGCCTGCTGTGTGCAGGCCCGCGCCGGCGATGAGCCGTCGGGCTTCCAACCCCAGACCGCCGAGGGAAAGCTGGCGGCAAGAATTGAACTCTCTGCGCCGCACCAAAGCGTTGACTTCACCGAGGGGCCTGTGCAGACCACTCGGCCTGCAAGGGTGGCCGGAGGGCGCGCATTCGCACTCACCTCGGCCGTGACCATGGCCGAGTTTGACTACGACAGCAATGGCGAGCGGCAGCTTGGCGAGTGCCTGGTCACCGTCACCCCCACTGGCACTGGCAAGGCCAGCATCAGCGGCCTGTGGTCGCGTCCCGTCACAGTGGCTGCCACCTATTCGGGCAGCGATGTGAGCATCGAGCCGCAAGTGGCGCTGAAACTGAAGGATGGCACGCCGGTGTATTTGTGCTCCATCGACTGGAGCAAAATGAAGTATAGCACCACCACCCCCGTGACGGGCACCATTGGCGCCGACGGCAGCGTGAAGCTGGGCGGCTGGGGCCTGTTTCTGCTCACAGGGGCCAACAAGGGCCGCTACTACTGCGCCTTCAAGAGTTCTAACCTGAAGCCCACCAATGCGGTGATGACCAACGTGTATCTGAGTCCGGCCGACTCGGTGGAGACCTACAACGTGTATGTGGGCCAGCCCTACGACAACCAAATCGAGATTGTGAACTTTGCCGACAACGGTGTGGCCGTGTCGGCCTACGTCAATCCTGACCACAGTGTTGAGATTCCGCCGCAGCACATCTACACCAACCCCACCTATGGCGTGTTTATGTGCAATCCGGCCGACTGGAGCAAGAGCGGCAGCGCCCTAAAGGGCAGCATTGCCGCCACTGCCACCGACAGCACCATAAGCATTGGCAACTGGGGCATATTCAACCGCATGTACACCAGTCTGGTGGCCTACCCCTACAAGAGCACCACCATCAGCCTCGTTTCCAAATTGCGTTTCCCCGAGGCACAGAGCCTTGAGTGGAGCGGCAGCGGCACCGAGGCCGACCCCTATGTGGTGACCACTCCGCAGCACATGCAGGCCCTGGCCGAGAGTGTGAACTATGGCACCAGCTACAGCGGCAAGCACATCGTGCTTGGCAACGACATAGACATGAGTGGCATCACATCGGCATGGCGTGCCATAGGCCGCAGCGACGCCAAGCCGTTCAGCGGCTCGTTTGACGGCCGAGGCCACAGCATAGGCAACCTCACCATCACCATGGGACAGGAGCCCAACGCCGGCATATTCGGTTTTGCCGACTCGCTGAGTGTGATAGCCAACGTCAACGTCACCGGCCTCAAGCTCACCTCCTATGGCGAGTATGCCGGTGGCATCGCGGCCCAAAGCGAGGGCCGCATTGCCAATGTGAATGTGACGGGCGCCGTCATCAACCACCAGAACGCCTTTGGCGGCGGCATCGTGGGCCAGACGCGCAATGGCACAGTGGACCGCTGCACCTTTAGCGGCACCATCACCGGCGCGGGCGCCACGGGCGCCATTGCCGGCATCACCCGCGGGTCGCAGGTGACCAACATCAGCGCCGACGCCTCAATGACCTTCAGCGGTTACGTCAACCGCTTCTACCGCGCCCTGGGCGGACTTGTGGGCTACACACTGGCTGGTGCAGGCAAGCACCAGAGTCTGGTGAGCGACGGCCAGTTTACCGGCACCATTGCCGACACCGACGGCCACGGCATCATTGCCGGCCTCGTGGGCGACGTGAATTCGGGCACCGTGCAGCGGCTTGTCAACGCCGCTCCCATCTCGGCCCGCGCCACCAACGACAACAATGGCATCGTGGGCGGCATCGTGGGCATGCTCTATGAGGGACATGTGAAGGACTGCCTCACCGGCAACCAGATAATCAACAGCGGCGCCTGCACTCAAGTGGGCGGCATAGTGGGCTATGTGCTCAGCACCGACCGCGGCAACTCAATTGAGCGCTGCCTCAATGCGGGTCAGGTGATCACCACCAGCGCCGGCGCTACGCAGGGTGTGTATGGTGTGTCGTTCAGCGTGCCCACCATGACCGACTGCTACTACGACGCGCAGCTCACAACCACTGTGATGCCCGATTCGCTCAAGCACACGGCCCTTGCCACGGCGCAGCTCACCAGCGGCACTCTGCCCTGGACCGACGCCGAGGGCGTGTGGACTGCTGAGGCTGGCAGCTATCCTATGCTGAAGTCGGCTGCGGGTACCGTGGCCGCAACACTTGCGGCAGCTCCGCTCACCATAGCCGCCGGCGAGAATGCAGGCAAGGTGAAGAGCAGCATGGGCATCAGCACCAAGGGCGGTGTGAAGTGGTACCTCTACAGCAACTCAAGTGTGGTGCAGGAAAGCGCTGGCCTCAAGGTGGAGGCCGACTGCATATCGCTGAAAAGCGTCAGCAGCAAGGAGGTGATTCTTGCCTCGCCCGACGACAACCTCAAGCACTTTAAGGAATACAATGTGACCACCGTCAACCCCAGCGGTTTCATTGGCAACGGCACCAAGGAGTCGCCCTACCTGATTCAGGACAAGGCCGACCTCATGCGCCTGGCCAACGATGTGAACAACAATTCGCAGGACTTCGACGGTGACTACTTTTTGCAGACGGCCGACATCGACCTTGAGTATGACCACGACTTCAAGGGCGTGGGCGACAACAGCAAGGCCCACGTGTTTGCCGCAAGCTACGATGGCGGCGGACACTCCATCCACCGCATTTGGATGGACTACATCAACTACGACTCGGTGGGGCTGGCCCACAACATAGGCTCGCGCAGCGTGGTTGGCCTGTTTGGCTATTGCACCGACAACAGCTCGCTGGCCAATATCAACATCGCTGCCGACTGCCACATAGTGGGCTACTCGCTGGCAGGCGGCGTGGTGGCTTCGACGGGCGGCACTGTGGACAACTGCCGCAACTACGCCTCTATCACCGCCATTGCCGACAACGCCGGCGGCATTGCCGGCCAGCTGTGGGGCACGGGTAAAATCACCAACTGCTACAATGCAGGCACTGTCACCGCAGGCGGCAACACCGCAGGCGGCATAGCATCGGTGGCCTCAGGTACCATCAGCCATTGCCAAAACGATGGTGAGGTGCGCGCCATCTACCTCAACGCCAGCCGTCCGGCCACCGCACAGCACTCGGTGGGCGGCATTGTGGCCGACCTCAGTGGCAGCGCCACCGTGGTTGAACACAACGTCAACACCGGCTACGTGCATTCGCGCCGCGATGTGGGCGGCATTGTCAGCCACACCACCAGCGGTGCCACCATGAAGGGCAACATCTCCTATGGCATGGTGACCAGCACCTACAACGACGGCACCCTGGGCGCCATAGCCAGCACCAGCCCGCTGGCAGGCACCTACAGCTGCAACTACTACGATGGTCAGATGCTGGCCCACTGCAAGGCTGCCGCCTTGCAGGATATGAGCGGAGCTAAGGCCGAACTCACTCGCAACCTCATCAGCGGCACGGCTCCCGAGGGCACCGATGCCGATGCGCTCGACCTGGTCAAGAACAAATATCCGGTGCTCAAGGTGTTTGCCTCCGAGCCTCTGGCCAGCAAGGCGCGCTGCATGTATGTCCACTTCAAGGACAGCGAGAATGCCAACAACATGCGCTCGTGGGCGCTCCTCTCCTCTGCCGACACCATCAAGTGGACTCTGGCCGCCGGCAAGGACTACGCCATCAGCGGCAAGCAGCTGGTTGTGACCATGCGCGCCGATACCACTTCGCTGCGCGACACTCTCACCGCCACTCTTGGCGACTATGTGAAGTTGATTCCGCTGCGCTCAATCCCCAACGTGTTTGAGGGCGAGGGCACAGCGGCCAACCCCTATAAAATCAAGACGGCCGACGATGTGGCCAACTTAAGCCGTTTCACTTCGCGTGAGGGCTACCAGTATAGTGGCAGCCACTTCGAGGTGGTGAACGATGTGGACATGACTGGGGTGAAGCTCACCCCCATTGCCATGAACCCGTGCACCTTCGAGGCCGACTTCAACGGCGCCGGACACCGCATATCCAACCTCAGCATCGATGTTGAGGACGAGAACTACATTGCCCTGTTTAGCAATGTGGGCGCTTCGGGTGTGATTCGCAATCTCACCGTATGCGGTTCCATCAATGGCAACCGCTATGTGGCCGGCTTTGTCGGAACGCTCAAGGGCCGTGTTGACAGCTGCACCTTCGAGGGCCGCGTGACCACTCCCAAAAATCCCTATGCGGCTGGCATAGCAGCCGTAGCCAGCGGCAAGGCGCGCATCACCCACTGTGTGAACAATGGCACCATTGTTCCGGCTGGCGGCGCAGGTGCCGGCATAGTGGTGTCGCTGGGTTCGAGTGCAGTGGTGAGCGACTGCCGCAACATACACAAACTCAGCGGATCGGGCATGGCTGGCATCGCAGCCATGAGCTATGGCCGCATAAGCAACTGCGTGAATTCTGCCGAAATATCGGGAGGTGGCGGCCTGGCCGGCATTCTGGGCACCGCCTGTGGCGGCGACACTCTTGACCACTGTGTCAACGAGGCCGACATCATAGGCAGCGGCTCTACTTCTGGCGGCCTCATCAGCGACATGAACAACAGTGCCGCCGTCAGCGTCATCACCGACTGCGCCAACATTGGCACCGTGGGTGGCACCTCGTATGTGGGCGGCATCGTGGGCATGGCCCGCGGTTCGTTTGACTTCAAGCGTTGCCACAACACGGGCGACGTCACCGGTCTGGGTTACTGTGTGGGCGGCTTTGCCGGCGAAATGTATATCAAGAGCGGCACCAGTTCGGGTCTCGTCGAAGATTGCTACAACACTGGCGCCGTGCTCAGCAACAACTACGCGGTGGGCGGCTTTGCTGGCGAGTCGGGCAACAGCCTCACCATCAACCGCTGCTACAACACCGGCGACGTGGCCGGCGGAGGCCGCCATGTGGCCGGCTTCATAGGCCAGGCACGCTCAACGGTCATCAACGACTGCTGGAACTCGGGCAACGTGGAGAGCGAGGGCTATGGCGTGGCCGGCATTGTGGGCTACGTCCAGCGTGCCAACCTCACGCGCTGCTTCAATCTGGGCAATGTCACCAGCACCAAGGGCAGCGGCAATGACGATGGCAAGTATGGCAACGCCGGCGGTTTGGCGGGATACGGATTCCCCACCATTGCCGACTGCTACAATATGGGCACTGTGAGCGCTCCAAGTCTTGCCGGCGGCGTGATTGGTCTTATCACATCATCGAGCACCAAAATTTCCCGCACCTACACGGCCGGCAGCCTTGTGTGCGCCGATGCCGCTAAGGCTGGCTACATAGCCCCCGTGGGCAAATATGTGGGCGTGCTCGACAGCGTGTACTACGACACCGATGCCGCGCAGGCATCGTTCACTCCCAGCGCCACCGACGCCCTGGCCACGGCCTGCGACACCCGCACACTGGCCACGTCGGCTCAGTTGGGCGATGCCTGGACCATGCAGCAGGGCATGTATCCCACACTTGCAGCCCAGGCTGGCAACGACCTGGCCAACTGGTGGGCAGCTACCGTGGTGCTTGCCGAGGGCGACACCTTTGCCAGCGTTAAGCAGCGATTCGCCTATGGCATGCCGCAAGGCACGCAATGGACTTGCGACGGCTCGCGCCTGTATCTTAAGGACGGCTTCGGCTACACCACTGGCATGGGCGTGGCCACCGTCACCAAGGCGTTCAACGGATTCAGCAAGACCTACACCCTGAATGTTACCGGCCTCTCGGGCATCGACAGCGTCACAGCCGACGCCATGGTGCTCGGCAGCGAGTGGTACACCGTGGGCGGTGTGTCGCTGGGCAGCCAGCGTCCCGCCACCAGCGGCGTCTACATCGAGGTGGTCCGCTATGTCGGAGGCAAGACTTCGGCCCGCAAAGTGGTGCTTAAGTAAGCCCCGTTAATACAAACGCATCTGCGCCCCTGCATCGGCAAGCCCGTTGCAGGGGCGCATTGTGTGTAGCAGGGTAGGGAGGGTGGCATAAAAACATAAAAGCATCGCGAATCGCTTCGAGATGCCCTTAGGAAAAAATAGTATGAATAAAAACGTGTTAACACGGTTGATGCTAAGGTGTTGGTAGTGTGCCAAGCCATGTGCTCGTCGCACTGGGGCGCACATATATCTTTGTAACGCATGTTGGCCTGGGTTGTTGGGTAGGAGAGGGTGCCGCTTAATACGACAAAAGCGTGGACGGCTGCTTCGGATGCCCACCCTAACAATCTGGCTTCTCGCATTGCCCTATGACGCAGGTGAGCAACAGCTACCCACGCCTGTATGATATATATAACCTCGCCGTGTGCACTTGGCTTGCCTGCATTCTGAAGCAAGCATGCACGTGCCGCGGTTGCGTATATATAGCATTGGCGTGAGCGTCGTTGCCACTGCCTTCTGCGTCATTCAAATTTTGCGAGAATTCGATTGTCAAAGGCCAGTATTAATAACGCTCATTTTCCTTTTTTGTCGAAGCTCTGCCGCTGCAAGAGCCATTACAAAATTACATTATGCGCATCGTTTTTGCAAGCAATTATATTCTTTTTGCAATTGTTACAATTAGTTTTTTTCCGCCGCCAAAGGCTTGCCAAAATATAACTCACACCATATGTGCACGTTATGCTACGCGCACCCGAAAATCAGTGGCGGCTCAATTTGCTATTGACGGCTGCTTGCACTATCTTTGCAGAAGATAGGCTGCACCTTGGCAAAACATTCAAGCAAGCTTGATGCTTTGCGCTCGGTTTGCACTATCTTTGCACAAAGCAATCGAAACTTTAATCACAAATTTCAATAATGCAGCAAAAAATCATCATTTTAGACTTTGGCTCGCAAACCACGCAGCTCATTGGCCGCCGTGTGCGCGAGCTGAACATGTATTGCGAGATTTTGCCCTACAACAAGTTTCCCGCCAACGACCCGAGCGTGATTGGCGTGATTTTGAGCGGCAGCCCGTTCTCGGTCTACGACGAGAAGGCCTTCAAAATCGACTTGAGCGAGATTCGCGGCAAGTATCCGATTCTGGGCATTTGCTATGGCGCGCAATACATGGCCTACACGCTGGGCGGACGCGTGGAGCCGGCTGGCACGCGCGAGTATGGCCGCGCCAACCTGGCCAAGTTTGACCACGACAACCCCCTGCTCAAGGGCCTCAGCGACAACTCGCAGGTGTGGATGAGCCACGGCGACACCATCACCGCCATTCCCGACGGTTTCAAGGTGATAGCCTCCACCGCCAAGGTGGCCATTGCGGCCTATCAGGCCGAGGGCGAGAAACTGTGGGGCGTGCAGTTCCACCCCGAAGTGTTTCACTCAACCGAGGGAGCCAAACTGCTCAAGAATTTTGTGGTTGACATTTGCGGCGGCCGTCAGGAGTGGAACGCAGCCTCGTTTATCAGCACCACAGTGGCCGAGCTCAAGCAGCAGCTGGGCAACGACCGCGTGATTCTGGGCCTGAGCGGCGGCGTCGACTCGTCGGTGTGCGCCACTCTGCTCAACCGCGCCATAGGCCAGAACCTCACCTGCATCTTCGTGGACCACGGCATGCTGCGCAAAAATGAGTTTGCCAAGGTGATGGACGCCTACAAGGGTCTGGGCCTCAACGTGATTGGCGTTGACGCCAGCGAAAAATTCTTCAGCGACCTCAAGGGTGTCACCGACCCCGAGCAGAAGCGCAAAATCATTGGCCGCGACTTTGTGGAGGTGTTCAACGCCGAGGCGCGCAAAATCACCGATGCCAAGTGGCTGGCTCAGGGCACCATCTATCCCGACTGCATCGAGAGCCTCAGCATCACGGGCATGACCATCAAGAGCCATCACAATGTGGGCGGCCTGCCCAAGGAGATGAAGCTGCAGTTGTGTGAACCGCTCAAGTGGCTATTCAAGGACGAAGTGCGCCGCGTGGGCCGCGAGCTGGGCATGCCCGAGCACCTCATTAAGCGCCACCCGTTCCCCGGTCCAGGTCTGGCAGTGCGCATTCTGGGCGACATCACCCGCGAGAAAGTGCGCATTCTGCAAGATGCCGACGACATCTACATCGAGTCGATGCTCCACTACATCTGCCCCGACGGCGAGCGCCTATACGACAAGGTGTGGCAAGCCGGAGCCGTGCTGCTCAGCACAGTGCGCTCGGTGGGTGTGATGGGCGATGAGCGCACCTACGAGCACCCCGTGGCCCTGCGCGCCGTCACCAGCACCGATGCCATGACCGCCGACTGGGCCCATCTGCCCTATGACTTCCTGGCCAAAGTGAGCAACGACATCATCAACAAAGTGAAAGGCGTTAACCGCGTGTGCTACGACATAAGCTCAAAGCCACCGGCAACCATCGAGTGGGAGTAACCCTCCCCGAGCATAGCAAATACACAAGCGCCCGCAGGCTCCAGCCCGCGGGCGCTTCGCGTTTAGTTCAAAGTTAAAGCTGAGGGTGAAGTCGCCATCTTGGCGTAGTGAACCGTCATAAGCTAGTAGGAACGTGGCATGCCTATAGACTGAAAAAGTAGTGGTTATGGCGAGTGAGCGGGTGAAAAAAGCCCTCTAAAGCAACGAAAGCAGTAGGGACGTGGCATGCCACGTCCGCCGCAATTCGCAGTAAATCAGCTGATTTGTGGTTTCTTGTGAATTGCGTTTTTAATTTGTGGCAGGTTTTCACTATGGCACTCAGTGCGTCACTGTATTAATGTGTTGAAAATTAATAAGTTAAAATGGTGTGAGGTGGCTAACTTTAAACTTTAAGTTGCATTTTTAGGATGGGGAAGGGGTTGCCCTGGTCGTCGGTGTCGGTGCGCTCGTAGGCCTCGAAGCCCCAGTGGCGGTAGACGGCCGCGGCGTGGATGTTTTGCTCGTTAACGTCAATCAGGTGTGCGCCGCACTCCTGCCGCGCCCAGTCGAGCAGCTGGTGTCCGGCACCGCGGCCCATGAAGTTGGGGTCGACAAACAGCATCTCTATTTTGCCGCTGTCCACGCCAATGAATCCAGCGGTGCGGCGTCCCGCTTTCACCACCGCAAATTCGTCAACAAGGCTTATCGACTGCCTCACGCACGGCCTCAGGGCCGCAATGTCGGCCTCGGTCAGAAAGTGGTGCGTTGTCCTCACCGACCGGTCCCACAGCTCGGTCAGCTCCTCTATGCGCTCAGTGTCGCGGCTGTGCATGGGCAGCCGCGACACCTTTAGTCTGGTTGGTCTGTTGCTCATTTGGTTTTGTCCGGATAAGTTTTTAATTACGTGACGTGATTGAAAGCAATACGCAAATCAAGGTATAAAGTTACACACATTTTGGTAATTGGCCAAGGTCGTTTGCCATGGTTTCGGCTATTTGTTGTAACTTTGCACAATATTTTTTATTCGCAACAACAATTCTGAATGACGACATTTAAAGATTTAGGGGTCCGAGAGGATCTGCTTCGCGCTATTTCTGAAATAGGATATGAGAGTCCTATGCCAGTGCAAGAAAAAGTGATTCCACATTTACTTAACGAAGACAGCGACGTGGTGGCGCTCGCCCAGACGGGTACGGGCAAGACCGCGGCTTTCGGCCTGCCCACACTGCAGCGCGTCGACACCTCATCGCCCACCGTGCAGGCTCTGATTCTCGACCCGACGCGCGAGCTGTGCCTGCAGACGTGCCGCGACCTCACCGACTACGCCAAATACACCAGCGGCCTCAGCCTGCTGGCCGTGTACGGAGGGTCGAACATCGATGTGCAAATCAAGGCTCTCAGCCGCGGTGTGCAGGTGGTGGTGGCCACTCCTGGCCGCCTGCTCGACCTCATTAAGCGTGGCAAAATCAACCTTGCCAATGTCAATACCGTGATTCTCGACGAGGCCGATGAAATGCTTAACATGGGCTTTGTGGACGACATCAACGAGATTCTGAGCCACGTGCCCGAGCAGCGCAAGATGCTGCTGTTTTCGGCCACTATGCCGCCCGAAATTTCGGCCATCGCCAGCCACTACATGCACAACCCCCAGGAGTATGTGGTGGGCTCGCGCAACGAGGGCGCGCAGACGGTGCGCCACATCTACTACATGGTGAACGCCCGCGACAAGTATGCCGCTCTAAAGCGCATAGTCGACTATCTGCCCAGCATCTACGGCATAATATTCTGCCGCACCCGCGCCACCACCCAGGAGGTGGCCTCGCAGCTGCTTGAAGACGGATACGATGCCGACGCCCTGCACGGCGACCTCTCGCAGGCGCAGCGCGATGCGGTGATGAAGAAGTTTCGCGAACACAATCTGCAGCTGCTCGTTGCCACCGATGTGGCCGCGCGAGGCCTCGATGTGAGCGACCTCACGCATGTGATAAGCTTCAGCCTGCCCGATGACAACGATGTGTACATTCACCGCAGCGGCCGCACTGGCCGTGCCGGCAAGACGGGCGTGTCGATTGCCATAATCCACAGCCGTGAGCGCGGCAAGCTGCGCGACATCGAAAAACACATGCAAAAGCAGTTCGAGCGCCGCGATGTGCCTAAGCCCGAAGACATTATCGAGAAGCAGCTGTTCAACCTCGCCGACCGCCTCGAGAAGGTGGAGGTGAAGGAAGACGACATTGCCGACTATCTGCCCGGTGTGGCGAAGAAGCTGTCGTGGCTCAGCAGCGAGGAGCTGCTGAAGCGCGTGCTGTCGCTGGAGTTCAACCGCCTGCTGGAATATTACAAAAACGCTCCTGTGCTCGACTATGTGCCCGAGAAGAAGCAGCGCAAAAAGTATGAGCGTCCCTCGCAGCAAGAGAAGGACCGCCGCACCGCCGAGGCCGGATATGAACGTGTGTATATCAACGCCGGCAAGGCCGACGGATTTTTTGCCCCCGACCTGATTCAGCTCATCAACGCCAACACACGCGGCCAGCGCGTGGACCTTGGCCGCATCGACCTGATGAGCGGCTATTCGCTGTTCGATGTGCGCCAGGCCGATGCCCACCGCGTGGTGAGTGCGCTCAAAAATGCCGACTTCTATGGCAAGCGTCTCTACCTCGAGATTGCCTCGCCCGACAAAAACTATGCCGCCGAGAACGGTGGCGGACAGGTGGCCATGAACCGCGCTGAGCGCCGCCGCCGTGAGTTTGGCACCGGCCGGAAAGGCCGTGGCCGCACCGACGACCGCCGCACCAGCCGCGATGCCGAGCGCGGATTCAAGCGCGGCAAAAAGGCTCAGCACTCTGCCGAGGCGCCAGCAGGCAACTACGACAAGTTCAAGAAAAAAGGCAAGCGCCGCAAGTAGGGTAGTGAAGTGGTGGCGGCCGCGGCATGAAGCCGCACCGCAAAGCATGCATCGTTATGGGAAAAAACTCGCACCGTTGGGGCTATTATGCGCCAGCGGTGCTTGCTATTGGTGAAAAAAACTGAAGATTGAATGAAAGAAACAGAAATAAAAGACAAGGCAGTGTCGTTTTGCTGGCAGCACTTGCTGCTGCTCGTCTCGCTGTGGGTTATGACCGCTGGAGTGGCCGTGTGTGTGCGCTCCATGCTCGGGTCGAGCGTGATAAGCGTGCTGCCCTATGTGTTCCAGTCGGCGGGTGCACGCGGCCAAGTGCCGCCGCTCACCATAGGCCAGTACACCTACATTATGAATGCCCTGCTTGTGGTGGGGCAGTTGTGCGTGCTGCGCCGCCAGTTCGAGCCGGTGCAACTGTTTCAGCTGCTGGTGGGCTTCGTGTTTGGCACACTAATCGACCTCAACATGGCGCTCACGGCCTGGCTTGTGCCCAATTCGCTGCTTGCCAAGGCCGCTGCCCAGGTGGCCGGCTGCACAATTCTGGGCATAGGCATAGCCCTGGAGGTGCGCTGTGGCAGCGTCACCATGCCCGGCGAGGGGTTTCCAGTGGCTATAAGCCAAGTCACAGGCATCGAGTTCCCGAAGGTGAAGATATGCGTCGACGCCTCGCTGGTGGTGCTGGGCGTGGCGGCATGCTATGGATTTTTCGGTGCTTGGCAGTGGCCCATAGTGGGAGTGGGCACACTGTTTGCCATGTTCTACGTGGGCCTGGTGGTGAAAGCAGTGGGCCGCCATTTGGGCTGGTTCCAGCGCGTGCTGGCCTACCGTCCGGGCTTCCGCCGCTACCTCTTCGGCCTCGCCCGCCTCATCTACCGCAAGTAGTCCGCCTCATTGCCGTATGGTAGCATAGTATTTTTGAATATAAAGGAGTTATTAGTAGTGACGCGGCATGCCGCGTCCGATGGCGTAGTTCCTAAACTTGCTTCAACAATCCGTCTGTAAATGGCATTATCGCCAATCAATATTGTACACCGATGGCGGCCAGCCTATGGTGATTAAATAAGGAAAAATTAAGCCCTGCTTGGGGCCACATATTGCAACAATTTGCCAAAAATAGCCGCTTGTGGGGATTGACCATTTCGTAGGGCTGCCTTAACTTTGCCGAAAAACGGTAAAGTAGCACAATTTATGAGAAGTATTATCAACATTATGCGCACCGAGGGGCGTCCCAAGGGCTTTGGCGCAATCGACATTATCCGCAACATAGGCCCCGGCCTGCTGGTGACCGTGGGTTTCATCGATCCCGGCAACTGGGCCAGCAATTTCGCCGCCGGCTCCGACTATGGCTATGCGCTGCTGTGGGTGGTCACGCTGTCGACCATCATGCTCATTGCCTTGCAGCACAATGTGGCCCACTTGGGCATCGTCACCGGCCTGTGCCTTAGCGAGGCAGCCGAGCGCTATGCGCCGCGGTGGGTGTCGCGCCCCATTCTGGCCACGGCGTTCATGGCCAGCATCTCCACCTCGCTGGCCGAGATTCTGGGCGCCGCCATAGCCCTGCAAATGCTGCTGGGTGTGCCCATAGTGTGGGGCGCGCTGCTCTCGGCAGCGGCGGTGGCGGTGCTGCTGTTCACCAATTCCTATAAGCGCATCGAGCGCATGATCATCACCTTTGTGTCGATGATAGGCTTGTCGTTCATCTACGAGCTGTTTCTGGTGAAAATCGACTGGCCTGCTGCCGTGCACGGCTGGGTGGTGCCCAGCGTGGAGCAGGGCAGCATGCTCATAGTGATGTCGGTGCTGGGCGCGGTGGTGATGCCCCACAACCTTTATTTGCACTCCGAACTGGTGCAGAGCCGCCAAATCAACCGCACGGGCCGCAGCGGCATTGAGCGCGCGCTGAAGTATGAGTTGTTCGACACGCTGTTTTCGATGATAGTGGGCTGGGCCATCAACAGCGCCATGATTCTGCTGGCCGCCACCACCTTCCACGCAGCCCACCAGTCGGTGTCCGACTTGGCGCAGGCACAGGCCCTGCTCACGCCGCTGCTGGGCGGCAACGCTGCCGGCATCTTTGCCCTGGCTTTGCTGCTGGCGGGCATTTCGAGCACCATCACCAGCGGCATGGCAGCCGGCTGCATATTTTCTGGCATGTTTGGCGAGCAGTATCATCCGCGCGACGCCCACTCGGTGACGGGCATTGCCCTGTCGCTTGGCCTGGCCGTGGTGTGCATTATGCTGGTGGGCGACCCGTTTAAGGGCCTGCTCTACTCGCAGATGCTGCTCAGCGTGCAGCTGCCCTTCACCATGTTTCTGCAAGTGGGGCTCACATCGTCGCGCCGTGTGATGGGCCGCTACGCCAACAGCCTGCCCAACAAGTGCTTCCTCTATGCCCTCGCCGCCGTGGTCACAGTACTCAATTTGTGGCTGCTGGCCGACACGCTGATGTAGGCATAGGATGCACAACAAAAAAACGAACGCGGGGAACGGCCTTTGTTGGCCGCTCCCCGCGTTTCGCCTATAGGGTTTCGTTAGTGCTAATCTTCGTTACTTTCCGCTCACCACAATCTTGTGGGCAGCACTCTTGCCATTGGTGTAGAAGTCCTTGGCAATGTAGATGCCTGCCGCGTCGGGACGCTGCGAGCCCAGTGCCACACCGCCCACTGTGTAGTAGTCGGTCTTGACAATGGCGGCGTCGGTGCCGATGCCGTCAACGCCTGTGGCCCGCTCAATCACCAGATTGTAGGTCTTCACGTGGTCGCCGTAGGTCTTGGTCACCCATGCGGCGCCGTTCTCGTTGCTGTCCACCTTGCCGTCTTTCAGGAACAGGTGCTCGCTGGTGGTCCACACAGTGCCGGCAGGCGAGCCCACGGTGAATGCCGAGCACACGTGCTGGTAGTCCTCGCCTTCGCCCACCACGGGCACGGCAGCCCACCAGTTGGCCAGCTCATTCTGAGCCTGGGCCTTGATTGTGGGATACATGCCGGGAATCAGAGTGAACACGGTGTCGCCTTCAAGTGCATTGCACAGCGTCAGGTCGCGCGTGCTCACGCCCTTGGCCAGGGCGTCGGTGTTCGACGGGGTGAAGCCCTTGTTCACGTCAGTGTCGTAATACACGTTGGTGAAGTAGAGCTCTTTGTCGTTGTTGAGGGGACAAATGTTGCCGCTGTGGGTGGTGTCGGGAGTGGCGATTTCGCCAGCGTTATATGAATTCACCAGAGTGAAGCCGTCGAATGTGCCGCCGGCGATGCCGCCCACATAGCCTTGGCCCGACACTTTGCCCATGTTGTAGCTGTTGTATATCTTGCAGCGTCCGTAGCCCCAGAGGCCGCCAGCCACGCCATAGCTGTTGGCTGCGCTTGTCGAGGTCACGTTGCCCAGATTGAAGCAGTTGTGGATTTCGCCGGCGCCAATGCCGCCGAAGCCGCCAATGCCGTAGCCCGATGCCTCCACGTTGCCAGTGTTGTAGCAGTTCACGGCCTTGCCGCTCATGCCTCCTGCAAATCCGGCTGCATACTTGGCGCTGCTGATTACGTCGCCAGTGTTGTAGCAGTCTTCGTAGTAGGTCTCTTCATCGTTGTCGCCAACCACGCCGCCGGTATATTGGCCGGCGCTGATGATGTTGCCGGTGTTGTAGCAGCGTGTCATGCTCGACACATAGCCGTTGTCGCCGGCCAGCGCTCCTGCCACACCGCCAATGTTGCTCGATGAGATGCTGGTCACGTCGCCAGTGTTGTAGCAGTCGGTGAGCACAGATCCTGAATACAGGCGTCCGGCCACGCCGCCAATGTAGCCCTTGCCGGTCACGGCTGCGGTGTTGTGGCATCCGGTGATTACAACGGGGGCAAGTGATTTCTTGCCTGTGCCCAGAATGCCGCCCACACTGCTGCCTGTCGATTGAATCTCGCCCTCGTTGTGGCAATACAGAATCGAGTCGCCTCCGTAAGAGTTGGCCAGAATGCCGCCAATGTTCGAGAGTCCGACGAGCGTGCCTTTGTTGACGCAGTTGCGAATTGTGCCGTAGCTGTAGGTGGCAATGCCGCCCACGCCATTCTTCTTCTCTGCGCCAACCACGGTGTCGTTCTCGCAATTATCCACCAGTGCGCCTTTCTCAACGTAATAGGCGATGCCGGCCAGATAGTTGCCCTTTGAGTCAACCTTGCCGTGGTTCTGGCAGTTGACCACCGATCCGCCGTTTTTCACATATCCGGCGATGCCGGCAGCCGCGCTGCTCTCCGAGTAGATGTTTGCGTAGTTCTGGCAGTTGTACACCTTGCCATACACATTGCCGGCCACGGCTCCGTTGTAGCGGTAGCTGGTGATGGTGCCGCTTGCCACAATCAGGTCGTGCACGGCTCCTTGCGGGCCAACGTTGCCAAACAGGCCACGGCTGCTCTGAGTGCTTGTGTATGTGTTGTTGATGTTCAGGAATTTCTTGCCGTTGCCGTTGAAGTCGCCGTTGAAGCTGCCTGCATCCACACCCACGCTCTCATAGGTGGTGCTGCCGAAGTCAATGTCGTTAAGCACCTTGAAGTAGCGTCCGCTGAACGGGTAGGCTTCGGTGTTGGTGAATTTGGCCAGCTTAAGCATGTCGTCTTTGCTCTTAATTTGGAACGGGTCGTCGGCTGTGCCTTGGCCTTCAAACACGTTGGGCATTGCACGCAGGGCAATCACCTTGCTGTAGTTGCCCACTTTGGCGGTGAGCACGTCGCGCAGCGATGTGGTGTCGGCGGTGAGGTTCACCTTCAGCACCCCATTGGCTGCGCTGAAGTTTTTGCCGCTTTCCAGTGTCCACTGCAGGTCGCTGGCTTTGTAGAGCTTTGCGTCGGTGTATACGTCGTCGGCGCTTTGGCCGTTGGCGAATGTGACCACCATTTTGCGGTTGGCAATGGCGGCCGGCTCGTCCTTGAACGCTTTAATTACGGGATACAGGCCTTCGCTCCAGTCGTAGCGGTCAGAATCGAAGCCTTCTATGGCTTTGCCGCTTGTGAGGACGCTTGTGTTAACTCCTGTGGCACCGCCAATCGATGCGCTGGCTGCCGCGCCATAGTATCCTATTTGGGCGTCGTAGTAGTTGTTGGCCACGGCATACGATGCGCTTGGCGCAGTGGCGAGCACTGCTCCGCGTGCGGCGTCGCCTGCTTTGCTGCGCTCCACGGTGCCGTAGTTGATGTTATACTCGATGTTGCCTTTTTGCACAGCTGTGGTGGTGATGCCGCCCACTGTGCGGTTGGCATAGATTGAGCCGGAGTTGATGTTGCCGCGAATCAGGCTTTCCGAACCATTGGTGGCCACAATGCCGGCCACTTGATACTGGCTGTTGGCCTTGTGGCTTGCATCCACGCTGTCGCCTTCAATGTATCCGTCGTTCTGGCAATACTGCACTGTGCCCAGCGAGTAGGCCGCGATGCCGGCGGCATACGCATTGCCGGTGATGATGTGGCCCGCATTGTAGCAGCCGTCGACCACAGCGTCGGGCTGGTTGAGGGCAACCACGCCGCCCGCATAGTTGTATGATGTGGCCACATCGGCATAGTTCTTGCAATTGATCACGCGGCCGTAGTTGACGGCTGCGATGCCCGATGCGTAGTTGTAGGCCTTGAATGAGCAGTCGCTGGCCATGGCCAGGTTTTTCACTGTGCCATTTGTTCCGATAAAGCCGAAAAGCGACACTGCAATGAGCGATTGCTTTTTGTCGGCCTTGCCGTCGGCTCCATACACCACACCGTCAATTTTCAGGTTGTGGATTGCATGGCCGCCTCCGTCGTAGGTGGCGTTGAACTGGCGCGCGATGTTGCCGCCCATGCCAATGCCGCCGAAACCGCTTGCGTCGATGTCGTTGGTCTGCTTGAAGAAGTCGCCCTTGAATGTCTGGCCATATTTCGAGATGCCCTCGTCCATAGCCTCAAGGTCGGCCTTGCTCTTAATCAGATACGGGTCGGCCTCGGTGCCCGAGCCGCTGAAAAGCGTCGGATTGACGGTGGCAATCGAATACATTTTCACTATACTGTTGTCGGCTTTCGACAGAGCCACCAGCACCTCATTGGAGTATGTGCTCTTCACTGTCACAGAGTCGCCGGCGATTTTAAGGCCTGATGACTCGTCGGCAAAGGTCGAGCCGTTGTAGAGTTTCCAATAAATGTCGTTGGCTGTCGACACCTTGAATGTGCTGCGCACTTTGGTTACATTCTCACCATCTTTGAAGCTGATGGGAGCTGCGCTCAGATAGGCCGCATTTGTGCTCTCCATTGCTTTCAGGCGCGGATACAGGCCATTGGTGAATGTCCACACGCTGGCGTCAAATCCGCTGTATGCCTTGCCGCTGGTGAGCTGCGCAGTGGTCTGTTCCATGTGCTTTGCCGATGCTGGCATGATGGTGCCCACCATTTGCTGGTCGTGATACACGTCGGCAAACACGCTGTCGCTGTAGGCGGTGCCATACACGCCCATTTTCTCATACACGGCTCCGTTGCGCACTTGGCCGTAGTTGAAGCAGCGCTTCACGCTCGACAGATATGAATATTCTCTGTTGCCGTGCGAGTCGGTGGTGTATGACGGGCTGGGAATGTAGCCAATCACGCCGCCCACACTGGTGGAGTTGCCTGAGTTCAGCACCAAGTTGCCGTTGTAGCAGTCATACACGTTGCCGCCATACACCTCTCCGGCCACACCGCCCACAGCACCCTTGGTGCTTGAGCCGCTTGTGGTCGAGGCCGCACTGATGGAACCGGCGTTGAAGCTGCGTTGCAGCGTTGCGTCGAGCACTTCACCTACCACGCCGCCAACGTATGCGTTGCCGCTCTTGTCGGTGAGTTGCATATCGCTGTAGCTGTCGGTGAGGAGTGCGTTGTATTGCTTGCCCGGAAGCAGCGAGCCCACCACGCCGCCGAGTGATTTCCACATTGAGTTGGCCAGGCTTGTCACTGTGATCAGGCCGTGGGCTGCAAGTTTGCTGGCCACGGCTTGGCCGGCTATTGTGCCTGCAACACCGCCGTTTTCTCCGGCGCCGGTGATGCTGCCGTCAAACTGGCAGTTGGTGAGTTCCGGACCGTTGAAGTAACCCACCACACCTGCGGCTCCATAGCCTGTGGCTGTGATTTTTCCGCCGTCAACGGTGATGTCGGTCATTGTGCCCGAGCATTTGCCTGCCACTGTTCCGGCATATGTGCCTGCGGTGACAATGGTGGCGTCTTGCATCTTAAGGTTGCTTATGCTGCTGGTGCTGTCGGCTACGCCAAACAGGCCCTGGTAGTCTTCTGCGCCCACATTGATGTAAAGCTTTTTCACGGTGTTGCCGCCGCCGTTAAACGAGCCGCGGAATGGGGCGTCCTCAGTGCCGACCGGTGTGTAGGCCAGGGTTGAGCTGCTGAGGTCAATGTCGTTGCCCAGCTTCACATATTTGCCCTTGTAGTCGTTGCCGCTGTTCACATCGTCGGCAAATGCGTTGAGCTGTGAAGGGGTGCTTATTATAAAAGGTGATGCTTCGGTGCCGTCGCCTTTCCAGTCTTGAACCGACTTTGTGGGATATTTCACCACACCACTGTTGAATTTTATTGTAGCCGACAGCACGCCAAGGGCGCGTGTGGATAGGCTTGCCTGGCAGAACACGCCGTAGTTGCCGAAGTTAATCTCGGTGTCGGTGCCTGTGCCAACTATGTTGCCCTTTTGCGCACTCTTGCTCTTGGCCCAATTGGCCGGATAGCAGTTGAATGGGCCATAGAGCGCGTTTGTGAATATGCGTTGCGGAGATATGCTGACCGACTTGTCGGTGTTGAGACGCATTTTCACCACAGCTCCATTGTTGGTGAAGTTCACAATGTCTACCTGGTTGTCATACGTTTGGTCGATGTATACCGGATAGGTGCGCACCGAGTCGGTGTTGGTGGCCGATTTGCCATTGTAAATCGTTTCGCTTATTGTGGCGTTTGTGGGCTTGAACTCGCTTTTGCTGAAAATGGCAAACGAGCCGCCCTTCGACTCGCCAGTGGTCACAATCACGCCCCACGCGCCCAGCGTTATGGTGCCGTCGGCGCCAATTGTTCCGGTAATGGGGGTCGACGTGCTGTACACACGCTTATCCAGGTCCATCGAGCACGCCCACACGGGGCCGTAGGTTGAGTGGTCGTAGATTTTTGCCGGTGTCACGGCCACTGTTCCCGCCGTCAGGTTGTAGGTGCACTGCAGTGTGTCGGTCAGGCCCCACAGATTGTAGAGCACGGCGTGTGTGTCATCGGTCTTTTTGATGGTCACCACACCGTTCACTGTGGTGGTGCCGTCGGAATACTTGGTGTCGTATTCGGCGGCGTTCAGCACATCGGGCATGGCAGTTGGCGCTTTTGCGGCTCGGCGTGCTGCGCCATTGTTTGCCACTTGCCACGAGCCAGCCGTGTATTTGCCCGCTGGCTGCCCAAGGCTTTTCGCCCGTTCGGCTTTCACGCTCTCTCCAATGGTCGCCGCTGGTGTCTTTGACTGGCCCGCCTGCCTGCTTTGGGCAATTTTGGCCTGGCACATCTCGACGGCTTCGGCATCTTGCTGGGTCACGTTGCCTGCCGCGACTGCTGTGGCGCCACCCTGGCCGGTGGAGCTCAGCAGCTGAGCAGCCTGCTCAATGACCTGCGTTTGCGCCTGGGTGGCCGTGAAGGCCATCGATGTCAGGAGCAAACCGAGAAGTAACTTCTTCGTCATAGAAAAAAGAGATTAAAAAATTAATAAAAATATATGTTTTTAAGCATAGGCAAAATTATACAAAAAAACATAATCCGGCAATGATTCTGCTTGAAAATGGAAATTTTTTGCCCTGTGTGGCTTATAAAGTCTAATGAACTGCCACATGATGCCACTGCGAGTGTAAGCACTTTGCTTTGCAAGGGGTGGCGTGAAAAAAGCGGCTGGCCCCCCCAATAGCGGGGGCTTGAATATGTGTCTTAGTCCTTGTGTGCCTTGATGCATGAGATGGTGAGGTAGGCAATCAGTGCCACATACATCACCACTGCCAGCCAGTTGCTTGCAGTGTCGCTCAGAGGACTGGTGTATTCAAAGCCGAAGTAGAGCATTGCTGCGCTAACCACGCCCATCAGGGCGCCGCCTGCAATGAAGCCCGAGGCCAGCAGTGTGCCGCGGTCCTGACGGGCTTTGTTCACCTTCTCGTCTTTGCTGCGCGAACTCACAAACCAGCTGATGATGCCGCCCACCAGCAGCGGGGTGTTGAGTTCAAGCGGAATGAACATGCCCAGCGAGAATGCCAGTGCGGGCACGCCCAGCCAGTTGAGCAGCACGGCCAGAATGGCGCCCACTATGTAGAGCAGCCACGGCGTTTCGCCACCCATCATCAGCGGGTCGATAACGGCTGCCATGGCGTTGGCCTGCGGGGCCACCAGGGCGTTGTCGCCCACAAAACCGTAGGTCTTGTTGAGGATTATCATCACACCGCCCACTGTGGCGGCCGAGAGAATCGTGCCCACAAACTTCCACGTCTGCTGCTTGGCGGGCGTGGTGCCAATCCAGTAACCAATCTTCATGTCGGTCACCATGCCGCCGGCCATCGACAGCGCGGTGCACACCACGCCGCCTATCACCATCGAGGCCACAATGCCCTGCGAACCCTTCAGGCCCACGGCCACAAATATGCCCGAGGCAATGATGAGGGTCATCAGCGTCATGCCCGACACGGGGTTGCTGCCCACAATGGCTATGGCGTTGGCCGCCACGGTGGTGAAGAGGAACGCAATCACCGTCACCACCACAAAGGCCACAAGGCTCTGGGCCACGTTGTGAATCACGCCCACATAGAAGAACACCAGCGTCACCAGCAGCGCGGCCGCCAGCGCAAACACCAGCACCTTCATCGAAATGTCGCGCTGGTGGCGCTCAACCTTCACCTGCTCCTGGCCGCTGAATGCCTTGCCGGCAAGGCCCACGGCGCTCTTAATCACGCCCCACGACTTGATGATGCCTATCACGCCGCTCATGGCTATGCCGCCAATGCCTATGAAGCGGGCACCGCCCTTGAATATCTCTTCGGCCGTCGATCCGGCCAGACTCGGGCTCATGCCCATCAGGGGCACTATCACCCACCACACAAACGCGCTGCCGGCGAATATGATGAAACTGTAGCGCAGGCCCACAATGTAGCCCAAGCCCAGCACCGCCGCGCCAGTGTTCACCTTAAACACCATCTTGGCGTGCTCGGTGATGCTCTGCATGGCTGGAATGGCAGTGCTCGAAAGCACCTCTTTCCACCAGCCAAACGTGCTCAGCACAAAGTCGTAGAGGCCGCCCACAAGGCCGGCAATGAGCAGCGGCTTGGCCTGGTCGCCGCCCTTCTGGCCCGAAATCAGCACCTGGGTGGTGGCTGTGGCCTCGGGGAAGGGGAACTTGCCGTGCATGTCGCTCACAAAATATTTGCGGAACGGAATGAAGAACAGTATGCCCAGCACACCGCCCAGCAGCGAGCTCAGGAACACCTCCAAAAAGCTCACCGTGATTTCTGGATACTTGGCCTGCAGAATGTAGAGCGCAGGCAGCGTGAATATGGCTCCCGCCACCACAATGCCCGAAGCTGCGCCTATCGACTGGATAATCACATTCTCGCCCAGCGAGTTGCGCCGCTTGGTGGCGCTGGCTATGCCGGCTGCGATTATGGCAATGGGAATCGCCGCCTCAAACACCTGGCCCACCTTCAGCCCCAGATAGGCCGCCGCCGCACTGAATATCACGGCCATTATAAGGCCCATCGACACCGAGTAGGGCGTCACTTCCGGATAGCTGCGGTCGGGTTTAAGCACAGGCACATACTTCTCGCCCGGCTTCAGCTCGCGAAACGCGTTTTCAGGCAAACTCATTTCGTCTTGTCTTTCAATTTTTTCGTCTTGCATCTATTCTACCAGTTTTTAGTTATTATTTCTTGCTAAACGTTGCGAAGTTACAAAAAATGCGTCAACATTGCCACACATTCGCCTTCAAAAAACTCGCGCCGCACCCGCCTTTCTCTCTCTTTTGCCCCATTGATGCCGGTTTTATTTGCCGGGGTGGCCGGAAAGCACTATATTTGCACCATAAATTATAAGAAACCAATCATTAAACAAACTCACTACAGTTATGAAAGCGTGTCTATATAGCGAAAACGCCCAGCCCGTTGAACCCATCGACGATCACAAGCTGGCCGTGGCCGACAAAAAGCCCGAAAAAGTGGAGGCTCCGCGCCAGGGCTACTACATCGTGAACTACAAGGTGCTTAAGGGTGCCACCCTCATCGCCTTCATCATAATGCTGGTGTGGCTGGCTGCGCTGTGGGCTTTCTAAAATAAAAATCAGCGCCTGCCGCGCGATTTTTTGCCCGAAAGCATTGACAATTCACAAAAAAGCATTACCTTTGCACTGCAAAACGGAAAATGGCCCATTAGCTCAACTGAATAGAGTGTTTGACTACGGATCAAAAGGTTATAGGTTTGAATCCTATATGGGTCACCAGAGAAATGGAAGCTGATTCAGCTTCCATTTTTTTATTTCTATATCTAAAACACAATCATTTGTAAATCAGTCGAGTGCGCTGCACTCCGCTGCCCTGTGGTGTGAAAAAAAACGGACGGCCGTCACAAAACCGCTTTGCGGGCGGACTTGTGACGGCCGTTATGGTTGTGCAGTGCGGTGGCTGTTTGGCCAACGCACGTGTTATTTCATGATTTTCTTGGCTGCGGTGCGTGAGCCGTCGGTGTAGGTGGTCACCACCACATTCACACCGTCGAAGGGCTTGTTGCTCACAGCGCCCGACAGGCTCACGTATTGCACGCTGGCCACCTGAGCCTCGGCCACGTTGGCCTCAACACCCGTGCTAATCTGCTGCTTCAGCTCCACATACACGTCGTTGCTGATGGCATCGGCTGCGGTGTCGCCAAACTTAATGCCAGTCACCTGCTTCTGCATGTCGCCGCTCTTCACAGCCAGAGTGTAGGTGTGGGTGTAGTCGAGGTTGGCAAATGTGTAGTTGGCCTTGTTTATGTTGCTATACAGTGTCTTGTCGGTAGTCTCGTCGATTAGTGTGAGGCTTGCCTCCATATCGCGGCCGTCGTTGTCGCGCACGGTCACGTATATGTCGTTGGTGTAGTAGCTGAGCTTGAATGCGGGCACTGTGTTGGCCTCAACGCTCATATATCTGGCCACGGTCTCGGCCACGCCTTTGTTCCAGAAGTTGTTGTTCTCCTTATACCACACGCCCTTGCCGCTGAAAGCGAAGTTGCCCGAGCGCATCACGGTGGCCACCTCGGTCATTGTGGCAGCCTTCTGGTAGCAGTAGTCCATGCCGTTGCGGCCTTCATATTGCAGTTGCAGGGTGAGCAGCAGGTTGTTGCCGGTGTAGGCCAGTGGATTGCCTTGGGTGAAGGGGGCGTTGATAACAGCCACAGCCGAGTCGGCGCGGCCGGCAGCGTCAATTGTCCACTGCTTCCAGCCGGTGTGCATGTTGGCAATGGTGTCGCTCTCGTTAAGCCCATTGGTGTAGTTGAGCGCAGGCACAGTGTCGCAGGCCTCGATGCCCACGCCCACTGCGCTGAATGTGGTGGTCTTGCCGCCGTTGTTGTAGCCGTCGAGCGAGATGCCGGTCACCTTGGCGCCTGCGGGCAGCTTGCCCTCGAAGTCGCCGGCGGTGAGCACATACTGGTTGCGGAACGTCTGGAATGTGTGTGTCAGCACCTTGCTCTGCACCCGCTGGTAGGCGATGTTGCCCACGCTGTCGGTGATGGGGGTCTTGCTGAATTGCAGTGTGTCCTGTTTGCTCGATGTGAGCACTTTGGCGTTGAAGTTGCCGCTCTGTGCCATTGCGCTTGTTGCGCAGAGCGCAGCCGATGCGGCCAAGATGATGCTACTTGCCTTCATAATCGATGTGATTTAATTTAAATAGTTGTTTTTTTACCGTGAAATATATATGTGGCTATACTCTAAAAATAAATTGAGGGCACAAAGTTAGGCATTTGTCACATATATTCAACACTTTCGTGGGTAAAAGACCAACATTATCTCAGACAATCTACAAATTTGCACATAATGCAGCAACACAGCCACATGGCTTGCTTGTGCTGCCGTGTGGCTGTGTTGCTGTGTGTGAAATGTGGGGTGGCGTTGCTCTTACTTTGCCACCACTTTGTGGCTGGTGGCGCCCACGCGCACCACATATATGCCTGGCTGCAGGTCTTGCTTGAGTGTGCCGTTTAGGCAGGTGCGGCTCAGCACCACACGGCCCGAGGCGTCGCACACCAGCACGGGTTGTCCGCTGGCGGCCACCACCAGCTCGCTGCCGTTGACTGCAACCAGCGGCGAGGTGGCGCCCACTTGCTCCACTCCCGACTCGCTCGATGTGAATCTTATGTTGTCGATGCATATCTGCTTGTTGTACGACTCCACTTCACCGCGGAAGCCGATGCACACCGTTTTGCCGTCGTAGGCCGATAGGTCGCAGCTCTGCTCTTCCCAGTCGGCTTTGGTCACGGGCAGTGCCTTTAGCTTAGTCCATGTGTGGCACTGGTCGTCCGACACCATCAGCGACAGTGAGTTGTAGCGGTCGGGATTGCTCAGCCAAAACTTTACTGTGCTGCCCTTGCCCAGTTTGAACATGGGCGAGGCCAGCGTGTGGCTGCCGTCGTCGCCGGTTTTCATCACGGCAAAGCCGCCATCGGCGTCTTGTGGCGTGCGGCTGGGATAGTTTGTGGTGGCCACAATGTCCCACGACGAGTCGTCGCTGCCGCTGTGGTCGATTATAAACCATGGGCTGTAGGCCAACTTGCAGTTGGCAAACGACTCGGTGGCCGGGACGTTGAATGGTGTGCCAAACGGGCCGCTGAACGTGGGTGAGCCCTGTCCTTCGCCGGCCGCGCTTTGTGGGGTGATGGCGTAGCTTGCAAACACCTGTCCGGTGGTGAGACCCGCCAGTGACGCATCGGTGTAGGTGGTGCCCGACACCTTGCTTGCAAGCTCGGTGTAGTTGGGTTGCAGCATGGTCACGGTGTAGGTCACTTTGCTGGGGTCCACATAGCCGCCGTTGACGCCCACCTCGGCCACAGCCGGCCAGGTGAGCACCACATTGCTGCCCTGCTGCGTCCAGTTGCCGCGGCCCACGGCCTTGGGCACATCGATGCCCACGTAGGCCTGCGCGTCGCGGCTCACGCCGTCGCCGTTGTCGCTGGACACAAACACCCGGTAGCGGTTGAATCCGTTGCGCGGCTCATTGTCGGTGGCGCTTATTGCGGCCCCTACAGCCGGATTCTCGATTTGGGCAACGGTGCGGCCGGTGTTCATGTTAATCAGTGTGGCGCTCTTGAGCGATGTTATGGCTGTGCCGCCCACTGTGGTCGAGGGGGTGGTGAAGCTCACTTGCGCAGTGAGCGCGCCCTTGGCTCCTGCAGTCACATTGAGCGATTTCACCGAGTCGGGGCTGTCTTTGCCAATGGCTGCTCCAATGCTCCATCCGTCGACGTAGGCGTAATACATGCCTGCGTTTGATGTGCAGTGGAAGCCGAAATAATATGTGCCTGAGGTTGGGGCCACAAATGTGGCTGTGTTGGTCTCTTTTTGCACCTTGGTCAGCGTCACGCTGGGCATCACTGTCAGGGTCATTGCCTTGGCGGTGGGCGCGGTGCCGGCCATTATCGACACTTGCTCGGGCTTGTCGCTTTGCTTGTTGTGGCCAATGTATGTGATTGTGTAGGTGCTGCCCTCGGTCAGCTCAATAGCCGGCGAAATCAGCCAGTCGTCGGCCTTGTTGTCGCCGTTGGTCTTGCAGCGGAAATAATATTTCGAGCCGCTCCATGTGTAACCGTCGCCATTGGCGTCGATTATTGTGTACTGGTTGCGTTCATTCTCATCTGTTAGGTTGAGCGTGTAGGGTGGGATGAGTGCGCTGCCCTGCGCCACGCTGCTCAGTGCTGCGAGGCTGCATGCGGCAGCCGCTACAGTGGGTAGAATTTTTCTGTTCATGCGTGTGGGTTGATTATACTATTATTCTTATAGATTGAGTTTTGGTTTGATTCCTACGCTAAATCAATGCAAAATTAATCAAATTTTCGTTTTGCGACACATTTCGCCACAGCAAAATTGCATACCGCCGCCATGCCTGCGTTTCAAGCGCGTGGTGAATGGTGCGGAATTCAGGCGCAAAAAAGGCCCGGCGCCAGGGGTTGCCTGGCACCGGGCCATGTGTTGAGAGTTCAGTTGTGAATTTATGCTGCAGTTTGCATCAGCTGCATTGGTGTGCTATTTGCGCTTTTTCTTGTTGCGCTTCTCCTGCTCGCGCAGGGCTGCCTGCTGCTGGCGCTGTGCCTCTTCGAGGCGTGCCATGAATCCGCTCTTCTTTTTGGGCTTCTTGGCGTTTTCTGCCATCTTGGCGCGCACCTTCTCCTCACTCACGAGCAGACGGCTGCTGTAGGTCTGCGCTATGGTGATGAGCAGCGAAATGAAGTAGTAGTAGCTCAGACCCGAAGCGTAGTTGTTGAAGAACACCAGGAACATGAGCGGCATCAAATACATCATCCACTTCATGCCGGGCATTTGCTGCGACTGCTGCTGCGACTGCATGGTGAGGTAGGTGTAGGCGATGTTGGTGACCGTCATGAGCATGCAGAACAGGCTGATGTGGTTGCCAAAGTAGCTGGTGATGAACGGAATCTGTGTGGTCCACGACCAAATGGCGTCGGGAGCCGAGAGGTCTTTGGCCCACAGGAACGACTCACCGCGCAGCTCGATGCACGACGGGAAGAACCAGAACATGGCAATGAGAATTGGCATCTGCAGCAGCATGGGCAGGCAGCCGCCAAATGGGCTGGCTCCGGCCTGGCTGTAGAGTTCCATCGTCTTCTGCTGGCGCTTCATGGCGTTGTCCTGGCCCGGATATTTGTCGTTGATGGCCTTGATGTCGGGTGCTAGCACGCGCATCTTGGCTTGCGAAATGTAGCTCTTGTAGGTGAGCGGTGACAACACAAGCTTGAGCAGCAGTGTGAGTATGAGTATGATGATGCCGTAGTTGCTGATGTACTTGCCCAGCCAGTTGAACACGGGAATGATGATGCCCGTGTTGATCCAGCGCAGCCACTTCCAGCCCAGCGGAATCAGGCTGGTGAGCTTGAGGTCCTCGCTTGGCGAATACTTGTCATAGTCCGACAGCAACTGGTATTTGTTGGGGCCGAAGTAGAAGTAGAACGATGCCGGATTTGGATTGCTCGAGCTGTACTGCACCGAGGTGGTGATGTCCATCTCCTTCAGGTAGCGGTCGTAGTCGGGCGAGTCCTTCTTTATCTCGTGGCTCTCGAGCTTGGCGCCGGTGAAGTTGTGGTCGGCAATCAGCACAGCCGAGAAAAACTGGTTTTTGGTCGAAATCCACTTCAGCTGGTCTTGCGTCGTCTTCTCGTCGTCGCCGCTCTCCTTCAGGTTTTCCACCGAGCCGTCCTGGCCGGCATATTTGAAGTAGATGCCGCTGTTGCGCTCCTCAAACATTTTGCCCTCTTCGTGGCGGCCCATTTTCTGGTGCCATGCCAGGTCCATGTTGGGGATGTTGGTGGGTATCACCTGCGCCATGCCGCGCTGCACCACCTCCATGCGCACCATGTAGCTGCCCTTGAGCAGCGTGTAGCGCAGGCCCCACACGGCTCCGCCCGCCAGGTTCAGGTCCATCTCCACCGTGCTGTCGTTGAGCTGGCGCGGAGTGAAGTAGAAGTTGCGGGTGTCGAAGCGTTGCGAGTTGCCGTTGAGTATGAAGCTGTAGGTGTTGTCGCCCGGGGTGAACACCTCCACGTGGGGGGCGTTGTAGGCCTTGTAGTCGAGCAGAGTGGCTCGCGACACCACACCTCCCTTGGTCGACAGCTCAATCTCGAGCACGTCGTTTTTCAGCTTCACTATCTGCTCGGTGCCCGTGAGGCACGAGGCAAACGAGCCGTTTTTGGCAAACTTGTCAATCTCGGCCTTCACGGCGGCCACTGCCAGGTTGTGGGCCTTGGCGTCGGTGGCCTTGGTGCCCAGCAGCTCGTTGAAGTCAATGGTCTTGTCGCCGGCGGCCACGGTGCCCTGCACCATGTCGCCCTGGCCAAGACTCAGCTTCACACCGCCGTTGTCGATGGAGCCAAGCTTGCGCATGGCTTCCTTCAGCTGCGCCAAGTCGTCGGAGCTGAGGGTGTCGGTGGCCGATGCCGAGGCGGCGCGTTGCTGCCGCTCGGCCTGCTCGACCTTGGCTATGGAGTCCTGACGGCGCTGCTCGGCCAGCTCAGCCTGGCTGGGCTCGTTCAAATACATGAAGCCGAATATCACCGCGCACATCAGAATCAAGCCTATCACAGTGTTCTTGTCCATTCTTTTGTGAGTGTGTTTTGAGTTTTATCTGTTGTAGTTAAATAAATAAGTGCCTTCCAATTTGAGCTCGGTGCCGTCACTTGCGGCTGTCGCGGTTGGCGATGGCTGCGCCTATAAAGCTCATAAACAGCGGGTGGGGGTTGAGCACAGTGCTGCTGTACTCGGGGTGATACTGTGTGCCCACATACCACTTTTTGCCCTCAACTTCCACCACTTCCACCAGGTGGGTCTCGGGGTTCTCGCCCACGCACTTCATGCCGCTGTCCTCAAACTGCTTGCGGAACTCGTCGTTGAACTCAAAGCGGTGGCGGTGGCGCTCCTCAATGTCGAGCTTGCCGTAGGCCTTGGCCACGGTCGAGCCCTCCTTCAGGTGGCAGGCATATGCGCCAAGGCGCATGGTGCCGCCCATGTTGGTGATGCTCTTCTGCTCCTCCATCAGGTCAATCACGTTGTAGGGCGTCTTGGGGTCCATTTCGGTGCTGTTGGCCTCGGCCATGCCCAGCACGTCGCGCGCATACTCAATCACCATGCACTGCATGCCCAGGCAAATGCCAAAGGTGGGCATGTCGTGCTCGCGGCACCACTTCAGCGCCACAAACTTGCCTTCGGTGCCGCGCTGGCCAAATCCGGGGGCCACTATCACGCCGTCCATGTCCTTCAGCTGCTCCTCCACGTTGGCGTCGGTCAGCTTCTCGCTGTTCACATACACCAGGTCGAGCTTCTGCTCGTGATAGGTGCAGGCCTGCAGCAGGCTCTCGTCGATGCTCTTGTATGCGTCTTGCAGCGACACATATTTGCCCACCAGGCCAATCTTCACCGTGCCCTTGGCGGCGCGCATGTGGTCCAGGAATTGGTTCCACTTTGTCAGGTCGGGCTCGCCGCTGTAGGGGGTGCCCGTCTTGTCCAGAATTATGTTGTCCAGCTTCTGCTGGTGCATCATCAGAGGCACCTCGTAGATGGTGGGCAGGTCCACGCTCTGCGTCACGGCGTCCACGTCCACGTTGCAGAATTGGGCCACCTTGCGGCGCATGGCCAGCGGAATCTCCTTTTCGGTGCGCAGCACCAGTATGTCGGGCTGTATGCCCACCTGCTGCAGCTGCTTCACCGAGTGCTGCGTGGGCTTGGTCTTCAGCTCCTTGGCCGCGCGGATGTAGGGCACATAGGTCAGGTGCACGCACACGCACTTGTTGCCCAGCTCCCAGCGCAGCTGGCGCACGGCCTCAAGGAAGGGCAGCGACTCAATGTCGCCCACCGTGCCGCCTATCTCGGTAATCACGAAGTCATATTTGCCGGTGTTGCCCAGCAGCTTCACGTCGCGCTTAATCTCGTCGGTGATGTGGGGGATGATTTGCACCGTCTTGCCCAGGTAGTCGCCGCGGCGCTCCTTGTCGATCACGCTCTGATACACACGGCCGGTGGTGATGTTGTTGGCGCGTGTGGTCTTGATGTTGGTGAAGCGCTCATAGTGGCCCAGGTCGAGGTCGGCCTCGTGGCCGTCGACCGTCACATAGCACTCACCGTGCTCATAGGGGTTGAGTGTGCCCGGATCGATGTTGATGTAGGGGTCAAACTTCTGAATCGTTACGTTAAAGCCGCGTGACAATAAAAGACGGGCTATCGACGATGAGATGATTCCCTTACCAAGAGAGGAAACCACACCGCCTGTCACAAAAATGTATCGTGTATCCACTGCCTAATTTATTTGATAATTACAATTTGCAAAAATAGCAATTATTTCTCAATACCGCCACACCGCGCCGCCAATTTCACCTCCCTTGGCCCAAATTACCCGATTTTTCACCAATTTGCGCGCGGGCAAAAATGGCGGGAAATCCGCAACGCCCATGCGCGCGCCATTTCCCTCCAAGCCTTTTGTGCCGCAGTTGCTCGGGTCAGCGGCTAATAATCACCTTTTTGCCGCCGTGAATGTAAATGCCCGGGGCCATGTTGGTCGAATCCACCTTTTGCCCCATCAGGTTGCAGTAGTCGCCGCCGGCCCTCTGGCTGTCGGCGCCCACCTCGCTTATGCCAGTGGCTTCGGTGTCGATGTCGGGGAAGCCGCCATTGTCATATGCGCCCTTATACACCGTCTTGCCGTCTTCCTTCATTCTGCGGAATTGAGGCCAGTAGAGGCCGTAGAAGTCCAATCCTGGCAAACTTATGAATGAGGCCGCCGGGGCAAACACAGTGGAGCCATTTATTTCATGATTGTATTTTTCAGAAAAAGATGAAGCCTCGCCCTGCACAAGGCCAATGCCCCCAATGAAAGCTAAAAAAAGGTTGAATGTAGCTGAATTAACCACATTAAGCGCTTCAGTGGCTTCATTATGACAATAAAAAAAGCTGCCGGGTGACTGCGATTCACATCGGGGAGTCCGGCAGCGATTTTTTCGATTACTTACTATTAACTTAGAAATGTGGCTACGTAATAATGTCAACTAATAACTAATTCACTTTTATCTTGCATAGAAGCAGTTGTCTCTAAAACTACTGTAGTGTCATTGTCCTTTTTACGATTGCAAAGTTACTGCCGCCTTGCCACCCCCGCAATCGCCAATAATGGGTATTTTTTCTGCTTTAATTGCTGCACTAGGCGGTCTGCGTCATCTTTTTTTATTACATTTGGGCGAAACTTTAACAAACTAACGCTGATTTTTATGCGACAACACACACTTTTCGCCGCCATAGTAGCGGCCATTGTGCTGCTGGGCCTGCCCGCACGCGCCCAACTGCTGTGGCGCGTGAGCGGCAATGGGCTTGAGCGGCCATCCTACATAATGGGCACCCACCATCTGGCTCTGCCATCAATGCTCGACTCCATCAGCGGCTTTGCCGATGCCTTGGCTGCAAGCGGCGCCGTGTGGGGCGAGGTGGACTGCGACAGCATGGCCAGCCCACAGGTGATGCAGCGCATGGCCATGGCAATGATGGCTCCGCCCGACAGCGCCCTAAGCCACCTGCTGTCGGCCGACGGATATGCCGTGGTTGAGCGCACGTTCAACAAATATTTCGGTCCCACGGGTCTCAGCCTTAAGCAGCTCGACGCGCTTAAGCCCGCGGCCATAGCCACGCAGATGCAGGTGCTGCGCGATGCCGCCAACATGGGCAACTGGAACCCTTCGCAGCAAATCGACGCCGAGGTGCAGCGCCGCGCCCGCGCGGCCGGTAAGGCGGTGCACGGCCTTGAGGACATTGACTTCCAGATTGGCTTGCTGCTGGGCGCGCCGCTCACCGTCCAGTCCAGCGACCTGCTGGAAATGTGCAAGCGCGACAGCGCCTATGCCGCCCTGTCGGCCGAAATCGGCAGTGCCTACGAGCGGCAAGACCTCGACCGCCTTCAGCGGCTTATTGAAGACGAGGAACTCGCTGGCGACAGCCGTGAGGCGCAGCGCCTCATCTACGACCGCAATGCGAGTTGGGCCTCCACGCTGCCCGCAGCCATGGCCCGCGGCCCGGTGCTGGTGTGCGTTGGCGCGGGCCATCTGCCTGGAGCCAAGGGGCTCATAGCCCTGCTGCGCGGCAAGGGCTTCACCGTGGCGCCGTTTGCCAGCGCTGCCAAAAGCGACTCGGGCCAATGAGTCGCATTCCGCTGCTTGCCATGCTGCTGGGAGCGCTGAGCATTGCCGCCTGCTCGCGGCCTGCCGGGACTGCGGCTGCCGATGCCGCCACTTGCGACACTGCGGTCGCCGTCACCACCGCCTCGCCCGACACCACAGTGACCATTGCCATGACTGGCGATGTGATGCTGGGCACTGAATATCCCGAACGCAAGATGCCGCCCGATGGTGGCCGAAGCCTGTTTGCCGACGCTGCCCCGGTGCTGCGTGCGGCCGATGTGGCGTGCGGCAATCAGGAGGGGGTGCTGGGCGACGGCCTCAAGCCGCGGCCCAAGCCCAAGTCGAAGTTCAGCTACTATTTCCTCACCCCCTCGCGCATGGCGCGCCTCGAGGCCGAGGCTGGCTACGACTTCATGAGCATGGCCAACAACCATGCGCTCGACTTCCTTGCCCCAGGCGTGGCCTCGACGCGCCGCGTGCTCGACGCCCATGGCATTGGCCACGCCGGCACCGATTGCGACGAGATGGCCGTGAAGCACATAGGCGGTGTCACCTACGGCTTTGCCGCCTTCGGCCACAACTGGGGCACGCTGCTCACCTCCGACACGGCCCGCGTGAGCCGCATAGTGCGCCGGTTGAGGCAGCAGGCCGATGTGGTGATAGTGAGCTTTCACGGTGGCGGCGAAGGTCTTGACTACCGCCGCCTGCCGCACGGAGTGGAGCGCTACCTGGGCGACAACCGCGGCAACGTGAGGCTGTTTGCGCGGCTGTGTGTGGACCGCGGTGCCGACGTGGTGTATGGCCACGGGCCGCACGTGGTGCGCGCCGTTGAAGTGTATCGCGGCCACCTCATCGCCTACAGCCTGGGCAACTTCTGCACCCCGTGCGGCATCAGCGTGGCCGGCAAGTGCGGCCTGGCGCCGCTGCTCACCGCCACCATCAGCCGCGCCACCGGCCGCCTGGTGCACGGACGCATACACTCCATGGTGCAAGGGTGGGGCACAGGGCCGCGCCTCGACCCCCAGCACCGCGCCGCTCGCGAGATAGCCGCCCTCACCGCCGCCGACATTGCCCCGCCATTCCGCCCCCGCATCACCCCCGACGGCCACATCACCCCGCCACTGACAAAGTAACCCAAAGTAACCCCGGGAGGGCTATGAATTTTGGTGTTGATTTATATCTTCCACAGACCCACACAGATTTTTTTTATTTAATCGATTATTTTGACGGAATTTTGATTCCCGCTAAGCCACAAAAAATATGTGCGAATCTGTGTGGGGCATAAAAAGAAGACTGTCTGTGGTGATTCTTGCCGTCAGGTCTGCAAAGCTGCGCAGTTGGGAGGGGCAAGTTTGCCGCCCAATACTTGCACACATCGCGGAATTTCACTAATATTGCACCACACCCTTCTGTGTGCTAACTCTATTAATGACACAAACAAAACTACATACACTTATGAAAGCAAAACATTCACTCATTGCCATTGCGCTTGCGGTCGTGATTGCCGTGGGCGCATTGCCCGCCCGCGCACAGCGCATTGCGCAGGCACACTACAAGAAGGCGCTCGTGGTGGGCGCACACCCCGACGATCCCGAAACCATTGCCGGCGGCACCATGCTGGTGCTTAAGAGCCAGGGCTGCGAGGTGGTGAGCGTGTATCTCACTGGCGGCGAGGCCGGCATTGCCGGCAAAAGCCACGACGAGGCGGCCGCCATACGCCGCAAGGAGAGCGAGGACGCCTGCCGCGTGATGGGCATAAGGCATATTTTCATGGGTCAGGTTGACGGCGACACCGAGGTGAACCGCGCACGCTATGCGCAGATGAAGGCCGTGATCGAGCGCGAGAAGCCCGATGTGGTGTTCACCCACTGGCCCATCGACGCACACCGCGACCACCGCGCCACATCGCTGCTGGTGTATGACGCCTGGCGGCAGCTCGACCACAGTTTCGATCTCTATTATGCCGAAGCTATGTCGGGCCTGCAGTCGCAAAACTTCATTCCCACCGACTACGTCAACATCGACTCGGTGGTGGCCAAGAAGCACGAGGCGTGCATGTGCCACGTGAGCCAGGGCATGCCCGAGATTCTCGATGGCTGGCATAGCGTGATGGAGAAGTTCCGCGGCATAGAGTTTCACTGCAAGGCTGCCGAGGCGTTTTCAAAGCAATTGTGGCCTGAAAACGGCATGAGCGACCGATAAAACCACTGCCTGCACTATGATAATAGGAAATTTCAGCGACACCAGCGAGGCCGGCCGCCTGCATCCGCGGCTGGCCGAGGCTCTTGACTGGATTAAGGCGCGCTACACCACTCTGGAAGTGGGCCGGGCGGTGCTTGAGCCCGATGTGATTTGGGCAAATGTGGAAACACCGCTCATGAAGGCCAAAGACGCCCAGCGGCTCGAACTGCACCAGCGCTTCATCGACATCCACGTGCCCGTCGACCGCGACGAGGTGATTGGCTACCTGCCCGGCTGCATGCTGCGCAGCGTGGACGAGGCCTACGACCCAGGGCGCGACATTGCCTTCTACACCGACCGTCCGCTGGCCTACTTCACCCTGCATCCAGGCGACTTTGCCGTGATGCTGCCCCACGACGCCCACGCGCCCATCATTGGCCCCGAGGGCGGGCGCATCAAGAAGATTTGCGTGAAGGTGGCCTGCTGGTGGTGACGGACCGCAGTCCACGAAGGTTGTTAATAACTTTCTGCCACGCCATGCCGCTCGTTGGCCAAAAAAATAATAACTTTGCTTGCGGTTGAGCCACATGCGATGCGCTGTGGCTGCAGCCGCAATTTTTTGTGCCCTGGCATTAACTCAACAAATCACATACACGCATTAAAAATACTCTGACATGAACGGTTCGGGAAAACTATATTTCAGATACGGCACCATGGGTTCGGCCAAGACGGCCCTGCTGCTGACGCAGGCCTACAACTTTGAGGAACGCGGCATGCAATACCTGTGCATGAAGCCAATCATCGACAATCGCGAGAAGGACAGCGTGATTCGATCGCGCATAGGCATTGAGCGCACCTGCAAGTGGATTTACCCCGAGACCAACCTCTACGACGACCTGAAAACGCTGTTTGACGACAGCCTGCAGGTGAAGGACTGGATTCTGATCGACGAGGCGCAGTTTCTCAGCGCCGAGCAGGTCGACCAATTGGCCCGCATTGTCGACGACTATGGAGTGAACGTGGTGTGCTACGGCCTGCGCACCGACTTCAGAACCCACCTGTTTGAGGGCTCGCGACGCCTGTTTGAGCTGGCCGACACCATCGACGAGATAAAGAGCACCTGCACCTGCGGACGCAAGACGATAGTCAATGCCCGCATCGACGGCCACGGCAACATAGTGACCGACGGCAACCAGGTGGAAATTGGCGGCGACGACAAGTATGTGGCGCTGTGCCGCCACTGCTGGCGCAACCGCCGCATCGAGAGCGCGCAGCGCAATGCGCTCAAGTTTAAGTCGCATTAGTATGGGCTGAAACGATATGGACTGATAGCTGCAGCGCGGCCAGGGCAATCTTGCAAATGCCCTGGCCGCGCTGCTTTGGGTTGTGCCGTCAGTCGGCTACCGGTCGAATATTATGCCCAGCAGCCAAGTGACAATGGCCAGCACCACGCTGTAGGCCATGGCCCACATGAAACTGCTCACGTGAAAGGCCGGCACCACAGCGGCGCACAGCTCAATCATCAGCGCGTTGATCACAAACGAGAACAACCCCAGCGTTATCAGGTTCACGGGCAGCGCCAGCAGTTTCACCACCGGCTTCACCACAGTGTTGATTACGCCAAGCACCAAGGCTATCACAATAGTCCACAACCACGAGTCGATGCCCACACCGGGCAGTAGCCATGCGGTGATGCCCACCGCCAAGGCCGAGATAAGTAACGTTGCTATCATAATCGTTTTTTCAGTTTTTTGTTTCGCTAAAAAAGGCTTTGGCTGCCTTTCGGGCGGTAAAGATAGGCAAAATAGCACCGCCAACGCACCTTTTAGCATTTTTTTGTGATTTATGTTTTGAAAAAGCGAGAAAAAATCGAAACTATTCCCTAATTTAGCGCATTCAAGAAACTAAAAACGGCATTGAGCAATGGCAACTGACATCAAACGACTGCTGAAAGGATTCAAGGACTATGTGATGATAGTCGTTGGCCTGGCCTCATACGCATTTGGCTTTTGCGCCTTTATTCTGCCCGAAAAGGTGGTGACGGGAGGCGTGACGGGCATATCGTCGCTGCTGCTGTTCGGCCTAGGCTGGCCAGTGTCGTGGACGTTTTATGCCATCAACATGCTGCTGCTGGCCATAGCCTACCGCACGGTGGGGCGCCAGTTTGTGATACGCACCATTTTTGGCGCCACGGCCGCGTCGCTGCTCATCTACGTCTTCACGCCACTGTCGCATGCGCCCATCGTGGCCCATGAGCCGTTTATGAACGTGATAATAGGTGCATGCTTCTGCGGTGTGGGCATAGGCACGGTGTTTGTGCACAACGGCAGCTCGGCCGGCACCGACATTGTGGCCGCCATGGTCACCAAGTACACCAACGTGTCGTTTGGCCGCATGATGCTCTACATGGACCTCGTGATAATATCATCGAGCTACCTCATATTTCACAGCGTTGACAAAATTGTGTATGGCCTCATATTCATGATTATCAACTCGTTTGTGGCCGACCTCGTGATTAACTCCAACCGCCAGGCGGTGCAGTTCCTCATATTCAGCCAAAAGTGGGAAGACATAGCCAACGCCATCAACAATGAGGCCCACCGCGGCTGCACCCTGCTGCACGGCACGGGCTGGTATACCAAGCGCGACGTGAAGATTCTGCTGGTGATGTGCCGCAAGTTTGAGAGCGTGACGGTGTTCCGCATAATCAAGGCCATCGACAACGACGCCCTCATTTCGCAGGCCAACGTCAATGGCATCTACGGTCAGGGCTTCGACGAGATGAAGGTGCGCCTGCAAAAGTTCAAGCCGCAAGAGCGCGACGAGAACATGCCCGCGCCTCCGTCGTCAGAAGCACCTGGCGCCAATAATGAATGACAATGGGAAATTATCCAAACACACTTTTTATCACATTAAAATTTTATTAACTTCAAAAAAAAGCGATTATGAAAAAGATTATCTTATCAGCCGCTATCTGCCTCATGGCAGTGCTGGGCGCCCAGGCCAAGTCGAGCAATCTGGCCTTTGGCATCGGTTTTAACTATGGAACAAAATTCGACCAGGCCGGTATCGGTGCAAAGCTGCAGGCCGGCATCACCCGTAACATCCGCATCGAGCCGGAGTTCATCTATTTCTTCAAAAACGATGGCGTGGAGACGTTCGACATCAACTGCAACTTCCACTATGTGGTGCGTCTTGCCCCCAAGGTTGACTTTTATCCGTTGGCCGGTCTGTCATACAGCAACTGGAGCGACGACTTCGACCACTCGGAAAACCGCTTTGGCGTGAACCTGGGCGCAGGTCTCGAGGTGCGTCTGGCCAGCAATGTGGGCTTATTCCTTGAAGAGCGCGGCCAGCTGGTGAGCGACTTCAGCCAGTCGGTGACTTCGCTCGGACTCAAGTTCCGCTTCTAACCTCCGCCACCAAAAAGGAAATTTTCTTTCAATAAAATGATGGGCTGCCCCAGGCCGCATGCGAGCTGGCGGGCAGCCTTTTGTCGCGATAATACAAACAAATTATAACGGTCAAAAAATAGGATCCTCCAATGAAATTAGCTAAACATCTGCTGCTTGCAGCCATGGCTGCAACGTGTGCCTCGGCAGCGTCGGCCGCTGTGGGCGACATGGCCGTGGGCGCAAGTTTCAACTACGCCTCAAAGTGCAATCAGGCCGGACTAGGCCTACACTATCAGCTCGAGGTGCTGCCCAACGTGCGCGTGGCCCCTGAGTTTGTATACTTTTTCAAGAACGACCGCTTCAGCACTTCCAACGTCAACATCAACGCCCAGTATGTGATTCGCACCTATGCCGGCTTCAACATCTACCCATATGTGGGATTCACCTATCAGCATTGGGACTACAGCTATCCCGACGGCCTCGTCAACAACAAGGTGAAGTCGGACCACTGCGGAGCCAATGTGGGCTGCGGTGCCGAATATACCATTGCCGACCACTTCACATTCTTCACCGAGTGGCGCTATCAGATAGTGAGCGACTACAACCAGTCGGTGACCACTGTCGGCCTGCGCTACAACTTTTAGCCGCGCCACAGCGGCTTGGCTCTGCGCGCCAGTGGCTGCCCCGGTTGTGATTGCCGCCGGAGTGGCCGCATTGCCGTGTGCCTTGTCCTAAAGGCCCTTTTTGTGTTCGTAATCACCGCAACAGTGCTACATTTTCGGCCTTGATTTTGCCGCAGGCGGCAACTCTTGTTAATTTTGCACACATACAACTCATAAAGCAACTCCACTACACATAAGTTCATATATGACACTCAACTTCAAGCATACCCTACTTGCCTCTGCGGCAATGTGTGCGGCCCTCATGCTGTGCTCGTGCAACGAGGAAGACCCCTTCAGCCTGCCCTACGACATGGCCACACAGAACATGATGGACGAGGACCACGGCCGCACGCTGCTGGCCACCACCGATGTGTATATCGACCGCAACCACAACTTCACCACTGCCGAGAACTACATTTGCGACTACGGCCAGGTGCTCGATCTTGGCCATGTGGAGGAGGCCGACCCCGACATCACCACGCTCACCAACCAGGCTGCCGTGCAGCCCGACGAGGGCTACCTGCTGATGAGCCGCGAGAGTGTGCACCGCTTTCCGTCGGGCTGTGTGGGCATCGCCATCAACTCCACCTACCGCCGCATTTGGGTTGACTCGTGGATAAAAGACGGCAAAACCAATGTGGGTGCCGTGGTCAACTATGCGCAATATGCGCCCCGCACCATGTCGCTGCCCGAGTGGGGCAGCACCATTGCCACCATCCATGCCACGGCGGGCGAGCAGAGCACGCTAGCCGTGGTGCGCCACAAGGACTGCGAGGCCGAGGTGGCCGCCGAGTCGCGCCAAGCCATAAGCGTTGAGGTGGCCGGAGGCACGCGCAATTCCACCACCCTGCGCCTCACTGTGCAGCACGGAGCCGCTGCGGGCCGGCACACCCTGTACATTCGCTGCAAAAACTCCTACACCACCGCCACCGTGTCGGTCGAATAACTCCAATTATATTAGGCAAAGCAAAATGCAGCTCCGCAGCTCGGCCGAGTTGCGGAGCTACATTTCTCTCTGTATTGTTGGAATTTGCAGAAGCATGCTGCCATGTGGTGGCTGGTGCAGGTGGGAATATAATGCAGCGCCCCGCCACTCTCGAGAGTGGCGGGGCGCTGTGTTTAGTTAGGCTTGATTGATTACTTCACAAGCACCTTGATGGCGTAGCCGTTGGCCACCACCACATATATGCCGGGAGCCACCGAAGCGCTGCTGTCAGTGCTCACCAGTGCGCCGGCCACGTTGTAGATGGCCACGCTGCTGGCTCCGTTCACGTGAATCATGCCGCCTGTCACGGCCACCGACGGGCGTGCTGCCTCGGCCACTGTGGCGTCAACGCCAGTTGCCTCCAGATTGTAGTGGCAGTAGAGTGCCTTGAGGTTAAGGGTCTGCTCGCCCTTGGCTGCGCTCTTGTTGGGGGTGAACTTGATTTCGCGCAGGGTGAGGGGGTAGGTGGCCAGATTGTCGGTGCCGCCCATCTTCTCAAGGTCTACCTTCACGGTGTAGGTCTTTCCGGCCTCGAAGCCCTTGTCGTCGTTGGTGTACTTCATATAGTTCTGCGAAGTGAACAGGCTGTTGCGCACGTCAATTTGCAGGTAGTCGAGTGCTATCGAACTTTCAAACTGCAGTGCCACGGTGTCGGGCAGGCTGTAGAATGTAGTGGGCTTTTGCAGGGTGAGGTAGGGCGCGCGTGCCGAAGCGTAGGTGAATTTCACCAGGCCGTTTTCGTTGAGGGTGATGTTTTTTGCGCCCGAGCCCTTGGTGGTCCATCCTGTCCACTCGGCATATTTGTAGGGGGTGTCGCTTATTTCCACCGTCACGGTGTCCACGTCGGTCATGTCGCCAATCTGGCACTCGATGCGGGTCTGGCCGTTGGCCACGCCATGCAGCTTGCCGTTTTCAATGGTGGCCACATCCTTGTTGTCAACGGTCCAGCCCAGACGCGAGGGGTCGTAGGTGTAGGTGCGGTTGCCCACGGTGGCGTTCACGGGCATGTCGATGTAGCGATTGTCCACCACAATGGGCTTCACTGCTATTGCAGGCTGTGCGGCCATGGTGTTGATGCTCACGGTGGCCTTTATGTCGTTATAGTTGGCGGTGAGGGTGCCTGTGGTGATGTTGCCGCCGGCAATCACGGTCTGGCCATCGGTCTGGCCCACTGTGGCGTCGGTGCTCAGGCTGAAGCCCTGCACATCGGTGCTCACCAGGTCGCCATATTTATTGTAGCCAAGCACCTTGGGTGTGAACGATGAGTACACGGGCATGCTTATGCGGAAGTCGTCGAAGGCTATCGAGGCTATCTCGTTGTCTTCGGGAGCCACGGTCTCGAGCATCCATCCGCAGGCCACGGCGCGCGGATTGCCCTCGGTGGTGGTGTTGATTATTTTGCCGTCAACCATCATCTCGGCCGAGCCGCCGGCGTCATAGTTGACCATGGTGCTCACGTCGGGGCACACGCTCTTCAGAATCTGGCACATCACTTCGGTGGGGCAGCCGGCCGAGCGGCCATAGAGCTTGCTAACCGAGTTGTCGATCACTATCATGTACAGGTGCTTGCCGTCGGCGCTTGCGCCATAGGCTGTGCGCGAATACACTTGCGAGTTGTAGGTCTCGTCGTAGTTGCGCTGGGTGAGCTCGCCGTTCATCATCAGTGTGGCGTTGCCCTCCACCATGTTTTCAATCAGCGGCTTCTCGGCTTTGCCGTCGGCTGTGGTCCAGCCTTGCGAAATCACTATTTCGTCGCCCTCGGCCAGCGGTGCCATGTAGGTCTTGAAGGTGCCGGTGGGGGTGAGGCATGCGTCATAGTCGCCCAGTTTCTGGCGGTCGGCGCCCTTCACTATCTTTTTGATGATGAAGGTCATGTCTTGGTTCACCTGCCACGAACTGCCGGGCTTCAGGGCCAGGTAGTAGTTGTCCGACTCGTTGTTGCCCTTCTCGTTGTAGCCTGTCCAGTCGTTTTCAAACTCGCGTGTCTTGGTGTAGGCTCCGTTCCACAGCACCATTTGGTTGGTGAGCGCGCGGCGGTTCACGGTGGCTATGTCGAGGTCGGTGCTCAGTTTGGGCGACTTCACCACGCCGGCCCAAGTGAGGTGCCCGAAATACAGCGTCTTGTCCTTGCTGATGGCGGTGGCGCCTGTGCGCATGGGGCCGCCGTTCCACTTGTCGGTGCCGCTGAGGGTGTTGGTGTTGAGGAAGATGCTGTCGTTGCGCACCACTGCTCCGAAGGGCGACCCCATCATATAGGTGGTGGACGGAGCGCCGTGGCCCGTCACACACCAGAAGTTGGCGTTGCAGGCCGCCAGCGGCCGCTTGGTGGCTGTGCGGTTGCGCTTGAAGGCGTTGGTCAGCAGCTCGGTGGTGCCCACGTGGCCGTTGCTTATCGTGGTCTCAACGCGGTTATACTGGTTGTTGAGGTCGGTCTCGAGTATGTACACGTTCAGCGGGTAGTCGGGCAGGCGCATTATGGTGTTCACAATGCCGGGGCCTATCTGGCGGCGCTGCAGCGTGTCGCAGGCATACTCGGAGCCGTCGATGTTGATTGCCGCCATCATGCCCGATGTGGCTGCGATGACGGTTGCTAATGAAGTAACAATTCTTTTCATTTGCGGCTTATGCTTATAAAAGTTAGTAATTTATGTTGTACGTTTAAAGGTGGCCCAAGCCCTCTGGCTCTGAACCACCTTCAAAGTTAGCCATTTTTTTCCAATGTGGTGCTAAGTTTGAGTTAAAACATAGGCCTATCCATGCGTTTTTAGAGGGCGCGGGCCGCGCCTCACTGCACTTTCACTATGTGCCACGAGCGCAAAAACACCACATAGCCCTCCACTGCGGCGCCACCTGCGCTTTTCCTGATTTTGTCCATGTAGCCGGCCACTTGCTTGCGGTAGCGGGCCACGGTGTCGTTGGTCTCGTTGTCGCCGGTCTTGTAGTCCACCACCACCCAGCTGCCGTCGGGGCGGCGTACCACGCGGTCGGGCCGCGCGTGGCGCTGGTCGTGGCTGGGGCCCTGGTAGGTGATGCTGCGCTCGTTATATACATGGTTGTCGTTGGCAAACCAGCTGCGCGTGCGCTCGTCGGTCACCAGGCGGTGCAGCGTGGCGCTTATGCGCCTGGCGTCCCAATATTGGCCGGGCTCGTCGGTGACGATGCCGCGTGTGAGTGCAAACCTCAGCGCGCGGTCCACATCGGCGGCGGTGCGCACACGGCTCAGCAGGCGGTGCATGGTGTTGCCCGACTGCTGTTCGGCTGTTTCAAACTCGGGCAGGCTCACCTTCACCACCTCGCTGCTGCTGAGGCCCACGTAGTATTGCGGCATGTCCACTGCCTCAACACCGCTTGTGCCAGCCTTGGCAGCCTCGATGCTCTCCTCCTGTTCGCCTATGGCCCATTGCTGCACCTGCAGTTCGTCGTCGCCAACCTTTGCGGCCAGTTCCTCGCCTGCGATGTCAAAGCCAGACATTATGCTCTCGATTTCGCATCCCAGCGGAGGCACGTCTTTTTTACTCGACGACGGCGAGCAGGCGAATATGTATAGCTCGCGCTCGGCGCGGGTGAAGGCCACATATGTCTTGTTCACATTGTCAATCAGGCTTTCCTGATTCATCTTGTCGGTGATGTGTTGCAGATTGGCCGACGCGCTCACCGCGCGCCGCGTCATTGGCACCAGCGGCGGCACCGTCTGCTCGCTGCCGCCGAAGCTGCCGCTGTAGTCCTTAAGCCACTCTTGGCGGCCGACCCAAATAACGCCCTCGCGCTGGTCCACCATGTCCCACTCGGCATGTGGTATGATGACGCACTTAAACTGCAGACCCTTCGACTTGTGTATGGTCATCACCTGCACCGCATCGGCGTCGCCGGGCGAGTTCACTGCCAGCCGGTCTTTGTTCTCGTCCCAGAATTGCAGAAACTCGCGCACAGTGCCGCTGGTGCTGCGTGTGGCAAAGTCGGTCACAAGGTTTTGGAATGCCAGCATAAAGGTGGTGCCCACTTGCTGCTCGCTAAGCCGGCCGTTGCCGTCGGCCAGCACATATTCTTTTATTATGCGATCCACTATGGTGGTGATGCTCATGGGCTCGGTGTTGCCGTCGGGCAGCAGCCGGGCCATCTTGGCGGCATAGATGCGGGCCTTCTCTTCGGCCGTGCCCGTCTGGCGGGCGTCGGCGGCGAAACTCTCGGCCAGCAGGCTGCCGTAGTCGGGAGTGGTGTTGCCGTCCACCTGCTGCACATTGCCGCCGGTGGCCCGCTGCCTGGCCACGCTGCACTCAAAGTCGTGTACCACACTGTAGAGGCGTTGGTTGCCGAGCATGCGATGCACGTAGGCGGCGCGCGCGCCGTCGGCCTCGTTGGTGCCATCGTTGCTGGTGCCGGCCGCCGCACCGCTCAGGTGGGTCGAGTCGAGGAAGCGCAGCACGCTCACTATGAGCCTCACCTGAGGCGAATTGAGCAGCAGCAGCGATTCGGCCGACATTATCTGTATCGGCTCAAACCCTTCTTCGCCCACATGGGTGTCGTTGTAGTCCAGAATCGACTCCACCACCTTGTTGCCCTCCTTGCGGCGGTTCACCAGTATGCCAATGTCGTGCAGGCGGTAGCCGCGCTGCCGCAGTTCCACTATCAGCTCGGGCACCCGCTCAAGCACATACTGCTCGGGCGTGGCCGACGATCCCTGCGATTTGTGCATCACGTTCACCTCCACATATCCCGGGTGTTTATTGGCGTTGTGCGGGCTCACCTTCTGCTCGATGCTGGCATAGGTGTTTTGCAGCGTGGCAAAGCCGATGGTGGCCCCGCTGGTGCGATAACGGCTTATCATGGCGGTGAAAAAGCGGTTGTTGAAGTCCACCACATTGGCGCGGCTGCGGAAGTTGGTGTCGAGGCTTTGGCGGCTGTGGCAGCCACTGAAGTCATCTTCCAGCTGGTGCAGCAGCAACTCGGGGTCGCTGTTGCGGAAGCGGTAGATGCACTGCTTCTCGTCGCCTATTATCAGGCTGTTGTGCCCGTTGCCAATGCTGTCGTCGAGCAGCGGCTTGAAGTTTTCATACTGCTGCCGGCTGGTGTCCTGAAACTCGTCGATCATGTAGTTGTTGATCCACGTGCCCACGTGCTCATACATGAATGGCACGCCGCTGTCAATCACCTTGCTCACCATGCTGTTGGTGTCGCTCATCAATATCAGGTTGTTGTCCTTGCGGTAGGCCTCCAGTTCCTCGTCGATGGCCCCCAGCAGGCCCACGTTCCACAGCGCGCTCAGCAACTCGGTCAGCCCCTTGTGGCGCAGCCGGGCCTCGATGGCCTCCTGCATCTTGGGCATCACGCGGCTGTCAACCTCGCTGATGGTGTCCGGCTTGGCTCCCTTGTTGTAGTATTTTGAGGCGTCGCAGCAGAACTTGTCCCAAAACTCCTTGCCAAACAACTTGACCTCATAGTCTTCCACCCTGTTGGGCAGCAAATTGCTTTCGGCGTCCAGCAGCTTGCGCAGAGCCTTGCCCTTGCTCATTTTGTCGTCAGCGCCGGGAATGCTGTGCAGCTCATCGATGGCGCTCTTCACGCTGTCCATCCAGCAGGTGGCCGCATTGTTGCGCAGCGCTATCAGCCTTTTGCGGAATATTGAAATCAGCATCCGTCCGCCGCTTTTGCCCTGCAAATATTGGCGTATGCCAGCGCTCTGGCTGCCATACTGCTCGCTGCTCAGCGTCTGGGCAAACTTCACGAGGTCGCCCGCCGTGCCCGCGCCATATATGTTGCCGCTGTCCTTGCGCTCCGAAATCGAACTCTTTATAAACTCCTCAACCCAGCTGTCGAGTTGCGAACCGCTGCCCAGCTTGGCCAGCATGTTGTGCACAGCCACCGTCAGCGCATATTTGGTGTCGAGCTGAATCTCATAGTTGTAGTCGCAGTCGAGTTCGCGCGCAAATGTGCGCAATATCGTCTGGAAAAACGAGTCGATGGTGCTCACACTAAACGAGTTGTAGTTAAACAGAATGCCACTCAGCGCGCGCCGCGCCGCACTCTGCACCTCGCCAAAGTCGCGGTATTCAAATTCCTTCTTGAAGTCGTCGCAGTAGTTGCACCGGCTGCCGTCGCCCTGGCCCAGCAGAAACAGCTGCTCCACAATGCGCTGCTTCATCTCGCTCGTGGCCGCGTTGGTAAACGTGATGGCCAGAATGTGCTCATGGTTGTCGCCGCCGCGCAGCAGCTTCAGCCTGTCGCTGCCGCCGCGCAGCAGCTGCGGCGACTCCTGCGCAATCAGCAGCTTGATGTAGTCCTTGGCCAGCGTGTAGGTCTTGCCCGACCCGGCCGACGCCTTTATTATGTGAATTCCATTGCCCATAAGCAAAATGTGTTGAGTAATTAGATTTTCCTGTATTAAACGTTTAATATACTCCGGCGGCGCACATCATATTATGCGGGCCTTAAAGCCGCGGCCCTTGAGGAAGGCCAGCACCTTGTCGCGCAAGTCGCCCTGAATCAGAATTTCGCCGCCGCGGGCCGATCCGCCCACGCCGCAGTGCCGCTTCAAGTCGGCCGCCAGCACCTTCAGCGCCTCATCGTCGCAGTGCAAATCGGTGACCATAGTCACCTTTTTGCCCTTGCGGTTGCGCTTGTCCAGCATCACATTCACCACATCCTTGCCCTGCTGCTCAGCCGCATCGCCGCGGCCCGCATCCTGCTGCCCGTCGGCCCCATCGGCCTCCGCAGCATTGGGCACCTCAACGCTAAACGCCGCGCCCAGCTTGTCCTTCCAGTCCAGTAACTCCATCATATCATAAAAAATTGATTCTCCCCCAAAGTTACCCACAAATCCCCAATCCTGCAACCCCCACCCAAATCCTCGGCTTGGGGTGATGAAAAATATTTTGACCCTGATGCTGGTGCATAGGGCGGAAATTGCTACATTTGCATTGTCGGGCCAACGCTGAAAGCCTCCAGTGGGGTTTAGGCGGGCAGACTGACATATATTGAGAAGGCGTTTTTGTGCGCTTTTGCTTTTTTGACGATCGATGAACTTCGCAACTTCAAGACCTGTTGTCACCGAAAGCAAAGCAACCATGGCGCCTCATGAGGTGTATATTATATGCCATCCTCCATGGAAACGGGCAAGCTTGCTTGCCTGCCGTCGTGTGGGTATTGACTATATACATGCACTGGCGTGCGTCAATGTACGCAAATGAGTATTTGCAAAACTACTTAATATTCAGCCACTTACTACATAGTAAGTGGCTATTTTTATACCCTAAAAAATTTTAGTTAGAAAAGTTGGTTTTTTATGTTAGGGGGTGCTTTTACCCTCAAATAATACCAAAAGTACTTACTTCTAATCCTTTATAATGGTACTTTGAAGCCTACTATATTGAGTTAATAAGCACACTATTTACTTACTCTTTTTATCTCTATATAAGGTGCAAAAAGTATGAGTAATCTTTTTACTCCAGATTTTACCTTTCAGAAAAGTACCTTTTGTGTAAAGTAGACTGGGGCGGGATTTCCAAGCCTTTAGCCCTAAAATTTTACCCCCTACCCCTTATACCACTATAAACCTTCACACTCCTTTCATAAGGTGCTTCACTTGTTACTGATAGCTTAATAGTTCTGTAGTCACCAGTTAGCTCGGTATTTTTTATCTCATTTACAACTTCCTTAGCAAGGAATAATAGCACTTCATTAGAACACTGCATATCCCAAAACAAATCATTATACCATTCAGCACTAACACCACATTCTTCTGCAACTGTAGCCAATTATCTTTATCAGTAATCATTTCTACAGTTTCATCTGTAATCATTAAGGATGTAGCATCTTCACAGATAGTTTCCTTATATTGATAATTAGAAGGATGGATATACTTACAAGCATCATCAAACAATCTTCCTACACTATTACAAAAGCTATCCTTAGCTTCCAATCCTTCTTTAAGATAGTTTGATGTAAGTGCTTTACCATTTATCTTTAATTGGTTTAGTGGCTTACCATTGATGTAATGCTTATAGAAGGTTTCTTTATTGGGATATATCATACTGGCATATACTGAAAGGCAGTTATCCAACTGCATCCTTATAAAGGGTGTGGCAGCTAGATTGTTTCATTTGTAATAGTTCATTATGTCTTGTTAATTGTCTGGGTTCTTGTAGAAAGTTCCTTTTCCAGCAAAGGTGTCTATTATTCCTTTATCCCATTTGTAAAGCCAAGGAGTAAAACGGAATTTCAGAAACAAATTAGTGTCTCTTAATTTCCACATCCTACTATTTACTTTCTCTATCACTTCAACTTCATAAATGCCAGAAGGGATGGTCTTCTCAATAAAATACCTATCGTCTTCTTCTATTGCACTCAAATCATAATCTTGCGCTTCTTCCAAAGAATGACAATTTTCCAACTATACATAAATTTGAAAGTCTGTGGATTCCCATTCCTTCCAGTATTCAGAATTTGTATTGTTAGAAATAGAATAAGAATCAGGATTATTGCCACCAACAAATTCAGTCCTTTCTTCAAACACCAAGTCATTTTGTGGTACTTCATTTGAAGAATTTTGTGGTACTTCATTTGAAGAATTTTGTGCTACCACTCTGTTGTTTGGTTGTTCATAGCCATTGTTGATACTTGGATAGTTATTTCCTGCTATAGAAGAACTATCATTGTTCTTTGGTTTGTTTTCACAAGCCACAAGTAGTGTGGCAATGATGAAAAGGGTTATCTGTTTCATGTCATTATTTATTATAGGTTATTCGTCTTCTGTTTCTTCTTGTTCTTCCTCGTATTGCGATTTACCTTCACTATAGCCTTCATCATATCCTTCATCATATCCCTTTTGGTATCTTGTTTCATAGTAATTGTAGTAATCACTTGAATCATCATACCCATAGCCGTGGCTATGCCCATTCTTGCCATCTTCGAAACCTTGGTTGTAGCCTTCATCATAACCTTCATTATAGGCATCATAAATGTTCCCTTTAGGTTTTACCAACCAACTTTTAGAAGGTTGTACCTTGCCATCTATAACCTCAGTTATACCTATTTGGCAACTGCTACTTCTTACAGATGTAGCAGTTTCTAGATCTAATGCAACAAAGTTTGTCATAATTGTTTGGATTTAATTGCTTGTCTAATTGAAATCACCTTCTAAGAAAGCTTGGCATTTCTCAATAAGTTTTTCATCCATACATTTAGGACAAAATTTTGAATGGCTCATTCTAAAGGTGGAATCAGTATAGGCTCTATTCTCCATTACACCATCCTTTATGGCTTCACAGTTTGGTATAGAATGGTAAATCATATAATTATTAAAAACATTTCCTCTAGCTATGATTTCTTCTGAATAAAAATTAGCACCAATACCTTTTCTGTTTTCGTACTTAGCAACAGCATTTGCCTTTCCTTTATCATAACCAATTTGATATCCTTTGTCATAGGCAAAATGGTACACACCAATTAAAGCAGCCACTACAACTATCATAATGACTACAAATATTATTTGTTTTTTATTTATTTCTAAAGTCATAACGAAAAATATTTTATAGTTTTAAATCCGGCGGCGGCTAACCCAATGCGTATACCATCAGGTCCAGCAAAACAGTCTATATGTGTAATAGGTCTGATTAATGTCATTGTTTTATATTTTTAAAAACAAAGGTACTGAATAATCAGCAGAAATTCGCAGTGTCCAAATAGAACTGCAACGTTTTTCGATGTAAAACGATGAAAAACACTGCGGGGGATGCCAAAGTGGCTGGGGCGCAAAGCCCCCGAGAACGTCCGACAGCAATACAAACAAAAAAAGGGAGACCGAAGTCTCCCCGAGATTAATT
>CAKUMB010000013.1 GCA_934667475.1 uncultured Muribaculaceae bacterium | reverse complement strand
TGCTTCTTCTCTGAACCTTTCTTTATTACACGCTGACGCATAACAATAGGCAAGTTTGGGAGGAAAGTACGCATTACTCCTTGTGGTCTGCCAAGATGTAGCATCTCATTCTTATCCATTTCGCCATTCTGATAGCGTGTTAGTTCATTGTTGAAACGCTCGTTAGCAGTCTGTTGTTCACGCTTACCATCACTGAACTTAGTTTCGCCGAAGCCGGTGCGCATGCGCATGGCTATGGTGTCGGCCTCGTCAAAGATGCTCGGCTTGCCGCCGTTCCTCTCGCGCTTGTACGCCTCGTGCAGCACATACGCCCAGTCCTTGTCGGTCCACTCGTGCTTGCCGGTGATGTTCAGGCCCTCCGACAGACGCTGCAGCGCCTTCTGGAGCATCGACTTCAGCCTGCCCCAGAATGTCTGCTCCTCCGCGCTCAGCTTCTCAAAGCCTTTCTCACCGATGCGGCCGGCAAGGTTCGCTCCGTACTCCTCGGTGGCTATGCGGCGGAACTCGTCTTTCTTACTGCTGGCCTCGATGTGGGCGTCGGCCATGTCTTTCAGGTGGAAGTCGCTCGGCTTCTCGCCCCTGGCCTCGCGCTCCTTGCGCTTGCGCGCCATTATGCGGTCCACCTCGGCGTCATACAGCTTGCGCATCTTGCCGTCTATCCACTTTCTGATTTTCTCGCCCGACACGCGGTACAGCTCGTCCATGGCGTGGCCAAGCTTCTCCTTGGTGTCAAACAGCACGCGGAAACCGCCGTGGCCCACAGCCTCGTGGAGCATCGTGTTCTCCACGTCGGCAAGGTTCTCGTGGTTGCCCACCACTATGGTTATCTCGCCGGTCTCGGTGTCATACATGCCCTTCATCTTGCGCTGGCGGCCGGTGGGCGACTTGGCCAGCTCATCGGCCGAGGTCACTATGCGCACCTTTGCGCCAAGCTTAGCCGCCAGTTCCTTCACGCGGCGCACCATGGCCTGCGCAAGCGTCTCCTTTGGCTCACTCTCGGGCAGCGACTCCAGTTCCTGAGCCTGCGGGTCGTCATCGTCAAGCAGACGGAACCGCTTCCCCTCGTCCGCATCAGCTGCAGGATCTCCGGTCCGCGGCATCCCATCATCCTCAAAAAACTTGCCGTCTCCATAGGATTTCTCAACTCCTTGCAGTAAATTTGCAGCAGTTATAGAGTTGTTAGAATTGCGGGGGAAACGTTCAGTTTCTGAGTCTTTCCCATGTTGTCCAGCTAACAGCTCTATTTTTGTTGCCTCATAACTATAAGCTTTCTTCGGGTCGTCACTTCTTGCTGAATCCTCTTTCAGCGTCACCTTTACACGATACAACTTTCCTCCCATAGTTACCGCGCCATACAGCCTGTGTATGGTCACATCGGGGTTGATGCCGTTCTCGGCTGAGCGCACGCCATCTGCACCTTTATTATAGTCAGGGTGCTGCTCAGCGTCCACACTCTCACGCAGCACATCGGGCAACACCTTCAGCACCGCCAGATGCACGTCTTTGCTGTCGCTCTTGTCTACGGCGGCTTGCGACAAGTATTTGCCTATGGCGGCATTGCTGACGCGAATGTCTCCCTTGCCGCCGGTTTCCTCGCTGCTGTAGGTGCGCGCAATGTGCTCCTTCGCCCACGTTTTAGCATCAGCAAAGTTCTTGAACCCGTGCTCCGGTGATGCCTCCACCACATTTATGCGGGTATCGGGGCGCAGGCTTTTGCCCCCGTCCATCACCTTGCGCGGGTCCACGCCATGCAGCATGTCGGCCATCACGCGGTCGGCCACCTCATCGGCGGTGGTGAAGCGTATGTGCAGCAGCTCGGCCACCCCGCGCCAGAACTTGCCAAGGGCCTCCTTCACGCGCAGCAATGCGCTCACGGCGGCAGCCTTCTTTGTCACGCTGCCCTCGCCATCGGCCGCCTTGCGCATCTCCTCGCGCAAACGCTCGCCTCCGCGCTTGCCCGAGAACTGCGCCAGCACCTCGTCGGCTATCTCGTCATCGGTCTTCAGCTCGGGGTAGTTCTCCTTCACCCAGTTCCAAAGGCTGTTCTTTCCCTTCATCAGGCGCACGATGTCGGCCCACGCCTTGGGGTTGACGCGGCGCATCATGTCGCTCCACAGGTGGGTGTACTCGTGTATCGGGGTGTCGGCCCTGGCTATGCGCGGGTCAACGTATACCTTGCCGCCCACCGTGAAGCCGTAAGCCTCGCCGTCAGGCGTGCGGAAAAACCGCACGTGGTCGGTTATCCGCGCGTCCCTCTCGTTGAAAATCACGTAGTCCTTGGCGCCATCCTCACGCCCGCCGCTCATATACTCAGCAGGATACCTCATGCCCACAATCCCTATGGAATCGAAAAACTTTGAGGCCGCCTTGTCTCCGCCAAGACGCTGCGACACCCTTCTGTACAAATCCCCTCCAGATATATACTCGTCTGGCTGGTCAAGCAACGGGCCGTAGCCATCAACCTCGCTTAATTTCTCACTGATAAGCCGCTTCTGGCTCTCAGTCACCGGGCCGTCATAGTCAAGATAGTTGTGGCCGTTGTCCTCGGGAATGTCAACAGTGTACAGGTGGCGCATGCGACCTTGACGGGAACGCTCTTCGTTAAACTGCTCCTCTGTCATCGGTATGAGCGCGTCAAGTGTCGCTTTATCACTTGCTATCGTATCTCTGAGAACAGCGAGAAATTTTTCATCAGTTTGGTTTTCCAGCATCTTCTCAAAAGACGCTATGGTTCTTTTCAAATCCTCAACCGCTGCACTTTTCCGCTGTTCATACGTGTCCGCATCGGAGTTGAATGTCTCCTGGTTTATAATTTTGCCAACCGCCAAGAATTTAGGGTCTCCATTTCCCTTCCTTCTGGCTTCAGCGTTCAGAAAACCAGTTTGTGCATACGTTCTGCCGAGGCCTTCGACCTCGGTCACATACGTGCCCCAGCCGTATGCTTGCGCGCCTTCGCCCTCGCCCATGTGCGAGTGGTCGAACTCATCGAAGTCCGCCCCGCTGCCGTGGTACACCTTCTGCAGGCGCGGCACTTCTTTGCCGCTGTCGGCTTGGGGCAGGGCGGTGTCGGCCTCCACGGACGGATAGCTGTACTGCCCGCCAAAGTCCTTGGTGTGCAGCTTCACGTCAGCGTCAATCACGCGGATGTTGCCCGACTTGTCTCTGACGATGTTGTTGCCCTGCAGGTCGGCAACCACGATAGTGCCGTTGCTGAAAGCGGTCTTCTCCTTGTTGACGGGCTTGAAGCCCATATCGGACATGTAGGCGACACGCTCCTCCGCCGACAGCGGTTTGCTGCCGGTGAAGTCTACGAATGGCTGCTTGAGAAACTTCACGAACTTGCCGTCAACCTCGCCATAGCCCAAAATCTCATACCGGCTGTTGGGGAATACGTGGTTAAACAGCGCCACGGCGTCAATGTCGGGGCGGAACTTCTTGGGGCTGTCCTTGCCTTTCGATACTTTGATTACGTGTTTTCCGTCTTTGGAGATATACACGTCAGAGTCTTTACCGCTGCCAAGTGGCTCTTTGGCATCGGTAAAGTCCGACACGCTTGTGTGCCAGTTGCCGGTGGCTATTGCCCACTTTTTGAGGAGTTCTTTCTTTTTCTCCTCAATTCTTCTCTTTCCTTCTGCACCAGCTCGTTCATTCTTTGAGACTGCGCTTTCGCATATTCGTGAGAAAAGCGCATCGACATAACTCGCGCGTTCTCCTTTTCGCAAGCCTCGTTCCACTTCCTGTGGAAGTCGTTTAGAAAGAGGTCTCCATTCTCTGTTTCTTGGTGTGACATTTGCAATGTAGTTGTTTATCAGACGCAAAGTTACTTCATCGAAGTTGCCCGACAAAACCCTGTCGTACATTTCTTTCCTCTCAGCAGTGATTTTCTGCATCTCCTTGCGGCGGGCCTCACGCGCCTCTTTCTCAGTCTTGCCTGTGAACATGGCCGTTGTGCGGTCTATGAGACGCCACATCTTGTTGCGCTTCTCCGCCTCGTCGCTTCTGTGGCGCGCCTCCAGCTTGGCATCGTTCCCGTTGCCCGCGTCCAGCACCCTTTGGCCCTCGTCCACATCGGTCACCACCTCGATGCCAGTGTCCTTCAGCACATCGCTTACTGCGCCCAGCAGCGCCTGCTCGGCCTCGTCGGGCTCAGCCACCACAGGGCCGCGGTGATACAGCAGCGTATTGCCCGTCTGCTCGTCCACTTTCTCCTGAACGGTGTTGAAGATGTTGCGCAGATGCCTGCCAAATGTCGCCAGTTCCTCCGTGCTCGGATACACGAATCCACTCAGGGCCAAAGGCGTCTTCTTGAACTCTTCAAGCGTCATCGCCTTGTCACCGAGCATCATCTTATATCCCATATACATCGCCTCGGCATACCGCTCGGCAGCACCGGGGTCGGTGTCCGAAAGAAACGGACTCGACATGCCGCGCTTCTGCAGCTCGTCGTTCACCCATGCGGCAAACAGACGGGCCGTCTCCTCCGTGGGCCTGCCCCAATAACTTGCACCGCGGGCGCGCGAGCGCTTGTTGTAGTCGCTGCCGGCCACGCTGTCAATGAGGGCGTTGAACGCCTCCCGCAGCTCATCGCGCATGGCTATGCCCTTCACCTCGGTCACCATTCCGTTCTTCACGTCGCCATGGCGCGCGAAGTAGTTGTCCAGCGCGTGCCACCACTCGTGGGCCAGCGCGCCGGCCCCCTGCGTCTTGGTGAGGTTAATCACCACCTCGCCAAGCTCGTAGTGAGCCGCCGCACTGCCGCCGCCGCGCGAGCCAAACGCAAGGCCCAGCTCTCCATTCAGGCTCAGCGCGCGGGGCGACACGCCCAATATCTGCGCCAAGTCCATAAGGGCGTCAAAGGCGCCGTTCACCGCAGCCTGCCGGTCGCGCTGGTTGGTCCAGTTGCCGAACTGCACGCCGCGGAAGCCGAACTGCTCCATCAGCTGCCCGGCGCTCACGTCAGCCCCCTTGCGCCAGTCCTTTCCGGTGCGCTCGCCAGTGCCGTTGAAATACACAAAGTCGCGGCGTGCCTTGTCAATCTCCGAAACCTTGGCGTCCCACTCCTCGCGGTGCTCATCCACAAAAGCCTGAGCCTCCTTGGGGGTGCTGAAGCCGTCGCCAAGGTAGAACGGCATGGTGTCGAGCGCTCCAATCTTGGGGGCATACTTGTCCGCCAGCACAACGCCATACTTCCACGTCCTGCCGTCCTCGGTGTACGACACTATCTTCAGGTAGTCCTTCTTATTGCCCTCACCGCTTTTGCCTTTCTCCTCGGCCAGCTTGGCGTTAACCACGCTGTTCAACTCGTCATGCTCACCGTCAATGGCCGCGCGCGCCTCCTCCAGCGAGCCGTACACCTTGCCGGTGGGCATGTACGCATACGTTCCCTTGGTGGGGTTGTCGTGCTTGTACACTATCTCATATTGGCTGTAGCCGGTCGTGCGCGCCTCCTCTGTTGGCTTTGAAGCATAACGGTACTTGCCTCTGCCCTCCAAAAACTTCTGTGCAAACGCCTCGGCCTCCTCCTTGGAGTCGAGTGTGTGCCGCTCAACCGCCGCCGTGAGGCTGCGTTGTGTCACCACAAGCCATTTACCCGTGGACCCCTTCAGCGGCTCGCCCACGCCCTTAACCGAGAACTTGCCCGCAGGGTGGTCGGTGTCCTGGTCGGCATTCTCCACCTTGGCCGCATACACAATCTCGTCCACCACATCGTCGATGGTTGTCAGCCGTCTGCCGGGGTAGTATGGCTTGCCGTTGCGCGTTGTCAGCACATACTGGCCAAAGCCGCTGTCTGGCGCAGCCGCCACAACCGGAAGCGTCACTTTTGCTCCGGGCTCATGGCCCAGCCGCTCCATCACGCGGGCCATCACGTCCACCGGGTTCAGCGGATAGCACGTGCCGTTGAACTTCCGGCCAGGATTCCACTGCTCCAGCTGCCGCTGGCGCTCCCGCACCTCTTCCTCGCTGTACGCCTTGCGGGAGCGCACCTCAGCCATAAACTTGTCGCGGCCCGCCTCGTCAAGCGAGAACAGCCTGGCCAGCATATCCACGCCTTCCTTGGCATGCTCGGCCCACGCCCGCACCTCTTCCTCGCTGCTGGCGCGCTTGTAGCCCTCCTTCAGCTTCGGCTTCGCAGTCCCCAGATACGCGGCCATCACCGCCTCGGCAAACCGTGCGTCCGTCTCGCGCAGCGCGCCCTCCTTCACGGCCTTCTTCAGGTCGGGCCGCTTGAACGCCTTCGACGCGGGCAGCCCTATCAGGCTCTCCAGCGTCACGTCGGCCACGCTTTGCGACAGCTTGGCCAGCGCATCCTTGCGCGCCCCGGCAATGTGCTCGCCCACATCATCAATCTTCCTCTCAGACGGCTTGCTTCCGCCATCGGCTTTGCCGCCTTTGCCTCCTTTCGGTTTGTGCTCGGCCACGGCTTCATCGCTGCCCACCATTTCGGCCGCCTTGCGCGCATCCTCCTCGCTGCGGAACATCCAGCCTCCACTCTCTCTGTCTTTCCAGCCACGGGTGGGAGCAAAGCGTCCCTCGCCAGTTCGCTCCTTGGCAAACTCCTTGACCGCACGCTCTTGCTCGGGCGTCAGTTCGTTGTCGAACTTCAGCAGCGACATATCCGTCGTCTTGCCCTTCTTGTTGGTGTAGGTTGTGGGGGTGATGGAATACCCTCCGCCGCCCTTGCCGCCTTTCGGTTTCTCATTCACCGCAACGGCAGATTTTCCGCCGCCCTCTTGCGCATCTGCCTCGCTTGTACTATCTTTGCTGGCAGACAAGTCATCATGAGTATCGCCAGCTGCACTTTCGAGTGTGAGGATACGGCCACCCTCCTTGATGGCTTGTCTTTCTTTTTGCTTAAGAGCTTCATCGTCAAGATAATGCCAGTTAATGATTTCCACGTTGTCCTTGTTGTGATTCACTTCCAGCACAACGGATGAGTGCTTCTTGGCGTTGTGTATCAAAATCCAATTGTACGGCCTTGAAGCCTTTTGGTTATTGCCATACAAGTGTGGCGAGTATAGGGCGTTTATCAGTATATTGCGACTTTGCTTCGGACTCAAGTCTCCGTGCCTCTTCTTGTTCTTCTCAAAGATATTCTTTTTGATTATCACCGGCTTGCCACCAGTTCCAAGCACATCAGCCACCTTTTGGGGGAGCTCTGGCAGTTGCACCGACCGCGTGGAGGCTGTGAAGTCCTCATCAGTCAGTTCATCAACGCTCGATACTTTCTCTGTGATGAATTTGCCCTCCTTGTCAATAGGGTTTCCCTGATTGTCTACCTTGTAAGTTTGGCTATCCGGTCGTCCTCCTCCTGTCGGTTCTCGGCTTCCACCTTTTTCACCGCGTTCAGCAGCATGTTCAGTTTGTTCACTTTCTTTGCCTCGTCCGCCACGTTCCGCGGCTGCTTGCTTTCGCTTGTCGACGGCTGCGTCAACGAGCTTCTTTTGTTCTCCTCTTGTTGCATTTTTGAAATGTTCTGTTACTGTTTTTAATATCTCTTCTTTCGACAGCACCTTGCCGCTGAATATGTCGGCTTGGCCGCTTGCGCTTTCGGTGGCCTCGGCATTGTAGGCCGCCAGCACCTTGCGCAGGTCGCTTGTCTTGCCGCTGCTCAGCAAGTCGGCAAGCAGCAGCACCGCCCCGTCGGTCACGGCCTGGTCGCCCTGTCCGTCAAACAAGCCCAGCTGCCTGCCGAATGGCGACACCGGCACCCCGTTTTTGTACATGTCGGGGTTTGACTTGCGTGCGCGATACACGAGGTCGATTGCCGCGGCCAGCTCTTTGCCCAGGCTGTAGCCGCTCTTTTCCAGCGTGCGGTTGTGCGCAATCTCGCTTAGCGCCATCACCACCGCCTGCTTCACGTTCGGTTCGGCTATCAGCTGGCGCACCGCATCAGGCGCGTCCTGGAACGCCTTGCCGACAAGCAGGTTCTCTATCAGCTCCTTGCCCGCGGCCGAAAGCGCATTGCCGGTGCGCAACTCGGGCAGCTGCATCTCGTTAATCACGCCCGCGTCAAACAGCCGCTTCAGCACCTCGTTCACCGCATTGCTGTCGGCATAGAAGCCCGAAAGCCTGTCGTATCCGCCAATGGCTGTGGCTATACTGCCAAACACATTGTCGGGCACAATCTTGCCCAGCTTCACGGCATGCTCCGGCTTGCTCTGCCGTTTCTGTGTCTCAGCGTTGAAGCGGGCGAATGTGGCCGCATCATATGGCAGCGGCTCGTCGGGCACAAACACCACACGCGGGTGCTGCATGCCGTCAATCTGCTCGGGCGCGAAGCCGTACATCTGGCCGAACTCGCGCAGGTGGTCCACATACGCCTTGTCAGTGCCCTGCTTGGCGGCTATGTCGCCCGACATTGTGCGGTTGTTGCCCGAAAGCACCACGCCGTCTTGGCTCACAATCACGGGCGATTGCAGCGCGCGGCTGTCAAACCCGTTCGCCATCTCGTCCACCATGCGCTGCGCGTCCTTGTCGCGTCTGTAGTCGCGGTCGTTCACGCTCTGGCCGTTCTCGTCAACAGGGAATCCCTCGGTGGGCTCGAATCCGTTGCTGGCATCGTGGCTCGCAGTGGCCGCGCCCGCCTCCGTCAGCACGTAGTGGCCGCGCAGCTTGGAGCCGTCCGGCAGTACTATAACGTTGGCATTGCCTTCAATCTTATTCGACTCGTCCCATTTTTTCTTAATCTTCGGGTTCACAGTGTGTGTGCCCACGGCCTTCTGCTCCTCCTCTTTGCGCCGCTTTTCGACCTTGTCCTGCTCCGCCTGGGCCACAGCGGCCTCGTGCCGCTGCTCGTCCTGCTGCTTCGCCTCAGCCGCTTTGCGCTCGGCCACGGCTTCATCGCTGCCCACCATTTCGGCCGCCTTGCGCGCATCCTCCTCGCTGCGGAACATCCAGCCGCCGCTCTCGCGGTCTTTCCAGCCACGGGCAGGAGCAAAGCGCCCCTCGCCAGTCCGCTCCTTGGCAAACTCCTTGACCGTACGCTCTTGCTCGGGCGTCAGTTCGTTGTCGAACTTCAGCAGCGACATATCCGTCGTCTTGCCTTTCTTGTTGGTGTAGGTTGTGGGGGAGATGGAATAGCCGCCCATTCCGCCTTTCGGTTTGCCCTTGCCGCCAGTTGGCCCGTCCGGTCCGTCGTCATTGCCTTTCTTCGGTTTCTCCTTCACCGCAACGACAGATTTTCCGCCGCCCTCTTGCTGTTTTGCCTCGCTTGCACTATCTTTGCTGGCAGAAGAAGGCGCATCGTTTGATGGTAAAGTCACCCCATCAGCCTCTTGGTTTGCGGAAGGAGTTGTTAAAGTTTCGCTTGACGATGCGTCCCTTCTTTTTTTGCCTTTTCCCGCCCCCTCTTGCGCATCTGCCTCGCTTGTACTATCTTTGCTGGCAGAAAGATTGTCTGAGGAAGCGACAGCCCTGCTTCCTTCATTAGTATCAGGGGTAACAAGGGTGGTACTATCAGACAATCTTTCCTTTTTTTGCCCTTTCCATTTGTGCTGTCATATGAAGTGAGAACCCAATTTTTCTGTTTACCGTTAATGTTCTTGCATATGACAACCCTATAACCATCCTTTCCAAACACAATTTTAGCCTCTCCTTCTTTCACAACCTTGCCATTCTTAACAATGTCGTCTATTAGGAATATGGCTTCGTTTATGTTCTTAAAGTCAGGGTCTTTAACAAGGATATGCCCATTGATTATATGTTGCAGTCCTTTATCATCATCGCCCCACACCAAATCAATGTCGCCAACATCGCTGCGGTGGAACACGCCCAGCAGGTCGCCGCTCTTGTGCTTCATCAGGAACTCGACTGCTTCCTTAACCTTGCCCTTGAACTGGTCGTAGATGTTGCCAAACAGGCCTTTGCCCACCGGCTTAGGCTCACCCTCTGCTTCGTCCGGCTCGCCTGTCTCCCGAGCCCGCTCTGCCGCTTCCATTCTTTTCCACGCTTCAGTTGCGGCGTTGCTGGCTTCCTTGACAGCGGCGTCACGCTCCCTACGCATCCTTTTCAGCACAGGGTCTTTTTTCATCGCCTCTCGCTCTTTTATCCCCTTAGGTGACCTTGTCTCAGCACTAACGGTGGCTTGGGTTGGATAGTGCTCGGCGACATAATCCATTATCTTCTCATCCCATTCGGTCATTACATCCTCCAAATGGTCTTCCGCCTCATAGTATTCCTTGCGTAGCTCCTGCTCTTCTTCGCTTACGGCTGGTTCTTCCTTTCGCTCTCCAGCCTTTGTAGGTGTCACATCTTCCTTAGCAGGAGCATTGCCTATTGTCTCTTTCTTCACTCCTGCATACTCCGCAAAAGGCTTGGTCTTGCGGTGGCTGCTGCCAATCCACTTCTCAAAGTCTTCGAGGTTCACAGCTGACACATCAATCCTGCGCCCATTTTCCCAACCTTTCTCATAGTTGGCCAGATAGTCGCTCTTCGCCTCGTCCGTGTTGTTGAAGCCGAGCATCACCTTGTGCTCGTCAAACGTGCCATCGGGGTTGTACTGGTCCACCACATACACCTTGCGTCCGTTCCAACCGTCAATGTCGTTGCTCAGGAACACGTCTATGTGGTCTCCGTCCACGCCCTCAGTGCCACGGAAGTAGCCGTAGGTGTTGTGCATCTTGCTTTCCAACTGCTTGCCATTGGCATCTGTGCCTTTGCGCACGCTGCCCTTTGGTTGCTCGATGGTGATGTCGAACGTACCCACCTGCACATGGCCTTTCTTGTAGTTGCCAGCCTCTTTCTGCCCCTCGGTTGGCTCGGTGTTTACATCGGCCGATGCGGTGGCAATCTGTTCCGATAGTGGCGTTTCTTCCTCATTGTCAATAGGGTTTCCCTGATTGTCTACCTTGTAAGTTTGGCTATCCGGTCGTCCTCCTCCTTTCGGTTTTCTGCTTCCACCTTTTTCACCGCGTTCAGCAGCATGTTCAGTTTGTTCACTTTCTTTGCCTCGTCCGCCACGTTCTGCGGCTGCTTGCTTTCGCTTGTCGACGGCTGCGTCAACGGCCTTCTGCTCCTCCTCTTTGCGCCGCTTTTCGACCTTGTCCTGCTCCGCCTGGGCCACAGCGGCCTCGTGCAGCTGCTCGTCCTGCCGCTTCGCCTCAGCCGATTTGCGCTCGGCCACGGCTTCATCGCTGCCCACCATTTCGGCCGCCTTGCGCGCATCCTCCTCGCTGCGGAACATCCAGCCGCCGCTCTCGCGGTCTTTCCAGCCACGGGCACTCTCCAGTCCGCTCCTTGGCAAACTCCTTCACGGCCCGCTCTTGCTCGGGCGTCAGTTCGTTGTTGAACTTCAGCAGCGACATATCGCTCGTCTTGCCCTTCTTGTTGGTGTAGGTTGTGGGGGAGATGGAATAGCCTCCGCCGCCCTTGACGCCAGTTGCAGCACCGCCGACAGTAGGCCCGTCCGGTCCGTTGCCGTCATCGTCTTTTTTCGGTTTCTCCTTCACCACAACGGCAGATTTTCCGCAACCCTCTTGCGCATCTGCCCCTCTTGCGCTATCTTTGCTGGCAGAAGAATGACCATCGGGGGTGACAGCCCTGCCCCCTTCATTGGCGTTAGGGGTTGCTCGGGTAGCGTCAGACGGTTCATTCTTCTTTTCTTGTTCTGTATGGTTATTATCAAATGCCGTCACTACCCAGTTCTTATCTGCATCAATAATATTTCCTTTATCATCTCGCACGTTGCGACGCAAAACCACAGCATAGCCATCCTTTTCGATAACTACTTTATCCCACTTGCTCTTGTCTTCTGTTTATCGGGTGAGCCCCGTTCTTTCCGCTGACTTTTTGTGCCAAAACAAAAAAAGAGGTGCAAGTTTTGCAACTTGCACCTCTTGAACGAGTAGCGGGACTGAGAATTGAACTCAGGACCTCCGGGTTATGAATCCGACGCTCTAACCGACTGAGCTATCCCGCCATTTCCGTTTTGCGAGTGCAAAGTTAGAGCATTTTTTTGAACTATGCAAACTTTTTGAAAGCCTTTTTACTTACGTTGTGCGTAATTACTTGTGTGGTAGTGCATTGGCGATAATAAATAAAATGGCAGCCCACATCGGTTGCAATGGAGTGGGCTGCCAAAATATGGTTGCTGCTGGCTGGAGTGCTTAGTCAAACACCTTGTCCCAGTCTTTCCACACGGGTTCGTAACCCATGCTGCTAATGTCGTCGGTCACCTCCTTGGGCGACCGCTCATCGCTCACGTGGAACTGCTCGGTGGCGCCGTCTTTGCTGTAGCCTCCCGGATCGGTCTTGCTGCCTGCACTCATCGACGTCACACCCAGCTTCATCATGTTTTCGCGGAAGCGCGGCTCCTCGCGGGTGGAGTAGGAGATGTCCACATCGTGGTCGAATATGCGGAACGCGAATGTGAGCTGTGCAAGTTCTTTCTGCGTCATCACCACGTTGGGCTGGTAGCCGCCTGCGGCAGGGCGCATGCGCGGGAAGTTGACCGAGAAGCACGACCGCCAATATTTCTTCTGCAGGTATCGCAGGTGATAGGCCAGCATTGTGATGTCGGTCTTCCAGTGCTTGTCGAGGCCGATGAGCACGCCCATGCCAATTTTGTATACGCCGGCTTGGCCCATGCGGTCGTAACCGTTGACGCGCCAGTCGAAAATCGACTTCATGCCGTGCGGGTGGTAGATGTTGTAGTCGGCCTTGTGATAGGTCTCCTGGAAACACGTCACACCGTTTAGACCGGCATTGTCGACCAGCCGCTTGTAGTCGCGCATCTTAAGCGGCATCACCTCCATAGAGAGGTTGTTGAAGTATGGCCGGCAAATTTTCAGGGCCTTCTCGATGTAGTCGACGCCTGCCACGGCCGGGTATTCACCGGTGAGCAGCAGCACGTTTTCAAACGGGCCGAGCTTTCTAATAGCTTCGCACTCCTGCTTTATTTGCTCCTCAGTGAGTGTGATGCGCTTTATGTGGTTCTTGTATTGGAATCCGCAATACACGCAATAGTTGGTGCACTCGTTGCTCAGGTAGAGCGGGATGTACATTTTTATGGTCTTGCCAAAGCGCTCTTGCGTGATGCGCTGCGACATTTGCGCCATAGTCTCGATGTAGGGCTCGGCTGCCGGCGATATCAGGGCCATGAAGTCTTTCACGTCGAGGTGGTCTTTGCTCAAGGCCCGCTCCACGTCTTTGGCCGTCATCGAGTCGATTTGGCGTGTGGTGTCGTCCCACGAAATTTTAGCTAATTCTTCTGAAAACATTTTTTTCGTTGAATGTGATTGTTTACTCGTCTTTGCACATTTCGCGAGCCACCGACTGCGATATGCGCATTGCGCAGAAGTTGGGGCCGCACATGGTGCAGTATTTGTCGTCGACGTCGTGGCTGGCAATGTAGTATTCGCGTGCGCGGGCCGGGTCGAGCGACAGGTTGAACTGGTCTTTCCAGCGGAACTGGTAGCGCGCCTTGCCCATGGCGTCGTCGCGCACCTGAGCTCCGGGGTGATGCTTGGCCAGGTCGGCGGCGTGGGCGGCAATCTTGTAGGTGATCACGCCTTCGCGCACGTCTTCAAGGTTGGGCAGCGCCAGGTGCTCTTTGGGCGTCACATAGCATATCATTGCGGTGCCGAGCCATGCGATTTGGGCAGCGCCTATGGCCGATGTGATGTGGTCGTAGCCGGGGGCGATGTCCATGGTGAGCGGGCCAAGGGTGTAGAACGGGGCCTCGTGGCACTTGTCGAGCTCGCGGTCCATGTTTTCCTTAATCTTGTCCATGGGCACATGGCCGGGGCCTTCGATTATCACCTGCACATCGTGGGCCCAGGCGCGCTCGGTGAGTTCGCCCAGCACGTCGAGCTCAAGGAACTGCGCGCGGTCGTTGGCGTCGTGGATGCTGCCGGGGCGCATGCCGTCGCCAAGCGAAATGGCCACGTCGTAGCGCGCCAAGATGTCGCAAATCTCGTCGAAGTGCTCGTAGAGGAAGCTCTCCTGGTTGTGCATCACACACCATTCCGCCATGATGCTGCCGCCACGGCTCACGCAGCCGGTGAGGCGGTTGCCCATCAGCTGTGCGTGCTCTCGCTTAACACCGGCGTGAATGGTGAAGTAGTCCACGCCCTGCTCGCATTGCTCGATGAGTGTGTCGCGGTAGATTTCCCAAGTGAGGTCGCGCACCTTGCCGTTGACCTTTTCCAGCGCCTGATAGATGGGCACAGTGCCCATGGGCACCGGGCAGTTGCGAATTATCCATTCGCGCGTCTCATGTATGTTTTTGCCCGTAGAGAGGTCCATTAGTGTGTCGCCGCCCCAGTAGCAGCTCCACACGGCCTTTTTCACCTCTTCTTCAATCGACGAGCCGAGGGCCGAGTTGCCTATGTTGGTGTTGAGCTTCACAAGGAAGTTGCGGCCTATAATCATCGGCTCGGCCTCGGGGTGGTTGATGTTGGCCGGAATTATGGCCCGGCCGGCAGCCACTTCCTGACGCACAAATTCGGGGGTGATGTGGCTCTCAATGCCCAACTCGGCATTGTTCATGTTTTCGCGCAGTGCCACATATTCCATCTCGGCGGTGATTCTGCCGGCTTTGGCATAGGCCATTTGGGTTATGCAGTGGCCAGCCTTGGCCACATAGGGCTTCTTTACGTTTTTGAAGCGTATGCCGTCGAGCGACTTGTCGTTGAGGCGCATGCGGCCATATTCCGATGTGATGCCGTCGAGTTGCTCCACATCGCCGCGGTCTAGCACCCACTGCTCGCGCAAGCGTGGCAGGCCGGCATTTATGTCGGTCTTAATGGCGGGGTCGGTATATGGGCCGCTGGTGTCATACACCACCACGGGGGCGTTGGGCGTGAACACTTTCTTGTTGTTGGCATCGTAGCTCACGGTGGGGGTGAGGTTGATTTTGCGCATTCCCACCTTGATGGGAAACAGTGTGCCTGCCTTGTAGATTTTCTCCGATGATGGATAGGAACTTATGTTGAATGAGTTGATTTCCATATTTGCTGTAGTGTGGAATTGGGTGGATAAACGGGTGATTTCAGTTCTCATCGTTGAGGAATGCCGTGAGCGGACTGGTGGCTTGGGCAAAATTGCTCACCGAGCCAAGGCCCGAGAGGTAGGCTTGGCGCCCGGCCTTGACGGCCAAGCAGAATGCGTGTGCCATGTCCACAGGGTTGCCGGCCACGGCTATGGCTGTGTTGACAAGCACTGCGTCGGCGCCCATCTCCATAGCTTCGGCGGCGTGCGATGGCGCGCCTATGCCGGCGTCCACCACCACGGGCACGTTCGACTCGTCGATGATGATTTTAATCATGTCGCGGGTGGTGAGGCCCTTGTTGGTGCCAATGGGCGCCCCCAGTGGCATCACGGCTGCGGTGCCTGCGTCTTCAAGGCGCTTGCACAGCACTGGATCGGCCTGGATGTAGGGCAGCACAGTGAAGCCGAGTTTGGCCAGTTCCTCGGTGGCCTTCAGCGTTTCGATGGGGTCGGGGAGCAGATACTTGGGGTTGGGGTGAATTTCGAGCTTGATGAAGTTGGTGCCAAACACTTCGCGGCTGAGCTTGGCGGCCAGCACGGCCTCCTTGGCGTTGCGTGTGCCCGATGTGTTGGGCAGGAACTGCACCTTGTCGCGGTTGATGTGGGTCAGCATTTCATCGTGAGCCTCATCGCTCATGTTGATGCGCTTCATTGCCACTGTCACCATTTCGGTGTCAGACGCCACTATGGCGTCGAGCATCAGTTGGCTTGATGAGAATTTGCCTGTGCCAACAAACAGGCGCGAGCTGAACTCGCGGTTTCCGATTTTCAGAATGTCGTTGTTCATATGTAATGTTATAGTCCTGTCAGAATTGTCGATTAAAAATTGAGTTTGCGGTTGGCCGTGATGCGCTCAAGCAGCTGCAGCATTTGGCGTGTGGCCTCGGTGGGGTCGCTTGCCCTAATAATTGAGCCCGACACTGCCACGCCATGCACACCCGTTGCCATTATCGGCTCGATGTCGTTTAGGGTGATTCCGCCAATGGCTACAATGGGGTGCTCGATGTCGGTCAGGGCATACTGCTCCATTATTTTCTTGTATCCGTCGATTCCAATCACGGGGCTGAGGTTCTGCTTGGTGGTGGTGTAGTGGTAGGGGCCAAGGCCAATGTAGTCAATGGCCACGCGGGGCAGTTGCTTGATGTCGTCGAATGTGTTGGCTGTGGCGCCTATTATCGGCTCCGAGCCAAGCAGCTCGCGCGCCTCAAGCGGGTCCATGTCGTGTTTGCCCAGGTGCACGCCGTCAAGCTCAAGGTCTTTGGCAATCTGCACCTCGTCGTCGACCACGAGAATCGCCTCATGATCTTTACACATTGGCTTAAGCGCTTTGGCCGTCTCCATTATGCTTTGGCGGTCGGCTCCCTTCATGCGCAGCTGAATCCATTTGCAGCCACCGTCAAGCACTTGCTGCACCTGTTGCACTATGGCATCGTGCGACTGTGCGTTGGTTATGAATTGTAGCATTTTATTGTTGCTTTATTAAAGTGATTGTTTAATGTGGTTTAGCCGCTCGCCAAGTTCGTCGGTGTCGGCTTTCAAGTAGCCCAAGAATGCTGCTCCCGTGAATCCAATGTGCCTGAGCCACTGCAGATTGCCGGCTGTGATGCCGCCAAGGGCAACCAGGCGGCTGCGCAAGCGCTCGTCGGCAAGAATCTGCTTCAGCTCGCTGGGGGTGAAAGCTGCTTGGTAGCCCTGCTTGGAGATGCTGTTGCGCACTGGCGACAGAAAAGCGTAGTCGTATTGCCCGATGTCGTCAAATGTGTCACCGCGGTGGTATGACCTCGACTTGCGCATTCCGCTCCACTGCGGTGCGTTGCAGTCCATTCCGGCCTTGATGTGCACACCCCCGAAGGCGAATTTGCCAGCCAGCGCATCGTAGTGCGAGGCCAGCGTGATGCGGCTGTGCAACTTGGGGCTGACTGCCTGCATCACGCGCATGGCTTGAGCGTCGGTGGCCCGGGGCATGCGCAGGTGCACATGGTAGAATCCGGCCTCAATTATGCGCTCAATGGCTTCTGCCTCGCCGTCAAACGGATATTCGGGTGTGATGGCAATAAGCCTCATCAGCCGCCGTAGAATGCTTTGATCACGGTGATTTGCGCACCGTCGCTCACCTTGTGCGTGCTCCATTCGCTTTGCGGCACCACATCGCTGTCGACGGCCACTGCAAATCCAGCTTTGGGCATTTGCGGAATTGCCTCAATCACATCCTTCACTGTGCAGCCCTCGGCCACATCAATCGTCTTGTCGTTAACTGTAACTTTCATATCACTTTTATTGAGAAGTTTTATATTGATAGTTTTTGTTTAACGGAATTGGGGCAAACAGGTGGTTCACAGGCCCGTGCCCGTGGCCCACGCTTACGCTTGCTCCGGCTTCGATGGCTTTGCTCAAGTATTGCTTGGCAAGCCCCACGGCCTCGGTGAGTGTGTGTCCCTTGGCCAGCTCGGCCGCAATGGCCGACGACAGTGTGCAGCCAGTGCCGTGAGTGTTGCGCGTGTCAACCATTTTGCCGGTAAACACTTCGGTGTCATTGTTGCCTTGGGTAAATAGGAAGTCGGTCATCTCGCCGTTGCCAGTGTCGATGTGCCCACCCTTGATGAGCACTGCCTTTGCTCCAAGGTTTAATATGGCTTTGGCGGCAGTTGCTGCGCTGGCTGCATCGCAAATTCTGATGCCACCGCCAGCAATGCACTCGGCCTCGGGCCTGTTGGGCGTAACCACAGTGGCCATGGGCAGCAGGAGCGAAATGAGTGTGGAAATTGCCTCCTCATCGATTAGGCGGCTGCCCGATGTGGCTATCATCACAGGGTCGAGCACTATGTGCCGCGGCTTCCATCGCTGCAGGCAGTGTGCCACCGACACTATGATTTGCGAATTCATGAGCATGCCAATTTTCACCGCATCGGGGCGAATGTCGCTGAACACAGCGTCGATTTGGTCGGCCACCATTTGCGGGGTGACGGGCATGATGCTGCTGACCCCGGTGGTGTTTTGCGCCGTGATGGCCGTGATGGCCGTCATTCCGTAGGTGCCCAGGGCCGAAAACGTCTTTAGGTCGGCCTGGATGCCTGCGCCTCCGCTGCTGTCAGAGCCGGCGATTGAGAGAGTGGTAGCGTATTGTGCCATAAGTTAGAGTTAAAAATTAACTGCTGCGCATGTGCGCAGTCCAACTATATGACAAAGTGGTGTGTGTGGAGTGGGGCGATGGTTTCTTGGAGAAGCTTGTGTCCTCAATAATGTGAAAAAATACTCTTAACAATCCCTACGGCGGCATTGCCCGCATCAGGTCAATAGGGTATAATCTCAGCCATCGCTTTAATGGCACCCCTTTGTCGGTTGCAAATATACTCATTTTTTGTCATAAAGCTATGACATTAGCCGAATTTTAGTATCATTTCACGGTAGGATTGCTGCAGTAGGATTGTGGCGTTAAGCCAGTGCAGCGCTCACCATAAATCTGCTGGCCATAATCAGCTACCGCAAAAACAGCTGAGCAGTTGCACAAGAAAGACGCGCGCGGCGCCAGGCAATGCCTGACACCGCGCGCGTCTTTTGCGTTGTGTGTGTGGTTAGTCGCCTGCGGGAGTCTCCGTTGCCGACGGCTCGGCTGCGGGTTCCTGACTCGGCTCACTGGCTTTGTGCTCGTGCTGCTCGGTCTCGTCGGTGGTGGCGCTGTGCACTTCCTTTATGATCATTGTGTCTTGTGGCACAATGGCTTTTTCTTTGAACGACTTGAGTGTGTCGGTGCGCAGCGGGGCCGAGGAGTCGACGTTGGCATTGGTCGGCACTATTGAGTCTTGCTGGCTTTGCAGCGAGTCCATCTCGGTGGAGTCGGTCACTGCAGCTTGATCGCTTGTGGCAAACAGGCCTCCGTTAAGCGAGAATACGGCGCCTATGGCAATGGCCACAAGCAGCACCAGAGCCAATATGAACCACTTGGGGTTCAAGTCCTTGATGTTGGCCAGCGGGTTGATGCCGCTCACCCCATCTACGTGGCACATCACCACGCAGGTGCTGCAGCCTGCTTCGGCCTGCATTTGGCTGAGTTTGGCCACCCTGTGGGCCTCATCGCCGCCGGTGAGGCTGCTCATGATGCGTGCAGCCTTGCTCGGGGTGAGCTTCTCGGAGGCAAACATGGCAAACCGGTCGTCGGCCTTAATGTCGTTAATCAGTTCAACTTTGGCTTTAGAACTGTAGATGTCGAGCACCTGGTCGTGCGAGTCATATTCAACCGAAGGGGCTTCGTCGGCATCACAGCGCACTTGCATTATGCGGCTGTTGCCCATTTGCGCGGCTAGGCAGCCGCCTTTGTGGAAGGCCAGCAGTGCCAATTGGCACGACTTGCGGTTGCCGTCGGCATGCAGGGCCTCGTCGAGGGCTTCGTTGAATACCGTGGCTGTGATTTGCTTGTCATCACTCACGTAGGCCGACAGTTGCTCCACGAGCGAGTCGAGCATCGTCTCGCTGTCGCACATCACCATAAGTTTTGCTGAGGCAAACGTTTCGTCGCCTGGTTGCGGACAGATGAAAATGCCTTCGGAATCGCCTGTATAATAGTTGCTAACTGAACAATTCATTGTTTCTGCTTTTAATGTACGTATGTTTACCAACGGCAAACTTACAAAAATAATAGCAAAGGCGCAAGTTTTAGTCCACTTGCGCCTTTGCCTGGCATATGTATATTACCTTTTTACAGTTCTATGGCGTCTTTCACCTTCTCGGGCAGCAGGGCATAGTCGATGACCTCCTTAATTGTGTCCACAAAATGGAATGTGAGGCCCTTGAGATACATCTCGTCGATTTCGTCAATGTCCTTTTTGTTTTCGCGGCACAGAATCACATCGGTGATGCCAGCGCGCTTTGCCGCCAGCATTTTCTCTTTGATGCCGCCCACGGGCAGCACCTTGCCGCGCAGCGTGATTTCGCCAGTCATGGCCAAGTGCTCCCTCACCTTGCGCTGTGTGAACGATGACACAAGTGATGTGACCATGGTCACACCAGCCGAAGGACCATCTTTGGGTATTGCGCCTTCGGGCACGTGCACATGCACGTTGTATTTGTCAAATAGCTCGTAGTCGATGCCAAACAGTGAACAGTGCGATTTGATGTATTGCAGGGCTATCACTGCCGACTCCTTCATCACATCGCCAAGGTTGCCCGTGAGGGTTAGCTTGTCGCCACCCTTGCCGGCCTTTGTGAGCACCGACTCGATAAACAGAATCTCTCCGCCCACCGAGGTCCATGCCAGTCCGGTGACCACTCCGGCAAAGTCATTGCCCTCATAACGGTCGCGGCTATACTCCGGTGCGCCAAGGTATTCCTTGATGTTGGCTTCGGTGATGGCGGTGGGGTAGTCGTTGCCCGACGCCTTGGCGCGGGCTACCTTGCGCAGCACCTTCGAGATTTTCTTCTCCAGTTCGCGCACACCACTCTCGCGGGTGTAGCTTTCCACTATTGTGTTTATCACCTGCTTGCCAAACGCTACTTCCTTTGGCTCAAAGCCGTTTTCCTCGAGCAGCTTTGGCACCAGATGCTTGCGCGCAATTTCCACCTTCTCCTCGGGGATGTAGCCAGTGATTTCTATCACCTCCATGCGGTCGAGTAGGGGGCGCGATATGCCCGACAGTGAGTTGGCCGTGGCAATGAACAGAATCTTCGAAAGGTCGTAGTCGCAGTCAAGGTAGTTGTCGTGGAAGTGGCTGTTTTGCTCGGGGTCGAGCACTTCGAGCAGAGCCGACGACGGGTCGCCCTTGAAGTCTTGTCCCACCTTGTCGATTTCGTCAAGCACCATCACGGGGTTGCTGCTGCCGCACTTGGCCAGTGCCTCAATTATGCGGCCCGGCATTGCGCCAATGTAGGTGCGCCTGTGGCCGCGGATTTCGGCCTCGTCGTGTAGTCCTCCCAGCGATATGCGCGCATACTTGCGGTGCAGGGCATCGGCAATCGACTTGCCCAGCGACGTCTTGCCCACGCCCGGAGGTCCGTAGAGGCATATGATGGGCGACTTGAGGTCGCCGCGCAGCTTCAGCACCGACAGGTGCTCGAGTATGCGGTCTTTCACGTCCTTCAGCCCGTAGTGGTCGCGGTTTAGCTTCGACTCCACCCGTTTTAGGTTAAACGAGTCTTTGGTGCAGTCGTTCCACGGCAGGCTCAGGAAGGTGTCGAGGTAGGCATACTGCACCGCATAGTCGGGCGACTGCGGATTGAGCCGCTCGAGTTTTTTCACTTCTTTCTGATACTGCTTTTCGGCATATTCGCTCCAGTTCTTTTTTTCGGCACGTTTGTCGAGTTCTGCAAAATCGTCGTCACCGTTGCCCAGTTCCTCTTGAATGGTGCGTATCTGCTGCTGCAAAAAGTGCTCGCGCTGCTGCTGCGACATCTCCTGCTGGGTGCGCGACTGTATGTCGGCCTTCAGGTCGATGAGCTGCGCTTCCTTGCTAATGTAGGCATACAGCATGTAGGCGCGCTTCTTCACGTCAAACTCCTCAAGCATTGCCTGCTTCTGCTGCGGGTCAAACGGTATGTTCGACGCCAGAAAGTTCATCAAGTATATTGGGCTGTCGATGTTCTTTATGGCCAGAGCCAGTTCCTTGGCATTGTCGCCAAGGTTCTCGAGCATATGGTGGGTGATGTCTTTAATTGAGCTCAGTAGGGCGGCAAACTCGCGGTCGTCGGCCTTGGGCATTGTCTGCCTTACGGTGGTCACCGAGCCGCGCAGGTAGGGGGTCTTGGCAGTGATGCCATTCAGCACAAAGCTGTTGCGGCCCTGCAGAAGCACGTTGGTTGTGTCGGGCAGTTCAATTATCTTTATGATATTGGCAATGGTGCCCACCTTATACAGGTTGTTATACTCGGGGTCTTCCACCGAGCTGTCGATTTGGCACACCACGGCCACAGGCAGCTTTTTGCGCTGTGCTTCCTTAATCAGGGCAAGCGTCTTGGGTCTGCCTACAGCCACAGGCATGGCCATTCCTGGAAACATGACCATGTTGCGCAGCGTGAGGATGGGAATGTCGCTCAAAGTTTTGCGCTCTGAAGCCTTGCCGTTGTCCTCATCGGTGTTCATCTCGGTGAAGATGGGGATCACTTGCGGCGAAGCGCTGTCGTCGTTGCTCATATTCTCAAACAAGTCTATCATTTATTTTTTATCCTTATATTTAGTCTGTTTTATTCAACCACGACCCACACACCATGTGTGTCCTGGTTAATATACTGGCCGGTGCAAACAGCATGCCACGGCATTAAGAGTGCAAAGTTACGCCATAATGTCGGTTAAGCGAAATTATTCGCTGCCAAACTGCCAATAGAGCATCAAAATGCTCCGTTTGTGTACAAAACACGCATGTTAAACTATCTTGCCGGCAAACTCCTATCAGCCAGATATCTCTGTTGCCAGGAATATAAGAAGGACTCTCTTGCTGTTACAGTTAAACGCAGCTATGGGGGGTGTGGTTGCATTTGCCGTATGTCTATTTAACATAATGCCAATTATGATTTTTGCATGAGTGGCAGAATATAATTAGGCTCGGCTGGATAAGTCTCCAGCCGAGCCTCGTATTCGTTGCTGTTAAGTGAGCGACACATTGTGGCTACTGCAGCTGTGCGGCAAGTGCTTCGGCGCAACGTTCGCCGTCGATGGCCGATGACACTATGCCGCCGGCATAACCGGCGCCTTCGCCACACGGATATAAACCTTGCAGCTGCACATGGACATAGCTTTCGCGGTCGCGAGGAATCCTCACTGGCGATGATGTGCGCGTCTCAACGCCAATCACTATGGCGTCGTTGCACAGAAAACCGCGAGCCTGACGGCCAAACACCTTGAAGCCTTTGCGCAGACGGTTGCCAATGAATGGCGGCAGCCACTGGTCGAGCCTTGACGGCTGCAAGCCAGGTGCGAACGACGACGGCGGAATCAGCCTCGATGGCTTGCCCTCCACGAAGTCTTTCATACGCTGTGCGCCAGCCACTTGGCTGTTGCCAGCCTGCTCAAAGCATTTACGTTCGAGTGCCTCCTGAAACCGCATCACCTTAAGTTCGCCAAACTGCTCATAATCAGCTGGAATGTCCTCGGGTCGAACCTCCACTACCATGCCGGAATTCGACCAGTAGGTGCCACGGTTTGACGGCGACATGCCGTTGACCACCAGTTGGCCTGGGGCGCTGGCGGCCGGCACCACAATGCCGCCTGGGCACATGCAGAACGAATACACTCCGCGGCCGTCGACTTGAGTCACAAAGCTGTATTCAGCGGCGGGCAGATATTCGCCGCGGCCGCCAGGATTGTGATACTGAATTTCATCGATGATGTGCTGCGGGTGCTCGAGGCGCACTCCCACCGCAATGCCTTTGGCCTCAAGCCGTATACCCTTGGTATTCAGCATTTCATACACATCGCGGGCTGAATGCCCAGTGGCCAAAATCACTGGCCCTGCAAACTCGCTCCCGTCGGCACAGTCGACACCAACCACTGCCCCGTCGGCGATTTTCAGTCCCGTCACGCGACAGCCAAAGTGCACCTCTCCGCCACAATTCTCTATGGTGTGCCGCATGTTTTCAATTATGTGCGGCAGCTTGTCGGACCCGATGTGCGGATGAGCGTCAATCAGAATGTCTTCCTTTGCCCCGTGCTGGTGGAATATGCCCAAAATGCGCTGCACCGATCCGCGCTTCTTGCTGCGGGTGTAGAGCTTGCCGTCGCTGTAGGCTCCCGCCCCACCCTCGCCAAAGCAGTAGTTTGAGTCGGGGTCAACGATGCCCTCGCGCGAGATGCGCGCCACATCCACCCGGCGGTCCACCACATTCTTGCCGCGCTCAAGCACTATTGGCCTCACCCCAAGCTCTATGAGCCGCAGGGCGGCAAAGAGTCCTCCGGGGCCGGCACCCACCACAATGGCCGCCTTTGCGCCATCGACGGGTTTGTAGGCAATGGGCGGAACAAGGTGTTCTGAACCCAGAGGCTCGTTGATGTAGGCGCGCACCTTGAGGTTGACCATCACGTTGCGCTGGCGGGCGTCGATCGACCGCTTTACTATGCGCACGCCCTTAAGGCTGCCCGTGCGCAGTTTCAGCTCCGATGCCACTTTTTGCGAAATTGCCTCTTCGCTGCTGGCAGTGCGTGGATCCACACGCAGTTGTAGTTCTTTTATCATGAGTAAATCGTGAGTGTCCTGTGATTTTGTGGTTGCAAAATTACACAATTTCGCCGATATGGGCTAAATTTGCAGTTTTAATATCACATTATTAACTACGCATGGCAAATTCAAAAACAGGAGTCCTGTTTGACCTCGATGGCGTGCTGCTCGACTCCGAAGGCACATACACTGAATTCTGGGACGCTGTGGAGCGCAAATATCCCACGCATATTCCAAACTTCTCGCAGGTGATAAAAGGCTCGAACCTGCACGCAATTTTGCACACCTACTATCCCACCGAGCAGATGCGGGCCGATGTCACGGCCATGCTCGACGGCTTTCAGCAGCACATGCGCTATGAATATTTCGACGGCGCAATGGAGTTTGTGCAAAGCCTCAACGACCGCGGCATAGAATGCTGTGTGGTGACCAGCAGCGACCACCGCAAAATGGAGGCACTATATGAGCAAAAGCCCGACTTCAAGGCCCACTTTGCCCAAATAGTTACGGGCGACATGGTGAGCCACGCCAAGCCCCACCCTGAGTGCTTTTTGCTGGGTGCTAAGCTGATAGGCTGCAATCCGGCCGACTGCTATGTGTTTGAAGACTCGCTCAATGGCCTCACGGCAGGCCTTGCAGCCGGGGCCACGGTGATTGGTCTGGCAACCACTAATGCGCGCGAGGCCATAAACAGCAAAGCCAACAAAGTGATTGACAACTTTGTTGGCTTTACCGTAGATGATATGCTGGCCGTTAAAAAGCCTTGAAACTCATATCGAGCGACTTCACCGAGTGTGTGAGCGCTCCCACCGAGATGAAGTCGACGCCGCATTCGCCGTAGGCGCGCAGTGTGCTGAATGTGATGCCGCCCGACGACTCCACTTCACAACGTCCGCCAATGATTTGCACGGCCTGCTTGGTGAGCTCGGGGGTGAAGTTGTCGAGCATGATGCGGTCCACGCCGCCCTGCTCCAACACCTGGTTGAGCTCGTCGAGGTTGCGCACCTCAATTTCTATCTTAAGGTCTTTGTTGTTGGCCTTGCACCACTCACGTGCCTTGACGATGGCATTCTTAATGCCGCCGGCAAAATCGATGTGGTTGTCCTTGAGCAGAATCATGTCGAACAGGCCTATGCGGTGGTTGCATCCGCCACCCAGCGCCACGGCATCTTTTTCCATGATGCGCATTCCCGGAGTGGTCTTGCGGGTGTCGAGCACCTTGGTCTTAAGTCCCTCCAGCTCCTTTTGATATTTGTGGGTGGTGGTGGCAATGCCGCTCATGCGCTGCATTATGTTGAGCATCAAGCGTTCGGTTTGCAGCAGCGACTGCACACGGCCCTCCACCACAAATGCAATGTCGCCTGGCTTCACATGCGAGCCGTCGGTGATGTATGTGGTCATCTTCAGTTCGGGGTCAAACTTCTGGAACACGCGCTTGGCCATTGCCACGCCTGCCAGAATGCCCTCTTCCTTCACTATGAGGCGCGAGCGTCCCATTTCGTTGGCGGGAATGCAGCACAGTGTGGTGGCGTCGCCATCGCCTATGTCTTCGGCAAAAGCCAAGTCAAGCAGTTCGTCAATCAATTCATCTCTCGTTTTCATTCGCGTAGATTGTGATTTATTGTTTATACTCTTTGCCCGCTAACTTTTTTTCGGGCGTGCAAAGTTACTAATTTATTTGCAAACCAATCTATTTGCAGTTGTCTTATCTTTTTAGCCTTAAAAGTAACAGCAAATAGCTGTAAACGGATGTCTTTTATAGCTTCTACTCATTTTGAAAAATTATTTATTCATTTTTAAGTATATTAGTAATTAAATTATATAGTCCTTATTCACCATAAAAAGATAGGATTAATTTAAGTATTATATAGAATTTTTAGGTAGGGAAAGTAATATTATTAATATTACTACAGTAATTAAAATCAATTTCTTTACCATTTACTTCTCTAACTGTTTGCTTTATTGTTCCTATACCAAAATCTGGACTTTTAGTTTCAATCCAAAATTCATTATGAGGTAATAGCACTTTAAGCTTAATATATTCTATTAAGTTACAATATATTATAGGGTATACTCCAGATCTCTCATCAAAAAGCTCATTTAATTTTATTAAGTTTTGTATTCTTGATACTTCTGATTCTTTTCCAAAGCCATCTTTTTCATAATCAATACACGGCAACAAACCTAAAGCCATATCTTCAGTTGCTTTATAATAGTTGTTGTACTGATCTTCGGCAGGAACATCACCTCTAAAAAAGTGATAAGCACCTATATACAAATTATAATCACATGCTTTATTAAAGTGTTTATACCTTAGAGGGTCTCTATAAGAAGCTCCGTCTGATGCTTTTATAAAAACAAATTTTACATTAGCATCTTTAAAATATTGCCAATCCCGATTAGTTAATTTATTATGATGTGATATATCTATACCTAATGTTTTAGGTTGATTTGAACAACTTATAAATAGTAAACAACAAAGTAATAAATTAATAATTTTTTTCATCTTATAATTCTTCTATTATTATAACTTTTTATATACTAAACTCCACTATTTGAAGAGTCATTTCTATCATTTTTACCAGAGGTAAGTTTTCCTCTATTCCTGTATATATTATTAGCATCAGTTTGACTTATAGGAGAACCATCTTTCCATGTATATTGAGGTTTCATATTTTGCCTATTATACAATAGTTTTTAAAACTGTTGCTTTACCCTACAATGTAGAATTATCCTTTAAAGAATCTTCATTTATACCATATTTACGATACTAACTATTTAAATTTTTCTACTAAGGATCTATTTTTATCTATGTAAGACCCCTTGATATTGGAGATACTTTTCCTCTTGTAAGTCTTTGTATTAATTTAAGTACACTATCAGGAGTATGTTCTTTTATCCAATATCTTAAACTACTTCCATTCTTCGTCTCTACTCCAGTTAAATTTACGGCTTGTTTACTTATATTTGCCCAATCATTATCAGAAAGATTGTATTTTTGCATCATATCATTACGCATACTATTTACTCCGCGTATAAACTAATGCATATTACCATTTAGTATATTAGGATTAATAGCAGTAACTGTAACTTCTGGAAGCTAAACATTATAATATTCTGGCATTACTAATCCTCCCATCCTTTAGGTGTTCCTGCATCTCTCATAGAAGTAATTCCAAATGGTTTACCATTATTACTTCCTAATACTTTATTTAGTAATTCATTATGAATTTTACCGTGTATATTATGTGTAACTCTCCAACTTTTACCATCCCAATAAGCATAGCCAACATGTGTAGCTTTAATCTTTGTTTAGAAATTCTTCTAAATTTCGGGGGCGTAAGCTATTTGCCCTCCGTGCCGCCACCGCCCAGCAGCACGCTGCCTATGGCCTCGTCGATTTTCTCAATGGGAACGAGCCCGGTGATGGATGCCGGCTGTCCGCTTACTGGAATTAGCAGCATCATTGGCACCGACTGGATGCCGTAGGTGCGTGCCAACTGCTTGTTTTTGTCCACGTCCACGCTATAGAAGTCCACCTTGCCCTTGTATTTTTGCGCCAACTGCTCGAGCAGCGGTGCCAGTCGCTTGCATGGGCCGCACCACACTGCATTGAAGTCGACGAGTGCAGGCCGCTGGCCCTTGAAGTTCCAGGTGGTTGAGTCGAAGTCGCTCACCATCTGCTTGTATTGCATCTGGCCTATCACCTGCACGGTGCCGGCATCGTTGGCCACGGCCTTGGCTGGGAGCAGCGCAGCTGCCATCACAAGTGTGGCCGATGCCAATAGTAGTTTTATGTTCATCTGTTTTTCAGTTGTTGTAATAATTTCATCCTTGGTGCTGCTTGCGCAGCAGGTCGTTCACCGTCTTCACGGGGTTGAATGTGTCGATTGGCACCTCTACAAAGGCTGTGTTCCAGTCGCTCATCGAGCCGTTCCACAGGCCCGGCAACTCAAGGGCCTTTATCTCAACTCCGCCCACCGACTTGCTGGAAATCAGCCCAGTGCCGTAGTCAACGTAATTTTTCAGTTCAAACTTGTTGCCATGCACATCTTTCAGGTAGCACACCAAGTCCACAGGGTTGAAGTGTGTGCCGCTGGCCATGAGTGCCACGGCCTCCGGATCGGCCTGGTTGATTTGTGCGGCTTCGAGTATTTGTGGCGAATACGACCCGTCGGCGTTGTAGGCTAAATATGGCCCTCCGCCGGGCTCGCCCTCGTTTTTCACCACGCCGCACACCCTGATGGGACGGTTAAACTTGCCCTTAAGGTATTCGGCCAACTGTTCGGCGGTCATGCTGGCCGTTGCGGCGTTGTGCGTCGACAGCACCTTCTCCAGGAAGCGGAGCATGGCGGCAAGCCTTTCGGCACTGCATGCGCCCTGCTCGAGCTCGGCCATAAAGGCGGCAATTTTTTGCTGAATGTGAATCAGGTAGCCGCCTATCACCTTTTTGTAACGCACTGTGTCGGCCCTGAACTTCAGCGGCACCACATTGTCGATGTTTTTAATGAACACCACATCGGCATCCAGCTCGTTCAGGTTTTCAATGAGCGCGCCGTGTCCTGCGGGGCGGAACAGCAGGTGTCCATCGGCATCGCGATATGGCGTGTTGTCGAGGTTGACGGCTATGGTATCGGTCGACGACTTCTGCTCCGACAACGACACATTGTATTTCACTCCCCAAATTTTTTCAAACAATGGCATGCGGCTGGCGAGCAGCGCTTCAAACTGTTTGCGGTGCTCGGGCGACACTGTGAACTGGATGTGGACTGTGCCGTCGCTGCTGGCGGCATACTGCGCACCCTCTTCAAGGTGCTCCTCCACCGGTGTGTGGGCTGCGCCGCCCGTCACGCGGTGAAACTTCAGCAGACCTTTTGGCAGCGAGCCGTAGTCGAGGCCGTCGGCCCCAAGCATTGCCTTGGCCACATCCACAAACCGGCCATCGTTCAGCAACTGGCGCACGTGGGTGCCATACAGCTTTTGGCAAGCCTTGTCGAGCAGGCCATAGAAGGCAAACTTGTCGATGTTGTCGAAGTACTGCTTTTCGAAGTCGGTCTCGGGCGTGGTGCGCCCTGAGTTGACAAAAGCGAAAATGTTTTTAAACATGCGGCTTGCGGCACCCGATGCGGGCACGAATTTCTCGATGCGCCCGCCGCCAGCCTGAAACTTTTTCCAGGTTTTGACGTTTCTGGCCACTTCGGCGTCGTCGAAACGGGTGATTCCGTTGCCAATAACGGCCACCGACTCAATTTTAAGGAATGGAAAACCCTCTTTGAAGCGGCTCAACTGCTGCTCGATGTTTTCCTCGCTAATCCCTTTCTTATCTATCAATTTCTTGTCATCAGCGTTCATCATGCGATATGTAGTTTTTTTGAAACATTAATTGGTGTTGATAGTGTCGTTATAATCTTATAACTTTATTTTCTTGTAAAGTTACCAATAAAAAATTAATTTTGAATAAGATTTTTGATGAATAAGCTGTAAAAAATATGGACACCGCATATTTCAATCACGAAGAGAAGATGAAGGTGGTGGCGCTCACAAGGAGTCTGCTGAAACTTGTGGGCGGCCTGGTGAGCGTGGCCGACGTCAACGCTGTGCACCGCATTATTCGTGCGGGCGTGGAAAGTGGCCAGTACCGCCGCGACAAGTATGGCATCAATCCGGTCACCCGCAGCCTCAAGACCGCCTTGCTGCTGGCCGAGAGTGTGGCTCCCGACCGCAACATGACCATAGCCATATTGCTCTACAACCTGTGCAAATCGAACTGCGTCACCGAAGATGAGATAGCAAGCGCTTTTGGCGACGACACGGCCAAGCTGGTCAATGGGCTGAACAATGTGTCGCAGCTCTACCGCAAGCAGGCTGCGCTGGCCGACGACAACTTCCACAAGCTGCTGCTCACGTTTGCAAAAGACATCCGTGTGATTATAATCATGATTGTCGACCGTTTGGCACTGATGCGGTGCATCAACCACCACCCCGATGAGAAGTTTGTGAAAGACATCTCGGCAGAGTCGCGCTATCTGTATGCTCCGCTGGCCCACAGGCTGGGACTGTATAAAATTAAATCAGAACTTGAAGACCTGTCGCTTAAATACCTCAACCGCAAGGTGTATACGCAAATTGCGCATAAGCTCAATGAGACTAAGGAACAGCGCGACAAGTATGTGGACGACTTCATCAAGCCCATTAAGGTCGCCCTCGACGGCAGCGGACTGAAGTATGAAATAAAGGGCCGCACCAAGTCGATCAACTCCATCTGGAACAAGATGAAGAAAAAGGACGTTGACCTCAATGGAATGTACGACCTGTTTGCCATACGCATCATCATCGACAGCGCACAGCAAAAGGACGAGAAAAAGGACTGCTGGGTGGCCTATTCGGTGGTTACCGACATATATACGGCCAACATCTCGCGCCTTAAGGATTGGATTTCCATTCCAAAAAGCAATGGATATGAGTCGCTGCACATCACGGTGAAGGGCAACAACGACAAGTGGGTGGAGGTGCAGATTCGCACCAAACGCATGGACGAGATTGCCGAGAAAGGCCTTGCCGCCCACTGGAAATACAAGGGTCTGAAGAGCGAGGGCGACCTTGATGTGTGGATGAATAGCGTGCGCGAGGTGCTAGAGGCCGGCAGCAAGGGCCCTATGGAGCTGATACGCGGCATCAACATGAACTTGTATGAGAAGGAAGTGTTTGTGTTCACTCCCAAGGGCGACTTGTTTAAGCTGCCAATGGGGTCAACAATTCTCGACTTCGCCTTCCACATACACTCAAAGGTGGGCAGCACCTGCATTGGCGGCAAGGTGGACGGCCGCAATCAGAAACTTAACTACAAGCTGAAGAGTGGCGACACCGTGGAGATTTTAACGGCTTCAACGCAAACCCCGAGGCTCGACTGGCTTAACTTTGTGGTCACATCGAAGGCGCGCAACAAGATTAAGCAGGCCGTGAATGAGGCTCGGGTGAAGAAAGCTGAGATTGCCAAAGAGATGCTGCAGCGCCGGTTCAAAAACCGCAAAATAGATGTTGACGAGGGTAAAATGGCCAAACTGCTCAACAAAATGGGCTATAAGGTGGCCACTGACTTCTATGTGGCTCTGAGTGAGGGCAAGCTGGATGTGAACGACATCGTTGACCAGTACCTCGACTTGTGCGCGAAACTCCTTGAGGCCGCCACTGGCACCGGCACCACCCACGAGACGGCCGAAAACTTCGTGCTGCAAACCCCAACGGCCGATGGCACCGACAACGACGACATACTTGTGATTGGCAACGATGTGCGAGGCATCAACTACAAGCTGTCGAAGTGCTGCAACCCTATATATGGCGACAAAATAGTGGGCTTCATTTCGAGCGACGGGGCCATAAAGGTGCATCGCGCCGACTGCGGCAACCTGCGCCATCTGCGCACCAAATACCCCTACCGCATAATTCGCTCGCAGTGGTCGGGCAAGCTGGGCAAGCAGTTTGCCGCCACGCTGCGCGTGATTGGCCAGGACGACATTGGCATTGTGGCCAACATCACTTCACTCATTAATAAGGAGGGCGACACCGTGCTGCGCGACATCACCATCAACTCCAACGACGGCCTGTTTCAGGGCTATCTGGTGGTGGGCGTAAGCAGTCTTTCGGTGCTCGACGACCTGATAAAGAAAATCAAAAACCTCAAGGGTGTGAAAGACGCCGAGCGCATAAAGCAATAAGCGCAATAGCATAAAAGGAAACGCAGCATTGGCGCCTCGCATGTCACTATGGCCACGAATCAGGCCAGCTGGCAGTGCAAGGCGCCAATGCTGCATCAGGGGGGCGTGTGCGCGCCCTACTCTATCATTTTAAGGAAGTCATCTTCGTTGATTATAGGTATCCCCAGTTTGCGGGCTTTCTCAAGCTTGGCAGGGCCCATATTCTCACCGGCAAACACAAAACTCGTGGCGCCAGATATCGAGCCCACGTTTTTGCCCCCGTTTCGCTCAATCATAGCCTTGTATTCATCACGTGAGTGCTTGCTGAACACACCGCTAATCACTATCTTCTTGCCCGCCAGCTTGCTGGTGCGGCCTGCCAGTTCATCTTCGGCCACAGCCATTTGCAGGCCGGCCTTGCGCAGCCGTTCCACTATTTCACGGTTCGATTCCTCCGCAAAGTATTCCACTATGCTCTCGGCAATTTTCGGCCCTATCTCGGGAATGGCTGCCAGCTCTTGTGCCGGCATGGCCATAAGGCGGTCGATGCTGTGCACGTTGCGGGCCAGCACTTTAGCAGTGGTCTCTCCCACATATGAAATCGATAGAGCGAAAATCACGCGGGCAAACGGCACTTTGCGCGATGCTTCGAGGCCGCGCAGAATGCGCGACGCCGACTTTTGCTGGAATCGGTCGAGCGCAGTGAGGCTTTCAAGCGTCAAATCGTAGAGGTCGGCCACATTGTGCACAAGGCCGCTGTCGTGCAGCTGCACAGCCACCTCCTCGCCTATGCCGTCGATGTTCATGGCGTGGCGTCCCACAAAATGCTCGATGCGGCCCGTGATTTGTGGCGGGCATTTGTATTTGTTGGGGCACACCCAAGCAGCCTCGCCCTCGACGCGCTTCAGTGCGGTGCCGCACACGGGGCATTGGCTCACAAACTCTATGGGCTTGCTGCCGGGCACGCGCTGCTTAACGTCGACGCCCACTATTTTGGGTATTATCTCTCCACCCTTTTCCACATACACTATGTCGCCGTCGTGAATGTCGAGCGTGCGAATTATGTCCTCGTTGTGCAGTGATGCCCGTTTCACCACTGTGCCTGACAACAGCACGGGGTCGAGGTTGGCTACGGGTGTAATCACGCCAGTGCGCCCCACCTCAAACGACACGAAGCGCAGCTTGGTGCACTCGCGCTCGGGAGCAAACTTGTAGGCAATGGCCCATCGCGGCGATTTAGCTGTGGATCCGAGGTTTAGCCACTGGCGAGTGGAGTTTAGCTTAAACACCAGCCCATCGGTGGCTACGGGCAGTTTTTTGCGCTCGGTGTCCCAGTGGTCGATGAAGTCCTTAACAGCGTCGATTGATGGCAGAATGGTCATCTGAGCCGTCTTAAACCCCCATCGCTTCACCGCCTCCATTCGCTCATAGTGGGTGTCGTATGGCAAGTTGTCGCCAAGCAGAAAGTAGAAGTAGGCATCGAGACCGCGTCGGGCCACTTCGGCACTGTTTTGCATCTTCAGCGTGCCGGCGGCTGCGTTACGCGGGTTGGCAAACAGCGGCTCCTCGTTGTATTGGCGTTCGTGGTTGAGCCGCTCAAAGTTTTTCCATGGCAGCAGAATTTCGCCGCGCACTTCAAACTTGTCGGGCCAATCGCCCGGCTGCAGCTGCAGCGGCACGCTTTTGATGGTTATCACGTTGGCCGTCACGTCATCGCCGTGCACACCGTCGCCGCGGGTCACCGCACGCACCAGCCGGCCGTGCTCGTAGGTCACTGAAATCGATGTGCCGTCATATTTCATCTCGCCCACTATCTGCACAGGCTCACCGCCGAGGCCCTCCTTAGCGCGGCGCAGGAAGTCTTGCACCTCTTCTATGCTGTAGCTGTTGGCCAGCGACTGCATGGGGCGCTCGTGAGTCACTTGCTTAAAGCCCTGGCTAAGGTCGCTGCCCACGCGCTGTGTGGGCGAGTATGGGTCGAAAAATTGCGGATTGGCCTTTTCCAGGTCTTGCAGCTCGCGCATCTCGGCGTCAAACTCCTGGTCGGATATTGTGGGCTGATTCAGCACATAGTAGTTGTAGTTGTGCTTGTTGAGGTCGTTCCTCAATGCCTTTATTCTTGCTTCGATATTTTCCATATAATTAAGTTGTGTTGCTTTGGCCATTTTACGGCTAAGCAAATTTAGCAAGAAACGGCCTACAAAGCAAATCCATTCGAAAGTTGGCAGGCATTTTTTGCCAAGCGTCCGATTTTTGCGCTAACTTTGCAAAAAAGACGACTGACAGATGAAGTTTAGCGACGTAATAGGCAATAAGAAGGCTGTGGACCAAATTCGCCGTCTGGTGGACGAGCGCCGCATGCCGCACGCTCTGCTGCTACACGGCGAGCCGGGTGTGCCCAAGCTGGCACTTGCGCTTGCCACGGCGCAATACATTCACTGCGCCCATCGCACCGCCAATGGCGATTCGTGCGGGGTGTGCCCGCAATGCCTGCAGCACCAGACCATGAATCATGCCGACACCTACTTCTCGTTTCCTTACGTTAAGAAGGCCGACAGCACGGTGTGCGACACCTACATCGAAGAGTGGAAGCAGTTTTTAGGCGAAGGCCCGGTGGAAAACTACGAACGCTGGTTGTCGCTGATAAAAAACGACAATGCCCAGCCGCAAATTTTTGTAGCCGAGAGCAACAGCATCATCCGCAAGATGAGCATGGCCCCATACTCGTCGGAGTTTAAGGTGCTAATCATGTGGCTGCCTGAAAAAATGAAGGAGGATTGCGCCAACAAGTTGCTGAAAATCATCGAGGAGCCTTCGCCCGACAGTCTGTTTATACTTGTGAGTGACAATGCTAAGGGCATATTGCCCACCATCTACTCGCGCACGCAGCGCATCGAGCTTCACAAGCCGTCGACCGACGACATTGCCCGCTACATCTCGGCCCGCTATGGTGTCGACATGCAAGAGGCCATTGCCGTGGCTGCACCGGCCGACGGCAATGTGATTCTGGCTGAGCAAAACATGCAGCGCGGCAGCGAGAGCAAGCTGTTTCACGAGGAGTTTGTGGCACTGATGCGTATGGCATACATGCGCGACCTTAAATCGCTTAAGGCTTGGAGCGAGGGCATTGCCGACATGAAGCGCGAGAAGTCGCGCCGCTTTCTGGACTACGCCTCGCGTATGGTGCGTGAAAATTTCATCTACAATTTGCATGTGCCCCAACTCAACTACCTCACGCGTGACGAGCAGGCATTTAGCAGCAAGTTTGCCCCATTCATCAATGCTGCCAATGCCGAGCCGCTGCTGAAGCTGTTTCAGGACGCGGCCGACGACATAAAAGCCAATGCCAATGGCAAGATTGTGCTGTTTGACATGGCCATTAGGGTCACTATTCTGATAAAGCGCTAACTTTAAATGAAATTACCAGGGGCATCGTGCTCGGTTTGCACTAATTTTAAATAAATAAGGCTGCACCTCGGCATTGCGCAAGAAATGAAAGGGTCCATTTCTTGGCATTGCGCTCGGTTTGCACTAATTTTGTAGTCAAAATAGCAATAACAACTACAAATATTAATATGAAAGCAGTTCTTTACAGCCTTTTGGCATTAGGCGTATCTTTCAATGCCATGGCCGATGAGCCCAAGGTTATCATACCTGACAGCACCGGCTTCAAGTTCACCGACACCAAGGTGATAAAGTCAACCAAAGTCGAAGACCAGTACAAGTCGGGCACTTGCTGGTGCTACTCTACCAACACCTTTTTTGAGGACGAAATCTTGCGCAAGACGGGCAAGGAGGTCAACCTTAGCCAGGCGTTTGTGGTGTACCACTGCTACCTCGACAAGGCCATAAAATACATCCGCATGGACGGCAAAATCAACTTTGCCCAGGGTGGCAGCGCGCTCGACGTGCCCTATGTGTGGGAAAACTATGGCATGGTGCCCGATGAGGTGTATTCGGGCCTCACCTATGGTGCCGAGAAGTTTAACTTCTATGAGCTCGACGATGCGTTGTCGTCATACCTTAATGTGATAAGCAAAAACCAGCAGAAAAAATTGTCGCCTGCGTGGATCGAGGGCTTCAAGGGAATTCTTAACGCATATCTGGGCAAACTTCCCGAAACGTTTGAGTGGCAGGGCAAGACATACACTCCGAAAAGCTATGCCGAGTCGCTGCCAATCGACCTCAACGACTACATTGGTGTGACTTCGTTCACGCATCACCCCTACTACAAGCCGTTTAAGCTTGAAGTGGCCGACAACTGGCTGTGGGGTGACTACATGAATGTGAAGATGGAAGAGATGAAGGCGATTGTGGACAACGCCATCGACAAGGGCTATCCCGTGGAGTGGGCAGCCGATGTGAGCGAGGTGGGCTTCAAGTTCCGCAAGGGATACGCCGTGCTGCCTAAGGGCAAGGACGAGAAAGACCTCAAAGGCTCTGACCACGACCGCTGGGAGCAGCTGAGCGACAAAGACCGTGAGGCCGAGAAGTGGGAAATCAAAGGCCCGGTTGAGGAGCAGAAGGTGACTCAGGAATCGCGCCAAGAGATGTTTGACAACAAGGAGACCACCGACGACCACGGCATGGTGATTGTGGGCAAGGCCGTTGACCAAAAGGGTAACAAATATTACAAGGTGCAAAACAGCTGGGACACCAACCAACTGTATCACGGATTCTTCTATGTGAGCGAGGCCTACTTCATGGCTAAGACCATGGACATATATGTGAACAAGGCTGCCGTGCCCGATGCAATTGCCAAGAAAATTGGCTTGAAGTAATTTTAAGTAGCCATAAAAATAATTGAGCGGCGATGCAAAATCTATTGCATCGCCGCTCAGTTTTTTGTTTGTTGTCAGTGCAGGTGGGAGTGAGGCTTATTTAAGCTTTTCCACCACTTGGGCAAGAGTGAGGCTTTGTTGCTCGCCCGAGGCCATGTCTTTAAGGGCGATGGTGTTGGTGGCAAGTTCGTTGTCGCCAACCATAGCCACAAATGGCACTTGCTTCACGTTGGCATAGTTCATCTGCTTCTTCATTTTTGTGGCGTCGGGGAATAGCTCGGCCGATATTCCGGCAGCACGCAGCTGCATTATGTAGCCAAGCGATTTGCAGGCTTCCTTCTCGCCGAAGTTGATGAACAGCACCTTGGTCGACGCCAGAGTGTCGGCCGGATAGAGGTTGAGTGTGTTGAGCACGTCGAATATGCGGTCGGCGCCAAAGCTGATGCCCACACCCGAGGTGCCAGGCATGCCAAACACGCCCGTAAGGTTGTCATATCGTCCGCCGCCAGTGATGCTGCCCATCACCACATCGTTGGCCTTCACCTCAAGAATGGTGCCTGTGTAGTAGTTGAGGCCGCGGGCCAGCGACACATCGAGTTCAACGGTCGACTTCAGGTTGAGGCTCTCCACATGTCCCAGCACATACTCAATCTCCTCAATGCCCTTGTTGCCCACCTCGCTATTGGCCAGCAGGGTTTTGAGCGTGGCCAGCTTCTCGGCATTGGTGCCCGAGAGTGTGAGCAGAGGTTGCAGCGTGGCCACTGCCTCTTCGCCAAGTCCCTTCTCGCGCAATTCGGCATTCACATTGTCGATGCCTATTTTGTCGATTTTGTCGATTGCCACGGTTATGTCCACTATCTTGTCGGGGGCTCCTATCACCTCGGCGATGCCGCTCAGCACCTTGCGGTTGTTAAGCTTTATGGTGATGTTCACGCCAAAGCGTTTGAACACCTCATCAATCATCGACAGTAACTCGATTTCGTTTAGCAGCGAGTCGCTGCCCACAATGTCGGCGTCGCACTGGTAGAATTCGCGGTAGCGTCCCTTTTGCGGACGGTCGGCGCGCCACACTGGCTGAATCTGGTAGCGCTTAAACGGGAACTGGATGTCGCTGCGATGCTGCACCACATAGCGTGCAAACGGCACTGTGAGGTCATATCGCAGTCCCTTTTCGCTGAGTTTGGGAATCAGGTGAATGTAGTCCTTCGACGCCAACAGGTCGTCGGGGGCCTTGGCCAGATAGTCGCCGCTGTTCAGAATCTTAAACAGCAGCTTGTCGCCCTCTTCGCCATATTTGCCCATCAGCGTCGACAGGTTTTCCATCGCGGGGGTCTCAATCTGCTGGAATCCGTAGAGCAGAAACACATCTTTAATAGTATTGAAAATATAATTCCTCTTCGCCATCTCAATTGGCGAAAAGTCTCTCGTTCCCTTTGGAATCGAAGGTTTTTGTGCCATTTCTGTCTTAATGTTTTTTATAATGTGTGGCCGTCAGCCTGCCGCTCAAGTGGCAGGGTCGCGGTCTGATTAGTGTTATCGCAACTGCAAAGTTACAAAAAAATGCGCAACCACAGTGCATTAGTCGCGCCTGTTGACAAACACCAGCAAATAGTATATGAGCGTTGCCAGCGAGCCAAGGGCCGCCACCACATAGGTGTAGGCTGCGGCACGCAGGGCGTCGCGGGCATATTCGGTGGTCTGTCCCTGGGTCAGGCCCGAGTGGTCGAGCCATGCTATGGCGCGCCGGCTTGCGTCAATCTCCACAGGCAGAGTCACAAAACTGAACAGCGCCGTCAGGGCAAACAGTGCTATGCCCACGCCCATAATGGCGGGCATGGTCTGTATCAGCAGTATGCCGGCTAGTAATATCCACGACACCCACTGCGAGGCAAACGTCACCACTGGCACCAGTGCCGACCGCAGCCGCAGCGGCCCGTAGCCCACCGCGTGCTGCACTGCGTGGCCACACTCGTGGGCGGCAACTGCGGCCGCCGCCACACTGTTGACGGCATACACCCCGTCGCTCAGGTTCACAGTCTTGTCTTGCGGGTTGAAGTAGTCCGACAGCATGCCGCTTGTGCTCTTCACCGCCACATTGTTGATGCCGTTGTCATAAAGCATCTTGGCCGCCACATCGCGGCCACTCATGCCATGGCCGATGGGAATCTTTGAGTAGCGCTCAAACTTCCTTTTTAGTGAGCTTTGCACCGCATAGCTCGCAATGGCTATCGCAATAAAAATCAGGTAAATCATAATTATTAATTAATAGTGTTGAGTCTATAGCAACAGCAAATATAATGCCAAATGTGCGAAAAATCGTGCCGTTGGCTATATAATTGCTGCAATTTTTAAATATTGCAAACATGCTTGGCGGCAAAGCAGCTTTGTGATAAATTCGCATTCGAAAAAGCAAAAACCAAAATTCAAAAAAACAGATTATGTTACTTTTAGCCGCCACCGCCTCATTGTAATGGTGTCGTGCGGCAACGCCGACAAGGCCGGCAGTGAGTCCGATTCCACTGCCTCCGATTCAACCGCTGCTGAGGCAGCCGTGGCTGACACCATCTCGGCCGAAGACTTCCAGATACAGCTCGACGAGCTTGTGGCTGCCAAGGACACTGCTGGCATCAGCGCCCTGCTCAAGAAGAGTCAGGCCACCATTGGCAGTTACGCTGGCAACGCCGACGCCGTGAAGCAGTATGTGGAAAAGGTGCAGAAGGCCATTGAGAAAAATGCCAAGGCTATCAACGTGATTTATCCCTCGTTCACCGAAATAGCCAAGAAGGCCGTGGCACTGCCAAGTGAAGTGGCCGAAACTGCCGAGAATGCAGGCAAGCAGCTAGTTGACAGCGCCAAGAGCGCAGCCAAACGCAAAGTTGAAGGCGACGTTAACGCCGTCAACAAAGCGGCAAGCGACGTGGCCAAGAAACTGAAGCAGAACTAATAGCTCTACAACCGCACAACAAACGGCAAAGGGGCCGCGGCTCATACCGCGACCCCTTTGCTCGTTTGTTGCAGTGAGGAAAGATGGTATTGGTGTGGTGTGGATTTGCGGGGTAAGTGATTTTGTCTTATATTTGTTTTGTGGTTGCTGCCTGCGATGCTGGTGGCTGCCTAATGCTAATACGTAAATACTAGATTATTAAGAAATGGAACGGAATCACACACCCTTTCTGCAGCAGGTGGCAAGCTACTATGGTGGCAAAAGCGGCCTGGCTGACTACTGCTTTGTGTTTCCAAACAGGCGCAGCAGTCAGTTTTTTGCAAAATACCTTGATGAAGCACAAGCCGATGCGGCGGCTCCGGTGATGCAGCCACGCCTGACCACCATCAGCGACTTTGTGGCCGATGTGGCCGAGGAGGTGACGCCCAACTCGGTTGAGGCGCTGTTTTTGCTGCATAAGGCCTACACCCAGCTCAGTGGCAATGAGGACTACCCCTTCGACAAATTCGTGTACTGGGGCAGCGTGATATTGAGCGACTTCAATGATGTGGACATGTATTTGGTGAACCCCAAGGAGATATTCACCAACATAAAGGAGTATAAGGAGATTTCTACCGACTTTCTGCCGCGGGAGCTGAAGGATGAACTGAGGCAGTATATCAATATTCCCGACTCGGGTGACGACGACTCGTTTTGGCGGCAATATGAAGCCGACCCCGATGGCAACGACGGCGAGGTGAAGCGCAACTATCTGCGCCTGTGGCAGCAGTTGCTGCCGCTGTATGAGCGGTTTAATGCGCTGCTGGCCAGTCAGCAGTTGAGTTACACGGGCAAGACCTACCGCGATGCCGCGTTGAAGCTGGCCGGCGGAAGTAATCCGCTGCCGTATGATCGTTATGTGTTTGTGGGCTTCAATGTGCTCAGCAACTGCGAGCTGCTGGTGTTCAGCAGCCTAAAGAAGCAGGGACTGGCCGACTTCTTTTGGGACCACTCGTGGCCAGCAATGGACAATGGCGACAACTTGGCCACGCGGTTCATATCGCAATATATAAAGGACTTTCCGGAGCCGGCCGACTTCACGGCCGATGCGGTGACCAGTTGGCCGCAAATCGAGACGGTGGCTGTGCCGTCGAATTTTGGCCAGGCCAAATATGCGTTTCACATCGTGGACGGCCTCGTGGACGACAAGCTGACCGATCCCGGCAATGCCATCAACACAGCCATTGTGCTGCCCGATGAAAACTTGTTTACGCCGCTTGTGAACTCGATAAGCAGCAAGGTGAAGAGTGTGAACGTGACGTTGGGCTACCCGCTGCGCAATGCCGATGTGGTGTCGCTGATGCACACTGTGGCCAAGATGCACAGACAGGCTTCGAGGGGCGCTGCCGGCTGGACTTTCTACCGCGACGATGTGCGCAATGTGCTGTCGCACCCAATTGTGAAGGCGGCTTTTGGCCCAGAGGCTATTGCCGTGAGCGAGGCTGTGGACAACAGCAACGACTTCCGCGTGCCCGAAACCACGTTTTCCAGCATGCCCAACCTAAAGCCATTATTCAGCACCATAAGCCTAAATGCCGGAGTGGAAGGGGTTAAGAGCCACATCGACCACCTGATTGAATTCGTTGACAAACTTAATGCTGCCATAATCGGCCGGCAAAGCGCCGCTGGCACGGACGACGACAGCAGCGATGAGGCGGACAAGTGCGTGCCGCTGCAAAGCGCGTTTATAGCGCAATACAGACTGGTGTTGCAGCAGGTGAAGGACTGCATTGGCCGCTATGGCGTGCCCATGTGCGAGTCCACGGTGTTTTACCTCACCGACCGCTTGGCGGGCAGCCACACGATTCCGTTTGAGGGCGAGCCGCTGCATGGGCTTCAAATAATGGGTATGCTCGAAACGCGCTGTCTCGACTTCGACAACCTGATAATACTCTCGGTCAATGAGCGTGTGTTTCCACGCCGCCATGCTGCAAAGACGTTTATCGCCAACAGTCTGCGCCACCACTTTGGCATGGCTTCGGTTGAGCACCAGGAGTCGATGTCGAGCTACTACTTCTACCGCCTGCTGGCCCGGGCGCGCAGGGTGTATCTGCTTTACGACTCAAGTGCGCAGGCCATGGGCTCGGGCGAGCCGTCGCGATACATCGCTCAACTCGAAAAGGTGTATTGCCAGCCCATTGTCCACAAGGTGGTCAACTGCCAGCTGACACCAGCCGAGGACTACACTCTGAAGGTGAGCAAAGACGACGCCTGCCAATCCAAGATTGCCGCCTACTCGGCCAGTGGCGATGCGGCAGCCTACTTGTCGGCAAGTTCCATCAACCAGTATGTGGACTGTCCGCTTAAGTTCTATCTGCGCCACATTCAGGGGCTCGACGACAACACACCCGGCGGCGACTTTATGGATGCGAGCACGTTGGGCACGATTGTGCACGACTCGCTGCAAGAGCTGTATTACCCCAGCAGTGTAAACGGAACCGATGAGCCCGAGCATCCAGTGAAGCCCTACAAGGTGACTGCAAAGATGATTGCCGACTTCAAAAGGACCAAACTCGACGGTGTGGTGTACAGCAACATAGTGAAGACCTATCTGCACGACGAGAACTCTACGGCACCGCTCACGGGCGATGCAAAGATACTGAAGGTCACCATTTCGCAGCTCATCGAGAATGCCCTTAACCACGACATTGAGTTGCTGAAGCTGACGGGTGCCGACCACTTCACTGTGCTCGAGTGCGAGGTGCCGAGCCGTCTCATACTCTGCATAAATGGGGTGAAATTCAACTTCTATTACCGCGCCGACCGCATCGACCGCATTGGTGACGGCGGCCCGGTGAGAATTGTTGACTATAAGACGGGCGGCGACACCACCGAGTTTAGCAGCATCGACGCGTTGTTTGACAACAAGGCAGGCAGCAAGCGTCCGCATGCCATCTTGCAACTGTTGCTCTACAGCATCGCATGGAAGCAGGAGCATCCTGCCGATGATGTGGAGCCGGTGATCTACAAGTTGCGCGATATGAGCGTGGCCGGTGTGTCGTTTAAGCCCAAACGCGGCGACACCACCAATCACCCTCAAGGGCAGGTGTCGCTTGGCAGCCTATGCGACAAGGATAAGGGCAACATGCTAGAAGAGTTTAAGGAGGCGCTGGGCAATCGCATTGCATCGCTGCAAAGCACGGAGCAGCAGTTCGTGCAGTGCCCCGAAAAATCCACTTTGTGCAACTATTGCCGATTCAACGACCTGTGCAAGCGCAAACCCGTAGCAAAATATTAAGAAGCAAATGAAGATAGTTTTGGCAGTGGTGGGCAAGACCACCAATGGATACCTTAGGCAGGGCATTGACGAATACACGTCGAGACTCTCGCACTACATTCCGTTTTCCATAGAGTATATCGACGATGTGAAAAACACCCGCAACCTCAGCGAGCAGCAGCAAAAAACGGCTGAAGGCAAAAGCATACTCGCCATGCTCGACAAGGGCGACTATGTGGTGCTGCTCGACGAGCACGGCAAAGAATTCACTTCGGTGCAGTTTTCAAAATACATTGAAAAGCGTATGGCTTCGGGCGCAAGGCGCATGGTGCTGGTGGTGGGCGGCCCGTATGGGTTTAGCCAGGATGTGTATGACTGCGCCAACGAACTGCTGTCGCTGTCGAAGATGACGTTTCCGCACGAAATGATTAGGCTAATATTCACTGAGCAGCTCTATCGAGCCATGACCATCATCAACCATGAGCCCTACCACCATGAGTAGCGGTTGCCGCATGCATCACCGCTTGCGCCTGTTGTAGCCCACTCGCGGCTCGGCAGCTTGCGCAGTGGTGGCATTGGAGGCTGGCGCGTAGTTTTTAATAAGCAGGTGGTTGAGTGTGATTTCAAGGTTGAGCAGTGTGGCTTTGCGGCGTTTTGGCGTGAGTTCACACTCCCATATGCGAATCACATGCCACCCCAATAAGCGCAACACCACGGCCTCTTTGGCGTCGCGGCGGCGGTTGTGCTCGATTTTTTCGCGCCAAAATTCGGTGTTGGTCTTTGGCAGCCGGTAGTGGCTGCAGCCCTCGTGCCCGTGCCAGAAGCAACCGTTCACCATAATCACGGTGCGGTATTTCTTCAGCACTATGTCGGGCTTGCCAGGCAGACGTTTCACGTGCAGCCTATAACGAAACCCGTGCGCAAACAGGTGTTTGCGCACGAGCATTTCAGGTTTCGTGTCTACTGCGCGGATATGCGCCATGCACTTGTGGCGCTGCTCGGGTGTGAGTTTGTCGGCCATCAGCGCAATGCATTGTTATTGTTATGCATATCCATTGCAGTGTGAATGGTTACTCTAATTCGGCCGAGCTCCAAAGCCCATGCAGGTTGCAAAACTCGCGTGCCGACACCGGCCCGTCGATGAGAGGGAACGTGGCTTCTGGTTTGTCGCCAGGCTTAAGCGCATGGCGCAACACCTTGTTGGCCCCAATCAGCTCAATCCACTGGATGTAATGGGCCTCAAGCATTGGGTGCTCAACACTGCCAACGGTCACACGATAGCCATTGGCCGATTTTTCAATCACAGGAACGTGCTTTTCACCTGCAGCGTCGGTTGTGTTCGGTTCGAGCAACTGCATTGGTTTGCCGCAGCACACAAGCTGTCCGGCAGCAGGATTAAGCACTTCCACAATGTTGCCGCACAAGGTGCAGCGGTAAATTTGATTTAACTGTGTCATAAGCGATACAAGTTTTAAAGTTTACGCATGCAATTTACGGTCTTTTTGCGACATATGCAAATGTCGGTGCATCAAATTTTTATACACCTCCATGTAGCGGTCGCTCACGGTGTCGATGTTAATCTTGTCACGAATCACCTTAAACGACTCCTCCCCCATTTTGCGGCACAGTTCGGGCGATGCCAGCAACTTCTCTATTTTGGCGGCAAGGTCGGTGGCGTCGCCCTCTTTGAAGAAGTATCCGTTCACCCCATCGGCCACAAGGTCGCGCTCTGTGCTGTCGCACACCGAGCAAATTATGGGCATCGAGTAGGTCATGGCGTCGTTTATCGACAGTCCGCCCATTCCAGCGAGCACATACACGCTCGACTCGTGCATGTAGGCTCCCAGCGTCTTGGGGTCATAGACTGCCCCCACAAAGTTGCAGTTGCGCCCCACCCCAAGCCTTTGCGCCTGAGCTTTGAGACTGTCGCTCTCGGGGCCGTTGCCAACCACCACGAGCTCTACATCGGGCACTTGCTTGGCTACGATGGCCACTGCGTCGATAAGCAGGTCAACTCGCTTCCACTTCACCAGGCGGCCAATGTGCAGAATCCTGTGGGCCGATGCAGGCAATATGGGCTCGGCGGCAAGCACGGCGCTGCGCTGCTGCATCAGCGCAGCGGTGTCGGTGCAGTTATAGGTCACGTGTATTTGGTCGCGGCTTAGGCCATACGAGGGTAAAATGTCGTAGGCCGCCGTCGAGTAGTTGAGTGCCCCCGAGGCATAGCTGTAGCAGCGGCGTCTGATTTTAGCTATCAACCATTGCTTTAAGGCAAAGGCGGCGCCGTGGCTCAGCACGTTCATGTTCTCGTCAATCATCGGGTTGGCCTTGAAGTATGCCTTTATGCCACCGTAGGGAGGCGTTTGAAACGGAATTTCGCGTATAAGCAGTTTGGCTTTGCTTCCGTTGAGCGCTTTGCGCAGCGACGGCTGCAGTGCCACCTGCAAAAAGTAGGGCCATCCCATCACCACAATGTCGGGCTTTTCGGCCTCAACGATCTCGGGCAGGCGCGGAAATCCCATTTTGCCATACCACATTTTGTTCTCGGGCGACGGCACCCGCTTGTAGCTGCCGCCGTCCACCATTTTCACTCCCTTGCCAATGGTGGCATTGCCCTTGTCGGGCATCACCACAGTGACTTCGGCTCCTTTCGCCACCACCTTGTTGAGCAGTGCGTTGAGGTAATGCGGCATTCCGCCAAACGTATATAACACTTTCATTGTTGCTTCTTCTTTTTAGTCAGGTAAGCCACACATTCTTTGAGTATGGCGGCATTGGTGATTCTTAAAATGGCCACATAAATCGCTGCGGCAAGCACCACGCGCGCAACCAGCAGCAGGCGCATGTCGCCAATCCACAGGGTTGAGGCATAGGTGGCTGCCATGGTGACAGCTGCGATGGCTGCAAACGGCATTATGTCGGCCAGCGTGTGCTTCAGCCTAAGCCCAATGTAGCGGTGCACAAACGAGTGCCACACCAGCAGCCACAGCACATTCACGGCCACAAAGGCCACAATCATGGCTTGTATGCCGAGATTGTGAACCAGCAGCAGCACTGTGAGTTGCACTATGCCGATGGCCACGTAGTTATACATATACACATTCGACCGGCCTTTGCTTATCACCATGTTGGCATACAGCATTGTGATGGGCTGAAACGCTCCCCACAGGCACAGCAGCTGCAGCATATGCACGCATCCCAGCCACCGATCGGTGACGGTGACCACAATAAACTCTTTGGCAATCAGCGCCAGGCCAAACATTGCCGGGAACGACACGAATGCCGTGAAGCGCAGCAACTTGCGAAACGCCTCGCGCTGCCGCTCATCGTCGCCCTCCACCGAGCGAAGCACAGGCTGCGCCACGCCGGTGATCATGCTGGTGATGGAGTTGTGCACCATGCTCTCCCACTTGTTGGCTTGTGAATACAGGCCCACCTCGCAGTGGGTGTAGAGTTTGCCCAGCAGCACCGAGAAAATATTGTTGTTTAACTGCATGAATATGTTGGTTATCAGCATTTTGCTGCTGAATCCTATCATTTGCCTGATGGGGCCGAAGTCGAAACTGAATGTCGGCCGCCATGGCGAGAATATCCACATCATCAGCGCATAGGTGAACGTGTAGACCACCGTTTGGGTCGCAAGGCCCCAATAGGCCATGCCCTTATAGGCCATGCCCATGCCCAGCGTGCCCGACACCACAAGGGCGGTGATTTGGGCCACCGACTTGCCCTTCACCATGAGTCGCTTAAACATGTAGGCGTTGTGTGCCGTGGCCGTGCTCGAGAACACAAACGACAGCGACAGGTAGCGCAGCAGCGGCTTCAGCTCGGGCTCGCCATAGAACTGCGCCACAAGCGGAGCGCACACAAACAGCAGCGCATACATTGCAAGTCCCATCATGGTGCTGAACCAGAACACAGCGTTGTAGTCGCGGTGCTCAATGCTCGGGCGGTTGGCCAGTGCATTGGTGAAGCCGCACTCTTGCAGCGAGTTGGCCACAAGAATGAACACCGTGAGCATGCCCACCATGCCGTAGTCGCTTTCACTCAGCAGTCTGGCTATGACTATGCCAAACACGGCGTTGAGCAACTGCTGCAGCACATTGCTCATGCCGCCCCACAGCAGGCCTTTGGCGGTTTTTTGTTTCAAGTTGGAGTCAGCCATTCAACCGTGTGTATATAAACGTCAAACGGGCCACAACTCCTGCGGTCGCAGCCCGTTTGCCAATATTGCATTATTAATAGTTTCTTGCAAATATCACGCGGCGTGCCGAGGGCTTGCCGGTGAGCATGTCCACGCCTGCTTCATCCTCGGCGTCGAGCGGAATGCAGCGTATGGTGGCTTTAGTCTCTTCCTTGATGCGCTCCTCGGTTTCGGTGGTGCCGTCCCAGGGAGCAAGGATGAATCCGCCCTTTTCAAGCTGAGCCTTAAAGTCGTCGTAGTTGTCAACCTTGTAGGTCATCTTGTCGCGGAAGTCAAGTGCTTTCTTGTAGATGTTGGCCTGGATTTCATCGAGCAGAGCTTTCACGTGCTCCTCTATGCCTTGGAGCTGTGCGTTCGACTTCTCAAGGGTGTCGCGGCGCATAACCTCCACGGTGCCGTTTTCAATGTCGCGCGCGCCAATCACAAGGCGCACGGGCACACCCTTAAGCTCATAGTCGGCAAACTTGAATCCGGGGCGCTTGTTGTCGGCGTTGTCATATTTCACCGATATGCCCATTGCCTTGAGCTTGTTGACGATAGGTGCCACGTGCTCATCAATTTCTTTAAGCTGCTCGGCGCTGCGATACACAGGCACTATCACCACTTGAATAGGTGCCAGCTTGGGCGGCAGCACAAGGCCGTTGTCGTCGCTGTGGGTCATGATGAGCGCACCCATCAGGCGCGTCGACACACCCCACGATGTGGCCCAAACGTAGTCGAGCTTGTTGTCCTTGTTGATAAACTTAACGTCGAATGCCTTGGCAAAGTTCTGGCCGAGGAAGTGCGATGTGCCAGATTGCAGTGCCTTGCCGTCTTGCATCATGGCCTCGATGGTGTAGGTTTCAACGGCGCCCGCAAAGCGCTCGTTGGCCGACTTCACGCCCTCAATCACGGGCACTGCCATATATTCGCGTGCAAACTTGGCATACACGTGGCACATTTCTATTGCTTTGGCCTGGGCCTCCTCACTCGTGGCGTGGGCCGTGTGGCCCTCTTGCCACAGGAATTCGGCTGTGCGCAAAAAGAGGCGTGTGCGCATTTCCCAGCGGAACACATTGGCCCACTGGTTGATGAGCAGGGGCAGGTCGCGGTAGGAGTTGATCCAGTTGCGGTAGGTGTTCCATATGATTGTTTCGCTTGTGGGGCGAATAATCAGTTCCTCTTCGAGCTTGGCATCGGGGTCAACCACCACGCCTTTGCCGTTGGGGTCGTTTTTGAGGCGGTAGTGTGTCACCACAGCGCACTCTTTGGCAAAGCCTTCCACGTGGTCGGCCTCCTTGCTTAAGAACGACTTTGGAATTAGCAGGGGAAAGTAGGCGTTTTGCACGCCAGTTTCCTTAAACATATCGTCGAGTTGACGCTGCATTTTTTCCCAAATGGCGTAGCCATAGGGTTTTATCACCATGCAGCCACGCACGGCCGACTGCTCGGCCAAGTCAGCTTTCACTACAAGCTCGTTATACCATTGAGAGTAATTGTCGGCTCTCTTGGTTAAATTTTTCAGCTCTTTTGCCATTGTTTTGTAGTTGTATTTTTTTATTAATTATTTTCCTATGTAATTTATGTCGATGCGGCCTTTTTTGGCCTGATTAATCATCACCTTGTCGGGCACCAGAAACACCTCAAGGCGGCGGTTGCGCTTGCGGTTATCCATCGAGTTGTTGTCAATGGCCGGATCGGTGGCCCCGAGTGCGTAAGGCACAAGAAAGTCGACACTGGCGTTGGCCTCAAACCAGTCGAACACTGCATTCACGCGGCTGCGCGACAGGTTAAGGGTGTATTTGTCCGAACCGGTGTTGTCGGTGTGCATCACCAGCAGCATTTTGTAGAATCCGGGGTTGCGCAGGTAGCGTGTGAGTGGTTTCAGCGACACCTTGCCAAGAGAGTTCACCACAGTGTCGTTGGGGTTAAACAGTTGCCCCGCCGGAATCGTGATGACAATCACCTCGTTGTCGCGCATCAACTCCACGTCGTAGTTGGCTTTTTTCAGTTGCACGGCCACCTCATATTGGTAGTCTTGAACCTTTTGCGACACCTTGCTGTTTTTTATTTCAGGAGTCTCAAGGTTGTCGTCGAGCGAGAGGTCGTAGATCTCAACTTCGGCTGCACTTACCGTTGGTGCGGTCATGGCCATGACTGCGGCCAAAGCCATCACCCCAGAGGCTATTGTGTGTATGAATTTGTTCATTTTGCTATGCATTATGGTTAAGTGAGTGCGTCAATCTACATTGCAAGCGAGTCTTCGTAGTCGAGCTCAGCTGTAACGATTTGCGGCACATCGGCATCTTCCACCCTGTTTTCAGGGTCTTTGTGCAGCTGGGCGATGACATACTTAATCACCTGTTCATCGTAGTTGTCGATGTCGCTGTCGCCACACTTCTCGTCGAATTCAAACATGATGTCCATTACAATCAGCAGATCGTCGTCGTCATATTTTTTACTCACTTGCTCATCGACATTGCTTCTAATGAATTGCAATGCGTCTATTTCGTCAAATTCCTTTTCTTCGTCCATAATTAATTATGTGTTAGTTAGTGGTCTGCACATCTATCAGACCCTGCGGCAGGCTCATGTCGATCACTTGCTTGTCGGTGTCGATGTCGTTGATCAAGTCGTCGCTGGCCGGTATCATCACCTCCAAGCCGTCGGTGCGCCTCACCACAAACAGGCAGTTGTCGGTCTCTTCGTCGACATCAACTATTGTGCCAAGCTTGTTCCCGTTGTCGGTCACCGCGTAGCCGATGAAAAAGTCGAGTGGCATGGCATCGTCGTCATATTCGTCGCTAAGCTGCTCATACTCTTCCTTTTTCACATATATTGGCTTGTTGACAAGCAGCGCTGCATCGGTTTCATTGTTAATGCCGTCGATTTTCAGCAGCACCGTCTCGGAAGATTTCGGGCGCAGCGACTCAACGAAGAAAGGCACGAAGATGCCGTCGATTTCCGAAATAAGGCACGAAAAGCCCTTAATCACGTCGAGGTCGCAATCCATCGTTGCCGACAGTTCGCCATTCACGCCGTGAGGCTTGTTGTAGTGTCCCATTTCCACTATTTGGCTGCGTGTGATCATAATCGAATGAATGTGCAGGGTGTGGTGTACTTATTTTTTCTTTTTCTTTTTGCCAGCAGGCTGAGCTGCTGGTGCTTCTTTAAACTCGTGCAGCGAGTGGGTGGCAGGGTCGAGCCTTATCTGTCCGTGGGAGTAGTGTGCCAAGTCTTTGAATATCTTTGCATCGTCCACATCCTCTTTGCTGATTTGGAATATCAGCTTTTTCATGTGATTGGCAATGAGCATCACCAGTGCGTCTTTTTCATCTCCGTCGGGATACTCGCATGCGCGCGCTATCATTTTTTCAATGATTTTGCCGTAGTGGCGATACTTTATGTTCTCGAGGTGATATGGAATTGGCTCGGGTTGGGTTTCAAGATTTTCCTCCTTCACCACCTCATATGGGTAGTCGATGTCGAGCTTGAAGTTGCTCATTATGGCCAAGTGGTCCCAAAGCTTGTGCTTATAGTCGGCCTCGTCGCGCAGCTGTGGAAACAGGTTGCCCATCGTCTGGATAATGGTGTAGGCGCATCGGTTGCGCTCTTCACGGTCCTCAATGGTGCAGCAGTAGTCCACCATCTGCTGAATGTTGCGGCCATACTCGGGCAGCGCAAGTTTTTTTAGCTGTGAATTGTATTTAAGCATGAGTTTATTCTTCAATTAAGTTGGTCTAAAGCACCTTGTGCTTGGGTTGTGTGGCTTGGAACTCCTTCAGGTAGAGTGGAGTGGAATATGCCACATCTATGAAGTCCTTTTTGCGGAAAGCCATTTCCGACAGCACCATCATGTCGAGGGCCACGGGCTTTATGCCTGGCAGGAACATGGCGTTTGGGTGCTTGATGACCTCGGCCACTTTGTCCGATCCGTTGCCAAAGAACACAAGTTTGTGGTCGGCAAGCAGGTCGGCAAACGAGTCGGCGTCGATTATTTTGGGCTGTGGTGGCACAATATCGTCGAGGGCAGAATTGTAGACCGCGGTATACACCTCCATGCGGCGGGCGTCAATCATGGGCACAAACAACTCTTCGTCGTCAAAAAACTCATTGAACATGGCCGATGTGGTGAGCAGTTTTAGCGTGTTCACCCCTATCAGAGGCACGCCAAGGCCGAAGGCAAGTCCTTTTGCCTCCGACAAGCCTATGCGCAGCCCGGTGTATGACCCTGGGCCAATGCTCACGGCCACGGCGTCGAGCTTGATTTCGCGTGTGCGCACATACTTCAATTCGTCTTGAATGTAGGCGCTTAGCAGTGTGGCGTGAGTCTTGCCGTCATAGTTCTCATGATGGTCAAGCACCTCGCCATCATGAGTTAATGCCACCGAGCACACCTCGGTAGAAGTCTCTATATTTAATATGTATGCCATTTCCAAATAAACAATAGTTGCACAAAATTACTAAAAATCTTTCTTTTATTTTTGCTTATGGCCTTTTTTTATATAAAATCGTGGCAGCTTTTTTGTGCTGCAAAATTGGCGCTGTTAATGCCGCTTGGCGTGGCTTTGCGCCAACTTTGTGGGCAATCTTTGCGTCAATTCTTGCACACAAGTGAATTTATAGTTAATTTTACATCGGAGTTCAATTGTGGCGGCCAGTCCGCGCTCCGCAAAATTTATTGACGACAACATAACAAACATTTGCAATATATATGAAAAAGATACTCCTTGTGTTTGGCACACGCCCCGAAGCCATAAAAATGGCCCCGCTAGTGAAGAAACTGCAAGCGAATGCCGATGAGTTTGACACCAAAGTGTGTGTCACAGCGCAACACCGCCAGATGCTCGACCAAGTGCTTGAGGTGTTTGACATCAAACCCGATTACGACCTCAACATAATGGCCCCCAACCAAGACCTCTACGACATCACCACCAAGGTGCTGCTGGGCCTGCGCGATGTGCTCAAGGACTTCAAGCCCGATGTGGTGCTGGTGCACGGCGACACCACCACCTCGATGGCGGCTTCGATTGCTGCCTTCTACCAGCAAATACCCATTGGCCACGTTGAAGCCGGACTGCGCACCTACAACATGCTTTCGCCGTGGCCCGAGGAAATGAACCGCCAGGTCACCGACCGCATTTGCGACTATTACTTCGCCCCCACCGAGCGCTCACACCAAAACCTGCTGCAGGAGGCTATCGACGACAAAAAGATATTCGTGACCGGCAACACCGTGATCGATGCCCTGCTTATGGCCGTTGACATCATCAAGACCAAGCCTGGCGTGGAAGAGCACATCAGGCAAGAGCTGGCAAGCAAAGGCTATGAGGTGGGCAAGCGCAACTATATTCTGGTCACAGGCCACCGTCGCGAGAATTTTGGCGACGGATTCCTACACATTTGCAAGGCCATCAAAGAGCTGTCGGCGAAATACCCCGACATCGACATTGTGTATCCCGTTCACCTCAACCCCAATGTGCAGAAGCCCGTATACAGCCTACTGTCGGAGCTCGACAATGTGCACCTCATTCCCCCACTCGACTATCTGCCCTTCATTTATGCAATGAAGCACTCAATGTTGCTGCTCACCGACAGTGGCGGTGTGCAGGAGGAAGCCCCGTCGCTGGGTAAACCGGTGCTGGTGATGCGCAACACCACCGAGCGCCCCGAAGCTGTTGACGCAGGCACGGTGAAACTCGTTGGCACCGATGCCAATGCCATAGTGAGCAATGTGTCGGAACTGCTCAACAATGCCGACCTATACCGCAAAATGTCGGAGACCATCAACCCCTATGGCGACGGCAAGGCTTGCGAGCGCATAATTGAGGCTCTTAAGAGCTAATAAAAAGACATCTCAATAATAGTTCAATCAAGGCCCCTGGCAAAAGATGTTGTCGGGGGCCTTGACGCATGCTGATGACTGTGCGTTTGTGATATTTTTGTAACTTTGCAGGGCAAAACGGAAATTCAGCATATAAAAACATTCAAATAAAAAAATGGGCAACAGTTATCTGCAAGTTGAGAATCTCACCAAATCGTTTGGAGCCGACGTCCTGTTCAGCGGCATCACTTTCGGCCTTGACGAGGGCGACAAGGTGGGCCTAATAGCCAAAAATGGCACAGGCAAGTCCACTTTGCTTAATATTATAGCCGGCGACGAAGGCTACGATAGCGGCAGTGTGATTTTTCGCAATGGCGTCAGTGTGGGCTATTTGCGGCAGATGCCGTCGTTCAACTCATCGGCCACGGTGATCGACACTTGCCTTGAGGGAGCCGACAAGCAGTCGCAGGCCATACGCCACTACGAGCATGCTCTGGCTGGCGGCAACACCGATGCCATGACTGCTGCCATACAGGAGATGGACAACGCCGCGGCATGGGACTATGAAGACCGGTTTAAGCAGGTGCTGGGCCAGCTGAAAATCACCGACCTCGAGCAACCCATCGATCAGTTGAGCGGCGGGCAGCTGAAGCGTGTGGCCCTGGCCAAAATTCTGCTCAGCGAGCCGCAAATGCTGATTCTCGACGAGCCCACCAACCACCTCGACATCGACATGATTGAGTGGCTTGAGGGCTACCTGACGCGCAGCCGCACCACCCTGCTGATGGTGACGCATGACCGCTACTTTCTCGACAAAATTTGCTCGCGCATAATTGAAATCGACCGCCAGAGCGCATATAGCTACAACGGCAACTATAACTACTATCTTGAGAAGCGGGCCGAGCGCATCGAGGCACAAAATGCCGAGGTGGCCCGCGCGCGCAATCTGCTGCGCACCGAGCTCGACTGGATGCGGCGTCAGCCGCAGGCGCGTGCCCACAAGGCCCAATATCGCATCGATGCCTTCTATGACCTGCGCGACCGCGCCCAAGGTCATGCCGAAGACCGCAATGTGGAGCTGAATGTGCGCTCGGCATACATTGGCAACAAAATATTCACCGCCCACCACGTGTGCAAGCGGTGGGGCGACAAGATAATTCTTAACGACTTCAACTACACCTTTGCCCGCTACGAGAAACTTGGCATTGTGGGCGACAACGGCGTGGGAAAGTCCACGTTCATCAAACTGCTGCTTAGCCAGGTGCAGCCCGACAGCGGAGAGTTTGAAATCGGAGAAACGGTGAAATTCGGCTACTACAGCCAGGAGGGCAAGAAGTTTGACGAGGGCAAAAAGGTGATTGACGCCATTCGCGACATTGCCGAACACATTTATTTCGACGAGAAGACCCATTACTCGGCATCGCAGTTTTTGCAGTTGTTTCTGTTCAGCCCCAGCGACCAGCAAAAACTCATAGCCAAACTGAGTGGCGGCGAGAAGCGGCGCCTCTATTTGGCCTCGGTGCTGATTCACAAGCCCAACTTCCTGATACTCGACGAGCCCACCAACGACCTCGACATCCCCACGCTTGAGGTGCTTGAGGACTATTTAAGCAAATTCAACGGCTGCGTGATAGTGGTGAGCCACGACCGCTTTTTCATGGACCGCACAGTGGATCACACTTTTGTGTTCCAAGGCCAGGGCGTGATTAAAGACTTTCCGGGCAACTACAGCGAATACCGAGCATGGAAGGAGGCGCACGACAAGCAAGACGCTTCGGCAGCCAAGGTTGGCGCTGCACAGGCCGATGCCAAGAAGCGCCACATCGTGGCACGTAGCAGTGCCAATAAGTTAACCTTCAAAGAGAAGCGCGAATTCGAACAACTCACCACCGAGCTTGAGCAGCTCACGGCTGAAAAGAAGCAGCTCGATGCCCTGTTTGCCTCTGGTGAGCAGATAGATGGCATCGAAGAGAAGTCGCGCCGCTACACCGAGCTTAAAGACTTGATTGACGAAAAGGAACTGCGCTGGCTTGAACTGAGCGAAAAAGACGCATAGCGGCAGTACTTTCCTTTTCCCGCCCCCCCCTATCCTATTTTTCGCCTTATGCACTCCAAAAGCTCATAGGTGGGTACAAGCGACTCCAGCGAAGAACTGATGTTGGCATTGCGGCCCTCCACTGCATCGGTGAAAGCCTTTATCTCACCGTAAAATCCCTGTGTATATATTTGGTTGTTTGCCCGGATGGTAGCAAAGTTGTTGCGGGCCAGCAGGCTAATAGTCGCTTGCCGCCTATGCAGTACCTTTTCAAGTGGCACACCGCACAGCGATCCCCTCTTCGGACAGAAGTCAAGGCGCTCCATCTGGCTCTTTTCATACGTCCCTTCGCGGGTGTTTATGGTCATTTGCTCAGTGGCAGTGGCCCAACTATACGCTGTCGACAGTTCAAGCACTCCCGTGGCAGACTCATGCTTAAGTACAATCATCAAAGTCATTCCATAGGCGGCATTGCCCACTTGCTCAAGCCCGCACGCAGTTAAGCCTTGTCTTTGCTCATTCAGGCGTGACAAGGTGAATTACTTTATTGCAGTGGCTAAAAAACTGTTTTTTCGTCTCAAAAGTGCAAAAAACGACTTTTTTAGAAAAAAACTTCGCGAAAAGTTTGCAGACTAAGAAATTTGTCGTACCTTTGCAATGCAATCGGGAAACAACGAGTGCAAAACTTAAAAAATGGTGATATAGTGTAGTGGTCTAGCACGCCACCCTCTCACGGTGGAGACCAGGGTTCGAGTCCCTGTTTCACTACAAAAGGCAAGATTCTTTAGAGTCTTGCCTTTTTATTTGTATGCTCGGCACGAGCATTGTCTAACGAGCCCAAAAATGACCCATATCTCTCGCTGGCAATGAACCCCTAAAACGACGCAAACGACCAACCACCCCCAGTAAATGGAAGTCCATTCCGACAGCGAACATCATCTACCGCCCTAAGCCCCCCAAAAAAGAAGCCCAAACCCAAAAGCCACTGCTTTGTAAACGCCACACACCAAGCAACTAAGCCTTCCAAGAAAGATGCACAACCACAGCGGTATCCAATATATACGAATGGTATAGGAACAAATAAAAACGAAAAAAGATAGTGGTAATGATAAAACAGATATAATCTAACAAGGAATATAATCCAAACGATGTATATTCTTAGGATTAATTTGCATTTGGAAAAATTTAACCTCTGGTCGGTTTTCAAAAATCTTTCTAACAGCATTTTTTCGTTGAGTAGTGCATTTAACTCCGAAATAAATTGCTTTTATTGGATTAGGTGTTTCAAGAGAGCATTGTACATATTTTGATTCTTCTGTAGGCGTATATGCTATTAGTCTAACTTCGTGTTCGTATTGCCAGTCAATAGATTTAGTTGCAAGAGCGGATCTAAAATTAAATTCGATATTCTCATTTGTAAAATCTAAAATATCTTCTTTCTTTCGAGGGTTGACATATTTAATATGCATAAGGCGCATAACCGTAGCATAAGATAACGAGTTTGATGAAAAATCTTTATCATTAAGGCTATATTCAACACAAATACCTTTGTGACAATTTGCATAGTGTGCCCACATTAACGTATTCTCTACAGCTTTACCATCGGCAGAATCAATGCAAAAAGATGTGGCTCTAATGTAATTGTAAGAAGCCTTATAAACTTCAAGATGCTTTAGATGCTGATGACTATGGAAAGATAGAGAGTCAAGCCACGAAAAAATAGGACTATCAACTATATCATTTTGAATCCGAGGGTCAACAAGAGTAATTTCGTTATTCTTAAGATTGTTAAGTGTATATGTTCGTGTATTGCGAAATTGAAATAGTGAAACATTCTTCTCGTTACTAAAATCGTGGCTGAGCTGAAGATTAAAAAATTGATGTTTTTTATAATAAGATAATGCTTCTTCATTTTTTCCAAGTTCAGCACAGATATTTCCTGCCAGCAGATAAAAAGCTTTGTATTCATTTAGCCCAAAATTTGGGCTTGTTAAGTTAATTTGGGCAAACACATCAAAAGTTGGAGAAAATTCTGAAATAATTTTATATGCATTCCAATATTTCCCTGACTTATAGAAATTATCAGCTTGAATTATATTCTCAAAAATATCAGATAACGTATATTGTTTATAATTTTCCATATCCATATGTTTGAAGTTTAAGTTTAGGTCATCTAAAATTACGAACTTAATAGAACCAGTCATAATTTGGATAGTTCTTTTTTTAGCACAGATACATTCTTTGAAACAGAATCTATGATATTAATTCTTTTAAGAATCAGCCTATTATTAAATATCTATTTCATATTTTCAATAAGAAATTTATAAATATCAACAATCAATTTTAAAATTGAAAGGATTGATAATATAAATAATCCCATTATACTTGACGAAATATATTTTTGTATATAAGCTGGTAGTCCTGGAATACAAATAGAAATGATAATAATAAATACGCTAATTAATAAAAGAAAGGTTAATCTTTTAATGAAAAGTTTACAGAAAGCCTTAAATTTTTTTTATATACAACGTCGGATTCGTTTTCGGATGTTATTTGCTCAATTTTATTTGTCAATTTATCTGGGACTATAAAAATCACACCTAAGGCGATTGCTAAAAAAATACTTATTGTTGTCAAAATATCATTTATCCGTTCTTCTACATTTATTGAATTATTATAACAGTAAATAGAATATAAAACGGGGGCACATATGAATGTTATTATATTTACAATGATAACAGACTTTGAACCATTATTTAATTCTAATAATGACAAAAAACCATATATTAAAAGTTTAATAATATTACCCCAAAGATTCATAGTGAACTGCACCCCAAAAGTTAGACACAAAACTTTTGGGGTGCATTATGTATAGACGCCACAATTATGAAGAACGGC
>CAKUMB010000012.1 GCA_934667475.1 uncultured Muribaculaceae bacterium | reverse complement strand
ATGTTAATGGCAAGGCATCAGAAAATAGCTAAACTCTTTGACGAAGACTTTTGGGGTACGCAATGACGAAGTCAGGAAATATGAGCAAGCTCATTTTTTTGGCGTTGCGCTCGGTTTGCACTAATTTTTCATAAATCAGGCTGCACCTCGGCAATGCAAAAATATGAGCAAGCTCATTTTTTGGCGTTGCGCTCGGTTTGCACTAATTTTGCACATCTAATATGAATATGATGAAGCGACTCTTTTTGATTTCGGCCACCTGCCTGCTATGCGTAGTGGGTGCCGTGGCCCAGATAGTGAATCCTGTGAAGTGGAAGTCGGCCATTAAGATGACCGACGACTCACATGGTGTGATTACGTTCACGGCCACAATCGACGATGGTTGGCACATGTATTCAACCGAGGCTGTGGCCGACGGCCCCGTGCCCACCAGTGTCGACTGGAAGGAGCTGAAGGGTGTGAAGCTGGAAGGCGGGTTGAAGCCCGACCGCAAGCCGCAGCGCCACCACGACCCGAACTTTGGCGTGGACCTGAGCTGGTGGACTGGCAGCGTGACGCTGACGCAGCGGTTCACGGCGACTGCCGCCAACTATTCTATAAAGGGCAATGTGGGCTACATGAGCTGCAACGACACCCAGTGCTCGTCGCCGGCCAAGGAGCCATTCAACTTCAGCGGCACTGCAGCCACGGCTTCGGGGCAGACAGAGGCCGCGGCCGACTCCACCAGCGCCACACAGCCTGCCGCAGCGGCTGCAACGGTGGCCGACAGTGTGAGCCAAGACCAGCTGTGGGCACCCGTGAAGGCCGAGCCCAGCAGCGACAGTGGCAGTGCGGCAACGGCCTCGCTGTGGTATATATTCGCGGCCTGCTTTGGCGGCGGCCTGCTGGCACTGCTCACACCGTGTGTGTGGCCCATAATACCGATGACGGTGAGTTTCTTCCTGAAAAAGAGTGGCGGGCGCGCCAAGAGTGTGCGCAACGCGGCCATATATGGCGCGTCGATAATAGTGATATATCTGGCCCTTGGCCTGGCGGTGACCGCCGTGTATGGTGCCAGCGAGCTTAACGCCATTGCCACCAATGCGGTGTGCAATGTGGTGTTTTTCCTGCTGCTGGTGGTGTTTGCGGTGTCGTTTTTCGGCGCATTTGAAATCACGCTGCCGTCGTCGTGGAGCAACAGACTCGACAGCGCCACCGAGCGCACCACCGGCATGCTGAGCATCTTCTTCATGGCATTCACGCTGGTGATAGTGTCATTTTCATGCACAGGCCCGATTATAGGCACGCTGCTGGTGGAGGCGGCCACCATGGGCAGCATGGCGGGGCCGGCCGTGGGCATGGGCGCGTTTGCGCTGGCGCTTGCCATTCCGTTCAGCTTCTTTGCCATGTTTCCGTCGGTGCTTAAACGGATGCCCAAGTCGGGCGGCTGGCTCAACACCGTGAAGGTGGTGCTGGGCTTCATCGAGCTGGCACTGTCGCTCAAATTCCTCTCGGTGGCCGACCTTGCCTATGGCTGGCACCTGCTCGACCGCGAGACATTTCTGGCGCTGTGGATAGCCATATTCGGCCTGTTGGGGCTGTACCTGCTGGGCGTGTTCCGCTTCAAGAGCGACGGCGAGCCGCGCCAGAGCGGAGTGGGCGTGACGCGCTTTATGCTGGCACTGGCATCGCTGGCATTCACCGCCTATCTGGTGCCCGGACTGTGGGGCGCCCCGCTGCGCGCCACCAGCGCGTTTGTGCCGCCGCTCAGCACCCAGGACTTCAACCTGTATGGCGAAGAGCTGTCACAATACGGCGACTACGAGCAGGGCATGCGCGCCGCAGCCCGCGCAGGCAAGCCAGTGCTGCTCGACTTCTCGGGCTACGGCTGCGTGAACTGCCGCAAAATGGACGGCGCTGTGCTCGACAAAGACCAGGTGAAGACTGCCATTGCCCGCGACTTCGTGACCATAAAGCTGATGGTGGACGACAAAAAGACTATGCCGCAGCCGGTGTTTGTGGAGGAGAACGGCCGCCAGGTGGAGCTCGACACCTACGGCGACCTGTGGAGCTACCTGCAGCGCTCAAAGTTTGGGGCCAACTCGCAGCCCTACTACGTGGTGCTCGACGCCCAAGGGCGGCTGATGTCGGGTCCGGCGGTGTATGACGAGGATGTGAACAAATTCATCGACTTCCTGAACAAGGGACTTAACAACTATAAGGCAAATGGCAACAAACAGCAACAGTAGCGCCCTTGATGCGCTGGAAAGCCTGATGACGGTGGTGCGCACACTGCGCCAGCAGTGCCCGTGGGACTCGGCACAGACCTACGAGAGCCTGCGCCCCAACACCATCGAGGAGGCAATGGAACTGGCCGACGCCCTGATGGCTGGCGACCCCGAAGCCATTAAAAAGGAACTTGGCGACGTGCTGATGCACGTGCTGCTGTATGCCTGCATTGCCGAAGAGAAATGGCAGTTTGACTTCACCGACGTGTGCAACGCCGTGCGCGAGAAACTCGTGTTCCGCCACCCCCACATCTATGCCGGCGCGCCCAGCGCAGCCGAGGGCGGCGAAACGTGGGAGGAGATAAAGCTGCGCGAAAAGGGCGGCAACAAGACCGTGCTGGGCGGAGTGCCCCGCTCGCTGCCGTCGCTCATCAAGGCCGAGCGCATACAGGAGAAGGCGGCCAGCGTGGGATTTGACTGGGAGTGCAAGGAAGACGTGTGGGCCAAAGTGCGCGAAGAGACCGGCGAGGTGGAGCGCGAACTTGTGGACGGCCACGAGGCCGACCGCGAGAAGGAGTTTGGCGACCTGCTGTTTTCGGTGGTCAACGCAGCGCGCCTCTACGGCGTGCGCCCCGACAACGCCCTTGAGCGCACCAACCGCAAGTTCACCGCCCGCTTCAACCACATCGAGGCGGCCGCCAGCAGCCAGGGCCGCCGCATCAACGAACTCACCCTGGCCGAGATGGACGCACTGTGGGACGAGGCCAAACGCTTGAGGCTGGGAGAGGAGGACGACCGATGAAAGTGTGCGTAACCGAGAAACCGAGCGTGGCGCGCGACATCGCCGCCATTCTCGGCGCCACCGACCGCCACGACGGCTACTATGAGGGCAACGGCTATCAGGTGACGTGGACCTTCGGCCACCTGTGCGAGCTCAAGGAGCCAGCCGACTACACCGACCTGTGGCGCCGCTGGAGTCTGGGCGCGCTGCCCATGGTGCCGCAACGCTTTGGCATCAAGCTGATCGACGACGACGGATACAAGCGCCAGTTTGGAGTGATAAAGAGCCTGATTGCCGGCGCCGACGAGGTGATTAACTGCGGCGATGCCGGACAGGAGGGCGAACTGATTCAGCGGTGGGTGTACCAGAAGGCCGAGTGCAGGGTGCCCGTGAGGCGGCTGTGGATTTCGTCGCTCACCGACGAGAGCATACGCGAGGGCTTCGGGCAGTTGAAGCCCGGCAGCGACTTCAACAACCTGTATTTCGCGGGACTGTCGCGCGCCATAGGCGACTGGATGCTGGGCATGAACGCCACGCGGCTCTACACACTGCAATACGCACAGTCGCGCAACGTGCTGTCGATAGGCCGCGTGCAGACCCCCACCCTGGCCTTGATAGTGGCCCGCCAGCGCGAAATCGACAACTTTGTGCCGCAAGACTACTGGGAGATTAAGACCCTTTACCGCGGCGCCACATTCAACTCCACCAAAGGCCGGTATGCCACCGAGGCCGATGCGCAGACCGTGCTCGAGAGCATCAAGGCAGCGCCGCTCACCGTGACATCGGTCACGGCCAAGAAAGGGCGCGAGGCTCCGCCGCGGCTGTTCGACCTCACCAGCCTGCAGGTGGAGTGCAACAAAAAATTCTCGTTCTCGGCCGACGTGACGCTGAAGCTAATACAAAGCCTGTATGAGAAAAAGGTGACCACCTATCCGCGCGTCGACACCACCTACTTGAGCGATGACATCTACCCCAAGGTGCCGGGCATACTCAAGGCCATGTCGCCCTACGCTCCACTGGCCGCGCCCGTGCTGGCCGGTAAAATTCCGAAGAGCAAAAAGGTGTTCGACAACTCAAAGGTCACCGACCACCACGCCATCATCCCCACCAACGTCGACCCCGTGCGCGCCACACTGTCGCGCGACGAGAAGCTGGTGTACGACCTCGTGGCCAAGCGCTTCATTGCCGCATTCTATCCCGACTGCCAATTTCTGGCCACCACGGTGATGGCCGACATCAACGGCCACGAGTTTAAGGCCACCGGCAAGCAAATAGAGAATGAGGGCTGGCGCGCCGTGTATGCCAGCGCCAAAGACGCCAAACAGGCCTCCGAGGGCGACGAGGCAAGCGGCGTGCTGCCGCCCATGACGAAGGGCGAGAGCGGCCCGCACAAGCCATCGCTGGCCAAGAAGGCCACCCAGCCGCCCAAACTCTACACCGAGGGCACGCTGCTGCGCGCCATGGAGACGGCCGGCAAGCTTGTTGACGACGAGGCCCTGCGCGACGCCATGAAGGAAAACGGCATCGGGCGCCCGTCGACTCGCGCAGCCATCATCGAGACGCTGTTTAAGCGCCACTACATACGCAAGGAGCGCAAAAGCCTTGTGCCCACCCCGGCAGGAATGCAGCTCATCGACACCATCAAGGACCCCCTGCTGAAGAGCGCCAAGCTCACCGGCCTGTGGGAAAACAAGCTGCGCAAAATAGAGCGCGGCGAGTTTGCCGCACAGCAGTTCATCGACGAATTGAAGCAGATGGTGAGCGAAATAGTGCTGACTGTGCTGCGCGACCACAGCGGCACCAACATTGTGGTGGAGGACGACAAGCCCAAGAAGCCTGCCGGCGGGGCCGCTGCCGCCAAGAAGCCGCGCCGGCCCCGCATCAAGTCGATAGAGGAGATTCCGTGCCCCGTGTGCGGCAAGGGCCACCTGGTGAAGGGGCGCACAGCCTACGGGTGCAGCGAGTATGCCTCGGGATGCCGCATGCTGCTGCCGTTTGACAAGTATGCCCCCACCCTGACGCCGGCCAAGCTGCGCACCCTTGTGGAAAAGAACTTCAAAAAAGACAAGAAACAATAACCCCCCAAAAAAGCATCTGAAACATGGACAGCGAGATTTTTCCCATAGTAGACCCCGAAGGCCACGTGGTGGGCAAGGCCACGCGGGCCGAATGCCACTCGGGCAGCCGCCTGCTGCACCCCGTGGTGCACCTGCACGTGTTCAACCCCGCAGGCGAACTGTATTTGCAAAAGCGCTCACACACCAAGCGCATTCAGCCCAACCGCTGGGACACCTCGGTGGGCGGCCACGTGGACTATGGCGAGACCATCGAACAGGCCCTGCGCCGCGAAGTGCGCGAGGAGATTGGCCTCACCCACTTCGAGCCGGTGCATTTGTTCAACTATGTGTTCGACAGCGCCGTGGAAAGCGAGCTGGTGAACGCCTACTACACCGTGAGCAGCCGCACCAGCTTCGACTACGATCCGGTGGAGATTGACGACGGCCGATTCTGGACCGTGGCCGAAATCCTCGACAACATGGGCAAGGGGGTGCTGACGCCCAACTTCGAGCTCGAGTTCCGCCGCGTGATTGAGGCCCTAAACCTCAAGTCATGAGCCTCACAGTGCAATGGATAGCCGTGGCCGCAGTGGTGGCCGCAGCCGTGTGGGCGGCCCTGCGGGCCATATGGCGTGTGCGCAGCCGCGCGCGCCAGGGCCGTGCGGAGTGTGCCGGATGCCCTTTGGCAGGCTCCTGCCGCCAACAGCGCCAAAGCCTCAAGTCAACCGCAAACGGGCACAATTGCGGGCGCCATGTGGCAGCAAATGGCAAATGATGAAAAAAATGTGGTATATTTTTTGTGGCGATGCTTGCAGAGGTGGAAAATTTGTCATACCTTTGCAGTCGTTAAAACCAGATGGTGAGATTAGTTCAGCTGGTTAGAATGTCGGATTGTGGTTCCGAAGGTCGTGGGTTCGAGTCCCATATCTCACCCGATAACAACTGAGAAATTCGTGCGTCAATGCACGGATTTCTCTTTTTTTATTTTCCAGCAGATGGCAGCGGCGTATGTTTAAAGCACTAATTTACAGGTAATTTCCATAGAAACGCAACCTATCGGGCGCACTCATGGGGCACTGAATTCCGGAGGTTGCATTTGTATTGTGGCGGCGGGCGTGGCATGGTGCGCCATCAATGCTTAATCTACTGATTTACACCGCATTTACATTAACAACTAAAAAGAGCAGCGGGCAGGTTTGCTGATTTTGGGTGATTTGCACTATCTTTGCATATTGGTATGCTGGCCGTGGGCTACGGGCGGCTGCAATGTTTAATGTAGACAGTAACTGACTTTACACACATAATATATATGACACGACGATTTATTGCGGCCATGGCTGCCGCTATGCTGCTGCCGGTGTGCGCTGTGGCGCAAATGCGGATTGCCACCGTGAATGTGCAGGAGGTGTTCAAGGCAATGCCCGAGACGGCTGCCGCCGACGCCGCACTGCAGACGGCCAGCGGAAAATATCAGGCTGAATACAAGCGGCTGGAGACGGAGTTCAACCAAAAGTATGCCGACTTCCAGGCCATTTCGGCCGACGGCGACACTCCTGCCACCATTAAGGAGCGCCGCATGCAGGAGATTCAGCAAAACGACGACCGCATCAAGCAGTTTGTGGCCGACGCCAAGGCCGACCTCGACAAGCGGCGCGAGAGCCTGCAGGCGCCCATCTACGAAAAAATACGCGCTGCTGTGGCCGCGGCAGGCAGCGAGGGTGGCTACACATATGTGCTCGACACATCGGTGACGCCGGTGGTGTATCAGGGCCCCGACGCGGTCGACCTCACGGCCGATGTGAAGCGCCGCCTTGGCGTGGTCGCACAGTGACGCGCGCACTTAACCTTAATTTAAATAACATTATTGCAGAAAATGGGATTACTCGACGACAAGAAACAAACCATAAGCATGGCCACCGAGGAACGCGCCGTGCTGGTGGGCCTCGTGACTCCGGAGCAGAACGAGGCCCGAGCCAAGGAATATCTGGACGAGCTGGCTTTTCTGGCCGACACTGCTGGCGCGGTGACGGTGAAGAAGTTTGTGCAGAAGTGCCAGGCGCCAAACAGCACCTCGTTTGTGGGCAAAGGCAAGCTGGAAGAGATAGCGGCCTATGTGGAAGACAACGACATAAGCCTGGTGATATTTGACGACGACCTCACACCCAAGCAGGTGAGCTTTATCGAAAAAGCCACGCGGGTGAAGGTGCTCGACCGCACGAGCCTGATTCTTGACATTTTTGCCAAGCGGGCGCAGACGGCCAACGCCAAGATGCAGGTGGAGTTGGCGCAATACCAGTATCTGCTGCCGCGCCTGACGGGCATGTGGACCCACCTTGAGCGCCAGCGGGGCGGCATTGGCATGCGAGGCCCCGGCGAGGAGCAAATTGAAACCGACCGCCGCATTGTGAAAACCAAGATAGCGCTGCTCAAGCAGAAGCTGGCCAACTGGGACAAGCAGAAAACCATTCAGCGCAAAAACCGCGGCAAGCTCACGCGCGTGGCCCTGGTGGGATATACCAACGTGGGCAAGTCGACGCTGATGAACCTGCTGAGCAAGAGCGAGGTGTTTGCCGAAAACAAGCTGTTTGCCACGCTCGACACCACAGTGCGCAAGGTGGTGATAGAAAATCTGCCCTTCCTGCTGACCGACACCGTGGGCTTCATTCGCAAGCTGCCCACCCACCTTGTGGAGTCGTTCAAGACCACGCTCGACGAGGTGCGCGACAGCGACATACTGATTCATGTGGTGGACATAAGCCACCCGCAGTTTGAAGAGCAGATTGAGGTGGTGAACCGCACCCTGCAGGAGGTGTGCGGCGCTGGCGACAAGGAGGTGATAGTGGTGTTTAACAAAATCGACCAGTTCACTTATGTTGAGAAGGACGAGGACGACCTCACTCCGCGCCAGCGCGAAAACATACCGCTCGAAGAGCTGCGCCAGACGTGGATGGCGCGTCTGGGACACAACTGCGTGTTTATCTCGGCCAAGAAGCGCGAGAACATCGAGGAGTTGAAGCGCCTCATCTACGAGAAAGCCAAGGCTGTACACACCAAGCGCTTCCCTTACAACGACTTCCTGTATCAGACCTACGATGCGGTGGACGATGCCGATCCGCAGAACTGACTTCCTAACACGACATTACGCGCTGGGCAGCAACCGATTGGTTGCCGCCCAGCGCGCTTTTTATGAGAAAAAATGTAACACGTGTTACAAATGTTACGGCATTGTTATAACGGTTGGGGAAAAATGCAATAGTTTTGCAGCGTAGAACAAAAGACAACGGTTTTAACACAAAATCAACTGTTATGACACTAACTCCGAAAATTCTGGTGGTTGACGACGAAGAGTCGATATGCCTGGTTCTGAAGATGAACCTTGAGATGGCCGGCTATCAGGTGGACACGGCCCTCTCGGCCGAAGATGCTCTGAAGCTGAAGCTCGGCTCCTACAACCTGGTGCTGCTCGATGTGATGATGGGCGGCATGAGCGGATTTGAACTGGCGCAGCGCATGCACGCCAACGAGGGGCAGAAGCATGTGCCCATAATTTTCTGCACGGCCAAGAGCAGCGAGGACGACCTGCTGCAGGGCTTTGCCTCGGGCGCCGACGACTACATCAAAAAGCCTTTTTCGATGAAGGAGCTGCTGGTGCGCGTGAAGAGTGTGCTCAACCGCACCGGCGCCCTCAACGCGGCCGAGACGCTGAAGTTTGAGGACCTTGAGCTGAGCCTGAAGCAGCGCACCTGCACCATCGACGGCGCGCCGGTGCAGCTCACACGCAAGGAGTTTGACCTGCTGGCCTTCCTGATGGGCAGCCCCGACCGCATATTCTCGCGCGCCGACATACTGACAGCTGTGTGGGCCGACGACGTGTATGTGATCGACCGCACGATTGATGTGAACATCAACCGGCTGCGCAAAAAGCTGGGCCGCTATGGCCATCATATAGAAACTAAACTTGGCTACGGATATGGCTTCACGACGAATCATTAGTGTGCAGACGCGCCTGTTTTTGATGATAGTGTTCTTCACCTGGACACTGACACTGGCGTTTTTCATGCTTCAATACACGCGCGAGAGCGAATTCAAGGTGATGAGCCTCGACAGCCGCCTGCAAACGGTGAACGCCCGCGTGATAGAGCACTTGGCCGACGGCGGCAAGCTCACGCCCGGGCTGGTGCGCTCGCTGGCGCCGGCGCGCGACTCGCTGCGCATATCGGTGATTGACTACAGCGGCCGGGTGGCATTCGACACCAACACCGACAGCGTGATGGCCAACCACAGCAACCGCAAAGAGTTTCGCGAGGCCATGGAGCATGGCCACGGCTACACCACGCGGCGCCTGTCGTCGACCGACTCGCGCGAATACTTCTACTCAGCCACACGCGGCCAGGGAGTGGTGGTGCGCAGCGCGCTGCCATACACCCACTCGCTGCTTGAAATGCTGCATGTGGACTCGGCCGACAGCTATCTGATAGCGGCCATAGCCATAATCATGACCATAATAGCGTGGATGGCGGCACGCAGCATAAGCCGCAGCATAAAGAATCTGCGCGACTTTGCCAACGAGGCCGAATTTGGCGACATCAGCGGCTATGACACACACAGCTTTCCCGACGACGAGCTGGGCGACATCAGCAGCCACATTGTGAACCTCTACAAGATAATGAAGGAGACCGCGCAAGAGCGCGACAAGAGTCTGCGCAAGGCCATATTCGAGCAGCGCGAGAAAAACCGCATAAAGCATGAGCTGACCAACAACATCAGCCATGAGTTCAAGACCCCCGTGCATGTGATTCAGGCCTGCCTCGAGACCATTGAGACCAACGGCGAGGCCATCACCCCGCAAATGCGCCAGGAGCTGACCGACACCGCCCATGCCAATGTGAAGCGGCTGTGCTCGCTGCTGACCGACCTCTCCACCATTACGCGCATCAGCGATGCGCCCGACCGCATAGGGCTCGACGACGTGGATGTGAAGGGGATAATAGAGCACGTGGCGGCCGACATGAAGGTGTATCCGCCCGAGCGCCAGATGCGCATCCACATCGACGTGCCCGGCGAGGTGCACATCAAGGGCAACGCATCGCTGGTGGAGTCGATATTCCGCAACCTGTTTGTGAACGCGTTTAACTACAGTGGCGGCCGCGATGTGACGGTGGCACTCACCGAGCAGACGGCAGACCACTACAAGTTCACCTTTGCCGACAACGGCATAGGCGTGCCTGAGGAGCACCTGCCGCACCTGTTTGAGCGGTTCTACCGCGTGGACAAGGGCCGCTCGCGCGCCATGGGCGGCACGGGCCTGGGCCTGGCCATTGTGAAAAACGCGGTGCTCTTCCACCACGGCTCGATAAGCGTGCGCAACGCCAGCCGCGGCGGCCTGGAGTTCACATTCACGCTGCTCAAGTGATATGAATAAATCGAATTATAACAATACAAAAAAACTAACAAACCCCTAAAAAGAAAAAGCTATGGATCCTATTTTCACGGTCATATTAGTGATTCTCGCCCTGCTGGCGGTGGTAGACTTGGTGGTGGGAGTGTCGAACGACGCCATCAACTTCCTCAACTCATCGCTCGGCTCAAAAGTGGCGTCGTTTAACGTGATTCTCACCGTGGCCGCCTGCGGCATACTGGTGGGCGTGCTCACCTCGCACGGCATGATGGAGGTGGCCCGCACGGGCGTGTTCCACCCCGAAATGTTCACATTCACCGACATTATGTATCTGTATGCGGGCGTGATGCTCACCGACGTGGTGCTGCTCAACGGCTTCAACAAGTTGGGCCTGCCCACGTCCACCACGGTGAGCATGATATTCGAGCTGCTGGGCTCGGCCTGCGCCGTGACGGCCTTCAAGGTGTATGCCGACTCGGGCCTGACGCTGGCCAACTTCGACCAGTTTGTGAACGGCGGCAAGGCGCTGGGCATGATTTCGGCCATACTTGTGTCGGTGGTGCTGTCGTTCATCGTGGGCTCGGTGGTGATGTACTTCTCGCGCCTGATATTCACCTTCCGCTACGCCAAGCAGCTTAAGCGCTACGGCGCGCTGTGGTGCGGCATTGCCATTGTGGGCATCATCTACTTCGCCCTGTTCAAGGGCTTGAAGAGCTCGGGCCTGCTCACCGACGACTTCGACGCGTTTGTGAAAGGCAACATCATGACGGTGCTGCTGGTGGCATGGCTGGTGGCATCGGCCCTGCTGTGGGTGCTGCAGCTGATGAAGGTGAGCATACTGAAGACAACCATCTTGAGCGGCACATTTGCCCTGGCCCTGGCCTTTGCCGGCAACGACCTTGTGAACTTCATTGGTGTGCCTTTGGCCGGATTTGACAGCTACCGCCTGGCTTTGGAGAGCGGCGACGCAAACATGATGATGGGCGGCCTGTCCGACCCCAAGGCGGCCAACACATGGTTTTTGCTGGCGGCCGGCGTGATAATGGCCGTGACGCTGTTTTTCTCGAAAGACGCCTGGCGCGTGTCGCAGACCGAGCTGACGCTGGCCTCGCAGCACGACGAGGACGAGCGGTTCAACTCCACCCCATTCTCGCGCATGCTGGTGCGTGCCTCGGTGAGCCTCAACAACAGCTACAAGCGCATGCTGCCCAACAGCTGGATCGACGCCATAAACCGCCGCTTCATTCCGCTGCCTGCAGAGGAGCGCGGCGAGAGCAACTACGACAAGATTCGCGCCGTGGTCAACCTGGCATCGGCAGCCATCCTCATCTGCATCGGCACCTCGTTTAAGCTGCCGCTGTCCACCACCTACGTGGTGTTTATGGTGGCCATGGGCTCGTCGCTGGCCGACCGCGCCTGGGGCCGCGACAGCGCAGTGTACCGCATAAGCGGCGTGATGGTGGTGATAATGGGCTGGTTCATCACCGCCCTAATCGCCTTCTGCGTGTCGTTCCTGCTGGCCACACTGCTCATGTGGGGCCACTGGTGGGCACTGGCCGCGATAGTGCTGGCCTGCGCCTACGCCATGACCAACCGCATTGTGGGCGGCAAAAAGAAGACTGAAGACGACTCCAAGCCCCTGATAAAGGCCACCGACAAACCCGAGGACGTGCTCATCAACTGCACGCAGTCGGCAGTGAGCACCATGGAGAATGTGTCGCGCGTGTACAACCACATGCTGGTTACCCTCTTCACCGAAAACCGCAAAGAGCTGCAGGAGACCGTGGCCGAGGCGCGGAGGATGTATGACGCCGCCAACGAGCGCAAATATGGCATAATGCCGGTGCTGCGCCAGCTTGAGCAGCAGAAGATAGAGACGGCGCACTTCTATGTGCAGGTGGTGGACTACCTGTGCGAGGTGACCAAGGCTCTGCTGCACTGCACCAAGCCGGCCTACGACCACATCAACAACAACCACCGCGGCCTCACGGGCGAGCAGATAAAAGACCTGAAGGTGGTGAACGACAAGGTGGACGACATATTCACCAAAATCGACACCATGCTGCGCAACAAGGACTTCTCGCACCTCGACGAGGTGATGGTGATGCGCGACGAGCTGTTTGACATCATTGCCGACACCATCAAGCGCCAGATTCGCCGCCTGCAAGACGACCCCAACGCCAGCACCCGTGCCTCGGCACTGTTTCTCAACCTGTTGGGCGAAACCAAGACCATGGTGCTGCAGGCCCGCAACTTCATTAAGTCGCAGGCCTACTTCCTGAACGCCATCAGCAGCGAGGACAAAAAGGAATAATTTCCTTCCAATATATAGCTGACACAAACCGCAATGGCGCGGCAGTCGACCCGGGATTTTCCCCCAACATGGTGGCTGCCGCGCCACTTTTTTCAGGCTGCAATGGCCTTGGAGACGATGACCGGAGTTGGTCGCAATGTCGCTATAAGTGTCCCTTTTTACCTATTGGGGGCGCAGCCGTTAAACCATTGGCTATCAATGGAGTCAAAAGGATGTTTTTGGGGCAAAAAACGCCGGATTCACCGATAAATAGGCCAAACTGGCATATACAGACTTTGAAAAAAAAGCGAAAAGTATTAATTTTGCACCCCGAAAAAAGGAAAACGAGTTTTGCATTGCGTGTGAGCAATGCACAGAATGGACAATTAATTATAATTTTTATATAAAACATATTTTAGGTATGAAAAAGATTATTTTGGCAGCAGCCCTCATGTGTGGCTGCGTGGCTGCACAGGCACAGGTCACTGTGGAAGGCAGCAAATTTTCCGACAACTGGTCTCTTACCCTGAAGGGTGGTGGCGTGGCTCCGTTCCAGCACTACTCATTCTGGCAGAATATGCGCGGCGTTGCAGGTCTTGAGCTGCGCAAGCAGGTGACTTCGGTATTAGGCGTGGGTGTTGAAGGCGAATGGTCGTTCAACACTTCGAGCTGGACAAAGGCTCCCGCCAATGTGTGGGCCGACCACAGCGCCAACATCGTTGACCACCAGCTGGTGGGCCTGTTCAACACCATCAACTTCAGCAACTGGTTCTGCGGCTACAAGGGCGCTCCCCGCGCTCTGGAGGTAGAGGCAGTGCTGGGCGCAGGCTGGTGGCACGCCTACAAGACCGGCGAATATGTGATCGACGGCCATAAGTATGAGCGCCAGGACCAGAACTCTTGGTACACCAAGGCAGGTCTGAACATCAACTTCAACCTGGGCGAGAGCAAGGCATGGACAGTGGCTCTGAAGCCTGCCGTGGTTTGGAACATGGGCAAGGGCTACTCGCAGGGCACCACTGCATTCAACGCCAACCAGGCAGCAGTTGAGCTCGAGGCAGGCCTCACCTACCACTTCGGCAACAGCAACGGCGCTCACTACATGACCATCTGCCCCAAGCAGTACACTCAGCGCGACCTCGACGCTGTGAACGCCAAGGTTAACGACCTGCGCGGCCAGCTGAGCCAGAGCCAGGCCGACCTCGACGCAGCTAAGGCCCGCGAGGCACAGCTGCAGCGCGACCTCGACGCTTGCAAGCAGCTCAAAAACAAGGTGGTGACCGTGGAGAAGAACGGTGAGAGCCTTGAGACCAACGTATTCTTCGACCAGGGCAAGTCGGTGGTTTCTCGCGCCCAGATGCCCAACGTTGAGCGCGTGGCCACATTCCTCAAGAACCACAAGGGTGCCAAGGTGACCATCAAGGGCTACGCTTCACCCGAAGGCAGCAAGGAAATCAACGAGCGTCTGGCTCTTGCACGCGCCAATGCCGTTAAGAATCTGCTCGTGAAGAACTACAAGATTTCTTCGAGCCGCATCAAGGCCGAAGGTCAGGGCGTGGGCAGCATGTTCAGCGAGCCTGACTGGAACCGCGTGTCGATTTGCAACATCATCACTGAGAAGTAAATCTAAGCACAGCGATAGGACAACAATCCGCCACCGAGGCGGATAACCCCGGCAGCCCTGGCCTGTTTTGGCCAGGGCTGTTTTTTTTGCGCCGCAGCCACAAAAAATGGTGGTGGAGGAGTGGGCGGTTTGCACTTTTTGCGTAATTTTGGGCGACTTACAAACGCACCATTGTTATTGAGATGAAAAAGACAGCCATCGCCACCATAATCATAGCCATCACCGCCATGGCAGCCGGGCTGCTTGCCTGCGGCAACGGACAAGGCGGACCGGGCCTGCATTCGGCCTACTACTGGAGCACCACGTTTAAGCTCGACGACGGGCAGCGGCAGTTTATGAGCCAGCATGGTGTGAAGCGGCTATATGTGCGCTACTTCGACGTGGTTGACATTGGCGGCGAGCCTCAGCCCAACGCCACCGTGCGCTTTGCGCAGCAGCCTCCACGCGGAGTGGAGGTGGTGCCCACCGTGTTTGTGATGCCCAACTGCCTGGGTGGCGACGTGGCCGACTTGGCAGGCAAGGTGGTGAGGCGCGTGGCACAGATTAGCGGGCAGAACGGCATAGGCCGGGTGGCCGAGATGCAGATTGACTGCGACTGGACGGCCTCGACGCAACAAGCCTTCTTCGCCTTTATGCGCGCTGTGCGCAGCGAGGCCCGCAAGCAGCACATGGGCACTTCGGTGACAATAAGGTTGCACCAGCTGTCGCAAACCCCGCCGCCGGCCGACCGCGGAGTGCTGATGCTGTATAACACCGGCGACGTGCGCAACCTCGGGTGCCACAAGCCAATACTCGACATTGCCGACGTGCGCCCCTACCTGAAGCGGCTGGGCGACTACAACCTGCCGCTGGCGGCGGCCTACCCCTCCTTCAGGCTCGACGTGCTGTTTCGCGAGGGCGAGTTTGTGGGCATAGTGCACCGCAAAGACGAATACCCCATTCTGCCCACCGACAGCATTGCGGTGCGCCAGCCCACGCTGACCGACGTCATGGCCGTGAAGCGCGCCGTGGGCCGCGAGAAGGCCAGTGTGAACAGCGAAATCATAATCTACGACATTAGTTCACCATCATACAAACACTTCAACACTAAAGACTATGAGGAGATTTTTATCAATTAGCCTGCTGACCGTGATGTGGGTGGCCGCACACGCCTGCATTTGGAATGGGCCAAGCAACTACTACATGTACAGCATCATCCCCTACGAGCAATTCTCGTCGCAGCCCACGGGCATGTATGAATTCCAGCGGCCCGCCTACTACGCTCAGATTGCGCGCTACTGGGCCGACTACATGGGGCGCGATGAAGTCGAACCCTATGGATACTTTGCCTACGGCGACACCGTGAGGATGCGCGCCCGCCGCCTGGGCGACCAAGAGATGCTCACCTACACATCGTGGCTCAACAAATACCTTAGCGTGAGCCGCGAGGTGACGCAGGAGTCGTGGAACTACAACAAGACGAGCCAGGCCGCGCGCACGCGCAAACTGACGCAGGTGCGCACAGCCGCCGCAGCCTACAAGGGCAAGCGCCTGCGCCAGCAATACGCACTGTTGGTGATGCGCTGCAACATGCTGCTGGGCGCCAACCAGCGCAACATCACCTACTGGACCACCGTGGGCCAGAAGCTGCCCGAGGGCATGTGGCGCGAAGCCATGCGCAACATCTATGCCAACGCACTGCTGCGCTCGGGCCGCACGCTGCAGGCCTGCAACATATATATGGAACAAGGCGACTATGCCAGCGTGCGCGCCGTGATGGACAACTACCAGAACCTGGCGGGCATCCAATACATCTACAACGCCGACCACAATGCACCGCTGCTGCAATTCCTAGTGCAGAGTTTCGCCAACCGAGTGCAGGACGCCTCCGACGTGCTGGCCACGCCCGAAAGCGACGATGAGTGGAGCTGCGGCATGAACCACAAGGAAGCCAAGGCCCTGACCGCCGAGGCACGGCGATTCGTGACCATGGCCAACGGCGTGGTGAGCCGCGGCGAGAGCAAGACTCCCGCCATGTGGGCCTCGGCCGCCGCATGGATTGAATATCTGCTGGGCATCCCCACAACCGCAGCCGTCCACATGAGCAAGGCAAAAGACATGGCTGGCACGCAGCGCATGCACGACAACACGCGCGCGCTGATGCTGATGATTTCCACCGCCATCAACAAGCCCACCAACGAATACCGCGACTACGTGGCCGGCGAACTCGAGTGGCTCGACAAAAAGATACAGGAGGATGCAGCATACAGCAGCGACTACATGCGCAAGCGCAACCACTACACCGACGTGCGCGACCAAGTGCTTGCCAAGGGCCTGTCGCCAATGTTTATCGAGGCCAAAAGGCCCTATGAGGCTATGGCAATGGAGGCAATAACACAATACTACGGCGGCACCGATGCCGACAACGACTATGACGAAGGCGGCTACGTGCTGAGGCAGAACGCCGGCACCCTGATATCGTATTACCGCTACATCACCGGCCAGCCCACCGACCGCCTGCACGCCTATGAGCAGAGCCATGTGTACCGCTCAAAGGACTACTTCTGCGACGTGATTGGCACCAAGCTGATTGCCGCGGGCAAGTTTGGCATGGCCCAGCAGTGGCTCAAGCAGGTGTCGCTCGACTTCATGTCGGGGCAAAACATTGCGCTCTATGCATCGAAGCGCAGCTTCACCACCCCGGCGTGGTATGACAGGCAGCGGGTGCGCGACTGGAGCGACGACGGCCCTGTGGACACCCGCTCCCGCATCACATCGAACCAAAAGCTGCAATTCTGCCAATACATGGAGCAGGCAATTAATGCTTACAACACGGCTGGCAGCGCAGCCGAGAAGACCGACAAGGCCTACAGCCTGGCCGTAGCCTACTACCAGGCATCGGTGTATGGCGACTGCTGGTATCTGACCCACTACACCAAGCACATGGCCGACACGGCACGCAAGGGCGAGGTGGACTATGCCGCGCAGGCCATAAAATACCTCAACGAGTGCAAAATGAGCAGCAGCAAGAAGATGCAGAGCGACGCCTACTATGCCCTGGCGTTCATCCCCATCGACGACTGGTGCGACATAACGTATGACTACGAGACCGACAAAGAGAACCGTGAACTCAAGCCGCAATCCTACCGCTTCAAAGCTCTTGCCAATCTGGTGAATTTCCTGGCAGCCAACGTCAATGACGCCAACCCCGGCGACATCAATATGAAGACACTGAAGTGCGACGTGCTGCGCCAGTTCATAAACTCAGTGCGCAGCCATGCGCAGGCCGACGCCGCTAAGACGAAGCGCATCACCGTGGCCGACCTCACCTATAACTGGCGCACACAAAAGCCCAGCGAGGCAATGCGCACATGGTGGCTATAGCCTTGAGCCGAGGGCGCGGCTGTAGGTGGCCAGCATGGCCTCATAGAAGCTGCCGTAGGTGAGGCTGGCGGCATAGTGGGCCGTGGCATCGGCCCCCATCTGCCGGCACAGTCCGGGGTTCGACAGCAGACTCCGCACGGCGGCGGCAAGGGCCGAAGCATTGCCGGGCTCAACCACAAGGCCGTCGATGCCATCGCGCACAAACTCGGGCTGAGCGCCGCTGCTGGTGGCTATGTGAGGCTTGCCACACATCATGTATTCAAGATTGGCCAGGCCGAAAGCCTCGGGGCACACCGATGGCAGCACGCCAAAGTCGCACTGCGACACCAGCGGCAGCACATCGCGCCTGAAGCCAAGAAACGTAACACTATCCGAGAGGCCGCTCTGCGCCACCCTTGCGCGCAGGGCGGTCTCGTAGTGTTCATCGCCCGAGCCCACCACTGCCAGGTGCCATTGGCCGGAGCCTATCGAGGCAAGGGCGTCGATGAGCACCTCCACACCCTTTTCGGGCGACAGGCGGCCGTGAAACATAATCAGCCGCCGGTCTGGGCTGAGGTGCAGATGGCGGCGCAAGTCGGACGCAGCCTGCACAGGCGCAGAGGGCGGCAATATGCTGTTGTGAATCACGGTGAGCTTACCGCTGCCGACACGCGGATTTGTGGACATGAAGGCATCGAGGGCAAACTGCGACACAAACACCACCGCATCGGCGGCGCGGTAGAGCTGCGTGTGCAGCACATCGGTCTTGCCGGGACGCGCCAAGTGGCGCGTGACCACTATGGCGGCGCGGCCATTGCAGGCCAGCATGCGGGCCAGGGCCGCGGTGGCCACGTCCTTGAAGTTGTGCACATGCACCACGCAGGGGCTGCGGCCAATGAGCGAGGCCAGACGCCAAGCACTCACGGCGTCGGCCATGCCACGCAGCGGCATAGCCGCCACGGCGATGCCAGCCTGCCATATAGGCTCAATGGCCGCACTGCCCACGCGCACGGCTGCCTTCACCTCGTGGCCGTGGGCCGCAAGGGTGCGCATAAGGTCGAGGGCATAGCGTTCGCCCCCGCCCCAGGCTTTGTTTGACACAAGGTGGATAACCCTAAAGTGACTGTTGGAGTTGTTCATGTCTCAATCAAAATTGGTGTGAATCGGTGCTTAAAAAAACACACGCAGGCTGCCGACCTCCATTGCGGGGCGGCAGCCTGCGTGACTCTATAATTTATGCTGTGCGGCTGCTTTGATTAGCAGAGGCTTTCAACGATTTTGCGCACATTTTCGCCCAGTCGCTCGGCCTCCTGCATGGTGTGGGCCTCGCTGTAGATGCGAATGATGGGCTCGGTGTTGCTTTTGCGCAGGTGTGCCCAGCCGTCGGCGAAGTCAATCTTCACACCGTCGATGGTGGTGAGCTTCTCGCCGGCATAGTGCTCCTTGACGGCATTGAGAATCTTGTCGACGTCCATGCCGGGCTTCAGCTCGAGCTTGGTCTTGGCAATGGCATACTGCGGATAGGTCTTTTTGAGCTCGCTCACCTTCATGCCGCTCTTGGCCAGCAGAGTGAGGAAGAGGGCCACGCCCACCAGAGCGTCGCGGCCATAGTGCAGCTCGGGATAGATGACTCCGCCGTTGCCCTCGCCGCCAATCACGGCACCGGTGCGGCGCATCTCGGTGGTCACGTTCACCTCGCCCACGGCAGCGGCAGTGTAGCTGCAGCCGTGCTTCTCGGTGACATCGCGCAGTGCGCGCGACGACGAGAGGTTGCTCACAGTGGCGCCCGGAGTTTGCGACAGCACATAGTCGGCCACGGCCACCAGCGTGTATTCCTCAACGAAGAACTCACCGTTCTCCATGATTATGGCCAGGCGGTCAACGTCGGGGTCGACCACAAAGCCCACATCAGCCTTGCCCTGCTTCATGTAGTCGGCAATGGCGGTGAGGTTTTGCGGAATGGGCTCGGGAGTGTGGCCGAAATTGCCGGTGGGCTCGCAGAAGAGCTTCACCACATTTTTCACACCCAGCTTCTCGAGCAGTCGGGGAATGGCCACGCCGCCGATAGAGTTGACGGCATCGACGGCCACCGTGAAGTTGGCCTTCTTGATAGCCTCAACATCGACGAGCTTGAGGTTGAGCACCGCGTCGATGTGGCGGCGCAGATATGTGTCGTTTTTGCTTTCGTATCCCAAATTGTCGACCTCGGCATAGTCGAAGTCTTCGGCCTCGGCCAGGCGCAGCACCTCTTTACCCTCGGCGTCGGTGAGGAACTCGCCGCGCTCGTTGAGCAGCTTAAGGGCGTTCCACTGCTTGGGGTTGTGCGAAGCGGTGATGATAATGCCGCCGCAGGCTTTCTCCCACACCACAGCAAGCTCGGTGGTGGGAGTGGTGGCCATGCCTATGTTGACCACCTCAAAGCCCATGCCAATGAGAGTGCCCACCACCACATCGAGCACCATGGTGCCCGAGAGACGTGCGTCGCGGCCAACCACAATCACATTGCTGGTCTGCTTGGTGTTGCGGCGAATGAATGTTGCGTAAGCACTCGTGAACTTCACAATGTCGAGAGGTGTGAGGCCATCGCCGGCAGGGCCGCCAATGGTTCCGCGAATGCCTGAAATTGATTTGATTAGTGACATAGTTAATTGTATTGTTAGATGTTAGTTCGTGTTTGCGATTTTATTGCTCCTTGACCTTTTTCGCCGTGGCTTAAATGCGGCTGCGGAAGTAGCGGATGTGGTACATGAATGGCACCACGTAGGAGATTTCGCTGCTTTTGCCGTATTGCGACTTCACCACAATGTTCACCTCGCTGTCGACACCCAGATACCACAGCGGCATCTGCACGCCGTAGCCCCACTCCGACGACTGCGGCATGGAGTAGTTGTTATACTGGAAGTAGGCGGGTTCCTGACTCATGTCGTCGGCGTTGCCCGAGCCACTCCAGTCGCCCTCGTTGTAGAGGTAGAGCAGATTGTAGCGCGTGTAGCGGAAGTAGATGTTTTGCGATGTTTTGGCGCTGTCGGCACTGTGCTTGGTGTAGCGAATCACCTGCATATACACGTTGCCGTCCTCATCGAGTTTGTAGAATGGGGCGTCCTTGCCGGTTTCAAACACCGAGTCGTCGGGAATCTTGTCTTCCACGCGGTAGTTGGCCAGGAAGTGGTTGGTGGCGTGGCGCTCGTCGTTGAGCTGGTCGGCATAGCTCTCGCCGCTGCTGCACGATGTGATTGACGTGAGCGCGGCCACTGCCGCCGCGATTATGAGAATGAGTCTTGATTTCATATTGCTGTGTTGTTGTATATATCTGGATTCATTAAAAAAACTAATCTTTTTTTTCATGCCTCACTTTCGGTGTCGGGCAGCGAGTCGAGGATGCCATACACCGTCTGCAGTGCTTTGTCGAGGCCGTCCTTGGTTTCGCCTCCGGCCGCATTTTTGTGGCCACCACCGCCAAAGTAATCGTGGCACAGGGTGTTGACGGCAAAGTCGCCCTCGCTGCGCATCGACACCTTCACCTTGTCGGGGTCTTCGCGCAGCAGCACACTCCAGCACACGTCCGGAATGGCCAGCGGCTTGTTGACCAGGCCCTCGGTGTCGCCCTTCACATAGTTGAACTGCAGCAGCTCGGCCGCCGTCAGGGCAATTATGGCCACCCGCTTTTGCGGAATCACCTCCATTTTCTGCGACAGGGCAAAGCCCTGCAGGCGCAGGCAGTCGGCGCTGAAGGTGTTCATGGCCTGCTTGTAGAGTGCGGCACGGTCGATGTCCTTCTGCATGAGCATGGCCACAATCTCGAATATCTCGGGGTCGTTGCAACTGTAGGTGAAGTTGCCCGTGTCGGTCAGCATGCCGGTGTAAAGGTTCTCGGCCACGGTGCGGTCCATGTAGCGCAGCAGGCCCAGCTGCATTATGGTGCGGAACACGAGTTCGCACGTCGACGAGGCTTCGGGAAACGAGATGCGCAGATCAAACGCGGTGTCGGGGTCGAGGTGGTGGTCGATGAGCACCTTGGGCACTCTGACGCGCTCCAGCTCGCGACCCAGCTGGTCGATGCGCTGCAGCACGTTGAAGTCGAGGCAAAACACCAACTCGGCCCGCGACAGAAGCAGGCGGGCGTGGGCCATGCTGCGCGAGTACACCACCACGTCGCGCGTGCCCTCCATGAACTGCAGCGAGCGCGGATACTGGTCGGGGGTGATGACTGTGGCGTTCTTACCCATGTTGCGCAGCAGGCGGCACAGGCCCATCGACGAGCCCATGGCGTCGCCGTCGGGCGACAGGTGGCACGTGACGACCACATTCTTTGCTCCGCGCAGCATCTGGGCCAGGCGGTCGATGGATTTGCTGTCAATTATCGACTTTATCATCTAGGCTGATTGTTTTCACTTAATATGCGGCCTTGTATTTTAAAAGGCGCTACTTAGTGCAAAGGTAGGCATTTTTCGGCATTGCCCACGAGCATTGCCGCCTAAAATGGCGGTATTATCACACACATTAACACATTGCACCGTTTCTCACTCTATATGACGGCAATAACGGTTCACGTTTAACCACAACAAAGACAATGAGAAGCAAATTACGCGGGGCATGCGCATTACGCCCCCCCACGGAACTTGCCTCCCATCGTTGTCTGCTGCCGTTTTTCCTTAAGCAGTGTGGCTTAGTGCAGCTGCTTGCTCACGGCGCGGCTGCCGTCGGTGTAGGTGGTGACCACAATGTTGACGCCCGGCTGCGGCTGCGCGCTCTTCACGCCCGAGGGGCTGATGTAGGTCACGCCGGTCACTGCCTTGGCGGCCACGTTTTGGTCTACGCCTGTAAACTCTGGATTGATAATGAAATCCTTCCACTCGGGAGCGGCCTTGTAGGCTTCCACGCTGCCCTGAGGCACGTAGAGGCGGCATGCGCTCTTGTCAACGCCTGCAAATGCGCCCTCACCCACCGACTGTGGCACAGCGCTGCGGTTGTAGATGGTGGTGAGGCCGGTGCCGCTAAAGGCGTGCGCTCCAACGCGCGTCACCGAGGCGGGGATTTCAAGATAGTTGACGGCAGACTTGCCGGTAAACGCATCGTCGGCAATCTCGGTTACGGCAAACGGGTGGTTTTCGAGCTTGAGGCTTGCAGCTATCTTCACCTGGCTGCCGCTAAAATACTCGCCGAAGGCCGCAAGGCAGTTGGCCCCGGCCAACGCCTTTTTGTAGCTTATGTTGTGTTCGGCGATCACGTTGATCTCATCGGCTGTGTAGGAGTCGCCGCGCAGCACTTCCTTGCCGCCCTCCTCAACCGAGCTGAGGCTGAAGTAACGATCAAAGCCTCCCGTCGCCACATAAGTGCCTGGAATGCTGAGGTCGCCTACGCAAGAACCGTCAATTCCATACCCCTCGATAAGCCGTGCAGGATCCGACAACCTGACCGCATAGGTGAGGCATTCGTGACCGGCAATGGAGGTGTAGCAAGTGCTGTCGACGTTGTATCCCAGATTTGTAGGGCTGGCAAAGTCATAAAACATCTTCTCGCCGTTAGGCATATCCTTCACATTGCCCCGCTGGCCCGTGACTTCATTGGCATACAGGCCATACACCTGTCGGCCATCCTGACGCATAAAGGCTATCGGCTTCTCCACAGCCACATCAATGGCCTCGTAGGGGGTGGCATACAGCTTCTTATAGGAGACGCCATTAATCACAGTGTCGCCGATAAATGCCTCTTTAACGATATATTGATATTGCCTCGTCACTTGGTCGGCACGATATTTCCACGTTACGCCTTCGCGCACCAGCGGCACATAGCTGCTGCTTTGAGCCGCAACACTGCCGGCAGCCATTGCTGCCAAAGCAATGAGTAAACTTCTAATTTTCATTTGCTTTCAGTTTAATTATTAAGTTATACAAATATAGTGTTTTGCAGCCCAACAGAATTATTATTGGGCATTAAATTTTTCAATTTTAACATTTCCGCCCATTCGGGCCGAGAAGTTTTGCGGCACTTGCACACTGTTGGCCTGCAAAATCAGCACACCGCCACTCAGCACCTCAATGCCACTAAGGCGCACATTGCCAGGTGTTGTTACCTTAAGTGTTGCACCATTCTCAATCACAACGCCACTGCCAAGGACCACATCACCTGTGAAGATTTCCAAATGAGATGCGGCCGTTTATGCCACTGGAGCCGTTGCCAAAAAACGGAAAGGGAGGTAATTTTCATTTTACACATTGACTTTTAGAGTGGAAAACCCAGAAATTAGACATACAGGCATGTGAATTACCCTACAGAGACCTTTCAAAATTGGATATTATCGGTAAGTTGCCTTTTTCTCATTAATGGGCAGGAACGATTATCTGCACAGATACTCAATACACTTAACTCTGCTTCTGAGGTTCACCTTACTGACACAGATGGAGTGCGAATCATGAACGATGCATTCGGCAGACTTGAGACAGAGGCGGCTATAACGGACAACTTTGCACACAATGTGCTTAATGACTTTCTGCTGTATGAGCTGCTGATTTGCGTATGCAGGGAAATTATCAAAGCGAATGCAGCGCAAAAGCCTGTCGGCAGCAGTCGCGACAGTGTTTTCTCTCAGTTTCAAAGACTTGTGTCACAACACCACAAAGACACGCAACACCGGCCGCTGAACCCGCGTGCCAGCAGACTGGGTGGCAGTGGATTTATGGCCGGCGGATTTCATGGATTTACAAGGATTTTTATTTTTCGACAGAAAGACAGCTGACTGATGAGGCTATGCCTCGTTTAATCGATTTATTATCAACACATTCCTACCAAATACAGCATATTACACTCTGATTATCCGATGTTTTGCGTTTTTTTTCAGAACTGGAAGTAGATGAAGGGGGCGACTTCGGCTGTGGAGAACTCGATGACGAGCTGCACCACGGCCAGGAAAATGAGGAGTTTGGAAATCCACAGCGAATTGATGAAGGCGTCGCGCGCGGCTTGCAGCAGGGCGCGGGGCACGGCATGGAGCACGGCCACCGCGGCAAGCGTCAGAAACCACGTGTGGCGCGCCATGATGAAGGCACCCAGGTGGTGGAGGTCCATTTTGGTGGCTATGCTTGTGAGCAGTGTGGCGGCGTCGGCAAAGGTGGCGGCGCGGAAAAACACCCACATCACGGCCACGAATGTGAATGTGGCCAGCCACGACAGAGCCTGCCACACATAGCGGTTGACTCTGACACGCTCGAGCCACGGGCGGGCGGCCTTGTGCAGGCACAGTGCGGCGCCGTGGCCCGCACCCCATGCCACAAACTGCCATGCGGCGCCGTGCCAAAGGCCTCCGAGCAGCATGGTGGCCATGAGGTTGGCATACTGGCGCAGACGGCCGCGGCGGTTGCCGCCAAGGGGGATGTAGATGTAGTCGCGCAGCCAAAATGACAGCGACATGTGCCAGCGGCGCCAAAACTCGGTGACGCTGAGCGAGCGGTAGGGAAAGTCGAAGTTGCGGCCAAGGTCGAAGCCCATGATGGAGCCGAGGCCTATGGCCATGTCGCTGTAGCCCGAGAAGTCGCAATAGATTTGTGCGGTGTAGCCCAGCATGGCCATGAGCGACTCAAGGCCGCCATAGGTGGCCGGAGAGTTGAACACGAGGTTGGTGTACTGGGCCAGGTAGTCGGCCATGACGCATTTTTTCACGAGTCCTATCATTATTAGCCACAAGCCGCCATACACCATTTGGGCGGTGACGGGGCGAGGCTTGTGCAGCTGTGGCATGAAGTGGGAGGCACGCACTATGGGGCCGGCCACCAGCGCGGGGAAAAACGAAAGGAAGAACACGTAGTTTAGGTAGCTGCGCTCGGGGGCGAGGCGGCCTTTGTACACGTCGACCACATAGCTGATGGAGCGGAAGGTGTAGAACGATATGCCCACGGGCAGCACTATGTCGAGGGGGTGGAAGTTGCGGCCCAGCAGAGCATCGACGTTGCTTAGGGCAAAGTTGGTGTACTTGAAGAAGGCCAGCACGCCCAGCGAGCACACCAGCGAGCACACCAGCAGCAGGCGGCGCCGGCGGCGGCAGCGACTGGCGGCTATGAGCCGCGCCAGGTGCCAGTCGGCCAGCGAGGTGAACACCATCAGCAGGAAGCACCAGCCGCTGCTCTTATAGTAGAAAAACAGGCTGAAGGCCACCACAAACAGCAGTTGCTGCCGGCGGCGCGAACGCAGCATGGCGTAGACGGGCATCAGCAGCACAAACAACACCCAAAACAGCCCGCTGGAGAACATGAGCTGATGGCTGGGGTCGTAGCTTAGCTGGCCGCACACGTTGTGCAGCAGGGTGGCAAGGGAGTATGAGAGCGGTTGGGAGTCCATGCGTAGGAGATGATTTGGTGGTTAGCTTTAGCGCACTGGCTGCAGCACCAGTGTGCGGCAGTGGGCCGACTGCTCGGCCGGGGCATCGAGCCTGATTGGATGGGCCGACCGGGTCACTATCCAGCGGCACACGCGATCCATCCACTGCGAGGCCGACTGGCGCGTGGGATGGGCACCGTCGGCGGCACGGTCGAAGTGCTGGCCGTTGCTCAGGAAAAAGCTGCCCGGGGCCAGTGTTGACTGCAGCATCTGGTTGATGCCCGTGTCGGGTTTCCAATTGGGCGGACCAATCCAGATGTAGGGCAGGCGGCCTATTTGGCTGAGCATGGCGTTGAGGTAGCGCTGGCGGCGCTTGGCAATGTCGGGCACAAACAGTTCGTTGGCACCGAGGCACACCATCACGTAGTCGGGGTGAAACTGGGCGATGTAGTCCTTTAGCTTGGTGGTGCTGCCCCACACCTCGGTCGACGAGCTATACCAGATGACGCTCACCAGCGTGTGGCCGTTGCGCTTGGCATAGGCGGCCAGGCGCGGGCTGAGGCCCTCGAGCATGGAGTCGCCAATGAAGAGTATGGTCTTGGAGGCGGTGTCGGTCTTGAGCGACGGCGGACGGTGCCAGGCACCGGGGGCGGCGGCACGGGCCGCCCGGCCCTGCCCTGCTTGGGCGGGGGCGGCCGTCGGTGGCACGGCAAACAGCGTCTCGGCAAATTCGGCGGTCTTCAGGTGCAGGTCGGCTGCCACCTTGGGGCAAAACGACAGCGTGGCCACTATGGCCAGCGCCACCACCAGCAGCACCCACAGGCCAAGGTATGGTCGGTTCATTGGAAATTTCACTAAATGTTGGTTTTTTTTAACAAAAAAGCCGACGGCATCCCCCGCAGCGTGTGTGCTCACGCGCCGCCCAGGGCTGCCGTCGGGGGGGGTATGTCATTGGCCGTTTTTAACGGGCGCGGTGACTACTTGAACAGCGGCTTCACGCCAATGCCGGGAATGTCGTGCAGGGTGACCTTGCCGTTCTCCACGGTCATGCCCTTGAAGCGGTCGTTGGCTATGAGCAGGTTGCCGTCAAGGTCGGCGAAGTCGACGAGCGGGGCCAGATTGGCGGCGGCGGTCACTGCGCATGAAGTCTCGGTCATGCAGCCCACCATCACCTTCATGCCCAGCGCGCGGGCCAGCACCACCATTTCGTAGGCCTCGTGCAGACCGGTGCTCTTCATGAGCTTGATGTTGATGCCGTCGTACACGCCCTTGAATCGCAGAATGTCGGGCAGGCGCTGGAACGCCTCGTCGGCGATGAGGGGCAGCGGCGAGCGCTCGCGCAGCCAGGCCGTCTCGTCGATCCAAGTCTTGTCGAATGGCTGCTCCACAAACAGGCATCCGCGCTCCTTGAGCCAGTAGCACATTTCCAGAGCCTCTTCCTTGTTTTTCCAGCCCTGGTTGGCGTCGACGCACAGTGGCACGTCGGTCATGCTGCGAATCACCTCCACGGTCTCCTTGTCGTTGTCAAGGCCCATTTTCACCTTCAGTACCTTGTAGGGGGCGGCTTCGCGCACCTTTTGGCGCACCACGTCTTCCTTGTCGATGCCTATGGTGAAGCTGGTGTTGGGCGCCTTTGTGGGGTCGAGGCCCCAGATTTTATACCAGGGCTGGCCCATGATTTTGCCCAGCAGGTCGTGCAGGGCAATGTCAATGCTGGCCTTTGCGGCGCGGTTGTTGGGCGCCACGCTGTCCACGTAGTGGAGTATGTCTTCGAGGCGGAAGGGGTCGCTGAACTGGCTCAGGTCGAGGCTCGAGAGGAATTTGGTGACGCTCTCCACGCTTTCGCCCAGGTAGGGGGGCATCGATGCCTCGCCATAGCCCACAATGCCGTCGTACTCGATTTGCACCTGCACGTCGGGGGTGGTGGTGCGGCTGTAGCGGGCAAGGTTGAAGGCGTGGCGCAGCTTCAGTTCATAGGGTGCGAACGACAGGTTTAGGCGGCCACTCTTGCCTTTTTTGCGCGTGGCCGAGCCGAGGGCCGAGATTGATATCGGAGACGAGGCGGCTATGAGGCCGAGCCCTGCTCCCACTAAGAATTTCCTTCTGTCCATATTATGTTGCTTTTTGAGGGGTTAGCTTACTGATTTTTTTTGATTACATTAAAAATACCACGGGTGATTGCGCACGGCAGTGATGCCGGTGGTGCCCACCTGCCCATTGACGCGGCTGGCCGACAGAGCCGGATAAAGATAGTCGTCGGCTCCCTCAACAAGACTGTTGACCTTCACCTGGCCCGAGCAGTGGATGTATTTGCCGTCGCGCAGATAGATGCCCACGTGGGTGACACGGCCGGTGGCGCTGTTGCCGAAAAACAGCAGGTCGCCCGGCTGGCACTGCTGCCAGTCGCTGCCCTTGATTTTGAGGCCGGTGAGGGCCTGCTGCGAGGCATCGCGCTGCAGTATGATGGCGTTGCTGAAATAGCTCACCTTGCTCAGGCCCGAGCAGTCGGTGACCTTGGTGGATGTGCCGCCCCACAGATAGCCGGAGCCCATCATGCGGAAGGCCGTCTTCTCGACTTGCTCCACGCTGAAGTCTTGCTTGCTCCATGCGGCGAAGTCGGCCACGCAGTTCTTTTCCACGTAGCCCTGGCGGCCGTCGGGGGTGGCCAGCAGCACCCACTTGCCTTTTTCGCCCTTGTATTCAAGCACGTTGCCCAGCACCAGGTCGGAAACCGTCTGGTCGCCCTTGGGCTCTGTCACCAGACGGGTGTCGTAGACGGTGACGATGCACCGGCGTGCGGCCTTCCACTGCTGCAGCTTGCCGGCAGTGACAAAGGTGAGCGAGTTGCCAGGCACATAGGCGATGTAGTTGTCGGGCGTCTGCACGCGATACCAGTCGCCATCGGCGGCAATCACCTTAACGGGGGTGCCCATGATGGCCTGCGTGGCAATTTCGGCCGAGTGTGCGCCGCTGGTGCGCAGCGTGGCTATCGAGAGTTTCACCAGAGCCCAGCGGTGGTCGGCGGGCAGCGAGTTTTCGAGCACTATCAGCTGGTTGCTGCACTGCCCCACCCCAGCTTTAGCCAGGGCCTGGGTCACAGCGTCTTTTTGCTCTTGTGTGCCCACAGTGCCCCAAATGGTGGGCACGCCGTTCTGGTCGATGGTGTTCACGTCCCACACGGCAGTGCGCTTGTCGGGGGCAATCTCTTTTTTCAGGTCTTGCAGCACCTGGGCCACACTCTGCGCCGCCACTGGCTGCCATGCCGCCAGAGCCATGGCGCCGGCGAGCAGTGCGTTTGCAATCTTCTTCATTGAGTTTTATTAATATTGTCTTATGTGTTGAGTTGACTGAATTATTTCACCACACCCAGGGGCTCCATTGAGTCGAGGTTGAAGTGCGAGTGCCACTTGTCGTAGTAGAGGTTGCCTCCGCGCCACTCCACCTCGCCGGACTGGAAGTCGACCGTCTCGCTGCGGATGTATTTCTTGGCTGGCGACAGCGGCTGCCCCACAGCCTCGTTGCTGGCCATGCGATACACGTCGAGGCCGCTGGCATAGTAGTCTTCCATACTGGTGTCCACCACATCGCGGCCAAACGACGGGTCGACGGGCACCCAGCCCACACCCTCGTAGTAGGTCTCGGCCCAGTCGTGGAAGTTGAGCGCACCCGGGTGCAGCATGTAGCCGCTCTCCCAGCGCGACGGTATGCCCAGGGCGCGCGTCAGGGTGATGTAGAGCAGGGCCACCTGGCCGCAGTCGCCGTGGCGGTTGAGCAGCACATACTCGGGGATGTTGGCAATGGTGCTGTATTCGCGCGCGCCGGCCCATGGGAACTGGCGGCTGATCCAGCAGTAAATCATGTTGGCCTGCAGCACGGGGTTGGTTTCATTGCCCACAATGCTGTGGGCCAGGCTGCGCAGCGAGTCGGTAATGACCACGTGGCGGCCCTCGTTGCCTGTGTACCGCTTATAGTCGTCCTTGCTTGTGTCGTAGGGCTTGACCATGGCCAGCATGTCTTGCTTGGCAATGTGGCGCTCGCCCACGTCGTAGCTGAAGGTATATTCAAAATGGGTGGGCTTGCCCTTCTCGGCCTTGGCCTCCATATACACGGTGTGGTGCTTGCTGCCCTCGCTGTAGGTGACGTCGCGGTTGGCCGACTCCAGCTTGATGTTGCGCTGGCGCATGTTGGCATAGGGGAATGGCATCCACACACGCAGGGTCTCGCCGGCCGGCACGGCGTCGGCGTCGACATCGAGGGTGAAGGTGACTCGGGCGTGGTGCCAGTCGCGCACACCGGCATTGTCGCTGGGGTGGCTCATGGCGCGGGCATAGTAGCCGCGGTACTGCTCAAACGACTCCTCCTTGTCCTGCTGGTGCTGCTCGGCCAGTTCGTCGGCCATGAGCCACAGGTTGCGCACAGACTTGCGAAACCAGCACTCCTTGCCGTCGATGTTCATCACCTCAAGCTTGCGCTGGCTCTTCCAAGCCTCGATTTGCTCATCGGTGACCTGCGGCATGCGCTCGCGAATCTGCTTCACACCGTCGGCCGGGTCAAGGGTGAAGTCCATGCGTATGCGTTGCATTATCTGCTTTATTGAGTCGATTTGCACAGCGGCGGCCTTGCGTTGGGCGCGAGGCAGAGAGTTCATGATTTTCTCTGCCTTTTTAAACTCTCCCTGGGCCACACAGCGGTCCACGGTGGCGCGCCAAGGCGCGTTGCCTGCAGCGGCTGCCACGCCTATCGAGGCGGCGGCCATCAGGGCCATTAACGAAATTTTCGTCTTCATTTGAATTATCGGGTTATATTAATTATATCTCGGGTTCATACCGAGGCGATGCCTATTTTCTACAAAAATAGTGCAAGCCGAGTGCAGAACACCAAGCTTGCTTGAGTGTTTTGCCAAGGCGATGCCTATTTTCTACAAAAATACAATAAAATTTCATTTCTCGGGCAATAATCGTTGACTTCATTAGCCACAAGGCATCAGTTTTTTGATATTTGTTGCCAAATATACTATTTTTTATTAATTTAGCACATTATCAACATTAACAGACTGCACAACTATGGACATCAACGAGGCTATAAAACTGCGACACTCGGTGAGGGCCTACACCCCACAGCCGCTGAGCGACGAGGAGAAAAGCATATTGCAAAGCTGCATTGCCGACTGCAACGCCAAGGGCCACCTGCGGCTGCAGCTGGTGTGCAACGAGCCAAGGGCATTCAAGTGCTTTCTGGCACGATACGGCAAATTCAGCGGCGTGGCCAACTACATTGCCATGGTGGGTCCCAAGGGCGACGGCCTTGACGAGCGCGTGGGATACTACGGCGAGCGGCTGGCGCTGCTGGCACAAACGCTGGGGCTGAACACCTGCTGGGTGGGCCTGTCGTACAAGAAAGTGGACGGGGCCTACACAGTGGGCAGTGGCGATAAGCTGGTGTGCGTGCTGGCTATTGGCCACGGTGCCACACAGGGCGTGCAGCACCGCTGCAAGGCCGCCAGTCAGGTGAGCCGCAACATGTGCGCCGGCGGGCAGCCTGAGTGGTTTGAGCGCGGAGTGGAGTCGGCGCTGCTGGCCCCCACGGCCCTCAACCAGCAGAAGTTCACCTTCACGCTGCTGCCCGACGGGCGCACGGTGAGGGCCGAGGCGGGCCGCGGATTTTACACCAAGGTGGATTTGGGCATAGCCAAATATCACTTTGAGGCCGGTGCCGGAGTGAGCAGCTTTGACTGGAAGCAGTAAGGGCCTCCGCCCCCATCCCGGCAGATGCTGAAACGGCAGCCACAAGCCGCCCGCCCCAATTGCGCGCGCATTATGAACCGGCACCAACAAACCGACTTTGCGTTTTAGCCGCACACACACCTGACACACAACTAAATATATTCCATAATAATAACTCATTAAAAAAAGGAAGGAGAACCAAGTATGAAAAACAGACTACTATTCATGTTGGCCGTCATGCTCACCATATTGCCATCGGTGGCAGGAGCGGCCGAGCTGACGTGGTCGTTCGACTGGCCAAAGAGCGCCACCGACAAGACCTCGGAAGGATTCTACAACTTCGGCAGCAGCGCCGTGGACAAAGACGTGTACACCGCCACCATGAACGGCGTGGAGTGGAGCGCCTCGGCAGTGGGCACACACCGCTATGCCTACACCAAGACCAACGGCCAATACATAGGCAGCGCAGGCGAGGCCCCCACCAGCGCCACGCTGTGGACCACCGGATTTGTGGGCAAGGTGAAGACGGTGCGCATATCGGCGCGCGTGCAAAAGGGCACCTATGCCGGCACGGTGGCTGTGAGCGTCAACGGCCAAACCTACCAGTGCAGCGGCAGCGACACTGCCAGCCTCACCGGCAAAGTGGCCGAATATGAATTTACCACCGCCAGCGGCGCCACGCCGCAAGAGGGCAAACTGCAAATCGACCTGAAGCAGACCAGCGAGCAGCGCGGCCCGCTCTACATCAAAAAACTCGAAGTGGTGTATGAGCAAGAGGCTTCGGCCGTGGCTGCGCCCGTGTTCAGCCCGAAGGCGGGCACCTACGACGCAGCGCAGTCGGTGACCATTAGCGCCGCCAAGGGCACCATCTACTACACCACCGACGGCAGCAACCCGCGCATTGATGGCGGCACACGCCAGCAGTATGCCGGCCCCATTGCCGTGGCAGCCACCGCCACCCTGAAGGCCGTGGCCAAAGACGGCGACGCCTACAGCGACGTGGCCGAAGCCAAATATGTGATTCGCAAAGACCCGCAGCTGAAGTTCTACAAGGACAGCGTGGCCATCAACTCGGGCGACGACGGATATGCCGACCTGCTCAACCCCAACAAACTGTCGCCCATCACCTACAAGTCGTCGGCATGGGACGTGTGCTCGGTCGACAAAGACGGCATACTGTATTCATCGTATGTCAAGGCGACACAGACGGTGACCATCACCGCCGCATTTGCCGGCAACGCCGACTATCTGCCCGGCACGGCCACCATGAAGGTGACCGTGGTGGCCCGCACTCCGCTCAAGACGCCAGTGGTGACGCCCAGCGGCGGCACATTCACCGAACCGACGCAGGTGAAGATAAGCACCGACGACCCCAACGCCGTGACCATATGGTACTCGACCAGCGTGAAGAGCGCCGAGGAGTTTGAAGAGAGCGACACCACCCAGTCGGTGGTGGTAGAAGGCAAGGAAGCCACGCTCACCATCGACAAGACATGCACACTGTATGTGATGACGCGCGGCTACAATGTGAACAGCGAGGTGGTGGAGGCCAAGTTTGTGATCAACGAGCCGCTGAAGGCCGACTTCACCACCGACAAGGCGCTGAAGACGGTGTATGCCCAGGGCTTTGACTCGGCCGACGCAATGACAGACTGGAGCGTGGGCAGCGGCTGGAAACCGGCCAACAAGGGCTTTGGCAAAATCGACGCTAGCGACGCAACTTCGATTAGCATAGGCTACAACGACGGCAACGGCACATCGAAGCTCGAAAGCCCCGAGCTGACCATGGGCGACGGCAGCAAGGTGGAGTTCTACGCCTACTTCCAAGCCCCCTACCTCATCTACGGCAAATGGACGTTTAACGTAATCGACCAGGCAACGGGCCAAAGCACCACGCTGCTCAACGCCTTCAACTGGGCTCAAGACAACGCCTACACAGGCCCCAACTGGAACAAGTTCAGCTTCGACCTCGCCGCCTATGCCGGCAAGAAGGTGAAATTCCAGTTCCTGTACCCCTTCGGTGGCGAAGACCTCGCCATCGACGGATTCCGCATAGCACAGACCGACCCCTTGGCAGCCGAGGCAATCCTCATATTCGAGGGCGACAGCATAGCGTTCACCAGCACATCTAAGGGCGACCCAGAATCGCTTAAATGGGAGTTCCCTGGCGGCTCGCCCGAGAGCAGCACCGCCCAAAGCCCGACGGTGAAATACAACACCGCCGGCACCTACGACGTGACCCTCACCGCAACACGCGGCCAGGAAACGGCCACCACTACGCGCAAGGCCATGGTGGTGGTGGCCCAGAAGGCCCCCACGGCACTCATCGGTCTGCCCGAGGAGGGATATGAGTCGCCATTTGTGGGCGTGTTTGTGCCCCTCAACGTGCCCGTCAAGTTCCGCGACCTCTCCACTGGCAACCCCACGGCATGGAGCTGGGTGTTCCAGAACACCGATGTGGAAAAGAGCACCGAGCAGAACCCCACCGTCACATTTGTGAAGAAGGGCACAGTGAGCGTGGGCCTCACAGCCAAAAACGCCGCCGGACAGAGCAACGACATTCTGCAATATGCCATCCAGGCTGGCGGAGCGCAATATGTGTGGAACATAAGCAGCGAGGAGAACTCCAACCTACAAAAAATTGCCCTGGGATACTATGGCAACTATGCGGGCAGCAACTGGCTGGGCATCGACAAATATGCCGAACGCTACCAGGCTCCGCTGGCCGACGCCACCATCGACAGCCTCAACATATACTTTGCATCGGTGACGAGTATCAACCCCAGCGACGAGATTAAGGTGACGGTCAACGCCGTGGGCGCCAACCGCGAGCCTGGCGAGGTGCTGGCCTCGGCCAGCGTTAAGGCGGGCGACCTGAAGTATAGCAACGATGACTATCTGGCCACCTCGCTCAAGCTCGACAAGACGGTGAAGCTGGCCAAGGGCACGCCGTTCTTCATCACCGTGGGCCCGTTCCCCAACGGTTCGATGGAGACGTCGCCCTACACAAGCGACGACATAGCCATATTCTGCCTGCGCCGCCCGGTGGGACAAAAGACCACCACATGGCAGCTGGTGGAAGACCAGGACGAAAAGGGCAACGGCCTCGGCACCTATAAGTGGTATGAAAACACCGACGACCCCGTATCGATGGCCATAGCACCCGTGGTGAGCTACGACGGCGTGGCCACAGGCGTGACCGATGCCACCATGCCCAAGGCCGAAGCGGTGATTACCGATGTGTACACCATCGACGGCCGCCGCATAGCCGCGCCGCGCAAGGGCGAGATTAGCATTGTGCGCTACAGCGACGGCACCTGCCGCAAAGTGATCGTGCGCTAACCGCCACCACCGCATTCCCAATACCATAAAGTTCCCAGACGGAATGTCTGGGAACTTTTTTTCGTTTCATAGAGGCTTGGGGATTTTCGTTTTTTGGGGTTGGGTGGTGGATTTTAGACGATAAAGACATAAAGGCACATTGCGGCAGTGGCATTCATGGCCCACGGATTTTCTTGACAGAAAGACATGTTTTTACAACATATTGATTATTGCAGTTTAACAGCATCCAGTGGGAATTTGCCGCTATTTCTACATTTAATGCGACGCGGCATAAGGTGTGTGTGGGCAGGTATGCAGCGCGGGCGCAGCGAATGCGAAGGCCGCGCGAAATGCCTGCCACACGGCCCGCCCTCTCACGGCATTCCGGAGGAATGCGACAGCTGGCGGATGATGAGGATGGGAAAGAAAAAAAGGGGACCGCGGTGCGGTCCCCTTGGTGGGATTGGCTATGGGCCGGCCGTGGCCGGTCGGAGCCTAACGTAGTATTAATTACTTATTAACTTCGTCGTATTTGCCGGTGGCGTCGTTGTATTTCAGCCACTTGCCAGTGATGGTGTTATTGCCGCCATCGGTGTAGGTTACGACATTCTTACCGCCGTTGCGCTCAAGCACGGCACGGAACGGATCAGAGGCAGTAACCTTAGTGCCCTTCATGTTAAGCGTTGTGGGATACTGGTAGGCATTGCTGGTGCCATTGCCAAGCAGAATAGCGGCGCTTGGCACGTTGTTACCACTTCCCCAGCCAAAGAACTTAGCCGCTGCTGCTGTATTGGCAAAGTTCTCGAAACTCTTTCCAAGCTCTTCGTTGTAGGCCAGCACTATTTCGCAATTTTCAACAGTGGCTTTTCCGCCGCGAACCATAATGCCCTGGCGCCAGCCGTTGAGTTTTGAGTTTTTGATAGTGATTGAGCCATTAACGTTATACATGACTGGCGTCTCGCCCTGAAGGGTGCAGTTCTCGATGGCGATAGTGTTGTCCACCACTTTAGCAGCATTTGTCGACACGCAATAGCATCCCGACACTATGGTGCTGTTCAGTACATTGACTGTGGCATTTGTCACTTCGTTGTTAGTGTTTATCACTCCAAGAGCTTTAGGGGCGTATACTGTTACGCCATCCATTGTAAACTTGGCGCCATCGGCAAAAATGGATATTACAGCGTTATAATTGCCCTTTAACAAGTCATACGACGATTCCAGTGAGCCATTAGTTATGTTCAGATCACCCTTGTCCAAAAAGCAGCCATTCAGAGTCATAGTCTTGCCATTCAGGTCGATATTCACAGTCTTTCCTACAGGAATGGTTGTGTTTCCTACGCCCGACACATTATTGGCGAGAACGATGTTAACATCACCAGGAGTGGCAAGAGCAGCTTTCAGGTCGGCAACCGACTCAACTGTATAAACGTAGTCGGGAGTTTCGAAGGCAGGCTCGATTTGCACGTTGAAGTCGGTGGTTGAAGTCAGCAGGGCGCCGTAGATGTTGGTGCGGTAGTTGCCCTGAACGGGGACGTTGGCAAATGTGCGGTTGATGGTGTTGGCGCCGTCGGTGATCTGCCAGTTAACGTCAACGTTGCTCTTGGCTTCCTTACCTACCAGCAGATAGTCCATCGACAGGTAGTCGTAGCCAGCCTTGGGGAATGTTTCGCCTTCGGGAATGGCGTTGAGCTTGTAGGTGACTTCGGCGTCGCCGCTCACCGCACCGGTGAGCAGGTTGAGCTGGTTGGCAATGCCAGAAACCTTAACCTCGGTCTGTGCGGCGGCCTTGTTGAAGCCTGTCTTGGCAGCAGCCTCGGTGTCGTTGGTGCCCACGTTGAGCTGGGCAAACGGGCGGTAGAGCTTGATGGGGTTCTCCACTTCGGCACCTGCCTTGTAGTCGTAGCAGCGGTAGAAGGCGTCGAGACTCTCGTCGTTGGCCTTGATGTTGGTGTAGTCAACGGTGACTACGCCGTTGTCGTCGAGGGTGTAGGGAGCATTGGCATTGGCTGCCCAGAACACGATTTTATATTCCTTGCCTGTGGTGAGCTGCATTTGCACGTTGGCTGTGAGGTTGATGTCCTTCTCGCCTCCGAGACCTTCGATGAGATTGCCGTCCTTGTCAAACACCATGTATTTGAGCTTGGTGGCTGTTTTGCCGTCGGCAAAAGCCTTCTTGGCGCCATTGGCTACCTTGCGGGCGCTGATGCCCGTGGGGAGCTGCACACTGAAATTGGCGGTCATCGGCTGACCGTTGGTGGGTTCGCTCAACTCATCGTTGGAGCACGATGTGCCCAGCAGCATTGCTGCCATGGCCATCATTGAGAAAAACTTTGTTTTCATCTTGTTTTTAATTAAACTATTTTCGCTTTAGTTTTTGTGTAACTATCAATTATCATGGTTTTTAAGAATCTCTCGGTGCTTCAAGGCATAGCGGGACTGTTAAAAACAGTTCAAAGATATTCCACAAATACTAAAAAATCAAGAAAACAGCTGTTAAAAATTAGGGGGGGGTGGTTAATAAAGGTTAACTACCCGTTTTAGCACCGAGAGTGAGGCCGATTGTGTGGCAGTGGATTTTATGGCTCTCTGTCTTTTTGTGGGGGGATTGTAGGAACATGGTTATCCCGTAGGGATAAGATGTGTGTAGGCAGGTATGCAGCGCGGACAAAGCGAATGCGGAGGCCACGCTAAATGCCTGCTACTCGGCCCGCCCTATCAGGGCATTCCGGAGGAATGCGACAATCGGCGGAATAGCAAACCGAAGTGGGCGGGGTCGCATTCCGCTGGAATGCCATAGGCGGTGGTCAACTGAGCAGGCTTTTCGCGGCGGCCAGGGCCACCACGGCATACCTGCCTACACACATCCAATCCCTCCGGGATTGTCCAACATGCCCGCTGTGACACCAGTCCGGCTTCTCCTCTCCACATCCTGTCCCTCTGGGATTGCACAACACGCCCACTATGCCACCGGTCCGACATCTCTTCTCCACAACCAATCCCTCCGGGATTGTCCAATACGCTGCAATTCAGATAATTTTGCACGAATAATTATTACATGCAGGTTGGAGGCTTTGGGTGGTGATTTCGGGAGATGGTTTGCTGGGGGCTACGCCCGGCGGACGCGGCATGCCGCGTCCCTACATTAAGTCGCTGATTACATGTAGTTTATAGTCTTCTTATTTCTTATCTTTTTTTTGGGGGGGATAAATGGGCAGCGCGGGGCGGCCTGGGGCCGCTCCGCGCTGTGATATGGGGCTTCTGTTGGGGAGAAGTTTACTTGATGCCGAGTTTGGCTTTCACCTTGGCAGTGACATCTTCCACGCCAGTGCCACGGTAGAGCATTACAGATGCGTCGTAGATGCCTGCGTAGCCGCCTTCAGCGCCAACAGCCTGGATGGCGTTGATGAGCTTCTGCTGGATGGGGGCGAAAAGGGTTTCCTGCTGCTTCTGCAGGTCGCTCTGTGCAGTCTGCTGGAAGTTTTGGAAACGCACTTGCAGGTCTTGGATTTCTTTTGCCTTTGCCTCGAGAGTGGCCTCGGCGGCCTTGCTCTTGGTGAGGTTTTCATACTCGGTGAGTTTCTTCTGATACTCGTCCTGAAGGGTCTTTCCCTGGGCTGTGTACTTGTCGCTTGCAGTCTTGAGGGTGTTTTGCGCAGTGGCCATATCGGGCATCACGTTCATGATTTCGGTGGGGTTAACGGCACCGAACTTCATAGTCTGTGCAGAGAGTAACATAGGTGCTGCGGCGAGCACTGCGAGAAATAATTTCTTTAACATGAGATTTAGTTTGATAGTTTTTTATTGATTTTTTATTGTTATCACTTTGAGTAGCCGAGTTTGGCGAGCACCTCGTTGCTAACGTCGATGCGCGGCGAGGCGTAGACTATGCTCTGCGATGAGGCGCGGTCGAAAATCACCTGCACACCGCGCTCCTCGCTCACCTTTTTCACGGCGTTGTACACGTCGTCCTGGATGGGCTTAAGCAGCGACTGGCGCTTTTTGAACAGTTCGCCCTGCGGGCCAAAATACTTATAGTTGAGGTTGGTGGCCTCTTTCTCTTTGGCCACTATCTCGGCCTCTTTTTTCTTTTTCTGCTCGTCGGTTAGAAACACCATGTCGGCCTGATAGTTCTTGTAGAGGTTGTCGGCCTCTTTCTTGAGGTCGTCGACCTCGCGCTGCCAGCGCTGCGACACCTGGTTGAGCTGCTCGTTGGCCATCTCGTAGGCGGGTATGTTTTTAAGCACATATTCCATGTCAACGAGGGCGAACTTCTGCGCGCTCACTTGAATGAAGCCTGCGGTGATGACCGCAATGACCAATAATGCTAATTTTTTCATTTTCGTCTTTACTATTACGTTGGTTACATATTTGCTATATATGTGCCAATTGGCGCATTGCTGAGGTTTAGACTCGCGCGGCGCCAAATGGTTTACTTGCGTCCGTTAGAACTCCTGACCGAGCACGAAGTGGAAGTTGCTGCCACCCTTGCGGCCATACACTGTGTCGAAGCCGTAGCCCCAGTCGATACCCATCATGCCGAGCATAGGCAGGTAGATGCGCACACCCACACCGGCCGAGCGCTTCATGTCGAAGGGGTTGAACTTCTGCACACTGGTCCAGGCGTTACCGGCCTCGACAAAGAGCAGCGGGTAGATGGTGGCGCTGGTGGAGAGCATGAGCGGGAAGTGGAGCTCCATCATGAAGCGGTCGTAGGCATAGCCGTCGTAGCCCGAGGGTGTGAACTGGCCGTTGTCGTAGCCGCGCAGGGCCACAGTCTCGGTGGCATAGGTGTAGCTGCCCGACATGCCGTCGCCGCCAACGTAGAATGTTTCGAACGGAGTTTTGACGTGGCGCGTCCAGCTGCCAAGCAGGCCAATGTCGGCGCGGGTCATGAGCACCAGAGTCCAGCGGCCGTCGGGGTCGGTGAGCGGAGTGTAGGTGCGGGCCTGGAACTTGAGTTTCCAGTATTCAATCCAGCGGTAGAGTTGCTTTTTGTCGGCCTCGCTGCTGCTCTTCGACAGCTTCTCCCAGTTCTTTTTGCCAAAGAGGCCCACGGGCGGGGTGAAGCGGAAGCTGAGCGAGAACGAGCTGCCCTTGCGGGTGTAGAGCGGGTTGTCGATGCTGTTGCGCGCCAGGGTGATGCCCAGGGTGATGGAGTTGGATGTGCCATTGTTCATATAATAGAGGTACTCCCAGTTTTTAAGGCTGTACCACTGATAGCTGAGTTCGGCGCTGAGGGTGAAGTAGTCGTCGGGCCACTTGAGGCGCTTGCCGAAGCCCACCGAGATGCCTGCCATTTGCAGATATTTGTGGGGGTCGTAGGCGTTCTCGTAGGCGTTGTCGTTGTAGCCGTAGCCGTAGCTGTTATACATCCAGCTGCTGTTATAGTAGCTGTTTTGATACATGCGGTTGTAATACGACGAGTTGATGCCCGTCTGGCGGCTGTAGAATGCCGACACCGAGAGCGAGTTGGGTCGCTTGCCGCCAAACCACGGATCGAGGAACGAGAGGCTGAAGGCGTTGTAATACTTGGCGTTGGTCTGGCCGCTGATGGTGAACGTCTGTCCCTCGCCCTGCGGGATTAGGCCCTTGTAGGTGGATGGGTGGAAGAGGTTCTGGATTGAGAAGTTGGTGAACTTGAGGCTCAGCTTGCCTATGATGCCCGTCTGGCCCCAACCGGCGCTGAACTCGATTTGGTCGTTGGCCTTCGACTCGAGGTTGAGGATGATGTCGACGGTGCCGTTTTCCTCGTTGGGTTCAGGGCGTATGTCCATTTTCTCGGGGTCGAAGTGGCCCGTCTGGGCAATCTCACGCGCCGAGCGCATGAGGTCGCTCTTGGAGAAGAGGTCGCCCGGGCGCACGCGCAGCTCGCGGCGCACCACTTTCTCATAGAGGCGGTCGTTGCCGTTGATGGTGACCTTGTTGATGCGCGCCTGCTTGCCCTCGTAGAGGTGCATTTCGAGGTCGACCGAGTCGCCCTGCACCTTGCTTTCGATGGGCACCAGCTGGAAGAAGAGGTAGCCGTTGTCGAGGTAGAGGTTGCTCACGGCGTCGTCGTCTTCGGAGGTGCGCTTGTTGAGCAGCTTCTGGTTGTAGACGTCGCCGTGCTCAAATCCGAGCACGCGGTTGAGCACGCTGGTGGGATACACGGTGTTGCCCACCCAGTTGATGCTGTTGATGTAGTATTTTTTGCCCTCGTCCACCTTGATGTGCACGTCCACGGTCTTGTCGTTGTAGTTGCTCACCGAGTCCCATGTGATTTTGGCGTCGCGGTAGCCGAGTTCGTTGTATTTGTCGATGATGCGCTGCTTGTCGGCATCGTAGTCAGAGCGCACGAATTTCTTTTGGCTGAAGAGCTTGATGAGGCTGCCCTTCTCGTTGGTCTTCTTCATGGTGCGCTTGATTTTGCCATCGCTGAGCACGCTGTTGCCGTCGATGTAGATTTTGTGCACCTTGATTTTCTCGTGCTTGTCGACGATGATGTCGACTATCACCTCGTTTTGCTTGCTGAGGTCTTCGCTCTGGCTCACGTGGCAGGTGGCCTTCTCGAAGCCCTTGGAGGCGAAGTGCTGGCGCACGATTTGCTCGATGCGGCTCACAATGTTGGGCGTGATTTGGTTGCCCGGCTGCAGGCCGAGCTTCTCCTGAAGGTCTTTGCGCTCGCCGCTTTTGACGCCCACATAGTTGATTTTGCTGATGCGCGGCTGCTGGCGCAGGTTGAACACGAGCCATGCCTTGTCCTTATAGATTTTCGACACCTTTATCTGGACCTTGTTGAAGAGGCCCTGGCGCCAAAAGCGCTTGGCTGCGGCCTTGAGGTCGTCGCCTGGAATTTCGATGCGCTGTCCCACCGAGAGGCCCGAGTAACCTATGATGATGTAGTCCTCATAGTTGTCGACACCCTCAACCGAGATACCGGCGATCTCGTATTTCTGCGGGTTCACCGAGAACACTATCTTGGGGTTGTACACAGTGTCGTTGACGGTGGTGGTGGCACCGGCGGCGCTTTGGGCCTGCGCGGTGCGGCCGCCGGCAAGCAGCGACGCAATCAGTAAAAGTAATATCTTATATCGCATGTCACGTTCAGTTTTGTTCGTCGTTTTGGGTGGTGTTGTTTATCTGTTCGCTCGTTTTGCCATAGCGGCGCTCGCGCGCCTGATAGTCGATGATGGCTTTCAGAAACTCTTCTTTGCCAAAGTCGGGCCAGTAGACGCTGGTGAAATATAGCTCGCTGTAGGCCGTTTGCCACATCAGGTAGTTGCTCAAGCGCAACTCGCCTCCGGTGCGTATCAGCAGGTCGGGGTCGGGCATGCCGGCGGTGGCCAGGTGGGCCGCCACGGTGTCTTCGCCAATGGTGGCGGGGTCGAGCTTGCCGCTGGCGGCAAGCTGGGCTATCTGGCGGCAGGCGCGGGCTATCTCCCAGCGGCTCGAGTAGCTGAGGGCAAGGCACAGCACCAGTCCGGTGCAGTGGCTTGTGGCCTGCATGCAGCCTTCGAGGCGCTCGCGTGCCGACTGCGGCAGGCGTGCGGTGTCGCCAATCATGGTGAGGCGCACATTGTTTTTGATGAGGTCGGGCGTCTGCTGCTCGATGCTGATTACGATGAGGTGCATCAGCGCGTCGACCTCGTCTTGCGGCCGGTTCCAGTTTTCGGTGGAGAAGGTGTAGAGCGTGAGGTAGCCTATGCCCAGCCCACTCGCCACTTCGGTGACCTGGCGCACAGTGCCCACGCCGCTCTGGTGTCCCATCGAGCGCATCATGCCGTGCTGCTTGGCCCAGCGTCCGTTGCCGTCCATGATGATGGCCACGTGGCGCGGGAGCTTTGCCTTGTTTATTTTATCTATCAGCGACATCTATAATTTAGTCTCTTTTGTATATAATCTGTTACTTCAATTTCAGTGTTTAGCGTCATTCCACATAGTGGCACTTCACGCACCGCTTGCTGAACTCGTAGGTGAGTGTGAAAGCCGCCACGGCATACCAGTCGGTGTTTTTGGCCATGCCGTGCTTCACGCCGTAGAGGTCCGACAGGCCGTCGAGCTTGTCGCTGAAGGCCTTGCGCATGGTGAACTCAAAGCCGAGGTTAAGCCTCTCTTTGAGTTTGAACTTCACGCCGCCGCCCATGGGAATCACAAAGCTGACTGCGGTGCCTCGGTCGCCGGCCGAGGCCACCACCGCGCCCATGCCCAGCACCATGTAGGGCGACAGGCGCTTATACTTCTTATACTTGGGACCGGTGCCGAAGTTCAGGAAGTTGAACTCCACCTGACCGCCGAAGTCGATGAGGCTCGACTTGAAGTCGAGTGTCTGGCCTGCGGGCAGTTGCGACTGCATGTCGGCGCTGTTGCCGCTGATTGAGGCGTAGAGCAGGTTGGCCTTAAGCGCCCAGCGGCTGTTGGGGTTGTAGCGGAACACCGCTCCGCCGGCAATGCCGGGGTGCTTAAACACGTTGCTGTTGTTCACATCGCCCAGGTAGCCGCTCATGCCCAGCGCGGGGCCTATCTCGAAGCGGTATTGCTGGGCACCGGCCGCAAGCGCACACAGTGCGGCCACAATGCAAGCCAGGCCGCGGGCCCTGACAGAGGCCGCGGCCGCGCTGCGGTGGCACAGTTGCGCTATGTGACTGATGAGCGGATGCACAATGACGATATATATATATAATCCTTGCTATATATTATTTATTAATACACGGGACGCATGGCCATGCGGCCAAGCACGGCGCGCCAAACGGTGTTGAGCAGCATGCCGTTGGAGGCACGGCCGCCAAACAGGTAAATGTAGGGGCACTGCCACTGGCTTTGGTGCTGCGTGGGCGCGGTGGTTGAGGCCGCCTTCCACGGCAGTGTGGCCGAGAGGGTCTCCTCGCAGACGTAGGCCTGGGCCGAGGTGAACGAGGGCACGTAGTCGGGCAGCTGGTAGGTGCTGTCGGCCTTCTGCCACAGCAGGCCCTGGTCGCGCGAGCCGTAGATTACGCGGTTGAGCGAGCCGTCGGCCAGAGTTCCGCCCATCACCATCCACATTTCGCGGCGGGTGGTGCTGAAGTTGGCGGAGTTCACATCGTAGGTGTAGTATTTAATGAGCGACGCGCCCTTGAGCGCGGGCAGGCGCCGCCAAGTGTTGTCGTTGCTGATGCGCGCCCAAGTGGAGCCGTCGTAGCCCCACACGGCGCCGGTGAGCTGGCCGCTGGCTGTGACACCGCCCACGAGCATGGCCTGATTTTCGGCGGCCCACCCGTTGTCGGCGGCCACCATGGGCGATGATTCGCTCACGGGGAAGCCATCCTCAACTACCGCAGGTGTGAAGCCGGCAGGGCGAGGATACTCATCGTGGCGATACTGGCCGCCTTCGAGCGTCACACCCAGCACGCGGCCGGCATAGCCACCCTTAATCGAGTACCAGTGCTGCCCGGTGGTGTTCCAAGTGAGGCCGCTGTCGGTGGAGCGGTAGAGCTCTCCCGAGGCCGAAAGCATGTAGAGGTCGGCCTCGGTGGCCGTGAGCGACTGCAGCTGCGGAGTGAAGGGCAGCGACACACTCTGGCGCGCCCACTGCTTCTGGCCGGGGGCGTCGGCGGTGCTCAGCACATAGTTGCCATTGCCGTTGTTGAGCAGGCACAGCCACTTTGAGCCGAGGCGCACCACGCGCGAGTCGGTGGTGGCACTCGACGAGCCGGGCAGGTCGCGCAAAAGGTTGCGGTCCCAATATATGGAGTCGGGCTCGGTGCGGTGCACGTTCACCTGAATGCGGTAGATGCGGGTGTGGGTCTGGTCGTACGACACCACCTTGAGTTGCACGTTGCCAGTGAAGTCGATGCTGTCGGTGGTGGTGCTGGTGTAGCCAAACGTGGTGTCGGCCATCACCTTGCCGCCCGCCACGGTGAACTCGGCCAGCGACACTGTGCTGGGGAACGTGATGGAGGCGGTGAGGTGGGTCACGTCGGTGCCCACGGGCAGTGAGTCGGGGTTGTAGATGATGTGACGGTCCTGGTCGATGACAAAGTGAACCGAATCGAGGTTTGACATCACTTTTTTATTTTCCTGAAGCGTGAAGTCGGAAATCAGGGTCGACGACTTGGTGTAGCTGCCAAAGTAGTCGTCGCTGCCGCCACTGCTCTTATCGTTGCACGAGGCTGCGCCAAGCAGCATGAGCAGGCACAGCGCGGTGCAGAACGCGATTTTCTTATTCATTATATTTCAACTGGTTTTGAAATGCAAATTTACAATAAAAGTTTGACAAATGCCCTTGCCACGCCCTTATTTCACAATCAATAGCGGGCATGGCATCACATTTCAAGGTGTAAAATTAATATTTAGGCTATTAACCAAAACGCCAATTTAAGATATAAAAGTGAAGTTGGCGGTTTTTTACACCTTTTTAACTTGATTGCGGTAGTATTCAATGCGGTTGCCCCCCAGGCACACCACGCGCGCCGGGCAGCAGGCGTCAAAGCCGGGAGCGGCCACGCCACCGCCCACACGGCGCGGGCCCACCTCGCGGCGCACCTCGTGCCACACGCCAGCATCGAGCATCTGCCCCAGCACGGCAGCGCCGCCCTCCACCATCACGCTGGTCACGCCGCGGCGGTAAAGGTCGCTGAGCCACGCCTGCGGCTCAGCGGTGTCGAGTTGCACAAAAGTGACACGGCCCTCCACCCCACTGCGCACCCGGTTGTAGACTATGGTGGGCAGCCCGTCGCGCAGCAGGCGGCATGCGCTGCCGGCAATGCTCAGCCGCCCGTCGAGCACCACGCGCAGCGGCGAGTGCCCGGGCCACAGGCGCGTGGTGAGCGAGGGGTCGTCGGCCAGCACGGTGGCGGCCCCCACCACAATGGCGTCGCACAGGGCGCGCTGGCGGTGCATGAGCGCAAGGGTGGTGGGGCTTGAGATGTGCAGCGGAGCCTCGGCTGCGCATGCGGGCAGACCTATGAAGCCGTCGGCCGTCTGGGCCCACTTGAGCTGCACCCACGGCAACCCTGTGGTGTGGGCCGTGAAGAAGCGGCGGTTGAGCTCGCGGCACTCGGCCTCGAGCACGCCCACCTCCACCTCTATTCCAGCATGGCGCAGCATGGCCACGCCGCGCCCGCGCACCTTGACGAATGGGTCGAGCGTGCCCACCACCACGCGGCCAATGCCCACTTCGATTAGCAACCGCGCGCAGGGCGGAGTCTTGCCATAGTGCGAGCAGGGCTCAAGAGTGACATAGATGGTGCTGTGGGGCAGCAACGACCTGTGGGCCTCGCTGACACTGGCCACGGCGTTGACCTCGGCGTGGCCCTGGCCGCAGCAGCGGTGCCAGCCCTCGCCTATTATGCGCCCGTCGTGCACTATCACAGCCCCCACCATGGGGTTGGGTGAAGTGTGGCCGGCGCCTTGGCGCGCAAGTTGCAGCGCGCGCCTCATATACTGTTCTTCGTATGCGTCTGTCATTGTGGTGCAAAGTTAGCAAAATCCGCGTTGGCCAGGAGATAAAAAACGGCGCATTTTTCACCTTAGTGCGGCAGTTTTGCACTATCTTTACACCCGATATGACTACACGAGAGGCTACAAACACATTCAAGAGGCGGCTGCACGGGGTGTGGCCCGACCATGAGCTGCAGCAAATGATGCGCATAATTCTGGAGGACGTGATGCACTACACGCCCGTCGACGCCGTGATTCACGAGCACGACGAGCTGCCCGACTTCTTCGAGGCCAAGCTCAGCGGCATCATCGAGCGGCTGCTCAGGCACGAGCCGCTGCAATATGTGCTGGGCGAAGCGCGCTTTCACGGACTGCGCTTCAAGGTGACGCCGGCCGTGCTGATACCGAGGCCCGAGACCGAAATGCTTGTCGACATGGTGGCCGACGCCAATCCGCAGCCCGACCTGCGCGTGCTGGACGTGGGCACCGGCAGCGGCTGCATTGCCATAGCGCTGGCGCGCACGCTGAAGTGGCCGCAGGTGACGGCCACCGACGTGTCGGCCCAGGCTCTGGCCGTGGCGCGCCAAAACGCCGAGGCGCTGAAGGCCACCAACGTGCGGCTGGTGCAGCAAGACATATTGCAGACCGAGCCGCCCCGCAAGCCGGAGTATGACGTGGTGGTGAGCAATCCACCCTACATATTCCAAAGCGAGCGTGCCGGCATGGAGGCCAACGTGCTCGACTACGAGCCCGGCACCGCGCTGTGGGTGCCCGACGACGACCCGCTGCTGTATTACCGCACCATTGCGCGATATGCCGCGGCAGCGCTGGTGCCGGGCGGACGGCTGTATTTTGAAATAAACCGCGCGCAGGGCAGCGCCACCGCAGCCTTGCTCGGCAGCCTTGGCTACACGGGCGTGAACGTGACCCGCGACCAGTTTGGCAACGAGCGCTTCGCCACCGCCGTTAGACCAGAATGACGCGCGCAGCGGCTGCAACCCATGGATTGCAGCCGCTGCGCGATATTTATTTATTGAGTTATCAGTAGGGGAGCTTGGCCAGGATGTTGCCAAACTGCTTGGCGCCCTCCTTGAGCTTGCTGCCCACCATGGGCACAAGCAGTTTGGGAATGTCGAGCTTGATGGCGGCAACGGCCTGCGTCAGGGTGTCGGTCGACTTCTCGAGGTCGATTTCAAGATTGAACGCCACTGGCGAGCGCTGGGCTCCATACACGATGCGTGTGGGCTCAACGGCCTCCACCACGCCCAGTTTGAGCGGGCCCATTGGCGACTCAATGACGAGCGAATCGTCTTCAAATTTCACGTTCTTCAGGTTGTCGAGCACATCCTGCGGCAGGTTTTGCGCAGCCTCGGCTACTTGCGACTTGAGCACATCGTTGAATGTGCCGGGGTGCGACAGGCGCGCAAACACGGCCTCGATGCCGGCGTTGATGGCCACGACGTCGCTTTTATACGTCTCCATATATATATGTCTGTGATTTCTTTTTTCGGGGGTTAATACTTAGTCTACGTCCACGTTGCGCGGAGTCCATACGGCGGGATCTTCGCGCCACTGCTGCAGGCACTCCACGTCTTCCTCCTTGATGTAGTTGGTGGCTACGGCGGCCTTAATCATCGAGGTGTAGTTGCTGATGGTGAGCAGCTTCACGCCCTCTTTTTCAAAGGCCTCGGCGGCAATGGGGAACTCATAGGAGAATATTGCCACCATGCCCACCACATCGGCGCCAGCGTTGCGCAGTGCCTGGGCGGCCTTGAGGCTGCTCTTGCCGGTAGACACGAGGTCTTCCACTATCACCACCTTCTGTCCGGGCTTGATGTTGCCCTCAATCAGATTTTCCAGACCGTGGTCCTTGGGGGTAGAACGCACATACACAAACGGCAGGCCCAGGTTGTCGGCCACCAGCGCGCCCTGCGCAATGGCACCCGTGGCCACACCGGCCACCACCTCGGCGTCGCTGAAGTTTTCGAGAATGATGCGCGACAGTTCCACCTTGATGAAGTTGCGAATGTCGGGATACGACAGAGTCTTGCGGTTGTCGGTATAAATAGGTGAATTCCAACCCGAAGCCCACACAAACGGAGCGTCGGGCTGAAGTTTGATTGCACTGATTTTAAGCAGTTTCTCTGCCAGTAATAAGTCTAACTTTTTCATATTGGTGAAGTGAATTAATGTTTCTTTCTACTATTGTTGCAAAATTACACAAAAAATGCGTTGCCCACTGCAACTATGACTACCAATTATTTCCAATTTATGTGAAATGGCGTATATTTGCAGCCAGGAACTATAATTAGCAACTAACGAAACAGCTGACGCAAACATGCCAACCACCAACAAGCGCAAACCCCTGAGCACCGAGGCCGCACTGGCCCGCGCGGCGGCATTGTGCTCGCGCAGCGAGCAGGCCGAAAGCGATGTGCGCACAAAAATTCTGGGCTGGGGAGTGCCGCCCGATGACTGCAACCAGATATTGGCGCGGCTAAAGAGCGAAAACTTCTTGAGCGAGGAGCGCTATGCACGGGCATATGCGCGCGACAAGTTTGCCTTCAACGGCTGGGGCCGGCAAAAGATTGCCTTCATGCTCAAGGCAAAAGGCGTGTCGAAACCCACCATAGAGGCGGCCATAGGCGGCATTGCCGAGGCCGACTACCGCGCCACCCTCATCAAGCTGCTCAAGGCCAAGGCCCGCGCAGTGGCCAACCGCGACCCTCAGCAGGCACGGGCCGCGCTGCTGAGGCTGGCAGCAAGCCGCGGCTTTGAGCCCAATGTGTTCTACCCCGCCGTGAGCCAGGTGCTGGGCGGCAATGCCGACGACTATGACGATCGGCTTTGCTGACACGGTGCGGGCCGCACTCGACGTGCTGATGCCGCGGCTGTGCCCAGTGTGCGGCAAGCCGCTGCGGGGGCACGAGCGCTGGCTGTGCGTGAGGTGCCTCGACCGCCTGCCGGTGACTCATCTTGAGGACACCGAGTTCAACGCCATGGAGCAGCTGTTTGCCGGGCAGGTGCCCATCGAGCGCGCCACGGCCTACTTCTATTACGAGAAAGACGCCCCCTATGCTGCAATCCTGCACGACATAAAGTATCACAGCATGCCCGGCATGGGGCGCTGGCTGGCCTCGCTGGCGGCGCGCCAAATGGCACCGAGCGGCATTCTGGCCGAGGCCGACTGCATAGTGCCGGTGCCTATGCACCGCTCCAAGCTGGCCAAGCGGGGATATAACCAAAGCGAGAGCATAGCCCAGGGTCTGGCCGACGTGCTTGGCATTCCAGTGGTGGAGGCTCTGACGGCCACCCGCCCCCACGACACGCAGACGCGGAAAAGCGCCCACGAACGGTGGGTGAACTCACAGGGGCTGTATGCGCTTAGCGGCAAGACCAATGTGGACGGACGCAATGTGCTGCTGGTGGACGATGTGGTGACAACTGGCGCCACGCTGCTCACTTGTGCCAAGGCACTGCACTCGGCCGGAGCCAGGGTGTGGGTGTTCACCCTGGCAGCGGCAAGGCTGACGTAGTGGGGCGGAAGGAAAAAAGGCAACAAAAAAAGGGACAGTCTCTCGACTACCCCGTTTCCTTAAATACACAATTATCTATAAAACAACTATTTGAATCTTATTTTAGGCAACCCTATTGTTTTCAGTATGCTTCCACTATTGTTTCTTACAACAACCTTATGGAGCATCGTCCGTTTAGGATTACGGTGCAAAATTACACACTTTTTCTGAATCTGCAATAGTTTTAATTAAAAAATATCACTTTTATTGCGAAAAAAGTCGCGATTATTCATTTTTCGGCGACTTATTGTGCCAAAAGCGCACATCACAGCAGCCTTTGTGCAACTATTGTGACGGGTTGCACAAGACTTGCACTGGGCAATGTGCCATTAAGCACCAGCCTGACGGTGCGCACGGGCGGTGACACCAGCCGCTGCACCACTGGCGCGCCCAATGTGCCGCTCACACTCACGCCACCCACCGCAAAGCCGTGGCAGCTGACTCCGCGCTCGCCATTCACGCCCAGGCGCAACTGCGCCCCACTGGCGGCAATGCGCCACATCACGCTAACGGGGCGGCATGGGTCGCCATCGAGCAGTTCTATGGGCATTGAGCGGTAGTACACCGGCTGCGCCCCGACCGCCTGCTCGACATCAAGATCGAGCAATTCGCCACCCTGCGTCACAGCAATGGCCCGGCCGTCGCCGCCATAGAGCGAGACGGCCGAGAGCGACCGCCGCCAGGCCCGGGCAGAGCCGAGATGCACATGCAGCATCAAGCCTTGCGGCGACAGCACCGCAAGTTCGTCGAACGTCTGGCTATAGGCCAGTTGCGACAAGCCGTCGACACCGCTCAGCATCACACGCCGCTCCGAGCCGCGCAGGCGGCACAGGCGGCCAAAGGCATCGACATAGCACACCGAGTCGCCCGCCTCGGCCGGGCGGCCACCAGCGGCCATGGGGCTGCGGTGCAGCAGCCGCGCCTCGCCATATCCGCCCGAAGTGAGTTGCGGCAGGGCATACACCCCGGCACGCGTGAACACATACACCGGATAGCGTCCGAATCCGCTTGAATACACCGGGCGGCTGGCCACTGCCATGGCCTCGACGGCATCGCCGCCCACGGAGTGGGTGCCCGCCGCCACAAAGGGGTTACCCTGCTCACTTGCTGCCACTGTGCCCAGCGCATGGTCGACAGTGCCAGCCGACTCAGCCGTCACAGCAGCAGATGCCGCCAGCGTGTGCGGCTCGAGGCCGGCACTGCACACCACAGCGGCGCCAAGCTGCCAGGCAGGCGACAACTCGGCCTCCCACGCCGTGCAGTCGCCAGAATCGGCCTCGACCTGCACACGCATGGCCACAGCTCGACTGTCGGGGTAGAACACCATGGGCGATAGCTGCTGGGGCACAAAGGCGAGCCGCTCGCGTCGGACCACGGTGGCCGTGCCGTGGCTTGTGGCAAGCGTAGTCGCAATAGTGACCGTGCAGCCGCCAGCCGACGCTGCAAAGCAAAACTGCGCCACGCTCCACGTGTCATCCATAAGCCATCCGGCCACGCCTGCCATCAGGCGGCCTCCGCTGGCCATCACCGCCGACGGCAGCAGTCGGCGCCCCGCCCTTTCCCCGGCTCCATCAAGCTGCTGCCGCGTGAGTGTGGCCGGCACGGCAGGCGGCGACGCCAAGGCATAGCACACGGCTGTGTCGATGGGCCGCGAGGTGCTCTTGGCCATGTTGCCGGCCGCAAACACGCCCGAATCGAGGCGACTAAGGTGCGTGCAGCTTGCAGCCACACGCCACTGTCCGGCCATAGCGGCAGTGGCCACCCGAGGCACGGCCACTGATCTGAGCCCATACTCGAGCACGCTGCGGCGCGATGCGCCCACACTGGCCGCCGCGCGGTAGTCGAGCGGCGCACTGGCGTCGAAGGGAGCCACGGCGTCGGCCACTAGCAAATCGACTGACTTCACCACACCGTGCCAAGCGGCGGCGATGCCACTGTGCACGCTCACACCCAACCGATAGGCGCCAACAGCCAGTTCGGCGGCCGGCACGCCGGCAAATTTGCCGTCGGCCACCTGCACATCAGCCGTCAGGCGGTGCTCGTCCACCATGGCGCCACCCAGCAGCACGGGTGCGCTAAGCCACAGGTAGGTGTCATCGTAGAGGCGCACCCCATAGCGGGCCAGCACCGGGCCCACATACTGGCCCGAAGCAGCGGCCTGGGCTGTGACACTTGTCCACGCCTCCTTCAGGCGCGAGCGCAATGCGGCTGCATCGGCCGTGGTGAGGCGCGCCGGCCAACTGGCATAAGGCTGCCCAAAGGCGCAGGCGGCAACGGTGGCCGTCAAGGTCGACTGTTCGGCCTCCACAATGCTTATTTGCGGTAAGGCAGCATCGGGGTCGAGCACATCGTAGCCGCCAGCCGTGGCGCGGAGCACACACAGCCCGGCCCCGTGAGCCACAACGGCAAAGTCGCCCACGGCACACGCCCCCGCCGGCTCGCCAGCCAGCTCAGCCAGTTGCGAACCGCCGCACGACACCCGCCCGCCGGCACACGTGAGCATGCGCTCGCCGAATGTGGTGCGGTGAATGAGCAGAACTTTGCTGCCGGCTGCTATTGCACCGCAGCTGGCCGGATTGCCAGCCACCTGCAGCGACCGTTCGCGCTCGCGCATGTTGAGCACCGAGTCGGCAACGCCCGCTGCTGCCGCCTCCTGATTGGCCAGCACTGCGGCTGCACGCGGAATAATAGTGAGTCTTGATTGCTTTCGTTTCATGTTGCGTATATAAGTGAAAATTTGGTTATCGAATGGGCGAATTTAACAATGTGCGCCATGGGCTGACAATGCCAAAAAATCGCGCGAGCAGCTTACAAGTATTAATTAGCCATTTCTCGCTGATTAACAAGCGTTTGCATCACAGCACAAGTTTTACAGCCACAACCAGAAGAAAAAAATGTAATTTTTTCCGAAAAAAATGACTGGATTATTTGCGCAATCGCTTTTCTGTGGCTATCTTTGAGTATCAAAAACGAAGAAAAAGGTTTTTTTCATACTAAAGTGTTATACACATAAGGTTCTATTCTGATGAAATATATATGTTTTTATAGATTGTAGATTTTAAGGAGCCAACGCTGTGAAGCGCCGGCTCCTTAATTTATTTCCCCTAAACCATTGCCAAGAGCGACCCCCCACCCCATTACACATGTTTATTTTGATTTTTTCCTTATTGGGCAAAGCCAGCCCACTTGGGAGGGCTACATCCGTTGGACGCGGCATGCCGCATCCACTACACCCACTCACTCATGCTCATGATATTATGCCGCATTAAGAACATTTCCATATATCGCGAAAAAATCTGTGTGAATCTGCGGGAGATTCTGCTGGTGGCACTACACAAAGTCGGAGATTTGCAACTGCCTGGACGCGGCCAGCGAGGCAGCAGGGCGCTGGGTGATGGCGGCGTGCTCTGAGGCGGGGATGCGGCATGAGGCGCGTGCATTGAGCCGCTCCACAAAGTGCAGACCGATGGCCCGCGTCATGAGTATGTCGTCGTGGCGGCCGCGAATGGCACCATAGCTGCCGTTTGGCTTCAGCTCATAGCAGTTGAGCTCGTTGAGCGCCTCGTGGTCGCGCTCGACGATGCGGCCGTCGCGCACAGCGGCAATGAGGCCATAAATCACCTGCTGCTTGGTGTGCACATTGGTCTGGAACCCAGGTTTGCCCTGACGGCGGCAAAACATGTTGCCATAGCTGCGGCCAATCACATACATGATGTAGCGCGAACCATCGCCCTCGCTGGTGGCCGTTTCGAGCGTGTTGCTCTCAATCACCAGCAGGGCGTTGCTATATAGGCGCGCCAGCTGGGCCGCCTTCCAGGCCAGCAGGTCGTGGTCGGTGTGCCCACGCCACTGCGCCACCACCTGCGGCACCGAGGCGGCGGGGTCCTCGCCGCGGTCGAGCACGGCAATCACCGAATAGTCGGCCTTTAGACTGCGGCCGCCCACATCCACCGCCACCACATAGCGGCTGCGCAGCTGCGAGGACTGCGGCATGGCCCACACCTTGAGGCGTCCGCCCGGGTCGGCATGCAGAGCGATGCCCTTGAGGCGGCCATCGGCAGCCGCCACATCGCCCACAAAGACCGGGGCGCGGCAGCCGGGGCGCAGAGCCTCAACATCGGCTTGAGCAAACACGCAGCGGCCAGTCACGGCAAACGCCTCGATGTCGGTGCTTGGAAACTCGGCCATCATCTGATCGGCCGTGGCATACTCGGCACGCTTGGCCCGATACCACGCTATCTGCTCAAGCGTGCATCCGCGCTCCCACAAGCCGCGTTCGTAGTCGTCAAGGCTGGTCCACAGAGCTGCAGCATCGGCCACCGGCGCACTGTAGCCCTCAATTTCATGCCAAGGCACAAACAGCGGGGCATAACCGCCCTTGCCCGCACAGGCACGCAGCCACAGCGTGTGGAAGTAGCTGCCCACACCGTTGGCGGTGCTCTCGAGCACTATGAGCGTGTCGGCTGCCAGTGGCACGGTGCCGCAAATGCCGCGCATCACGTCGCCCGGCGAGTGGCGGGTGGTGTCGGGCCAGAAGGCCACCTCGCTAAGGTGGGCCATGTTCACATCATAGCCGCGAATGGCCTCCTGCGACACAGCCGAGCCGGTGACCACAAGGCAGTCGCGCCCGGTGACCACATGCGCACTGCCACAGCCCTCGAACCGCTTAAACGCCGGACGCTCGCCACCAGGCAGCAACGCCTGCGGATAGCGGCGCAGCAGGCGCGTATACATGCCCTTGATGGCTGCCGAAGTGCCGCGCAGATGGCCACAAATCACGCTGTTCCAGTGAGTGCGCACCACCAGCTGCATCCAGGCCATATACATCTGCACCAGTGTGCTGCCACCCCACTGCCGCGCCTTGAGCAGCACCACCCTGATGGGCTGGCGGGCAAGGCGCTGACGCTCGAGCAGGGCCACAAAGCGGCGCTGCGGGGCGTTGAGCACCAGCGGCCCCTCGCGCCCGAGGCCCTTGAGGGTGACGGTGGCGCACACACGGCACCAGTATTCAAAGTCATGGGCAATGCGCGCGCGGCTGAAGGCCTCGACCGAACCAAGCGGGTTGGCCACAACGCCCGAAAAGCCCGGTTCCAAAGCCGCACTAAGGGCGCTGTGGGCGCGCAGCATGGCCACGGGCAGCCGCAGCCGCTGCACATCGCCACCGCCAAAGTCGATGCTCACGTCATGGCGCTCACCGCAGCAGCCAAGGCCCGTAAGCTGGTCGTAGGCAACGGTGCGGGCCGCCAGGCGGCGATTATTTTCGGCCAGGGCGGCCGGCAAGCCGGCAGGTGAATAATCGAAAGGGTGAAGAGTGTTTTCCATAGGCTAAACGCATTTGCAGGTAAAAGCAAATGCGCAAAAATAGACAGCCACGGGCGCTGGTCGCAAGGGCAAAAAGTGCTATTCGCTGGCCATGAAGGCGCGCAGGGCCGCCAGCCGCTCATGGGCCGCCTTGCGGCCAAGCTCGTAGGTGCGCATCAGCATTTCGGGCGAGTGCGAGATGTGGTTGATGGGCAGCTTGGCTGCGGGACGAATTACAAACGCCCTGCCCTGCCGCTCACGCTCGGCCACCAGTGCCAGCTCGGCGTTGTACATGGCCGGGCGGCGGCGCATGGCCTCCACAAAGCGCGGGTGGCGGCGCATCCACACGTCGAGCAGCGGCTGAATGCCGCTGGGCCGCTTCACAAAGCCCTCGGGCTGAGTAAGCACCACCACGTTGCGTCCATAGCCATTACCCTCCATAAAGGCCAGCGGAATGGAGTCGGCCACACCGCCGTCGAGCAGGCGCAGCCCGCCTAAGTGCACTATTTTCGATGCCAAGGGCATCGACGCCGAGGCGCGTATCCAGTCGTAGGTGGTGTGCGTGGCCTCGTCGCAGCGGTGATACACGGCCTGGCCGGTGTCGACGTCGGTGCAAACCACATACATGCCCATGGGGTTGGCGTTGAAGGCCTCACAGTCGAAAATGTCGTAGCGGTCGGGAATTTCGTGGTAGCAAAACGAGCCAAACAGGTTGCCCGTGGTGATGAGCGACCACAGGCTGCAATAGCGGCGGTCGCGGCAAAAGCGCACATTGTAGCGAATGGCACGGCCGGCCTGGCGCGACTTGTAGTTGCAGCCAAATGCCGCTCCGGCCGACACGCCCACCATGCAGCCAAACTCTATTCCGCTCTCCATAAGCACATCGGTCACGCCGGCCGAAAACAGTCCGCGCATGCCACCGCCTTCAAGCACCAATCCTGATTTTTCCATATATATGTTTTTTATGTGGTTTCCGTTCACTTCGTTTCGCAGTGCGAAATTAGCAAAAGTTTGTATATCTTCCACAATTTTTTCGACAGAAAGACACGCGGTGTGTATGTCGGGCAATCCCGGAGGGACAACCATGCTCCTACAATCGCCACATTTTCCCCAAAAGACATAAAGGCACATTTTTCAATTCCACATAACTCAATAGTCATAAGCTGATTGGCGTGGGGTAGCGGCGTACATTCGGCACGTAATATGCCGGGTGACAGTCACCACCCGACAAGGCGCTTTCTGCACCAAAGCCGGAGGCCATTGAGAAATGTGTGCTTTCTTTTCTGATGTATTATTTTATAAATTATTTATTAGCAGTGCATTCCCATCAGCTATTCTCTATGTCATGCCGCATCGCTACACAAAAAAGGGGTTGACGCCTCGATATGCGAGATGTCAACCCCATTATTTGTTTTGCCCTGAATCACACGGGCTATCGGTTTATTTCATTTTTGACACTTGTGTCCCATCTACCCAGATATTGGCTCTATTGCCTTTCTTCTCGTGATAGATTGTTTTGTTCCAGCTGAAACCTGTGTGAGTGCAGTTATTGATGTATGCATCATAATATCCGCCTTCAGTCAGCAAGCTGCTATCAAATTCAATAGCCGCTTTATCTGAAGACATTTGCGAGGCATTGAACTTGCAATTGTTGAACGTGGCGACTTGATGCAGATCTCTTTGCTCACTATAAATCAGCACGGCCTTGCCCTTGCAGTTGAATGTGCAGTTGGTAAAGGTGATGTTCTTGCTGCCGTAGGTCCAGATGTTGTAGTCAACGGCGTCTTGCTCGAACGTGCAGCCGATGAACTCAGCATTGGTGGCGTAGCTGAATATTTTGCCTTTAATCACGCTGTTGATAAACTTCACGTTGTTGGCATGCTGAATGCCTACATAATTACTACCAGGCATCTTCAATGTCACGTCTTCAAATGTGATGTTCTTGTCGTGATAGGCTACGGAGCCGGTCATATTAATCACCGCTCCGCTGGCACCATAAATCTTTGTGTTGTTGGCCACACTGCTGCTCGGCGGCATGTTGTAGGTGGTGTTGGCAGCAAGTTTAACCACTGCGCCTTCGGTTTTCAGAGCCTCATTAAGTTCACTTTGACTTGAGACCTCAACGTAGGGATATTCACTATCGTCGCCAGCAAATGCGGGATTGATTTCCACATTCATGTCGCTGGTGGTGGTCAGCAGCGAGCCGTAGATATTGGTGCGGTAGTTGCCCTGCACGGGCACATTGGTAAATGTGCGATTGATGGTGTTGGTGCCGTCGGTTGCGGTCCACTCAACATCAACTGCGCTCTTTGCGTTCTTGCCCACCAGCAGGTAGTCCATCGACAGATATTTGTAGCCCTCTTTGGGGAACTTCTCTTTGACGGGAATTGCATTGCTGGCAAACGTAATCTTGGCATCGGCATCGCCAGTCACTGCGCCAGTTATCAGGTCGATTTGGTCGGCAATACCCTTAACCACAACTGTGGTCTTGGCATCGTCGAGCTTAAAGCCTGTGGTCACGGCAGCGGTTGAGTCGTTGGTGCCCACATTGAGCTGGGCAAACGGGCGGTTGAGCTTCACGGTGTTGCTGCCGTCGGTGCCAGCTGTGTAGTCGATGCAGTTGTAAAATGCGTCAAGGCTCTCATCGTTAGCCTTCATGCCTTTATAATTCACAGTCACGCTGCCGTTGTCGCTCAGTGTGTAGGGAGCGCTGGAGTTGGCGGCCCAGAACACAATTTTGTATTCTTTGCCGGTGGTGAGCTGGAGCGGCACAGTGGCCGATATGTTGATGGTGGTTGAGTCCTTTATTATAGGAGTGGTGGTGTTGCCTTTCTCATACACCATATATTTAAGTTTAGTGGCCTTGGTGCCGTCGGCATACACCTTGCGCAGACCACTGGCAGCCACCTTACGGGCGTTGATGCCCGTGGGCAGTTGCACACTGAATGTGGCGGTGGTGGGCTGACCCTTGGTGGGCTCATTAAGTTCGTCGTTGGAGCACGATGTGCCCAGTAGCAGTGCCGACAGGGCCATCATTGAAAAAATCTTTGTTTTCATCTTGGTTTGTTTTTTAATTATGTGTTTCACTTCTTTTTTCCTGCGATAAAAATATGGTTTTAAGCGTTGCTCGTCTATCAAAAATGGGCTATCAAAAACCGTCCAAAGATATTCAATAAATTCACAATAAATGCAAAAAAATAAGCTAAAAAAAAAAATGTTTTGTTAACGAACGCTAATAGCCATTAAAATTCCCCCCTGAATTAAGGTGGTTGATGGGGATTGACTTCCCACTGATTTCACGGACTTACACAGATATTTTATTCCAACAAAAAGACGCTTTATGCATAGCACATTAGTAACGTGCACTTCCTCATTTACCCATACCATTTAAGCATTAATCGTCTCGGCACAGGGCATTTCCGTCGGGATCGACTATGATGGTGCGGTTGTGTTCATAGTCTGTTTGGGCCTGGCGTTTGGCTTCGGCAGCACGCTTAGCCTGTTCAATGTTTTTAATGATGCGTTCTTCATTGCTTTTGCGCCCCATGTTAAGGGCTCACCCGATAAACCGGGGGGGAGTTTTCTTGGCTCACCCGATAAATGAACTGCACCCCAAAAGTTAGACACA
>CAKUMB010000011.1 GCA_934667475.1 uncultured Muribaculaceae bacterium | reverse complement strand
TCTCATGCCCTCGTTTCCAAAAGCGTTGCAAAGGTACGGCTTTTTCCCGAACCCGCAAACTTTTCACGAAGTTTTTTTGCACGCGTTTTTTAGCTATTGCATGCGAACGGCACAAAATCAGCTATTTAGCGATTTCAACTTTTTTCTCACAAAAAACAAGGTCGGCCTTGCCTATGCAAGACCGACCTAATATAGAGAGTGTATCAAATTCAGATTACGGTGTCAGTCCACCTTGTGCAAATCGTGCCCCATGCGCACTTTTTTAGTGTGCATATAGAATTTGTTGTATTTATTCGGCTCAATTTCGATGGGTACATTCTCCACCACTTCGAGTCCATAGCTTTCGAGCCCTACGCGCTTAACGGGATTGTTGGTCATGAGGCGCATCTTCTTCACGCCAAGAATGCGAAGGATGTTAGCCCCCACCCCATAGTCGCGTTCGTCGGGCTTAAAGCCAAGGTGCACATTGGCATCAACCGTGTCGTATCCGTTTTCCTGAAGTTTGTAGGCTCGGATTTTGTTCATCAGGCCTATGCCACGGCCTTCCTGGTTCATATACACAAGCACTCCCTTGCCGTCCTTCTCAATCATACGCATAGCCATGTGCAGCTGGTCGCCACACTCACACCGCAGCGAGCCAAATATGTCGCCAGTGACGCATGATGAATGCACCCTGACCAGGATAGACTCGTCGGGAGTCCACTCGCCTTTGATTAGCGCCACGTGCTCCAAACCATTGTTGAGCTGCTTGAACGGAATTAGGCGGAAATGACCGTATTCAGTGGGCAGGTCGACCTCCTCGCCCACTTCCACTATGCGCTCGGTGCGCAGGCGGTAGGCAATGAGGTCTTTGATTGAAATGATGGGAATATTGAATTTCTCAGACACCCTCTTGAGCTGCGGCAGGCGAGCCATGGTGCCATCGGGGTTGATTATCTCGATTAAAGCGGCTGCCGGGTACAGGCCGGCAAGGCGGGTGAGGTCGATAGACGCCTCAGTGTGGCCGGCACGCGTGAGCACCCCCTTGTCTTGCGCCCGAAGCGGATTGACGTGACCAGGGCGGCCAAGGTCGGATGGCTTGGTGGCCGGATCGGCCAACGCGCGAATTGTAACGGCGCGGTCGTGCATCGACACGCCAGTGGTGCAGCCCTTGAGCATATCCACTGTCACGGTGAACGGAGTACCTAGCATTGAAGTGTTGTCCTCGACCTGCATGTTCAAGTCCAGTTCGTGGCAACGCTGCGTGGTGAGTGGAGCGCACAGCACTCCCCTGCCCTCGCGAAGCATGAAATTCACCTTCTCTTCGGTGATTTTCTCGGCCGCAATGATGAAGTCGCCCTCATTTTCGCGGTCCTCGTCGTCGACCACTATCACAAACTCGCCATTCTTCATCGACTGAATGGCCTCCTCGATAGTGTTGAGTTGTATTTTATCGTATTCGCTCATAATTTCTTTATTATATAATATGTGATTTAATCATTTTCTGATTCCGCTGCCAGGCTTGCACCGTCGCCGTCGCCTTGCAGCATGGCCAGCAGCTCATCGCACACCTTGCAAGTGAGGTTCACGTCATATTTCAGATTGGACAGGTGCTTGAGGGCTACAAGGTAGACAGGCAACGACACTGGCAGCAATGCCGCCAACACCGCACCAAGCTTGGGATAGTTGGTGGGATGATATATGAGCAGCTGACGCACCACGGGGAAGTCCATGGCCTTGTTGATGACAAGCTGGCTGCGCGAGTTCGACAAATAGTCAACCACACCATCGATTTGTGCCGACAAGCTGCGCAGTGCTTTTTTGTCGTAGCCATACATCCAGTAACGGATGAAACTCATGCGGTGCGGATAGCGGCGCAGGAATGCCGAAGCGGTGTCGTGCAACTCTTGCAGCTGCCGGACGGCAACTGGAGTATCCACCTCTTCGATGACAACCTCTTTGAGGGCGAGCTTGCGCACCTGGTGCATGCCGGCAAGGCGGCGGAAGAAGTTGCGGTAGGCGTCGACATTGAGTACAGCCGAATCGTTGACGGCCTTGTATGTAAGGAATATGCCCAAAGGCAGCAGCACAGCCGAACTTAGCCAAATGCCATGCCACACCTCCCAGCGACCGTCGCGCGCCAACTTGTAGCCCATGTTGTCGATGATGTAGTACACAATGAACAGCAGCACCGATATCACAATAGGCGTGCCCAGACCTCCCTTGCGGATAATGGCGCCGAGCGGCGCACCGATAAAGAAGAATATGAGGCACGCAAGCGACAGGGTGAACTTCTTTTGCAATTCGATTTGATGCCGACGTATGGTGAATTTGTCCTCGGTCATTGAATAACTGCGGAACTCATTGTCTTGCTTGGCCATCGACGCGCGGCTCAAAGCCTCGGAGACGAGCGACAAACGGTCGGGCACCGACAGGGCGCTGCACAGCGAATCAAAGTCGATGGGCCGGGCAAGAGCCACCTGGCGAACAGGCACCTCCACGCGGCAAGTGTCGTCCTTTATCTCAGTTGTGACCGACGGCATACCTACCACGGGCAGCACCTTCATCTGCATGGCAATATCGTTGCCCACCGAATCGACGTGGCGCGACACCGAATCGATGGTGTGGTTGAGCTCCGATATGTTTTTGCCAATGTATTGCGACTTCATGGTCTGGTCGTCCATGCGTGTGAAGTTGGCATCGTATGGGATAAAGATGTCCTTGGTGTCGAAAGCCTCGCGCCTGTACATATTGGTGCCTACAGAGGCATTCGACCCTACGGCCACATCCTCATACCAGTCGCCCTTGTACAACTTTAGCACAAGGTGCGTTTTGTCCTTGGTCATGCTCAAGCTGCCAGAGTCGGCAGCCACGATGCGCGGATAGTTCTGCCCCGACGACACATCGTAGATGAGCAGATTATATAGCATGTCGTTTTTCGGATTCTTGTGCTTCACATACAGGTTGTATCCGGGAATCTGGCTGTAGATTGCCCCCTCAGGAATGTCGAGAGTCGGCGACTTTTGGCGCATTGAGAAAAGCAGCGTCCACATCTTGACCTGCGCTTTTGGCAACACGTCATTTTGAAAAAAGAACGCCCCTATGGCAATAAGCGTTATAAACACGATGAGCGGCTTCATGACCCTGATGAGCGATACGCCCGAGGCCTTCATGGCCGTCAGCTCGAAGTGCTCGCCGAGGTTGCCAAACGTCATAAGCGAAGCCAGCAGAATGGCAAGCGGCAGCGCCAACGGAATCATAGTGAGTGCCGCGTAAAAGAACAGTTCGCCTATCACACTCACAGCAAGACCCTTGCCCACAAGCTCGTCGATGTATTTCCACAGGAATTGCATCATGACGATAAAGAGGCAGATGAAAAACGTCATCATGAACAAAGGCAAGAACGTTTGCAGTATGAATAAGTATAGCCGCTTTATCTTTAACATTTAAATTTGAGTTGTCTGTCGTAATTGATTTAGTTGCAAAATTAGCAATTCTTGCCTGATTATGCAAACCACTGCGCACAATTAAGCTAACGCCATGATATACAGAACTATGCAACAGTAATCAACCAATAATCATAGCCACTGGCACAGTTACGCAATACTATAATATTATATAATGTGTAGCAGCAAAGTTTAGCGGCGAAAAAATTTGAGTTTAGGAATAAAAGAGCTAAATTTGCAAATAGTTAAAAATAAAAGCCAAGAAATGAAAGATCTATTCAAGCGATTAGAGGACAAAGCGATTGCCGACAAACAACGCATTATTTTGCCCGAAAGCACCGAGCCCCGCACAATGCAGGCCGCCGACAAGATTCTGGCCAACGGCGTGGCCGACATCATACTGATAGGCGATGCAAAAGAGATTGCCAGCAAGGCTGCCGAACTGGGACTGCAAAACATAGGCAAAGCAAAGATAGTTGACCCCAACAACGAGCAGGACAACGAAAAATATGCACAAACTTTCTACGAACTGCGCAAGAAAAAAGGCGTGACACTTGAAGACGCACGCAAGAAGATAAAAGACCCGCTGTATCTAGGCTGCCTGCTCATAAAGCACGGCGAGGCCGACGGCCAGGTCGCCGGAGCACAAAACACCACAGGCAACGTGCTGCGCGCAGCATTCCAGGTGCTTAAGACGGCTCCGGGCGTAAGCGCCGTGTCGGGAGCATTCATAATGCTGATGCCCGAAAACTCGCCTTATGGTGAAAACGGCATAATGGTGTTTGCCGACTGCGCCGTGATTCCCGACCCCGATGCCAAGCAGCTGGCACAGATAGCCGTGTCGACCAACGAGACCGCCAAGACGCTTGCCGGCATAAATCCGCACATAGCCATGCTCAGCTTCTCGACCAAGGGCAGCGCCAGCCACGAGAATGTGGACAAGGTGGTGGAAGCCACCAAGCTTGCCAAAGAGATGTGCCCCGAGTTGGACATCGACGGTGAGATGCAGGCCGACGCAGCCATTGTGCCCAGCGTAGCAGCCACAAAAGCGCCAGGCAGCCATGTGGCCGGAAAAGCAAACGTGCTGGTGTTCCCCGACCTGGGCGTGGGCAATATAGCCTACAAGCTGGTGCAGCGCATAGCCGGAGCCACAGCCGTCGGCCCCGTGCTGCAAGGACTCGCCGCACCAGTCAACGACCTGTCGAGAGGCTGCTCGCCTGAAGACATCTATAAGACTATTCTGCTCACCTGCAACCAGGCGATAGCAAAACACTGAGACAACAGAAACAGAAGTGAACACATAACAAAAACAAATTATTATCAATAGCAACTTATGAACATATTGGTGCTGAACTGCGGAAGCAGTTCTGTGAAATACAAGCTGATAGAGATTAAAGCCAACAAGGTGCTTGCCGAGGGCGGAGTTGAGAAAATAGGGTTGCCCAACTGCTTCATAAAACTGAAGCTTAACGACGGCTCCAAAAAAGAGATTCACCTGAGCGCAAATGACCACGAGGGCGCAATCGAGGCCATACTGCACTACCTGACGAGCAAAGAGTATGGCTGCATAAGCAGCTATGACGAAATTGACGCCGTTGGCCACCGGGTGGTGCACGGCGGAGAACGGTTCAACAAAAGCATGCTCATAACAGAAGAGGTGAAAGAGACCATCAAGGAGTGCTACGGCATAGCGCCGCTGCACAACCCCGTGAACATGGCCGGCATAGAAGCCATATCCACCATTATGCCCAACGTGCCCCAAGTGGCAGTGTTCGACACGGCATTTCACCAAACGATGGAGCCCAAGGCGTTCCGCTACCCTATTCCCAACGAATACTACACCGTGGACCACGTGCGCCGCTACGGCTTCCACGGCACAAGCCACCGCTATGTGTCGCGCAAGGTGTGTGAATACTTGGACGTGAAATATGAGGACCAGAAGATAATATGCTGCCACATTGGCAACGGAGCCAGCATCACGGCAGTGATGGGCGGCAAAAGCATCGACACCAGCATGGGTCTGACCCCCACCGAAGGCCTTATGATGGGCACGCGCTCGGGCGACGTGGACCCCGGTGCCCTGCTGTTTCTCATGGACAAATACAAACTGTCGCCGGCCGAGATGCTCAACATCATAAACAAGAAAAGCGGTGTGATGGCAATCTCGGAGCTGTCAAGCGACATGCGCGAGATAGTGGAAGGCGCTGAGGTTAAGCACGACCCCAAGGCGCAGCTCGCACTCGACATGTATGAGTTGAAGATAATCAAATACATCGGCGCATATGCAGCCGAGATGAACGGTGTGGACATAATAGTGTTTACCGGCGGCGTGGGCGAAAACCAGTTTGGCACACGCGAAGTGGTGCTCAACAGCCTGGGCTACCTTGGCATCACCCTCGACAAGGAGGCCAACGACTCCACACTGCACGGCAAGGCAGGCATCATCAGCACTCCCGACTCCAAGGTGAAGGTTGTGGTGATACCCACCGACGAGGAGTATATGATTGCTCACGACACCGAAGCCATAGTGGAAGGCCGCGAGCCTTAACGGCCAACAACAGTACACCACACACAGCCGCGGAAGCAGTGCACACATCACGCTGCCCCGCGGTTGTGCTTTTTTGGGGCTGTTGGAAGATATTAAAAATAAAGTTAAATTTTGTGCAAAGTTGCGCATCTGGCGGAGATTGACGCTGGCAACTATTTGAAATTGAGCAAATAATTAGTACTTTTGCAGACCGATTATATCCAAAATTGATTGATTCAAGGGCAAAACGAAAGCATTTGGCCGTGTGATTAGTGCGCCTAAGGATATTTAATTAACATTTAATCAGGAATTTATAAAGTGAACACTTTAAGCTACAAGACTGTTTCGGCAAAAGCCGAAGACATTCAGAAAGAATGGGTAGTGATCGACGCTACCGATCAAGTGCTGGGTCGTCTGTGCGCAAAAGTCGCAAAGATTCTGCGCGGCAAGTACAAACCCTGCTACACTCCTCACATGGACTGCGGAGATAACGTGATTATCATTAACGCCGACAAGGTCGTCCTCACAGGCGACAAGATGGAGAAACGCCAGTACGTTTCTTACACCGGCTATCCCGGTGGTCAGCGCTTCGCAAGCCCTGCCATACTGCAACAGAAATCTTTAAAGAAGGATCTGAAGCCCGGCAAGCACCCTCTGTTTATCAAGGTGATTAAGGGCATGCTCCCGAAGAACCGTCTGGGCGCTCAGCTGCTCAAGAACGTGCACGTGTACAACGGAAACGTACACCCCCACGAGGCACAGAATCCTAAAGTAATTGACATCAACAAACTTAAATAAAGATTGAAGTATGGAAAAAATTAATGCAGTAGGTCGCCGCAAAGCAGCTGTCGCTCGCGTATATTTCAGCGAGGGCAAGGGCGAAATCACAGTGAACAAGCGCACTCTGGGTGAATATTTCCCATCTCCAATCCTGCAATTCATTGTTAAGCAGCCGCTCAACACACTGGAGGCAGCAGAGAAGTACGACATCAAGGTTAACCTCGTAGGCGGCGGTTACAAGGGTCAGGCCGAGGCTCTGCGTCTGGCTATTGCCCGCGCACTCGTCAAGATCAACCCCGAAGACAAGGCAGCCCTGCGCAAGGAAGGCTTCATGACACGCGACCCGCGTGCCGTAGAGCGTAAGAAACCAGGTCGTCCCAAAGCACGCAAGAGATTCCAGTTCAGCAAGCGTTAATATTGCCGGCACAATATTTGTTACCGACAACAACTGCGCTATGCTCTACTGTGATAGAGAGTTTAGTATCCAAATTGCATAGACTCACTACGCCTGCAAAAAAAATCAGAGACGCAGAGCAATGGCTACTATGCAATTGATTTAAGTTGAATGTAAACAAAAAGAAAGAAATTTAAAATGCAAACACCAAGTTTTGAACAGTTACTCGAAGCTACATGTCACTTCGGCCACTTAAAGCGTAAATGGAATCCCGCAATGGCTCCTTACATCTTCATGGAGCGCAACGGCATCCACATCATCGACCTCTATAAGACCCAGGCTAAGCTTGAGGAGGCAGCAAATGCACTCAAGTCAATCGCCAAGTCGGGCAAGAAGGTGCTTTTCGTAGCCACCAAGAAGCAGGCAAAGCAAGTGGTTGAAGAGCGCGCACAGTCAGTGGGCATGCCCTACGTGATTGAGCGCTGGCCGGGCGGTATGCTCACCAACTTCCCCACAATCCGCAAAGCCGTTAAGAAAATGGCTTCGATTGACAAGATGACAAAAGACGGCACATTCGACAACCTGTCGAAGCGCGAGAAACTGCAGGTTACCCGCCAGCGTGCAAAGCTGGAGAAGAACCTTGGCAGCATCGCCGACCTCAACCGTCTGCCGTCAGCTCTGTTTGTGGTTGATGTGCTGAAAGAGCACATTGCCGTGTCGGAGGCTAACCGCCTGGGTATTCCCGTATTCGGCATCGTGGACACCAACAGTGATCCTGACACTGTAGATTTCGTGATTCCGGCCAACGATGACGCATCGAAGTCGATTGACATCATCCTCAGCGCTGTGTGCGAGGCCATCAAAGAAGGTCTTGAGGAGCGCAAGGTTGAGAAGGTTGACAACAAGGATGCAGCCGAAGGTGAAGGCGCACAGCGCAAGCGTCGCGCCCGCGTAAGCCACAAGGCAGCCGAGGCCACCCCCAAGGCCGAAGAGGCTGAGGCTCCCAAGGCAGACGCCGAAGAGGCAAAAGCAGAGTAATTTATTATAACAATATAACCAATTAACAGGAACAACTAATTATGGCAGTTACTATAGCCGACATTCAAAAGCTCCGCAAGCTCACAGGAGCAGGTCTCGTTGACTGCAAGAAGGCTCTCATCGAGGCAGAGAATGATTTGGACAAGGCAATTGAATTGATCCGCAAGCGCGGCCAGGCCATCGCAGCAAAACGCGAAGACCGCAGCGCAGCCGAGGGTGTGGCATTCGCCAAGACCGAGAACGGCTTCGGCGCAATCGTTGCCCTGAAGTGCGAAACCGACTTTGTGGCTTCTAACGAGAAGTTTGTGGCTCTGGCCAACAAGATTCTCGACGCAGCCGTGGCAGGCAAGGTGAAGACCCTCGACGACCTCAAGGAGTTTGAGGTTGAAGGCAAGAAGGTGCCCGAACTCATCACCGAGCTCAGCGGTATCACCGGCGAGAAGATGGAACTTGGCGCATACGAGAGCCTTGAGGCTCCCTATGTGGCAAGCTACAACCACTTCAACAAGAAGCTCGCCACTCTGGTAGGCTTCAACAAAGCAGAAGTGGACGCACAAGTAGGCAAAAACGTGGCAATGCAGGTGGCTTCGATGAACCCGATTGCCGCTACTCGCGAGCAAATTCCTCAGGCCACTATCGACGAAGAGCGCAAGCTCGCCGTTGAGAAGACCAAGACCGAGCAAGTGAAGAAAGCTGTTGAAAATGCACTGAAGAAGGCAGGCTTCAACCTCTACATCGCAGAGAGCGAAGAGCACCTGAATGAGGGCATCATGAAGGGCAGCATCACTGAGGCTCAGGCTCAGGAAATCCGCGACCTGAAGGCTAAGGTTGCCGCTGAAAAAGAGGCCAACCTGCCTCAGCAGATGATTGAGAACATCGCCAATGGCCGCATGAACAAGTTCTTCCAGGAGAACGTGCTCATGGAGCAAATCTACGAGGCTGACGATGCTAAGAACACTGTGGCCCAGTATCTGGCTAAAGCCGACAAGGATCTCAAGGCTACCGACCTGAAGCGCATCAACCTGAACGCTGACTAACATCAAGCACTGACTCTGGCGGCAACGTCAATTCAGATAACGTAAACTTGAGGAGGGACAATCACTGCGATTGCCCCTCCTCTTTTTTTGCCCTTCATTCCCACTGTAGTTTTCATGCGAATTCTCAGCTCAAATTCCAAAATGCATGCGCGCAATGCACATCATAAGCGCAGCCACAGCCAGCACGTTTATTCACAAACAATGGTTCACGGCAACGTTGCGCGCCAAATTGGAGAATGAGCATAGGTGCAAGCAATGCAAGGAGAATGGAGCTGACGCATACGCACACCAATATACAATCATATCATAACACAATTGACGCAAAACTTATGCTATAGGCGAATACAAAAAATTGGTTTCAAGCGATTAGCATTGCTACGCTAAATAGCTTAGAACCAATTAATTAATCAATATAGTTGTAGTTTTACTTAACCAGCACCTTTGTTGATTTGACTGAACCATTGGCATACTTGCTAACCTGCACATATACGCCACCTTCCGTTGGGCGAGTATTGCCGACGAAAACGGCACGGAACACCAAAATTTTTCGGCCATCGCCGTGAGAGGCGACACAGCCACCAGTAATACCGGCCTGATTAAGACGGGTGAAGTCAAATCCACCGCCAAGGATAGCATGCAGGCTATCAGCAGGCACAAAAACAATGGTGTCGCCTGGCGACTTCGCCCAATGCTCCACAGCTATTGTTCTTGCGTTTTCGCTGATAAAAATAGGCGAATCGCAACATTTCCTATATAAATCGTCGCATCCCCCCTTAAGAAGGGGATAGAATGGTTCACTCTTTAGTTCCCGATTTCGCTCTTTAGACCTCATGAAATAAATTAAAAGATGCGGAAGCAACCTTAATGCAGATAAAAATACCTATCTTTGCATAATATTGGTTTAACAACATTATTGCGCACCTTGAGGCGCTTTGAACTCTGAAATTAGTATGAAAACATATCTTGTGACGGGTGCTGCCGGGTTTATCGGCTCCAACTTTGTGAAGCATATCCTGAAGAAGCATGGCAGCGACATCAGGATAATAATTCTTGACGCTCTGACCTATGCGGGCAACCTCATTTCGATAAAGAATGAAATTGAGCTGCCAAATGTGGAATTCATCAAAGGCGACATAGGCGACAAAAAGCTGGTGGAAAAGATATTTGCCGACAACGACGTGGATTATGTGGTGAACTTCGCCGCGGAAAGCCATGTGGACCGCAGCATCACCAACCCGCGGCTGTTTCTTGAAACAAACATACTCGGCACACAAAACATGCTTGACTGCGCCCGCAAAGCGTGGCTGCTGGGCAAGGATGCCAATGGCAAATGCCTGTATAAGGAGGGCAAGAAATATCTGCAAATATCCACCGATGAGGTGTATGGCTCGCTGAAAAAGGACTTCGATGAGGCACACGAGCTTAATGTGGATGCCGGGCTTAAAGCTGTGATTGGCAACCGCCACAACCTGAAGACCTACGGCAAGCACTTCTTCACCGAAGACTGCCCCGTGGAGCCACGCTCGCCCTACTCCGCATCGAAAACGAGTGCCGACCTGCTGACGCTGGCCTACCACAGCACCTATGACTTCCCCGTGAACATAACGCGGTGCAGCAACAACTACGGGCCATATCACTTCCCCGAGAAGCTGATTCCGCTGGTGATTAAAAACATTCTTGCGGGCCAAAAACTGCCGGTGTATGGCAAGGGCCTTAATGTGCGCGACTGGCTTTATGTAGACGACCACTGCAAGGCCATCGACATGGTGCTGCGAGGCGGTCGCATTGGCGAGGTGTATAACATAGGCGGATTCAACGAAGAGAGCAACATCAACATTGTGAAGCAGATAATAGCAATCATTGCGCACATCATGCGCAGCGAGCCTGAGTATCAGAGTCTGCTGAAGTGCCCGCTTGAGAAGGTGAGCGACGACCTGATTGAATACGTTGCCGACCGTCCAGGTCACGACATGCGCTATGCAATCGATCCGACAAAAATAGCCACCGAGCTGGGGTGGTATCCCGAGACCCCATTCAGCGTGGGCATTGAAAAAACCGTGAGGTGGAACTTGGACAACCAAGCCTGGGTCGACAGCGTGACATCGGGCGACTACCAAAAGTATTACGAGCAGATGTATGGCAACCGCTGACGCCTGTGCAATTCACCAACTCTTACAATAAAAGAACAAAATTATCTACGAGATAGCGATGAAAGGTATAGTTTTAGCAGGAGGCTCGGGCACGAGGCTCTACCCCATAACCAAAGGGGTATCGAAACAACTGGTGCCCATCTACGACAAGCCCATGGTGTATTACCCAATATCGGTGCTGATGCTGGCCGGCATCAGAGACATTCTGGTGATTTCCACCCCCACCGACCTGCCCGCATTCAGGCGGCTGCTGGGCAGCGGCAAAGAAATAGGTGTGAACTTCAGCTATGCCGAGCAGCCACGTCCAGAGGGCCTGGCCCAGGCGTTTATCATAGGCGAGGACTTTGTTGGCAACGACGACGTGTGCCTCGTGCTTGGCGACAACATATTCTATGGGCAAAGCTTCACACGCATGCTCACATGCGCCGTGGAGCGCACCGCGCAGAGCGGCAACGCCACCCTGTTTGCCTACGCTGTGAAAGACCCCAACCGCTATGGCGTGGTGTCGTTTGACGGCAACGGCCAGGCCACAAAAATTGTGGAGAAGCCCAAACAGCCGGAATCGAACTATGCCGTGACTGGGCTCTACTTCTACCCCAACGACGTGGTGAGCGTTGCCAAAGGAATAAAGCCATCGGCACGTGGCGAGCTGGAGATAACGTCGGTCAACCAGCACTATCTGGAGCAGGGACGTGTGCATGTGCAGACTCTGGGACGCGGATTTGCGTGGCTCGACACCGGCACGGCCGAGTCGATGCTTGACGCGGCCAACTTTATACAGACAATCGAAAACCGCCAAGGCGTGCAGGTGGCCTCGCTCGAAGAGATAGCCTTCCGCAAAGGCTGGATTACAGCCGACGAGCTGCTTGCGCTGGCCGAGCCGATGCGCAAAAACCACTACGGCAAATACTTGATTTCACTGGCCAACGGAAATGAGCAGTAAGAAACCGGAGTTGATTAGTCTGCCCAAGATTTGCGACCCGCGCGGCAATCTGTCGATAATCGAGAGCATGGGCAACGTGCCCTTCGACATAGCGCGCACCTACTGGATCTACGATGTGCCGGGCGGAAAGCACCGCGACGGCCACGCATTTCGCTCGCAGCAAGAGTTCATAGTGGCCCTGTCGGGCAGCTTCGACGTGGTGCTCGATGATGGAGCCGACGAGACACGCTACCACATGGCCCGCTCATACTACGGGCTGTATGTGCCCCCCATGACGTGGCGCAAAATCGACAATTTCTCTACGAACTCGGTGGTGCTTGTGATATCGGACCAAAAATATGACCCAAGCGACTACATAGAGGACTACGCTGAATATAAAAGGCTGAAACAGAATGACGACTAAGCAAACCGACCCGCACAGCACATCGGCAGTGGCCAACTGCAGACTGATAGAGCTTGACAAAAACCACCACAGCAACGGCAACCTCACCGTGGTGGAAAACGGTGAGCAAGTGCCATTTGACGTAAAGCGGTGCTACTACTTGTATGACGTGCCGGGCGGAGCCGAGCGCGGAGGCCACTCGCACAAGCAGCTGAGGCAGTTGATAGTGGCCATAAGCGGCAGCTTCGACGTGGTGCTCGACGACGGGGCCGAGAAGCGCCGTTTTTGCCTCAACAGGCCCTACCAAGGACTGCTGATAGTGCCAGGCATATGGCGAACACTAGAAAACTTCTCGTCGGGCTCGGTGTGCCTTGTGCTGGCATCAGAACACTATGATGAAGGTGACTATGTGCGCGACTACGACGACTTCATGCAGCGCACATTGTGCAAGCGCCGCAAGGCGCAGAACCCAAAAGAATAATAACGCGCATAATGGAACAACTACAATATCCTTTTCTTGACCTGGCCCTGGCCAACGCCCCATATATGGACGAACTGAAGCAAGCCGCCTGCCAGGTGGTGGAGTCGGGACGCTACCTGCACGGCCAGTGCACAGAGGCCCTCGAAAGTAAAATAGCCGAAGTGTGCCACACAAAGCACTGCGTGGCCGTGAGCAACGGCCTCGACGCACTTCGGCTCACTCTGCGGGCCTACAAAGAGCTGGGCGCTCTCAGCGACGGCGATGCCGTGATAGTGCCCGCCAACACCTATGTGGCCACCGTGCTGGCCGTGTCGGACAACGGGTTGCAGCCTTTGCTGTGCGATGTGCGCCCCGACACCATGAACCTCGACTCGCAGCAAATGCTGCGCCTGATGTCGCCCAAGGTGAAAGCCGTGATGCCCGTGCATCTGTACGGCACACCGTGCTGCGACGCGACGCTGGTGGACACAGCCAGGCAGTATGGGCTGAAGGTGATTGAAGACAACGCGCAAGCCATAGGGGCGCAGGCCAACTGCGCAGGCCTCAACGGGACCACCGCAACCGGCGGGCTCGGCAATGCCGGGGCTCTGAGCTTCTACCCCACCAAAAACCTTGGAGCCCTGGGCGACGGCGGAGCCGTGACCACCGACGACGAGCAGCTGGCCGCCACGGTGCGCGCCCTGGCCAACTACGGGGCCGACCGCCGCTACCACAACATATACAAGGGGCTCAACTGTCGCATCGACGAAATCCAGGCCGCATTCCTGCTGGTAAAGCTCACACACCTGCAGGCCGAAAACGACAGGCGCAACGCAGTGGCGCACGCCTACAGCGACAGCATCAGCAATCCACTCGTCGCCACTCCAGCCATATTTCCTGACATGAGGCAAGTGTGGCACCAATATGTGGTCAGGGTCGAAAGCCGCAACCAGTTCAGGGAATACCTTAAAGAGCATGGTGTGGGCACCGACATCCACTATGCCACCCCGCCGCACAAGCAGCCATGCTACAATGAGCTGAGCGGAATGCACCTGCCCGTGGCCAGCGCGCTGGCCAGCGAGGTAGTGAGCCTGCCCATTGCCTACCCCATCACTCCACAATCGGCCCAAGAGATAGCCGCTATCATCAACGCATATCAGGGCTGACAAAAACTGCTTTCAAACACATTCACAGTAAAAGCCATTGCAATTCGACTCCTACACCTATGCGCTGTTTCTGCCCATTGTGTTCTTAGCCTACTGGGCAGCACGAAGGCGGCTCAGTGCGCAAAACGCTGTGCTGCTTGTGGCCAGCTACGTGTTCTATGGGTGGTGGGACTGGCGCATGCTGGGACTGGTGCTGCTCACTTCGGTCAGCACATTTGCCTCGGGGCTCATGATAAGGCCCGGAGCAAAGGACAGACGAAGCAAAGCCGCCGCAGCGGCCAACATTACGCTGAACATTGGCATACTGGCCGCATTCAAATACTTCAACTTCTTTAAAGACACATTTGTCCAGCTGCTGCAATGCTTTGGCATGACGCCCGATTGGCCCACAGCCAACATAATTCTGCCCGTGGGCATATCGTTCTACACATTCCAGGCTATAAGCTACACCATCGATGTGTATAGAGGCGACGTGAAGCCCACGCGCAACATGGTGGCCTTTTTGGTGTTCATCAGCTTCTTTCCGCAGCTGGTGGCCGGCCCCATTGAGCGCGCCAAAAATCTGCTGCCGCAATTTCTGCACAAAAAAGAGTTTGACTACGCCACCGCCGTGACGGGCATGAGGCAGATTCTGTGGGGTCTTGCAAAAAAGGTGGTAATAGCCAACGTGCTGGCCGGATATGTGGACTACGTGTTCTACCACCCGGCTGTGATGAGCGCGCCGTCGCTGCTGCTGGGCATAGCGCTCTTCACCGTGCAAATCTATGCCGATTTCTCGGGCTACAGCGACATTGCCATAGGGTCGGCCCGGCTGCTCAACATCAGGCTAAGCGTGAACTTCAGCTACCCGCTGTTTTCCCGCTCTATGCGCGAACTTTGGCGCAGGTGGCACATCACCCTCATGCGGTGGTTCGCCGACTACGTGTACATTCCACTCGGCGGGTCGCGCCGCGGCCGCTGGCGCACCGTGGCCAACCTTATGGCGGTGTTCACCCTGTCGGGACTGTGGCACGGGGCCGACTGGACATTCATCATTTGGGGCATGGCCAACGGCGTGCTGGTGGTGCTGTGCCGCCTGTGGCCTTATGGCAAAAACTGCGACCACAGCCGCCCGCCACAGTTGCGCGATGCACCACGCATGGCAGTCACTTTCGGGCTGTTTGCACTCACGTTTTTCCTGTTCCGCGCCACAAGCATGGCCCATCTTGGCGAAATAGCTGGCACTCTTGTTCACGGCCAGTGGGCGGCAATGCCCATGGGCGTGTCGGCACTGTGCTATGTGGTGCCATTCATTGGCATCGAGTGGATTGGGCGCAAAAGCGAGTTTCCGCTGATGCGCCTCACCACGCTGCCCACTGCCGTGCGGTGGACTGCCTACTGGGGCCTGCTTGCACTAGTAGCATGGAAGAGCATAGGGCAAGACACACAATTCATCTACTTTCAATTTTAACTCGCACTGAAGCATGGCACACAACGGCAACATGGCAAAATTCATAGTCAGGACACTGCTGGCGGCGCTGCCTGTAGCGGCGCTGTTGGCGTGGTATGCCATTGCCGACCCGTTTCATGTGCTGCACCGCTACCCAGGGCACATCACCACCGGCGGCGACATTGCCCTCACCATCAACTACGGCTATGTGTCGACCGAAAGCTTCAACTACTACAACCCGTCGAGGCACTACGACTCATTCATTTTCGGCTCGTCGATGTCGCAATATTACCACGCAGCTTGCTGGAAGTCGCATTTGTCCGCAGGAGCCTCGGTGTGCCACTACGACGCCTCGATGGAGACCATTGACGGCATCATCAACAAAATACGGTACATCAACTCCCGCGGCACCCGAGTGAAGCGCGCCCTGATTGTGATAGAGGAAGACATGCTACACCGCTGGCCACAAGACGGCAACCCCCTCTATGCCCAGCATTATGCCACCACTCCAGCCTGCGACTACCTCAAGTTCCAGTCGCTCTACTTTGGCATTTTCCGCAATCCCGAGTTCATTAAATACATGCTTTGGCCCAAGCGGTATGCCAGCGAGATGGTGGACAAGCACTTTGCCACCAGCGACATTCAAAACCGCATCGAAGACATCAACGAGAGCTACTATGCGCACTTCGACTCGCTCATTGCGCATGACCCAAGACAGTATTTCACCCACATGCGGATGACACGCCGCACATTTACCCCCATGCCTATACCCTACTCTCCGGCCATTTGTGGAGAAATGGCCGCGAGAGTTCGCACCCTGGCGCAACTGCTGCGGGCCAACGGCACCGACTACATTGTAATCATACCGCCACGCTACCACCGCCGCCCCATAGCAGAGAGCGACCTCTATGCGCTGCAGTGTGAGTTGGGCAATAGCCGCGTGTTTGACTTCAGCCACGATGCGCATTTGAGCAATGATGCCGAAGCCTACTACGACAACGAGGCCCACCTTACCGCAGCGAAATGCTCACAGTTGCTCGATTCGTGCTATGAAATGCGCGAATATGCGCTTGACTCACCCTACTGCATACGACACAGATAGTTAATTTTAGTATTCAGAATTTAACTTCGCAGCCTTATTTAGTTAACAGATGCTAAACTAGGCATTTTTTTGGCCGAAAACTATGTTGTTAAACATAAAACTTCATATCTTTGCATCGGTTTTCATGGTATTAGTTTTTAAGGTTTTTAATTCCGAGACGTCGTGATGACGGAAAAGAATTTTTTTCATTGTTAAGGTTTATGTTAATGGTATTAGAAGGTTAATTAGTTAAGCAATCCCCGATGTTGAATCGAGGATTTTGTTTTTTATATGCTGCAATGAAAAAATTTCAGTAATTTTGCGCAGCATTTTTTTCATGACTACAATGACGACAAACAACAGCTATGGTAACGGGGCCGCCCCGATAGGAGTGTTCGACTCCGGATTTGGCGGACTGTCGGTGCTGCGCGAGATACGCAAGTCCCTGCCACAATACGACTACATCTTTTTAGGCGACAATGCGCGTGCGCCATATGGATCCCGCTCGTTCAGCCTAATCTACGACTTCACGCTGCAAGCAGTGAAATACCTGTTTGAACAGGGGTGCAGCCTGGTGATAATAGCTTGCAACACGGCATCGGCCAAGGCTCTGCGCTCAATTCAGCAGCGCGACCTGCCTGTGCTCGACCCATCGCGCCGCGTGCTGGGCGTGATCCGCCCCACGGTGGAACAGCTTGGAAAAATCACACACACGGGCAACATTGGCCTATTTGGCACCCCTGGCACGGTGCAAAGCCGGTCGTACGACATGGAAATTGCCAAAATGTATCCCGACTTCCACGTCTACGGGCACGCCTGCCCCATGTGGGTGCCGCTGATTGAGAACAAAGAGGCCGACAACGACGGAGCCGACTACTTTGTGAAAAAGGACATAGACGCCCTCATGAGCCAGTGCAACAGCATCGACACCGTGATTTTGGGCTGCACCCACTATCCGCTGCTCATCAACAAAATAAAGAAATACATGCCTGCGGGCGTCAACATTGTGGCTCAAGGCGGCATTGTGGCCGAAAGCCTTGCCGACTACCTGAAGCGCCACCCCGAAATAGAGCAGCGGTGCTCGAAGGGCGGCACCTGCGACTACCGCACCACCGAAGACGCCGACCGGTTTTCGAGTCTGGCAAGCATTTTTGTAAACGAAGAAGTTAACGCAAAACACATCACTCTGAAATGAAAAATCTCACTATTGCTGCAATGGCTGCCATTGTGCTGCTCACCGCATCGTCGTGCGACAAAAGCAACGACGACAACACCCAAGTGACCATGCTGCTCAACCAAACCCAAATAAGCTATGACAGCAATGGCGTGTGGACCGACGCAATGGCCGAAGGCACCAACGTGGTGTCGCAGGGCCTCAAGTTTGCACACAGCGCCATTCCGGCATGGGGCGTGTGGAACGGATTTGTGGCAAGCCGCAGCAACGATGTGGCCGACTATAGCACTGGCAACTGGCTCGACCACCAGTATACCGTGATGGGCGGTGGCGGCAAATCGGGCGAGCGCACGCCATACTTGGTGGCTTACTGGAACTCAAGCGAGAATGCAGCCACGCTGGCAGGGGCTTCGTGCAACGTGACTTATGCCGACAGCACCGAGTTCACTCCCGTTTCGGTGCTCGTCAACAACACCACCTACTCCTACTATGCCATTAAAAACGGCACCAAATGGTCGAAAAAATTCACCACTGGCGACTGGTATAAACTCAACGTGTGGGGGGTGAAGGCCAGCGGCGAAACCACCGGACCTGTGGAAGTGTATCTGGCCGACTTCCGCGACGCCACGCCAGTTTTAATTAAAGACTGGACTTACGTCAACCTTGAGCAACTGGGCAAAGTGAAGGGCATATACTTCACCATCGACTCAAGCGACAAAGGCGAGCTGGGCATAAACACGCCCACATACTTCGCCATTGACCGCCTTGTGGTTGACACGAAATAAAATTTAAGGTTGAGGACAAATCCACAGCAATTTACACCTGCCAATTAAGGATTAAACAAGTCGTGGTCGTAGAAGCCAAGCACGGCTTGTGCCGCTTTATAGGCCTCGGCGGCGGGACTCGACGGGTCGAGTTCCACGGCCTCGCAATAGCAACCGAGCGCACCCTTCCAGTCGTTGAGCTGGCGGTAGGCGTTGCCCATAATGTAGTAGGCTTCGGCGCGCTGCGCTGCATCGGCGGCTTCGTCGGCAGCCACACGCTTTGCCGCCCCAATCGCTTCAAGCGACTTGCCGGCAAGCAGCATGGCGCGTATTTCTTCAAGTTGATTCATTCTGTTTTGATGTTTTTTTAGCGTTTGTGCAAAGTTAGCGCATATATGCCAAAGCGAAACGGAAATGCATTCAAAAAAATATGCTTAACTTTGTAGTAGCAATAATCGAAACAAGAATGAAACATACAATAATAGCCATCACAGCGCTGCTGTGCAGCATCGGCGCCAAGGCCTACAACGCCGACCAGTGTCAGGGAAGTCTGGGCCCATACCCTGCAAATGTGGTGCAAGTCACATATCCCGACAGCCTGAAGCCCGTGTTCATCAACCACCTGGGCCGCCACGGCTCGCGCTACCCGGCATCGGCATACTCGGCCACCACCATGCGCAAGGCACTGCTCAAGGCCGACTCGCTTAAGTCAATCACCAAGCTTGGCAAACGCTTTCTGGGAGTAATCAACGAGGTGATGGCACGCAGCAACGGCCAGTGGGGCCAACTCGACTCCACCGGCATGGCTGAGCACCGCGGCATTGCACGGCGCATGGCGGCAGCATTTCCGCAGCTGTTCAACGGCGGACGCGTGCTGTCGGGCGCGTCAAAGAGCCCACGGGCCATAATGAGCATGTATTCATTCACCCACGAGTTGTCGCTGCACGCCAAAGACATCACGCTAATCGAGGTGTCGGGCAAGTCGCTCGATGAGACACTGCGCCCGTTTGACGTGAACTCAAACTACAAGAAATACATGGCCGACAAGCCCTGGAAGAGCATATATGACAGCTATGTCGACAGTGTGGCGCCAACTGCCGTGAGCCGCCTGCTGGGCAAAACCTATCCGGCTACACGGGCCGAGCTGCAGCAACTGTCGATAATAGAATACTACAACATTGCCAACCTCAAGGCCATGGGCATGGCCAACGACTATGCGCCCTACCTGACGCTTGACGAGTACAACCGTCTGTGGTCGTGCTTCAACTTGCGGCAATACTTCCAGCACACGCAGTCGGAGGTGTCAACGGTGCCGTCGGACATCAGCGCCCCACTGCTCAACGAAATTGTGGAGTCGACCGAACAGGCCGCACAGGGCCTCTCGACCACCACCGCCCTGCTGCGCTTTGCCCATGCCGAGACGGTGCTGCCGCTGGTGTCGCTAATGCGCTTGCCCGGGTGCAGCTACACTGGGCACGACCTTGGCAACCTTAAGCAGCACTGGACCGACTTCAGCGTGGTGCCAATGGCTGCCAACCTACAAGTGGTGCTGTGCAAAGCCCCTTCGGGCAAGCACTACGCGCTGGTGCTGCTCAACGAGAAACTCGTGGCTCCAATTCATGGCGACAGCCGTACAGTGGTGCCATGGAACGAGTTGCGCGACTACTGGCTGAGTCTGGCCAAATAAAACGCCAGCACACACCCTTCCTCTAAAAACCTGCAATCATGGCCCAAGGCAAGCGAGCCCACCATGGCCAATAAAGAACCCGCACACACCGATGAACAAGAACAAGGCACGCCTCATGGCCCTCATCAGCGAGGGCGAGCATGAGCAGCAAGACTTCAAATATCAGATTTCTGACGCGAAAAAGATATCCCGCAGCCTATCGGCCTTCGCCAACCACAGCGGCGGACGCCTGCTGGTGGGCGTAAAGGACAACGGCAGCATTGCCGGCGTGAGCAGCGATGAAGAGGCCTACATGATTCAGCAGGCCGCCGACATGTATTGCCGCCCACCGCAGCAGCTCGAATACGAGGCTCTGAGCATTGAGGGGAAAACCGTGCTGATAGCCACCATTGCCGAAGCCGCCATAAAGCCAGTGAAAGCTCCCGACGAGAAAGGCGCTTGGAAAGCCTACTACCGCGTGGCCGACGAAAATGTGCTGGCAAGCGCAGTGCACGTGCGGGTGTTGCAAGGCAGTTCAAGCAGCGAGGACGCACCCGTGCTGAGCTATACCGACAGCGAGCGCGCCCTGCTCGACTACCTGCGCACACACGGCGGCATCAGCCTCAACGGATACGCCCGTCTGGCACACACATCGCGCCTCAAGGCCGAAGAGTCGGTGGTGAACCTGTGCGAAATGGGCATCATCGACCTCCACTACCACAACGGCACCTGCCTCCTCGCCCTCAAAGACCAGTAATTCCACCCCACAAAGCTTAACATTTAAGACACACATTAAGCGGGCCTATGCCTCACATGGCTATAGGCCAGTTTTTATGCGAGCCATTACTAATACACTTATAAAAACAATTTAGGCTGTAATCGCCGCTCAATGCGGGATTACAGCCTAAATTTATTGGTGGTGGTTGATTACGTTGCTTATTCCTCAACGGCGGCCTGCGCAGCGGCTACGCGGGCTATGGGCACGCGGTAGGGGCTGCACGACACGTAGTTCATGCCCAGATGGGCACAGAACTTAACCGACGAGGGCTCGCCACCGTGCTCGCCGCAGATGCCCACGTTGAGGTCGGGCTTGGTGGCGCGGCCGCGCTCCACACCCATCTTCACGAGCTGGCCAACGCCTTCCTGGTCGAGCACTTCAAACGGATCAACTTTTATGATGCCGAGTTTCTTGTATGCGCCAAGGAACTTGGGAGCATCGTCGCGTGAATAGCCGAATGTGAGCTGCGTGAGGTCGTTGGTGCCGAACGAGAAGAAGTCGGCCACTGTGGCAATCTCGTTGGCCACGAGGGCTGCGCGCGGAATCTCGATCATTGTGCCAATCTTGTAGGCCACCGTCTCGCCACGCTCTTCAAACACTTGCTGCGCAGTGCGGTTGATGATGTCGGCCTGACGCTGGATTTCAGGCAGTACGCCCACCAGGGGCACCATGATTTTGGGATGCACGTCGATGCCGCGATCTTTAACGTTGAGGGCGGCCTCGATGATGGCACGCGCCTGCATCTCGGTGATTTCCGGATAGGTGTTGCCCAGACGGCAGCCGCGGTGTCCCAGCATTGGGTTGAACTCCTCGAGGCTGTCGCAAATCTGCTTAATCTTCTCTACCGAGACACCTACTTCCTCGGCCAGCTCCTTCTGTGTGGCCAGCTGGTGGGGCACAAACTCGTGCAACGGCGGGTCGAGCAGGCGGATGGTGACTTCGCAGCCGTCCATGGCCTCGAATATGCCTTCGAAGTCGCCGCGCTGCAGCGGCAGAAGCTTGTCGAGGGCGATGCGGCGGTTCTCCTCGTCGCTGGCGATAATCATCTCGCGCATGGCTTTGATGCGGTCGCCCTCAAAGAACATGTGCTCGGTGCGGCACAGACCGATGCCCTTGGCACCGAAGCGGCGGGCCACCTTGGCGTCGCGGGGTGAGTCGGCGTTGGTGTAGACCTGCATCTTGGTGTATTTGTCGGCCAGGGTCATGATAGCGGCGAAGTCGCCCGACATATCGGCGTCGACGGTGGAAACGAGTCCGTCGTACACCTCACCAGTTGAACCGTTGAGCGAAATCCAGTCGCCCTGCTTATACACCTTGCCGCCCATGGTCACTGTGCGTGCCACATAGTCGACCTTGATTTCGCCGGCGCCCGACACGCAGCACTTGCCCATGCCGCGGGCCACCACTGCGGCGTGCGACGTCATGCCGCCGCGCGCTGTGAGGATGCCCTGAGCCACGCTCATGCCGCGAAGGTCTTCGGGCGAAGTCTCGAGGCGCACCATAATCACTTTCTTGTTGCGCTTTGCCCACTCCTCGGCCTCATCGGCGAAGAACACGATTTGGCCGGTGGCAGCGCCCGGCGATGCGGGCAGACCCTTGGCCACAACCTTTGCACTCTTCACGGCCGACTTGTCGAACACGGGGTGCAGCAGCTCATCGAGCTTGACGGGTTCCATGCGCTTAAGCACTGTCTTTTCGTCAATCATGCCCTCGCGCAACAGGTCCATGGCAATCTTCACCATGGCAGCGCCGGTGCGTTTGCCGTTGCGGGTTTGCAGCAGCCACAGCTTGCCGTTTTGAATGGTGAACTCCATGTCTTGCATATCCTTGTAGTGATCCTCGAGGCGGTGCTGGATGTCGACGAGCTGCTTGGCGCACTCGGGCATCGACTCCTCAAGCGATGGATACTTGCTGGCGCGCTCCTCCTCGGTGATGCCTTGCAGCTTAGCCCAGCGGCGGCTGCCCTCGGTCATGATTTGCTGCGGTGTGCGCACACCTGCCACCACATCCTCGCCCTGAGCGTTGATGAGGTACTCACCGTTGAAGAGGTTCTCGCCTGTGGCTGCATCGCGTGAGAAAGCCACACCAGTAGCCGAAGTCTCGCCCATGTTGCCATACACCATGGCCTGCACGTTGACGGCAGTACCATAGCTCTCGGGAATGCGGTTCATCTGGCGGTAGAGGATGGCGCGCTCGTTGTTCCAGCTGTCGAACACGGCATAAATGGCACCCCACAGCTGATCCCAGCCGCTCACGGGGAAGTCTTTGCCGGTGTTTTCCTTAACGGCCAGTTTGAAGAGCTTCACAAGTTTCTTGAGATCTTCGACCTCAAGTTCGTTGTCATATTTCACGCCTTTCTCGGCCTTCACCTTCTCGATGATGGCCTCGAATGGATCGATATCAGTCTTGTTTTTGGGTTTCATGCCCAGCACCACATCGCCATACATCTGCACAAAGCGGCGGTAGCTGTCCCATGCAAAGCGGGGATTGTTGCTCTTCTTGGCCAGAGTCTCGGCCACAGCATCGTTGATACCAAGGTTGAGCACGGTGTCCATCATGCCCGGCATCGACACCGGAGCTCCTGAGCGCACCGACACGAGCTGCGGATTTTCAGGATCGTCAAATTTGTTGCCGGTGAGGCTCTCGATGTGGGCTATTGCCTTCTCTACGTCGCTCTTTATTAAGCTGACCACTGCGTCGCGGCCTTCCTTATTATACAGTTTGCAAACTTCAGTAGTGATTGTGAAACCGGGAGGAACTGGCACGCCAATCAGATTCATCTCAGCAAGATTGGCACCCTTGCCACCAAGAAGCTCCCTCATGTCGGCACTGCCCTCTGCGTGGCCATTGCCGAAAGTATAAATCGTCTTCATTGATTGTTGTTTTATTATATATTTAAACTATTCGTCAACTAAATATCTGGCAAAATTACGGAAAATATCAGTACTATAACAGCAATGCAAATTAAATTAAAAACTATTTAAGAAAACCTACGCGGTTGCGGTCCAAAATACAAAAAAGTGTTATGATAATAGAAATCAACTGAATAGCGAAATTTTTCCTTATATCTTATTGACAGCTGTTTGTGCGGCCAATGTTTGAAAAATTGACTAAATTTGCAGTCTGATTGATTTCGCCACAAACGAAAATAACAATAAAAACCGATATATATTTTGAGTCGAAAGAGAAAAGAACTGCCCACCGTAGAGGGGCTTGAAATAACTGGAGTGGCCGCCGAGGGCAAAAGCATTGCACGCTGGAACGACCTGGTGGTGTTCATACCCTATGGCGCGCCTGGCGACGTGGCCGATGTGAAGATCGACCGCAAGAAGCACAGCTTTGCTGAAGGGCACATTGTGAAGCTGGTGAAGCCGAGCAACGACCGTGTTGAGCCGTTTTGCGAGCACTTTGGCGTGTGCGGAGGCTGCAAATGGCAGCACCTGCCCTATGCCGAACAGCTGAAGTACAAGCAGCAGCAGGTGGCCGACGCCCTGCAGCGCATAGCCAAGGTGCCGCTGCCGCCCATCAACCCCATTCTGGGCTCGGCACGCACGCAGTGCTACCGCAACAAGCTGGAGTTCACCTTCTCCAACAAATCGTGGCTCACTTTCGAGCAGCTGCAAAGCGGCAAGGAATTCAGCAACCGCAACGCGGCCGGATTCCACATTCCGGGCGCGTTCGACAAGGTGCTCGACATCAACAAGTGCTGGCTGCAAGACAACGTGTCGAATGAGATGCGTCTGTTCATCAAAGACTTTGCGCTGAGTCATGGCATCACGTTCTACGACATTCGCAACAACTGCGGCCTGATGCGCAACATGGTGGTGCGCACCGCCAGCACTGGCGAGATAATGCTGGTGGTGGTGTTTGGCGAGGACAACAAGGAGGCCATTGCCAGCGTGATGAGCGCCGTGGCCGAGCGATTCCCGCAAATCACGAGCCTTATGTATGTGGTCAACACCAAGGTGAACGACTCGCTCACCGACCAGACCTTCGTGCTGTTTAAGGGCCGTGACTACATTGAGGAGGAAATGGAGGGCCTGAAGTTCAGAATCGGCCCTAAATCGTTCTACCAAACCAACTCACTGCAGGCCTACGAGCTCTACAAGGTGGCGCGCCGCATGGCACGGCTCAGCGGCAGCGAACTGGTGTATGACCTATACACCGGCACCGGCACCATTGCCAACTTCGTGGCCAGGCAGGCGCGCAAAGTGGTGGGCATAGAATATGTGCCCGAAGCCATTGAAGACGCAAAGCTCAACTCAAAGGTGAACGGAATAGAAAACACCCTGTTCTATGCCGGCGACATGAAAGACGTGCTGACGCAAGGATTCATCGAAGAGCACGGGCGGCCCGACGTGATGATAATAGACCCGCCCCGCGCCGGAATGCACGAAGACGTGGTGAACGTGATTCTCAACGCCGCGCCGCAGCGGCTGGTGTATGTGAGTTGCAACCCCGCCACCCAGGCGCGCGACATCGCCATGCTCGACTGCAAATACCGCGTGGTGGAGGTGCAGCCGGTGGACATGTTCCCCCACACCCACCATGTGGAAAACGTGGTGGCCATGGAGTTGAAATAGCTCATCACAACGCTTCCTTAATGGCTTCGAAAGTGGTGAGGCGGGAATTGTAGAACCGCGCATCGGTCGTCACATCCCTGCCCACAAAGGGCGGCACCTGATAGCGGCAGTCAACGCTGGGAATCTCGATTTCGGCAAACGTGAGCCCCTGCAACTGGCCGTGAAACTCATCCACCTCCCATCGGTGGCCAGCAAATGGTACTATGTGGCGCGTCTTGCTGATGACGGGCGGCGGGCAAAGCCGCAGCATCTGCTCGGCGTCGGCCAGCGGCACCTCGTATTCAAACTCGGGCCGCGAGGCACCGGTGTTGGCCCCCTTCACAGTGAGAAAAGCCTTGTCGTCGCAGATGCGCACGCGCACCGTGCGGCCCTTTTCGCGCGACAGATAGCCCTGCACCAGCCGGTGCGACTCTGTGGCCATGCTCTTGTAGCAGTCGCTGTCCACCAGATATTTGTGCTCAATTTCTACTGACATATTGAATATTAATTGTGTGATTCCGACCAATTATTGCCGCCAAACCGGCAACTTGGTGTGGAGATAAATTACTAATTTTGCAAAATTAATTCATTTAGAATAGAACAAGCAAGATTTTCATAGTATATCAATGACAAAAAAGGGAAGTTTTCTTATAGCACTCGTTGTGTGGATCATGGCGTGCGCGCTGCCCGCCAAAGCGCAACACTCAGTGCAGCAAACCATTGTAAAAGGCTACGTTAAAGACTCCATTACAGGCGAAGGGCTGCCCATGGTCACCGTGTTTATGACTGGTGCCGGCGAGGGAGTGCTAACTGCCGTAGACGGCGCCTTTACCATCAACACCACAAAAAACTTCAAGTGCCTCACGGTGTCGGCCGTGGGCTACAAGCCAAAGCAGGTGTATGTGCGCAAGGGTGAGACCAACGAGATAAACATACTCATGCAGTCGACCACGGTGATGCTCAACGAGCTGGTGGTTACCAAAAAGGAGAAATACAAGAAAAAGGGCAACCCCGCCGTGGCTTTCGTCGAGAAGGTTATGGCCCACAAGCACCTCAACGACCCCAAGAACAATGAATACTTCTCATATGGCAAATATGAAAAGATGTCGCTGGGCTTCAACGACTTCTCGGAAGTGGCCGACAAAAACGTGATATTGCGCAAGTTCAAGTTCCTCATCGACTACATGGACACCTCTGAAATCACAGGCAGGCGCATTCTGCCCATATCGATGAAGGAGAAAGTGTCGCACGAATACTTCCGCAAAAGCCCCTCAAGCCACAAGGAATATGTCACCGGGCTGAAAAACGGAGGCCTCGACGAGTCGTTCGACCAGGAAAGCGTGAAGCGCTTCCTCGACGACGTGTTCCGCGAAATCGACATTTTCGGCAACGATGTGACCTTTATGCAAAACCGGTTTGTGAGTCCGCTGTCGAACATAGGCACCAACTTCTACAAATACTACCTGAGCGACACCCTCGACGTGGATGGCGAGAAGTGCGTGGAACTGAGCTTTGTGCCGTTCACCACACAGGCATTCGGATTCCTTGGGCGCATCTACGTGCCCGTGGGCGACTCCACATATTTTGTGAAAAAGGTGAAGCTCAACGTGCCGCGCCACATCAACCTGAACTATGTGCAGCACGTGTTTATTGAACAGAACTATGAAAGGGCCGCCGACGGTTCGCGCCTGAAGACCAAGGACGACATGACGGTAGAGTTCAAGATTATGCCCGGCACGCAAGGCATGTATGCCCGCCGGCAGACCAACTATAAGGACTTCAGCTTTGCTCCGCCAGAGAACATGGACATATTCAACAAGAGCGGCGAGCAGATAGTGGCCAACGACGCAAGCTACCTGCCCGACCAGTTCTGGGCCGACAACCGCCCCACCCAAGCCAAATCTGACGAGTCGACCATAAAGAAAATGATTCAGCGCCTGCGCCAGTCGAAGCTGTTCTACTGGAGCGAGAAGGTGATTGTGGCCCTCGTGAGCGGCTATGTGCAGACGGGCGGCAAGTCGAGCAAATTCGACTTCGGCCCCATGAACACCACCATCAGTTCGAACGCGCTCGAGGGCCTGCGCCTGCGCATTGGCGGCATGACCACCGCCAACCTGAGCAAGCACTGGTTTGCCCGCGCATATGCCGCCTACGGCTTCAAGGACGAAAAGTGGAAATACATGGGCCAGCTGGAATACTCGTTCAACCAAAAGAAGTATCACAGCAACGAGTTTCCCATACACTCTATTAAAATTGAGCACAAATACGACATCGACCAGCTGGGACAGCACTACATGTACACCAACGCCGACAACGTGTTTCTGGCCCTTAAGCGCAAGACCGACGACAAGATAAACTATCTGCGCACGTCGGAGATTGAATACAAGCTTGAAACCAAGGGAGGCTTCTCGGTGTCGGCCGGATTCCAGCACAACATACACGAGGCATCGCGCTTCCTGCCATTTGAAAACGGCTATGGCGACGTGTTTAAGCGCTACACCGAGGCTGGATTCAACGTGACCCTGCGCTACGCCCCCGGCGAAAAGTTCTACCAGACGCGCAGCTACCGCATCCCCATCAACCTCGACGCACCCGTGCTGAGCCTGACGCAGACCTACGTGCCCAAGGGGTTCATGGGCAGCAAGTTTGAAATCAACAAGACCGAGATAGGCGTGCAAAAGCGCTTCTGGTTCTCGGCATTCGGCTACACCGACATTATAGTGAAGGCGGCCAAACTGTGGAGCAAAGTGTCGTATCCCGACCTGCTGCTGCCCAACGCCAACTTGTCGTACACCATCCAGCCCGAGTCCTACACGCTACTCAATGCCATGGAGTTTGCAAACGACCAGTATCTGTCGTGGGACTTCACCTACTGGGCCAACGGTGCCATACTCAACCGCATTCCGCTGGTGCGCTACCTGAAGCTGCGCGAAGTGTTCTCGTTCCGAGGCCTGTATGGCAAGCTGAGCGACAAAAACAACCCCGAAATGAACAACGACCTATACCGCTTTCCGCTCGACGCCCACTGCCGCACCATGGACAAGAAGCCGTATATGGAAATCGGCGTTGGCCTCGACAACATATTCACATTCCTGCGAGTTGACTATGTGTGGCGCCTCACCTACCGCCACAATCCGGGCGTTGACCGCAGCGGTGTGCGAATTCAGCTGCACTTCACATTCTGACGAAGCCGGCCGCACAAAGCGCCACCCAAAGGGGGCTGCCGAATTATTTAGCACAATATCTAAGCAAATGGGCATATATATGGTTATTTATGCCTATTTTTGCATATTGGCACACACCTATGGGAAGATTGACACACAGCGGAGCCGAAGCAACCACACGCAAAGTGCGGCTGCACGCATATGCCGCATGGCGCAAAGCCGTGCGGCTATACCGATATTGCGTCTACGACGTGTGGGATGACACAAGCCACAGCCGTCGAGTGGCTCTGATAAAGACACTTAACCTTGCCATAAGCTCATTCACCAGCAAGCGCCTGCAGCAAAAGGCCTGCGCACTCACCTACAGCACAGTGCTGGCTGTGGTGCCCACGCTGGCCATGCTGTTTGCCATAGGGCGCGGCTTCGGGTTTCAAAACATGCTGCAAAGCGAACTGTTCCGCTACTTTCCTGCGCAGCGGCAGGCCCTGGAATCGGCGCTTATGTTTGTCGACCGTTATCTGGAGCAAGCATCGCAAGGAGTGTTTGTCGGCATAGGCATGGTGTTTCTGCTGTGGACGCTGGTGTCGCTCATGCGCAATGTGGAGCACACATTCAACGAAATTTGGGGCATAAGCAAAAGCCGCACAATCTACAGGCAAGTCACCGACTACACGGTGATGTTCATTCTGCTGCCGGTGCTTATGCTGCTGTCGGCGGGTGTCAACCTGCTGGTGTCGAACAGCATATCAAGCGTGATGGCAAGGCTGCACATAGTGTCGCCATTGTGGCAAAAGGTGCTCGACCTGTCGCCCATGGCCATTGCATGGGTGGTGTTTGTGTGCGTTCTGTGGCTCATTCCCAACACCAGAGTGAAGTTCAAGTGCGCGCTTTGGCCGGGTGTGGTGTGCGGCACGCTGTCGCACGCGCTGCAGCTGGCATTTGTGTCGGGACAGATATATGTGTCGAAATACAATGCCGTGTATGGCACATTTGCCTTCTTGCCGCTGCTGCTCATATGGCTGCAGCTGGTGTGGCTCATAACGCTGAGCGGCGTGGCGGTGGTCTACTCGATTCAGAATGTGGCCAACTGGGACTTCAGCGGCCGCATCAGGCACATTTCGCCCTACTACGCCAGCGAGCTGGCCATAGCGCTGGCTGCGGTCATAGCCACACGGTTCACACGGCGGCAAAAGCCGCTGGCGGCAGCCGAACTCGCACTGGCATGCGACATTCCGCCCACGCTCACAGCCACACTGCTGGGCAGGCTGCTCAGCGCAGGCGTGATAGCCGAAGTGAGCGTCTCCGGCAGCCAGGAGCCAGCCTACCAGCCGGCACTGTCGCCCGTAGGGCTCACCGTGGGCGAAGTGGCCGGTATGCTGGGCAGCGACGGATGCAGCGACTTTGCCTGCGGCAAAAGCGGCGCCATGACCGGTGCGGTGAAAAAGCTAAGGGCCATGAGGAGGCATAACACGGTAGAAGCCACACTGACGAGCCTCATAGGCAATGAGCGTCAAGACGATTAATAGGAATAAAGCATATATATTTTTTTACAGATTATGAAAGAGATGATTAAAGCCGCAAAAGCCCCGGCCGAAATAGGGGCCTACAGCAATGCCATTCGCACGGGCAACATGGTGTTTGTGTCGGGGCAGCTGCCCGTCGACCCAGTCACAGGCAAAATTCCCGACACCATTCAGGCGCAAACGGTGCAAGTGATTGAAAATGTGAAAAACATCCTTGCCGATGCAGGCGCCACGCTCGACAATGTGGTGAAGACCACTGTGTACCTGTCGGAGATGTATCTGTTCAGCGAGATGAATGCGGTGTATGCCCGCGAGTTCAGCGAGCCCTACCCCGCCCGCTCGTCGATGTCGGTGAAGGAGCTGCCGCAAAACGCACTGGTGTCGCTCGACGTGGTGGCAGTGCTATAGGAATTCGGGCAAGGCAAGCAGTTCGGCCACCACATAGGTGCTGCCGCCCACAAACACAAGGTCGGTGCCGGCGGCATCGGCCTTGGCTTGGCTATAGGCCTGCTCCACCGTGCCGAAGCAGCGGCCCTTGAGCCCGGCCTCCTGCCCCATGAGCATAAGCGAACGGGCATCGAGGGCGCGCTGAATGGAGGCTTGCGTAAAGTAGTAGCAGGCATCTTTGGGCATCAGAGCCAAAATGTGGCGTATGTCCTTGTCTTTAACAAAACCTATAACCATGCGGTGGCAAGTGGCTGGCACCGAAGCTATTTGCCGGCTAAGGTATTGCCACCCACCTATGTTGTGCCCTGTGTCGCACACCGTGAGCGGGCTGCTGTGCAGCGTGGTCCAGCGCCCACGCAGTCCGGTGAGCTGCGACACATGGGCAAAGGCGCGTCGCACCGATTCGTTGGAAATCACAGCCACCCCGCGGCGGTTGATTTCACCCACGGCGGCAAGCACCGTGGCTGCGTTGCGCACCTGATATTCGCCACCAAGTTGCGAGTCAATGGTGCCAAGACTGGTGGCCGTGGACAATTGCAGCATGCCGTCGCGGTGGGTGTGCCCGGTGATGAGGTGGAGGTCTTGCGCAAACGTGATGGGCGCCCCCTCGGCTTTGGCCTTCTGCTCAAACACGCGGCGCACGTCGCCCTCGGCCTCGCCCACCACCACAGGCACACCAGGCTTGATGATGCCGGCCTTCTCCGACGCGATTTTGGGCAGCGTGTCGCCAAGAAACTGGGTGTGGTCGAGCGATATGTTGGTGATTACGCACATCTGTGGGCTTATGATGTTGGTGCTGTCGAGCCGGCCGCCAAGGCCAACTTCTATCACGGCATAGTCGACGCCAGCGGCACGGAAGTAGTCAAACGCCATGGTCGACGTAAGTTCGAAAAACGACGGGTGCCCCTCATAGTCCATCTGCTGGTAGCGCTTCACAAAGTCGACCACATACTGCTGCGGAATCTTCTCACCGTTGACCACGATGCGCTCCCTGAAGTCGACCAAGTGCGGTGAAGTGTATAGGCCCACCTTGTAACCCTCGCTTTGCAACGCCGCCGCCAGCAAGCTCGACACCGAGCCCTTGCCATTGGTGCCGGCTATATGGATGGTTTTGTAGGCCTTGTGGGGGTTGCCAAACATGTTGTCGAGGTCATGGCTGGTTTGCAGTCCTGGCTTGTAGGCGTTGGCTCCACTGCGCTCAAACATAGGCAGCTGGGAATACAGAAAGTTGATGGTTTCGCTATAGTTCATAATTCAATACCTTTATAATTAAAACACAATGAGGCCAACCACGCCGGCTGCCACTATCACCCAAATTGGGTGGATTTTTGTGAAGTAGACCACGCAGAACGCAGCCAGACATATCATCACCGAAATCACGCGCTCGCTCAGCTCAAAGCCAAAGTTATCGCTGTTCATGAGCAGCAGCGCAGCCGATGCAATAAGCCCCACCACCACTGGGCGCAGCCCCATGAACGCACCTTTGATGACGCTGCTGTCGGAGTGGCGGCTGATGAAGTGGCTGGCAAACAGCACAAGCACAAATGGCGGCAGCACCACGGTGAATGAGGCCACCAGCGAGCCGAGCACGCTGCCCGTGACCACATAGCCGATGTAGGTGGCACTGTTGATGCCAATGGGTCCGGGGGTCATCTGCGATATGGCCACTATGTCGGTAAACATCTGGTTGGAAATCCAGCCGCTGTCCACCACCTCGTTATGAATGAGCGACAACATGGCATAGCCGCCGCCAAAGCCGAAAAGTCCGATTTTAATATAAGCCCAAATTAGCCTCAAGTAAGTTTCTATCATAGCCGTTTCATTAGCGCTTGCTTATTTTCTTTGACAATGAGTGCTGGTGATACACGTATCCGCCCACAGCGCCGAGCACGATGTAGAGTATGGGGTTGGAAATCACCGGCAGACCCGAATACACGCCCAAGGCTACCGCCACTGGTATGGCCACCGTCTTCCAGCCAATGCCGACCGACTTGGCCGTGGTGAGCACGGGGGCTATGATGAGGGCCACCACCGCCGGGCGTATGCCTTTGAATATGCGGCTGACTACCTCATTGTTCTTAATGGTGTCGGGCGTGAGAAACACCGCTATGGCCAGAATTATGGCAAACGACGGCAAAATGGTGCCCAATGCGGCGGTGACGCTGCCTTTCACCCCCTTCAAGCGGTCGCCTATCACCACCGATATGTTCACAGCCAGAATGCCCGGCATCGACTGCGCAATGGCCAGCAGGTCGAGAAACTCCCCCTGCTCTATCCAGTGGTGCTTGTCCACAATTTCGCGCTGAATAATTGATATCATCGCCCATCCGCCGCCAAAGGTGAACGCACCTATTTTGAAAAACGTGAAAAACAACTGAAAATAAATGTTTCCCATCTTTGTTGTTGCTTTTATTAATTCGACTGCAAAATTAGTCAAAAATATCCATTCGGCGCATACGCCACACGGCTTTGCCGATAATGCTCTTTTGCTGTTCCAAATGTCGGAATGGTAGCTGCCCATTGCCGCTGTGTAAATTATAATGAGTATCTTTGCAGCCCAAAATGAGAAAGTTGATGTACATTTTTAGAGTAATATCCAGCCTGCTTGTTTTCGCCGCTCCGCTTGCCTCACACGCCAGCGCCTCGGCTGCCGACTCCACTGCCGCCGACTCCGCAGCAAGCCGCAAGGCTAGCTTCATACATAAAGTGGTCAACTATTTCACCAAAGACGACGACAACCTTTCGCAAAAGGGATTTCACGTGAGCTTCATCGGCGGGCCGCACTACAACTCCGACACCAAGCTGGGCATAGGCCTTGTGGGATCGGGATTCTACCGAGTGAGCGGCAGCGACACACTGTCGCAACCGTCGAATGTGACCATCTACACCGACGTGGCCACGTCGAAGTTTGCACTTGTAGGCATAAGGGGCAACACACTGATGGCCAACGACGCCCACCGCCTGAACTACAATCTGTCGTTCTACTACCTGCCCACCTACATTTGGGGCATTGGCTACCACGACTGCGACAACGACGACAACGAGGAAAAAATGACCTACCGCCACATAGGGTTCAAGCTCGACTACCTGTGGCGTCTGGCCAAGGGACTTTATGCAGGCCCGTCGGCCAGCTGGCAGTGGGCCAAAGCCGACTCGATAGAGCGCATGGAGCTGATGGGCAACCAGAGGCTCACGGTGCGCAACTTTGGCATAGGACTGACGCTCGACTACGACACCCGCGACCTGATAACCAACGCCTACCGCGGCACTTATGTGCACTTTGGAGTTCTGTTTCAGCCGAAATTCATGAGCAACCACTACACATTCACCACAGCCGAGCTGCGTGCGTGCCACTACAGGCAGGTGTGGAAGGGCGGCGTGCTGGCCGGTGAGCTATACACCAAGTTCAACTTCGGCAATCCGTCGTGGGCCACCATGTCGGAGCTGGGCGGGTCGAACTCGATGCGCGGCTACTACGGCGGCCGCTACCGCGACAAGCACATCATCACCATGCAGTTGGAGCTGCGCCAGCACGTGTGGCGGCGCAATGGCATAGCCCTGTGGGTGGGTGGAGGCAACGTGTTTCACGACAGCCACTCGTTCAAGCACCTGCTGCCAAACTACGGCATTGGCTACCGGTGGGAATTCCGCAAAAGGGTGAACGTGCGCCTCGACTACGGATTTGGGAAATCGGGCCAGCACGAATTTATATTTAACATCAATGAAGCTTTTTAAACCACTCAGCAAATTAATATTCAAGAGTCAAACAACCGCATTCTGGGCATTCCTCATAATGCTGGCGCTGCCCAACGCGGTGATGTTTTTCACCGAGCCGCAGCCGCTGCTCACACGCATTTGCAGCATAGCGCTGCCGGCGTCGCTCTACTGGTGGGCGCTGACGCTGCCGGCAAAACCAGGCAAAGCGTTCTGGTGGCTGTTTCTGTTCATATTCTTCGACGCATTCGAGATTGTGCTGCTCTACCTGTTTGGACAGTCGCCGATTGCCGTCGACATGTTCCTAAACGTGGTCACCACCAACATGACCGAAATCGACGAGCTGCTGGGCAATCTGCTCACGGCCATAGGCATAGTGGTGGTGGTGTATGTGCTGGGCATTGTCATGGCAGTGGCATCGGTGTGCAACAAGGAGAAGCTGAGTGCGCTGTTCCGCGCCAACCAGCGCAAATATGCCACCGGCGCAATAGCGGTGTCGGCGGTGATGACGGTGGCCTGCTTCTTTGTGAACCCCGGATTCAGGATTCAAGACGACATATTTCCAGTGAACGTGTGCTACAACCTGGGGCTGGCCGTTGACCGCAGCGTGCGCACGGCCCACTACGCCAACACATCGGCCCACTTCGCATTTCACGCCAAGGCCACACGCCCCGACAGTGTGCCCGAGATATATGTGGTGGTGGTGGGCGAAACGGCACGCGCCGACAACTTCGGCCTCTACGGCTATGAGCGCAACACCACTCCGCTGCTGGCCAAGACACCGCGCCTGGTGGTGTACAGCGACGCCATAACGATGTCAAACACCACCCACAAGAGCGTGCCCATGCTGCTGTCGTCGATAGGCTCGGAGCCCTTCGACAGCATCTATTACCGCAAGGGCATAATCACCGCATTCAACGAGGCCGGCTACAAGACGGCGTTCTACTCCAACCAGCGCCGCAACGGCTCGTTTATCGACTTCTTCGGCTGCGAGGCCAACGAGGTGAAATTCATTAAAGACCCGCTGCCCATGTCGGCCAACGTCTACGACGAGCAGCTGCTGAAGCTGGTGAAGGCGCGGCTCGACAGCTACCACGGCGGCAAACTGATGGTGGTGGTGCACTGCTACGGCTCGCACTTCAACTACAACGACCGCTACCCCGCCAACTGCGCACGCTTCACCCCCGACCACATACCGGCAGCCAAGGCTAAATATCGCGCCGAGCTCATCAACGCCTACGACAACACCATAAGCTACACCGACCGTGTGGTGTCGCAAATAATATCGATGGTGGCATCAAAGGGTGTGGCCGCCGCTGTGGCCTATACCAGCGACCATGGCGAGGACATATTCGACGACAGCCGTGAGAAGTTTTTGCACGCCTCGCCCGACCCCACCTACCACCAGCTGCGTGTGCCGCTGCTATTCTGGACTTCGGCCCAGTATGCCGCGCAGCACCCCGACAAGTGCCGCGCCCTGGCCAGCCACCGCCTGACGCCAGTATCGACCAACATGATACTGTTTCACACCATGCTCGACCTGGCGGGCATCACCACCCCCTACGCCCAGGCGCAATATGCAGCGGGAAGCGGACAGTTTAAGTGGCACAAGCGGCTGTATGTGAATGACCACAACGAGATGCACGAACTAAATGATGTGGGCCTGCGCGAAATGGATGTGGAGCAATTTAAAGCTCATGGTGTGCAGTTCCCGTGACCCTTGTGCGCGCAATCGGTTAATTAAGGTTAATTATCGTGCCAGCACTTTCAACATTACGCAAAAATAAACTACTTTTGCAAGTTTTTTCACCCCAAATATTATAATGAGACAGCTAAAAATTTCACAATCAATCACCAAACGCGATGAGAGTAAGTCACTTGACAAATATCTGCAGGAGATAAGCCGCAGAGATCTTATAACGGTTGATGAGGAAGTGGAACTTGCCCAGAGAATACGCCAGGGCGACCAAGCCGCACTCAACAAACTTATAGAGGCCAACCTGCGCTTTGTGGTGTCGGTGGCAAAGCAATATCAGAATCAGGGACTCAGCCTCCCCGACCTTATTGACGAAGGAAATTTAGGACTTATAAAAGCAGCACAGAAGTTTGATGAAACCCGCGGCTTCAAATTCATCTCATATGCCGTGTGGTGGATTCGCCAGTCGATTCTGCAAGCGCTGGCCGAGCAGTCGCGCATCGTGAAGCTCCCCCTCAACCAGGTGGGCGCGCAAAACAAGATAGGCAAAGAGATTTCACGCTTCGAGCAAAAATACCAGCGCAAGCCATCGGACGAGGAGCTTGCCGGCAACCTCAACATCCCCGTTGAGAAAATCACCGACTCAATGAGGGTGACCGGCCGCCATGTGTCGGTCGACGCACCATTCCAGGAGGGCGAGGACAACAGCCTGCTCGACGTTATGACCAACGACGACGCCCCCATGGCCGACGAGGGACTCAACCACGAGTCGCTGTCGAAAGAAGTGGACCGCGCCCTGAGCCAGCTCAACCCCAAGGAGCGCGACATACTGAAGATGTTCTTCGGCATCGGCTGCCAGGAGATGACACTCGAGGAGATTGGCGCAAAGTTTGACCTCACACGCGAGCGCGTGCGACAAATCAAGGAAAAGGCCATTCGCCAGCTCAAGGGTCAGAAGAGCAGCCTGCTCAAGGCATATCTGGGCTAATCCCCAAGCCAAACCCACACAATCGCCTTGCGCGACACAGCCACCACCTGTGGCAAAAGTGTCATGCAAGGCGATTATTTGCGCAATGGCACAATATTTGCCATACTTAAGTCGTTACATATTAAAACCATACAGAAAGACATGAGACAACTGAAGATCACATCAGGCATTACGCTGAGAACCGAATCGCTGCAGAAGTATCTGCAAGAAATCAGCCGCATTCCACTGCTCTCGCCCGACGAGGAGGTGGCGCTCGCCGAGCGCATAAGAAAAGGCGACATGGAGGCGCGCGACCGCCTTGTGTGTGCCAACCTGCGCTTTGTGGTGTCGGTGGCAAAGCAATATCAAAACCAGGGACTGAGTCTGGCCGACCTCATCGACGAGGGCAACATTGGCCTGATTAAGGCCGCCACCAAGTTTAACGAGACGCTTGGCTTCAAGTTCATCTCCTACGCCGTGTGGTGGATTCGCCAGACCATTCTGCAAGCCATTGGCGAGAAAGCCCGCGTGGTGCAACTGCCGCTTAACCAAGTGGGGCTGCAAAACAAAATAGCCAAGACCGTGGCCACATTCGAGCAGGAGCATGAGCGCAAGCCCTCTAACGAGGAGATTGCCGCACTGCTGGGCATGCCGGTAGAGAAAATAGAGACCGCGCTTAAGGCCAGTGGCAAGCAGGTGTCGGTGGATGCGCCGTTTTCCGACGACGACACCAACCGCCTCATCGACGTGATACCAAACAACGGCACCCCGTCGACCGACAGTGCCCTCAACCAGGAGTCGCTGTCAAAAGAACTCAACCAGCTTATGCAGACCCAGCTCACGCCGCGCGAGCGCAACATAGTGAAGATGTTTTTCGGCATAGGATGCCAGGAGCAGACTCTTGAGGAAATCGGAGCCAAGTTCAACCTCACCCGCGAGCGAGTGCGCCAAATCAAAGAGAAGGCAATTCGCCGGCTTAAGGGGCACAACGACTACCGCCTGAAGGCCTATCTGGCCTGACGCACAACGCCAGCTGCGGCAAAACACTGACATATTGACCACAATTCAAAAAAATGACGCAGAAAAATATTGCGCCATCGCTTTGAATTGTGGTTTTTGTTTATTATATTTGCCAATTGAAACTCTACACTCAAATAAATGAGACAACTTAAGATTATAAAATCTATCACCAACCGCGAAAGTGCATCGCTCGACAAGTATCTGCAGGAAATTGGCCGCAAAGAGCTGATTTCGGTAGATGAAGAGGTTGAACTGGCACAGCGCATCAGGCAAGGTGACCAAGCTGCTCTCGACAAACTTGTGAGCGCGAATCTACGATTTGTTGTTTCTGTAGCAAAGCAGTACCAGAATCAGGGATTGAGTCTGCCCGACTTAATCGACGAGGGTAATTTAGGTCTTATAAAGGCTGCACAGAAGTTCGACGAGACACGCGGTTTCAAGTTCATATCCTATGCAGTGTGGTGGATTCGCCAGTCGATTCTTCAGGCACTGGCCGAGCAGTCGCGCATTGTGCGCCTGCCTCTGAACCAAGTGGGCTCGCTGAACAAAATCAGCAAAGAGCTATCGAAGTTTGAGCAGGAACACGAGCGCAGGCCGTCGACCAGCGAGCTGGCCGAGCGTCTGCACGTGCCGGTTGACAAAATCTCCGACTCGATGAAGGTGTCGGGAAGGCACGTGTCGGTCGACGCCCCCTTCCAAGAGGGCGAGGACAACAGCCTGCTCGACGTGCTGCCCAACGACGACTCTCCAATGGCCGACCAAGCGCTCAACCAGGAGTCGCTGTCGAAAGAGGTGGAGCGCGCCCTGGATCAGCTCACGCCGCGCGAGCGCGACATTCTGAAGATGTTCTTCGGCATCGGCTGCCAGGAGATGACACTTGAGGAGATTGGCGCAAAATTCGACTTGACGCGCGAGCGCGTGCGCCAAATCAAGGAGAAGGCTATCCGCCGCCTGAAAGGGCAAAAGAGCAAGTTGCTTAAAGCCTATTTGGGCTAATGACAACACCGACTATCACAGAGAATTAGATTGCTAAGACACATGCATCGGTCTGCCGCCTTACGAGTGAAGGCGTCGGGCCGATTTTTTTTGCGCGCTTTTTTGTAACAGCAATCCCGAAAAATTAGCGTGTCTCAGCCGTCAAATGACACGGCCCAGTGTTGGCTCAACTCAAATAAAAGCAGTAACTTTGTAGGCAAGAAATAACGCAAACACAAAGACTAAAGTGAAGAAATTAATTATACGCCTACTGTCGGGCAGCGTGTATGTGGCGCTGATAGTGATTTCGGTGTTGCTGCTGCCCATCATTCCCAGCATATTCGCATATGTGTTTGGAGTGTTTCTCATCATAGGCTTCCACGAGCTGTATCACATGCGCAGTGAGCAGGCGGGCGACAAGCCCAGCAAGCTGCTGTGGCTGCTCGACTCGGCCGGCGGCGTGGCGCTGATGAGCGCCATCTACTCGATGGTGCCGTCGACGCGGCTCGAGGCTGCGGCGTTCCTGCCCTTTTTGGGCTATGTGATGGTGCGCGGAGTGGCCATGCTTTACATGCCTGGGCGCAACGCACTGCGCGACGCAGCCACCTCAGGCCTGGCCATGCTTTATGTGGCCCTGCCGCTGTCGCTGCTCAGCCTCGTGGCCGCAGTCAGCAGCCCCCGCATGATTCTGGCAGTGTTTGTGTTCATCTGGATCAACGATTCGGGTGCCTACCTGGTGGGCAGCATGCTGGGCAGGCACAAGCTGTTTGAGCGCATATCGCCCAACAAGTCGTGGGAAGGATTCTGGGGCGGATTTGCCGCCTGCGTGGTGGCAGCCTACTTGATGTTCAGCTATCTCAACGACTTTTTCTCTGGCCCGTCGGCCGCCGCCTGGATTGGCCTGGGCGTGGTGGTATCGGTGTCGGCCACATTTGGCGACCTCATGGAGTCGCTGTTTAAGCGCACAGCTGGCGTCAAAGACTCGGGCAAACTCATCCCCGGCCACGGCGGCGTCCTCGACCGCATCGACAGCCTGCTGCTGGTGGTGCCCACAGTGCTGGCCTACTTCATTGTTCTGACTAACTATTTTAACGAAATATAAGAAGACGAATGACTAACCAACGTTATGACCTGCGCGGCGTGTCGGCATCGAAAGAAGATGTGCACAACGCCATCAAAAACATCGACAAGGGCATCTATCCCCTTGCCTTCTGCAAGATTATTCCCGATGTGCTCGGAGGCGACCCCGAATACTGCAACATAATGCACGCCGACGGCGCCGGCACCAAGTCGTCGCTCGCCTACGTCTACTGGCGCGAAACGGGCGACATGAGCGTGTGGAAAGGCGTGGCTCAGGACTCGGTGGTGATGAACATCGACGACCTGCTGTGTGTGGGCGCAACCGACAACATTCTGCTGTCGTCCACCATAGGGCGCAACAAAAACCTGATTCCGGGCGACGTGATTGCCGCCATCATCAACGGCACGCAGGAGTTCATCGACGAGATGAAGGCCCTCGGGGTCAACATCATCTCCACCGGCGGCGAGACAGCCGATGTGGGCGACCTGGTGAGGACCGTGATTGTGGACAGCACCGTCACTTGCCGCATGCGCCGCGACCAGGTGATTAACAACGCCAACATCAAGGGCGGCGACGTGATTGTGGGCCTGGCATCGTATGGCCAAGCCACCTACGAGAAGCGCTACAACGGCGGCATGGGCAGCAACGGTCTGACTTCGGCCCGCCACGATGTGTTTGCCAAATATCTGGCCGGGAAATACCCCGAAAGTTACGACAAGGCTGTGCCCGAAGAGCTCGTGTACTCGGGCGGCATGCGACTTGAAGACGCTGTCAACGGTGTGGACGTGAACGCAGGCCAGCTGGTGCTGTCGCCCACGCGCACCTACGCACCTGTGATCAAGCGCCTGCTCGACACCATGCGTCCCAGCATACACGGCATGGTGCACTGCACCGGCGGCGCGCAGACCAAGGTGATGCACTTTGTGGAAAACAAGCATGTGATTAAGGACAACATGTTCCCCATTCCGCCGCTGTTCAAGCTCATCAAGGAGCAGTCGGGCACTGACTGGAAAGAAATGTACAAGGTGTTCAACATGGGCCACCGCATGGAAATATACGTGAGTCCCGCCGATGCCGACAAGGTGATTGAAACGTCGAAGAGCTTTGGCATCGACGCCCAAATAGTGGGCCGCGTGGAAGACGCTGAAAGCAACCTGCTGACCATTGTGTCGGAGGCAGGCACGTTTGAATACTAACCGCCGGCTCACGCCCCACCCCAACACCATATGCGCAAAGGGATAGTAAACACAACACTCGCCGCTGCGGCAGCCGTTACTATGATGGCAGCCGTGGCGGCGTGTGGCCATGGGGGCGGCCAGGCCAAGCCCGCGCAAGGCGGCCACCACCAGCTGCCCGACACGCTGGTGGTGGGCACGCTCTACAGCCCCACGGGATTCTTCATTCTGCGCGGCGACACGCTGGGCTATGACTTCGACCGCGCCAAAGACTTTGCCGCAGCCAAGGGGGTGGGCATTAAGTTTAAGGTGGCGAAAAACCTGCAAAGCCTCGTGGAAATGCTGCGCGGCAAGCAAATCGACATGATTGCATGCGAGGTGCCCGAAACTGCCGAATTCAAAAGCCAAGTGCTGAACTGCGGCGCCGCCGACACCACCTATCAGGTGCTGGTGCAGCCCAAGTCGCAGCAGCGCATAGCCAACGTGACGCAGCTGGTGGGCCGCGACGTGTATGTGATAGCCAAATCGCGCTATGAAGCGCGGCTCAAGAATCTCGACAACGAGCTGGGCGGCGGCATCAGAATACGCACCGTGGACAACGACACCCTGATTGCCGAAGACCTGATTGCCATGGTGGCGGCAGGCAAGCTGCCCCTGACCATAGTCGACAGCGACATTGCCCGGTTCGACAAGACGTATTACGACAACATCGATGTGAGCCTAAACGTGAGTTTCCCGCAGCGCTCGTCGTGGGCAGTCAACAAGGCCGACCAGTGGCTGGCCGACAGTGTAGACAACTGGAGCAACTCGGTGAAGGGCAAAGCTGTGTCGAAGGAGCTGAAACGCCGCTACTTTGAATTGTCGAAGAGCAAGCCCGCGGCCGACAGCAACGGCGCACACAGCCACACCACTGTAGGCCATGGCGGCATCTCGCCCTACGACCACCTGTTTAAGGCACACGCGCGCCACTCCGCATGGGAGTGGCAGCTGCTGGCCGCCATCGGCAAGACCGAGTCGGGATTCAACCCCAAGGCCACATCGTGGGCCGGAGCCGTGGGCCTGATGCAGGTGATGCCTGGTGTTGGCCGCAGCTACGGGGCAAGCCGCAGCCAACTGGCCGACCCCAACAAGAGCGTGGAGGTGGCCGTGAAAATTCTGAACGGCATCAATGCCTACCTCAAGCCACGGGTGCGCAACCGCGAAGAGAGGCTGAAGTTTGTGCTGGCCGCCTATAATGCCGGCATAGGCCACGTGGCCGACGCCATTGCCCTGGCCAAGAAATACGGCAAAGACCCACAAGTGTGGTATGGCAATGTGGAAGAGGCCATATCGTGGAAGTCAAACCCTGACTTCTACAACGACCCCGTGTGCCGCTACGGATACTTCCGCGGCCGCCAGACCATAGCCTACGTCAAAGAGGTGGAGCGGCACTACCGCCACTACAAGAGCAGGCACAAGTGAACGATAACATAAACATCAAAAAAAACATAGAATTATGAAAAAGACTTATTTAACAACAGCGGTGGTGCTCGCACTGGCCTCATCCATAACGATGAACTCATGCATTGGCAGCTTTGCACTCACCAACAAGGTGCTGGCCTGGAACAAGCAGATAGGCAGCAAGTTTGTCAATGCGCTCGTGTTTGTGGGCCTGCACATTCTGCCCGTGTACGAGCTGTCGTTTGTAGCCGACATACTGGTCATCAACTCAATTGAATTCTGGTCGGGCGACAACCCAGTGACAGCAAGCACACGCATAATCGACGGCAAAGACGCCAAATATCTGGTAAAGTGCGACAAGTCGGGCTACACCATCACCAACCTCAGCGACAAGAGTGTGGTGAAGTTTGACTACAACCGCACCGACAACTCATGGTCGCTCAACGCCAACGGCAAAAGCACCAAGTTCATGCAGTTTGTCGACGACTCTCACGTGAAGATGATTACGCCCAACGGCGACCTCAAGACCGTGGAACTGAGTCAGGAGGGCCTTATGGCCTACGAACAGATGGCCAATGCCAACCTCTACGCAATGAAGTAGCACAACAACCGTAACGACAACACATAATGGGCGGGGCGACACTGTGATTTGTGTCGCCCCGCCTATTTTGCGTGGTCACTCGGGGATTAAAGAAGTTGCAGGGCTATGGCGGCGCAGGCTTCGGCATCGGCCAGGGCATGGTGGTGCTTGGTGAGGTCGTAGCCGCAATAGGCAGCCACCGTCTGCAACTGGTGGTTGGGCAGCAACTTGCCGAGTTTGGCCCTTGAGGCGCGGCAAGTGCAATAGAAGCGGTATCCGGGATAGTCCATGCCATAAGTGCGGAATACGGCTTTCAGGCAGCCTTCGTCAAACGGGCTATTGTGCGCCACCAGCGGCAGACCATCGATTTTCGGGGCTATCTGCCGCCAAACATCGGGAAACGTTGGGGCTCCCTCCACATCGTCGATGGTGAGGCCGTGCACCTGCGTAGTCCAATAGGTGAAGAAGTCGGGCTCGGGGTAGATGAGGCTGTAGAAGCGGTCGACCTCCTCACGGTTTTTCACTATCACCACCCCCACGCTGCACACACTCGAACGGCTTCCATTTGCCGTTTCAAAATCGATAGCTGCAAAATCGTCCATAATATCTATGTATATTGTGTTAACTTATTTGTCGTTTTTTTAATCATTTTCATACATTTTCCACATCTCTGCCACCCACTGGTGCATTTCGTGCCGCAGAGTGGCGGGGCTGATGACTTCAATCATGCTTCCGGCACGCAGCAGTTCCATCACAAAGTCGTAGGTTACGCGCAGATACAGCTCAAAATCGGCATAGTCTTGACCCGAAGCCACCTCCTTTTGTGACGGGTGCAGCGGCAGCGAGCGCACGTAGTGCTGATGCTGGCCGTAGGCCCGCACCACCACGCGCTCGGGCTTGGCGTCGCAGCCGATTACAATGCCGAAACAGGTAGCAAAGTACGACTTGGCATCGAAGTCGCCGGGCAGCCGAAAGGTGTGGCCAGTCTCAGCCACGGCCTCGATGCGGTCGAGCCCATAGATGCGCATTTCGCCCTTGCCCACATTCCTGGCGAGCAAATACCAGCGGCGCTGAAACATCTTCAAGCAGTATGGCTCGACGGTAAACGAACAGGCATGGCGAAACACAAAGCCCCTGTAGGTGATTTTCACCACACGGTTGTTCTTCATGGCAGCCATTATCTCGGGCAGGAAATTACGACTCGACGGAATGTCTTCGGCAACGATGCGGCCGCTGAGCGACAGATTTTGCGACAAGGCTGCGGCCGTGGTGTAGGTGTCGAGCAGCCAGCGGTTGAGCCCGCCGCTGCGCAGGGCCTCGGGGTTGGTGATGCGGTAGCGGTAGCCGCAGCGCCTTAGGCACTCGATGTCGATGCCAAATATCATGAGAATGTCGCGCTTCCAACGGTCGAACGTCTGGCGCGGCAGCTGATGCCCGCCACTCACGGTGTCGTCGGCCACCCACTTGTCGTTGATGTCCTTCAGCGATATTCCCTGGTCGCCCGCACGAAACAGCGTGTTGAGCATCCAAATGTATTTTTCGAAAACAGTCATTATCCTTATTTTGGTTGGTTGCCGCTGCAAATATACGAAATAGCATGACTCATTGTGCGTGACAACCACATAAAAAAAGAGCAATGCCGCCCTTGTAGGGATTCATTGCTCTTTCATTATCGCTATATGATGATGGCGCGAGCGTCAATTCACATCTTTCAGCACCTCGAAGTTAGACTTCTCGAGTTGCTCGGCCGCATAAGCCTTGTCGAGCACAAACGTCTTTTTGCGCGATGACGGAATCTTGTACATCGCCTCCATCATAATGGTCTCGAATATCGACCGCAGTCCGCGCGCGCCCAGCTTATACTCAATGGCCTTGTCGACGATGTAGTCGAGCGCGTCGCCGGCCACCGAAAATTTCACCCCGTCCATGGCCATTAACTTCTCATACTGGCGCACAATGGCATTTTTGGGCTCGGTGAGAATGCGGCGCAGGTCTTCGCGCTTCAGCGGCTCGAGGTTGGTGAGAATGGGCAGGCGGCCAATGATTTCGGGAATCAGGCCGTAGGAGCGCAGGTCTTGCGGGGTGACGAAGTGCAGCAGCTTCGACGACTCGATGCGGCGCATCTTGCTGTCGGTGCCATAGCCCACCACGTGGGTGTTGAGTCGCTGAGCGATTTTGCGCTCGATGCCCTCAAATGCTCCGCCGCACACAAATAGGATGTTTTTGGTGTCGACCGGAATCATCTTTTGCTCGGGGTGCTTGCGTCCGCCTTGCGGCGGCACATTGACAATGGACCCCTCGAGCAGCTTTAGCAGTCCTTGCTGCACGCCCTCACCACTCACATCGCGCGTAATCGAGGGATTGTCGCCCTTACGGCCAATCTTGTCGATTTCATCGATAAACACAATGCCGCGCTCGGCCTCCTTCACATCGTAGTCGCAAGCCTGAAGCAGGCGCGTGAGCAGGCTCTCGATGTCCTCGCCCACATAGCCGGCCTGCGTGAGCACGGTGGCGTCGACAATGGCGAAAGGCACTTTAAGAAACTTGGCAATGGTCTTGGCCAGCAGAGTCTTGCCTGTGCCCGTGGGGCCAACGATGATGATATTCGACTTCTCGATGTCGACATCATCGTCTTGCGGCTGAAGCAGGCGCTTGTAGTGGTTATACACGGCCACCGACAAGTATTTTTTGGCATCGTCCTGCCCTATCACGTATTCATCGAGGTGTGCCTTGATTTCGGCGGGCTTGGGCAGCGACTTCATGTCGAACTTGGGCTCAGAGCCAGCGCTTGAAGTCTGCCTCAAATATTCGCGGGCAAGCTCGTCGGCCCGCTCGGCACACTCGTTGCAGATGCAAACACCCTCAATGCCAGGCATCAGCAGCTCCACCTCGCTTTGGCCGCGACCGCAGAAACTGCAGTGCATTTCATCTTTTTTCTTTGCCATCTAATATCGTTTCAGTTTTTTTTGTGTGGTTGTGATTATTTGCTGCGCTCCAGAATTTTGTCGATCATGCCATAGTCGAGGGCTTCGGCCGAAGTCATCCAGTGGTCGCGGTCGCTGTCGGCATACACCTTGTCGTAGGGCTGGCCCGAGTGATCGGAAATTATGGTGTAGAGCTCCTTTTTCAGCTTCTGGATTTCGCGTGCGGTGATTTCGATGTCGGATGCCTGACCCTGCACACCACCCAGAGGCTGGTGAATCATTACGCGCGAGTGCTTTAGGGCAAAGCGCTTGCCCTTCTCGCCGGCCACCAGCAGCACAGCCGCCATCGAGGCTGCCATGCCGGTGCAGATGGTGGACACATTGCTCTGCACATACTGCATGGTGTCGTATATGCCGAGGCCGGCATACACCGAGCCGCCAGGAGAGTTAATGTAGATTGACACATCCTTGCCGGGGTCGGTGGAGTCGAGAAACAGCAGCTGCGCTTGAATCACGTTGGCAGTGTAGTCGTCGATTTGCGTGCCGAGGAATATGATGCGATCCATCATCAGGCGTGAGAACACGTCCATCTGAGCCACATTGAGTTTGCGCTCCTCGATGATGGTGGGCGAAATGTAGCTGTCGCTGATAGCCTGTGAATACTGGTCGAGAGCGAGGCCATTCATGCCCAGGTGCTTGACCGCATAGTTGCGGAATTCGCTTTTACTTTCCATTATTTTTTAATGTGTTTACGGTTATTTTTAATTAAAAGTCAACTGCAATTTTGCCGTTACGGGCCTTTGCGGCCTTTGGTAACAAATGGAGCGGCAAGAAAAATTTTTCCCTTTGCCGCTCCATGAATATTGTGTGTGGAGAGTGTACACGCCGTGCTAATGTTGAGGCCTCACCGCCAAATTGGCTGCGCCGGCCAGCAGCGCTCACACCCTAAGATTGCAATTTATTTTTTCTCAAACAGCTTGTTGAACTCCTCAACGGTCACATTCTTCTCATTGAGCGACACAGCGTCTTTAACGGCTGCGAACACCTTGTCGTCGAATGCGCGGTTGCGGATTTCGTTGGCATACTCTGACTTCTCCAGAAGCTCGTTGGCGTAGCGGTCGATCACATCATCGGGGATGTTGGTCATGCCATACTGTGCAAACTGCTGAGCGGCATAGAAGCGTGCCAGACGCAGAACGTCGTCCTTCTCAATCTTAACGTTGAGCGTGGTGGCCACCTTCTCCTTGATGAGCTGCCACACAATCTGCTCGCGGGTCTTGGGATAGTTCTCCTCCATGCTCTTCTCATCGGCATCCTTGCCAGCGCGGGCCAGCATGAAGCGCTTCAGGAATTCGTCGGGCAGTTCAAGGTCGCCCACCTTCTTGCGCAGCACCTCTTCGGCATCGATGGTGAAGCGGAAGTTGCTGTCGTTCTTCAGCTGGTTGGCAATCATCTCTTTCAGTTTCTCGAGATATGTGGCTTCGTCTTTAGCCTCGTCCTTGCCGAGCACGTTGTCGAAGAACTCCTGGTTCATCTCAGCCTCTTGGTTAACGAGAATCTCGTTGGGCACAAACTTGAAGTCCGACTTGATGTCGGCGTCTTTCTTGTCGACGTTGAGCATAGCGGCCAGCTCGGTAACGTTGCCGTCGGCAGCCTTGTAGGGGTTGAACACGATTTCGTCGTTCACCTTGTGGCCCACAAACTTCTTCTTCTCGTCGTCGTTCTTCAGATACTGGGGCGAGATGATGGTCTTCTCCACCTTCACACCGTCGGCCTTCTCGGTGCCGTCTTCGTTGAGCTCAACCATCGAACCGCGCAGCAGCGAATCTTCGGCGGCAGTTTCGCCAGGCACTTGCTTGCCGAAACGCTTTTTGAAGTTTTCGTTCTGCTTGTCGATCATTTCCTGGCTCACCTCGATGTTGTAGTAAGGCACCTTCACGCGCTTGTCGAGCTTGATGTCGAACTCGGGAGCAAGTCCCAGGTCGAACTTGAATGCAAACTCCTTGTCGGTGTTGAAGTTCACCTTGGTGTCCTTCGACAGCATGGGCTCGCCCAGCACGTTGAGTTTGTTTTCGTGTATATAGTCGTTGAGCGACTGGCTCACCTTGCGGTCGATGACGTTGGCGAGCACTTCGTTGCCATAATATTTTTTGAGCAGAGCTGCGGGGACGTGTCCCGGACGGAAGCCCTTCAGAGGGCGCTTGCGGCCAATCTCGGCCAGGTCTTTCTTCACGTCGTTCTGATAGTCTTCTTCTTTAAATGATATTGTGAGCACAGCGTTCACGTTACCATTTTTGTCTAATGTTACATTCATTTTTTTGAAGTATAATATGTTTTGTTTTATTACAAGAATATACACGTCTGGACACACGTGGCCAAACGTAGGTGCAAAATTACATCATATCGGCTCTTTTAACAAATTATACATCACAAAATTTGCTAAAAGCCGGGTACATAATTCAAGTTGCGCAGGCAGGCAACGGCAATCAGCGCTACTGCAGCGAGAGTGCAATGTGATTTTCCTCGGCCATGCGGCGCATATTAATTATGGCGTAGCGCATGCGGCCCAGGGCGGTGTTGATGCTCACTTTGGTGACATCGGCAATTTCCTTGAAACTCATGTTTTTGTAGTAGCGCATCACCAGCACTTGTCGCTGATTGTCGGGCAGCTGCATCACCATGCGCCGCACGTCGGCATGAATTTGGCTTAGCACGAGGTCGTCTTCGATGGTGGCCTCGCTCAACTCCTTGCGGTTAAGTATGTTTACGCCAGTGCCGTCGGCCGACTGCACATTTTCCGACTTTTCCTGACGGAAGAAGTCGATTATGAGGTTGTGAGCAATGCGGGTGATCCATGCGGCAAAGCGGCCGTTTTCCACATAGCGGCCTTGCTTAATGGTGCTAATCACCTTCACAAAGGTTTCCTGAAATATGTCGTCGGCGAGTTCCTCGTCTTTCACATATCCGCAAATGTAAGTGTATACCCGAACTTTATGGCGCTCAACCAATGCGTCGAAGGCATTGTTGTCACCCTCAACGTATAATGCGATTAAGCGTTCATCGCTCTCGTCATTAAAGCCTCTCATAATCAATTACTTTTAGTTCTACGAGTAGAGTTCGAGTCAATAGGCGGTTTGTTTTTTGATGTTTCGGTTTGGCCTGCTTTTGCGGGCGTTTAATATGTTTTATGATGCAAATATAGCTTTTTAGATTCTTTTAGGCAAACAATGCCTGAAAAAACTCACTAAAAAAGTCAGCGCACCAGCACCTTTTGCGCCATTGAGGCCACCCGCAGCACATACACTCCCGCTGGCAAAGCCAGCTGCCGGGCCTCACCTGTGGCGGCGAACCGGGCCACAAGGCGCCCTTCAGGCGAATACACGGCACACTGCGTGCCGGCGGCTGCGCTCACCGTGAGCAGCCCGCGCCCGCACTGCACCACACACGGCTTGCCGGCAGCCACAGACTCAACACCGCTTGCATTGGCCGTCACCGCCACCTCGCGCACCGAAATGGTGCTGTTGAGGTCGGCGTTCCACGCAGCCACGCGCAGCCTGGCCTGCTCAGCACCCTGGGGCACGCCTATCTTCACCGGAAGGTGCTCGTGAAACTGCTGCGCCTCGGCAAACACCACATCGACACTGGCCAGCACGCCGCCATTGAGGTCGAGCAGCTGAAACGTGGGGTAGCCGCGGTTGAGGTCGTAGGTGCCCGAAGGCACCGTGGTACAGTAGAGTGTGGCATCGACATCGACGGCTTTAAGCCCGGCGCAGGCGAATGCGGGCGACACCAGGGTATAGTCCACATTGCCGCTAGAGCGGTAGAGCTTCACATTGTTCATGCTTATGCTGTAGGTGTCGAGTTTGAAGCCTGGCCGAGTGTAGCTCCAGCCGGCGTATGAGTTTTGGTTGAACAGCGTCAATGCCTCCTGGGCATAGGCTGCAGTGCCTGCCAGCGCAGCAGCCGCAAGGGCAATCATGTTTTTAGCCAGTGAGTTCATTTCTTGATGTATGCATTTTGAGGGTTAACCATATATTATTAATGTGCCGAGGACTTGGCAGCCGCCACGCGCGTCAGGTTGTCGGGCGTGAGCAGGCGCATGCACCGCTCGCCAATGAGTTTGGCGGCCGGAGTGCCGCCATTGATGCCCGCGAGGCACACCGACTGAATTGAGTCGGCAAGGCGGTGGTCGGTGAGTTGGTAGCGGTTTTCCTTTGCCGCATTGAGGGTGGAGTCGGTAGCCTCCTTGCAGTAGGCGGCAAAATTGCTGCGGCGCTGGCGCTGCAGCTCCCTCACGGCCTTAAGGCACGAAATGTAGTCGTGGTTCTGGCTTGAACCGGTGACCACCACCCTATTCTTGTCGATCACAATGCTGGTGGCGCCAGGGCCAAGCACGAAGCAAAACGGGCGCTTCTCGCCGCTGAAGCGCAGCACAGCCACATGCTCGCCGCTGGTCTGGCCACGGAATGTGAACGTGCAGGTGCTGTCGATGTGCCGGCCGCCAATCAGCCTCAGCCGGGCATAGTCGTCGTCGGCCAGCAGCAGCGTGGCCGAATCTTTGGCCACGGCTTTGGCCATGTGGCATGTCAACACAAAGTCGCCCATGTGCTGCCCTGCCGGCGAAGTGCGGCCACACGACGCCAAAACCAGTGCCGCAGCAATGGCAGCGAGTACCCTATTAAAGACGTTTGCTAACATAGTTTTGCGAAATTACTCAATTAATGCCAATGCGGCAAGAGGCAGGCCGCATTTAACTCCACATGCGGCTCAGTCGAGCGGCACGGGATTGACGTAGGTGCCGTCGGGCCGATGCTCGATGAAGCCCTCGTCGGTGAGAAACTCAAGCTCGGCATACACCTCGTCGGCTGGAAACGACAATGTGTCGACAAACTCGCGTGCCCGGCGCGGACTGACCTGGGCCATGTAGAGAATGCCCTCGCGCACATCGTCGCGAGTGTGGCTGGCGCGGCGGCGCTGGTCGATGCACACATCGCAATGACCGCACGGCTTTGCAGCCTCCTCGCCAAAATAGCTGAGCATCATGCCCTCGCGGCAGCGGTCGGTGCTGAACACATAGCCCTCCATGGCCGCTATGCGCTGACGCATGCGGTCGCGCAAATCCTCGTAGACGCGTTTGGGAATCTGCACATAGCGCGGTTCCTCGCGCGAGGTGGTGTAGACCACATAGGGCGTGCGGCGGCGCGGCACATAGTGCAAAATATGCTTGCGCGTGAACTCGAGCAGCGCCTCATACACCGTGTCGCGCGACAGGCCAAAGCGGCGCGCTATCACGTCTTCGCTGATAAACACATAGTCGGAAAACAAACCAGAATATGTGCGCAATATGGCCTGTAGCACACGGTCGGCCTGCGGAGTGGCGCAGTCGATGTTGTAAAGCTCGTCCTTGCCCACCAGAATCATGACGCGCGACTGCGTGTCGACCTCCTCCACAAACTCGATGTAGCCGGCTTGCGTGAGCAGGCGCAGGGCACTGTGAGTGGGCAGCACCGGCAGCTTAAACGTGCGGCAAAACAAGGTGAAGTTGAAGTCGTAGACGCGCTCATATCCCTCGCCCACAGCCACGTGCAGGAAGTTGCCCACGCGCTCATACACCTTTTTAATAAAGTCTTTTTCGGGAAAAGCGTCGGTGATGTGGCGCTCAAGGGTGCGGCGGTCGGTGGGCTTGGCCAGCAGCACGGCATAGGCGGTGTGGCCGTCGCGCCCCGCGCGGCCGGCCTCCTGATAGTATTCCTCGATGGAGTTGGGCACATCGACGTGCACCACCATTCTCACGTCGGGCTTGTCGATGCCCATGCCAAAGGCATTGGTGGCCACCATCACCCTGATTTCGCCCTGCCGCCACTTGTCCTGCTTGTCGGCCTTGTCTTCGATGGCGAGGCCGGCATGGTAGTGGCTGGCCGAGATGCCGCGGGCGTTGAGCACGTCGGCAATCTCCTTGGTGCGCTTGCGGCTGCGCACATACACAATGGCCGAGCCCGCCACCGACGACAGCACATGCACCAGCTCGGCCAACTTCTCCTCGGTGTGCCGCACCACATACACCACATTGGGCCGGGCAAAGCTCTTGCGCAGCACACGCCCGTTTCTGAAGTGCAGCGCGCGCATTATGTCGGTCACCACAGCCGGTGTGGCAGTGGCAGTGAGCGCAAGCACCGGCACCGCCGGAAACAGCGTGCGCACATCGGCAATCTTGAGAAACGACGGACGGAAGTCGTAGCCCCACTGCGAAATGCAGTGGGCCTCGTCGACCACAATCATGTTTACGGGCATGCGCTTTAGGCGGTCGAGGAAGGAGTCGGAGCGCAGACGCTCGGGCGACACATACAGAAATTTGCAGTTGCCGTTGATGCACTTCTCATAGGTGCGGCGCACCTCGGCCATTGTGAGGCCGGCATGCATGTAGGTGGCCTTGATGCCGCGGGCCACCAGGCCGTCGACCTGATCCTTCATGAGCGACACTATGGGCGTGACCACAAGCGCCATGCCCGGCATGGCCATGGCTGGCACCTGAAACGTGATTGACTTGCCGCCCCCGGTAGGCATGAGCCCCAGGGTGTCGCTGCCCCCCAAAACCGAAGATATGATGTCTTCCTGAAGTTCGCGGAAGCCATCATATCCCCAATATTTTTTGAGTATGGCGTGAATGTCAGTCATCAGCCGGAATTCTTATCCCCTTAATTTGCAGCTGCACCGAGCTGCTGTTGCGGTGTTTGTTTTCCTCAATGGTGTAGCAGATGTCGAACGGCTTGTGCTGCTTCACATAGTCGAAATACTGATGCATGTTGAAGGCAATGCCGTTCATTATGTTGTCCGACTTGCTGTCGACCAGTTCAAACTTTATGTGCTCCTGATTGCGGCCCACAAGTTTGCTCGTGCCGAAGTCATAAACACCGCGGGTGACAAACACGGGCTTCTGGTTGCCGGGGCCTGATGGATTGAACTGACGCAGATATTTAAGAAAGTCGGAATTGATTTCGCCAAAGCCCAGTTCGCAGTCGACGTCGATTTGCGGCGTCACCTGGTCGAGCGTGATGTGCTGCTCCACATACTGCTCGAGCCTGCGGCGGAACTCATCTATGTTCTCCTCCTTTAGCGAGAGTCCCACGGCATTGGTGTGGCCGCCAAACGTTTCAAGAAGGCCGCGGGTCGACTTGATGGCCGAGTAGATGTCGAAGCCGCGCACCGAGCGCGACGACCCTATCACAATGCCATCGTCGGCATAGGTGAGCACCACCGACGGACGGAAGTAGAGCTCGGCTATGCGTGAGGCCACAATGCCAATTATACCCTTGTGCCACTGACGGTTATATATCACTATGGGCCGCTTGTCCTTGATATGCTGAATGTGATCCTCGATGATGGTGTTGGCCTCTTCGGTGATCTGGCGGTCGAGCTCTTTGCGGTCTTTGTTATACTGGTCGATAGTCTTGCTTATCTCATAGGCCTCCGAGGGGTCTTTGGTCACAAGCAGCTCCACCGACTCCAGTCCCGACTGCATGCGGCCCGAGGCATTGATGCGCGGGCCTATTTTGAATATTATGTCGCTTATGGTTATCTCCCTGTTGCTGAGTCCGCACAGGCGGATTATGCTGCGCAATCCCACACTGGGGTTGGCGTTGAGCCTTTTGAGGCCATAATAGGCCAACACGCGGTTTTCACCGGTGATGGGCACAATGTCGGCGGCGATACTCACCACCAGCAGGTCGAGCAGGCTGTCGAGGCCGTAAAGGTCGCCAATGCCGTTGCTCTTAGAGAAGGCTTGCATAAACTTGAAGCCCACCCCGCAACCCGACAAGTCTTTGTAGGGATACTTGTCGTCTTTGAGCTTGGGATTGAGTATGGCGGCTGCGTCGGGCAGCACCTCGTCGGGCACATGGTGGTCGCACACTATGAAATCGATGCCCTTTGTCTTGGCATAGGCGATTTCATCCACGGCCTTTATGCCGCAGTCGAGCACTATTATCAGCTTCACCCCTATGCTTGCGGCATAGTCGATGCTCTGCTTGGATATGCCATATCCCTCATCGTCGCGCGTGGGCACATAGTACACCAGATTTGAGTAAAAGTTCTGCAAATACCGGTAGACCAGCGCCACGGCCGTGGTTCCATCTACGTCGTAGTCGCCGTAGACCATGACTTTTTCTTTTGCCCCCAAGGCCCGGTTGAGTCGACCGACGGCCTTTTCCATATCGCGCATCAAGAACGGATCGGGCAGCTGGCTCAGCGATGGGCTGAAGAAGCGGTTCACCTCCTCCCGGGTGGTGATGCCGCGCAGCACCAGCAGCCGGGCTATGGCAGGACTTTTCGGGAACATTCCCGCAAGCCTTGCCTCGGCGTCTTGATTGCTTGATGTGATGGGCAATACATTCCATTTACTAATCATTTATGTTGTTCTTTTATTGGCAAATGAAGGCTTTGACGGCGAAGCACGGCGGCCTCGGAGTCAAAAAATATATGGGGGAAACGGTTCAGCTTCAAGTGGCCAGCATGCCACGCCACGGCATCACGCAATTAAAAAAGAGCTGATGCGGTATTCGCCTGCCTTGTCAAGGGTGCTGGCTGCCCACACACCAGTGTGGAACCCATAGTGACACAGCCCCTAATGGCGGCACATTTTTCCGCTGCGCGCGGCGGCTTGGCACGGGCTTGGCTGTCTGCCACAGGCCCATGAGGCTTATGAAAAGAGCCTATTCTCCATATTCACCACAAAATTAATGAAATCGCACCGCAATTCAAAATAAAATGCCGTCAAATCGGCCAAATGGCCCTACTAAAAAATCCGGGCCACGAATCCCACATTTTTTTGCCGAATGTTGCTATTGATACCACTTTTGCACCGTTTTCAAAAAAAATTAAAACAAAATAGCTCCAAAAAGCAAACAAATCACTAATTTTGCACCGACATCTCATTTTTATTGAAACATATATATAATTTCAGCATGACAAAATTTCAACTCAACGCATTTGCGTTGTGCTGTTCGGCGGCAGCGTTTGCGGCCACTGCAGCACCCAAGGCGCCCGTAGCCAACGACTACAGCGACTACACCGGCACCTCGTTTGTGGCCAATTGGACTGGCGAAGCCAGCAACGGATTCCTGCTCAGCGTGTATGCCCCCGGCTACAGCACACTAAACGAGAATCAGGACTTCAGCACCGTGAACCAGACGGGCGGCAAAATCAACACCGCCAACCCCAACTTCCCCAAGGGATGGGACGTGCACGTGTCGGACAACGGCTCGACCGACGTTGCATATTACAACGATAAGAACCATGTGGTGCTCGATGCCACTAGCGACTACATGACCACTCCATTTATTCTGGGCGGCGACATCACAAGTTTTGTGATCAACGCCAACATCTTCAATGCCGATGGCATAACTAAAGACAATTCGAGCGTGTTTAAAATAGAGGTGTATGACAAATCGGGAGAGACCATCACCGCAGGACAAATAGAAGCCCTGTATTTCGCTCAGCGTCAAAGCCTCGACTTAATCGAAGCATTTGGATACAAACCAGCCAACATAGGCAAGGTGAAAATTTCGCTCATCAAAGATGATGGCAAGGTGGGCGATGTGGCCATCAACTCTATTGCTTACGCATATGAGGCCCCCGACTACGTGCTCACCGACAAGAAGGTGACCGGACAGTCGTACACCGTGAACGGCGTCGACGCCGAGAGAGCATACTTCTACTACCTGAAGAGCGTGGACGGCGACTCGGTGAGCGCAATGTCGAACTTCATCAGAGTCGACGGCTTCCTCACCCCCACCGCCACAGAGGCCACCGAAGTGGGCTCCACCGGGTTCACGGCCAACTGGAACCGCCTGCCCAAGGCCATCGGCTACATCGTGCACCCCTACAAGTATGAGACTGCCACTGAAGACGGGGTGAAAAACGTGCTCACCGACGACTTCAGCAAAGCTACCGAAGGCACAGTAGCAGCCCCCGTCACCATCACCGACCCCGACGAGGTGACCGCAACACCAGGATGGATTGGCCGCAACTTCATAACGGCCAATGGCATGTTTGGCGCCAATGCAGGCCGATTCCCCATGAACCTATCGTATGTGCAGACCCCGGTGCTCAACCTTGCCGCCAATGGTGGCAAATACAAAATTCACATTAAAGCCTACGGCACTGCAGGCGACAACCTGTCGGTGTACCGCGTGGGCTACACCGTAGACGGCGCCCTGAACATCCACAAAGTGACCGCTTTTGACGCCAACGGATATGCCGAAGACACCTGGGAGATGAACGACGGCGCTGAGGAAATGAGACTTTCAATCGAGGAAAGCAAGCTCAAAAAATACCTTATCGATGAAATCAGCATCACCCAAGAGACAAAAGCCGGCACTGTGACCAAGATTTCGCTCACTACCGACACCCTGCGTGGCGCCGACATCACCAGCTTCAAACTGGCCGACCTCGAAGCCGGCGGCAAATATGGCTACGCTGTTGAGGGTATGCGCGGCGACCAGTATGGCTACCCCGAATACTCAAAACTGTCGAATGAGATTACAGTGCAGCTTACCGGCGACACTGGCATTGAGCAGGCCACAGCCGCTTCGGCAAAACCCGTAGTCAGTGTTTCGGGCCGCCAGGTGAGCATTGCGCTCAGCAGCGACGCAACCATACGCCTCTACAGCCTTGACGGACGCTTTGTGCAGACGCTGGCCGGACGCGCAGGTGTGAACACGCTCACGCTTAATGACGGCATGTATGTCGTTGCCGTTAACGGATACAGCTACAAGGTTATGGCCCGATAAACGGCTCTGCGCCATAGGCGGACAACAAAAAACGGCTTCCATCGCAATTGATGGAAGCCGTTTTTGTTTTGCCACCCCGTCACACCCGGGGGCACAGACTCAATTGCCATTGAGGTGCACATCCATTTGCGGAAACGGGAAGTTGAGCCCGTTGGCGGGGAACTGCTTGTAGATGCTTTCGTTCACACTATAGTACACGCCCCAGTAGTCCTCATTTTTGGCCCATGCACGGATCACAAGCACAATGGCACTGTCGGCAAGACTCTCGAGGCCCACCGTGGGCGAGCAGTCTTTGCGCGGCATCTTCTTGATGCGCTCCTCGGCCTGCGAGGCTTTCCACTCAGCGGTTTTTTTCTTGACCACTTTGTGATGGTGCACCACGCGCTGCCACCACGAGAGCCGCTTGAGCCCGGCATCGTCTAAATCTTCAACTTCAGGTATCTCCACATGCTGAGCCTCAACGCCTTCATCGAGATACTTTTTCACTATTCGGTCGTCGGCATGCAGTATCGACAGGGCCACCTTGCGCGCCTTGTCCACATCGTCGCCATAGGCAATGGAGATGTGCCACTCAAGGCGGCGGTACTTCTGGTTGGTGTAGTTGTTGATAGTACCAGTCGACAGGCCGCCATTGGGAATCACAATCACCTCGTTGTTATAGGTAGTAATGACGGTGTTGAATATCTGAATCTCCTTCACAAAGCCCTTGTTGCCGTTGAAGTCGATATAGTCGCCCACCTTATAGGGCTTAACGAGCAGAATGAGCACGCCGCCCGCAAAGTTTTGCAAGGTGCCGCTCAACGCCATGCCAATGGCCACGCCGGCCGATGCAAACACGGCGATAAACGAACTCGTCTCGATGCCGATGATGCCGATGGCGGTGACCACCAGCAGAAACAGAAACGTGATTTTGAACAGGCTCAGCAGGAAAGTGGCCAACGAGCGGTCGACGCTGCGGTGCATCATCACATTGCGAATCACGTTGTGCAGCTTGTTGATGATGAGTTTGCCAATGCAAAACACCACTATTGCGGCAAACAGCCTGAATCCGAATGAAATCAGGTCGGAACTGAACTTTTCGACGAGCCCGTTCCAGTTAAAGTTGGAGATGTCGGTGGCTATCTGTGTCGGCGACTTGGAGGCAAGAGAGTCGACCTTGGCGCCAACGGCGGTAATCGAGTCGGCGGCAGCCTTGGCCTTGTCGGCCACAATGGTGTCGGCCACAATGTCCTCCACCTGCAGTAGGATTGAGTTTAAAATCATATTCTTAATTGCTATTCAAAATTATGGTTTTTAAGAGCAAACGTAGTGCAAGCCGAATGCAGAATATCAAGCTTGCTTGATTATTATGCTGAGGCGCAGCCTATTTTATGCAAAAGTAGCTAAAAATCGCTAAACGGGCGGCCAGAAGTCGCGATTTCGTGCTACTTTTGCAGCACACAAATCAAGTAATGAGAAGAACAACAGCAATTTTAGCATGCGCCGCCATAGCTCTGGGTGCGGCCGCGCAGGTGGTGAGTTCAATAAACCAAAGCAACATGAAGATTCCGCGAGGCAGCAAGCCCGCGGCCACGACTGCAACCGCAAGCAAGGCGGCAGGCACGGTGACGGTGGACACTGCCAATGCCTACTATCGCAGCGTGGACTCGGCGCAGGTGTGCATCAAGGCCGGGCACTGGGCCGAGGCCGAACAGCACCTGCGCAGTGCCATTAAGGCCGACCCGGCCAATCACAACAACTCGCTGCTGCTGTCGAACATCGGCACCCTGCAGCGCTATCAGGGCAAAAACGAGCAGGCCATAAAGAACTACAGTCTGGCACTGGACATGACCCCCAATGCGGTGACCATTATCAGCAACCGTGCCGCTGCCTACATGGCCATCGACAGCATCGCCCTGTCGGAGCGCGACTACCGGCGCGTGGTTGAGCTCGACCCGCCAAACACCGAAGCGCGCTACAACCTGGGCATCATCGACATTCAGCGGGGCGACTACAGGGCCGCCGAAGACGAGTTTATGGGAATACTGAAAATCAACCCAAACTCGGCATTGGCGCAAGAGGGCCTGGGCAAGCTGAACGAAGTGAACGGCAACTACACAAAAGCGATTGAATGCTATAGCAAAATAATCAAGGCGCGCCCGTCGTCACAGATTCTGGCCAACCGCGCCCACTGCTATATGATGACCAAGCAGCTCAACAATGCTGAGGACGACATTCGCAACGCACTGCAAATCGACAGCACCGACGGATACATCTATGCCTTGCGTGCCATGCTCAACAAACTCAGGTTTAGCGAAGCCGATGTGCAGCGCGACACCAAACTTGCGCTGCAGCACGGCATGACCGAGCAGGAGGTGCAGGCCATGCTCCGGTCGGTGCGATAAGACTTAAAGTTGAGGGTTTAAGATTGAAACGGCATTTTTTTGTGGTAGTCTTTTATTGCCTTTTTATTGCGGAATCGCGGGACAAAAAGGGGACGAATCGCTTTGAATTGTGGCAAATAATGACTACTTTTGTTATATGATTTCAATGATTGAGCACATAGAATACCTGATGTCGTGCAACGACTGCGTGATAGTGCCTGGATGGGGTGCGCTGATTGCGCAATACGAGCCTTCAACGGCCAACGAAGCCGCTGGCATCATCAACAAGCCACGCCGCTGCGTGGGTTTTAACGCGTCGGTGAGCCACAACGACGGCCTGCTGGCACAATCGATGGTGCGCCGCGATGGTGTGACCTACGATGAGGCGATGAAGACCATCGCCAGCCACGTGGCCCTATACCGCCAGTTGCTGGAAGGCGGCGAAGAGGTGCCGTTTGGCAAACTCGGATTCTTTAAGCTCAACAGTGACTCAAAAGTTGAATTCACCCCATTCTACCACGCCAGCGCAAACGATGAGTTCTTTGGCTTGAAATCAATAAAGATGCAGCCACTGGCCGCACTGCAGCAGGCAGCACAGCAAAGCACAGCCGATGCCGCCGACCAACCCGCAAGTGTCATCAGCTTCGTCGACGAGAAGCCAAGCCGCGCAAACCTGTTTGTGCGCAGCTACATGCGCATTGCCGCCTCAATAATTGTGCTGTTGGGCCTATTTTGTATGCTCAGCACCCCTGTGGCAGTGGACTTCAGCCATCAGGACACAGCCTCGCTAAGCGTTCCGCAAATCAAGCAGCAGCCCCGCCAAACCATTAAGCGCGTGGCCGCCCCTGCACTGCAACCCACCGTGAAGGAGGAACAATGCAACAGCGCCGAAAGCCAACTTGGCTCAGGGCGATACTATCTGATAGTGTCCACTTTCAAGACCAAGGCGCAAGCCGAAAAGTATATTGCCGCCCACACCGACATTAATGCAGGCATCAGGCTTAAGGGTAACACCTATCGCGTGTATGTGGCCCGCAGCAATGACTATTGTGAACTGATAAAGGACATCGACAACCTGCCCGCCGCCTACCAAAACGCCTGGGTGAGCGACTAACCCCACCAAATCCCGACCATTTTTTCCAAACATACCACAATGGGCCTGAAATTCAGGCCCATTTATTTTCTCTAAATTGAAGAGCGCACATTATGCGCATTATCCACATTAAGCCCAAATTATAATGCCCGATTTGGATTCAAAAGAAACTGAAGTGACCCCAAAAAGTTGGACAGGTTATTAACTATTCGATTTGAGAAAGAGTTCGGTATTGCACCGGACTCTTT
>CAKUMB010000010.1 GCA_934667475.1 uncultured Muribaculaceae bacterium | reverse complement strand
GTAACGGATATAAAATTCTTTCTCTTCAGACTCACTAAACTATATGCTTAATCCCCCCGGTTTATCGGGTGAGCCCACAAATGTGGTTCGCCACATTCTATGGGTGCTGCACAGGGAGCATGAAGTGGTAGTGTTGTCATGATTTGTAGGCGGAAAGGGGCCAATCGGCTACATTTTGTCGCTGGGGCGGACAAAATTGCAGAAAACAACCGCCAAAATGCAGTGGCATAGTATTTGCTAAAGTCTATAGGCGAACGCGGTTCACACCGAGTGGGCAGCGTTCAGAAAAAACGAATTAAAAAGGACTTTAAAATATAGGAGATTAAAATTATGATCACTCGCAGAAATAATCAGACTTGGTTACCCGATGTATTCAATGATTTCTTTGACACCGACTATCTGCCTAAGGCCAACGCCACTGCACCGGCCATCAATGTGATTGAAAAAGACAATGAATATGATGTTGAGGTTGCTGCTCCGGGCATGACCAAAGACGACTTCATGGTTAGCCTCGATGAGGATGAAAACCTTGTGATAGCTTTCGAGAAGAAAGACAAAAAGGAAGAAAAAGACAAGGCAGCTCACTATCTGCGCCGTGAATTCTCTTACACTCAGTTCCATCAGGCTCTTATCCTGCCCGATGATGTTGACAAAGAGAAGATTGAGGCCAGCGTCAACAATGGTGTGCTCAACGTGGTTCTGCCAAAAGTTTCACAAGAGCAGCTCAAGAAGGCCCAAAAGGTAATCGACGTTAAGTGATGCCGCTTAAAAAGCAACAATGATTCATAAGTGTATATTGGTATAATTGCAACCGCCATGGGAAGCACGATAAAACGCACCAACACATAGTAGTAGTTTAGATTTAGGTTTATTGTGAAAAAAAAACGCATCGGAGCCGGGCAGAAGCCAGACCCCGATGTTTTTTATGTCAGTGCCTCAACACGCCGCTACCATGGCGTGCCCACAGAAATGGCGTGGATGCGGCCGGCGGCGTTGCCGTCGAAGTGAATGCTGCCATACACGGCTGCATACACGCCGTCGGGGTCGCGGCGCACACCTTTGGCGCGGCGCAGTTGCGCGAGTGGCATGCCGGGCTTGAAGTAGGCCGTGCCCACTTTCACGCCCACCAGCGCCGACTCGGTGCTGATGTAGGCGATTTTGCCGTCGCTGTCGACCGTTGCGCCCAGCACCTCCTTGCCGGCCAGTGTGAACGAGGCCGTTGTGGTGGTTTCTTGCTCCACGGGGTTGTATTCACTGGTGACCGCAATGTGGTCATAGAGTCCGTCGACCGCTTTGGGCAGCGAACTTACTTTTGAGCCAAGGGCCACTGGTCCGACGCCGTTGGACGTCATCAGGTGGGCTGGGGCGGTGGTGGCTACTGCAGTTGTTGTGGCCTTGCGGGCACTGGTGCGCTTGGTGGGTCGTTGCGCTGTGGCCGTAAACTGGCCGAGCAGCAACGCCGCAGCCGTCAGGCTGAGAATGCGTTTCATCGTCATGTTTGGCTTGTTTCTTTTTCTAAAAGGGTAGTGGTTGTTACAATAAATTGTCCAAAGATAGCCCTTTTATCCCACACGCTCCAAGCCTCCACATGCCGCAAAGCGCAAAACTACCGTTTTGGTGTGGATTGAAGTTTGGGGTTTGAAGATTTTGCGTTAGCGGCCAGCGGCTTGTGTCGCTTGTCACTGTCCACCCTCTTACCCCAACTTTCAATATTAATGATTAGCGGAAAATCTTGGTCACCTTGCTCGACCCGTCGCTATACACCACGCGCATCAGGTTGAAGCCCTTAAACGGGGTGTTGCTTTCCATGCCCTGCAGGTTGTAGTAGCGCATGGATGCCACTTGCTTGCCGGCCACATTCTGGTCGAGGCCAGTCGACACATTGTCTACTTCGAAGTGTGCGTTCAGGTGGAATCCCGCAGGCGTGCTGTAGGTGGGCTCGCCACTTGTGCCGGCCTTGTAGTTCAATTGCGATGTTGCCACATATATGTCGTTGCTGTTGGGCAGGGCGTAGTAGTACCACTCGCCGCCTATCTGCACAAAGCTGCTGTTGCGTGTGCCGCCTTGCGGAATCTGGCCCACCATGTCGCTCTTCACCTTGCCATACCAGTAAATCACATAGTCCACATCGAAACTGCTCAACGCCGTGCTCACCGGAATCACATCCTTGAAGTGCAGGCCGCACTTGGCCTTGACACCCTGTTTCACCTCGCGCTCGTCATACAACTCCCAGCCGGCGCGCAGCGCGCTGGCGTTGGGCACAATCCAGCTCTTGCCAATGTCGGTGGCGTCGTTCATGTTGGGGGCGGTGCGCGTTATCTTCACACTCTGTTCGCTGGTCCAGCGTGTCAGTTCGGCCTGGAAGTCGTCGGTGGTGTTGAGCGACACTTCATATCCGAAGCCGCGCCAAGTGGTGTTGTCCGTAATCCAGTTGGTGTCGTATCCGGCTGCCTGCATGGCGGCTTTGGTGGCATCGTCGAGGCCGGTGAACGTGGCCGCGGTCTTCGACTGGCACGGGTTCACCACATATTCCTTGGCCACAGCTGCCGGCTCATATGGGCGCAGCATGCCTTCGTAGCCCTCGCCGTTGAAAAACGCCTTTTGCACGGCCACCACTTTCTCCCTTGTAATCCCGGCCTCGTCAGAGAATTTCACGATGCCCGTGGTCTGGTTGTCGATGTGGATGTCGATGTCGTGCGGGTCGCTGAACAGCTGCGTGTCGAGCGCTATCGAGCATCCGCCGAAGAAAACCGTGGCCTGGCTTCCGCCCATTATCATGTTAAGCAGGCCCAAGTCTTTGCTGAACGCAAGGCTCTTGCCGTCGCTGGCCAGAGTGGCCTTAATGTCGGCAACGTTGTTGATGTAATATGTTGCACCATAAGAAGACTCATAGGCCGCATACAGCCCATACTTGTCTTGCCCCGATGGGTCGTAGGCCACTTTTTGCCCATTGCTGAACGTGAATTTCACCGACTCGCCGCTCTGGGTGTAGGTGCCCGTCAGCGGCATGCCGCGGTAGCCAAACATGTTGTCGATGCTCACCGTCTTGGCGCTCTCGTCGATGGTGATGGTCACAGGAATAGATGTCTGTGTGAATCTGAACGAGCCTTGGTTGGCGATTTTCTGCCATGCAAAGCTGCCCGTGATGGTTTTTGCCTGCATCAAGCCCATTGCCGTCAGGGCGATGCACAGAATGGATAAGATCCGTTTCATAACTTTAGTAGGTTGTTTTTAAATAGTTAATGTTTTGTGTTAGATTAATATTTGCGCCATTGGTAACTGCCGCGCAAGGCGGTGGCCTGCTGGCGAGCTGCTTCAAACGCAGTCATGATGTTTTCTTTTTTTGTGGTGGGGTAGGGTATTCAATCGAGGCCAATGGTTCTTTGTGCTGTTTGTGTTGACGGTCAACTGATACCATACTCTTTTTTCCAGCGGCAAATATATTGCAATAATTCCACACCGCCAAACGGTTTTTAGCTGAGCGGCCAAAAAAATTGCAAAAAATGCGCCTAAGCCGAGAACTTGGCAATCAGCGCGTGCGCGACCGGACAGATCCAAAACAAGCAAGTCATAATTTTATTCTTTATCATAAAAAACAGGTGTGGGTAATATAATACAGCCCAAGACCGGCATCTCATAGAACTTGCCTCCCCCCATCTGATAGTATAAATAGATGAGCCGATAGTGCATAAACAAGGCTTGAAGAGCAAACCAGGAAGATGTGATTAGTGCAGTGCTTTTGCGGCGGCGCGGCCATAATTGTGCGGTGGCTTGAGCCATATTGAGAAAATTTTGTAACTTTGTGCAGGAAAAGCGCCTGTGCAGCGGCCCTGTGGCCGCGACGGCGGGCTGCGCCCATGGCCACGCAGGCACAGGGCGCATTATTGTTTCACTAAAATTATTTATTTTGGACCCTGACCCTTTATCTTGCATCCTTTCACTGCTGTGCGCCGCCCAGCCCACAACCCACGCCATTGAGTTCAGCGTGCCCAACGCCAGTTGCATCGCCGCCATTGTGGTGGCCTTGATTGGCCTTGCGTTGTCGGCCTTTAACTCCGGCTCCGAGCTGGCATACTTCTCACTGACGCGCGACGACGTGAATTCCATTGCCAACGAATCAAAGCGCCACCAGGTGGCACGGCTGCTGTCGAACCCCGAAAGGTTGCTCGCCTCCATCCTGATAGGCAACAATCTGGTGAATGTGATGATAGTGGTGGTGCTCAACTATGCCATGAACTACATGTTCACCTTCAACAGTCCAGTGGCCAACTTCCTGGTGCAGACGGTGATTCTCACATTCCTCATTCTGCTATTCGGCGAGGTGCTGCCCAAGCTGTATGCCAGCAATGCCAACGTTAGGTTTGCCACCTTTGCGGCCACTCCGCTGCAGCTGGCCTGCACCCTGCTCAGCCCCGTGTCGCGCCTAATGGTGAAAAGCACGTTTATCGTCAATAAGGTGGTCACCAAGCGGGCCGACAACATCTCGATGGACGACCTGTCGAAGGCCCTTGAGGCAAGTGATGTGAAAAATGCCGACGAGAAGGACATATTGGAAGGCATCCTTAAGTTTGGCGACAAAACGGTGGCCGAAATCATGCGTCCGCGCGTCGATGTGGTCGACGTTGACTACGACTCCACATTCGACGAGGTGCTGAAAACCGTTATCGACAACGGCTATTCGCGCATGCCGGTGTATGAGCACAACCACGACAACATTAAGGGCGTGCTCTATGCCAAAGACCTCCTGCCATACATCGACGGCCGCCCCGAGGGCTTTCGATGGCAGCAGTTGGTGCGCCCAGCCCACTTTGTGCCCGAAACGCGCATGATCGACGACCTGCTGGAGGACTTCCGCACCAAAAAGCGCCACATGGCCATTGTGGTCGACGAGTATGGATGCACACAGGGCATCGCCACGCTCGAGGATGTGCTCGAGGAAATAGTGGGCGAAATCGACGACGAATACGACACCGAGGAGAAATTCTATAGCAAGGTGGGCAAAAACACCTATATATTCAACGGCAAGGCGCAGCTGGGCGACTTCTTTGAGGTTACGGGCCTCGACGAGCGCGAGTTTGCCTCGGCCACCGACGACGCCGAGACCCTTGCCGGCCTGCTGCTCAACATCAAGGGCGACTTTCTTGAGGAGAAGGAGACCCTCACTTGGGGCCGGTGCGAGTTTCAGGTGCTCAAGGTGAAGCGCCACCGCATAGCCAAGGTGCGCGTGCAGGTGAAGCCGGCGCCGCCGACCGACAAAAAGTGACCCTGCCCTATGCCATATAGCCACACATCACGCTATCCGGCCTTCGGCGCCTCGCTGCACTGGTGGCAACTCACCGAGCAGCCCGACGAACTCGCACGGCAGTGCACCGCCCTTGGCATGCCTGCCGACTGTGCCGCCCGCGCCCTCAGCCGCCAGCGCGAACTGCTGGCCGAGCGCCTGCTGCTGCACCGCATCGCAGGACGCTACGCCCCGGTGGAGCACAATGCCGACCGCGCGCCCCGGGTCGATGGGCTCGACGCCCATGTGAGCATAGCCCACAGCCGCGAGTGGCTGTGCATAGCCGTGTGCAGCCGCCCCATTGGCATCGACATCGAAAGCCACGGCCGCCACTTGGCAGCCGTGCGCCAAGGCTTTCTCAACGCAGCCGAGCAGCAGTGGATAGGCGAGGCCGACGCACTGCCGCTGCTGGTGGCGTGGACAGCCAAGGAGGCCATGTTTAAGGCCATAAGCGTGCGCAATGGGCTGCACTATCGCGACGATTTGCGCCTTGACCCCTTCACGCTCCCGGCCGAGGCGGCTCTGCAACTGGCCCACCACGGTCACTGCCACGATGCGGAATTCAATCTGCTGAGCATCGTCACTCCGCAAATGGTGCTCTCCATTGCCCAGACGGCAACCGAAACGAAGCAACATAAAAACAGCATATACAACACATGAACATCATCAAATCCACACTTTGCGCCGCCACGCTGGCGGCCCTGGCCACCGCTGTGGCTCCGCAGGCTCAGGCCTGCACCAATCTGCTCGTGGGCAAGAAGGCGAGCGCCGATGGCAGCACACTCATCACCTATGCGGCCGACTCACACACCCTGTATGGCGACCTCAGCTATCTGCCTGCCGCCGACCACAAGAAGGGCGAGATGCGCGCCATACGCGATTGGGACACGGGCATCATGCACGGCTACATTCCCGAGGTGGCGCACACCTATAAGGTGGTGGGCAACATCAACGAGCACCAGCTCACCATTGCCGAAAGCACTTGGGGCGGCCGCCCCGAGCTGGCCGACACCACCAAGGGCGCCATCATGGACTATGGCAGCCTGATCACCGTCACGCTGCAGCGCGCCCGCACGGCACGCGAGGCCATTGCCGTGATGACCGACCTCGTGGCCCGCTATGGCTACAACAGCGAGGGCGAGTCGTTCTCAATTGGCGACCCCAACGAAATTTGGGTGCTCGACATGATAGGCAAGGGCGGCAAGGAAAAGGGCGCCGTGTGGGTGGCCATGCGCATCCCCGACGACTGCATCTCGGCCCACGCCAACCAGACCCGCATCTTCAAATTCCCGCTCAACGACAAGGCCAACTGCCTGTATTCCAAAGATGTGATAAGTTTTGCCCGCAAAATGGGCTACTTCAAGGGGCGCGACGCCGACTTTGAGTTTTCGCGTGCCTACTCGCCAGCCGACTTCGGCACACTGCGTGGCTGTGATGCCCGCGTGTGGAGCTACTTCAACCGCTTCAAGGCCGGCATGGACGCATATCTGCCCTACATTGCCGGCAAAAAGGGTGCCGAGGTGATGCCGCTATATGTGAAGCCCGACCGCAAGCTCACCGCGCGCGACCTGCAAAACATGATGCGCGACCACTATGAGGGCACTCCATTCGACATGACCAAAGACCCGGGTGCCACCAACTGGTGGGGCGTGCCCTACCGCTACCGCCCCATGGAGTTCAAGGTCGACAGCGTCACCTATTGCCAGGAGCGCGCCATAGCCACGCAGCAAACGGGATTCGTGTTTGTGTCGCAAATGCGCTCGTGGCTGCCCGACGAGGTGGGCGGCCTCATGTGGTTTGGCGTCGACGACGCCAACACTGCCGTGTTTGTGCCCATCTACTGCTCAATCACCGAAGTCCCAGCCAGCTATGCCGTGGGCAAGGGCGACCTCTATAACTTCGACTTCGACGCCGCCTTCTGGGTCAACAATGTGGTGGCCAACCAGGCCTACAACCGCTATTCGCTCATGATTCCCGACATACGCAAGGTGCAGGGCGCGCTTGAAGACGGCTTCGCCCAGCGCCAGCCCGAGGTTGAGGCCCATGCCGTGGCCCTGTGCAAAAGCAATCCGCAGCAGGCTGTGGAATATCTCACCAACTATTCGGTCAACACTGCCCAGCATGCCACTCACCGCTATCAGGAGCTGGCCAAATATCTGTTTGTGAAATACCTCGACGGCAACGTTAAGCGCGAAAAAGACGGCAAGTTTGAGCGCAACGAGGCCGGCATGCCCGTGCAGCCGCAGTGGCCGGGCTACACTCAGGACTACTACAACACCGTGGTCAAGGGCTCGGGCGACCGCCTGAAGGTGGTGGAACCCGAAAAGTGAAAATCGGCACGCCCGCGTTAAACCTTGCTGCCTGTGCTTGCGTCTAACCCCCAAAATGAACAAAAAAACGCAAAGAGCAATGAAAATGTTTAGCAAACTCAAATATGCCGCCGTGGCACTCATGCTGGCCGCCGCACTGCTTGTGCCCGGCCGTGCACAGGCCATCAACTTCGCCAGCGAGCGGCTCAACTATCAGGTGGTGTATCACTGGGGACTCATTTGGAAGCACGCCGCCAATGCCACACTCAGCATCAAGCGCAGCGGCACCGGCTACAACGCCATGCTCGTGGGCCGCACACGCTCGTGGGCCGACAAGGTGTATCCCGTGCGCGACACACTGAAGTGCGCCATGAACAGCGACCTCACTCCGCGCACCTACCAGAAGCTCACACACGAAAAGAACTACTATGCCCGCGATGTGGTCAACTTCTCGTATAGCAACGGGTCGACCCGCGGCTCGTGCGTGCGCTACCGTGCCCACCGCGCCCCGCAGCGTGTGAGTCTCGTGGCCCGCGGCCGCGCCTACGACATGCTCAGCGTGTTCTACATGCTGCGCAACCTCAATTTCGGCTCAATGGCTACCGGCAAGACCTACAACACCACCATTTTCTCGGGCAAGAAGAAAGAGAACCTGCGCATACGCTACTGCGGAGTGCAGACCATAAAGATGCGCAACGGCACCCAGCACAAAGCCTATCACGTGACCTTCACATTCACACAGGATGGCGGCCGAAAGTCGAGCGATGGAATCGACGCCTACTTGTCGATTGACGCCCGCCGCATCCCGCTGATGCTTGTTGGCAAGCTCCCTGTGGGCGAAGTCAAAGTGTACTACGCAGGCGCCTGACCGCTGCCGCACCAACTAACCAAAGGCCCAGCTGCCCCACAAGTGCAGCCGGGCCTTTTTTACAGCTGAATCCGTCATCCACAGCACCCGTGTTCAACACAGTCGGCCTGAGTTCCACTATGGCTGCTGATAGCGTTTTTAATGCGCTTGATTTCTTTGGAGCTGCATAGCGCAGCTGAAAAAGCGCCCGGACGCATCATCTGCGTCCCGGCCCATCACCACTTTATTCAGCTACAGCCCGACGGCTATGTCGTAGCCCGTGAGGCGGTAGCTCACGCGGAACGGAGTGGCCTGCTTGCGCGGTTTGGGCCCGGCGTAGTAGTAGAACAGGCGCTGCACGTCGAATGTGGCTATGCTCACCAGCTGCGACTGGCCGCTGCCGAGGCTCACGGGCACCGTCACCGCGCGCTCGTGCAGCATGTGTCCCTGCATGGTGGTGTAGCGCAGCAGCAGACGCACGGCGCTGATGCGGTGAGGCGTGTGGTTTGTGATGAAAAACGACTCTTTGGCGTCGCTGGCCCGCTTGCTGTAGCCGCGCAGGGTCACATCGGTCTGGCTAACGCCGGCCGCGCTGTCGGCCTCGGTGGCCGGGGCCATGCGCTCAAGCGGTGTGCGAGTGTCGCGCAGCTGCGATTGTGTGGTGCGGGTGCGGGCTGTGGCGGTGATTGCGGCGGCAATTGTGGCCGCTATCACGATGATGGTGGTGAGAGGCTGGCGGTGCATGGCTGTTGCTACAGATATATTATTTTGTTGGTAACCTGGCTGCTGCCGTTGGCCGCGGGGTATATTTTGCGGAAGCCCTCGGGCAGAGTCTCTTTCTCTTTTTCTGGGGTGATGCTCACCGAGCGGAACAGGCGAGGCAGGAAGCGCGCCAGGTTGACACGCACCTTCACTCGCCACTTGGGTGGGTCGAATGTAAGCGTTGTGGCATCGGTGCTGAGCGTGGCCACGCACTCCATGGGGTGCAGCAGGGTGGTGCGGTCGCGCTGGGTGTAGAGCCAAAGGCGGTATTTGCCGCCCACCGCGCTGGCTTCCACATAGCCTATCACGGTGCCGGGCAGCAGGTAGGTGTCGCGGCTTTCGAGCATTATCAGCCGGTAGGCCATCTGGCGGTCGGCTGGGCACTTTTCAATGGCCAGCGTCATTTGCTCGGTGGGGTAGTGCCATATTCCCTCCAGGGGCTGCAGGTCGGTTTCGCTTAGGCGGGTGTGCATCGAGTCTTCGTCGATGCCAGGCAGCACCACCGACTTCTCGGGCAGCGTCACGGCTTGGGCCGTGGTTATTGCCATGGCTGCCATCAGTGCCGTTGTGATTGCTGTGTGGCTCATATTGCTGTGCTGGAATCAGTTGGTGGCAAAGCGGTAGGTGAGTCCGAGGCTCAGAATTTCCTTCAGCTGCCAGTAGCTCCAGTCATCGTCGCGGGCGCGCGACTTGTCGTAGCGCAGGTGCACGTAGAGCCGCGTTTGCAGGTGGCGGGTGATGTAGAAGTCGAAGGTGTTTTCGAAGTCGCCTTGCACATACTCATAGTTGGTGAACGCATACAGGCGCGACGTCCAGCCGATGCTGGCGTTGAAGCGCCACACAAATTTGCACTCCAGGTTCGAACCCACATTGTGCTTGGTGTGGTGGCCGGCGTCGATGCCGAATGAGGTGGGCTTTAAGTCGGTGATGTTGCGGCAAATCTTCAGGTTGTACGACGCCGGAGCCACCGACAGCGACACCGAGCGGTCTTTGTTTGGGTCGTTGTAGTTATACGTCATACCCAGACCCACGTTCACCTCGCCGGGCGACAGAAACGCAGCCGACATGGTGCTGCTGTTGGCCTTGTAGTTGTTGAAAAACTGCGTCTTGAATTGCAGCGTGGCCGAGTAATACCAGTTTTTAATGGCCTTGTAGCCAAACTTGGAGTTCAGCTGGAAGTTGTCTTCGCTCAGGCTGTAGTTGCGCAATGTGTCGCTGTGGGCGGTCATTACGCCCACCTTGTAGCGCATGGTGTTGCTAAACAATATGTTGGGGTGCAAATTCTGGTTCAGGTTAAACTGCCATTCTATGTCGCCCAGCACGTTCACATTGTTTTCGCCGCCCTGATACCAGTTGCTGCTCACGTAGGCCTGTGTGAAGTGCAGCGAGCTGGTGAGCGTGTGCAGCCAGTTGCGGCGGCGCAACTGGCGGCGGTCAATTGGCCGCTCGGGCTTGGCCTCGCTTGGCTTGAATGGATTCACCGTGAGCTTGTTGCGCGAAGGGTCGGCCTCCACCACATATTCCTTTGGGGGCTCGGGCAGTGTGGCCGTGTTGTACCGCACCAGTTGCGGGTGGCTCATCATCACCTCATAGCGTGTGCGCGCGTCGGCCGCGCGGCTTGCCGCCACCGAGTCGAGCCACTGCGAGTGGTCGTTGAGTGGCTCGCTGCGCTTAGGCTGCGCCATGGGTGTGGTCACGCTGTCGGGGGTAAACTGCTGCATTTGGTTGAATATCAGTGGTATGAACATTATGCCAGGGCGTAGCCTTATGCTGTCGTAGTTCAGGGTGCGCCAGTCGTCGAGCCTAAGTTGTGGCCCATCGGCCTCTTTGGCTGTGGTGGCATTGGGGCGGTGGCCCTTGGCCTCGGCGGCCTGTGGGGCTTGCAGCAGCGCAAGGGCTGCCATTAGTGCTATGATGGTTGCAGCTTTCACTTTTAATTGATGCGTGGTGTTCTGTTGCTGCAAAGGTAGCCAAATAAGCCGAAAACGCAAACTTTTTTGGCCCGTGCCAATAAATCGGCTGAATGAGGTGGGCTGATTTGAGTTTTTTTACTACCTTAGCAAATTAATAATATAAACGCATCAAGCTCTATGTACAAGTATCAGTGCCCTAACTGCAAAAGCGAGTTCACCACGGCCGGACAGCAGCCAAGCGTGCGCTGCCCCTACTGCGGCAACACCTTCCAGACGGCCTACGGTTCGCAGCCCTACGGACAGCAAGTGCCCCCCGCAGGCTCTGGCAACGACATATTCACCCCCGGACGCTCGGGCAAAAGCCGCGGTGTGGCCGGACTGCTGGCCATATTTCTTGGCTACCTGGGCGTCCACTACTTCTATTTGGGCAAGACCACTCCCGGGCTGGTGTTTCTGCTGGTGTCGCTGTTGTCGTGCGGCACGGTGGCCGTGATTCCGGCCATTCTGTCGATTATACAGGGCATAATCATGCTGGCGGGCACCCAAGCCGAATTTGAGCGTAAATACGACAACCCTGAGGTGTCGTTCCCGATGTTTTAACCCAGGTGTTGAATGGCGGCAGGCAAAAGGCGTAACAAAGGCGGCTCACGGTGCTCGGCACGGCTGCGGCGCGTGCTGCTGTGGGTGGGCGCTGCGGCTATGGTCGCGGCGTGTACCCTGCTTTATGTCGAGCGCCACCACATAATTCACCCGCGGGTAGCTATCGACCGCACGGTGTATCCCGTGATAGGCATCGACGTGAGCAACCACAACGGCCGCATCGACTTTGGCCGCGTCAGGGCCGATGGCATAAGCTTTGTAATAGTCAAGGCCAGCGAGGGCAAGGGCTACCGCGACCCCTCGTTTGCACGTCTCGTCAGGGAGGCACGGCGGTCGGGCCTAAAGGTGGGGGCCTACCACTTTTTCCGCAAGAAGGCCGACGGGCGCAAGCAGGCGGCCAACTTTGCCGCGGCGCTGGCCGGACGCAGGCTCGACCTGCCCATCGTGATAGATGTGGAGGACTGGAGCAACGACCACATGGTGGACGACGCTTCCGCGCTTGCACGCCTCCGCGCAATGGTGGCCGCACTCAAGGCGCGCGGCTACAAGGTGATGATCTACACCAACGGCGACGGCTACCGCAAATATGTGCGCGGCACCGAGCTCAACCACGACTACCTGTGGCTGTGCTCCTTCACTTCGCCCGATGCCCTCAAGCACTACCGCCACCACCTGCAGCAGTTCAGCCACTGGGGCACGGTGGACGGCATCGACGGCGAGGTGGACATGAATGTGTTCAACGGCTCGCGCCAGAAGTGGCACAGCTGGCTGGTCGAGGCGGGATCGCGCAAGTAGTCTATTTTTTTAGTAGGAATTATAACGGTAAAAAGGATATATGAACAGACTGAAGCATCAACTCATTGTGGCTGTTATCGCTGCGGCTGCCTCCATAGGCGGCTTCAGCCAGGCGCAGGCGGCGGTTTACACTTGGAGCCGCCACAACCTCACGTTTGAGACCCCCGATGGCGGCTGGGTGACCTATAACTCCAACACCCGCTTCGAAATCAGGTGGGACGAGATGGTGATGACCGTGCAGCTGTATGAAAAGCGCGATGGCGACACCAAAATAGTCGAGGACAACCTGCGCCGCAAGGCCGCCGACTTTAATATGTATGACACCAAGGTGGAAAAGATAAAGGTGAGTGGATTTGACGCAAAGTGCATCAGCGGCACCATGCCCGACGGCTCGCGTGGCCTGATTGCCGACCTTGTGTCGAAAAAGAGCCACATCATTGCCGAAATCACCGTCAACTATCTGATGGGCAACCGCGAGATGGTGGAAGACATGGTGAAGAGCTTTGCCGAAAATAAAAAGCAGCAGCCTCACCGCGAGAAGCACAAACAAAAGGTGCAGAAAAAAAGCGACGCCGACCGCGAGCAGCGGCGCGAACAGCAGCCAAAGCCCGCCGCCAAGCCCAAGGCCGAAAAATACTTCGACGTGTAGCCGGCCGCCGCTGAAAATAGTAACTAATAAATCAAGACATCTATAAAAATACATCATGACCGACTCATCTAAAAAAGCAATCATCACTCTGGCCGCAATAGTGGTTGTGGCCGCAATAGGCACCCTCATTTACTATGTGGCCAGCGAAAAGAAGGCCGCAAAGGAGCAGCAGAGCCAAATCGAGCAGCTGCAATTGAAAAACGACCAGCTGCAGCTGGCCAGCCAATACCAGCTGCTCGACAACCAGTTTAAGAATCTTGAGGGCCAGACGCAATACATTAAAAACGACACCGTGCTGGTGAAGTACAATCAGGCCAAGGCTCGTGTCGAGGAACTGCTTAAGGAGCTTAACTCCAACAAGGCCACCAGTGCTAAGCGCATCAAGGAACTGCAAAACGAAATTGTGACCCTGAAGGGCATAATGCGCCACTACGTGAGCATTATCGACTCGCTTGGCAAGGAAAACGCCGGCCTCAAGCTCGAAAACTCGCAAATGCGCAGCCAGAACGAGGCTCTCACCAGCCAGGTGGCCGAGGCCACCGCGCAAAACGACAACCTTAGCAAGCGCATGACTCTGGCCGAGAAACTCAACATCACCGGTCTCCACCTCACACCCCTCAAGGGCAACGGCAAGAACGAGAAAAAGGTGACCAAGGCGCGCCAGCTGAAGGTGAGCTTCACCGTGACGCAAAACAACTCCACCCCTGCGGGCATGAAGCAGATGTATGTGCGCATCACCGGCCCCGAGGGCTCGCTGCTGGGCCAGAGCGGCACCTTCAGCTTTGAAGGCGGCCATGTGGCCTACACAGCCCACAAGGCTATCGAATACAGCGGACAGGAGGTGCCTGTCACACTATACTATAATGTGAACACCACGCTCAATCCCGGCCAATACACCGTGGAGGTGTTCGATGGCCGCTACCGTCTGGGCTCGCGCTCGTTTGTGTTCAGCAAATAAATTAATTTTCAGCACCTTACCGCACTTTTTCCCCCTACACAAAGCCGCCTTGCTCAGCTGCAGGCGGCTTTGCTTTTTCTGTGGCGGTGTCCTAAATGTAATAATCTTGTGTTCAATTCCGGAATACCTCCGTTGCCATTTGGCGTAAATGCCTTATATTTGCACTTGTGTGAGTAAACGCACGGAATAAAAAAACTGAGACTACAGTCACTTTTTTCAACACACCATACGCTATGCGAAAACAAACGCTTATCATAACTGCGGCCCTTGCCGCCATGTGCTTCGGCCAGGCCGGGGCGCAGGTGTCGCTTGACTCATGCCGCAGCATGGCCCTGCGCAACAACAAGGAGATGCGCCAGGCCCGCATCAGGGTCGAGGCCGCCGGCCACCAGCGCAAGGAGGCAAAGGCTGCCTATCTGCCCAGCTTCGACTTTGAGGCAAGCTACGTCTACAACCAGAAGCAGCTGTCGCTGGTCGATGAAGACCAGCTGCTGCCCACCAAGACGTTCAATCCCCAGACGGGCACCTACGACTTCAATCTGCTGAAAGATGCCGCAGGCCTGCCAGTGATGGTCAATGGCCACGTGGTGCCCAGCACGGTGGCGCTGCTGCCCAAGAGTGCGCTCACCTACAACGTGCACAACGTGTTTGCCGGCGCCATCACGGTGACGCAGCCCATCTACATGGGCGGTAAAATCAAGGCTATGAACGAGATTACACGCTATGCCGAGGAACTGGCCCGCATCGCCTGCGACTCGAAGGCGCAAGACGTGGTGCTCAGCGTCGACGAGGCCTACTGGCAGGTGGTGTCGCTAAAAGCCAAGCAGAAGCTGGCCAAGAGCTATGTGGAGCTGGTGGAGTCGTTCGACTCCGACGTGCGCAAACTCATTGCCGTGGGGGTTGCCACCAAGGCCAGCAAACTCACGGTGGACGTACGCCTCAACGAGGCCAATGTGGCGCTCACCAAGGTGCAAAATGGCCTGGCCCTGTCGCGCATGCGTCTGGCCCAGCTGTGCGGCCAGCCCGTGACCAGCAGCTTCACTCTGGCCGATGAAGACCGCGACTCATGGGAGTGCCAGCCCACTCCTGCCGGTGGCGGCATGGCCGACGTGTATGCCCGTCGCCCCGAGGTGCGCTCGCTCGAACTGGCCGGAAAAATCTATGACCAGAAGGCGCGTGTGGCACGCAGCCAAATGCTGCCCACCATTGCCGCCGTGGGCGCCTACCACGTGATGAACCCCAACAGCTACAACGGCTTTGAAAACAAGTTTGGCTTCGCCTTCAGCGTGGGCGCCATGGTGAAGATTCCGCTGTGGCACTGGGGCGGGCTCAGCAGCAAGGTGAAGGCCGCCGAGTGCGAGGCTCGCCTGAAGCAGGTGGAGCTCGACGACGCCAAAGAGAAAATCGAGCTGCAGGTGCAGCAGGCCACCTACCGCAGCCAGGAGGCGCAGAAAACGCTTGAAATGACACGGTCAAACATGAAGAAGGCCGAGGAAAACCTGCGCGTGGCCCAGCTGGCCTACAAGGAGGGCATGGGCACCACCGACGATGTGCTGACGGCGCAGACGGCCTGGGTGCAGGCCAACAGCGAGCGCATCGACGCCGAAATCGACGTGCAGCTGTGCAACGTGTATCTGTCGAAGGTGCTCGGCACCATGAAGTATTGATTTCCACAACCACACAACCAAGAAACCTACAAAAAAAGACAACAACAATAGACATATGGCAACTGAGCAACAATCTACTGAGGTCCGTAAAAAGGACAAGGCACTGCTTGCGGCAGTGGGAGTGTTCACGCTGACGATGGTGTGCATCGCCATTTTAGGCATACTGCTGATAAAGCCGCCCAAGGACACCATCCAGGGGCAGGCCGACTGCGACGTGGTGCGTGTGAGCGGCAAACTGCCCGGCCGCGTGGTGAAATTCTATGTGCACGAGGGCGACTATGTGCACAAGGGCGACACGCTGGTGAGCATCTACAGCAAGACTGTCGACGCCTCGCTCTACAAGGCGCGCTCGATGCAAAGCGCCGCCGCCTCGCAAAGCCAGAAGGTGGACCGCGGCACGCGCGACGAGCTGAAGCGCACCGCAGCCAATGCCGTGCAGCAGGCTCAGGCCGCCGAGGGCATTGCGCGCAAGACGTATGAGCGCATGGAAAACCTGTTTAAGCAGGGCGTGGTCAGCGAGCAGAAACGCGACGAGGCTAAGGCGGCCTACGAAGCAGCGTCGGCAGCGGTGCGCACCGCCAAGTCGCAGCTCGACCTGGCGCAGAACGGCGCACAGAGCGAGGACAAGAGCGCAAGCCGAAGCCTGGTCGATGCCGCGCGCGGTACCGTGATGGAGGTGGAGTCGCTGCTCGAGGACCAGTACCTCATAGCCCCCTGCGACGGCGAGGTGAGCGAAATCTTCCCCCACGAGGGCGAACTGGTGTCGCTCGGCACCCCCATAATGTCGATTTCGAAGCTGAGCGACATGTGGGTGGCCTTCAATGTGCGCGAAGAGAAACTTGCCGAGCTGGGCATGGGCAAGGAGGTGAGCGTCACCATCCCCGCCCTCAACAACATGGCCACCAAGCTGCGCATATACTATGTGCACGACATGGGCAGCTATGCCGTGTGGTCGGCCACCAAGGCCTACGGCCAGTACGACAGCAAGACGTTTGAAATCAAGGCGCGCCCGGTCAAGCCCATCGAGGGCTTCCGCCCCGGCATGAGCGTGCTGCTCGACGACTGACATCGGCATGCTTAAACTTCACATAACAGAATCGCTGAGGCGCGGCCTGGTGTCGCTGGTGCGCCGCCCCATGTATTTCATGATGATGGTGGTGATGCCGCTGCTGTGCACCTACATGCTGCTCGACATGATGAAGAGCGGTTCGCCCACGCGCGTGCCTGTGGCAGTGGTCGACCTCGACAACAGCCCGGTGTCGCGCCGGCTGGTGCGCTCGCTCGGTGCTATGAATGCGGTCAACGTCAAGGCGCACTATGCCAGCTATGCCGCTGCCGAAGACGCCGTGCGCCGCGGCAGCATTCTCGGCTTCTTCTACATTCCGCAGGGACTGTCGGAGCGCGCCCTCAGCGGCCGCCAGCCCACCATCAGCTACTACATCAACTACGCCTACTATCCGCCGGCCTCGTTCCAGTTCCGCGGCTTCGAAACCGTCACCTTGATGGCCAACGGCTCGGTGGCCAAGAGTGTGATGAACGGCATAGGTCTGCCGGCGCAGAAACTTAGCGGCGGTCTGGGCGGCATCTCCACCCAGGTGCACGGCATTGGCAACCCGTGGGCCAACTACGGCTACTATCTGGGTCTCTCGTTTCCGCCCTGCCTGCTGGCGCTGCTGGTGATGCTCATCACCTGCTTCAGCATAGGCTCCGAGCTGAAATACGGCACCTGCCGAGCCTGGCTGCGCAGCGCGGGCGGCTCGATGGGGATTGCCATAGTGGGCAAGATGCTGCCGCACACGCTCATCTTCACTGCCGTGGGGTGGATGATGCAGCTAATGATGTACCGCATCTACTGGCTGCCGCTCAACTGCCCCCCGTGGCACATGCTGCTGGCCATGCCACTGCTGGTGCTGGCCAACCAAGGCTTCGCGCTGGCCGTGATGTGCGCTGTGCCCAACTTCCGCCTCGGCACCACGGTGTGCAGCCTGCTGGGCATGCTGTCGTTCTCGTTCTGCGGCTTCTCGGTGCCCACCGAGGCCATGTATGCGTGGGTGCAGCCGCTGGGTTACATTATGCCCATACGCTACTACTTCCTGCTCAGCATCGACCAGGCCCTGAACGGCATTCCGCTCTATTACTCGCGCCTCTACTATGCCGCTCTGTTGGCCTACACGCTGCTGCCCGCTGCGCTCGCGTGGCGGCTGCGCCGCGAGTGCATGCACCCCGTGTATGTGCCCTGACGCGTGCCGGCACACCACTCCGAAAAAAACGAATGTTGACTTTTCACAGACATAAATGAAGAATCTCAATATAACAAGGTGGCTCACCGACGTGTACCGCGTGTTGCGGCGCGAGTTGCTGCTCGTGTTCCGCGACCAGGGCGTAATCACGTTTTTCCTGGTGCTTTGCGCCACCTATCCCATCGTGTATTCGCTCATCTACAATCCCGAGGTGGCGCGCGACGTGGCCGTGGTGGTGGTTGACGACTGCCGCCAGCATGACAGCCGCGAGCTGGTGCGCCAGCTCGACGCCACGCCCGAAGTGAGCGTGGTGGACTATGCCAGCAACATACAGGATGCGCGCCGCATGATGAACGAGAAACTGTGCTATGGCATAGTGTATATCCCCCGTGACTACAGCCAGTGCCTGGGCCGCGGCACCACGGTCCACGTGATGATGTATTGCGACATGAGCGTGCTCATGCGCTACAAGCAGATGCTTATGGGGCTCACAGCCGTGCAGAAGCACATCACCATGCAGGGCATAGGCAAGAAACTTGCCGTGCTCACCTACCAGACGGGTAGCGTGATAGGCAGCCGCCAGGTGCCGCTGGGCAACAAAAGCATGGGTCTGGCATCATCGCTGCTGCTGTGCATATTCATATTGGTGCTGCAGCAGAGCATGCTGCTGGGCATAGGCATGCTGCACGCCGGCGGCCGCGAGCGCCGCTTGCGCAACGGTGGCGCCGACCCCACCGATGTTGGGGCCGCCGCAGGCGCCACCATAGTGGGCAGGACTCTGTGCCACTGGATTATCTACATTGTGCCCACGGTGTATGTGCTGCACTTTGTGCCCATGTTCTTCAGCTTTCCGCAAAACGGCCACATGCTCCACATCGTGGCCATGGCGCTGCCTTTTTTGCTGGCAAGCTCGCTCATGGGGCAGTGCTTGCAGGTGTTTGCCTCCGACCGCGAGTCGGTGTTCCTGACCGTGGTGTTCACATCCATTCCATTTGTGTTCTTCACCGGCATCTCGTGGCCGCGCTACGCCACCGGACCGCTGTGGACGGCGCTGGGCAACTGCGTGCCAAGCACATGGGCCAGCGAGGCCTACGTGCTGATGCAGAGCGACGGCGCCACGCTCGGCCAGACCATCCACCACTATGCCATGCTGTGGGTGCTTGTGGCGGTCTACTTCGTGCTGGCCTACTGCCTGGAGCAGTGGGTGACCAGGCCGCGCTACCGCCGCATGGAGCAGCGCGAGGCCGCCGAGCCCGGCTCGCTTATGCGCGCCGAGATGGCCCGCAACGCCACCGACACTGCCGCCGGTTAAGCCGGCGGCAGTGTGAAATCGGCTGAAAATCACACGGGCTCAATTTGCTATTGCGCTCGGCTTGCACTATCTTTGCAAGGCAATTGCATTTATCGGTGTGCCGCCCCGCAGCGACACACAGTTACACTTTAACACATACTCAAATTTATGTCGATCGATAATATTTTAGCTCAAGCTACCGCCCAAGCCGTGAAGGCTTTGTATGGCGTTGACTTCCCAGTGGAAAAAATAACCCTTCAGACCACAAAAAAGGAGTTTGAGGGCAACCTCACCGTGGTGGTGTTCCCGTTTCTCAAGGCTTCGCATAAGGCTCCCGACGCCACAGCGCAGGAGATTGGCGCCTATCTGGCCGAGAACTGCCCCGCGGTGGATAAATTCAATGTTATAAAGGGCTTCCTTAACATCACCATCAAGCCATCGTTCTGGGCACAGGTGCTGCACAGCATCTCCGCCAACCCCAACTATGGCTTCAAGCCCGTGACGCCCGACAGCCAGCTGGTGATGATAGAATACTCTTCGCCCAACACCAACAAGCCCCTGCACCTGGGCCACGTGCGCAACAATCTGCTGGGCTACAGCCTGGCCTGCATCATGCAGGCCAACGGCAACAAGGTGGTGAAGACCAACATAGTCAACGACCGCGGCATACACATCTGCAAGTCGATGCTGGCCTGGCTCAAGTGGGGCAACGGCGTGACGCCCGAAACGGCCCATAAGAAGGGCGACCACCTGATTGGCGACTTCTATGTGGAGTTTGACAAGCACTACAAAGCCGAGGTGGCCGACCTCATGGCCAAGGGTATGAGCAAGGAGGAGGCCGAGAAGGAGTCTCCGCTCATCAAGGAGGCCCACGCCATGCTCAAAAAGTGGGAAGACGGCGACGAGGAGGTGCGCAACCTGTGGCGCACCATGAACTCGTGGGTGTATGCCGGATTCGACGAAACCTACAAGCGCCTGGGCGTGAACTTCGACAAAATCTATTACGAGAGCAACACCTATCTCGAAGGCAAGCAAAAGGTGCTTGAGGGCCTCGACAAGGGCCTCTTCTTCCGCAAAGACGACGGCTCGGTGTGGGCCGACCTCACCGCCGACGGTCTCGACCAGAAGCTGCTGCTGCGCAGCGACGGCACCTCGGTGTATATGACGCAGGACATTGGCACGGCCAAGCTGCGCTATGAGGACTATCCCATCGACAAAATGATATATGTGGTGGGCAACGAGCAGAACTACCACTTCCAGGTGCTGTCGCTGCTGCTCGACAAGCTCGGCTTCAAGTGGGGCAAAGACCTCATCCACTTCTCCTATGGCATGGTGGAGCTGCCCAACGGCAAAATGAAGTCGCGCGAGGGCACTGTGGTCGACGCCGACGACCTGATGGACGAGATGATAGCCACCGCCCGCAAAATGAGCGACGAGCCCGGACGCCTTCAGGGTGTGCCCGACGATGAAAAGGACGAGGTGCTGCGCATGATAGGCCTCGGTGCGCTCAAGTACTTCATCCTCAAGGTGGACCCGCGCCGCAACATGCTGTTCAACCCCAGCGAGTCGATAGACTTCAACGGCAACACCGGTCCGTTTATCCAATACACCTATGCCCGCATCCAGTCGCTGCTGCGCAAGGCCGACCCCGCCGACCTCTCTGCCGACATCACCGCCGTGCAGCCCAACGATAAGGAGATAGACCTGATTCAGCGCCTGGCCGACTTTGCCTCGGCTGTGGCCGACGCTGGCCGCAACTGCAGCCCGGCCCTCATTGCCAACTATGTGTATGAGCTGGCCAAGGCCTACAACCAGTTCTACCACGACTACAGCATACTCCGCGAGACCGACGCGCAAGTGCGTGCCCTGCGCCTGCAACTCTCGGCCACGGTGGCGCAAATCATCAAGCGCGGCCTCGGCCTGCTGGGCATCGAGGTGCCAAACCGCATGTAGTGGGGTGGGGCAGTGGTGCCACACATGCCGACATTTGGAACAGCCCGCCGCGCCCGCGTGGCACGGTTGTTGCAATTGCCTGATGTGATAGTATTAACTGACTAAACAAGATAATGATTATGAACAACAACGATTTTAACTCGGACCGCATGCAGGGTTTCAACAGCAGTGCGGCCGTGTTTGAAGACGAGCTTACCATGAGCTCCTACGTGTCGCGCGTAATGCGCCGCGTGTATTTGAAAATGTTCCTCGGCCTGCTTGTGACTGCCTTGTCGGCATTAATGCTGGTTGGCAACGAAGCCCTGTTTGCGGCTATATTCTCAAGCAAGGTCATCTACTTCGGCCTCATCATAGCCGAACTGGCAGTGGTGTTTGTGCTCTCGGGCGCCATCAACCGCCTCAGCACCACCACGGCCACAATATTGTTCTACCTCTATTCGGTGCTTAATGGCGTGGTGCTGTCGGCCATATTCGTGGTGTTTGCACCCGAATCAATAGTCCTCACTTTCGGCATCACCGCAGGTGTGTTTGCCGCAATGAGCATCTTCGGCTTCGTCACCCGTCAAGACCTCACCAAGATGGGCACGTTCCTGTTTATGGCGCTTATCGGCCTCATCGTGGCCTCGATAGTCAACGTGTTCATGGGCAGCTCTGCCCTCGACTGGTGCATCAGCCTGGCCGGCGTGGCCATCTTCATCGGCCTCACCGCTTGGGACACCCAGAAGATTAAGCAGTGGGCCATGGAGAGCGACCCCAGCCAGGTGGGCAAACTCGCCACGATGGGCGCGCTCAGCCTCTACCTCGACTTCATCAATCTGTTCATCTACCTGCTGCGCATATTCGGCTCAAACCGCAGCTGATGCGCATTTAAGGCAACTATAGGCACACGCGGCCGCCACCTGCCGAGGGGGGCGGCCGCGTTGGCTTTTCCACAATGCCGCCCGCTGCAATTAATTTGACACAAACTTGGCCTCAGGCACAATAAAAGGCAATATTTTCAGTTCTTATTGTTGTATAGCAATGTAATATTTGATTTTACTGCATGAAGATTTTAGCATATTCACTACTCGCAGCCGCCATGCTGGCTGTACCGTTCAGCGCCAGCGCCGACGACGACATAAAGAACAATGAGTTCAACCCCATCACCACCGGCGTGACGTCGATGGGCATCACCCCCGATGCCCGCGGAGCCTCGATGGGCGACCTGGGTGTGGCCACCGACCCCGATGTGAACTCGCAGTATTGGAATCCGTCGAAATACGCTTTCGCCTACAGCGGTGCCGGCGTGTCGCTGTCCTACACCCCATGGCTGCGCAAGATTGTGAACGACATATTCCTGGCCAACCTGTCGGGCTACTGGAAAATTGGCAGCGGCGACAATCAGGCCGTGAGCGCCTCGCTGCGCTACTTCTCGCTGGGCGAGATTAGCAACACCGACGACCAGGGCAACAAGCTGTCGAGCGTCAACCCATTTGAAATGTCGGTCGACGTGGGCTACTCGCGCAAACTCAGCGAGAAGTTCTCGATGGGTGTGGCTCTGCGCTACATCTACAGCGACCTTGGCTATAGCGAAATGTCGCTTCAGGACGAGAGCAGCGGCGCCTCGGCATTTGCCGCCGACATCTCGGGCTACTTCACCACCTATCCTGTGATAGGCCGCAACGAGTGCCAGTGGTCGTGGGGTTGGAACATAAGCAACATTGGTTCTAAGGTGAGCTACAACGGCGGCAACGACCCCGCCTTCCTGCCCACCAACCTGCGCATAGGCACCGCCTTCACGTTCCCTTTGGCCGACTACCACAACCTCACGTTTGCCATCGATGCCAACAAACTGCTCGTGCCCGTGAAGCCACGTCTGGCCGACTACGAGAACCAGCAGGAATATGAGGACGCTCTGCAAAAGTGGAAAGACGAGTCGTCGATATCGGGCATCTTCAAGTCGTTCAACGACGCTCCCGGCGGATTCAAGGAGGAGTTGCGCGAAATCACCTATTCGATAGGCGCCGAGTATGCCTACAATCAGCAGTTCTTCCTGCGTGCGGGCTACTATCACGAAAACAAGTATAAGGGCAACCGCCAGTACTTTGGCCTTGGCGCCGGCTTCGCGCTCAATGTGCTGCGCCTCGACGCCGCCTACATGATAGCCACCGCGCAAAACAGCCCCCTCGACCAGACTCTCCGCTTCACCCTGTCGTTCGACATGGACGGCCTCAAGGGCCTGTTTGGCGGCAAGTAGCTGTTAAGGTTTAAAGTCGCCTGCTGATAAAGTTGATAGTTTAAGGCCTTGGCCATTGCCACCCCAAATCTCCAAGCCACACAACTTTCAGCCCTCAACTCTGAACCCTCAGCCCTCAACTTTCAACTCTAAACTATAAACTTCCAACTTTATGAGAATAGGAATGGGATTTGATGTGCACCGCCTGGTGCCCGGCCGCGAACTGTGGCTGGGCGGGGTGCATATTCAGCACAGCCTCGGCCTGCTGGGGCACAGCGATGCCGACGTGGCCATACACGCCCTGTGCGATGCCCTGCTGGGCGCCGCCTGCCTGCGCGACATAGGCTACCACTTTCCCGACACCGACCCGCGCTACAAGGGCATCGACAGCCGCCGCCTGCTGGCCGAAGTCATGCGCCTCATCGACGCCGAGGGCTACACTCTGGGCAACTGCGACATCACCATTTGCGCCGAGCAGCCCAAAATCAACCCCCACATCCCCGCCATGCAGCGCGAGCTGGCCAAGTGCATGGGCTGTGCCGAGGGGCAGGTGTCGATAAAAGCCACCACCACCGAGCGGCTTGGCTACACCGGCCGCGGCGAGGGCATAGCCGCCTATGCCGTGGCCCTCATTAATAGCAAATAGCACTCAAAAGGTTTAACCAAACACTGTATATGGCCGTCAGCCGCCTCACCGACATGAGTCGTCGTGGGGCGGCTGACGGCCATTTTTCTGCAGCGCGAGAGTGTGGCAAAAGTTAAAAATATGCCGTAAAACATATTTTTAACACTTTGCCTGCGTGCGTGTTATGCTGAAAACCGAAAAAAGCCGAGAAATTTATTCTAAATTTGGAAAATTAAATCAAAATCGCTTATTTTGTGTGTTATTTCGATTAGCTAGTGGGCCTGTGTCTGGGGCCGCGAAAAATCTGGCGGTGCAAGCCGTCCGCCCCCTCTTTTAGGCAACCAACAAGCATGAAACTGAGCAACGAATTAATCAACTAATGTTTAACATCAAACAACTACAAGCACGCTTATGAAGAAACAGTTAGCTTTTTTAGGAGCACTCTTTCTGGCATGTGGCACGAGTGGCATATATGCATACGCAGCCCCCGCACCACAGCAGATGACCGCCACGGCGGGCATCATTAAGGGTACTGTTGTCGATGAAAAGGGTCAGCCCGTCATCGGTGCCAGCATCCAAGAGATAGGTACCACCCGCGGTACAGCCACCGACATCGATGGCAAGTTTTCGCTCAAGGTGGGCGCAGGCGCCCGCCTGCAAGTGAGCTATGTGGGCTACAAGAGCCAGACGCTGAAAGCAGCCAACGGCATGAAGATAGCCCTTCAGGAAGACAACGCACTGCTCGACGAAGTGGTGGTGGTGGGCTACGGCCAGCAGAAGAAGGTGAACCTCACCGGAGCTGTTGCCACTGTCGACCTTGACAAGACCATGCAGGGCCGCCCCGAGCAGGACGTGACCAAAGCACTGCAAGGTGCAGTGCCCGGCCTCACAATTCTTAATTCAAGCGGTGACATCAACTCCGAGCCGTCAATCTCTATCCGCGGCTTGGGTACCCTCAGCAACGGCCAGAAGAGCAACCCGCTCATCGTGGTCGACGGCGTTCCGGTCGACGACCTCTCGATGGTCAACAGCAGCGACATTGCCAGCATCAGCGTGCTCAAGGATGCCGCCTCAGCGTCAATCTATGGTACACGCGCCGCATTCGGTGTGATTCTCATCACCACCAAGAGCGGTAAGAAGGGCGAGCGCGTGTCGGTGAACTACAGCAACAACTTTGCTTGGGACAACTCGACCTACCTGCCCGACTTCCCCGATGTGCCTACCCAACTGCAGGCTGCCCTCACCGCCAAGAAGCGCGCCGGCGGCGACGCTGTGGAGCTCTTCGGTATGCAGTTCGACGAACTGCTGCCCTATGCACAGAAGTGGAAAGAGCAGAACGGCGGCAAGAAACTGAAATATGGCGAAATGCGACCCTACGTGGATGAAAACAACGTGGGCGACTACCGCTTCCTCAACGGCAAACCCATGTATTATGCCGACTTCGACATCCAAGACATCTGGTATCAGAATGCCGCACCGTCGCAGAGCCACAACCTCTCGGTGCAGGGCTCAAGCGGCCGCACCACTTTCTTCACCTCGTTTAACTACGACTCGAAGGAAGACATCATGAAGTTCAACCCCGGCAAGCGCAAAAAGTATAGCGCCAATGCCAACATGCAGACCGACATCACCGACTGGCTGACTGTGGGCACCCGCATCAACTTCACCCGCCGCCACTTCTCGCGCGCCGACTCTTACAGCAACATCTATCAGTATCTGTGGCGCTGGGGCTCATTCTTCATCCCCTCGGGCACCATCGACGGCAACGACTTCCGCGTGGTGGCCATGCAGAAGCAGGCTGCGCGCAAGGTGGTGGTTCGCGACCAGCTGCGCCTCAATGCCTACTTGAAGGCCAACATCACCAAGGACCTCACGTTTAACGCCGACTTCACCTACGAGATTCAGAACATGAACAGCAGTTCGGCCGACAACAGCGTGTATGGCATGAACTGGATGGGTGTGTCTCCGGGCTACATCGTGAACAAGTCGAGCACCGACACTTGGCGCGACAACAGCAAACGCAACATGTGGACGGCCAACGCCTACCTCAACTACAACAAGACGTTCAACGACGTGCACAACCTGGGCGTGATGCTGGGTGTGAACGGCGAGGACATGTATTACGACTACTTCTACGCTCAGCGTCCCGAACTCTACTCCGAGACTATGCCTGAGCTCAACCTCACATACGGCGACGAGAAGAAGTGGGCTATCAACTCCAGCACTCAAGACCGTGCATCGGCCGGCTACTTCGGCCGCATCAACTACGACTACAAGGGCATCTACCTGCTTGAACTCAACGGCCGCTACGACGGTTCGTCGCGCTTCCCCGAAGGCGACAAGTGGGCATTCTTCCCATCGTTCTCTGTGGGCTACCGCTTCAGCCAGGAGGCTTACTGGGACAAGCTGCGCAGCATTGTTGACAATGGTAAGCTGCGCCTGTCATACGGCGAAATCGGCAACGAGGCCGTAGGCGACTGGATGTTCCTCTCTAAGATTGTAACCATCAGCAAGGGCTACGTGCACTGGCTCAACAGCTCTAACGGCAAGGTCACCGAGCTCGACATGCCCACATGGGTGTCGCCCACACTGTCGTGGGAGCGCATCCGCACCACCGACATCGGTCTTGACCTCGGTTTCCTCAACGACCAGATTACTCTTGGCTTCGACTGGTATCAGCGCGACACCCGCGACATGCTTGCCCCTGGCACCGCAGTCGCTCCGAGCGTGGGCGCCACTTCGCCCTACACCAATGCCGGTTCGCTCCGCGCACGCGGTTGGGAACTTAACCTGAACCTGCGCCGCCAGTTCACCAGCGACCTGAGCGCATACCTCACCTTCAGCATTGGCGACGCCAAGGCTAAGGTCACCAAGTGGACCACAAGCAGCAACCTCATTGGCCATCCCAACGATCCCTCTTATGCCTACGAAGGCATGAACTGGGGCGATATCTGGGGCTTTGAGACCGACCGCTACTTCACCGAAGCAGACTTCGACGGCCCGATTATCGAGAAGAAGGGCACTGGCTATGTGCTCACTGGCTGGAAATACAAGAACGGCGTTGCCGACCAGACAGCCATTCAGACTGGCGCATTCATCTACGGCCCCGGCGACATAAAGTATAAAGACCTCGATGGCGACGGTAAAATCAATGGCGGCAATGGTACTCTTGAAGACCATGGCGACCTTAAGGTGATTGGTAACACCACACCGCGCTATGAATACAGCTTCCACCTGGGTGGCGCTTACAAGGGCTTCGACCTCGACCTCTTCTTCCAGGGCGTGGGCAAGCGCGACATGTGGACACTGTCGTCGATGGTGTTCCCCGAAATGCGTGAGAGCGACTTGGCAATCTATGCCAACCAGACAAACTTCAACGAGTTTGAATACAGCATCGACCAGACCACTGGCAACTTCACTGTGACCAAGAGCAACATCAGCCAAGGTGCCGACTTCCCGGTTCTGTATCCGGGCAGCGACCCCGCAGGCAATGTGGCCGGCCTTGCCGGTGAGGGTGGCCGCTACAACTACTATCCACAGAGCAAGTATCTGGTCGACATGTCTTACCTGCGTCTGAAGAACGTGACTCTGGGCTACACTCTGCCCACCGCTCTCACCAAGAAGGCCTACATCCAGAAACTTCGCCTCTATGCAAGCGTCAACAATCTGTGCCTGCTGCACAAGGGCAGTGGCGACCTCCCCATTGATCCTGAAATGAACGAGGGCCAGGGCGCTCTCATGTACGGCACTTGGGGCCGCACCTACCCGATTACACGCAGCTGGTCGTTTGGCCTCCAAGTTACTTTCTAACTGTTTCTGAACCACTAAAGAATTATAGAAATGAAAAAGACAATATTATTATCATTGACGGTGGCCGCGCTTGCGCTGTCGAGCTGCAACGACATGCTTGAAAAGTCTCCGCGCGACACCCCAATCAACGACCCGGCATTCTGGCAGAACGAGAATCTGGTGTCGAGCTACTGCAACACGTTCTTTGAAGACTACTCAGGCTACGGCACCGGCACCGGTGGCGGCTGGTATTACTTCAAGACTCTCAGCGACGACCAGGCCAGAGCCGACTTCGAAGACTGGACATTCACCTCTGTTCCCCAGTCGTCAAGCTACTGGACCAGTGGCCAAGAGGAAGTGCGCCGCGCCAACTATGCAATCACCATGCTGGCTGGCTCTTCGATGGCCAACAAGACCAAGTATATAGCCATTGCCCGCCTCAACCGCGCTTGGCAATACTATCAGCTGGTGCGCATGTATGGCGACGTGCAGTGGCGCAACACCGTGGTGCTCGACCCCAACAATACCGAAGAGACCAAGATGCAGCGCACCGACCGCGACGTGGTGATGGACAGCGTGCTCAACGACCTCGACTTCGCTATTGCCAACCTGCCCGCCGGCAACGACAAGAACTCGTTCACTCCCGCCATGGCCCAGGCCATGAAGAGCGACATCTGCCTCTATGAGGGTACTTACTGCAAATATCGCACGCAGGCCGACAATGGCAAGGCTCCCGATGAGGCTCGTGCCAGCAAATATCTGCAAGAGAGCGTTAAGGCCTCCGAGGCTGTGATGGGCATGGGCTACTCGCTCACCGCCGACTACGGCACCATCTATAATTCGGTTGACCTGAGCGGTTGCAACGAAATCATATTCTACCGCAACTATGAGAAGGATGTGCAGCACCACTCAACTATCGACTGGACCAGCTCATCGTCGCAGCAATACGGCATCACCCGCAATGCCGTTGAGTCGTTCCTCTTCCGTGATGGCAAGCCTCTGGCCACTACCACCCTCAACAAGAGCGACCTGCCCAAGCCTGTGATTAAAGCGTACCAAACCAAGAAGAAGGATGGATCGGCTGATTCAACAGCATACGACACCATCTACACCATCAACAACATGACCGCCGTGCGCGACAAGCGCCTGGGTGTGCTGCTCGACTCTGTGCTCTGCTTCAAGGGCCATTCATGGAAGCGCGGCTACAGTGCCAACGATGCTGCTATGACTTCGTCTACTGCCTACAACATCGGCAAGTATGACACTCCCGCATGCGACTTCTACTATCGCGGCAACACCGGCACCAACTACACCGACGCCCCCATCTACTGGCTGGCTGTAATCTACCTCAACTATGCTGAGGCCAAGGCCGAACTTGGCACCATTAGCCAGAGCGACCTCGACAACACCATCAACAAGCTTGAGGCACGCGCAGGCCTGCCCGGCCTCACTATGTCGCCGGCAGCCGACCCGGCCAACAACATGAACGTGAGCAGCCTGCTGTGGGAGATTCGTCGCTGCCGCCGCTGCGAGCTTATGACCGACAACTGGTACCGCTATTGGGACCTCGTGCGCTGGCATCAGCTCGACAAGCTCGACACCGACAAGTATCCTTCAATCAACGAGGGTGCTAACCTGAGTCAGGTTCCCCACCTCGACGGCGCACTCACGCTCAGCGGTGGCTATGTGAAGGCTGTGACTTCCAAGGTGCGCACCTTCGACAAGAAGTACTACTTCTTCCCCGTGCCCACCGACGAGGTGCAGGCCAGCGGCTGCTCGCAGAATCCTGACTGGTGATTCGCCTGGCAATTTGGAATGTAATAAAGCATAATCGATAACGCGTAGGGGCGCTTCTGTGGTGAAAACGGAAGCGCCCCTACCTTTTTTTGCCGCGCTGGCAAAATGCCGTATTGGAAAAAAGCGGATTTTTTTATAAATTTGCAGATTGGCAGTGGATATCAGCGCTTTTCAAGCCGCAACCACTGTCTGCGAATAGGAAAAACTGGAATTCCAAACACGTGTGAATGGCTGACATTAAAAATACATCTAAGGGGCTTCTGCCCGAGCCCACGCTCAGGCGGCTGCCATGGTATCTGGCATACGTGCGGCTGCTCGACAACCGCCACGTGGAATACGTGTCGTCGACGCAGATTGCCAAGGAAATCAACGTCGATGCCTCACAAATTGCAAAAGACCTCTCGTTTCTCAACATCAAGGGCAAAACCCGCATCGGCTATGAGGTGCACAAACTGGTGAAGGAACTCACCGACTTTCTCGGCTTCAAGCACAAGCACAGCGCCTTCATGATTGGCGCGGGCTCGCTGGGCGGTGCGCTGATGCAGGATGTGGGCCTGGCGCAGTATGGCCTCAACATTGTGGCCGGCTTCGACGTCAATCCAGATTTGATAGGCAAAAGCATTTGCGGCGTGCCCATTTTCGGCATCGACGAGCTTGCCCGCCGCCAGCGCGAGTATGGCGTGCAGATTGCCGTGCTGGCCGTGCCCGTCGAGCACGCGCAGCAGGTGACCGACGTGATAATACAAAGCGGGCTGAAGGCCATCTGGAACTTCACCCCGTTTCGCATCAAGGTGCCCGCCGGCATTGTGATTCAAAACACCTCCATCTACGCCCACCTGGCGGTGATGTACAACCGCATGGACGAGATGAACGCCAAGTAGGGGGGCAGTGCGTGCCTGCCTGAAATGTCAGTGAGCATGACACACCAATACAGATAAAATCAGAACGTGAAGATAATAGCATTACATTACGACGGCAGCGCCCCGAGCCAGCCTCAAGTGAGACTCATGGCCGACTCGTCGGCGCTCACTAGCGGCAAACCGTTTTTCATTCCCGACTTCGCCGGCGGGTTCACCGTGCGTGTCTCGCTCGCGCTGCGCGTGTGCCGTCTGGGCAAGTGCATAGCCCGCCACTTTGCCCACCGCTACTACGACGCCGCTGCGGCGGCCGCCGTGGTCAGTGCCCACGGCCTCACTCCGCCGCTCGCAGCCGGATCGGCCCTTGCCACCGCTTTCGACGGCTCGGTGTGGCTGGGCGACTTCAAGCCCCTTGGCCAGCTTGGCGGCACGGCCGTGGCCATGACTCTTGGCGGCACCCGCCAGGCCGAGAGCGAGTGTCCCGAGCCGCCCATGGCCCCCGACGACATCATCGAGCTGGTGAGCCGCTACTTCACCCTAAAGATGGGCGACATAATAGTTGCGGGCAGCCTTTGCCCCGACGAGCCCATAGCCATAGGCGACACGGTGACGGCCACCGTGGGCGGCACTCCCTCGCTGCGCATCAGGGTGAAATAAACTGCGTCACATGCACTAAAGCTGGTGTGCGCCACGTTATTATAACTAAGAAAGCTTTTTCTCTCGCAAGATGTCGCTGCGGCGGCATTGCACACACACAACAGATTAAAATACGCTTATGCATCTCAACTCCAAAAAATCATGGCTCAAGGCGGCCATTGTGGCCCTCGCGGCCGCTCTGGCTCCGCATGCGGGAGCGCTGTCGCTGTCGCACTATGCCACACAGTCGCGCCTTGCCAAGGGCAAATGGGTGAAGATTGCCATACCGGAAAACGGCGTGTATCAGCTCACGGCCGACGACCTTGCCAAGATGGGATTCAGCAATCCTGCCAGCGTGAGGGTGTATGGCAGCGGCGGCCACATGATGAGCGAGCAGCTCGACGGCTCGCAGCCCGACGACCTGCAGCCTGTGCCCGTAATGCGGCACGACGGCAAAATCTGCTTCTATGCCGCAGGCCCCGTCAGCTTCAAAATAGTGGACCCGCGCTCGCAGAACCCGCGCTTCACCCACCGCGTCAACACCTATTCACGGGTGGGCTACTACTTCCTCACCGACGCCGGCGGCAGCGAAACCGCCATCACAGCAGCCGGGCCGGCCGCAAAGCCAGGCGTGGCCGTGCGCGACACCAGCATCGACTATTTCTATCACGAGAACGACCTCACTTCGGTGGGCTTCTCGGGCAAGGACCTGCTTGGCGAGGACCTGCAGAAGCCTGTGGAAATACCCTATAGCATGCCGGGAGTGGTCAAGGGCAGCCGGCTGGTGGTGAACACCGCTGCCGCTGCCAACATCGACAAGTCGGCCGGCTTGATAAGAACTTGGGTCAATGGTGACTCGGTGCCCTTCAGCGTGAGCGGTTCGCGCATCTATTCGCCGGGCACCAACGTGTATGTCTACTACAATCAGGCTTCGCCCGTGGCTGCAATTCCTGCCCCGGCCGCTGACCAGGGCAACGTAAAGGTGCAGATTGCCACCAGCGGTGTGTTCAAGTCGGCGAAGCTCGACTACCTGATGCTCACCTTCTGCCGCCGCAACAGCCTTGACTATGGCCGCAACGGCCAGTTGCGCATGGGCTTTTGCGAACTGGCCGACAGCAACCGCGTCGACATAGCCACTGCGCCCACCGGCCTTGTGGTGTGGAATGTCGACAATCCTGCCGCGCCAGTGAGCTATGCGGTGGAGTGCGACACCCTTGCCGACGGCTCGAGTGTGGCGTCGTTCACTCCGGGCTATGAGGCGCGCATGGCGCAGTTTGTGGCTTTTGACCCCAGCCAGCAGCTGATGACCGTTGACAGCTGGGAGAGCGTGGACAACCAAAACCTGCACGCCATGGAGGTGCCCGACATGCTCATCATCACCACCAAGCCTGTAATGGAGCAGGCCCGCCGCATTGCCAAAATGCATGAGGACATGGACGGCATGAAGGTGGCCGTTGTCGACCACCGGCTCATATTCAACGAGTTCTCGTCGGGAACGCCCGATGCCATGGCCTACCGCATGCTGTGCAAGATGTTCTACGACCGCGACCGCAACAAGTTTAAATATCTGCTGTTGTTTGGCGACGGTTCATACGACAACCGCTCGATAACCTCCGACCGCGGCGAACTGCTGCTGGCCTACGAGAGCGATTGCAGCAACGACGAGGGCTACAGCTACACTTGCGACGACTTCTTTGGCATGCTCGACGACAACTCGGGCTACAACCTGAGTGCCGACATGCTGCGCATAGCAGTAGGCCGCATCCCCACCAGCGACCCGCTTGAGGCCAAGGCCGACGTTGACAAACTGATTAACTACGTCACCAATCCCGACTATGGATACTGGCGCGACAATGTGCTCATAAGTGCCGACCAGCCCGACAATCTGATGCACGTGGCCCAGGCCGAGGGCGTGGCCGGCATATTCAGCAAGACCATGGACACAGGCATGAACCTCGACAAGGTGTATGTGTCGCAGTTCCCGCAGGTGCATATAGACCAAGACCGTCTGGGCCGCTGCGAGATGGGCACGCGCCGATTCAAGGAGGTGCTGGCCAAGGGTGCCTACTTCGCCACCTACATTGGCCATGCGGGCACCACTTCGCTCAGCAAATATGCCGAGTTATGGACCAATGCCAACGTTGAGAGCACAAGCTACACCCATTTCCCCATAATGACGTTTGCCGCCTGCGATGTGTCGCGCTTCGACAGCGACAAGCAGGGCATAGGCGAGCTCATGTTTCACAAGACCGACGGCGGCGTAATAGCCCTGCTCGGCTCCACCCGCTCGGTGTATGCCGAGAGCAACGACGCCCTAAACGCCGCCTTCATCAAGGCCATGTTCAACTACAAGTTCAGTGGCTCTATGCCGCGCTTGGGCGATGTCTACCTCAAGTCGAAGCAGTCGTTCGGCACCACCAGCAACACCAATAAGCTCATGTTCATGCTAATCGGCGATCCGGCCATGCGCATCAACTACCCGCAGAACCGCTTTAAGGTGACTAAGATAAATGGTTATGAGGTTAACGACAGCACCGTGTCCGAGACGCGTGCCCTTCAAGATTTCGAGCTCGTGGCAAATGTGCTGAAAGCAGGCTCGCAGGAAGTTGACAATAGCTTCAATGGCGAAGCCACAGTGGCGCTTTATGATGCCCAGCGCATCAACACCACAGTGACCATCACCGTCAATAAGCAGTCGGTGACGCGCAACATTTATTACCCGCGCAATTTGCTTTCAACTAAAAAGTGCCGCGTGGAGAACGGCGTGATTAAAACCCGCCTCATGCTGCCGCGCACAGTGCAGGCCCAATACGAGTTTGGAATGCTGCGAGTGTATGCTCATCGCGACAATTCCGATGAAATGGTTAATGGTGAGTATGGCAAATTGAATATACGCCCATATTTCAGCGACTTGGTGATTGTCGACACCATTGCGCCCACCGTCGACGCAATGTATTTCACCGACGAAGAGGCCCAGGCCGAGGGCGCACTTGTGCCCGCAGGCAGCACGCTGCACATCACCGCCAGCGACGACCGTGGCATTAACATGCAGGAAATGAGCATCGGCAGCAACATGCGCCTGCTCATCGACGGCGGCCGCCAGACGATGCCCGATGTGGGCAGCTATGCCACACTCGATGCCGATGGCAAGTCGGTGCAAATCAACTATCCCATAGGCTCGCTCGACCAGGGCCGCCACACGGCCACATTCACCGTCTACGACCTCGCGGGCAACAGTGCCAGCAAGTCAATCTCGTTTGCCATTGGCGCTCCGGGCTCTCTCTCCCTCGATGCCGGCAGCGACCCGGCCGTGACTGAGGCCCAGTTTGCCGTGCGTCACAGCTTCAGCAGCCAGCCCGAGGTCACAGTCACCGTCACCGACCTTGTGGGCAATGTGGTGTGGAGCCAGAAGACGGCACAGTTCCCCCTCAAGTGGAACCTGTGCGACAGCGAAGGCCACCGCGTGGCCCCTGGCCAGTATAAGTACTACGGCACCTACACCGCCGGCAACTACTATGGCGGCACCGCCATAGGCCGGCTCGTGGTCATCAATCCGCTCGACGGCAACAAATGAACAGATTAAAGTAAACACTAACAATGTTCATAGGGCAGCCACCATGTGCAAAAGCGGTGGTTGCCCTATGATGTTTTTCAATTTACATATAGCAGAACAATGGAAAAAACGTTTGTGCGCCTCTACACCGGCAACGGGCAGGGCAAGACCACCGCAGCCTTTGGCGTGGCTGTGAGGGTGCTGTGCTCAGGCCGGCGGGTGTATGTGGGCCAGTTTGTGAAAGACGAGAAGTATAGCGAAACCCGCCTCGCCGCCATGCTGCCACAGGGGCTGCTCACCATCGAGCAGCTGGGCGGCGGCTGCTTCATACAGCGCAAGCCCACCGAGGCCGACGTGCAGGCCGCGCGGCGCGGACTCGAGCGGTGTGCGGCCCTTATGAGCAGCGGCGACTATGGCCTGGTGGTGCTCGACGAGCTAACCATAGCCCTCTGCTACGGCCTGCTCACCGAGGCCGAGGTGATGGCCGCCATCGGTGGCCGCCACCCGTCAACCGAGGTGGTGATGACCGGCCGCTATGCCCCGCAGTGGCTCATCGACGCCGCCCAACTGGTCACCGACATGCACGAAGTGAAGCACTACTACCAGCAGGGCGTGCTCAGCCGTGACGGCTACGACCACTGATTGCCAAGTAGCACCGCTGAAAATAAATGACAAGCATTGTGCGAAAAAAATAACATTTTTTTGTAACTTTACCACTAAAATAGAGTAATAGCATTATGCGTGATTTCAAAGATATAAAAGTGGCGGTGGCCGGCACGGGCTATGTGGGCCTGAGCATTGCCACGCTGCTGTCGCAGCACCACCACGTGACGGCTGTCGACGTGATTCCAGAAAAGGTGGCCAAACTCAACAGCCGCATATCGCCCATCCAAGACGAATACATCGAGAAATATCTGGCCGAGAAGCAACTCGACCTTGTGGCAACGCTCGATGGCCGCAGCGCCTATGCCGACGCCGACTTTGTGGTGATAGCCGCACCCACCAACTACGACCCGGTGAAGAACTACTTCGACACATCGCACGTCGAGGAGGTGATCGACCTCGTGCTCGAAGTCAACCCCAAGGCCGTGATGGTGATAAAGTCTACCATCCCTGTGGGCTACACCCGCAACCTCTATCTCAAATATGCCCAAAAGGGCGTCAAGGAGTTCAACCTGCTGTTCTCGCCCGAATTCCTGCGCGAGAGCAAGGCGCTCTACGACAACCTGTATCCCAGCCGCATCATAGTGGGCTACCCCAATGTTATCGACCGTCCTGAGTTTGAGGCCGAAAACCGCGCCATCGAGTCGGTGACCGACGTCGACATGCTCAAGCAGGCCGCACACACCTTTGCCGCACTGCTGCAGGAGGGCGCCATAAAACAGAACATCAGCACCTTGTTTATGGGCATGAAGGAGGCCGAGGCCGTGAAGCTGTTTGCCAACACTTATTTGGCACTGCGCGTGAGCTACTTCAACGAGCTCGACACCTACGCCGAGGTCAAGGGCCTCGACAGCCGCGCCATAATCGAGGGCGTGGGCCTCGACCCGCGCATAGGCACGCACTACAACAATCCCTCGTTTGGCTACGGCGGCTACTGCCTGCCCAAGGACACCAAGCAGCTGCTGGCCAACTACCAGGACGTGCCGCAAAACATGATGTCGGCCATTGTGGAGAGCAACAAGACCCGCAAAGACTACATCGCCGATGCCGTGCTGCGCCGCGCCGGCTGGTATGGCTACAGCGAAAACAACCAGTACAGCCACGGAGATGCCGCTGCCCAGCCGCCAGTGATAGGCGTCTACCGCCTCACCATGAAGTCAAATTCCGACAACTTCCGCCAGAGTGCCATTCAGGGCATAATGAAGCGCATCAAGGCCAAGGGCGCCGAGGTAATAATCTACGAACCCACGCTCGAAAACGGCTCGCTGTTCTTTGGCAGCCGCGTGGTCAACGACCTTGCCGAGTTCAAGGCCAAGAGCCACGCCATAATTGCCAACCGCTACGACGCCTGCCTCGACGACGTGGCTGCCAAAGTCTACACCCGCGACATCTTCCGCCGCGACTAGGGTGCGGCACGCATGGCCGAGCATAAAAAACAACCGACTAAAATACCTCTAATAATGAAACAATTAGCATTATTCACATTTTCGATTATTATGCTTGCCCTTGCCAGTTGCTGTTGGACTCTACAGTTTGTGAACGAGGTGACTTCCTTTTAGATGTTTTGTCTAAAATAGACCCAAAAAAGCTTACCGCTGAGCAGCTGCAAGCCGTCATAAAGACATCAGCAACACATATACAATTGACTATATATAAGTACGTTATCGGTAGGGACGCGGCATGCCGCGTCCGACGGGTGTAGCCCCACACGGCCACACTGTTGAAACTGCAAGTGGTATGCAGCTGAGGCGCAGCCGTCGCGAAATTCCTGCTTGACGGCTCTGCGCAATGTTATTCTCATGTAAGCATGCAATTAGTCGATTTGCTGTAGATCGCGTCTTACGCGGCATGCCGTGTCCCTACAGCTTAAATAGGATTCACACCCCCGCCAACTCGCAATGATTGCTGCTTTTTTAATCGCTCTCGGAGTGCTATGTTCGAATACAAAATCGCTGATGCGCAATATGGATTGCTGCTGTGTATATAAGCAACAAAAGCCGCCCCTGTGTGGGGCGGCTTTTGCTGTATAATAGTGGGGCGGATTTATTCGCTGGCCACTGCTATCTTTTGAGCCTTGGTGGCCTCCTGCACACCGTCGGTCGACACGCTGGCGCGGCACACATATATGCCTCGTGGCACACGGCGGCCGCTGCGGTCGGTGAGGTCCCAAGTAATGGCCGACGAGCGGAACATGTCGCTGCGTCCGCTTTGCTGCGTGCTCCACACTTCGCGGCCCAGCAGGTCGTAGATGCTGAGGGTGATGCGCAGCGTGGCGTCGGGACGGTTGTGGCGCACATAGAAGTTGGCTTCAACCGTGGCCGGATTGGCGTCGGTGTAGAGGCTGTAGACCTCGGGCTTGAGGCCGTTGATCACGTTGAAGCTGATGGTGCGCTCGCTTGAGTTGTTAAACACGTCCCACACCTTCAGCCGCAGGGTGTGCTGGCCGTTGGCAAGGTCGCTCAGCTGGTAGTGCAGCGTGCCCGCATAGCCGCTTTCGGTGGCCTCGGGGGTGTAGTATGTGCTGAGGTCGCTGTGGTTTTTGTTGCCGTCGAGCATCAGCGTCATTGTGTGGCCCACGCCGCTTGTCGACAGGTTGATGCCGCTCTCGTCGGCCACGCGGGCAATCACCAGCGGCGACTCGTTGACGTTGCTGCCGTCCTTAAAGTCTTCGCTGTTGAGGCCGAACACCTTTATTTCTGGCCCGATGGTGTCGGTAAGCTCGGCGTCGTCGTAGCCATAGATGTAGAAGTTGCTGTTGCTGCCCATGGCCTCAATGGAGTCGGTGGGGTTGTCGGCATACACGCTTAGCAGCGCGGGACTGTAGTTGTCGGTGGTGGCTATCACCTCCGACGGTATGGTCAGGTTCAGCTTAAAGCGTCCGTCCTTCACCGAGTCGACGGTCACCGTCAGCTTGTTGCTGCGGTCCTGGTAGGTGTATTCCTTCCCCTCCTTGCCACCATAGCCGTGAGTGGTCACACTCTGCTCGCTGTCGTAGAGGGTGGCCGTCACGGGGCCGTTGAAGTCAGTGAGCGGTTTGCCCGAGGCATCGGCAATGTGTCCCTCCACGCTAATCTTTTGGCGGGCCTTGAACACCGGCATCTTTGCCGGGTCGGTGGTGGTCACATCGGCCCCGTTGATGCTCTCGATAGCCACCTTGGCGGTGGGGTAGGCGGGGCGCATGGCCGGGTCGCCAAACAGGAAGTAGCGCGAGTTGTTGTCGTCGCTGCCGGTGTCGTTCTTGCCGCGGCGCAGAATGTCGCCCAGGCGCAGCGGGCGTCCGCTGGCGTCTTTGGCGAATATGTATTTTGCCACCGAGCGGTTAAGGTTGCCGTTGTTGGAAATGAACACAAGGCGGGGCGGGCATATCACCGATATGGCTCCGCCGCGCGGATTCAGAAACATGTATTCGCCGCCCGATGTGGCTGTGGCGTCAAACCGTGTGAACTCGCACGTGGCGGCATACAATATGGGTTCGTGGTTGTAATACAGGTTCTGCTCGATGTCGGTGATGGTCATCAGTCCCTCGTTGGTCCAGCTGGTGGGGCCTGCGTGGCCGGTGTAGTTCCACCACACCACACCGTCGCTCAGCGTGTTGTACATCTTTTTGCGCGCGTCGGGGTAGTAGCGTCCGCCGCCGTTGCTGCGGTTTTCAAACGCGTCGATATACACGCGGTTGAACATGAAGTCGGCGGCCCCATTCTGTTGCGCGGTCGAAATCACAGCGTCGGCCTGTTCCATGTGCACGGCATTGTTCTCGTCGTCGGCCACGTTGAGCACGTTCATCTTCCACTTGCCATAGTCGGGCTTGGTGACATACTTTATCAGCTTGTCGACGCAGGTGCGCGCCTCGGCCACGCTCTTCACGGGGAATCGGCCCACCGATATGTCGATTTTGCTGCTGGCAAAGGCCGGGCCCGAGCCGTCGGCCAGAATGCCAAACGGGTCGTCGCTGGTGTACGACGAGCTCTCGGTGGCGCTGGCCGCGCTTTGCCATGTGAGCAGCATGGGGTAGGACAGCAGCTTCACCTTGTCGCTTATTTGACGGTTGTCATAGCTGCCGTTGCCCATCAGCAGCAGGTAGCCCAGTCGGTGCCCGTCAGTGCTGGTGCCGCGGTCGTAGAACATTTTGCACACGCGGCGGTAGGCCATGGCGTCGGGCGTGCCCGACGAAAACTCGTTGAACACCGCATTCTGGTTGAGCACCAGCACGCGCATCGAGTCGGCCGACTCGTGCAGCTGCGCCACACGCTGCGCCTGCGCCACATATTCGCTGGGCGCAATTATTATCATGTCGGGCGTGGCGCTGCCGTGAATGTTCTGGTTGGCCACCGTGCCCACCATGGTGGGCGACGGCAGCGATGCGCCCTCGTTGAAGGCGGCATATTCGCGACGCCCGCCAGTGGTGGCCGAGAACGAGGCCGTGTTGCCGCTGAGCGAGGCGTTCATCTCCACAGGCTGCCACACATTGGTCACGTCCCAAATGTGGGTGCTGGCGCTGGCTCCGCTCAGGGCGTAGCGGGCGTCGGTGCGTCCGCTTGGAAAGCCGAAATACAGCAGTCCGTTGCTGCCCAAGGCCAGCTGTCGCCTGTAGTTGACTGTGATGTAGTCGAGCCGCGCCAAAAACAGCGTGCCGCTCGGCTTGAATGTCACTGTGTAGGTGAGGTCGCCGGTGCCGCTCAGGTCGAATCGCTTCACCGAGGTCGACGGCACGTAGTGTATGTGCGAGCTTTCCGAGGCTTCCACAGGGGCCATCTCGTCGGCTGTGCTGCTGGGCAGGTTGGTGCCGTTGTACTGGAATTTCACCGAACTGGTGCCGCCCATGGTCTTGGCTGCAAAGCTGGTGAGCACGCTCACCTCGCTGCCGCTCACCAGGCCCGGCAGGCTGAACTTGAACGCCTGCGATGTGGTGTAGCGGAAGTCTTCGCCCAGAAATGTGCGCCCCGTCTCGCCGGGGTTGTCGATGTCTTTCTCGTGATAGGTGCGTCCGGTGAACGTGTTTATCTCGGTGCCGCCCTCCACCACCGGTGTGCTTGCCTTGGCCACGGTGGCGTCGGCAATGCTCTGGTTGTCGGTCACGAAATAGTAGCCCGCGGTGGAGTAGGGGTTGTGGCTCTGCACGTAGGTCAGGTTGCTCGAAGTGGTCCATGTGGTGGGGCCCTGCGCGTAGAACACTATTTTGCCACCGGTGCGCGTCACGGCCACCTGTGGCAGGTCGTCGGGCAGGTCGGCCGTCAGCTTCTCGCTGAGTTGCGCGCCGCCGTAGCCAAACACGCGCAGGCGGCTCACGTCGCCAAATCCCCAGCGCCGCGCGTCGTCGGCAGTAATCTGGTAGAATCCGCTCTCGTCCACCTTTATTTTCACCCACCGCCCGCTGTTAAGCCTCGATGTGTCGGCATAGGCGCTTGGCGCGAATGCGGCTGCGCTGCCGCAGCCCAGCGCCAAGGCCGCCGCCACTGCCGCGGCCGCCTTGGGCAGTGCTGTGATATTTATGTGATGTTTTGCCATGCTTTGGTTGTGAATGATGCTATTTGATTATTAACGCAAAACCCACTGCTTTTATTATGCAGCTGCGGGGCGCGAAGTCCGATTTTTCAGACCAGTGCCGAAAAAGCCGGAATCGCGCCCCGCGCCTGCTGTGGCGTGTGCCCGTCAGTGGCCACAGCCCTATTGTGCTGTGGACTCCTTGATGTCGGTGAGCTCAATCAGTTTGTTCACAATGGCATATATGGTGAGGCCCGCGGGCGAGTGGATTTGCAGCTTGTGGCTGATGTTGCGCCGGTGGGTAATCACCGTGTGAATCGACAGGCACAGCCTGTTGGCTATCTCCTTGTTGGTCATACCCTTCACCACACACACCATTATTTCGCGCTCGCGCTCGCTCAGAGCCTCGTGGCCGCTGGCCGATGCACCCTTTTTCGACTTCACCAGCCGCTTCAGCTTGTCGGCTATCTCGCCGGGGTCGTCGTAGATGCTGAAGGAGTCGTCGTAGTCCTTGAGCAGGCTCTTGTCGATCACCGAGCTTAGCATGGCCACATATTTCACCTGTGCCGCCCCCTCGTTTTCCTTAAACGAGTGCACGTCGAAGTATCCGCCAAACGTGGGGTTGGCAATCACCACCTGCGGCGAGTGCAGCAGCACGTAGTTGCGCAGCGACTCGGCCGTCGGCACCTCGAATGGCGTCGCGTTGAGCCCCGTCATGCGCTTCAGGGCGGCCACCATGCCGCTGCGCACTATCACCGAGTTGTCGGCCACCACCACCTTAATGCCGCTGCTGTCAGCACTCATTGTGCAGCCTCCTTTCTATCACCGCCACTGCCGGGACAAACATGCAGTCCTCCACCTGGCGGTGCGAGGTGAGGTCTTGCTCGCAGTTGAATATGTCGTAGAGCACGGCGTTTAGCAGATTGTTGTTGCCGTTTTCGGGGTAATACTTAATGATGATGTTTTTCAGCTCGTTAAGCTTCTCGTTCACACGGCTGTGCCCGTGCACAAACTGGCGTATGCTGGTGGTGGGGTGGCGCTTGCCATCCAGCAGTTCGCCCACATAGGTGAACACCATCTCGTTTTCATACTCCATGTGCTTGCGCACCTCGGTCACCATCTCGTCGAAAAACTTTAGTATGAGGAAGGCCACATTGTTGCGCGTGGTGCAGTCGATGGCCTCTATCAGCCGCCGCCTTATCATAGGCAGGCTGAAGTCGAGGAAGTAGGTGTGGGCGTTTTTCAGATAGTCCATCAGGGCGGTGAGGCTGAACTGCGGCTCGCCGTCGGTCGAGAAACCGCTCTGCTCGCTGCTTATGAAGTTGGCCACGGCAAGGAATGTGGGGCAGTCGATGCCCTGGCTCTGGCACACGTCGCGCACCGACTTGTCGCCGAAGCCGAGCGTGATGTTGAAGCGGCTCATCACCATCAGTATCTGGAAATTGTCGCTAATCAGGTAGCTCATCTTGTCGTTGGGGCTGTATTTGCAGTCGTTGTCCATGTCTAAGTGTCTCAGTGTGTGTGATTGTAGTGTGAATATAATTCGTTTGCAATTGCAAAGTAACTCATTCACAGCCGTCACGGCAATCGCAATTATTGGGGATATGCGCCGCCGCGGCATCACCATTTGTTACTATCTTCTGCATTAGGCATAGCTGTGCATGCCGCCCAGAAAGTAGTTGACCCCGAAGTATGTCATCACTATCAGGGCAAAAGCGCATGCCATGAAAGTGTGGTAGGCCACCGGCCGCGCCAGCCGTGGCAGCGAAGCGGGGTGGGCCGCTATGGCATACACCATGAGCGTTATCAGCGCCCACGTCTCCTTCGGGTCCCATCCCCAATACTGCCCCCACGACACATTGGCCCACACAGCCCCTATGAATATGCCCGCGGCCAGGGCGGCCAGGGCGGGGTAGAGCATGAGCCGCGACAGCAGCTGCAGAGCCAGCACCTGCTGGCTGGTGTCGGCGCCGCGCCTGTGTCCCGCGGCATTCAGCGCCAATGCCGTGAGACCGCACACAAAGGTCATGCTCAGCAGCGCAAATGCCACCATGGTGATGCCCACGTGCACGCTCAGCAGCGGCGACGACAGCACCGGCATTAGCGGTGTTATCATCGGGTCCATCTCCCCCAGGTGCGACACCAGCAGAAACAGGCCCGACAGCAGAAATCCGAAGGCCAGCGCAATTCTGAACCGCCGCCACACGGCCAGCGCACACAGCTGCACCAGCCATGCAAGCGCCAGCATGGTCTCATAGCCGTTGGCCATGGGCACAGTGCCGCTCACCACCCAGCGCAGGCCCTCGCACACCGTGAGGGCGGCGAAACTCACCGCCATGGCTGCCGCAAGGCATGCGCCGGCCCACTTCTTGCCGCCGCCGCGCGTCATGCGCCACATGCTCACGGCAAAGGCTGCGATGCCCATCAGCAGGTTGAACACAAACAGCACCGTGGCAAACGGGAAGCTGTTATACACCAGTTCGGCCTTGGCGCGGTAGGGGGCGGGCAGCGTGTCGCCGCCAAAGTCGCCCTGGTAGCGCCGCATTTGGCCCACCATCTGCCCGAAGCCGCCGTAGTTGCCGCTGTGGGCAAGGCTGTTGAGCACGCCAAAGCAGCCGCGCACCATCTCAGTGCAGGCCTCGGGCACTCCTGCCGGAATGCTGTCGGAGGGGCCTATCCACTGGCAGCGGCCGTCGCTGCCAGTCACGGGGAACATCTTCAGCGGTTCGCCCTGGCGCAGCTGCATCACCAGCTGCAGCTTGGCGTCGATGTCGGCCACCGCCTTGTGCAGGCCATCGGTGTTGCCGCGGCGGTATTCGTCCAAAGCACGCCCCAGGATGTAGCCGCCGCGGCTGCGGTCAAAAAAATCGCGCATGCTGGCCATTTTCGGCAGCCCGTAGGCTTCGCGCATGGCCTCGCTTTTTACCTTTATCACCGGCTCGCCGTCCCACTCGTTGCCCCACAGCACCCAGCCCAGCACCACCTGTTCGGCCGTGAGGCCTCCATAGCCGGTGGTGCCGTGCAGCTTCTTGGTGAAGTCGAGCGCAAACGTCTGGAAGGGGCATATGCGTCCGTTGTATAGCACAAACAACTTCGAAAACTTCTGGGCCTGCGCCTGCGGCACCGTGGTGGCTGCCTGCGCGTGGCCAAGGCCGCCCGCGGCAATGATTAGCGCCAGCGCGCCCTTCTTCAGCAGCGGGTTGCGCAGCAGCGAGTGGAAGGTGCCGTGGCTGTCGAGCAGCATCATCACCAGTGCCACCAGCAGCAGGGCATAGCCCGTGTAGGTGATGCCTATGCCCCAAGGGTCGCGGTTTAGGGTGAGGTAGGTGCCGCGCATGTCGTCGTCATACGATGTCTGGTAGATGCGTGTGTGCTTGTAGCTGAATATGTGGTTCATCGACACCTGTCCGCTGGTGCGGCTTTTGCCGTCGATTATTGTGAAGCGGCTCACGTAGTCGCTGGCTGCTGTGGTGCCCTTGTGGTTCACCACCTCAAATCCGTCGAGAGCCATGGAGTAGGGCAGCTGTTCAAGCTGCATGCCGTCATGGCTGCCGTCGCTGGCCATGCAGGTGCTCACCACCTCGCCCAGCCGCAGATGCACAATGCCGCGCTTGGCCGTGAGGTGGGTGGTGAGCGCTCCGGCCAGTATCACCACAAAGGCGGCGTGCAGCAGCACCACGCTCAGCCGCCTTATGTGGCGGCTGGCAAAGTAGGCCGCCCCGGCCACTGCCAGCGCTGCCCACAGCAGTGTGAACCACCACGTGCCATACACGGCCGCGTGCTGCTGCGCTGCGCTGTCGGCGTCGCCCTGGCCAATCAGCGTGGCTGCCGCCATGGCCACAATCAGCGCCACATAGGCTGCCATGGTCACTTTTTTTAATATTGAATTTTTCATTTCGTCTTGTCGTGTCCCTAATGTGAAAAAGAAGCTGAAGCACCGCAGCCGTGGCTTTGTGGGCTGCGGCGCGATGCTTCGGCTTCGTTGAATTTATTTAATAGTCTGCGTGAAAAAGTTCGTTTTTCTGTTGCCAGCCAAAGGGCTTAGATAGCGTTGATGAATGCCACCACAGCCTCGCGGTCGGCCTTGGGCAGATTGTAGAACTTCTGTGAGCTCTCGTAGGCATCGCTCTGCTTGCTGTAGCCGTGCCACATGATGGCATCAATCACAGTGCGCGCGCGGCAGTCGTGCATACGGTCGCTGCGGCCGGTTTCCTGTACCGAGAGGCCGCGCCCCCACAGCGGAGTGGTGCGGCACCAGCCGCCGCGAATGTCATTCACCATGTGGAGGCGGTGCTGCACAAAGTCGGAGTAGGGCCAGATGGTCTGCTTGGCATACTGTGGCAGCTTGCCTATCTTCTTGATGTTTTCGGGGGCCCAGTAGTTGTCGTTGCCGGTGGTCCACTGCGGGCGGTGGCATGTGGTGCAACCCATTTCGGTGAACAGCTTCTTGCCGCGCTTCACCTGGTCGTTGTTAAGGCCGCGGGCCTGAGGCACTGCCAAGCCGCGGTGCCACACCATGAAGTCGTAGTAGTCCTGGTCGCTCATTTCCTCGCCCTGCTGGCTCACGAAGTATTTTTCGTAGGTGGCGCGGGTCTCGGCATCGTTTTTGCTGAGGCCCAGCAGCTTGTTCACCATTATCTTGATGCTGTCGCGTGAGCCGTCGGCATAGTAGGGGTGCATGAGCGACACGGCGGGCTTGCCATACTTCTGAATGTAGTCAATCACATCGCTGTTCTCGCTCATGGCCTTGGCCCAGGCTGCGGTGGTGTAGAGGTAGTGGCGGTCGCTGCGGGTCACGTTGGTGATGTTCCAAATGGCGTTGGCGCCAGGACCGTCTTGCAGCGAGGCGCGCGTCAGGGCGTAGGTGAAGCGCTTGATGTGCTTGGTGCCGTCGGTCAGAGTATACCATGCGCTGCTTGCCCAGTCGTTACCGGCCCACATGCCAGGATTGAGCTGCACATATTTGGCCTCGTGGGCATACTGCGCCTTCAGCGAGTCGTCGTCGATGGCGTCGATGAGCGCGGTGCCGTAGATGCCTATGGTCGACTCCAGGCGCACCTCATAGTTGCTGGGCTTGGGGTCGGTGTTGAAGGCGTCCTGGTCGATGGTGATGTCGGGATATTCCAGGTCGTATGTGGTGCCGTCGGCAAACTTGTTGCCGTGCTCGTCGGTGGCCTTCTTCCAAGTGATGTGTATGCCGTCCTCGTCAATTGGCGGCAGGAAGGGCGACTGGGCCTTGGTTTGCGGCATGCCGGTGACCTCAGTAATATAGCTGTTGGCGTCATACTTTTTGCCATTGCCGTCAACACCGGCAGTGGGGTGGTAAATCACCAGCAGGTAGCCGTTGCCCTGGTCGTTGGCGCGGTAGCGGTCCATGCGCTGGCCGTGGCCGTAGCTGGGGTGGCAGTAGAGGCAGCCCGAGCGCACCCAAGCCGGGCCCAAGCCGCGGCGCGGTGCGGTGTTGATGGTAAAGTCGTTTTCAAAGAACGTCTCGCCTTTTTTAAACGACGCATACATGCCGTTAGCCTCAACAAACGGCGAGGGGTTGGCATAGCAGCCTTGCTCGTTGCTGGTGGTGCCAAGCACACCGCCCGGATACCACTCGGCGGCGGTGAAGGTGTCGTTGCCCTCACCGATGCCGGTGTTGGGGTTCACCACTGGAATGTCGTTGTCGTTGCAGGCCGTGCCCAGTGTGGCAATCATGCCCACTGCTGCAAGCCGGCTAAGTAATGAAATCTTCATAGTAGTTTCGTGAAATATTGAATTTTAGTTTCGTCTGTGTTATTAACCCCAAATGGGAGACGGCCGCCACTGCGCCCCATCGCGCTATCGTGGCTCCGTCTCCCTTATTCTATGGGGAATTGAGTGAAATTGCTTACTTGTTGGTGTTCTGAATAAAGTCGTTAGCCTTGTTCAGTGCGTTTGTCACCTTTTGGCAGGCTTCGATGGCGTCCTGGCACTTGGGGCTGTTGTAGTTCAGCACGAAGGGTGCGGGAATTGCATAAATCTTGGCCTGTGCTTCATTGAGTGCGTTTTCTACTTCGGTGTTGATTTCGGGAGCGTATTTCTTGAAGTAGGCCTCAAACGATTTTGCCGAGTTGCGGCTTTCGGGACGGCCGCCCATCCAAGTGTTCTTGATGCTCTGAATGTTGTGCCAGAAGTCGGTGAGCGAGTTGTGGCTGTAGGCCGACTCGATGTAGCTGATGTCTGCGCCCGAGTATGGATTGTTGATTTTCACATTGCCAACTTCGTCGCTGATGCCGGCTGCACCGCCATCGCCCACGAGCACTGCGCTCACGGCGTTCTTTACGCTGGTGTAGGTGCTGCCTATCACACCGGCCTTCTTCATGTTTTCGCCATACGAGATGCCGCTGGTGGTGGTCACAGTGCTCCACTCAAGGGCCTCCATAATGTCGAAGTGGCTCTTGGGGGCATCGGCGTTCCACGAAGTTTCAAGGCGGTAAACGCTGTTGCGCAGGTCGCCGCACACTGCAGTGGCGTAAATCAGTTCATACTCGCCATTGAACTGGGTGAAGTCGAGGTTGTCCTTGTTATACGAGTCGTGGCCGTTGGCGTTAAGCTCTGCGGCGTTGCGGGGCTGGCCGTCGCGGAACAGGATGAACTCAATGCCGTGGAAGCCGAGCAGGCTCTGGCCCAGTGAGCTGTTGGCTACTTCGGCGCCGTCCTCACCATCGAGGTTCTCAATCATTTTCGGACTTTCAAACAATATGAGCAGCTGGCTCAGGTCAAGGGGCCATGAGTCGATGTGCGGGTCGATGCTGAAGTCGGCTGCGGCGCCCAGCAGGAATGCCTCGCTTTGCTCGTAGTTTGAGCGGGCCTTGAGGAATTTGTCGCAGGCGTCGTTCACCATCTCCTGTGTCACGCTGTTGGTCTTTGAGGCCTCGCGCATCTGCTTCAGTGCGTCATACAGCTGGTTGGTGCTGTCGGCCAATTCCTTGTAGGTGTAGTTGATGTTGCCGTCCACGTTCTGTGCAAGCACTTCCTGCAGCAGCTTGTCGCCTTCGCTCAGGGTGGTTCCACCATTGTTGGGCTCGTCTTTGCTGTCGCTGCACGAGGCAAGGCCCAGAGTGAAGATGGCTGCCAAAGCCATCACTGTGAGTTTTAATGTCTTCATTTCCTTATGTTTTTTTTAGTTGATGTTTTTTTCTATAGATGAATTTTTACTTGAAAAAGCCCTGGTAGGCGATGCCGATCGAAATCGATGGCTCGTCGTTGTACTGCGCCTTCAAGAACCGTTTGGAGTATTCGGCCTTAACCACGATTTGCGGAATGGGGAAGTAGTTCAAGCCCACCGCCATGCGGTGACGCTGTGTGTAGGGATATTCGGGCTCTTTGTTTTTGTCGGGGATGTAGCTGTTGTAGTACTCGTAGCGGCCAAACACATACATCTTCTGGTGGCGTGCGCGCGTCTGCGCAATTTGCGAGAAGAAGTCATATCCGGCCTCAACGCCTGTGGCGATGGCTGCCTTGCCCACGTGGTCTTGCGAGAACGGGCTGGTCTTCGACTGGCGGCCAGGCAGGGCGTAGACCTCAACGGCGTCGCCCAGATGGCCGTAGGTCAGCTGGCCGCGCACTATGGTGTTGTGGGCGTTGTAGGTGAAGTCGAAACTGCCGATGGCCACTGCGCCTTTCAGGCGGCTTGCCTTGCCGTTGGCGTCGCGGCCCAGGGTGTTGTCGATGCTGTGGCCGTAGTATCCGCTCACGCCCAGGCGCAGGCCGGGCACTGAGTAGTTGTCGATGCGCAGCGCACCGGCATATTTGTTGGCCACCTTGAATTCAAATGCCGAGTGTGCGCCCTTCTGAATCCAATAGTCGCGCGAGAAGTTCATGGCGTCGAGGCCGGGCAGGAATTGCAGCTGGTATTTCCAGTGCTTGGTGCGGCCCCACAGGCTCACGCCAGTCTCGTGCCACGTGCTGGGCAGAATGGTGTTCTCGCCCTCGGGGCGGTACACGGTGAAGAAGTTCAGCGGCTCGTGTGCGCTGTTGTTCAGGCCCACTGGCACCACAATGTGTCCGGCCCGAATGTTGAGCCACGGCTTTATGGTCTTCTCAAGCCAGAACTGCTCCAGCTCCACCTCGCCGCCTTTTTCCACTTCCTGCTCCCATTCGCCGCTTTCCTCATATTCTTTCTCAAACGACACGCCTGTGCCAGTGTGTTCAAACTCGATTTCGGTGCCCATGCGCCAGCCGCTGCCAAACTCATAGTTCAGGTAGATTACGGCATGCGGAATGTCGAAGCGTCCGTGGCTCGGGTCGTCCTTATACTTGCCGGCGTTGCTATAGCGGTACACGTTGTCGCTGTAGAAGTTGCGCGACAGTGCCACCTCGCCATATCCGCCCACGCTCAGGCCGCTCAAGAAGCCTCGGCGCTGCTCGGTCTTAGTGCTGTTTTGTTCCGATGATTGGGTGTTGCCGGTGTTGTCGGCGGCCGTTGCCGCCTGGTGCGAACCTATGGCCGCAATGGCCACCAGCGATAGAATTGTAGATTGTTTCACTTTCCCTTTTTGTTTTGCTTTTTTACTGGTGCAAAGTTATTGCACCTCACAAAAAAGGAAAATACCTAAAAATAGGTAAAAAGTGTTCACCCTATCACCCCATGTAGGTATTATCGTCTGAAATCGCAACAAAGCAGCACCCCCTGGTGGGGTGCCACAGGGGGTGCTGCCTTATTTCATGCCAGTTAATGCGCTACAAATTCATGCGCTAAATAAGCTGGGGTGTAGTCCTTTGGGCTACTTGATTTTCACCAGCTGGTAGGTGCGGCTGCCGAGGCCTATCTGTTCGGCATACACGGTGATGTAGGAGCCGTGCTGGCGGTTGATGCGCTCTATCAGCGGTTTCTCGTCATCGCCAGGCTTGCCCTTGTGGTTGAACACCAAGTCGAGGCAGGCCTGGTCGAGGGCCACTGGGTCGGTCGATGCCAGAATGCCCATGTCCTTCAGCTTGGGGACGGCGGTATGGCTGTCGCAGTCGCAGTCCACGCTCATGTTGTTCATCACATTAATGTAGATTATATTTTTGCCAAAGTAGTCGGCCACGCCTTGCGCCGCTGCGGCCATGCTCTCCAGAAAGTCGTCCTGCTTGGGCAGGTGCTGCCACAGCGAGTCGGCGCGGTCGGTGTATCCGGCCGTGTGGATGTAGGCTTTGCCTGCGGTCTATTGCCGCTATGGCTGCTATGAATTTCTTCATCACTGATTTCGCTTTGGCTATAGTGCAAAGAGAGCAAAAAAAGTTGCAAATTCAACTGTCCTTCTTGCGTTTCACGCCACGCACGGCGGGAGCTTCGAGCGGGTTGTCGGGCCAGTAGTGCTTGGGGTAGCGGCGGCGCAGCTCTTTGCGCACCTCAAAGTAGGTGTTTTGCCAAAAGCTTTGCAGGTCTTGCGTGAGCTGCACCGGCTTGAATCCCGGCGACAGCAGTTCCATAAGCAGCGGCTGCCGCCCGCCGTCAACACACGGTGTGCCGGCCATGCCAAAGCACTCTTGCAGTCTCACACTCAGCACAGGGGCCTCGGCTCCCTGGCGGTAGTCCACCCTGATGCGGCTGCCCGTGGGCACCTGCACGTGCGACGGGGCCAGACGGTCGATTTCGGCTTGCAGCTCATAGGGCACAATGGCCCGGATGGCGCCGCACAGGTCAATGCACTTCAGTTCGGCCACGCTGGTGGGCATGCGGCCGCCTTGGCTCAGATACAGTGGCAGCCACTGCTCGGCAGTGGCCAGCAGGTGTGGTGTCGACAGGTCGGGAATGTTCTTCTCGGGGTGCCATGCGGCCACTTGCGCCACTCGGCGTTGCAGCCGCTGCACGTCGTCGTTCCAGTCGAGCATGCTCAGCCCGTCCTTGTGTGCGGCTTGGCAAATGGTGGCGGCAATCAGCTCGGGAGCCACATTGTGCAGCGGCTTGCTGCCAATCACCAGCGAGCCCACGCGGCGCTCGTGGCGGGCGGCGATGCAGCCTTGCTTGCCGTCCCACGCCACGTGGTCGCGCTCATTCACCATGCTGCCGTCAAGCTCGTTGGGGTTGAGCGGTGCGGCCAGAAACACGCGTCCGGCACCGCCCGCAGGCGCATGCATCGAGGCTATGGCAATCCACGGGTGGGCCGTGAGGGCGTCGGCCTGGTCGATGGCCACCATTCCGCCGCTGGCCAGCCGGTAGTGTCCGATGCCGTCGGTGGCCATGGCCACGCGCTCGGGATAGGCGTAGGCCACCAGCCGTCCGGCATCGGTGGCCGCCACGCCGCCGTTGTCCTCGATGGCGTGCGCCATGCGGCGGTAGTCGGCTGCAATTTTGGCTATGCGCGCCCATCGGCCAGGATTTTTCCGCCCGCGGGCCGAGCGCAGCGCGGCAAGGCGCACAGTGAGGTCGGCATCGCCGCTTTCGGCCATCGGGTCTTTCTCCTCGAGCAGGGCGGCGATGTCGCAGGCCATACTTTTAAGCTCAGGGCTTTCCGCACCGAGAATCATGCGGGCAATTCGCGGGTGGCAGGGCAGGGCTGCCATGCGTCGGCCGGTGTGGGTGATGCAGCTGTTGCCGTCAATGGCTCCAAGCTGCTCCAGCAGGTGTCGCGCTCCGGCCACATTGCCGGCTGGCGGCGGGGTGAGCCACGGCAGCGACATCACATCGGCCTCGCCAAAGGCGGCCACGCTCAGCACCATCGGTGCCAAGTCGGCCTCCACAATCTCGGGCTTGCGCTGCTGCTCCATGTGGTGCTCGGTGGCCAGTGTCCACAGCCTGTGGCACACACCGCTGGCCACGCGGCCCGCGCGCCCGGTGCGCTGCGTGGCCATGTCGAGGCTTATGCGGGCCGTCTCGAGGTGGCTGAGACCCGTGCGCGGGTCAAACACCAGTTTGCGGCACAGTCCAGAGTCCACCACCGCGCGCACGCCCTCTATGGTCACCGATGTCTCGGCTATGGGCGTGGCCAGCACCACCTTGCGCTCGCCCGGTGCCGACGGCGCAATGGCCTGGCGCTGCTGCTCGGGCGGCAGGTTGCCATACAGCGGATACACGCGAGTCGGTGCCAGCGCGTCGCCCAGCAGTTCGGCGCACTGCGCTATTTCCCCCTGACCGGGCAGGAAGGCCAAGATGTCGCCCTCGCCCTCGCGGTGGGCCTTGCGGGTGGCGCTGGCCACGGCCTGGGCGCACTCGCGCATGGGGCAGTCGTCGGCCGAGTGTGTCACTTGCACGGGGTGCATGCGCCCCTCGCTCTCCACCAGCGGCGCTCCCAGTGTGGTGCAGATGGCGCTGGTGTCGATGGTGGCCGACATAATCACTATCTTCAGTTCGGGCCTTAGCGTTTGCTGCACCAGCCGTGTCAGTGCCAGTGCCAGGTCGGAGTTGATGCTGCGCTCGTGAAACTCGTCGAATATCACTGTGTCGACACCGTCGAGCGTGGCGTCGTCCACAAGCATGCGCGTGAGAATGCCCTCGGTGAGCACCTCTACGCGCGTTGCTGCCGACGTGCGGCTTTCAAGCCTCACTCGGTAGCCCACCGTGCGGCCCACCGCCTCGCCCAGCGTGTGCGCCATGCGCTCGGCTATTTGCCGTGCGGCCAGGCGGCGGGGCTCCAGCATCAGTGTCTTGCCAGTGCCGCCGCTGCCGGCCATTATGGTCAGTGGCAGCAGGGTCGACTTGCCCGCTCCGGGCGGAGCGGTGACCACCACCGTTCCGCTGCTTTCCAGCTCGCTGTTGAGCCTATTGGCTATTTGCGCCGCCGGCAGCCGGCCCGCGCGCTCAATTATTTCATCCACGTTCATGAGTGTAAAGTTAGCGTAATTTGCCCTACCAAGCAAAAAAACTCGGGCCGGCGGGTGCCTCAGCGGTTGTGAGGCGGCCCGTCGGCCCGGTGTGTAAGGTATGAAATGTAGTGTCTGTTCAGCTTAGCGCACTATCAGCTTCTTGCCTGCGGCAATGTAGAGGCCGGCGGGCAGTTCCACTGTGGTGGTGCCCTCGCCAGTCTTCACGCTGGCCACCAGGGCGCCAGTGATGTTATACACATTCACTGTGGTCTGAGTGGCTGTGGTGATGTTGATAGCACCGCGGGTGGCGGTCACGTTGATGTCGTTGCAGTCGGCCACGGTCTCGATGGCTGTGGTGGTGTGCACGGGCAGTTTGAATGCTGCCACCAGAGCGTTGAATGACGATGATGAGAGTGAAATTTCGCCGCCAATGAACTTCACTGTGCCTCTTACGCGCGACAGTGCATACAGCGTGTCGTTAGATGCCACCATCGGGAAAATTGCCGATGCGTTGTCGGTCAAATTCCATTCCACATCCTTGTATGCAAGGGTGTTGCGGTCATATTTCTTCATAAACAGATTGCTCATCAGGTTGTGGCCCAGCACATATATGTTGTCGTTGTCGTTGCGGTCGGCCACCACGCCCATGAATCCGCTTTGGTTCTTGCCGTTGAGTGCAGAGCCCTGCGGCTCGAGGTCGCTGTTGAGCTTAATCAGATATCCGTCGCGTGTGGTGTTGCTTGCGTCCATCGTGCCGCTGGCCAGGTCGAGTTTGCACTTGGTCTTGCCGGTGAGGTAGATGTTGTTGTCAATCACATCGAGTGCGGTGGTTTGATACACCGAACCGCTCACCTCCGAGGCGAATGTCTTGGCATTGAGCACGTTCATGTCGAGGTCGGCCACACCCACCAGCAGGGCGGTGTTGGCGTTCTTCAGGCCCAGGTCAATGCCGCCCAGCTTCACAGGGTTGATTGCGCCATTCATGGTGCGGCCCTGGAAGTAGCCCTCGAAGTAGAGCTTGTCGTTGGCTATGCGCACATTCTTGATGGCGGTGTAGCTGGCGCTGTCGGTGCTCACCAGGCTCTTCAGATAGTTGCCGTTGGCGTCAAACTTGGCAATGAAGAGGTCGCCGTTCTGTGTTTGAGGGTCACCGGTCCAGTCTTTTACGTTGCAGGGGGTGAGAGTCACCTTCGAGCCGTCGGCCTTCTGGAATGTGATGGGCATGCGGAAGCGTCCGCCCACATACAGGTTTTGGTTGCCGTCCATTTTTGCGGTATACACATCAAATCCGTCGGGGGTGATTTTAGAGTATGTTGTGGCCTTCTTTTGCGGAGTGGTGTCAATATCGGCCATGCGTGTCCACTCAATGGCACCGTCTTTCGAGAAGCGCACCATCACCATGCGGTAGAAGCGGCCGTTGTCGTTGGCTGCCCAGTCGAGCTCGGTGGTCTTGCCGGTGCCGTCAACAAATGCGGGCTTCTCTGTGCGGCCGTTGCTGTGGCGGAACTTCACCACCATCATCACGCCGCCGTCGTTGGTCGCTGCCAGCCAGCCGCCGCCCGAGTAGAGGTCGCCGATTGTGGAGTATGCGCTCCACAGGCGGTTGCCGTTGCCGTCGGTCTTGATGAGCACCAGGTTCTGGTTGCCCGATGTAGTGGAGTTGGTGGTGCCGTGGCCTATCACCTCGGTGCCAAACTTAATCTCCTCGGCATCGGTCATAGTGCCTGCGCTGGTGAGTGAATACAGGGCGCCGTCGCTGGCCACTGCCAGGTCATAGCCCATGCCCGTTTTTTGCGGTGCGCTCACCAATTTGCCCCACAGGGCCACAGGCTGTGTGGCTGCCTGTGCCATTGCTGCCATTGGTGCCAGTGCCACCATGGCTGCTGCTAAAAGTTTGTAAACTTTCTTCATAAGTTTTTGAGTTTGTTTTATGATTTGTGTTCGCTCTTTTTTTTAATGTGTGGCCACACAGCGGCGTCGGCCTTGTGTCACCGGTGCAAAATTACTTTCGCTCGGCAAGGCCCGAAATCGCTTATAATGATGATTTTTTTGCCGGCAGATACCCTTTTGTGGCTATTTTGCTCCCGTTCTGGCAGTTGCTGCTGCCTCACGGTAGTCGTAATAAATAGTGATTATGCCGCGGCTAAATACCTATCATTAGGTATTGCCCCCGCTGTGTGGCGGGCGTAATTTTGCGGCATAAAACACTGATAAATGAGACAATTACTTAAAACGACACTGCTAATCATTGCAATCTGCTTCACAGCCTTCGCGGCTGCGGCCCAGCAGCCGGCCCTCAGCGGCACGGTGGTCGACGCCGCTGGCGGCGGCCCCATCCAGTTTGCCACAGTGGCCGTCAGGCCGGGCGGTCAGTCGGTGGCTACCGACGATCACGGCCGCTTTGCCATTGCCGGCCTCAAGCCGGGCAGCTACACGCTCACGGTGAGCTTTGTGGGCTATAAGACTGCGACCCGAACCGTTAACCTGGGCACAGCGTCAGCCGATGTGAAAATCACCCTCACCGAAAATTCCAAGGTGCTCAATGCCGTGGTGGTCACCGCCAAGGAGTCGACGGGCATGACCAGCAGCTCGCGCATAGGCCGCGATGCCATGAGCCACCTGCAGCCCACCAGCTTCGCCGACCTGCTCGAACTGCTGCCGGGCAACATATCGCAAACTCCCAGCATGGGGCAGGCCAACACCATCGCCCTGCGCGAAACGGGCACCATGGGCGCCACCGGCACCAAGGTGAGCAACAACGACTACAGCATATCGTCGCTCGGCACCCTGTTTATGGTCGACGGAGCGCCCATCAACGGCGACGCCAACATGCAGAGCATTCCGCAGTCGGGCACCGACCAGTCGTCGCCCGAATACAAGCGCGACATCACCAACAAGGGCGTGGACATGCGCACCATCAGCACCGACAACATCGAGAGCGTGGAGGTGGTGCGCGGCATACCCTCGGTGGAATATGGCAACCTCACCAGCGGCGTGGTGCGAATTCAGCGCATCAGTTCGGCCACACCGCTCACAGCCCGATTCAAGGCCGACGAATACAGCAAACTCTTCTCGGTGGGCAAGGGCCTGAGCGTGGGCGAGGGCCGAGTGCTCAATGCCGATGTCAGCTATCTCGACTCAAAGGTGGACCCGCGCAACAATTTCGAAAACTACAAGCGCGTCACCGCCTCGGTGCGCTACAATCTGCGCAGCCACAGCCAGTCGGTGTTCACGCGCTGGAACACTGGTTTCGACTACACCGGCTCGTTTGACAACAGCAAGACCGACCCCGACCTGAGCCAGAACAAAATCAACGACTACCAGTCGCGCTACAACCGAATGAACTACAACAGCGACCTCAGCCTTGCCTTCAAGCGCATCAACTGGCTCAGCTACCTCAGCCTCAACGTAAGCGCCAGCTACCAGCACGACCGCCTCGACCGCCGCAAGCAGGTGGCCCCCAGCCGAGCTTCGGTGGCCCCCACCAGCATGGAGGCCGGCGTGCACGACGGCCAGTATCTGCTGCGCGAATATGTGGCCGACTTTGCCGTCGACGGCAAGCCGCTCAACCTCTTTGCCAACCTCAAGGCCGAGGGTCACTTCAAGCCCGCCAAGTGGCTCAGCCTGCGCCACAAGCTGGGCGCTGAGTGGACGTTCTCGAAAAACTACGGCGGCGGACAAATCTACGACATCACCCGCCCGCTGAGTGCGTCGTGGCCCACACGGCCGCGCGCATATAAAGATGTGCCCTCGCTGCAGGTGCTGTCGTTCTACGCCGAGGAAAATGTGGGCGTCGCCATGGGCCGCTGGCGCCTCGACGCCCAGGCCGGCGTGCGCTCGATGCAGCTGCCTGGCCTCGACAGCCGCTACTGGCTCAGCGGCCACGTGTATCTCGACCCGCGCGTCAACGTGCGCCTGTCGGCCCCGGCCATCAGCCTTGGCGGCCGCGACCTGAAGCTGGTGCTGGCTGGCGGCTACGGCCTCACCACCAAAATGCCAACCATTGCCTACCTCTTCCCGCAGGTGCAATACAACGACTTCGTGCAGCTCAACTACTACGACGCACTCAACCCGCTTGAGCACAGCCGCGTGAGCCTGCGCACCTACATCGACGACGTGACCAACTACCAGTTGCGCGCCGCGCGCAACCGCAAGTGGGAGGTGCGCCTGGGCGGCACGCTTGGCGGCAACAGTTTCTCGGTGACTTACTTCAGCGAGCGCCTCACCACAGGCTACCGATATTCAAGCGTCTACCACCCCTACAGCTACACGCTCTACGACGCCAGCGGTGTCGACGCCACCACACTCACCGCCCCGCCCGACCTTGCCTCGCTGCCCAGCCGGCAGGTGAGCGTGCTCGACGGCTACAGCCGCGCAGCCAACGGCAGCCGCATCAGCAAGCAGGGTGTGGAGCTCACCGCCACCACCGCGCGCTGGCAGGCCATAGGCACGGCGCTGAATGTGACTGGTGCGTGGCTGCGCACCACCTACAGCAACTCGCAGATGCTGTTTCAAACGGTGAGCGACGTGGTCGACGGCTCGCCAGTGCGCAACTCCTTTGTGGGCTACTACAACACCAACGACGGACGCGTCAACGAGCAGCTGAGCACCAACATCACATTCGACACCCAAATCCCGCGCTGGGGACTGATATTCACCACTTCGGTGCAAAATGTGTGGTATGTGAGCACCACCAAACTGTGGCAGAACGGCGTGCCCGACTTCTACCTCGATGTGGCCGACGGACAACTGCACCCCTACACGGCCGACAGCCGCACCGACAAGATTCTGCAATTCCTGGTGCAGACCTACAACAGCGAGCTCTACCGCCGCCAAACCACCCCCATGGCCATGTATGTCAACCTCAAGGCCACAAAAAAGGTGGGCAGCCATCTGCGCATAGCCGTGTTTGCCAACCGGCTCATCGACTATCTGCCATCGTACAAGAGCAACGGCCTCACCGTGCGCCGCTCCACCAACCCCTACTTTGGCATGGAACTGGTGTTCTCCCTCTAACGTGAAACGAATTAAACATCAATAAAACACATTACACAGATATGACTCTTACATCCAAACACCTTCACATGTGCGCCATGCTGGCGGCAGCTATGCTGGCAGTGGGCGCCACCTCGTGCGACGACAAATTCAACGACCCCGACGGCCAGGTGGCCGCCTCAATAAGCGTGGCCATGCCGCAGGGTATGGAAAACGCCACTGTGCAGAGCCAGCAGATTGCCTTCAAGGACGTGTCCACCTTGCGCACCATCACCTTCAGTTCGCTGAATGGCATCAATCTGCCAGCCGGCCTCTATGATGTGACCTACGACGCAGAGGTGAGCGTGCCCACCGACTCCACTCCCGTCACGCGCCACATCAAGGCCTACTCGCCATCGGTGCAGCTCACCCAGTCGAACTTCACATTCAAGCTCGACACCTATGAGGACGCCGACAACAGCGACTTCATAATCCAGGAGATATTCTTCGCCGGCACTCTGCGGCCCTCGGGCAACCAGTATAACGGCGACGACTATGTGATGATATACAACAACACCGACCACGTGCTCTATGCCGACGGCCTATCGCTGGTGGAGTCGAAGTTCACCACCGTCAACAAATACGACTACACCCCCGATATCATGTCGCAGGCCATGACGGTCGACGCCATCTACACCATCCCGGGCAGCGGGCACGACCACCCAGTGCAGCCGGGCGAGAGCCTGCTGCTGTGCGACACTGGCATCGACCACCGCGTGGCCAACGAATACTCATTCGACCTGAGCAACGCCGACTTTGAGTGGTATGATGTGTCTACTTCGCCCTCGCACATGGACATCGACAGCCCAACTGTGCCCAACCTCGACAAGTGGTACTGCTACACGCTGTCGTTCTGGATTCTGCACAACCGCGGCTTCAAGACCTATGCCCTGGCTCGCATCCCCATTGACAAGGACACCTACCTAAAGGATTACCTATACACCTACAACTACACCATGGTGCTGCCTTCGGGCACCTATCCCATGCAGCAGCAGGCCTACCGCCTGCCCAACTCGTGGGTTGTCGATGCCGTCAACTGCTCGGTGGCTGCGAAATATGTGTGGAATGTCACGGCTCCGTCGCTCGACCGCGGCTGGACGCACTGCGGCACCATCGACAAGGACATGACGCGCTACTTCAAGAGTGTGCGCCGCAAGCTGCTGTATGTGAAAGACGGCCGGGCCTATCTTAAGGACACCAACAACTCCACCGAAGACTTCAACACCGAGTGCGTGCCCAGCGTCATCGAGCAGCAGCACTCTGTGAAGGACATCGACGGCGGCAAGTCCACACAAATCACCTGGGACGGTGTCACGCCCAAGAAGTAATCAATAGCAGAAAAAAAACAGAATTGAAAAGCAATATGACAATCACAATGCGAATGGCCGCCGCAGCAGCTTTGGCCGGAGCGGCCTTGCAGGCTGCCGCCTCGGCTGCCGCCCCCGACACCGCCTCGGTGCTGGGACGCGTTGAGGCCGACGGACTCTCGGCCATGAGTCTGGTGGATGTGGCTTTTGCCAACCCCGCCATGAAGCCCCTGCAGCGCGGCTATTCAATGAGCCGTGTGGAGGGCAGCTGCTTCAGCCGCAGCGACGGCGGAGGCCGCGCCATCGACCCGCAGCAGGGCTCGGGCTCGCGCCACTGGGCCTTCAACGCCGACTCCTATATGAAGTACAAGGGCAGCACCCTGTGGGGCGCGGCCAGCTACCGCAACGGCAAGGACTTGGATGTGCGCTGGAACGAGACTTCCGAACTGCCGCTGGTCTACCCCTATGTGATGGCCGACTCCATTGGCGGCGACATCAAGAAGGAAATCTACAGCTTCTCGGGTGGCTACGCCTCAAGCCGCGGCCCGCTGGGGTGGGGCGGGGCCATGGGCTACACCGCCGGCCTCTACTACCGCGCCGTCGACCCGCGGCCGCGCAATGTCACGGGCAATCTGCGCTTCTCGCTGGGCGGCACCTACCGCTTCGGCGGCTGCACTGCCGGCCTCATGCTTGGATATGCCAAATATAAGCAGACCAACGAGGTGGACTTCTACAGCGAACTCGGCTCGCGCCGGCTGCTGCACCTCACCGGCCCCGTGAGCGACTATGGCCGCTTTGCCGGCGATGCCGCCGACACCTATTACAATGGCAACACGTTCACCTTGGGGCTCAACCTGGCCACCGCCGGCGGCCTCGTGCTCAGTGCCGAGGCTGTGCGCTACACGCTCACCAATGTGCTGAGCAGTCTCAACAATCTGCCCATGGCGCATGCCGTCCACAGCCAGCTGCGGGCCGAGGCCGCCTGGGTGGGGCGTAGCGGCATGGGCGCTGTGGCCCGCCTGCTGGTGAGCCGGCGCAAGGGCACCGAGAATGTGTTTGGCGACGCCTCGGCAGCAGTCTTCCCGAAAATCGCCGAACGCAACAACTATTTTGAAAACCGCGTTGAGGCATCGCTGCGGGGCATGGCATCGTGGCGGCTGCGCAGTGTGTCGCTGACCCTGACGCCCGCCGCAGGCTACACACACCGCAATCAGATTTGCCGCGACCCGCGCAGCCGCGACATGGTCAACAGCCTTTGGGGCAGCGCCGATGTGCGTGCCAGTTGGCGCGCAGGCCGCTTGCTGCTCACCGCCAACGCCGCCGCCACCTATTGCGGCAATGTGGGCGGCGACCTGCTGCTGGCCACGGCCCGCAACGAGTTGCAGCCGCTGGCCGTACTGGTGGCCGACCGCCACTATGTGCTGGCCTCCGACTCGTGGACTGCCGCAGCCGGCCTGCGCGCCGATGTGGCGTTGGGCAAAGCCTATGCGCTGCGCTTGCGCGCCCAGTGGCAGCGCACGGCCTACACAGCCCACATCCACTCCAGTCGCGTCACAGTGGCGGCTGGCGTGGTGTTCTGACGCAATAAAAAAACAGATTGAAAACAACAATAAAAAAGCAATAATCTATAATGATCAAATCCACACTACTACGACGCATCTTTGCGCTCGCCCTTGCGGCGGGCTCCATCAGCGCATGGGCCTACGAGCCGGTTCCGGCCGACCCGGCCGTGCGCACGGGCACTCTTGACAACGGCCTAACCTACTATGTGAGGCGCAACGCCTATCCCGAGCACCGCGCCGATTTCTTCATAGCCCAGCGCGTGGGCTCGGTGCAGGAGGACGAAAGCCAGCGCGGTCTGGCCCACTTCCTCGAGCACATGTGCTTCAACGGCACCCGCCACTTCCCGGGCAATTCGCTCATCACCTATCTCGAATCGATAGGCGTGAAGTTTGGCGCCAACCTCAACGCCTACACCTCCACCGACGAAACGGTGTATAACATCTGCAATGTGCCCACGGCCCGCCGTTCGTCGCTCGACTCCTGCTTTCTGGTGCTCAGCGACTGGGGCAACGGGCTGCTGCTCAAGGGCAGCGACATCGATGCCGAGCGCGGCGTGATAGAGGGTGAGTGGCGCATGCGCACCAGCGCGGCCAACCGCATGCTCGAGCGTGCCCTGCCGCAGCTGTATCCGGGCAGCCTCTATGGCCAGCGCATGCCCATTGGCCTCATGAGCGTGGTCAAGAACTTTAAGCACAAGCAGCTGCGCGACTACTACAAAAAGTGGTATCACCCATCCAACCAGGCCATAATTGTGGTGGGCGACATCGACCCCGACTATGCCGTGGACAAAATCAAGCAGCTGTTTGGCAACGTAAAGAATCCCAAAAACGCTGTGCCCGTCACACCTGTCGAGGTGCCCGACAACGAGCAGCTCATAGTGTCGGTTGAGAGCGACGGTGAGCAGTCACAGTCAATGGTGCGCCTGCTCTACAAGCACGCCGATCTGCCTGCCACCGATGCCTCCACCACCCGCTTTTTCGAAAACGACTACTTGAACACGGTGGTGTCGGCCATGCTGGCCGAGCGACTCAAAGACCTCTCGCAAGAGCCGTCGTCGCCCTTCACACGCGTTGTGGCCCACGACCGCAACTACATGATTTCGAAAACCCGCCAGGCCTTCGAGGTGATAGCCTTTGCCAAGCCCGGCATGGAAGACAGCTGTGCCGCCGTCATGGCCCGCGAGGTGGCCCGCGCCGTGCGCTTTGGCTTCACCGACAGCGAGTATAGCCGCGCGCGCATCAACTATGAGTCGCAGGTCGACGCCCTCTACAGCGAGCGCGACAAGTATTCCAACACCCGCTATGCGCGCGACTTTGTGCGTGCCTTCCTTGACGGTGAGCCCATTCCGTCGATCGATGATTTCCGCACCATCGTCACCCGCGTCATCGATGGCGTCACCCTAAGCCAGGTCAACGCCCACTTCAATTCGCTCATCAGCCCCACCGAGCGCAATGTGGCTCTGGTGGCCTTCTGCACTGCCGATGCCAAGACTACGCCGCAGTCGCTTACCGCCGCCTTCCGCCGCGGCAAGTCAGCCACCGTCACCGCCTACACCGATAGCGTGCGCATTGGCCGCCTGCTCATGGCCGAACCTGTGCCTGGCCGCATCGTGGCCGAGGACTCTGTGCCCGGCTTCGGTGCCAAGGTGTGGACGCTGAGCAATGGTATCAAGGTGTATGTGAAACCCACCACATTCAAGGCCGACGAGGTGGTGATGGGCGCAGCCGCCCCCGGCGGCCTGTCGCTCAACTACAATGCTGCCGACGCGCCCTCGCTGAAGGCGGTCAACAGCGTGATGTCGCTCTCGGCCTATGGCCAGTTCACCGGCAGTGAGCTCAAAAAGCTGCTTGCCGGCAAGCGCGCCAGCGTGCGCACCTTCATCAGCCGCACCGAGCAGGGCCTGCAGGGCTCGGCATCGCCGCGCGACCTGGCCACACTGTTCCAGCTCACCTACCTCAAACTCACATCGCCGCGCAAAGACGTGAAGGCATTCAACCAGTATTTGGAGCAGAACCGTGTGCGCCTGCAGAATCAAAAAGACCCCAAGTTTGAATTTGCCGACTCCATCTTCTCCAATGTGTTTGCCCGCCATCCGCTGGGCGCTGAAAAGCTCTCGAAACAGGAGGTTGAGCGTGTCGACTACGACAAAATCATGGCCGTGTACCGCGACCGCTTCAGCGACTGCGGCCAGATGGACTTCTACATAGTGGGCAACTTCAACACCGACACACTGCGCACCCTCGTCGAGAAGTATGTGGCCAGCCTGCCCTCGAAGGGCCGCGTCGAGAAGCCAGTCGACATAGGCTACCGCCTGTTCAATGCCGACAAGGAAAACTTCTGGCAGTCGAAGATGCAGACACCGCAAAGCAAGGTGTACTTCTTCTGGACCAACGACTGCCCCCTCACGCTGCGCAACCGCCTGTTGGCCAAAATCACCGGACAGGTGTTCAGTGCCATCTTCCTTAAGGAAATACGTGAGGACCGTGGCTGGACCTACCACATCGACACCCACTGCAGTGTGGTGGCCGACATGAACGGCAACGACCACCCGGTGATATTCATGCCGCTCAACGTCACCGTCACTGCCGGCAAGAGTGCCGAAACGCGCTCCATCGTCACCAATGAGGTGGCCCGTGTGGCCCGCGACGGTGTCACTGCCGCCCAGCTCAACGCCGCCAAGCAATATCTGCGCAAGGTGTATAAGGAAGACCTCGACGACAACACCTACTGGATGGTGATGCTCAAAGACCGCGACAAGTATGGCATCGACTTCAACACCAACTATCTCAGCACCCTCGACAGCATCACGCCTGCCGATGTGCGCGACTTCGTGAAGCTGCTGCAGGGCGGCCACCGTCTCACCCTCACCATGGATCCTGCCAATTAAGGCGCATACTCATTCTATAATGGCAGCGAAGCCACTGCCCGCACACACTGCGGCAGTGGCTTCGCCCGTTTTTAGCATATTTTATACGGCAAACGGTGCATTACATGCAGCAAGGCCGCCCCCCCCACCATTGCCGTCAGCCTTGGGCGCAGATGTTTGCACTCTGGGAAAAAGCATGCTGCTACAGATATGAAAAAGATTAAAATCCCGAAAGTGCTGATTGCCGGGCAATAAAAAAACGCTCCGCGGGGGTGGCGGAGCGTTTTTTTATTATTGTTGCAATGCGTGTAGGCTTACCAAATCACGGAGCGGTCGGCGGGGTCGAGCCACATTTTGTCGCCCTGCTTGATGCCGAAGGCGTTGAAGAATGTGTCGATGTTGCGCAGTGTGGCGTTTACGCGCCAGCGGCCCAGTGAGTGGGGGTCGCTCTTGGTCTGCTGATAGATGGCCTGGTCGGTAACATTTTCGGCCCAGATGCGTCCGTAGCTCAGGTAGAAGCGCTGGTCGGGCGTGAAACCGTCGATTTTTTCGTTGCTGTTGCCCTGGCTGGTCTTCTTGAAGGCGTCATATGACACACGCAGGCCGCCCTGGTCGGCAATGTTCTCGCCAAGGGTGAGCTGGCCGTTGGCCTTGAGGCCCTTCACCACCTCAATTTGGTTGAACTGAGCGGCGAGCTTCTTTGCTGCGGCATTGAATGCATCGGCGTCTTTGGCCGACCACCAGTCGCGCATGTTGCCGTCGGCGTCGAAGTTGCGGCCCTGGTCGTCAAATCCGTGAGTCATCTCGTGGCCAATCACCACGCCAATGGCGCCGTAGTTGGTGGCGTCGTCGGCATTGGCGTCGAAGAAGGGGACTTGCAGAATGGCAGCCGGGAAGCATATCTCGTTGCTCGACGGGTTGTAGTAGGCGTTGATGGTTTGCGGAGTCATGCCCCACTCGCTCTTGTCCACGGGTTTGTCGAGTTTCTTGAAGTTGCGCTGGGTCTCATAGTAGTTGGCTGCCTTCACGTTGTCGTAGAGCGACAGGCTGGGGTCGATGCTGAGGCCCGAGTAGTCGCGCCACTTGTCGGGGTAGCCCACCTTCACGGTGATGGTGTTGAGCTTCACAAGGGCATTGATCTTGGTGCTGTCGCCCATCCACTTGAGTCCTGCAATGTGCTCGGCCAGCGAGCTGCGCAGGTTGCCGATGAGTTTGAGCATCTTGGCCTTGCTGTCGCCCGAGAAGTATTTGTCCACGTAGAGCTCGCCCACGGCCTCGCCCAGCATCGAGTTGGGGAAGCCCAGGGCACGCTTCCAGCGGGCTTTGCGCTGCTTTTGTCCCGAGAGCATCTTGCCATAGAAGTCGAAGCTGGCATCGCCGAAGTCATCGCTCAGATAGCTGGTGCTGCCCTTCACCACCAGTCCGGCGCAGTAGTCGCGAATCTCCTGCTCGGTGAGGGTGGCCATGAGTTTGTTGGCCACGGCCATCACCTTAGGCTGCATCAGTATCACCTGCTTCACGCTGCCCAGGCCCATTAGGCTGAAATATTTGCTCCAGTTGACGGCTGGATAGTCCTTTTGCAGCTGCTCCACGGTGCGTATGTTGTAGAGTTTGCTGTAGTCGCGTGCCTCGGCGCGGCTCAGCTTGGCCTGTGCAAATGCGTATTCAATTTTGTAGATGGTGGCTGCGGCGCGCTTTGCTGCGGCGGGTTTATAGCCAGCCATGGTCATGATTTTCGCGAGAAATGCGCGGTAGGCGGCCTGTGTTTTGCGGCTGTCGGCATCGGTGTTGAGGTAGTAGTCGCGGTCGGGGAGGCCGCTTGTGCCTGCGCTCATGTAGAGGGCATTCACGTCGCTGTTTTTGAGGTCGCCGTCCACGCCCACGCCAAAGAAGGGGTTGTCGAGCGTGAGGTGGGCCTTGGCCAGAAACTCTGTGAGGCCGGCGCGCTTAAAGCTGGCCACAAAAGCCAAGTCGGCCTTGAGCGGAGCGGCGCCCTCGCGGTTGAGGCGCACGCTGTCCATGGCCAGATTGTAGAGGTCGGTCACCTTCTGGCCCACCGAGCCGCGCTCGTGGCTTTTGGCGGCGAGTTCGGCGAAGAGGTCGCGCAGCTGCTCGCGGTTTTTGTCGGCCAGCAGGTCGAATATGCCATAGCTTGAGTATTCGGGCTTCAGCGGGTTGGCCTTCATCCAGCCGCCGCCGGCATATTCATAAAAGTCATCGCCGGGCTTGACGCTCGTGTCCATGTCGGCGGGATTGATTCCGGCCTTGGGCGTTTGCGCCACCGCCGTTATTCCAGCGGTGAGAGCTACGGCCACGGCCAGTGCTTTGATTGTTTTTTTCATTTTATGTTCTTTTTTACTGATTGTTTGCTTTTTAGGTGCGCGGCTCAGCGCTTTGCCCTGAAGAAGTCGGTGATGATGCGCGCGCACTCGTCGGCAAGCACGCCGCCCTCAATGGCAGTGCGCTTGTGAAACGGGTTTTGGCAGTAGGTGTGGAAGCCGCGCTTGTCGTCGGGCGCGCCCCACACCACGCGGGCTATCTGGCTCCATCCCAGCGCGCCGGCGCACATCAGGCAAGGCTCAACGGTGACGTAGAGTGTGCACTCGGTGAGGTACTTGCCGCCCAAATGCGACGCGGCGGCCGTTATGGCCTGCATCTCGGCGTGGGCGGTGACGTCGGTCAGGGTCTCGGTGAGGTTGTGGGCGCGGGCAATGACGCTGCCGCCGCACACCACCACGGCCCCTATGGGCACCTCGTCGCATTCAGCCGCCTCGCGCGCCTCGGCCAGGGCCAGGCGCATGAATTTTTCGTCGTCGGGAGTGGCCATGGGCGGTTAGAGCGATACTTTAGTCACATAGCGGCCCACGCACACCAAATACACGCGGCCGCGCGGCAGGTCGCAGATTTCACCGCTCACCGAGGGGCGCTCGTAGAAGAGGTTGCCATACACGTCGTAGACGCGGGTCCAAGTGCCGTAGTTGTCGCCCGAGATGAATATGATGCCGCTGCTGGCCCACACTGCTGGGTGCTGCTCGGCCTCAACCGTGCCGACTGCTGCCGGGGCCACGCTGAAGGTGAGCGGGTCGCCGTCGGCGAGCATGTTGGTGGGCACTATGGTGTAGTCCACATTCTGTGCCGTGATGGGGAAGTAGTAGCCGTCGGCTGCGGTGACCGCAATCAGGTCAGATCCGCGGTAGATTTTGTAGCCGAAGTTGTTGCCCAGGGCCAGACGGGTCCAGTTGGAGCCAAACGGGGTGCCGCTAAGCGTCATCGACAGCGACACGTCCTCGCTGGGATACACATTGAAGGTGGCCTCGTCGCCCCACACACCGTCGGCCTCATAGGCGCTGACTGCGCTGGCGGGCACTATCAGGTCGATGTTTTGCAGACCTATGAATATGGCCCAGCCGGTGGCTGTGGGCGGCTTGGCGGCGGCGCTGTAGATTTCGGCCAGGCTGTGGCAGTTGTTAAACCCATAGGCGTCGATGAATGTGAGGGTCGACGGCAGCATCACGGTGTGCAGCGACGGGCACGACTGGAAGGCGCCGTAGCCCACAGTGGTCACACCCTCGGGCACCAGCACCGAAGTGATGCCCGTGCCGGCCAGCATAGTCTTGCTTATGGCTTTGAGGCCCGTGGGCAGAGTGATGCTGGTGAGGGCCTCGTCGTAGGCGAAGGCCGACTCGCCGATGGTGGTCACCGTGTTGGGAATTTGCACCTCGGTGGCCTGCGACTTGCTGAAGGCGCTGTCGGCAATGGCCGTCACAGTGTAGGTCTGGCCGTCGGCGGTGACCTTTTCTGGAATTATATACACGCCATTGTAGGTGTTCTCGCCATCGGCCGAAAGGCGCTTGTCTACTTTCACTTCAGCGTTTTTGCCACTGATGCGGCTGTAATACAGTCCGTTGCTCTCAAAGTCGTAGGCGCCGGCACTGAAGTGGCACAGCATAGCGGCCACGGCGGCTGCAACAGTGATTTTTGATGTTATCGACATTTTCTCGATTCTGATTTTTTGTGGTTGATTATTATATGATTAGTTGATTAATGGGCAAATCGATTAGTCGCGGTAGTACACCCGCTTCACACGCGGCGATATGCTGGTGAGAATCTCGTAGGGGATGGTGCCGCGCACCTCGCTGAGTCGCTCTATGGGTATGTGCTCGCCGTAGATTTCCACATGGTCGCCCACCTTGCAGTCGGCATCGGTCACATCTACCATCACGGCGTCCATGCACACGTTGCCCACGGTGGGGCACAGCGTGCCGTTGACCCACATGCTGGTGCGGCCGTTGCCAAAGTGGCGGTCGAAGCCGTCGGCATAGCCTATGGTCACGGTGGCTATGCGCGACTGGCGCTTGAGTATGCCGCGGCGGCCATAGCCAATGGTGGTGCCGGCCGGCCACTCTTTGAGCGAGATGATTACGGAGTGCAGCGAGGCCACGGGGCGCAGGGCGTCTTCCGAGTTGTCGGTCACCGTCTTGATGCCGTATAGGCCTATGCCTATGCGCACCATGTCGGCCTGGTGCTCGGGAAAGCGCACAATGCCGGTGGTGTTGAGAATGTGGCGGGTGATGTGGTAGTCGAACGACTGCTGGATGATTTCGCAGCACTCGTCGAAGTACTCAAACTGGCGCATGGTGTAGTCGTCCTGGGCAGGCTCGTCGGCCACACACAGGTGCGAGAACATCGACGACGGCTTTATTATGTCCTGGCTGTGCAGCAGCTCGAGCAGTTCGGGCAGCTGCTGCTTGGTGAAGCCCAGGCGGTGCATGCCGGTGTCGAGCTTGATGTGCACAGGGAAGTTTTTGGCGCCATATTTGCGCCCTTCCTTCACCAGCTCGCGGGCCTCCTCTATGCTGTACACCTCAGGCTCGAGCCGGTACATGAACATGGCCTTGTAGTTCACCACCGAGGGGTTGAGCACAATTATGGGCATTGTGATGCCCGCCTTGCGCAGGTCCACGCCCTCGTCTTGCACGGCCACGGCCAGATAGTCGGTGCCCATGTCCTGCAGTGTCTTGGCAATTTCATACGACCCCGTGCCGTAGCCCGAGGCCTTTACCATGCCCACCGTCTTGGTGGTGGGTTTGATGAGCGATTTGAAAAACTTGAAGTTGGATGCCAGAGCATTGAGGTCGATGTCTTCCACCGTCTGGTGCTGGCGGGCCTCAAGCAGGTCTACCACCTGGCCGAAGTCGAACTGCGGCGCTCCCTTCACCAGTATCGACTCGTTCTCGAAGTCGCTCTGCGACATGCTGCCGAGAAACTCCTTGGTGCTGGCAAAGAAGGTGGCGTTGAGGCTGCTGAAGTAGCGGCGGTGGCGGCACATATCGGGGCCGATGCCTATGAAGCGGCTCACGCGCTTGCTCTTGAGCAGCTCGCTCACACGTATGTAAAGCTCATCGTCGCTGAAGGTCTCGGTCATGAGGTCGCTCAGAATCACGGTGATGTTCTGGCTGGGGTTGCTGCGGCGCACGAGAAAGTCGGTGGCGGGCGTCAGCGAGTAGTAGTCGCTGGTGTATCCGTCCACTATCACGGTGCAGTTGTTCACACCGCCAATCACATTGAGCCGCGTGCCCACGGGCGTTAGCCGCGCCATGCGCTGGGCTATGGTCTCGGGCTTCACGTTGAGGTAGAGCATCACCGCCAGGCAGCATATGGCGTTTTCAATGTCGCGGCCGCTGGAGAAAGGCACTGTGAGCCTGTGTGGCACGCCGCTGTAGCAGTAGTCCACCACCGTGCCGTCGGCCGTGGCGGCGGTGCTCTTTATGTAGAGCGTGCGCGTGGGGTCGGTGCGCGACCATGCTATCTCCTGCGCCACGTCCACATCAAGCAGCGGCTTGATGGTGGCGGTGACCAGGGGGTCGTCGGCGCAATACACTATGCACTCGCAGTTGGTGAGTATCTTTGCCTTCTCCTGCGCCTTCTCGGCCATCGAGGCAAAGCCCTCGCTGTGTTCGTCGCCGATGTTGGTGATCACGCCTATGGTGGGGCGTATCATGGCCTGCAGGTTGGCCATCTCGCCGGTGGTCGAGATGCCGGCCTCGATAATGGCCAGGTCGGTGTGGTCGTCGATGTCCCACAGACTCAGCGGCACGCCTATCTGCGAGTTGTAGCTGCGCGGCGAGCGCACTATGTGGTAGTCGGCGTTGAGCAGCTGGTAGAGCCACTCCTTCACCGTGGTCTTGCCGCGGCTGCCAGTGATGCCAATCACTGGAATGTTGCGGAAGCGGCGGCGGTGAAATGTGGCAATGGCCTGCAGCGCCTCAAGGGTGTCGGGCACCGTGATGAAGTTGGCGTCGCGCGTCAGCGAGGCCGGCACCGCGCTGGGCGAGTCGACCACAAAGTTGCGCACACCCTGCTCATAGAGTTGCGCTATGTAGTGGTGACCATCGTTGTTTTTGGTCTTGATTGCGAAAAACAGTGTTTCTTCGGGATAGGTGAGCGAGCGCGAGTCGGTGAGCAGCTGGCCCACAACGGCATCGGGCAGCTTAATCGACGCATTGTCGGCGCCCAGTATCGAAGCGATTTCTTTAATTGTATAGTTCATAACAGCAATCTTTTTGAATGCATTATCTCAGTGTTTTATATCTTTAACATGTGTGTGGGGGGGCTTTCACCTCCACACCTACTCCTGCATCAGGCAGTTTTGCACCTCGCGGTTGTCCCCTATGTAGGGGTATTCCCTCACCAGGTTGCGCACCACGCTGCGCGTGTCGGCGTTGAAGCGGTCCACCACCTCGCGGTTGGCGCTCATGGGGCGGTGGTGCAGGCGCCGGGCCACACGCTCGCAGCGGGCAATGGCCTGGGCCGAGGCATCGTCGAAATACGTGGCCTGGAACGCCTGCCAAATGTATTCCACCGCCACATCGCTCGGGTGCACCATGTCGGCCGCATAGAAGCGGTAGTCGCGCAAGTCGTCGTTCATAATCTCGTAGGCCGGGAAATAGCCGCACTGCTTTGCCTGGCGGCACACATTGGCCACCGCCACGCGCAGGGTGGCCTTGCTCAGCGAGTTGGCCGCCAGCCCGTCGGCGATGTGCCTTATGGGACTCACCGTGAACAGCACGCGCAGCGCGGGGTTGAACTCGTGCAGCCGCTGCACCGTGGCCGCAAGCACGGCAGTGATGGCCTCCACGCTCTCCATTTTGCGCGTGAACTCGTGCTGCGGCACCTTGTGGCAGTTGCTCACCACCTGGCCTGTTGCCTTCAGCCGGTAGACGATGGCCGTGCCCAGCGTCAGCACCAGAGTCTGGCACTGCGCAAGGTGGCTGTGGGCGGCGGCTATGCGCTGGTTCATGCGCTCAAGCGCCATGCCCTTGTCGGGCATCGAAAAGCGTGAGTGGAAGCAGTAGCTGTTCCACACCCCGTTGGCCGAAAACAGGTCGACACCCGCAATGGGCTCGCCGCTGATGATGCGGTCAACCGAGGCTGCTATGCTCATGGGGTTGTAGATGGTGCCAAACGGGTTGATGTCCACATTCATCATGGCACCGGCCAGCTTGGCCCCGATGTTGTCGCTGAAACACGAGCCAATGAGCATCACGGCATCGCTGTGGTGCATAATGCCCTGATTGTCCGAAGTTTTAATTGTAGTTCTGAAGTCCATATAGCCGCAGTCGTCTATTAAGTAGCAAATTTACTACTTTTTGCGCCATTTCACCCCCTGTACCCAATAAAATATTGTAAACAAAGTGGGGAAAGAGGCGGCAGATGCCTAGTGGCGGGCGGCGAGGCGGCGGTAGAGGCGGTGGCACAGCAGCGGCAGGGCGGTGCCGGCAATGGTGTAGAGCAGGAAGAAGCCGTCGGTGTCGGAGTTGAGGTGAACCACCATGTGGGTGCCTATCTGATGCCAGTCGAGGCCGTAGACCATGATTTTAATGGCGCTGACCACCTTGAAGGCGCATATGTGGAACACAAACACGTAGAGGGTGTTGTCGCCGCAGTAGCACAGCAGGCTGCGCAGGCGCCCGGGGTGGCGGTCGATGACGGTGGCTATGTGGTGGGTCATGAGGAAGCCGATGATGCCCGTCACGGGCAGCGTGGCCACGTCGTAGGGCTTGGGGGTGAGGTTCATGCCGTGCAGGCTCAGGGCCGAGCCGCCAATGAGCAGTGCGGCATAGGTGGCGGTGAGGGCCCAATGCTGCCTGAATCGGGCCTCGTGGCGGCGGTAGAACACGCCGAAGGCGAAGAAGAACATGCCCCAGCACTCACGTATGCCGCCCTGCACCAGGGTGGTGATTTTAAGGCCGAACTCGATTTTCACAAGGGCAAAGGCCAGCGCGCCGGCGGCGATGATGCCCAGCGCGGTGTCGGTGGTGAGCCAGCGGCGCCGCCCGTCGAGGGCGCGGTAGAGTATGAGGAACACTATGCTCACCACCAGCAGTGCCCTGAAAAACCAGAATGCGCCGGCCAAAAACTCATCGTATCCGCCCATGCCGGTGACTATGGTCACCAGCCGCTGCAGCATCACGCGCAGCGTGTAGGGGTGGGTGACGCCTCCGTTCCAGTTGCCATACATCTCGTTGAGTATGCCCACCTTGAACAGCAGGTTGTGGATTATGAGGAAAAACACGCTCCACTTCACAAATGGCACATACAGCCCCTTGAAGCGCTTCACGCAGAACTCCCACGGCTGGGCGGCGTGGCGCTTGCCAAAGAAGTAGCCTGCCGTGATGAAGAACAGCGGCATGTGAAACAGGTAGATGAAGTTCACAAGCAGGTGTGGCCCTTCGGTGTGGCCCATCACCATGAGGATGATGGCCAGGCCCTTGCATATGCTGATGCTGGTGTTGCGCTTGGCGGCGGCTGGCGTGGTAGTGGTCATTTTGCGTGTTGTTACTCGATAGGGTAGGGGTAGGTGATGTTCCACAAATACAGGGCGTGGCCTGGCATCGAGGTGCCGGCCTTGCAGCGGTCTTTGCTCTCGATTATGCGGCAAAACTCGTCGACGCCTATCTTGTGGTAGCCCACCAGAGTGAGTGTGCCCACTATGGCCCGCACCATGTTGCGCAAAAAGCGGTCGGCGGTGATGGTGAACACCCACTGGCCGTCGGGCTCATGGGTCCACTGCGCGTGGCTGACGCGGCAGTTGTTGGTGGCCACATCGGTGTGCAGCTTGCTGAACGAGGTGAAGTCGGTGTAGTGCAGCAGGCGTGCGGCGGCCTCGTTCATCAGATTGAAGTCGAGGTCGGGGCGGCAGCGCCAGCTGCGGTCGTGCAGAAAGGGCGACTTGCTGGTGTGGGCAAAATACTTGTAGGTGCGGCTGGTGGCGTCGAATCGGGCGTGGGCGTCGGGCGCCACGGGAAATATCGTGTATATGGCTATGTCGCGCGGCAGGATGCCGTTGAGGCTGTGTGCCAGCTTGCGGCAGTCGGCTATGGGTACGGCGGTGTCGAAGTGGGCTATCATCATGGCCGCGTTCACGCCGGTGTCGGTGCGGCCCGCGCCGGTGACGGGCGTGGGCGTGCGCAGCACCATGGCCAGTGCCTGCTCGATGGTTTGCTGCACCGAGCAGTCGTGTGGCTGCACCTGCCAGCCGTGGTAGTTGGCTCCGCAGTAGGCGAGCCTCATGAAGTATCGCATTGGCCGGGCTTTAGTTGGTTTCCAGATAGGTGTAGCCATACAGGCCCGAGCGGTAGTTGCGTATGAACTCGTTGCCCTCGTCGCTGGTGATTTTGCCTGTGCGAATCGACTCGGTGACCCACGACTCCACGTTGCGCACCAGCTGCTTGGGGCTGTATTGCACGTAGTCGAGCACCTCGGCCACCGTTTCTCCGTCAATCACCTGGTCGATGCGGTAGTGGTCCTTATACACATTGATGTGCACGGCGTTGGTGTCGCCGAATAGGTTGTGCATGTCGCCCAATATTTCCTGGTAGGCTCCCACAAGGAACACGCCCAGATAGTAGTGCTCGCCCGGGCGCAGCGAGTGCACGGGCAGCGCGTGGGCCACGCCCTGGGGGGCTATGAAGTTGGCGATTTTGCCGTCGCTGTCGCAGGTGATGTCTTGCAGGGTGGCCATGCTGTCGGGGCGCTCGTTGAGGCGGTCGAGCGGCGTCACCGGGAACACCTGGTCGATGGCCCAGCTGTCGGGCAGCGATTGAAACAGCGAGAAGTTGCAGAAGTATTTTTCGGGCAGCATCTTGGCCACGCCGCGCAGCTCCTCGGGCATGTGCTTCATTTCGCTGGAAATGAGGTGCACCTCGCGGGCCACCGACCAGAATAGCTTCTCCACCATGGCGCGTGTGCGCAGGTCGATGAGGCCCAGGCTGAAGCGGTCGAGTGCCTCCTCGCGAATTTGCAGCGCGTCGTGCCAGTCTTCGAGCAGGCGCACCTGGTTTATTTTGTCCCAAATCTCGTAGAGGTCCTTCACCAGGTCGTTGTCGTCGTTGGCCACCTTGTCGTGCTCCTCGTCCCACTTGGGCAGCGAGGTGGTTTCGAGCGTTTCGGCCACCAGAACCGAGTGGTGGGCGGTGAGCGAACGGCCGCTCTCGGTGATGATGTTGGGGTGCTTAAGGCCGTTTTTGTTGCACACGTCCACAAAGGTGTATACGGCGTCGTTCACATACTCCTGAATGGAGTAGTTCATGCTGTTCTCGCTGGCACTCGAGCGCGTGCCGTCGTAGTCCACGCCCAGGCCGCCGCCAATGTCGATGAAGTCGATGCCGAAGCCCAGCTTGGTGAGTTGCACATAGAATTGCGACGCCTCGCGCAGGGCGTTCTTGATGCGGCGTATTTTAGTGATTTGGCTGCCTATGTGGAAGTGGATTAGCTTTAGGCAGTCGGTCATGTCGTTGGTGCGCATGAAGTCGAGCGCCGCAAACAGCTCGCTGGTGTTTAGGCCAAACTTGCTGCGGTCGCCGCCGCTTTCTTCCCACTTGCCGCTGCCGCTGCTCGACAGCTTGATGCGCATGCCCACATTGGGGCGCATGTTGAGGCGCTTGGCCACGCGGGCAATCAGCTGCAGCTCGTTGAGCTTTTCCACCACCAGAAATATGCGCCGGCCCATCTTTTGGGCCAGCAGCGCCAGTTCCACATAGCTCTCGTCCTTGTATCCGTTGCATATTATCAGCGAGTTGTCGCTGAAGTCGGCCATGTTTATGGCCAGCACGGCGTGCAGCTCGGGCTTGGAGCCGGCTTCAAGGCCTATGTTGAACTTACGGCCGTGGCTCACTATCTCTTCCACCACCTGCCGCGTTTGGTTCACCTTGATTGGGTAGATGATGAAGTTCTGTGCCGCATACTCATATTCCTCGGCGGCGCGCTTGAAGCAACTCGAGATTTTCTCGATGCGGTTGTCGAGAATGTCGGGGAATCGCAGCAGAATCGGCGCCGTGATGTTGCGTGCGCGCAGCTCGTCCATAACCTCCACCAGGTCAACCCCCACACAGTCGCGCTTGGGAGTGACGGTGATGTGTCCCTTGTCGTTGACCGAGAAGTATTGCAGTCCCCAGCCGTGAATGTTATATAGTTCGGCGCTGTCTTCAATGCGCCATTTAGTCATGCCAGTCGTAGTTGTAAGTTTTTAGCAGTTAAACCAATGTGAATTCCTTTGCAAAATTAGTGCAAACCGAGCGCAATGCCAAGAAAAGAGCTTGCTCATTTTCCTGCGCATTGCCGAGGTGCCGCCGAATTTATTTAAAATTAGTGCAAACCGAGCGCAATGCCAAGAAAAGAGCTTGCTCATTTTCCTGCGCATTGCCGAGGTGCCGCCGAATTTATTTAAAATTAGTGCAAACCGAGCGCAATGCCAAGAAAAGAGCTTGCTCATTTTCCTGTGCATTGCCGAGGTGCCGCCGAATTTATTTAAAAATCAGTGTCCGATTCCTGCTTTTGCCGCTGTTGAGCGTCGCGGTCAAATGTGGGGTGGTTGTCGGGCATGGGTATCACCAGCTCAATCAGCCCCGCCACCTCACCGCCCGGCTGGCGGCGCCACGGAGTGTGGTGCACCAGCTTGCGCTGGCCGTGGGTGATGATTTCGTAGGTGCGAGGGCGGCCTGAGGCCAGCATTGCGCGTATCATGGCCTGCGACCGCTCGCTATGGCAGCCCATCATGTTTCGGCCCACCGCATCGCCGTCGGCGTTGCGCGACTCTGCATTCTGATACACCACCACGCCGTGGGCGTCGCACACCGTGGCCGAGAAGCCAACGTGCTCAAAATAGTCAAATTCCATCACATCAGTCACCTTACTATCAGTTTCACTGGACGGGTGGAATTGGCCGCGGTGAACACATACACGCCCATGGGCAACGCTATGCGGTCGTCGCTGCACAGCTGCTCAAAGCCCTTCACCAGTGCGCCGCTCGGCGAGTATATGCGCACGCCCGCCAGCGGCTCGCCGCACTTCACTATCACGCCACCCTCAGTGGCTATGAACGCCACGGGGCGGTCGGCCTCAACACCACTCACGCCACTGGCGTCTATGGTCACCACATTGCTCTCGGCCGATGTGTAGCCCAGGCGCGACGCCTTCACCGAGTAGGTGTGGGTCTGGCCGGGCTGGCGGTCGTTGAAGCGATACGATGTTTCATCGGTGTTCACCTCGTCGCGGCTCACCACATGGCCGCTCTGGTCATAGATGGTGCGCGTCACCACATAGAAGTCGATGGTGTCGGGGCTTGCAGTCCATGTTGCCACAAAGCTGGAGTCGGTCACCTCCTGCGCCGGCAGAGCGGTGACACTGCTCAGCGACGGCACCGGCAGGCAGCGCGCCTCCAGTTCCACGCCCACACTGCCCACCAGGCCGCCGTCGCTAAGCAGCAGCTTGGCCTTGTGCTGTCCTATGGCCGTGGGGGTGTAGGTGACTGTGAGTGGGTAGCCGTCGGCTGTCATGGCCGACGAGCGGTCGACCGACGACACCGGAATTGAAAACATGCGGTAGTCCGAGCGGTAGAGCTGCAGGCTGAGGCTGTTGGTGAGGTTCATGCCCTTCACATACAGCACCATGCTGGCACTGCGACCAATGGCCACATCGCCGAAGTTGAGAACCGTGCCTTGCGTGGGCGTGATGAGCTCGGGGTCGCCGCCGGGTGTGCCGCCCCCGTCGGTGTTAAACACCTGTCCGGCCTTGTCGCCCCATATGTATTCTATCAGCTCGGGATTGTCGATGAAGGGGTTGCGGTTGTTCTGCACGCGATACACAGCATCGTTGCGGTCTTTCTCCTTGTCGCTCACGGGGTCTTGCCGGGCCCACTTCAGCAGCATGTTCACCGACCACTGGTTCAGTGTGCGCCAGTCGCTGTTGGTCACCATGTAGGTGTATTTCCACTTGTAGTCCTGATAGCAGGTGGCCATGTAGAAGTAGGTGCGGGCAAAGTCGCCCTTGTAGCGGTCGTCGGGCTCAAACACCGTTCCGGCGCCGCCGCCCTGCCCGGTCACGGGAGTGCCAATCAGGCTCACGCCGTTGTCAAATGTGGCCTGCTGCACCTCGCCCAGTGGCCAGTTGCTCTTGGCCATGTTGGCCGGGCCGTCGGAGGGGTAAAGGTGGTTCAGGTCGGTGTAGGCGTCCACTTGCGTGCCGCCCCACCAGCTTTTGGGAAACGAATGCTCCTTGTTCATGCCGCCCACCGGACTTGTGCCGCGGAAGCGGTAGTTGTTGTCGCTATACATGTCCCACACGCGGCCGTGGTCGTTGGGATAGCAGTCGGTGCTGGGAAAGTAGTCCCACAGGCTGTTGTAGCTCAGCACAGTGTGCTTGGCCGTCAGCTCGTGCACGGCATTTTTTAGAGCCTGGCCGCTCTTGCCGTTGAGCGAGGCGTAGTATCCCGCCGGCACGGCGGCCCACGCGGCGGCCACCGCCACCGCAAGCAGCGCAAAGGCTGCCACTCGTCTTGCAGTTGTATTCATATCGCGATAAGTGATAGTTAGCTAATAGTGTGTATGTTTTGTGCAAAATTAGTGCAAACCGAGCGCAATGCCAAGAAAATGAGCAAGCTCTTTTTCTTGCATTGCCGAGGCGCCGCCGAATTTATCCAAAATTAGTGCAAGCCGAGCGCAATGCTATCTGTTTTATGTTTTTTATGCTGGTGCGCATTGATTGTGGTGTTTTTTGCATTATGTTGCAAGTGAACCATTTTTGCTAAAGAAATACAGTAATAATTTATATATTTTTTCTAAAAAAGTTTGCACATATTAAAATAGACGATTATTTTTGGCGCAAGGACGATGAAGACCAACTCATTCAACACTTTGCAGGCCAGCAAATTTTGTTCAATAAGCGTTTTCCGTCTAATAACCTCTAACAGTTGTCTAAATGAAACACTCATTAGCAATTCTAATGGCATGCTCGGTATTATCTGGATTTGCCGCACAAAGAACTGTTGACGAAGCCGTTGCATTGCAGCTGGTTAAAAGCCAACGCCATCTAACAACCGCCGACACAGCAAACTTCTACATCGGCACAGTAAGTAACTACATTAATGAGAGCTATTGCCCAGTGGACCTGGCTCTGGCCAGCCAACAAAAATGGCTGGTTTCCACCTAATCCATGTTCTTCTCAAATTTGCATTAGCACAAATGTGCCCACCAGTTCAGGCACAGCAATCAGTATCACAAATGTAGATGGCACTTTGCACAAAAGTATTCCAGTGAAAGAAGGTGAGACACAAATAGAAGTCTCCACCGCTGATTTCCCAGAGGGAAGGTATTTTGTGAGCCTGGTTGTAGACGGCAACGTGATATCCAATAAACAAATCGTTAAACTATAAAACCGACAACGTTATGAAAGCATTCAAATTATTATTGTCACTGGCCATGTTGCTGCTTTGCAGCAACATGGCAGCAAGCGCCGAATATAAATATGTTCCCTTAGTACAAGAAGGTGCACAATGGGAATATTACTGCCAGAAAACTGGATTTTCTCATTTTCCAGACAACGTGATTGACGAGCATTTTCCATTCACTATTAATCTTGAAGGAGACTCGATCTTGGCAGGGAAAACATACAAAAAGTGCTGGCTTAATTTTTATGACAAGTACATGCACCTCACCACTGAGACCGACCGCAAACTGTATGACGGCAGAACACGCTTCTTGATAGCCTTAATGCGCGAGGAAGACAAGCGCGTGTATGCGGTGTATCAAGAGGATATCAAGTTGTTTTTCAACAACTATGTGTTTGGGTCTGGCAGTTTCAACCTAAAAGGAGATTTCTTTGAGTGGATGATATATGACTTCAACGACATTAAGAGCGTGCTCGACATGCCATACTCACACCTAAAGCGAACAAGGGATAATGCGGAATTGCTTCCCGATAAGGAAGTGACGCTTGAAATTGACGGGGCCATGCGCAAAGGACTCAAATTGGATTACAGATACCGCAATGTTGACGGCAACATTATTGTTCCTGAAACGCGCTCAAAAGACATGTATATAATTGAGGGCATTGGCCTTGTGCTGACGAAAATGACTGTTAACATCCCAGACATTTCATTGTTGTTCTTATGTCCACAAGCAACACCTTTGGTCATCCCTAAAATTGGCGTAACGGGACTTCCACTAATAATAACGTTCAACCAAATGACATTAAACGGCCGCGTGATACTTAGGTCTGATAACTACGTTGAATATGGTATCGACGAGCCGCAAACGGGGGTTGAAGGCGTTGAAAGCGACACCGCGCAAAGCGCCGACGCCAGCTACTATAACCTGATGGGACAGAAAGTGAATCCTAAAAACCTAACCACGGGCATATACATTCATCGTGGGCAAAAGGTGCATATAAAACGATAGTACGTTTAGCATGACATATGGCTGAATGCCAATGACGAGATCTTAAGGCTGCGCCAATTTTACATGGCGCAGCCTTTTACGCTGGCGTTCGTTGGTCGTTAAGAATTATGAATGAGAAACTTTTTGAGCCCTGTATAATAAATTTAACGGGGTGTTAATTATTATTTCGCGGCAAATCGCTATATTTGCATCGCATGCAGTGCGCGATGCCGTTGCCGAATGCGGCCACAACTGGCGTGCAACGGGCCTGTTCAGAGGGATATGGCCGTAGGCGGGGCTGTGCTAAACAATGGGAAAATGCGCAGCCGATGCCTTAAATGAGAAAGTTTTTTCAGATTAAATAAGTTTTATATTATGGCTAAATCATTAAAAATTCGTGACTTAACCTTACGCGACGGACAGCAATCATCGTTTGCCACACGCATGACGCAGCAACAAATCGACCGATGCCTCCCATTCTACAAAGATGCAGGATTCTATGCAATGGAAGTGTGGGGCGGAGCGGTTCCCGACTCGGTGATGCGCTATCTGGGCGAAAATCCATGGACACGACTTGAAAGCATACACAAGGCCATAGGCAACGTGTCGAAGCTCACAGCTTTGTCGCGCGGCCGCAACCTGTTTGGCTATTCACCCTACACAGACGAGATTATCGACGGCTTCTGCCGCAATGCAATTGAGAGCGGCCTGGGCATTATGCGCATTTTCGACGCGCTCAACGACGTGGACAATGTGAAGTCGACTGTGAAATACGTGAAGCAGTATGGCGGCATTGCCGACTGTGCTGTGTGCTACACCGTCGACCCCAAATATCCCAAGTTGTCGCTACTCGACAGGCTCAAGGGCAAAAAAAATCCCGCTCCTGTATTTACCGACGAGTATTTCCTCGACAAGGCGCAGCAAATGGCAGCGCTGGGCTGCGACATGATCACAATTAAGGACATGTCGGGCCTGATTCCGCCGAAGCGCGTGAGCGCGCTGGTGAAGTTGTTTAAGCAGCACATCAATCTGCCGCTCGACTTCCACACCCACTGCACTCCGGGCTACGGCCTGGCATCGGTGTTTGCCGCCATTGTGGCAGGTGTCGACATTGTTGACACCAACTGCTGGTGGTTTGGAGGCGGCACAGGTGCTCCGGCGCTGGAGCTGGTGTATGTGTTCTGCAAGAAGCTGGGCATCGACCTGGGCGTGAACATGGAGGCGGTGGCCAAAATCAATGGCGAGCTGCGAGGCATCCGCAAAGAGCTTGAACTCTCGGTGTTTGGCAAAGAAAAGCCCGAACCCAAGCCATTCAACCCGCTCACCGACACGTTGCCCGCCAGCGTGGATAGCCTCTTCGACACCGCCGTCGAGGCCGCCAAGAGCGACGACTTCGACACGCTGCTCGACGCAAGCCAGCAGATAGAGCAATACTTCGGCTTCCCCGCCCCCAACGAGAATGTGAAGCGGGCCGAAATTCCGGGCGGAATGTATAGCAACATGGTGGCCCAGCTCAAGCAGCTCGGCGCCGAGGAGATATTGCCGCGCGCCATGGAGCTGATTCCGCCCGTGCGACTGGCAGCCGGACTGCCGCCGCTGGTGACCCCAACATCGCAAATCGTGGGCGCGCAGGCTGTGAACTGCGCCATTGACGAGCGCGCGGGCCGCGAACCCTACACCAACAAGAGCTCGCAGTTTGTGGGCATGGTGAAGGGTGAGTATGGCCACACGCCGGTGGCCATCGACCCCGACTTCCGCATGAAGATATGCGGCGTGCGCGAGGAGACCCCCTACGACACGTCGAAATACAAGATGCAGCCCAATCCCACACTGCCTGAGGCTGGCGGCGTGAAGCTTGCCGCCAACGAGAAGGAGGTTCTGCTGCTCGAATTGTTCCCGATGGTGGCAAAAACGTTCCTTAAAAATGAAAAGGTAAAGGCGTATGCGGCCCAAAATGGCGGCCAGGCTGCCGCACAGCCCACTGCCACCGCAGCAGCAAAGCAGGCCGTGACTGGCTACACCGTCGACTCTCCGCTGCCAGGCCGCGTGACCGCAATCAATGTGAAGGTTGGCGACCGTGTGAAGAAGGGCGATGTGGTGGCTTCGCTCGAGGCCATGAAGATGGAAAACAGCATCGAGGCCGACTGCGACGGATTTGTGCGCCAAGTGCTGGTGGCCGAGGGCGACTCGGTGCTGGCCGGAGCCCACATAATTGAAATCAGCGACACCAAGCCCGAGCCTCAGACCCAGCCGCAGCAGGCACCTGCAGCCGCTCAGGCTCCAGCCGCCCCGGTGGCCAAGCAGCCCATCACTGGCTACACCGTCGACTCTCCGCTGCCAGGCCGCGTGACCGCAATCAATGTGAAGGTTGGCGACCGTGTGAAGAA
>CAKUMB010000009.1 GCA_934667475.1 uncultured Muribaculaceae bacterium | reverse complement strand
TTGCCGTTCACCTTGCCGCCGTCGGCAAATGTGATTTCGGCCTGCTTTTCGCCTTGGGCGGTGCTTGTGCCGCAGGCTTCGGTTATGTCCCAACTGCCTTTTATCAAGTTGGCCGTGGCGGCGCTTTTGCTTGCTGTGCAGCTGCTTGCGGCCGTCATGAGTGCGGCTGCTGCTGCCATGAGTGTGATTTTGAAGATGTTCATATTCTGTCGTTTTTTTGTTTGTTGTGTGCGTGCTGTATGCTTGCCGTTAAAAAAATGCGGCTGCAAAGTTATGCAAAACTTTTGATAAACTGTTTGTTATGTGGCGAAAACAAACCCTCGCCATTGTTTTTTTGACCGATAACGAGGGTAAAGGTTTAATGCTTTGATGCATGAATGTTGCCGCGCGGCCTACACCTCTAATATGTCGGCCGCGGCGGGCATGGCCTCGCGGCAGGTCTGGTCGGCGCGGCATGGTGTGACGCTCACCCAGCCGCGGTCCAGCCAATACAGGTCGCTACTGTTGTCATACGGGTCGTCGCGCTCAAATGTGCCCGTCATCCAGTAGTAGGGCTGCCCGTAGGGGTCGATGCGGCGCTCATATTCGCTCACCCAGCGTCCGGCGGCGGCTGTGGTCACCTTCAGTCCCTTGGGCCCGCCGCTGCAGCGTGGAATGTTCACGTTGAGGCACACTCCCTGCGGCAGCCCGCGCTCAATCACGCGGCCCATCACGCGGCGCACCCACGGCAGGCAGCTGGTGAAGTCGGCCTCGGGTGTGTAGTCGTCGTAGCTGAACCCTATGCCGGGCACTCCGTGAAACAGCCCCTCAAACACCGCCCCCATGGTGCCGCTGTAGATGGCGCTGTTGCCGGCGTTGTAGCCATGGTTGATGCCCGACACCAGCAGGTCGGGCCGCCGGCCGCCCAGCAACTCGTTGAATGCCAGCTTGGCGCAGTCGGCCGGAGTGCCGCTCACGGCATACACCTCAAGCCCGTCTTCGGCCTGCACCTGGCGCGCCCGCAGCGGCGCGCCCACCGTTATGGCCGACGACATGCCGCTTTGCGGCAGCTGCGGGGCGGCCACCACCACTCGGCCCATTTCGCGGGCTATGTCGGTGAGGGCCTTTATGCCGCCGACCTGATAGCCGTCGTCGTTGCAAATGAGTATGAGTGGTGCGCTGGCAGATGTGTTCATAATTTTTTATGCGTTTATTTGGGTTGATGCTACTGCAAAGATAAGGAATAAAGTTGGTAGCCCAAGCGGGCGCCTGCCGGTAATAGCGGCCAAATTGCCATGATGCCTTGGCGCGGTAAGCGATTTTTTCACAATTGTGCCAATGATTGGGGCATTTGCATTATCTTTGCAAAGAGCAATACAGCTTATTTATCAACAACATATAACTACAGAAGATGAAAAGAATAGCTTTACTTGCACTGGCCGTCGTGCTGATGTGTGCCGCCGCAAGCGCGCAAAAGCGCACAGCGGCGCGCAAAAAGGCTGTGGCCAAAACCGCAGCCGTGGCCTCCACCCCCAAGCGGAGCAATGCTGAGTGGGGTAAGAAGTGGTTTACCGAAGAGCGCTACGAGAAGGCGCTGCCCTATCTGCTCAAGGCCGTTGACGAGGGCGACCTCGACAGCAAGGTGCGCCTGGCCTACATGATATTCACCGCGCAGGTGCCCGAATACAGCATCGACCAGCAGCAGGCCATGACCATGCTCGACGAGTGCATCGACTCGGGCTCGGTGTATGCACTCGAGCGCAAGGGATTCTGCATCATAGCCATGTCGCCCGACACCAAGGCCGACAAGCTCAAGGGCATCGACCTGCTGAAGCAGGCCAGCGACAAGGGCAACGGCGACGCCTCGGCCGAGCTGTTCAACACCTACCGCAACGGCCTTAAGTCGTATGCCAGCGGCGAATACTACATCGAGCCCAACGACTCCACCGCCACCGCCTATGCCCTTATGGCCGCGCAGCAGGGCAACCAGGAGGGCATGGCCTACGTGGGCCTGTATACCTACATGGGCACCCACGGCCTTGAGCGCGACACCGCCCAGGGCGTGAAATATCTTGAAGACGCGCTGGGCATGAGCGAGCGCTTCTTCACCACCAACTGCCTTGAGCCGGCTAAGGCCCTGGCCAACTACTACAACGAAAACGGCAAAGCCGCCAAGGGCTCACGTCTGATGACGCTGCTCAAAAAATATCATCCCACTGAATTTTAGCGCATATGAAATACTACATGGCAAAAAACGGGCAGCAGCTTGGCCCCATGGAGGAAAGCGAACTGCAGCTCAACGGCCTCACCCCCGACACGCTTGTGTGGCACGAGGGCATGGCGCAGTGGCAGCCAGCGGCGCAACTGCCCGAACTGGCCCACCTGCTGCAGTCCGAACCGCCGCGCATGGCATTCGGCGAAGCCCAGCCACCGCAGCCGCCCACGCCCAATGCCTGGCAGCAGCCTCCGTTGCAGGGCCAGCCACAGTATTCACGCCAGCAGCAGTCGGCGGGCAACTTCAGCACGGCTCCGGCCATTGTGCTGATAGTGCTCAGCGTGCTGTGCTGCACATGGATTCCGATGGTGTTTGGCATTCTGTCGCTGTCCAGTGCCAGCTCGGCCAACAGTCTGTGGGCCGCGGGCAACTTCAGCGCCGCACAGGCCAAGGCCGATGAAGCCAGAAAGTGGAACATGATAGGCTACATCGTGTTTGCCGTGCTCTTCGTGCTGTCGGTGATAGTGGGCTTCGCATACAGCATCTCGCTTGCCGAGATGGCGTCGCAGTTTGCGTAAGGATAAAGGCGATTGTCACGCACATAAACTAATGCGGCCCGACTGCTTCGCTGAAGAGGCAATCGGGCCGCAACTGTTCCTTTTTGCGCCGTCAGCGCACAGCCACCTTGCGGCACTGCACTCCGCCGGCCCATGTGGCCACTGCCACATACACGCCTGGAGCCAGTCCGGCGGTGCACACACTTGCGCTGCCGCCAGCCTCAATGTGGCGCTGCGCCACCACAGTTCCGCTCATGTCCACCAGCCGCAGCGTTGTGGCGGCGCTGCCGGCCGTGATCGTGATTTCGCCATTGGCAACCGCAATGCAGCATCCGCCGTTGGCCAGCACTGGTGTCACCGCGGTGTGATGCTTGTCATACAGCCGCGACTTGTACACTATTTCGCCGTTCTCCTTGGCTATGTAGTTAAGTCCCGTTGAGTAGTCGTGAATTCCGCCAGTGAATAACGTGCGGTTGGGAAACAGAAAATTTCCGCTGCATTCAATGGCACCATAGCCTTCGGCTATTTTATACATTGTGTTGTACTTCCCTCGGTAGGTTACGCGTTTGTAGCCGTCAATCACCACATCGCTGTCGCTTCTCACTATTGTGTCGCCGGGCCATGTGTCCTTCTTGTAGAAGCCAAGCATGTCGTTGAAGTCGTTCAGCATAATCTCGCCAGTGGTTTCGTAGTCGTCGGCCTGCACCTTAGGGCGGCCGTCACTGGTTGTTACAATGTCGGTTTTGTTGTAGGGGTGCATCTTGTTGATAACGGCATACACCCGCTTGTCGCTCTCGCGCACCCAGGCCAGCGGCCACACACTGCTTTCCATCTCGGGTGCATCGATAAACGTCATATACATCTTCTTGTAGCTGCGGCCACTGTTCATCACAGTGTCGCCCTTGAAGTAGATTTCATATTCATAATGCGATTTATACTTGTCGAAATCCTCAGGCTCGGTCAGGGCCTTGTAATAGCCATACACCCACTTCACGCCCTCACGTGGCAGAGGTTCATACTTGTAGTCATGTGCCTGCAGCCCCACCGCGCCCAGCAGCATGGCCACCATAATCAGCAAAGTCCTTCTCATAACTAATAATTGTTTTAATCGTTCTTTATTATTTATCTTTTATTTTTTAGTTGCATGCAATGTCTCTACAACCTTGCCGTTTTGCAGCAAGCTCACAAGACACTGTCCACTTGGGATGTCGTTAGTTTGAATTTCAATGGATTCATCACCTTTGGCACATTTAATGTTTACGGGTAGGCTGTTGCCTGAAACAGATGTCACACAAATGGTTTCATTCCCCATGCAAGGAGTATTTAACAAAATAGTCATTTGGCCCTCAAATGGATTTTCTTGTGGAACGTAAAAAAAAGAACATTTATGGTCCCAATTGGTCATAGGCTGCTCATCTACGAAGAACAGCCATTTTTTTTGGGGACATTTAAGCCAGGTCTCATTAGGAACGGAGTCTAAGACACAAGACTCTTCTCCATCGTCATAAACTTCATTGACACTTGCCACGTAGTAGTCGAAAGGCTTGTTCCCCAACTGCTGTTTAATAAGGCTCAACGCATCTTCTTTGCTAATGTTCACTGTGTTTGCATTAGCGATAACTGCTATTATTGCAGTTAAAATTAAAGTAAAACGTCTCATAGGCCATGAGTTAATTGGTCGATACAAATATATATATTTTTTATAAAATCAACAATAGAAAAGGTAATTTTTCAAAAAAACACCAACCAAACAACTAAACCTTCGTTCAAAATGCTATTTTAGCAATTATGTATCATTTCCAAGACGCTTTATTAGACTTCCGGAAGGAACTAAAAACAAGCGGTACGGAACTCTGTGGGAGTCCGCACCGCTGTGTTATGTGGGTGTGCTGTGTAGTGGGGGGGGTTACTTCACCACCTTAACGGTTGCGCCGTTGGTGAAGCGCAGCAGGTAGAGGCCGTGTGCAAGGTCTTGCGCAGGCACCACGCAGTTTCCGCTCACGGCGGCCGTCTTCACCAGCTGGCCAGCCACTGTGAACACGCTCACGCCGCTCACGCCGGCAGGTGCGCTCACTGCAAAGTCGCCGCCCACGCTGGTGGCCTTCACGCCAAGCTGCGAAGCCACGTTGGCAATGCCGCTGCCGTTGCTTTGCACAATGTAGAACTCTTTGTAGCCGCCGGGGGTGCCAATCACCATTGTAGCGGCGCGTTCGTCAACGCCAGCGGGCAGGTTGGCAGCGCTGAAGGTGATTTTGCCTCGGCCGTCAATCACGTCGTCGGTAGCCTTGGCGTCGGCCAGCTTCATGGTGATCCAGTCGGGCGCTGTGCCTTCGTCGGTGTCAAACTGATATTGCCACTTGGCCGAGGCCTCTGAAGCCAGCACATCGTATGTGGTGGTGGCGTTGGTGGCGGGCAGGTTGACCACCACGGTGCCTTCTTCATCGTAGGTCACGTTTTTGTCGTCGAGCTCAAACCAGCCGTAGTCGGCGTTGAGGTTGAACAGGAACGAACTGTAGCATTTGCCTGCGCTGGTGCTGAGTGTGCTAAGCGGATAGAGGGCTTCGGTGGACTCGCCGTCGCTGGTGGTGCGCATCAGGAAGTAGCCGTTGGTTTCGCCTGTGGGGTCGGCGCCGCTCTGGAATGCACCGAAGTTAATGGTCTTGCTGTTGTCAAAGCCTTCAAGCACCACCAGCAGCGGGGTCTCTACCGACACGGGCTCTTTCAGTGTGAATGGTATTGCGGCATATTTGGCGCCGAGGCCCACGTTGGTTTGAATCACGTCAGAGCCTTTGCATTCGGCGGTGGCAATGGTGTCGCTCAGATTGCCGTCCTCGTCAAGTTCAATCACGTTGAGCTTGAGCAGCGCGTCGCTTGCAAATTCGCCTTTGCCAAGCACCGACACTTTCGACAGCGAGTAGGGGTGCAGCGGCTCTTCGAAGTAGTTGGCTATGCCATAGAGGTGAGCCTGTGTGCCGAAAATCTGAGTCCACACATTGTCGATGCCGTCGAAGTAGCCATACAGCGGCTGGTTGTCGGCAGCCTGAATTTGGTAGAACTGGTTTTTGATGTCGTAGTTGCCCACGCCATATTGGGTGACGGTGTTGTCGCTGCCGGTGTATTGGGCGTGGCCGCCGGCCTGGAAGCCCAGTCCGCTCCACTTGTATTTTGAGTCGGTGGCGCCTTCGGCACTTGCGGTGAGGGTGGGAATGTTAAACCAGTTGTAAGCCGTGGTGTAGTCGGCGGGGTAGTTCACAGTGAGTTCGGCCTCGTTGCTTGTGCCGGCCTTGCCGTCGGGGGTGTCATACTGCCACTGGAACGTCTCGCTCTCGTCGTTGCTGGTGTTCTGCCAGGTGATGTCGGTGTAGGCAGGCGTCAGCATCAGGCCGTTGCCGTCCTTGTCGCTCAGGAATTTGTAGTCGTCGCTGAAGCCGAAGAAGAATGCGCCCTGCGGACGCAGGTAGGCTGCCTGCGGCTGCGGAATGCCTATCTTCACGGCGTCGATGCCCACCACGTTGCCGTCGGCGCCCACATAGCGGAAGGCAACCTGCACCTTTTTGCCCACATAGTCGGCCAAAGACAGAGAGTAGCTATAGTTGGCCACGTCGCTGTAGTCGTTGAACAGCGTTACAAAGTCCATGTCCTTGTAGAGGTCATACATGTCGAGCAGCTGCTTCCACTCGCCGCCCACTTCGCGCACCATCACCTTGATGGTGGCCGACACCTCGCGCTTCAGAAATTTCATGTTGCTCCAGTCCACGCCGCTTGTGGTGTTGAACAGGAACAGTGGTGAGTAGCCTGCGGTGAATATAAGTTTCTCGTTGTCCTTCACTGTCACCTCGGGACTTATGAGCCATTCGTCTTGTGGATAGGTGATGGGGTTGCCGTTGTCGTTATACTGGATGGCCGCGTTGCATGTGGCCATGTAGTTGCCGTCGGCGGGTTGCGGGCCAAACGACACTGCGCCCGACACGTGCCATGTGCAGTTGCCGTTAAAGTTCTTCAGAGTGTCGGCAGTGACCACGCGGCTCCAGTTGCTCGGCACCCAGTCGTCGTTCTCACCGTCCTAGTCTTCAAAACTCTCGTAGAGCGATGCTGTGGATTCGGCCTTGGCCGGTGCAAGATGCTTTTTCGATGCCTTCACTGCGCTTTGGCCGGCAGCTGGCTTCACCAGCTGCTTGAGCAGTGCGCCGTCTGCGGTGCGCGTTACGCGCAGTTTTAGTCCTCTGGGCAGGCTCTTTACTGCCACAGTGGGGGCAGCGTTGGGGTTGAGCACTGTGGCCTTGCCTGCATTGAAACTCACGGCCTGTGCGCTGCTGTGCTGCACCAGGGCCGCCGTTTGTGCCTGCAGCGCTGAGGCTGCAGTGAGCGCCATTGTCGACGCCAGAAGTAGAAGTTTGTTCATTGGCTGAATATATTTTTGATGTCTAATGTTTTTATAGTTTGTTACGTTTTGCAAAGGTATGCTTTTATTTTGTAACCAGCAACAATGTTTGTAATAATTATGTAATTTAGCCGCAATTGAGCCGCCAGATTGCTTAATGCGCGTCAGCCTGCAAAAAAAAGCGGCGCGGCCACGGCGCCGCCTGCTGTAGGAGGGGGGCTGCCGTGGCCGCGCTATGCTGTGTGCCACTTATATATGTGTGTGGGCTTCTATGATTAGAGCAGCGACTTCGGGTCGAGGTTCTTGCTCTCGATGTCCTTGAAGTAGCGGTAGGTGGACACCTTCAGGTCCATGGTGGCGTCTTCGTCGCAGATAATCACAGCCTTGCGGTGCATTTGCAGCGCGCTCAGTGTGCACATTTGCGACACGGCACCCTCGACTGCAGCTTGCAGTGCGGGAGCCTTCTTATAGCCGTTGACGATGATCATCACGCTCTTGGCGGCCATCACAGTGCCTACGCCCACAGTGAGCGCGGTCTTGGGCACCTTGTTCACGTCGTTGTCAAAGAAGCGGCTGTTGGCGATGATGGTGTCCTGGGTGAGGGTCTTCTGGCGGGTGAGCGAAGTGAGCGACGAGCCCGGCTCGTTGAAAGCGATGTGGCCGTCGGGGCCAACGCCGCCCATAAACAGGTCGATGCCGCCAGCCTTGGCGATGCGAGCCTCATAGTCGGCGCACTCCTTCTCCAGGTCTTCGGCGTTGCCGTTGAGTATGTTCACATTCTCCTTTTTGATGTCGATGTGACTGAAGAAGTTGTTCCACATAAACGAGTGGTAGCTTTCGGGGTGCTCCTCGGGCAGACCCACATACTCGTCCATGTTGAAGGTCACCACGTTCTGGAACGACACCTTGCCGGCCTTGTTAAGCTCAATGAGTTTCTTGTACATGCCCAGGGGTGAGCTGCCGGTGGGGCAACCCAGCACAAAGGGTTTCTCGGCTGTGGGTTTGGCGGCGTTGATGCGTGAAGCCACGTAGTTGGCTGCCCACTCTGATACTTTCTCGTAATCGGGTTCGATAATCAGTCTCATAGTTTGTTTTTAAATTTTATTAATGAGTTTTTAATATTTTATTTTCTGTTTGCAAAGTTACTGAAAAATAATGGAATCACACTCGGCCTTGGCGCGGCAGTGTGCTCGATATAACATTTTTTACACCATTGCCTCAATTGCGCAAGGCGGGCGGCCTCACCTAAGTGTGGCCGCCCGCCATATAACGTATGTGTAATTTTCTCTTTTCGGTGCGACTGGGGCGCATGGCCCCGCCAGCCGTTTTATTTCATATACTTAGAGTAGTCGGTCTTGCTCATGTCGCCCTCGGCCATGAGGGTGCGGTGGAACGACAGGGCCAGGTCGAGGTTTTGCACGATGTGGCCGCCCTTCGACAGCTTCAGGTATTCGCGCAGCAGCGGACGGTACATGGGGTGCGCTGCCTTTTCGATAATCTCCTCGGCTGCCTGGATGGGATCCTTGAAGCGCAGGTCGGCCACGCCCTGGTCGGTGACGATGATGTCTACCGAGTGGATTGTGTGGTCGACGTGTGTCACCATAGGCACGATGGTGCTGATGGCACCGTCTTTCTTAATCGACGGGCACATGAATATCGACACGTAGGCGTTGCGGGTGAAGTCGCCCGAGCCGCCGATGCCGTTCATCAGGCGTGTGCCGCTCACGTGCGACGAGTTGATGTTGCCGAAGATGTCGCACTCGATGGCGGTGTTCATCGAAATCACGCCTATGCGGCGAATCACCTCGGGGTTGTTGCTGATTTCGCTCGGGCGCATCAGCAGCTTGTCGTGCAGCTTGTCCACGTTGGCAAAGAAGTCCATCATGGCCTCGTGCGAGAACGTCATCGAGCAGGTGCTGGCAAACTTGCAGCGGCCGCTGAGCAGCAGCTTCACCACGCTGTCTTGCACCACCTCGGTGTACATTTCAAACGGCGGAATCTCGGTGCTGGTGTCGAGCGAGTCGAGCACGGCGTTGGCAATGTTGCCCACACCCGACTGGATGGGGAGGAACGTCTTGGGCATGCGGCCCTGCTTCATCTCGTTGATGAGGAAGTTGCACACGTTGCGGCCAATGTTGCGAGTGGTGTCGTCTACAGGAGTGAATGCGCTGCTCTTGCCCAGGGGCTTCGAGCTGTATACCACGCCAAGCACCTTTTTGGGGTCGACGTGGGCAGTGGGTGTGCCGGCGCGGTCGCTGGCTTTGTAGATGGGAATCTCGCGGCGGTAGGGCGGGTCGAGCGGCACATAGTTGTCGTGCAGGCCGCGTATCGACTCGGGTATCTGGTCGTTGATCTCAATAATCACCTTGTCGGCCACTTGCAGCCATGTGGGCGAGTTGCCCACTGCGGTGCCAAGCACCATGTCGCCGTTGTCGTCGATGCTCTGCACCTCAATGATGGCAAGGTCCATTTTGCCATAGAAGCCATAGCGGAACTCCTGGGCCATTTCGCTCAGGTGACGGTCGTTGTAGTGCAGCTCGTGGGCGTTGATGCGGTTGCGCAGCTCGGGCAGCGACTGGTAGGGGGCGCGGAAGTTGATGGCGTGTGCACGCGACAGCTCGCCATCGGTGAAGTCGTTCGACGACGCACCCGAGAAAATGTTTACCTTAAACTCGCGGCCTGCCTCATGCTCGCGGCGGGCTTTGGCTGCTATTGCGGGGGTCACCACCTTGGGGTTGCCCGGCACTGTGAATCCTGAAATGCCTATCGAGAAGCCGTTCTGCACATATTCGGCGGCCTCTTCGGGCGTAAGTACTGGATAGATCATGTTTGAATTTTATTTCAGAAAATAAGTTGACAATATAGATATAGTAATTTGCTATTCGCTTTGCGGCCTCAAAAATAGACATTTTGGGCGAAACCACAAAACAACTGTGGCACATTTTGCCTCTTGCTGTGCAATGGCGGCCACAATTGGGGCAAAAGCGACCAGCTGGGCGCGCTATTGAGGCGCGCCCAGTCGAGGTGCATAATGCGGTCGCGCTCCACTGCCGTCACGCCGCGGATGTGTGCGAAGGCGCGACGCTCGGCCTCGATGTCGGCCCCGGGGGCTGTTTTCACCGCAATGGCGCTGACTATGCGGTAGGAGTAGACGACCGTGGCCTTGCGGCGGCGCGCCTCGGCCTCGATTTGACTGCGGCTTATGGCTGTGCTGTCGTAGCTCACTATGAGCGTGGTTGCGCTCACGTCGGCGGGCTCGGAGTCGACCACGGGCTGCCCGCTGGTGGCTGGCAGTGTGGTGATGCTGCGGCAGCCGGTGGCCGCAACAATCATAGCAGCCGCGATTGCGGCCGCATAGGTGATGCGATTCATGCCGGAGTGCCGCTTAGCAAATGGGCTTGCCGCCATATTGGTTTGTGCCCTGGTCACCCTCAAGCACCCACCAGTAGATGAGAATTAGGCCCACAAATGGAACCAGGCCCAGCAGCTGCAGCCAACCGCTGCGGCCGGTGTCGTGCAGGCGTCGAGCTCCCACGGCATACTGCGGGATTAAGAACACAAGGCAGGCCACACCGCAGGAGATGAGCGACACAAGGAAGGTGAACAGATAGAACCACCAGAATTCGGCGCGCGATGCGCGGCCCGAGAAGTCGGCATATTTGTTGAAGCACACCTTAATGGCCTCGCCAAACCCCATGGTGGCGTTGGCACTGTAGGGCTGCTGCTGATAGGGCTGCTGCTGATAGGGTTGCTGCTGATAGGGTTGCTGCTGATACTGCTGCTGATAGGGTTGCTGCTGATAGGGTTGCTGCTGATACTGCTGCTGATATGGAGGCTGCTGGTAAGGTTGTTGCTGGTACTGCGGCTGCTGTGGCATGAGCAGTTGCGCCACTTCGGGCACGCTGGTGGCCTGTTGCCAGCCAGCCATGCCGTCGTGCCACACCAGCGAATTGGGTGTCAGACCATTGGCCACGAGGTCTTGCAGTTCAAACGGACCCGATTGCTGGCCGTTGTTGGCAATGAAATACTTCATAAGCGAGAAAAATGTTTTTTTGTCGTTGTGTTGTTTTGTCTTATGCCGTTAAGGTGCGGGTGGCGGCCCGCATCGTGGTGGCATTAGTTCCCTACAAAGTTAATGAAAATCGGCTGATTCCCTTGAAATTGCGCAAAAAAAGCGATGAAATGCTGATTTTTAGCAGCATTTAATCGCTTGTGTGCGTTTGCGTGCGCAGGGTGCGCGTCAGTCCACTATGAGCATGGCGTCGCCATACACGCCGAAGCGGTATTTCTCGTCGACGGCCACGTCGTAGGCGTGCATCACATTCTCATATCCGCCGAATGCGGCAGTGAGCATCAGCATCACCGACTGCGGCATGTGGAAGTTGGTGACCAGCGCATCGGTGGTCGAGAACTCGTAGGGTGGGAAAATGAACTTGTTGGTCCAGCCCGAGTAGGGCTTGATGTGGCCGTTCATGCTCACTGTGCTCTCCATGGCGCGCAGTGTGCTTGTGCCTATGGCGCAGATGCGGTGGCCGGCGTCGCGGGTGGCGTTGACGCGCTCCGAGAGGCCCTCGCTCACCTCCATGGGCTCGCTGTCCATGCGGTGCTTGGTGAGGTCTTCAACGTCGATGCTGCGGTAGCAGCCCAGACCTATGTGCAGCGTCAGGAAGTCGGCGTCCACGCCCTTGATTTCCATGCGCTTCATCAGCTCGCGGCTGAAGTGCAGGCCTGCGGCGGGAGCCACCACGGCGCCCTCGTTGCGGGCGAATATGGTCTGGTAGCGCTCCACGTCATCGGGTTCGGGCTCGCGGTTGATGTAGTAGGGGAGCGGCGTCTTGCCCAGGGCAAACAGGTTCTTTTTGAACTCGTCGTGCGGCCCGTCGTAGAGGAAGCGCAGCGTGCGGCCGCGCGAGGTGGTGTTGTCGATCACCTCGGCCACCATCGAGTCGTCGAGGCCGAAATACAGTTTGTTGCCGATGCGTATTTTTCGCGCGGGCTCCACCAGCACGTCCCACAGCTTGTGCTCTTCATCGAGCTCGCGCAGCAGAAACACCTCAATGTTGGCGCCGGTCTTCTCCTTGTTGCCCATCAGCTTGGCGGGGAACACCATTGTGTCGTTGAACACAAAGCGGTCGTGCTCGTCGAAAAAGTTGAGGATGTCCTTAAACATCAGGTGCTCAATGTCGCCGTTGCTGCGGTGCAGCACCATCAGTCGCGACTCGTCGCGGTTTGCAGCGGGGTGCGATGCAATCAGGTCGGGAGTCATGCGAGTGTTGAATTCAGATAGTTTCATTATATATATGGTGTGTATGTGATTTTGTTGTTGTTTTCTTGTTGTCTATGTAAAAAAAAGCGTTTGCGGCCGTTATTGTTGCAGCTGCTCAAGGGCCTTGCGCGCTTTTTGGCGCGCCTTCAGCTCGCGCGCCCTGGCGCGGTTGGCCTCGCGCTCGGCGTCGAGGCGCATCTGCTCGGCCATGTCGGGCATCACATATTCGGCGCTGTCGAGCTCCTGCACCAGCTGCTCCACAGTGAGGCACTTGTCCACCGTCACGTCGCCCACACGGGTGCGCCGCAGCGATGTGAGGTGCGCGCCGCTGCCCAGCGCGGCGCCAATGTCGCGCGCCAGGGCACGGATATATGTGCCCTTGCTGCACACTATGCGCAGCGTCAGGGTGGGCTCCTGCGGCAGTCCGCATTGCAGCACCTCAATTTCGTCGATTACCAGGGTCTTGGGCTTGATGGCCACATCCTCGCCCTGGCGCGCCAGCTTGTAGGCGGGCTTGCCGTCGACCTTGCAAGCCGAGAACGACGGCGGCACTTGCTCGATGCTCCCCGTGAACTGCGACTGCAGTGTGTGCTCCACCTGCTCGCGGGTGATGTGCTGCCACGGATAGGTGGCGTCGACCTCGGTTTCGCGGTCGAACGACGGGGTGGTGGCGCCTAGCCTCACCCCAGCCACATATTCCTTCACCTTGGCCTGCATCTGGTCGATGTCCTTGGTCTTGCGGCCGGTGCACACTATCAGCACCCCGGTGGCCAGGGGGTCGAGCGTGCCGGCGTGGCCCACCTTGAGGTTTTTCACTCCCAGGTGGCGGCGCAGGCGCGCGCGGATTTTTTTCACGGCTTCAAACGAGGTCCAGTGCAGCGGCTTGTCGATGCAAAACACCTCTCCTTCTATGGGATTGAGCATATGTTGTGAGAATGTGTGATGATGCGTTTGTTGTTAAAATAAAGATGACTGGCACGGCTTAGTCGACCATCGACAGGTCGACGCCGCAAAGCATCAGCACCAGCAGCAGTGTACCCACCACTATGCGATACCAGCCGAAGGTGCGGAAGCCATATTTGGTGAGGAAGTCCACAAACCACTTGATGGCGCCCAGTGCCACCACAAAGGCCACCACGAAGCCCACTGCCAGCACCGTCATGTGGCTGGCCAGCATGCTGGCGTCGCCCTTCAGAAACAGCTTGAGCAGCTCGTAGCAGCTGGCGGCAAGCATGGTGGGCACTGCCAGGAAAAATGAGAACTCGGCGGCCGTCTTGCGCGTCAGGCCCTGCTGCATGCCGCCGGCAATGGTGGCAAACGAGCGCGATGTGCCCGGTATCATTGCAATGCACTGATACAGACCTATCTTGAACGCGCGCTTCTCGGTGAGTGGCTTGTCGGTGTCGCGGGCAAACCACTTGTCCACAAACAGCAGCAGCACGCCCACGCCCAGCAGCATCACGGCCACCACCAGCACGCTGCCCAGCAGCTTGTCGATCACCGGGCTAAGCAGCAAGCCTATCACCGCAGCGGGGATGAAGGCCACCAGCAGCTTCCAGTAGAAGTCGTAGCGCGCCAGCAGGCGCTTGATGCCCGTCACGCCCTCGGGCACCTCGCTGACGTGGAAAAAGCGCTTCCAGTAGAGGCACACCACCGACAGTATGGCACCAAATTGGATTATCACCGTGAACGCGTTCACAAATGGGTCGCTGAGGTCAACGCCCAGCAGGTTTTCGGTGATTATCATGTGGCCGGTCGACGACACAGGTAGAAACTCGGTGAGCCCCTCGACCACCGCAATTATTATTGCTTGAAATATGTCCATTGGCTACAGGTCCTCCTCGCTATTGTCTTTCTTCTTGGGCTTAACGATTATGGCAAACGCCAGCAGCACAAATCCGGCGAAGGTGATGAGCGGAGCCACCACTGTGCGGCGTGGGTTGAAGATGTCGGCGTTGAATGTGCTGCCTGTGTTGGCGCTGCCTGTCATCAGCACAAAGCCAATCACTATCATCAGCACGCACACTGCCATTAAAATGAAGTTGGTCTTGCCCAGGGGCATCTGCGGCCTCTTGGCGTTGTCGGCCTTTGAAGCCGGTGCGGTTTCTTTCTTAGTAGTCATGTAACCTGAGAATATGTGTAATTGTAATTTTTTTCTTTATTTGCCGTTGTCTCAATCGATGCATGTTTTCGCCTTGCGGCGCAACATGCCATTCAAACTGCAAAATTACTACATCGAGCCGCGCTTGTCAACCTTTTTGTGATTAATTAACCGCACCCGGGCGCACACGTGGCGCCACTGCGGATAGTTTTTTTTGCTTGTTGGGCGGTTTTGCAGTAACTTTGCAGTGCAAAAGTGGCTGAATGGCCGTATTTTATTGGTAAATAACGAATAAGAAACAAGATATATTAGCATGGCACTTCAATGTGGTATTGTGGGACTGCCCAACGTGGGCAAGTCTACCCTTTTCAATTGTCTGTCGAACGCCAAGGCGCAGTCGGCAAACTTCCCGTTTTGTACAATCGAGCCCAACGTGGGCGTCATCACCGTGCCCGATGAGCGGCTCAACAAGCTCGCCGAGCTGGTGCACCCCGAGCGCATAGTGCCCACCACGGTGGAAATAGTCGACATAGCCGGCCTCGTGAAGGGCGCGTCGAAGGGCGAGGGCCTGGGCAACAAGTTTCTGGCGAACATACGTGAGACCGACGCCATAATTCACGTGCTGCGCTGCTTCGACGACGACAACATCACTCACGTCGACGGCTCGGTAGACCCCGTGCGCGACAAGGAGGTGATCGACACCGAACTGCAGTTGCGCGACCTCGACACTGTGGAGAGCCGCATAGGCCGCGTCTACAAGCAGGCCCAGACGGGCGGCGACCGCGAGGCCAAGCAGCAATACGAGGTGCTCAAGCGCTATCAGGAGGCACTGTCGCAGGGCAAGTCGGCTCGCTCGGTAGAACTCAACAGCAAGGAGGAGGAGCGCATAGCGCACGACCTGTTCCTGCTCACCAACAAGCCTGTGCTGTATGTATGCAACGTGGACGATGCCAGCGCCGCCACGGGCAACAAATATGTCGACGCCGTGCGCGAGGCCGTGAAGGAGGAGAACGCGCAGATTCTGGTGGTGGCCGCCCAGACCGAGAGCGAGATTGCCGAACTCGAAACCTACGAGGAGCGCCAGATGTTCCTTAAGGAAATCGGCCTTGAGGAGTCGGGTGTGAACCGCCTAATAAAAAGCGCCTACTCGCTGCTCAACCTCGAGACTTTCCTCACCGCCGGCCCCAAGGAGGTGCGCGCATGGACCTATGTGAAGGGCAGCAAGGCTCCGCAGTGTGCCGGTGTGATTCACACCGACTTTGAGCGCGGCTTCATCCGGGCCGAAATCATCAAGTATGACGACTACATACACTACGGCAGCGAGGCTGCCGTGAAGGAGGCAGGCAAGATGCACATCGAGGGCAAGGAATATGTGATGCAAGATGGCGACATAGTGGTGTTCCGCTTCAACGTGTAGCCCACCACCTGCAAGCATAAAGGATACGGAAAAATCCCTCAATGAGTGATGAAATCAACTCTCGCTCATTGAGGGATTTTTATGTCTCCTAAGGTCAGTGGGCGGCTGCCGAGCGGCGCAGTGCGGGCACGGCAAATGCCAGTGCAAGCACTGCGGCCGTAACAAATGTTATGGCACTGCTGTGCATTATGCTGCCCATGCCCACCAGCGGCGACACCACGCCTCCGGCCACGAAGCCCACCGCACCAAACAGCGCCGAGGCAGTTCCGGCCTCTTCGCGCGCGCAGTCAAGGGCAAGGGTAGTCGACGCCGTCAGTGTGAATCCCACCGACACCAGCATCAGGTCGAGCAGCACCTCATACACCGCCAGACCCGCGTCGGCCATCAGCGCCACGGCCACCAGCAGGCTGCCGGCCAGCATTCCCGCGCAGCTCACCTTCACACAGGTGGTGGCGCGGCGAAACTTCATGCTGCTGCCGGCTCCAATGGCCAGACTGGCGCCGTTGAGCCCGAACACTATGCTGTAGCCCAGTGGGCTGAGACCGTAATGCTCCTGCACAATGAACGGTGACGAGGAGATGTTGCCAAACAGAATGGCAAGCGCGGCTGCCTGGTGCAGCACATACAGCATGTAGGTGCGGTTGCGCACCACCACGCCAAACAGTGTGAAGGTGGCCGGCAGGCTGCGCGTGGTGCGCCGCTCCACAGGCAGCGACTCGCGCATAAACCAGCTGCCGGCCATCAGTGCCACGCCCACCATGAGCAGCAGCGCGAATATCATGCGCCAGCCGCCGTGGTCCACCAGCGCGCCGCCGGCCACTGGGGCCATGATGGGCGCAATGCCGTTGATGGCGCCGGTGATGCCCAATATCTTCATCAGCTCGCGGCCGCTATACATGTCGGTGGCCACCGAGCGCGAAATCACTATGCCGCCCGCGCCGGCAAAGCCCTGCACAAAGCGCAGCGCCACAAACACATGTATGGTGGGCGAGAACAATATGGCCGTGCTCGACACTGCAAACAGCACCAGCGAGGCCATGAGCGGACGGCGGCGGCCATACTTGTCGCTGAGTGGCCCAAACAGCAGTTGTCCGGCGGCCAGGCCGAGCATGCTTGCCGTGAGCCCTGCCTGCACCAGGGTGATGGTGGTGTGGAAATACGTCACCATCGACGGCAGGCTGGGCACATACATGTCGGTCACAAACGGCCCGAAAGCGGTGAGCATTCCGAGCATGATCAGTAGAAAAATCTTGTATTTCATTTTTGGGGGTTGCCTATTGAATTCAGATTGTGCGGCACATGGCTATTTCACTATCCGGCACTCCACGTTGTAGCGTGGGCGGTGTTTCACTTCGATGTATATTTTGCCAATATACTCGCCCACTATGCCGAGGCCCAGCAGTATGCAGCCGCCCACAAACCATATCGACAGTATCAGCGACGACCAGCCCCATGCTGTGTGGCCGGTGAAGTGGTTGTAGAGCACGTAGATGAGTATTATCAGAGCTATGGCCATAAACATAAGGCCGAGCGAGAACACCATGCGCACGGGCTTGATGCTGAACGAGGTGATGCCGTCGATGGCGAAGTTCACCATCTTGGCCAGCGGATATTTGCTCACGCCTGCCGTGCGCTCGGTGCGGTCGTAGTAGACGCAGGTCGAGCGGTAGCCTATAAGTGGCACTATGCCGCGCAGAAACAGGTTGCGCTCGCCATACTCGCACAGCTGCCTCACTGCGCGCGCACTCATCAGGCGGAAGTCGGCGTGGTTGTATACCGACTTCACCCCCAGGCGGTGCATGAGCCGGTAGAATGCCTGGGCCGACTTGCGCTTGAACCACGTGTCGGTGCTGCGGTCGCGGCGCACGCCATACACCACATCGCAGCAGTCGTTGGCATAGTGGCGCACCATGTCGGGAATCACGTGTATGTCGTCTTGCAGGTCGGCGTCGATGCTCACAATGGCGTCGCCCATTTCGGCTGCGGCTTCAAGGCCGGCCATCAGTGCGTTTTGGTGGCCGCTGTTGGCCGCCAGCTTAATGGCGCACACGTGCTGCCCGCTTTCGGCAATACGCTTCACCAGCGGCCAAGTGCCGTCGCGTGAGCCGTCGTCCACATACAGCAGCCGGCTGCGGCTGCCGTCAATCAGCCCGTCGGCCGCCATCTGGGCCAGCAGCTCCGACAGCCGCTGGTGGGTGGTGGGCAGAGCCTCCTCCTCGTTGTAGCAGGGGACCACTATAATCAATGCCGTTGTTGCCATTGCGCTAATGTTGGGGGTTAAGGGGTTTGTATCAATGAGCAAATATAACACAAATTCACGTATCTGCGCAGGCTGCGACGTCAGAATTTTTTGCGTCCGCGCAGGTAGTAGTCCACAATTATGTTGCACTGGCAGTGCGGCATGGTGCGCAGCAGGTTGTCGGCCGGGAAGTCGGTGTAGTATCCTGCCATGCGGCGGTAGTCGCGATGAGCCTTGACTATGGCTTTCGCGTCGCCAAAGTGCCCCTTGAGCAGTGCCATGGCCAGTGCGGCTGTGTCATACACCAGCCGGCGCACGAATATCAGTCTGCGGCCCTCGCGCTCGGGCAGGTTTTTGCGCAGCAGCAGCAGATTGTTGCGGAAGTTGAGGTAGGTCTTGCGCGGGTTGCCCTGCGGCAGGCTGCCTCCGCCCAGGTGGTAGACGCGGCTTTGCGGCACCATGCTTATGCCGTAGCCGGCGCGGTGTATGCGCCAGCACAGGTCAATCTCCTCCATGTGGGCAAAGAAGCGCTTGTCGAGGCCGCCCACCTGCAGGTAGAGCCGGCTGCGCACCATCAGGCATGCGCCGGTGGCCCAGAATATGCCCGACGGCTCGCCGTCATACTGCCCGTGGTCGTCTTCAATGGAGTCGAATATGCGGCCGCGGCAAAATGGGAATCCGTGCTTGTCGATGAATCCGCCGGCCGCACCGGCGTATTCAAACACCTGCCGGCCGTCTTGGCGGTCTTGCAGCAGCTTGGGCTGCACCGCTCCCACATGCGGGTTGGCCTCCATGTAGGCCAGCAGCGGCTCGAGCCACCCCTCGGGGGTGCGCACATCGCTGTTGAGCAGCACGGTGTAGGGGTAGCGTGTGAGCTCTATGCAGCGGTTGTAGCCCTCGGCAAAGCCGTAGTTCTGGTCAAACGTCAGAGTCTTCACTCCCGCAAACTCCTTTGCCATCACTTCAAGGCTGTTGTCGGTGCTGCCGTTGTCGGCCACTATCACATCGGCCATTTGGGCATTGGTGTTGGCCACCACGCTGGGCAGGTAGCGCCGCAGCAGCTTGGCGCCGTTCCAGTTGAGAATGATTACTGCTACTTTCTTGCTATTGTTGTTCATTGCTATTGCTGTTGTTTTTTTGAAGGCTCGGTGGTGCTTGCCTCCGGATATTGCACCTTGCGCTTCCATCGGTTGTGCGTCCACAGCCAGTAGGGCGGTTCGGCCACAATGCGGCGCTCAAGCAGGCGCGCGTAGCGGTCGGTGATTTCGCCCTGGGGCAGGGTGGCGGGGTCGTCGCATATGGGCACCACCGTGCACTCATAGTGGCCGCGCCCGATTTTGCGCACGTCGAAATACATCACACTCAGCCCCAGCCGGCGGGCTATCACTTCGCTGCCCGAAATCATGGCCGTGGGGTGGTTGAGAAACTTTATCACATGGCCCTCGTCGGTGTGCAGCGGGTGCTGGTCGCTGATGAAGCCCACCACCATTTGCTTGCCGCGCTTGATTTGGCGCAGCATGTCGAGGTAGATGAGCCTCTTGGGGTAGCACACCGAGCCGAATCGGCCGCGCAGGTGCAGGAAGAATCGGTTGAACCACTCGTTCTCCAGCGGCTGATACACTTGGCCGAAGGTCACCTGGCCGGGCTTGTGGCGCGTCCACAGTGTGACCGACATCAGCCACTCCCAGTTGCCATAGTGGGCGGCATACATCATTATGCTGCGGCCTTGGTCAAAGGCGCGGTCGATGTTGTCCACGCCGTGAAACACAAATCGGCGCTTAATGTCGTCGTCGGTGATGTGCAGCATTTTTATGGTCTCCACAAAATAGTCGGAGAACTGGTGGTAGCTTTCGCGCTCGATGGCCTTGATTTCCTCCTCGCTCTTGTCGGGGAAAGAGTCGCGCAGATTCTGGCGCACTATTTTGCGGCGGTAGCGCAGCAGGTGGTAGGCCACGAAATAGAGAATGTCGGCCTGGGCATAGAGTGCCCACCATGGCAGGCGCGCCAGTGCGTGCAAGGCCAGGTTGAGCGGAGCGTAGAGTATGTTTTGAATTTTCTGTGTCATTGCTCGGATGGGGAAGTTATCGGGTGGTGGCAATCTCGGCTTCTACTGTGAGGTCATCGTTCACCCTCAGCAGGCGCACGGGCACTATGGTGTTGACCGCCGACTCGAGCGGCGGCACCGTGACGCGTATGTAGTTGTCGGTGAAGCCGTGCATGGGGTGTCCGGGCTGCGGCTGCTCCATGAGCACCGGGCGCACCGTGCCTATGTAGCGGCCTATGAACTCTCGCTGCTTAGCGTCGCTGAGGGCTATCATGCGCGCCACGCGCTCGCTTTTTTCGGCCTGAGGCACCACGTGGGGGATGCGCAGCGCCATGGTGCCAGGGCGCTCACTGTAGGGGAACACGTGCAGGTGCTGCACGTCGAGACCCTTGATGAAGTCATACGACTCGGCAAAGCACTCGGCCGTTTCGCCGCGCGAGCCCACCATCACGTCAACGCCTATGAATGCGTCGGGCATGAGGCTGCGCACGCGCTCCACCTTGGCGGCAAACAGTGCGCTGCCATAGTGGCGGCGCATGAGCTTTAGCACGGTGTCGCTGCCGCACTGCAGCGGAATGTGGAAGTGGGGCATGAATGCGCGCGACTGGGCGCAGAACTCTATTATCTCGTCGGTCAGCAGGTCGGGCTCTATCGACGATATGCGGTAGCGCTCAATGCCCTCCACCCCGTCGAGGCCGCGCAGCAGGTCGATGAGGCGCTCGCCCGTGTTTTTGCCAAAGTCGCCTATGTTGACGCCTGTTATCACTATCTCGCGGCCTCCCTCGGCTGCCACTCCGCGGGCTTGGGCCACAAGGCTGTCGATGGTGCCGCTGCGGCTGCGGCCGCGGGCGTAGGGAATGGTGCAGTAGCTGCAGTAGTAGTCGCAGCCGTCTTGCACCTTGAGGAAGTAGCGGGTGCGGCTGCCGCACTCGCACGATGGGCTGAAACGCCTTATTTGCGGTGTGGGCGTCACCTCCACCACGTTTTGCGGGTCGTTGAACCACCGCTCGATGTGCTGCATCACGTCGGCCTTCTGCTCGCTGCCAAGCACCATGCCCACGCCGGGAATGGCGGCTATCTCCTTGCTCTTGAGCTGGGCGTAGCAGCCGGTGACTATCACCAGCGCGCCCGGATATTTGCTCACCAGCGAGCGTATGTGCTGGCGGCACTTCTTGTCGGCAAGCTCGGTGACGCTGCATGTGTTCACCACGCAAATGTCGGGGGTCTCGCCCTCGTTGGCGGTGGGTATGCCGTGGCGGGCGAGAGTGGCGCCCAGGGTTGCCGTTTCCGAGAAGTTGAGCTTGCAGCCCAGGGTCACAAATTTCACGCGGTGCGCGCCGTTGATGGGTGTTTCGGCCATTTTGTTATGCTGTAATAAAATATGATTATGCTGTAGTTGTAATTGCTGTGCGTGGTGGCGTGGCCGCAGGCCCTGAGCCGTGTGGCCGCGCCCCAAAATCAGCTGCAAAGTTAGTCACTTGTCGGCTAATTACAAAACCATTAACCTCATTGGAGCCTTTGCCGCGGGCTACCGCTTTTGTCCAAAATGAGAGTTAATGTAACCGATTTTCGCTTTTGGAACACAAAAATAGTTAAAAAGTCGGATTGTCCATATCTATTTTGGAAATCATCACTACTTTTGCATAACTCTGCCCCCCCCCGCATTGGCAGAGCTTCACACCAACGACGACTATAACACTATGCAATATAATTCAAGTCAGGAAACGCAAAAAAGCGACACTAAACACTTCGACTACTTCGACCTTGGCCCCAACGACATTCTAAGCGGGCCGGTGGAGTCGAAATTCTGCATCATGATGCTGTGCACCAGCGGCGAGGGCGACTTTGAGGTGAACATGGCCAACATCCACCTCGAGGCTGGCACAAGGCTTATGCTGGGCCATGCACTCTACATTAAAAATGTGAGGCTTAGCCCCGACTTCAAGGCCATGATGATGATAGTGAACAACCCCTTTGCATTCGACGTGCTCACGGGCATACCCACCGAGATGCTTAGCCTCATAGCCGAAAATCCTGCGGTGAAGGTCGAGAACAAAGACGAGTGGCAGATGTTGGTGAACCTGATGGACAACGTGCGCCTGTATGCGCGCCACACCGACCACAGCGCGGTGCGTGAAATTGTGGGCGGAAACTTCAGAATGATGATTTGCGTCATATCCGAGTATGAGTTCACTGGTGCGCAGGGGGCGGGCAAGGCCAACTACACCATGGCCGATGTGTATTTCAAAAAGTTTGTCGACTTGCTTGAGGAGCACATCAAGACGGAGCACGAGGTGGCCTTCTATGCGATGAAGCTCAACATCACTCCGAAATACCTTAGCGAAATCACCAAGCAGAAGACCAACCACAAGGCCAAGGAGGTGATTTCACACATCCTGTCGATTAAGCTGAAGCGTGAAATGCTGTACAGCGGCAAGTCGATGAAGGTGATAGCCTACGACTACAACTTTGCCGACCAGTCGAGCCTGGGCAAGTTTTTCCGCAAAATGAATGGCATCTCGCCCAGCACGTTCAAGAAGCAGCAGGGTGCCGCATCGCTTGGCTAAAGCGCGTGTCACCACTTTGAGGGGCGTTTTTCCACGCCGCCTCGTTGGCATAGAAGTCGCTGAGAAACTCCTTCGTTTCTTCATCGACGTGAAATTCCTTTATCACATAGTGGCTCTCGCCCGTGGTCACATATTTTGCCAAGCTAAGGGTGACGGATGAGTCGCCGGGTGGTAGTCATTGGGAAATTAATGTTTGATGTTGTGATTATGCCGTAAAATTTACGCCTGTTTGTCGCTCCACACGCCACTTCCACAACAAGAAATCGCAAAAAGCCGAAAAAACACCGCAAATGGTAGCTTGCGGCAACCGCAACGTTGCGATTTTATTTGAATAACACGTTAAGTTACATTAACTTTGCATACGTTGCACCGAAAGCATCGCAACTTGATAATCATCATAACACCTATTTATACACTTATGAGCAAAAAATTGATACTCACCTGCGCGCTCACCGCAGCATCAGCAATGGCCTCGATGGCCACCACGCCGCTGTGGATGCGCTACGCGCAAATCTCGCCCGACGGCACGGAGATTGTGTTCTCCTACAAGGGCGATATCTACAAGGTGCCGGCCAAGGGCGGACAGGCCGTGCAGCTCTCTTCGCAGCCGTCATACGAGTGCAACCCCGTGTGGTCGCCCGACGGCAAGCTGATAGCCTTTGCCAGCGACCGCAAGGGCAACTTCGATGTGTTTGTGATTCCTGCCGACGGCGGCCAGCCTAAGCAGCTCACGTTCAACTCGGCCAGCGAGGTGCCCACCACATTCACCGCCGACGGCAAGAGCGTGGTGTATGGCGCCGCCATTCAAGACCCGGCATCAAGCATGTCGTTCCCCACATCGCGCCAGCCCGAGCTCTACAGTGTGCCCGTGGGCGGCGGCCGCGCCAAGCAGCTGCTGGCCACTCCGGCCGAGGACGTGAAGTTCAGCCCCAAGGGCGACTTTATGCTGTTTCACGACCAGAAGGGCTTTGAAGACGCTCTGCGCAAGCACCACACCTCGTCGGTGACGCGCGACATCTGGCGCTACGACGTGGCCACGGGCCGCTATACCAACCTCACCAACCGCGCCGGCGAAGACCGCTCGCCAGTGCTGTCGCCCGACGGCAGCACGGTGTATTTCCTCAGCGAGCGCAACGGCGGCTCGTTTAATGTGTGGAAATTCCCGCTCAGCAATCCGCAAAACGCCACTCAGGTGAGCAACTTCACCACCAACCCCGTGCGCTTCCTTTCAATAGCCAACGACGGCACACTGTGCTACACCCAAAACGGCGAACTCTACACCCAGGTGCCGGGCCGGCAGCCCGGCAAGGTGCAGGTGAGCCTGTTTCACGACGATAGCGACCAGATTGCCAACCTGACCATGACCAGCGGCGCCACCGAGGCTGTGCCCTCGCCCGACGGCAAGCAGGTGGCTCTGGTGGTGCGCGGCGACGTGTTTGTGGCTTCGGTGGAGTATGGCACCACCAAGCAGATAACCAACACCCCGCAAGCCGAGCGCGATGTGTGCTGGGGCGCCGACAACCGCACCCTGGTGTATGCCAGCGAGCGCGACGGCAACTGGCAGCTGGTGAAGGCCACCATAGGCCGCAAAGACGACCTCAACTTCCCCAACGCCACCACCATTAAGGAAGAAGTGCTGCTGCCGTCGCAGTCGGTGGAGCGCTACCAGCCCAAGTATTCACCCGATGGCAAGGAACTGGCCTTTGTGGAAGACCGCAGCAAGCTTAAGGTGCTCAACGTGGCTTCGGGCGCCGTGCGCGAGGTCACCGACGGCTCAATGTGGTTCGGCTCCACCAGCCGCTTCGACTACAACTGGTCGCCCGATGGCAAGTGGTTCGCCCTGCAAATCATAGGCAACGGCCGCGACCCCTACAGCGACATAGGCATCGTGAGCGCGCAAGGCGGAAAAATCACCAACATCACCGGCAGCGCCTACATCAGCGAACAGCCCAAATGGGCACTCGACGGCAATGCCATCACTTGGGTGAGCAACCGCTACGGCCTGCGCAGCCAGGCATCGTGGGGCTCGCAGAGCGATGTGCTCATGGCGTTTGTCAACGAGGACGCATTCGACAAATACCGCCTGAGCAAGGAGGACTACGAACTGCGCAAGGAACTCGACAAGAAGGACGCTCCCAAGGCGGCCGCCGATGGCAAGAAGAAGGACAAAAAGGACAGCAAAAAGGCCGACGAGAAGAAGACCAAGGCCATTGAGGTGGATTTGGACGGCATCAGCGACCGCGTGGTGCGTGTCTCTCCCTACTCAAGCGACATCGCCTCGGCTGCTTTCTCGGCCGACGGCGAAAGCCTCTACTACCTCTCGGCATTCGATGGCGGATATGACTTGTGGAAGATGGACCTGCGCGAGCGCAGCACCAAACTGGTGAACAAACTCAACTCGAAGTGGGCCGGCCTTGAACTCGACAAAGACGGCAAAAACCTGTTTGTGCTGGGCGGCTCTAAGATGGGCAAGCTGACTGTGGCCAGCGACAAGTACACCCCCATCAGCTACCGTGCCCAGATGAAGCTCAACCTGGCCGACGAGCGTGCCTACGAGCTCGAGCACGTGCACCGCGAGGTGGCCAAGAAATTCTACAACCTGAACATGCACGGCTGCGACTGGGACGCTGTGGTGGCCAACTACAAGCAGTTTATGCCCCACATCAACAACAACTACGACTTTGCCAACCTGCTGAGCGAGGCTCTGGGCGAGCTCAACGCGTCGCACACCGGCGGCCGTTACTATCCCAACGGCCGCAGCGAGGCCACAGCCAACTTGGGCCTGCTGTTCGACCTTAACTACGCCGGCAAGGGCCTGAAGGTGGACGAGGTGGTGGAATACGGCCCCTTCGACCGCGCCAAGTCGCAAGTGCGCAAGGGCACCGTGGTTGAGAAAATCAACGGCACCGAAATCACTCCCGAAAACGACTACACCGCCCTGCTCAATGGCACCAGCGGCAAGAAGACCCTTGTGAGCCTCTACAACCCCGCCACCGGCAAGCGCTGGGACGAGGTGGTGCTGCCCGTGTCGGCTGGCGAGTGGAACTCAATCATGTATAAGCGCTGGACCAAGCGATGCGCTCATATCGTCGACAGCGTGTCGGGCGGGCGCCTGGGCTATGTGCACCTGCAGCAGATGAACGACAATAGCTACCGCGAGGTCTACAGCCAGGTGCTTGGCAAGTATAACAAGCGCGAGGGCATCGTGATCGACACCCGCTGGAACGGCGGTGGCCGCCTGCACGAGGACATCGAGATTCTGTTCAGCGGCCAGAAGTATTTCACTCAGGTGATTCGCGGCCGTGAGGCTTGCGACATGCCCAGCCGCCGCTGGAACAAGCCCAGCATCATGGTGCAGTGCGAGGCCAACTACAGCAACGCTCACGGCACCCCGTGGGTCTACAAGCACCAGAACATAGGCAAGCTGGTGGGCATGCCCGTACCTGGAACCATGACCAGCGTGTCGTGGGAAGACCTGCAAGACCCCACCATGATATTCGGCATTCCCATCATAGGCTATGAGCTGCCCGACGGCCGCTACCTCGAGAACACTCAGCTCGAGCCCGACATCAAGGTGGCCAACGACCCCCACAGCCTGGTGCTTGGCACCGACCAGCAGCTGGTGACGGCCGTTAAGGAACTTCTGCGCGAAATCGACGCTAAAAAGAAGTAGAAGCCACACGCCATGTAGGCAATAACCAATAACCACAGCGGGCGCGCCACTAAATGCGGCGCGCCCGCTTTTTTGTGGATTGGAGTGGCGGTTTAAGCAAAAATCGCTAACTTTGTGGGTGGCGGCACCACACACGCCGCCCATGCAGCAAAAATTGTTTCACCCTTTGACCTGATTGCAATATGACCGACATTATCACCGACAGTTGGAGCAACATCATTGGCACGCTGGCCTCAATATCGCTGGTGTTTGGCTACCTGCCGCAGACTATTCGCACCATCCGCACCCGCTCGACCGACGACATAGCCACCGGCACCTTTCTGCTGATGGGGCTTGGCGGCTTCCTCTTTGCCGTGCAGGGCGCACTCACGGGCAATGTGCCTCTGCTGTGCACCAATATGCTGACCACGGTGATGAGCAGCATCATATTCGGCATAAAAATGTATAACGACCACTTCAAGGGCAAGCGGTGCAACAAGAAATAAGTAAAGCATATATAGAAGGGGGGCATAGCATTATGGGGAAGAAGACAGGACTTTCGATAGGCACCGAGACCACCATCAAGGTCAAGCAGTGGCTCACGGCGGTGCAGCGCGAGCTCGGACCGGCACTCGAGAGCAACAACAATGAGTTTGACGAGAAAGTGAGGCAGGAACTCGACGACAACCCCGCCCTTGAAAAAGTGGAGGATAACGACAACGACATCAACACCAAGGACGAGGACGGGCGCGACTTCACCGACGACATACGCCCCAACAGCGGCGACGACGATGATGATGCCGCCTACCGCAGCCGGCAGCGCAATGCGCGCAACAGCGGTCCTGACGATGACGACGACTCGCCGCGCCACGAGGTGGTGGCCGAGAAGTCGCTGGCCGACGACCTGATGGAGCAAATGGGCGAGCAGCGGCTCACCGACCGCCAGCGCGTGATAGCGCAATATGTGATAGGGTCGCTATCTGACTATGGCTACCTGAAAAGTTCAAGCATGGACATAGCCGACGACATCACTTTCAACTCGGGGCTCGACATAGAGGTCGACGACGATGAGGTGGAGGCCGTGACGCAGATGCTGCGGCGGCTCGACCCGCCCGGCATTGGGGCGCGCGACCTGCGCGACTGCCTGCTGCTGCAGCTGCGCAGGCTGCCCAAGTCGGCCGCCACCGAGCTGGCCACAGACATTGTGGGCAAGTTGTGCGACGGGCAGTGCAGCCAGCTGGCCAAGCCCGACCGTGTGAGCCGCATAGCCAAGGCCACGGGCCGCAGCGCTGCCGAGGTGGAGCAGGCCATGGGTGTGATAGTGAAGCTCAATCCCAAGCCGGGCAACGCCTACAGCGGCTCGGTGCGCGACATTCAGCAGCAGCAAATTTCACCCGATTTCATAGTCGAGGTCGACGACCACGACAAGGTGACCATCACCCTCACCAACAGCATCCCCGAGTTGCAGGTGAGCGAGAGCTACCAAAGCAGCGCCGACTACTTTAAAGGCCACAAGCCGCGGTCGACCCAGGAGGCCGACCAGGCCAAGCTGGTGAAGCAGCAAAGCATGAGGGCAATGACCTTTATCGAGGTGGTGAAGCGTAGGCAGCACACGCTGTTCAATGTGATGAAGTCGATAGCCAGCAGGCAGCATGGCTACATTCTGAGCGGCGACGACGCCGACTTGCAGCCCATGACGCTGAAGGATGTTGCCGCCGACACCGGGCTCGATGTGTCGGTGGTGTCGCGCGCGTGCAATGGCAAATATGCCTCTATGCCTTGGGGCATAAAGTCGCTAAAATCGTTCTTCTCCGAGGGCATCAAGACCAGCGACGGCGGCACGGCGTCGGCCCGTGTGGTGCAGAGCGCGTTGCGGCAAATAGTTGATGGCGAAGACAAGGCTGCGCCCATGAGCGACGAGGAGCTGAGCCGGCAGCTTAAGGAACGCGGCTACAGCATAGCGCGCCGCACCGTGAGCAAATATCGCGAACTGCTGAAAATACCGTCGGCCAACATGCGCCGCAAGGCATGAATAAAAAGAAACTGAAAACAGATATAATACGTAATATGCGACGATTCACATTCGACAAACTCATAACCGCGATGGCAAGATTCCTGTCGTCGGCACTAAGCCCGCTGCTCATGCCGGCCTACGGCGTGTTTCTCACGCTGTGGGTGTCGTTTCTGTGCAGCCTCGCCCCAGGCGTGCGCTGGGCAGTGGTGATGGTGGTGTTTGGCATCACGTGCATAATGCCCGTGATTTTAATAGCAATTCTGCACAACTTCAAAATCATCACCGACAAGCGGCTCGACAACCGCCGCGAGCGCCTGATCCCATACATAGGCGGCATAGTGTGCAGCATTGCGGCCGCGTTCTATTTGGGGCACATTCACTCGCCGGCATGGTTTGTGATGTTTCAGGGTGGGGCGGCCCTTACGGCACTGGTGCTGATGCTGGTGAACCTTAAGTGGAAAATCAGCGCCCACCTGGCTGGCATAGGCGGCGTGGTGGCGCTGCTCTATCAAATTCATGTGCAGGGCTTGGAGGCGTTCAACCTGTTTTGGGTGATATGCGCCGCCATTTTCGTTGCAGGCATGCTGGGGTCGTCGCGCATCATTCTTGGCCGCCACACCTTTGCTCAGGTGGCTGCCGGCTTTTTTGTGGGATATGCCTCGGTTACACTTATGATTAGCTGCTTTGGCTAAATGGTGCTTTTCTGGCGGCCGGCAATGCGCTTAATGACGCGGTTGGCCACTATGAAGAAGCGGCGGGCTGCGTTGCTGCGCAGCAGCTGCTGGCACACGCGCGTCTTCAGCGGATAACCCGCTGTGTTGAGCCTTATTAGCGAGCGCACCCACGGGTCGCGGCTGTCAACGCTGCGCATGTGGAAACACAGGTTGTGGATTTTGCGCACGTTAAGGGCGCGCTGCACGGCCGGGGTGTCGGCGCCGTCGAGTCGGCGCTCAAGCTCATCGTAGAAGCGCTGCCACAGCCTCTCGGTCTGATATGGGCTGGCAAGCGACAGCGAGCCCGCCACCATGTAGTAGTTATACACGGCGCGGTTATATAGGCCCACATTGCGTGTCAGGTGGTTGCACAGCAGCAGGTCGGTGTACACGTCTTCCGATGGCAGCCTCACGCCTGTGGGCGGAAACACGTCGCTGTTCCAAAGTTCGCGGCGGCTCACGCAGCCCCACTGGCAGCATATGCATGCGGGCGACAGCACATAGTCGCGGAAATCCTTGGGGGTGTATTCGCCTTCGCGGTCAAACCGCGATTCAAATTCCCCGTCGCTTTTGCCCTCAATCATCCTTATGTTCGACCCGTAGGCAATGTCGAGGTCGAGCGTCATGGCTTTCTGCATGAGGAATGCCACCGCATCGTCGTCGTGCAGCTCGTCGTCGCTGTCGACAAACATTATCCACTCGCCTCTGGAGGCTTCAACCCCGCGGCGGCGCGCCTCGGCCGAGCCGGCGTTGCCGTAGTGCAGTGCCCTCACGCAGCTGTGGCGCCAGGCAAAGTCGTCGGCTATGGCGGCGGTGCCGTCGGTGCTGCCGTCGTCCACCACCACCACCTCGAGGCTGGGATACGACTGGGCCACCACACTGCCTATGCAGCGGGCCAGAAAGCGTTCGGCGTTCCACGCCGGTATGATGACAGAAACCAGTGGTTGCTCCATACTCCCAAAAAAAGAAATCGTTTGTTGCCTGCGGCTTCGGCCGGTAGACGCGCCCTCGAGGCGGCAACCGCGGCCATTATCGCTTGTAAAGGTAATTTTTTTTCACTAAATTTGCAAGCATACTTTGTGTTTTAATCAGAATTGAAGCAATGAACGTAGTGTTATTAAACTTGATACTCACCACTGCCGAAAACGGTGTGATAAAGCGTAGGAAGACTATAAAGGACACCATGATAAGCAACTGCGCCATGGGGTTTGTCAAGGCCGGCCACCATGTCACCATTCTGGCAAGCGAGGAGTTCAAGCCCGCCGAAGAGGAAACCTACGACTACAACATCATATATTTCAAGTCGGGACTCAAACGCCTGTTCAAGCCCTACCTCATTCCATATCCCGTGGGCATGTATTCCTACCTGAAGCGGAATCGCAGCAACATCGACCTGATAGTGAGCAGCGAGGCGTTTTCGATAGGCACGCTCATTGCCGCCATGGCATGTCGCTCAAAGCTGGAAATATGGCAGGAGATGGCCTACCACCAGCGCAAGTGGCACAAGTTGCCGTCACGGCTGTGGCACAACCTGGTGGTGCGCACCGTGCTGCGCAATGTGCTGGTGGTGCCGCGCAGCGAACCTGCCGGACGCTTCATAGCCCGCTACAGCGCCAACGTGAGCGGCACCTTGGTCGATCATGGCGCCAACGGCGATGTGCTGCGCCCGGCCACCGACGGACCCACCGATTCGTTCATAGTGGTGTCGCAGCTGGTGGAGCGGAAAAATGTGGCACACATCATCAGGGCGTTTGCGCGCCTTGTGGCCATGCCTGCCTACAGCCACTACCGGCTGCACATAATTGGCGACGGCAATCAGGCCGAGGCACTGCGCCAGCTGGCCCGCCAACTCGGTGTTGACGGCAATGTGGAGTTTCACGGATTCATGCTCCACAGCCAAATGGCCGAGCTGCTGCGCCATGCGCGCGCCATGCTCATTGCCACCAGGCGCGACCTGAACATGGTGTCGATTCCAGAGTCGATAGTGAGCGGCACTCCGATTGTGACCAACACTTGTCCCACTTCTGCCTCGTTTATTGCCCGCCACGGCCTGGGCGTGGTGCGCGACGGCTGGGACGAGACCGACCTGATTAAAGCCATCGACCACTATACTGAATTCCACAAGGCTTGCCTGCGCGAGCGCGACGGGCTCACGCGCGAGGGCTGCGCCAACAAGTTGGTGAAGCTATACGTGGACAATTGCCAAAAGCGCGCTTGCGGCACAAAATAAACGCGCCCGCGGCACGTTTATACATTACAACCAATTCATGTGGCTAAAGAAATGGCAAAACGCATACTCTTAGTAAACAAATTCTACTACTCACGTGGTGGTGCCGAAATAGTTGTCATTAATTTGCGCGATATGCTCACGAGCCTTGGCTATGAGGTGGGCATATTCACAATGGACTACGGGGGCAACCTGCATGAGCCGGGCATATTCACCGCTCCCGAGGTGTCGTTTAAGGGCTCTCTGGACCAAAAACTGCGCTTTGCCCGCCGCACACTGGGCGGAGCGGGGCTTAAGGCATCGTTTGTGCAGGCTTTCAACCAGTTTGCGCCCGATGTGGTGCATCTGCACAATGTGCATTCCTACCTGTCGCCCGCCATGGCGCAATGGGCCCGCGAGCGAGGAGCAAGGGTGGTGTGGACGCTGCACGACTACAAACTGCTGTGCCCCGCCTACAGCTGCCTTAACCATGGCCATCCGTGCGAAAAGTGCTACACGGCCAAGTGGCACGTGCTGGCCGAGCGGTGCTTCAAGCAGAGTGCGGCGGCAAGCGCGCTGGCGTGGGTCGAGGCCCACAGGTGGAACCGTGGCTGGATTGAGCGCAACGTCGATGCCTTTGTGTGCCCCAGCCAGTTTATGCGCGGCCAGATGCTGAAGGGTGGCTTCAGCGAGGGCAAACTGCACGTGGTGTGCAACTTCATCGACCCGGTGAAGGCCGCCGAACTTGAGAAAAACAGCCAGGTGGAGAAGGAGGACTACTATTCCTACATAGGGCGCCTGTCGGAGGAGAAAGGTGTGGCCACGCTGCTTAAGGCCGCCGCCACGCTTCCCTACAGGCTTAAGGTGGCCGGCGACGGACCTCTGATGGCGCAATTCCGCCAGCAGTATGGCGGAAACGCCAACATTGAGTTTCTGGGGCAGCTGAGTGCGGTGCAGGTGAGCAACTTGCAGCGCAAGGCGCGCTTTGTGGTGCAGCCCTCGGAGTGCTACGAAAACAATCCGCTAAGTGTCATCGAATCGCTGTGTGCCGGCACGCCAGTGATAGGTGCGCGCATAGGCGGCATACCCGAGCTGATAACGCCCAGTTGCGGCCTCACATATGCCATGGGCAATGCCACAGAGCTGGCCGGCTGCATCACCGAAATGATGGAGCATGGCAGACGCTACGACAACCAGACCATAGCCGCCGAGGCTTCCGAACGCTTCTCGGCCAAAGCGCATTTTGCAAAACTAAAGCCTTTATATTTCCCCGAATGAGCAGCAAAAACAGCAAACCAGTGATTGCCGTGATAGGCACGCGCGGATTTCCGGGTGTGCAGGGCGGTGTAGAAATGCACTGCCAAAACATCTACACACGGCTGGCCGGCTCCGGCATGGCTGCTGTGCGCATCTACAGGCGCAAGCCCTACCTGTGTGCAGAGTCGATGCGGCCGCTGCCGGGCATTGAATACGTCGACCTGCCGTCGACGCGCATCAAGGGTCTTGAGGCTGTGCTGCACACGCTGCTGAGCGTGCTCCACATAGCGCTGCACCGCCCCGATGTGGTGCATGTGCACAACATCGGCCCCGGCATGTTTGCCCCGCTGCTTAAACTCATGGGCCTGCGCGTGGTCATGACCTACCACAGTCCCAACTATGAGCACGACAAGTGGAACTCGGCCGCCAAGCGGCTGCTAAAGTGGTGCGAGGGGGTGTCGCTGCGGTGGTGCGACCGCGTGATATTCGTCAACAAATTCCAGATGCATAAGTTCAGCGATGCCGTGCAGGCCAAGAGCGTGTATCTGCCCAACGGCATCAATGCTTCAACTACACGCAGCGCAGCCACCGGTTTTCTCAACGAGCACGGCATTGAACCTGGCTGCTACCTGCTGGCCGTGGGCCGCCTGACCCCTGAAAAAGGCTTTGAGCACCTTGTGGCCGCCGCCCAACTGCTGCCCGATGTGCGCCAAGTGGTGATAGCCGGTGCCAGCGACCACGGCAGCGATTATGCCGAGCGTCTGCGCGCGCTTGATGTGCAGCACAAGGTGGTGTTCACCGGCTTCACCTCGGGCGAGGATTTGCGCCAGCTCTACAGCCACGCGCGCCTGTTTGTGCTGTCGTCGGTCAACGAGGGGTTCCCGCTCGTGCTGCTCGAAGCCATGACCTACGGCCTGCCTGTGGCTGTGAGCGACATTCCCGCGTCGCACCTCATCGAGCTGCCCTCCGACCGCTATTTCAAACCTTCGTCACCCGAAGCTATGGCAGAGACTGTTTCACACTGCCTTGGCACCAGTCCCTCAGCTGCAAGCTACAATCTCACCGACTATGACTGGAACTCTATAGCCCGCCGCACCCTCGCTGTCCTCCTCCCTTAATCACCAATTTCCCCACTGCCATTGGTGGTAACGTGGCATGCTGGTGGCACTGAAAAAGTGAATGCACATTAATGTCGTTTGCCGCAAAATTGTGAGGGCTCGGGCGTTGTATCAGCTGCTACATATTGAAATACGGTTCATTAAAGTGTTCGCTAATTAGATTATTTACAGTGAATTGCGGCGGACGTGGCATGCCACGTCCCTATAGTCTTTGCTGCTTTAGTGGGCATTCTCCACTATCCAACTCGCCATAATTGCCACTTTTTTCACATGTAATCGGCAAACCACGTCCCTACAGTCTTTGCTGCGGAAGCTCGCTTTGTGGCGTGTGGTGCAGCAAGCCTAACGCTGAATGCGGATGTGGATAAAACGCAAGGCCGGCCCGCATCCAATTACGGATGAGGGCCGGCCCTTTATTGTGTGTGCTGCTGCCTATGGGCAGCGGAGTGTGCTGATTAGTCGGTGAGCTTTGCGCACAGGAACTCGCGGTTGAGGCGGGCGATGTTGCTCAGCTTGATGTTCTTCGGGCACTCAGCGGCGCAAGCACCGGTGTTGGTGCAGTTGCCGAAGCCCAGTTCGTCCATCTTTGCTACCATAGCCTTTGCGCGGCGCTTTGCCTCGGCTTTGCCTTGCGGCAGCAGGGCAAACTGGCTGACCTTGGCCGAAACGAAGAGCATTGCAGAACCATTTTTGCAGGCTGCCACGCAAGCGCCGCAACCGATGCACGATGCCGAGTCCATGGCCTCGTCGGCTGCCACCTTAGAGATGGGCAGCGCGTTGGCGTCTTGTGCGCCGCCCGTCTGGAACGACACATAGCCGCCTGCCTGCTGAATCTTGTCGAATGCGTTGCGGTCTACCATAAGGTCTTTTATCACCGGGAATGCGGCCGAGCGCCAGGGCTCCACTGTGATGGTCTCGCCATCGTGGAAGCGGCGCATATACAGCTGGCAAGTGGTTGCGCCTGTTGCGGGGCCGTGGGGGTGACCGTTGACATAGAGCGAGCACATGCCGCAGATGCCCTCGCGGCAGTCGTGGTCGAACACCACAGGCTCTTCGCCCTGCTCGATGAGCTGCTCGTTAAGGATGTCGAGCATCTCAAGGAAAGAGGTGTCAGTCGGGATGTCCTGCATCTGGTATTTCTCAAAGTGACCCTGTTCCTTAGGACCGGCCTGACGCCAAATTTTAAGTGTGAAACTTATATTTTTCTCCATCTTTGTTCTGAGTTAAAAATTAAATTATGACTTATAGTTACGGGTTTGAACCTTGATGGCCTCGTAGTGGAGCGGCTCTTTGAGCAGAGTGGGCTCTTTCTCGTCGCTGCCCTCATATTTCCAGCACGACACGTAGAAGTAGTCCTTGTCGTCGCGCTTGGCCTCGCCTTCCTCGGTTTGGTATTCTTCGCGGAAGTGGCCGCCGCAGCTCTCGTTACGGGTCAGGGCATCGTGGGCAATCAGTTCGCCCATGGTGATGAAGTCTTGCAGGCGGAATGCCTTGTCGAGCTCCACATTCATGCCCTCTTCGCTGCCGGGGATAAAGAGGTTGGTTTCAAACTCGTGGCGCAGTTCTTTGAGCTTCTTGAGAGCTGTTTCCAGACCCTCTTTGGTGCGGCCCATGCCCACATACTCCCACATGATGTGGCCCAGTTCCTTGTGGATTGAGTCCACAGAGCGCTTGCCCTTGATGCTCATCAGGTGGTCGAGGTTGGCTTGTACCTTCTTTTCGGCCTCGTCAAACTCGGGAGTGTCGGTGGTGAAGTGGGGCACTGTGATTTGGTCGCTCAGATAGTTCTGAATGGTGTAGGGCAGCACGAAGTAGCCGTCGGCCAGACCCTGCATCAGTGCCGATGCGCCCAGGCGGTTGGCGCCGTGGTCGCTGAAGTTGCACTCGCCAATTGCAAACAGACCCTTGATTGAAGTCTGCAGCTCATAGTCAACCCAGATGCCACCCATTGTGTAGTGGATGGCGGGATATATCATCATAGGCTCGTAGTAGTCAACGCCGTTGATTTCGTTGGCCTTCAAGCCGGGATTCACGTCGGTGATCTCCTCATACATGTCAAAGAGGTTGCCATAGCGGCCGCGCACCACGTCGATGCCCAGGCGGTTGATGGCCTCGCTGAAGTCGAGGAACACGGCCTTGCCGGTGTTGTTCACGCCATAGCCCTTGTCGCAGCGCTCCTTTGCGGCACGCGATGCCACGTCGCGGGGCACCAGGTTGCCGAATGCGGGATAGCGGCGCTCCAGGTAGTAGTCACGCTCCTCTTCGGGCACGTCGCTACCCTTGATTTCACCGCTTTGCAGCTTCTTGGCAGTCTCCAGGTCCTTGGGCACCCAGATGCGGCCGTCGTTACGCAGCGACTCCGACATCAGTGTCAGCTTCGACTGCTTGTCGCCGTGCACGGGGATGCAGGTGGGGTGAATCTGCACATATGCGGGGTTGGCAAAATATGCGCCCTTGCGGTAGCATGCGATTGCTGCCGAGCAGTTGCAGGCCATTGCGTTGGTCGAAAGGAAGTAGGTGTTGCCATAGCCGCCGGTGGCGATAACCACGGCGTGGGCTGCGAAGCGCTCGAGCTTGCCTGTGATGAGGTTGCGGGCGATGATGCCGCGTGCACGGCCGTCGATAATCACCACGTCGTGCATCTCATAGCGGTTGTAGCTCTTCACCTTGCCCATCTGAATCATGCGGTTGAGCGACGAGTATGCGCCCAGCAGCAGCTGTTGGCCGGTTTGGCCCTTGGCATAGAATGTGCGGCTCACCTGGGCACCGCCAAACGAGCGGTTGGCCAGCAGACCGCCATATTCGCGGGCAAAGGGCACGCCCTGTGCCACGCACTGGTCGATGATGTCGTTAGACACTTCGGCCAGACGGTAAACGTTGGCCTCGCGCGAGCGGTAGTCGCCGCCCTTCACGGTGTCGTAGAACAGGCGGTAAACCGAGTCGCCGTCGTTCTGATAGTTTTTGGCTGCATTGATACCGCCCTGCGCTGCAATTGAGTGTGCGCGGCGGGGAGAGTCTTGAATGCAGAAGTTGAGCACGTTGAAGCCCATTTCGCCAAGGGTGGCGGCTGCCGATGCACCGGCGAGGCCTGTGCCCACCACGATGATGTCGAGGCGGCGCTTGTTGGCGGGGTTCACGAGTTTCTGGTGTGCCTTATAGTTAGTCCACTTCTCAGCAATGGGGCCTTCGGGAATCTTGGAGTCGATTGCGGGCTGAGCAGTTTTGATATCTTTTTCTTCCATTTTGTCAGTGTAGTTATAGTGTTATTACTCAGCTAAAATTTTAACATGCGAAATACCATGTGAGGTAGCATGCCTCTACTGCAAAGAGCACGGCCACAATGGTTGCCCACCACCAGCCGATGCACTTCCAGCGGCAAATCCACTTGTCGTTGGTGGTGCCCAGTGTCTGGAGTGCGCTCCAGAATCCGTGGGTCAGGTGGAACCACAGGGCTGCGAAGCCAATGAGGTAGAGAGGGAGCAGCCACACTTGGCTGAAGGCTGCGTCAAGGGCATCAACACCGCTCAGTGCGGGCTGGCCAATCACCTCGGGCAGCTGCATCTTGGCCCAGAAGTTCACAAGGTGAAGAATGAGGAACACCAGCACGATGATGCCCAGCACCAGCATGTTTTGCGATGCCCATTCCACCGAAGCGGGCTTGCTGCTCACCTCATAGCGGTCGTTGCCGCGAGCCTTGCGGTTCTGGATGGTGAGCCAGAGAGCATAGATGATGTGAATAACGAAGCCGGCTGCGATTATTGCGGTGCCGACCAGTGCATACCAGTTAGCGCCGAGGAACTCGCACACTGCCTCATAAGCGTCAAGCGAAATGATGGCAACGGCATTCATCAGCACATGAAAGGTTAAGAATAGGATCAGAAAAAGTCCGGTGAGCGACATCACCACTTTTCGTCCTACCGAAGAAGTTGTTAACCACATAGTAGTTCTGAATTTAGTTATTAATTTAGTTGTTTAGTAATTGACAATATGTTTCTATCTTGCAAATTTACCGCTAATAAATTGCACTTGCAAAACTATTGATGAAAAAATTCACCAATCGGAAACGTATGGCTGTGCGGCTGGTCTTTTGTGCTCAGGCGTGGTGCAGCCGCGATGCGATTTTTGAGGATATGTCGCGCAGCACGGCGCGCGGCATGGCGGCTATGCTTGCCGCCGCTCCGGCCAATGCCAGCAGGGCCGACTGCCACCAGGGCATGTCGACCACAAACGGCACGTAGCACACTGCCATGGCCAGCAGCGGAACGGCGGTGGCGGGATAGATGGTGAGCTTGAAGTAGCGGCGCATGTCGGCCATGCGTATGGCCAGCAGCACCACGTTGGTCATGATGCTGGTCACCAGCACCCCGCTGATGCCCAGACGGCCTATGAGGGTGAAGTTGAGTACCACGTTGACCAGCGCGGCCGCGGTGATGGCGGGCAGGGTGCGGGCAGTGTCTTTGGCGCACTGGTAGCCCATGTCGAAGAATGCCGCTGCAGCAAAGAACACCGCGCTCACCCCCAGCGGATACAGAAAGTCGAGGCTGGCCTGGTATTTGCTCTCCACCAGCCAGAAGTAGTTGAACTTCACCACAAAGGTGTAGCCTATGAGTATCACGGCCAGCACCGAGATGTAGGCGTTGAACATGCGCGAGAAGAAGCGGTCGCGGTCGCTGCTGCCATATTGCAGAATGGCTGTCTCCTGCCAGGCCTGGTAGAAAATCACGGCCAGGGTCTGGATGATGCCGGTGAATTTGGTGGCCACGGCATACACGCCGTTCACGTCGAGGCCCAGATAGTGCATTATGAACCACCGGTCGCTGCTCTGCATCAGCCACCAGCACAGCGAGCCAGGCAGCAGCGGCAGCGTGTAGCGCACCAGGCCGCGACCCACGGCGTGCCAGTCGGCGCTGCGGCTGAAGTAGCGCGCGAATAAGTGCATCTTCAGCTCAAGGTAGGCCACGGCCATGATGCGCGCCAGTATGTTGGCCAGAAACACACCCTCTATGCCCATGCCCATAAAGGCCAGGAACACTATGCTGAGCGCGCTTATGCCAAACGACGATATGAGGCCGGCCGTGACAAATGCCTTGTTGTTGCCCAGGCCGCGGGCCACCTGCGTAATCACGTCGTAGGCCGACATGGCCACCAGCAGGGCGAATGTGGCCCACAGGTAGTCGAGCTGCGTGAGTGCGGCCAGCAGCATGGTCACCAGGGTCGACACTCCCACCATGAAGCCCAGTGTGCGGTACACGAAGGTGATGATGCGCTGCCGCTGCCGCTCGTTGTCGGTGTCGAGCAGGAAGCGGAACGCGCCGTCGCGCATCTGCAGCGTTTCGAATGGCAGCAGCAGGAACACGGCCGTCAGGCACACGTCGTAGTAGCCGTAGTCGTTGGGGTTGTGGATGAAATAGGTGTAGAGTGGCATCATCAGGAATGTGATGAGCTTCGAGCCCAGGTTCCCAATGGCATACACCAGCAGGTCTTTTATAAACTTCGACCCGCGCTGCTTGCTTTTGCCAGTGTCTTGTGCCTGATTCATCTGTGAAAAGAGGTTGATTTATTCGTTTCGGGGTGCAAAGTTACTCATTTTGCCACACATTTGCCAATCTGCGCCCGGCCTTGGCCGCGTCGGCGCGCAGCAGCGGTGCCATGGCCGAGGTGAATTTCACGGCTCCCGTGTGGTTCATGTGTCCGCGGTCTTTATAGTAGCGGTCGGCCCACAGGTCGGGGCGCTCGGTGAAGTCGGTCAGCGCCACGCCGCTGCGCCTGGCTTCGGCGGCCAGCCAGTGGCGCATGCCGTTGTCAATCTCGTGGTTGGGCGACAGCACCATGCGCAGCGCTATGCCGTGCTGGCGGCACAGCCTGGCTATCGCGTGCAGTTGCTCCACTTCTGTGGGGCTTGGACTGAACGGGCCGTAGGTGGTGACACCGGGCTCCATGTCGCTGCCATGCAGCGGACTGTAGCCGTCCGACGGCTTTGGCAGCCGGCCTTTAAGGTAGGCTTTGGTCAGCCACACCTCGCAGCCGTTTAGGCGGTAGAGGCTGCTGTGCAGCTTCAGCCGCAGCCGCCAGTCGCCGCAGGCGTCGACGTGGCGGGTCACGGCGCGGTTTGCGCCGTAGTGGCACTTCACGTCGCCAATGCTGTTGGCCACCCAGTCGCCGTTGACCATAGAGTTGCATATGTCGAGCACCACCACGCGCGGGCGGCAGCGTGTGAGCCACGACTGCAGCACCATGCTCGCGTAGGCCACGTCGTGGCCGTCGGCTCCGGCGTTGTACACGCTCATTTGCAGGCTGTCGGCCAGCACCTGTGGCACGTAGTGGTGCTTGGCCTTGCTCGAGCCGAGTATCAGCACGTCGGCGCACTTGTGGTTGAGGGCCTGGTTGAGGTCCGACTCAAAAGTGCCCGAGTCGGGCATGCGCCACATCAGCGCGTCGCCGGCCATGCCCACAGCCAGGTCGGCCGCAATCACCATTGCCGCAACGGCCATTATGCTTAATATCCACTTTCTCATATTGCCATGCCGCTTTTAAAACTGGAAATAGATGAAACTCACGCCGTCCACTTCGCCCGTGAGTGCGATGTACACAATCAGCGCGGCGGCACTGGCGGCGCGCACCCACCGTCGGCGCGAGTGCATGAAGTGGCCAGGGGCCGAACCGATGTGCTCGTCGCGCCACTCCTTGTAGAGCATGATGCACACCGACAGTGCCCCCACGGTGAACAGCTGTGTCGACGCCGTGGTGAACAGCGGCCCGAAGTTGCCCCACATGCCGCGCGTGATGGTGCCTATGTCGGTCAGCGTGTTGGCCCGGAACATCATTGCTCCGTAGGCGCACAGCAGGTAGGTGAGCAGCTGGCGGGCCATGCGGTAGGCGCGCCGGGGCGCAAGGCCGAAGCGGGCCTCAAGCCGCTTGCGCGGGCCGCTTGCGGCCTTGTCGATGGCCACCCACAGGCCGTGCCATGTGCCAAACATTATGTAGGTCCAGTTGGCGCCGTGCCAAATGCCGCACACCACAAAGGTGATCACCAGGTTGGCATAGGTGCGCCACTTGCCGCGGCGGTTGCCTCCCAGGGCTATGTAGATGTAGTCGCGCAGCCACGACGACAGCGATATGTGCCATCGCCGCCAGAAGTCGGCCACGTTTTGTGCAAAAAACGGCCGCGCGAAGTTTTCGGTCACGTTTATGCCCAGCAGCCGGCCCACACCTATAGCCATGCACGAATAGCCGGCAAAGTCGGTGTACATCTGCATCAGATATAGCAGCGAGGCTGCAATCAGCGTGGTGGAGTTGTGGCTGCCGCAGTTGTTAAACACCGCGTCGGTGTAGGGGCTGATGCGGTCGGCGATGCACATTTTCATAAAGAATCCCCACAATATGGTCAGACCGCCCGTGCTGGCGTTGGCGGTGCTGAAGTGCCGCGGCCGCTGCAGCTGCCCCAGAAATGGGGCGGGGCGGTCGATGGGGCCCGACATTATGGTGGGGAAGAAGGCCACATAGGTGGCAAAGTCGGTGAGGCTGCCGCAAGCGTCCATGTTCCCCTTGCGCACCTCTATCACATAGCTCATAAGCTTGAAGGTGAAAAAGCTTATGCCTATCGGCATCACCACCTTCATAGTGGCTGTGCTGGCGTTGATGCCAAGGGCGCGAAGCAGGGCCGTGAACTCCTGAATGCTGAAATTGAGGTACTTGAAATACCACAGAACGCCCACACCGGCCACTATGCCCGCCGCGGTGAGGCGGCTGGCCGCAGTGGGCGCACTTGCGCGGCGGCTGGCAATGGCTTTGCCCAGCGCGAAAAACACGACCGTGGCAGCGGCCAGCAGCGGCAGCATGCGCCAGTCGGCGTAGCCATAGAAGGCATAGCTAGCCACCAGCAGCCATGCGTTTTGCCTGGCCGCGGTGCCGCGCGCCACCGTGTAGTAGGCCGCCATCACAATGGCGAAGAATATTGCGAAGTCTATCGAGTTGATTAGCATTGTTGTAGTTGTGCGCGTTGTGTGTCGTCGTCATTGGTTTGCTGCTTGGGCTTCTCCCACATGGTGAATGTGATGGTGTAGAACATCATGCCGAACACCAGCATTCGCGGCAGGTCGGCATATAGCAGCAGCATGATTACCGACAGCAGCGAGTAGAGCATGGTGCCAGGGTCGCGGCGCGGGTATAGCTTGGGCCTGATGCAATACAGACCTATGTAGAACGCTATGAGCCACAGTGTGCCTATGATGCCAAGTTGCAGGAATATGTGCAGCAGGTAGGGGTTGGTGCCAAACACCAGCCACTGGTAGCGCTGCGCAAAATCGGTGGCCTGCATGTGCTCCGAGCCGTTGAACAGGCCCATGCCGAATCCCAGCCACTCGTGGCCGGGGTTCTCTTCGAGCACGTTGGGCGTGAGCACGATTTTGGTGGCGCGCGGAATGTCGGGCAGCGCGCTGTCGTCATACTCCAGCATCCACGTTACACCGCCCACGGCCTCCTCGATGTCGAGGTCTTCGTCGAAGAGGTAGCTGTTGAGCAGATAGTTGATGTCGGTGAAGTCGCTGTCTTCATCGGGCAGCACGGCGGCATACACATAGAATCCCAGCACCGCAGCCGCGATGGCCGCTGGCGCCATAAGCAGCAGGCGCTTCACCATGGTGCGGTTGAAGGGTATCAGCAGCACAAAGTATAGCAGCAGCAGAATGAAGCTGATTTTGGTCTCGTTGAGAAACGTTGGCAGCAGTAACATCACCAGCACTTTGTTGGCCATGATGCTGCGAAACAGATTGTTGGGGTCGTAGCGGCGGCGCATCAGATAGAACGAGAAGAAGTAGATGCTCCACGACACCGTGCCCGAAAACATGTTGCCTATCGAGCCGCCGCCGTGGTCGCATGCGCCATAGCGAATGAACTGCCACGTGAGGCACACGGCCTGCAGGCACAGGAATATGAACGCCTGCCTGTCGAGCGACCTGAGAAAAGTGTCGTGGCGCTCCTCGCTGTCCCACAAGTAGCGCAGCGCAGGCACCAGAAACAGCACGCTCACAAACACGCGCGTGCCATTGGCCCACGTGAGCAGCGGCACATGGTTGACCCAGCAGGTGCTGGCCAGGCTAATCGCCACATAGCTCGCAAGAATGGCGATGTCGAACTTGTGGCGCAGTGTCCACAAGCCGGCCACCACCACAATGGCGTCGGCCGCAACCATTACCGGTGTGCGCAGCGGCTCGATGAATGGCACTATCTCCTCGGCTGTGAAGCCGAAAGTGGCCAGCATCCAGAATGCCGTGAACAGCATACGCTGCACCAGTATGTTTTTTTGCATCTTCATTCAGTTGTCCTCATCGCGTTGTGCAGTAGGCCGGCTTCGCCATGAAAAAGTAAGGCTGCGGCCCTCTGGATAAAATCACTTTTTGTCGTCGTCGCTGTTGTCGCCATAGCCGTAGCCATAGCCGTAGCCCTGGGTTGCCGTGCTGCTGTCGTTGAGCACCATGGCCACGTTTTTCAGCTGTCCGCGGCGCACCACGGTGTTGAAGTACTTGATGAGGCTGCGCTTGGTGTAGTTGGCGCGGGTCACATACACCACCGCGTCGGCATGGCGCGACAGCGAGAAGGTGTCGCTCACCATGGCTATCGGGGCCGAGTCGACCACGATTATGTCGTAGTGCTGGCGCAGCTGCTCAAACATCTTGTCGACGCGTTCGGTGAGCAGCAGCTCGCTTGGGTTGGGTGGCACGGGGCCGCCCACCAGCACGTCGAGGCCGTCGACATCGGCCGAGTGCTGCGGCAGGCTGTTGAAGTCAGTGCTTTCGCTGGCCAGGTAGCTGGTCACACCGGGCGCGCTGTTGAGTTGCAGCATGTCGGCCAGCTTGGGACTGCGTATGTCCATGCCCACCAGAGCCACGCGCTTGCCAAGCAGGGCGAACGCCGCGGCAATGTTGGCGCTAACAAACGACTTGCCCTCGCCGCTCACCGACGATGTCACGAGCAGCACCTTCTGGTCGGGCGATGTGAGCAGGAACTGGATGTTGTTGCGAATCAGGCGGAACAGCTCCACTATCGATGACGTCTTGCCTGGCTTCACCACCAGTGCGCTGCGGTGGCGGTTGTGGCACACTTCACCAATCACTGGCACATGCACAAGTTCCTGAAGCTCTTCGGTGGTGGCAAACTTGGTGTTGAACAGACGCTTGAGGTAGAATCCGAACAGCGGCAGCAGCACACCGGCCACAAGGGCCGCAAACATCACCATCATGGGCTTGGGGGCAATGGGCTCGCTCTGCGCAAAGGCATGGTCCACAATCTTGCCCTTGGGTGTGGTGGCTGCCAGCAGCAGCGCGTTTTCCTCGCGCTTTTGCAGCAGGAAGGTGTAGAGGGTGTTCTGTATGCCCTGCTGGCGGTAGAGGTTGCGTGCCTCGCGCTCCTGCGTGGGCATCTGGCTCATTTCGCCCAGCGACTTGCTGTCGGCGCTGCTGGCCTGCTGGTGCTGGATGTTGATGGCGCGCAGGGTGTTGTCGATGCCGCGCTGCACATTCACGCGCATGGCCGCTATCTGGTCGTCGATGTCGCGCAGTGCCAGGTTGCCGGGCTTGGCGCTGGCCTCAAGGCGCGCCCGCTCCAGAATCAGGCGGTTGTAGGCGGCGATGGGGGCGGCGGCTGCGGTCGAGTCGACCGAGAATGGAATGTAGCTGTCGCGGTTCTTGGGATCGCGGATGAAGTCCTTAATCATCTGTGCCAGGCGATATTTGGTCTCCAGCTCCATAGCGGTGCGCTCGGCCAGAGTCTGCTTGCCAAACAGGGTCTTGGTCTGCGTCTCCACATCATATATGCCGTTGGCCTTCTTGTAGGCCTCAATGTCGGCTTCGCTCTTGGTGAGCTCGGTGTAGATGAGGCCCAGGCGCTCGTTGATGAACTTGCCTGTGTTCACGGCCATTTCGTTTTTCTCCTCCTGTCCGCGCTCGTTGTATAGCTCCATCAGCGTGTTCAGCACGTCCTTGCCGCGCTTGGTGTTGGTTTCGCTGATGTCCATGTATATGGCGTTGCTCTTCTTGGTGAGAATCTTCACCGTCATGTCCTTTTCCAGAGCCTCGGCCTTGCGCACGTTGCCGGTGACCGATGCTGTGATTTTAGTCTCTTTGCCGGGCTTGAAATATTGCGTGCGGGCCACTTGGAAAATGCCGTATGGCGTTTTCACCATCACGGGCAGTGTGGCGCCGGTGACTTCGGCCAGAGTCTTGAAGCGGCCTTTTTTCACCTTGATGTCGGCCTTGCCGGCCTTGTCGATATTAATTTTGAACTGCATCGAGGTGCTGAGCGTGTCAAACAGCTCATCGGGGGCGTTGATTTCCACTGGCGAGTCGCCATAGTGGTCGGTGTGCTTCATAAAGCCGTCCTTTTCCACATAGGAGCGGTTGATTTTCAGCTTGTTGATCATCTTGTTTTTCAGCTCTTGCGAGCCCATCACCACCACCTCGTCGTCCACCTTCGAGCCGCCCAGGTCGCCCAGGCTGAGGCTCTTTAGCAGCGAGGCTCCGGCGCTCGAGCCATTGTCGTCCTGCGCCACGAGTATGGTTGATGTCACAAGATAGGTGGGCGATTTCACTTTAAGGTAGAGCACTGCCAGCCCGAGGCACACCACCACCGATGCGGCAAACACCCACCAGTAGCGCTTGTATTTATTTAATATTGCGCCGAAGTCAATCATCGGCTCGCTTTGCTGCGCGTTGTTAGAACTTTGATTTTGGCTCATAAAAAGAATATGTGAGTTCCTCTTGTTTGTTTGGGTCTGTAAAATGTTATTTCACTGTGAGGGCAATCACCAGCGATGCTATCACCGACGCCATGCTCACCACGGTGGATATGGTCGACAGCTTGTAGGCGTTGTTTTGGTTGTATTTCGAGTTGTCGATTTTGATTTTGTTGGGCTCTACATACACCACGTCGTTTTGCTGCAGATAGAAGCAGGGCGATGAAAACACGCTGTCCGATGCCAGATTGATGCGGGTGAAGGTCTTGTTGCCGTCCACCTCGCGAATCACCATCACGTTGTCGCGGCGGCCAAACTCGGTGAGGTCGCCGGCATCGCTCAGGGCGTCGAGCACGGTGTAGCGCTGCTGCTGCACATATATTTTGTGCGGGCTCTTCACCTCGCCCATTACATCCACATTGAAGCCCAGCAGCTCCACGCGCACAAACGGGTCTTTCACATCGCGGCTCACCATGGTCTTGATGGTTTGCGCAATCTCGCTTGTGGTTTTGCCCTTCACGTAAATTTCGCCCAGGTTGGGGATGGCAATGTTGCCTTTGCTGTCCACAATATAGGTCTGCACTCGGTTGTTGCCCTGTGTGGTGAGCTCACCGCGGCGTGCGGCGTTGGTCATGGGCTGGTTGTAGGCTACGGTGGCGTCGGGCACGGCCGACGAGATGGTTATCACCAGTTCGTTGTCGGGCTGAATACGGATTTCCGGCACTGCGCTCTGTGGCAGCGCGCCCTGCTTGTAGGCGGCCAGATTTCTGAAATAGCCCAAGTTGTTCTCGCTTGAGCCGCACGATGTGAGCATAAGCACTGCGGCAACTATGAGTAGTAAAGCTTTTTTCATTACAATATTGCTATGAGTGTGTGATGCGATGTTATGTGTAATGTTATAATATATGTATTAACGCATGCCATGGCCGCAATATTTTGCTGAGGCACAAAAAATAGTGCCGCTTCCATTGGTGGCGTGGGGGCGGCGTGCGGGGAGCATAGCGCACTGCAAAGTTAGCACAAATCGGCCACAGCACCAAATGCCCGCTTGGACCGCCCGAAGTGACTCAATTCTGAAAAATGTGCCGTGCCATTACGCGCGACTAACGAAATAACAGTAACTTTGCGCAGCAAATAAAGTTTAGACTACACAAAAAATGCATATTTCATTCATAATATCTCCGGTTGTGATTGCTTTGCTCGCCACGGGCTTTGTGGCTTTGGCCGCGGTGGTGTGGTGGCACTGGACACGTGCGCTGAGGCTGCGCCGCTTTGCCTCGCGCTATGAGCACGAGCGCGAATATGCCACCCAGCTGCCCCCTGTGAGCGTGGTGGTGAGCGCGCACAACGACGCCGACTGCCTGCAGCGCTTTTTGCCGTCGCTGCTCGAGCAGGACTATCCGGCCGACTTCGAGGTAGTGGTGGTTGACGACGGCTCGTGCGACACCAGCGCCGACGCTCTGAGCGCGCTCGTGGCCCAGTATGGCAATTTGCGCGTCACGTTTATCCCCGACGACACCCGCGCCCTGTCGCGCAAAAAACTGTCGATAATGGTGGGCATCAAGGCCGCCAAGCACGACATTGTGCTCACCACATGCGCCAATTGCCGCCCCGACAGCCCGCAGTGGCTGCGGCTGATGATGCGCAACTTCACCCCCGACACCGATGTGGTGCTGGGCTTCTCGCATATCGAGGCCGGTGCCGACCGCGGCATTGGCCGCCGCTATCGTGCCTTCGATGCGGCCTCGTGCGGATGCCAGTGGCTCAGCGCAGCCGTCAAGGGCAATCCCTATCGTGGCGATGGCAACAATCTGGCCTACCGCAAGCGCTGCTTTTTTGAACGCAATGGCTTTGCCAGCTCGCTTGACCTGAGGTGGGGCGAGGACGATGTGTTTGTGAGCGAGATAGCCACAGGGGCCAATACTCGTGTGGAAATCGACCCCGACGCCATGGTCACCGTTGAACACGACGATGCCGTGCTGGCCCACCGCCGCCTTAAGCTGCGCCGCGACTTCACGGCGCGCCGCCTGCCGCGTCTGCCGTTTGCCGTGCAGGGCTTGATGAGCGTGCTGGCCTATGCCGGAGTGGCATGCACTGCCGCTGCAGTGGCGCTCGACTGGGCCAATGTGGTGACCGATGCCGTGGCGGCAGTGGTGGTATTGGCTGCGGCAGTGGCTGTGATGCCAGCCGTGGGCCGCTGCTGCCGCCTGCTGGGGCTGCGCCGCCTGCGTCTCACGGCGCCTGTGATGGTGCTGTGGAGGCCGCTGGTCGACATCGCCTATATGCTGCGCGCCACCCGCGACCACGACAGCAACTACACCTCCATTATCGACTGAAAAAAATATACGGGCTGTTGATGCCCGAAAAAAAACAGAAAACCGCAATGGACCGCCACGGCACACAGCAGCACAGTTTCGGAGCGCTCACAGCATGGCGTGCGCTTGCCGCGCTGTGCATAGTGCTGTTTCACTACGAGGTGGCCGGCTTCAGCCGTCCCACATGGTTTGGTGTGTCGATGTTTTTCGTGATGAGCGGATTCCTGCTCGCTTGGCACCACGCGCCGCAAATGGCCGCGCGCCGCCTGAGGCGCGCCTTTGTGCTGACCCATGTGCCGCGGCTGTATTTCATCAACTGGCTTGCGCTGCTGCTGTTGCTGCCGCTGGGGGCAATGGCCTCGGCGCGGTGGCTGCTGCCCGACGCCTTGCTGCTGCAGGCATGGCTGCCGTGGCACGATGCGGTGTACTCGGGCAACTCAGTGGCTTGGTTTCTGAGCGCGCTTGTGCTGTGCTATTGCGCCTTTCCGATACTGGCGCGCGCCGTGGCAGCGGCGCCGTGGCTGCTGTGCCTGTGTGCGGTGGCAGCAATGGCGGCAGGGCAGTGCGCTCTGGTACGGTGGGTGGGTGGCGATGCCGCCTACACATTCCCGCTGAGCCGCATTCAAGATTTTGCTTTGGGCGTGGTGTTGTGCCGCCTTGCCCGTAGTCGCCGTTCTGCCGTCAATGCCACGCTGTGTCAGTTGCTGGCCGTGGCCCTTGTGATTGCCGCAATGGCAGCGAGCCAGCTGTGGCCCGGGCTGCTTGCCGGCTACGACTCGGTGGTGCTGTGGTGGCCGCCCGCGGCCGCCGTGGTGCTGGCTTTCTCGCTCGACGGCGGCATACCGGCACGTGCCTTGACGCGCTGCGCTCCGCTACAGTGGGTGGGGGCAATGTCGATGGAGGTGTATGTGCTGCAATGCGTTGCGCCCCAAGTATGGAACCGCGTGCTTGCTCCGGCGGCTGCCCATTTCGGCTGCCCCGACGCCTATCGGCACTATGCGCTGCCCAGCGTGGCGCTGCTGCTGGCGTTGGCATGGGCGGTGCGCAAGTGCATCACCGCGCCATTGTGGCGCAAACTCAGCATGAGCCATGATTAAGTCGCTCAACGCACTCAGGGCTGTGGCCGCCGTGGTGATAATAATGTATCACATGTGGAGTGGCACGCTTGCCACCGAGGCGTGCATGGCCATGATAATGATGATGGCCCTGAGCGGCATGGTCAATGCCATGCACCAGCCCTCGCCACTCGGCTATGTCCGCTGGATTGCGACAAGGCTTAGGCGCATATTGCCGCTGCACTGGCTCACGCTTGCCGCCCTGGTGACTGGTGGAGCAGGGGTGGGGTGGCCGCTGCTGCTCAACGCCCTGCTGCTGCACGCCTGGGTGCCGAGCCTCGGCGTGTGCTATGGCTACAACACCATGTCGTGGTTTCTGAGCGCGCTGCTGCCGTGCTACCTGCTGCTACCGTGGCTGTGTCGCGCGTTGTGCCGTGTGCCGGTAAGAGCCCAGGTGGCTATGCTTGCGGCCATACTTGTGGCCGAGGGGGCGTGGCTGCTCACGCTGCCCGCTGGTGAGTTTGCCACCTGGGCGGCCTATGTGGCACCGCCAGTGCAGCTTGTCAACTTTGCGGCTGGGGTGGTGGCGTGCAATGTGTGGCGCGCCCTGCCGCCTGTCAGGGTGTCGGCGCGTATGGCCTCGGCCATAGAGTTGGCCGTAGTTGCATTGGTTGCCGCCTTGGCTTGGTGCACACACACTGGGCCGCTTCCCGCCCGCCTCGGCGCGCCCTACAGCCTGTGTGCTCTGCTAATGGCCATGGTGGCGCTTGCCGCGCTTTCGCACAGCGGTGGCGTTGTCACCAGTCTGTTGTCGAGCCGCCTCATGCAGTGGCTTGGCGGCATCAGCTTCGAGATGTTTATGCTGCATGGCATGGTGTGCGCGGCGGTGCTGGCGGCGGTGCCGCGCCTGGCCTCGCTGCCGTGGGGTTTGCAGGCCGCGGTGTGCCTGCCCGTGGTGGCAGCCGTGTCGTGGGCCGTCAACAGACTTTTAAACGCACTAATATACAGAGCGAAATGAAATCAACGACAAAAAAACGCATCCTCCTGCCCGCAGCGATGCCAGTCGTGACTGCTGTGGCTGCCGTGGCGGCAAAACTGCGGCCCGCCACACAATAAACGCACGCGTGGATGCGTTATATTATTCAGATGTCATACACAGCAAAGCGAAACATAGTAATCATTACGCTGCTAATTAGCTTTTTGGCGGCGTTTGCACAGGATAACGACAAAATTCTGAACCGCCCCTATGCCGATATGAAAAAAGTTCATTTCGGCTTTTCGGTGGGCATGAATTTTCAGGATTTGAACATCACCAACAACGGCCTCGTCACTGACGACGGCCAGTCGTGGTTTGCCGACATCCCCAGCCACTCGCCCGGATTCTGCGTCAACGTGCTGGCCGACCTCAGGCTGTCGCGCTACTTCAACCTGCGCTTCACCCCAGGCATGTGTTTTGGCAACAAAGTGGTGAAGTATGTCAACGCCAACGCCCCTGCCGATGCGGCCGAGCCCGAGCTGCGGCTGCAGAGCCAGAACATCAAGGCCACCTATGTGGTGCTGCCCGTCGACCTGAAGTATTCAGCACTTCGCTACCACAACCTGCGCCCCTACTTCACAGCGGGTGTGATGGGTGTGTATGATGTGGGCAAGGAGCGCAGCGAGCAGCTGCGGCTCAAGAATTTCAACACCATGCTCACCGTGGGCATGGGCTGCGACATATATCTGCCCTTTTTCAAGCTGTGCCCCGAGCTGAAGTTCTGCTTCGGCCTGCGCAACCTGCTTGAGAAAAACCGTCCTGACTTGCAGGACAACCCCGACATGATGAAGTTCACCAACAGTGTGAGCAAGGTGCTCGACAACATGGTGGTGCTCACATTTTATTTTGAATAAAGCAAATAAGCAATAGGCGTGATTACACTGAGCAAGCTAAAAACATTGATTGCAGCCGCGGCGGCTTCGCTTGCCGCCTTTGGTGCGCTGGCGCAGACCGATGCCCAGTACACCCAGTATTGGCACGCCCCTGCCTATTACAACCCCTCGGCCATAGGCCTAACCGACTTCATCCACATCACAGCCGGCAGCCGCATGCAGTGGGTGGGCGTAGACCACGCCCCGGTGAGTTTTCTGGGCATGGCCGACATGCCTTTCAAACTGCTGGGCAAGCGCTGGGGCACCGGCGTGGTGGTGCAACAGGAGAGCATGGGCCTCTACAGCTCGCTCAATGCCGGCGCGCAAATCGCCTTCAAAAAGCAGAAGCTGCTGGGCGGCACGCTAAGCGTGGGCGTGCAGGTGGGCATGCTCAACGAGACCTTCAAGGGCTCGAAGGTGGTGATTCCCGAGGGCGACGACGCCCACAACAGCAACGACGACGCCATTCCCACCACCGACGTCACTGGCACGGCATTCGACGTGAGCGCTGGCATACACTACACCCACAAGTGGTTTTGGCTGGGCATCTCGGCCACCCACCTCACCCAGCCCAGCGTCACCCTCAAGGCCGACGGCACCGACGACAAGCAATATGAGTTTAACGCCGGCCGCACCTACTATTTGATGGCTGGCAGCAATATTCCAATAAAAAACACGTTATTTGAATTGCAGCCGTCGTTTCTGGTGAAGACCGACACACGGTTTTTTCAGGGCGAGGTCACGGCCCGCGTGCGATACAACAAGTTCATATCGGGCGGTGTGGCCTACCGCTATGGCGACGCCGTGTCGGCCATGGTGGGCGTGGAGCTGAAAAACTTCTTCGTGGGCTACAGCTACGACTACCCCATAAGCAAAATGTCGGTGGGCACCACCGGCAGCCACGAGGTGATGGTGAGCTATAACGTGAAACTTGATTTGAGCGAGAAAAACAAGAATAAGCATAAGAGCATTCGCATAATGTAGAATATGAAAAAGTTGTTAATTTATATGGCGGCAGCCTTTATGGTTGCATCGTGCAGCTCGGTGCGCAAGACGCAGAGTGTGGGCGGTGAGGTGACTGGCGTGGGGGCTCCCGCGTTTTCCGAGCCCACCCCCTATGGCATGGTGTATATTGACTGCGGCTCGATGAAGGAGGGCCCGGCCGAGCGCGACTCGCTGTGGGGCATCGACTCTACCGCACGCGGCGTGAGCGTGGACGGGTTCTGGATGGACGAGACCGAAATCTCCAACTCAAAGTATAAGCAGTTTGTGTTCTGGGTGCGTGATTCAATCATCCGCGAGCGCCTGGCCGATCCCGCCTATGGCGGCAACGAGGAGTTTAAAATCGAGGAGGACAAGGAGGGCAACCCCGTGACCCCGCACCTCAACTGGACCAAGCCCATTCCATGGCGCAACCCCAGCGAAGACGAGGAGCGCGCCATCGAGAGTGTGTATCGCCGCAACCCCATCACTGGTGTCAAGGAACTCGACCCCACGCAGATGAACTACCGCTATGAGGTGTATAACCTCACCGAGGCAGCCAAGCGCAAAAACCGCTTCGACCCCACCCGCCGCGACTACAACACCGACCATGCTGTGCCCGAAATTAACCCCACCATCAGCAAGGACACCGCCTATGTCGACGACGACGGACGCATCGTGCGCCAAACCATCACGCGCCCGCTGCAAAGCGACTACGACTTCCTCAACACCTACATAGTGAACATCTATCCCGACACCACGTGCTGGGTCAATGACTTTGAAAACTCCTACAACGAGCCCTACGTGCGCATGTATTTTGCCAACGGCAACTACAACAACTATCCCGTGGTGGGCGTCAGCTGGGAGCAGGCCAACGCGTTCTGCGCCTGGCGCACCGAATTCCTGAAGAAGTCGCTGGGCCGCGACGGCATCTATGTGGAGCCCTACCGCCTGCCCACTGAGGCCGAATGGGAATATGCCGCACGCGCAGGCGTTGACAAAAACAAGTATCCCTGGGAGGGCGACCTGCCTCTCACCGAGCAGGACGGCTGCTTCTATGCCAACTTCAAGCCCATGGAGGGCAACTATGTGAAAGACGGAAGCATAATCACCGCTCCCGTGGGCACCTACCAGCCCAACGACTTTGGCCTCTACGACATGGCCGGCAACGTGAGCGAGTGGACATCGACGGCCTACACCGAGAGCATCGACAAAATGACCAGCGACCTCAACCCCGAGTTCCGCTACAATGTGGCCAAGGAAGACCCCTACAAGATGTCGCGCAAAATAGTGCGCGGCGGTTCGTGGAAAGATGTGGCACACAACATTCGCAGCGACATTCGCATGTGGGAATACCAGAACGAGCAGCGCAGCTACATCGGCTTCCGCTGCGTGCGCTCGAAGGCCGGCATGGTGAAAGTGAGAAGAAAACAGTAAACCAACCAATCAAAACCAAGAAGAAATATAATGGGTAAGATTAAAAAATATAAAAATGTGGTCGAGCGCTTCCTCTCGGGCGAGAAGGGTCAGCGCTTCTTCAACTTTGCCTACAGTATTGGCGCCGCAGTGGTCATCTGGGGTGCCCTGTTTAAAATCCTTCACCTGCCGGGCGGCAGCACTCTGCTGTGCATAGGCATGGGCACCGAGGTGCTGATGTTTGTGCTCACCGCATTCGACCGCCCCGAGACGCAATATCACTGGGAAGACGTGTTCCCGGTGCTCGGCACGCACGATCCCGAAGACCGGCCCGACTTTGCGGGCGGCAGCGGCATAGTGGTGGCGGGCGCACAGGCAGCCGCAGCCCAGCCGGCCGTAGATTCAGCCCAGGCGGCAGCCGCCGTGGGCCTGCCGCAGAGTGTGACCCTCACACCCGACGACGCGCAGTCGCTTAGCGACAGCATAGCACGCATGGCAGCCGCAAGCGAGCAGCTGTCGAAGATGGCCGAGCTCACCGACGCCACCCAGCACTATCTGAGCCAGATGAACGCCATCAGCGGCCAGATGGAGCAGCTGAGCCACACCACCGAGGCCCTTAACCGCGTGAGCAACTCGCTGCTCAATAGCTATGAGAGCATTGTGGGCAGCGGCGATGAAATCAATGGCAAGTCCACCGGCTACGTCGACCAGATGGAAGCCCTCAACCGCAACATCAGCGGCCTCAACACCATCTATGAAATTCAGCTCAAGAGCATCTCGTCGCAGCTCGACAGCATCGACCGCGTGAACCGCGGCCTCAAGGACATTCGCGACATGTATGAGAAGTCGGCGGCCCAGAGTGCCACCTACTGCGACGAGACCGAGAAGATGGCCCGCTACATGAAGCAGCTCAACAGCGTGTATGAGAAGATGATTAAGGCTATGACCGTGAACATGTACCGCCCCATGGGCGGCATGCCCGGACTCGGAGCCGACGACGACAAAAATGACGATAACTACGACACTAAAGGATAACGCTTAATGGCAAGTGCTAAAAATCAAACGGTGGGCAGGATGTCGCCCCGCCAAAAGATGATAAACCTCATGTATATCGTCTTGACGGCTATGCTTGCCCTTAACGTGTCGAGCGACGTGCTCAACGGCTTCAGCCAGGTGGAAGACGGACTGCTGCGGTCTAACCGCACCATCACAGCCCGCAACCGCTTCCTGCTGTCGGAGCTGCAGGCGTTCAACAACAAGAATCCACAAAAGGGCAAGCGGTGGCTCGATGTGGCCATGCAAGTGTCTCAGACCACCGACAGCCTCTATGACTACATCGACCTGCTCAAAAAGGAAATTGTGCGGGCCGCCGACGGACCGCAGGGCGATCCACAGAACATTGAAAACAAGGACAACCTCGACGCCGCCTCGCAAGTGATGCTTGCTCCGGTGGGCGGCAAGGGCAAGCTGCTGCGCATGCGCATCGACAGCTACCGGGGCTTCATACTGCAATACATTGCCGACCCCACAAAGAAGGCCAACCTCGAGGAGGCTCTGTCGACCACCCCTAAAAAGGTGAAAGGGCAGCTCAACACCAAAAACTGGGAAGAAACCATGTTTGAAGACATGCCCACCATTGCGGCAGTAACCCTGCTCACAAAACTCCAAAACGACATCCGATATGCCGAGGGCGAGGTGCTGAGCGAACTGCTGCAAAGCGTAGACATGGGTGACATGCGCGTCAACCTTATCAACGCATTTGTGGTGCCGCAGTCGCGCATAGTTATGCGCGGCACAAAGTATTCGGCCAACATTGTGCTGGCGGCGGTCGACACCACTCAGCGCCCCGTGGTCTACGTCAACGGGCAGCGGCTCAACAACAACCGCGGCCTCTATGAGGTGGGCACCGGCAAGGCCGGCAACTACGACTACTCGGGCTGGATCGAGGTGATGGGACGCGATGGCACGGTTACACGCCGCGACTTCAAGTCGAGCTACACCGTGATCGATCCCGTGGCCACCATTTCGGCCACTATGATGAATGTGCTGTATGCCGGCATCAACAACCCCATCAGCATAGGCGTGCCGGGCGTGCCCGAAGGCTCAATCTCGGCCACCATGACCAACGGATCACTGGTGAAGAGCGGCAACGGCTGGGTGGCTCACCCCACTAAGGTGGGCGCCGAGTGCGTAATCTCGGTAACTGCCGAGATGGACGGCCAGCGCATGAATGTGGGTTCCACCACATTCCGCGTGCGCAAACTGCCCGATCCGCTGCCATTCATCGCCTACCGCGACGCCAAGGGCAACGTTAACCGCTACAAGGGCGGCCGCGGCTTCAGCAAGGGCTTGCTGCTTGCCTCCAGCGGTGTCGACGCCGCCATCGACGACGACATTCTCAACATCGACTACCGCGTGCTCAGCTTCGAGACGGTGTTCTTCGACTCAATGGGCAACGCCATGCCCGAGGTGTCGGCCGGATCGAAGTTCAGCGAGCGCCAGCGTCAGGCCATACGCCGCCTGCAGCGCGGCAAGCGCTTCTACATCACCCGCGTGAAGGCGGTGGGCCCCGACGGCATCACCCGCGACATTGCCCCGATGGAGGTGATAGTGAACTGATTTCAACTTACACATAACATAGTCAATAAAGATTAACTACAGAATATGAAAATGATTAAACTGATGGCGGCCACCATGGCCATTGCACTCAGCGCGCAAGTGGCGCAGGCCCAGGTGGTGAAGCGCACCCCCGGCAGCGACTCGCGCAGGCAGCAGGCCGGCAGAGGGCTCACCGTCACAGGACGCCAGCAATCGTTCTATGAGGTGAGCGAGCCCAGCGATGCCGACTTGCAGTGGATGAAGGTGGTGTATCGCTCACTCGACCTCACCAAAGGCAAAAATCCGGCTCTCTACTACCCCGACGAGCCCAACGAGGATGGCCAGGACTTGTTTTTCATAATCATGCGCCAGCTGGCCGACGGCAACATTCCGGCCTATGAGTATCTCGACGGCCGCGAAATGTTCACCGACCAATACCGCATAAAGGTGCGCGACATGCTCGACCGCTTCCACGTGCTTTATGCCGAGGCCAAGGGCAGCACCGCAAAGAATCCCAAATTTAAAATCGAAGACGCCGACATCCCTGCCAACGAGGTGCTGAGCTACTACATAATCGAGAAGTGGGAGTTCGACACGCGCAGCAATCAGATGAAGTCGCGCGTTGAGGCTGTGTGCCCCGTGCTGCACCGCACCGACGACTACGGAGGCGAGCCGCTCAAGTACCCTATGTTTTGGGTCAAGCTCAACGACATCCGCCCCTACATGGCGCAGCAATATGTGTTCACCGACGACGACAACAATCTGTCGCGCTACAACCTCGACGACTTCTTTAAGCTGAAGATGTACACAGGCGACATCTACAAGGTGAAAAACCTGCGCAACCTCTCGCTGGCCCAGCAGTTCCCCGACCCCGAGAAGCTGAAGCAGGCCCAAGACAGCATTGAGCAGCGTCTGCGCTCGTTTGATAAGAATCTGTGGGTGCCCTCGCGCGAGGAACTTCAGGCGCGTGCCGAGGCCAAAGCCAAGCTTGAGGCCGAGCGCAATGCCGAAATCACCGACGACGACAATGCCGCCGACGCAGCCAAGGCCACCAAGAGCGTGAGCAAACGCGCCAAGACCAAGCGCGGCGCCGCCAAGACAAAATCAGAGACTAAGAAGTCTGCCATTAAGACGCGCAAACCCAAGACGGTGAAGCCCTCGAGCAGCAGTGCCGGCTCGGTGCGCTCGGTGCGCAACCGCAAGCGCTGAGGCACAGCGGTGCATAACGATACAAAAGCAGCCGGCCATCAAATCGATGGCCGGCTGCTTTTTATTGCGGTGGCGCGTGCTATTCGGTCACGGGGCGCACGCTCAGCCCGAAGCATCGCACCGAGGCCTCAAGCTGCGGCTTGGTGTAGCCGCTGTGCATCACCAGACTCCAGGCGGCGCACTGCGTGTTGCCGTCGATTTTCCACTCCTTTTGCTCGGCGCGGCTTGCGCAAGTGCCGCTCCAGTAGTATAGGGCGCTGCCCGTCTGCTCCTTGCTGCCTGCATAGGGGCTGTAGCCAGCCATGGGCAGCACTATGCTGTTGCCGTTGCGGCCGGTCACCTTCACGCATGCCTGTCCGCCCACCACTGTCTCTTGCCACTGGCAGTTGTCAATCAGCTCCTGCACTTCTTGGCGGCTTGGCAGGCGCCACTTGCCGCCCCATTGCAGGCGGGCAATGTCGCTGTCGCTGGCGCAGATGTTTTTTGGCGGGTTGATGCCGCCATAATACACGCTGTTCCACTGCACCAGAGTGCTGTCGGTGGTAAACCGCACCTCAATGTTGTCTTGCGAGTGGCGCGAGCCAGTGTAGTCGCTCCAGCCATACAGGCCGCCCACGGCCCCGGCCTCGAGTGCGCCCACATTGTGCGACGCCCACTTCACACTCAGGCCCAAATCCACGGCCTGTCCCACCACGCTGCCCTTGCGGCCTCCGGTGGGGTCGTCATCGCCGCAGCTGGCCAGAGCCATCGCTGCAAAAGCCGCAACCACGAGCGGCATCAGCTTCAAAGTCTTTTTCATATTCAGCTAATTGTGTCTTTTTAGTGATAAAACAGCGGCGTGCCTCAATCATTGCATCGACTGCCCCCTTTTTCTTAACTTTCAAGTTTAAGCCGACGGTTCCACCCAGTCGCCATTGGCCTTGATAAGGGCCACAAGGCGCGGAATGGCCTCGGCCTCGGGAATGTTCTTTTCGATGCACTGCTTGCCCTTGTACAGGCTTATGCGGCCCGCAGCGGCGCCCACATAGCCATAGTCGGCGTCGGCCATCTCGCCCGGGCCATTCACCACGCATCCCATTACGCCTATTTTCAAGTGCGTGAGGTGCGATGTGGCGGCCTTCACCTTGGCCACGGTGGTCATCAGGTCAAACATGGTGCGGCCGCAGCTGGGGCACGATATGAATTCAGTCTTGCTCATGCGCAGGCGCGCACTCTGCAATATGGCAAACTCAATGCCCACCACTGTGTCGGGACTGGTGCAGTTTGGCGCCTCAAGCCACAGGCCGTCGGCAAACCCGTTGAGCAGTGCCGCTCCAAAGTCGGCCCCCGCCTTCACTTGCAGCCATTCGGTGTCGGGGTCGGCATACACGGCGCGCAGCACTGCCGGGCAGTCGATGTCGGCGTCGGCCAGTGCGTGCAGCAAGGCTTGCCAGCTGCCGGGCACATTCACATTGGCGGGGTCTACCACCAGTGTCACATCGGTGCGTCCCTTAAGCCAGTTGAGCTTATCCACCGGCGTGTCGGCCTTCACGGCCAGCCACTTCAGCGGGGCGGTGCATGATGCGTCCCAGTTGTCGGGCGTAAACAGCGGATATGTGCCCTCGGCACCGCAGTAGACCTCGGCCGGCACTATGCAGCGGTGCTGGCTGCCATAGCCGTGCCCGTCGGTGCTGAAGTAGAAGTCGGGCTTCGCAGCCTGCCTCACATCGGCAGGTGCGCAGCAGGCCACCACCACCGGCTGCTTGCGGCCACCCACCAGGCCGCCTGCCACCGCCGTGGCGCGGCGTGTGGGGCATATGGGGTTGTAGCCGCGGCTCAGCTTGCCGTCGATGCGGGTGTGCCCCTCGCGCGATGTTATGTAGCTCACCAGCTTGCGTGCCACGGGCACCTCGGCCTCGGGAGCCTCGCTCAGCGACACGCGTATGGTGTCGCCCAGCCCCTCGCTCATCAGCGCGCCTATGCCCACGGCCGACTTCACGCGGCCGTCGTCGCCAAATCCGGCCTCGGTCACGCCCAAGTGCAGCGGGAAGTGCATGTCTTCGGCGTCCATTGCGGCCACCAGGCGGCGCACGGCCTCAACCATAACCACTACATTCGACGCCTTCATCGAAATCACCACATTCATGAAGTGCTGCTCCACAAACACGCGCAGAAACTCCATCACGCTCTCCACCATGCCCGCCGCCGTGTTGCCATAGCGGCTCATGATGCGGTCGCTCAGCGAGCCGTGGTTCACGCCCAGGCGCACTGCCGTGCCGTGCTGGCGGCAGATGTCGATGAATGGCACCAGCGCGTCGTGTATGCGCTGCAGCTCTTGGGCATATTCCTCGTCGGTGTAAGTCAGACTCTTGAACTGGCGGGCAGGGTCCACGAAGTTGCCCGGGTTGATGCGCACTTTGTCGGTCACCTGGGCGGCGGCAAACGCTGCACGCGGATTAAAGTGAATGTCGGCCACCAGCGGCACCGTGCACCCCTCGCTGCGCAGCAGGCTGCGGATGCGGCCTATGGCCTCGGCCTCGCGCACACCCTGCGCCGTGAGCCGCACATATTCGGCGCCGGCCTTGGCCAGACTCAGACACTGCTCGGTGCTGGCCTTCACATCGTCGGTCGATGTGTTGGTCATCGACTGCACCCTTATGGGGTAGTCGCTGCCCATGGGCGTGCCGCCCACATTCACGTCCACCGTGTGGCGGCGCTTGTAGTTGAACGTTGACATAGGCTGCTGACTTTAGTTGGTCTTAAACTTGTAGTGTACCTCCTTGAGGTCGGCGTTGGCCTTCACGATTTTTTGTGCAAGGCCGGCCTTGTAGGCTGCAAACTTCTGGGCTATGCCGTCGTCGGTGAGGGCTAGCATCTCGGTGGCAAGGATGGCCGCATTCTGGGCCGCGTTGAGGCCCACAGTGGCCACGGGAATGCCCGGAGGCATTTGTATGATGGCAAGCATGGCGTCGAGGCCCTCAAAAGTGGCCTTGATGGGGATGCCTATCACGGGCAGTGTGGTCATTGCCGCAATCACGCCGGGTAGGTGGGCTGCCATGCCCGCGGCAGCGATAATCACCTTAATGCCGCGGTCCTTGGCTCCGCGCGCAAATTCCTCCACCTGGTCGGGGGTGCGGTGTGCCGAGAGGGCGTTCATTTCAAACGGGATTTCCATTTCATCGAGAAACTTTGCGGCCTTTTCCACCACGGGCAGGTCGCTTGTGCTGCCCATAATAATGCTTACTAACGGTTTCATTTTGCTGTAGTGTGAATTTTGTGAATTGTTATGTCAGTGCGGAGCAGCCGCTTGCACGCCCGCACCGCACTGCAAAATTACACCAAAATCCCCGCCCGCACAAGCCCCCTAAAATTTCGTGATATGCTTGTGAGCGACATTTGCTATCTAAGTTTTTTTTTGAGGTCGTCGGGTAGGTGCTTCTCAAAATAGTAGAAAGATTCCCCCTTGAGGAGAATTTCATTGACGGCATGGCTTGTTACAATATCAGTCTCTACCATTTGTGTGAGTCTGTCTATTGTCATTTCAAGAGCTTTCTCCATGCTGACACGCTTAAATTTAATGAAGCCCATAGGTATGCTGATTTGCAACATTGGATTTCTCATGAAACTATTTGCTTTGATTCTGTCAAGGATTCCTACCCTACACATATAAGCAATGATGCAGAAGTCCTCAATATTCTCGTATATTGTATCACTATTTGTAGTAAAAGGTTGCATGTTATCTAAAAGGGCTATTGCTTTACCCATGCATATTGCAACTCGGTTTAATTCTAATCCAGGAGACATGTTCATATTATTATATCATTTCATTGTGTTCGTTATACTTCGCAGTCATTTCTGTAAATTTATTTAATTGCCAAGTTAAGTAATTTTCTATGGCCTGAATCATGCTCTCTTGTGGACAATTGGATGGGAAAGTCCATCGCTTATTGATTTTCCCATATATTGGCATAAAGCCATTTAGTTCCACATATAGGTTGTTGTCTATATAGTTCAATAACCATACGGAGCTGCCGCCAGTTATAACCACTGTGTTTTTAGTGACTTTCCTGATTGTTGCTTTCGAGGAGGTTAAGTAATCAATTAAAACTTTGTATTTAACCAACATACCTCCATGGTCGGTCACATTGGTTTTAACGTCTTTGTTGTGGTCATGTATTGAAGAGAATACAAGATACCCGATAACTATAGCTATAAAAAGTATCCACATAATTAATCGTAAATTTTAAAATTGAAGGATTGTTTTTTGTTGCGGCAAATGTACTGGTGGACATGACTCAGAATGTGATGCATGTTGCCAAAAAATGCGGTTTTGCGCGAAAAAAATGGCTGGCAGGGCAGGTTGCTGGAAATGTGGGGGCGCGGAAAGTGACTAAAGCGCGGTGGTTTAGATAAAATGATGTAACTTTGCACGGTGCATTCTGCGGCCTCTATGGCTGCGGCCGCCAAACTCTACTTTTTTTACAGAATGGAGCAACAACCGTTTTTTTCAATAATCACAGTCACCTACAATGTGGTGCCAGTCATCGGCCCCACGGTGCGCAGCATAGGCGAGCAGTCGTTCACCGACTTTGAGTGGCTGGTGCAGGATGGCGCGTCGGCCGACGGCACGCCTGCTCTTGCGCGCGATGCCGGCATTGCCCGCACCCGCGTGTGGAGCGAGCCCGACCGTGGCCTGTATGACGCCATGAACAAGGCAGTGGCCAAAGCGCGGGGACGCTATGTGGTGTTTCTAAATGCGGGCGACTGCTTTGCCGGCCCCGATGCGCTGCAGCGCATGCACGACTGCGCCGAGGGCCTCGACCCGGGTGTGATATATGGACAGACGCAGCTTGTCGACGCCTCCGGCCGCGTGGTGGGCATGCGCCACCTCACGGCGCCGCGCCACCTCACGTGGCGCAGTTTCGGCCGCGGCATGCTGGTGTGCCACCAGGCGTTTGCCGCAAGGCGCGACCTTGTGGATCCCTACAATCTGGCCTACCGCTTCAGTGCCGACTATGACTGGTGTATAAGGGTGCTTAAAAAGTCGCCTGTCAACGCCTATGCCGGCGACGCGCCCATCATAAGTTTCCTGAGCGACGGCGGCCTCACCGACCGCAACCACAAGGCCTCGCTGCGCGAGCGCTACCGCATAATGTGCCACTACTATGGCACGCTGTCCACCATTGCGCGCCACATCTCGTTTGTGCCGCGTTATGTGCTGACCAAACTCAAGCGCAAACTGCGCGGCTGAGCGCCACCACAGTAACTTGCAATTTTTTTCTAGCGAACAACAAGGATATAACTCGACAATACATGGATTTGAATCTATCATACAAGCCCCAGGGCGAATTTTCGAAAAAACTGTTTCTTGAAACGTATGGCTGCCAGATGAACGTGGCCGACAGCGAGGTGGTGGCCTCGGTGATGAAGATGGCCGGCTATGACACCACCGACAGCCTCGACGAGGCCGACGCCATATTCATCAACACCTGCTCGGTGCGCGACAATGCCGAGCAGAAAATATTCTCGCGCCTCAACCAGCTCAACGCGCTGCGCCACCACCGCCAGCGCCGACTGATTATAGGCGTGATAGGCTGCATGGCCGAGCGCATGAAGGATGTGCTCCTCAAGGAGCATGATGTGGATGTGGTGGCAGGCCCCGACAGCTACCTCGACTTGCCCAACCTGATTGGCACCGCCGAGGCTGGCGAGAAGGCCATCGACACGCAGCTGTCAACCACCGAGACCTACCGCGACGTGATTCCCACACGCCTGGGCGGCAACAAGGTGGGTGGCTTCATAAGCATCATGCGCGGCTGCAACAACTTTTGCACCTACTGCATTGTGCCCTACACCCGCGGCCGCGAGCGCAGCCGCGAGCCGAATAGCATTCTCAACGAGCTGGCCGACCTGCAAAGCCGTGGCTACAAGGAGGTGACGCTGCTCGGCCAGAATGTGAACTCATATAACTATAAGCTGGCCGATGGCGGCAGCGCGGTCGACTTTGCCTCGCTGCTGGCCATGGTGGCCGAGGCCGCGCCGCAAATGCGTGTGCGCTTCACCACCAGCAACCCCGAGGACTTGACCGACGCCATAATCGACACCATGGCCTCGTACGCCAACATTTGCAACCACATTCACCTGCCGGTGCAGAGCGGCAGCAACAAGGTGCTGAAGCTGATGAACCGCAAGTACACCCGCGAGTGGTATCTCGACCGCATCAAGGCCATTAAGCAGCGCATTCCCGACTGCGGCATCTCCACCGACATGTTCACGGGCTTTCACGATGAGGACGAGGACGACTTCCAGCAGACGCTGAGCCTGATGCGCGAGGTGGGCTTCGACTCGGCATTCATGTTTAAGTATTCCGAGCGCCCTGGCACGTTTGCCAGCAAGCATCTGCCCGACAATGTGCCCGAGGAGGTGAAGATTGACCGCCTCAACCGCATGATCGACTTGCAGAATCAGTTGTCGCGCCACAGCAACCGCAAGGATGTGGGCAAAACGTTTGAAGTGCTGGTGGAGGGCTACAGCAAGCGCTCGAAGACCGACATGTTTGGCCGCACTCAGCAAAACAAGGTGGTGGTATTTGCCGCAGGCGACACCAAGGTGGGCGACCGCGTGATGTGCAAAATCGACGACTCCACATCGGCCACACTGCTCGGCCACCGCGTTGACCAATAAGGGCGGAGGCACTGATGGGATATGATTCCAAACGGCTGTGGAACAGCAACTTTGTGAAGGCCAATGTGGCCAACTTCATGCTGTTTTTCGCCTTCTATCTGCTGATGCCACTCATGCCGCTCTACATGAGCGACGTGTTTCACTCCACTAAAGACGTGATAGGCATGGTGCTGTCGGGCTACACAGTGGCAGCTTTGGCCGCGCGCCCCGTGAGCGGCTTTCTGGTCGACAGCTATCCGCGCAAGCGGGTGCTGCTGTGCTGCTATTTTGCATTTTTCATATTTTTCGCCGGCTATCTTGCCGCCGGCACGCTGCTGCTGTTTGCACTGGTGCGCACGCTGCATGGTGCGCCGTTTGGCGCGCTCACCGTGGCCAACAGCACCGTGGCCATCGACGTGCTGCCCGCCAGCCGCCGCAGCGAGGGCATAGGCTACTATGGCCTCAGCAACAATCTGGCCATGGCCACGGGCCCGTCGGTGGCCATTTGGCTCTACAACAGCGTGCACGACTTCGGCGTGCTGTTTTGGCTGTCGCTGATAGTGGCTGGGGTGGGGCTGATGGTCGACACCACCATTCGCATGCCAATCCGCAATGAGCCGCGCGTGAGGCGGCCCATGGGGCTCGACCGATTTTTCCTCACTTCCGGCACGCGCCTGTTTTTCACTATGATAGCCTTCGGCTATGCCTATGGCGTGCTAAGCACTTATCTGGCCATCTATGGCAAGGAGTGTCTGGGCATCACCAGTGGCACTGGCACCTTTTTCATGCTGCTGGCCGTGGGGCTCATGGTGTCGCGCTTCGAGGGCGCGCGCACCCTGCGCAAGGGTCGCATCACCTTCAATGCTTCGGTGGGAATGCTGGTGTCGGTGGTGGGCTACACGCTGTTTGTCACAGTCCACAACCTTTGGGGCTACTATGGCGCGGCGCTGCTCATAGGCCTTGGCAACGGCCACCTGTGGCCGGCCTACCTCAACATGTTTATCAACTTGGCCACGCGCGAGCAGCGCGGCACTGCCAACTCCACTCTGCTCGTGTCGTGGGACGTGGGCATAGGCCTGGGTGTGCTTATGGGGGGCGTCATTGCCCAGCACTTGGGTTACGGCGGTGCCTTCTGGAGCGCGGTGGCCGTCAGTCTGGTCGGCATTGCTGGCTACTTTGGCCTTGCGCGCCGCCACTATCTGGCCCACCGCCTGCAGCAACCTTAATTCTGGGGCTTGTCTCCCGGCAGCTTGCGCGCCTGGTTGGGCGTGATGCCGAATGTGCGTTTAAACACCTTTGAGAAATATGCGCTGTCGTCGAATCCGCAGTCCATGGCCACTTCGGCTATGCTCTGCCCTGGGTGCTGCGCCATTATGCGGCGTGCCCGCATCATGCGCAGCCGCATCACATAGGCGGCGGTGGAGTCGCCCTGCGGTTGAGCTGCCTCGAACTGAGGCACATGCGCGATGCCACGCTCTCGATGTCGAACTTGCCAGCGTCGATTTGCTGGCCCACCACCTCCACCAGCTTGTTGAGGAAGTCGCGCTCCACTTTGCTCAGCACCTGCTCGCTTTCGGTGCTGCCGCTGGCCACGGCCTGGCGGTACTTTTCGCGCAGCCGCCGCCTTTGCTCCAGCAAATTGCCCACGCGCACGTTCAGTTCCTGCGGGTTGAATGGCTTGTAGAGGTAGGCGTCGGCTCCGGCCTCCAGCCCCTTTATGCGGTCGGCCTCGGTGCTGCGCGCCGTGAGCTATCAGCAGCCCTACATGGGCGGTGGCCGCTATGGCTCGCTTCAGTACTTCGGCGTGGGCACCGAGTCGTTCTACATCAAGTAGTGGTGAGTGCGCCAGCGGCGAAAAAAACACACACATGGAAATCGGTATAGAAAGCAATTGTGCCCCAAAGAGGAGAGAGGGACTCACATAATACACACAAGCATGGCGAAATCGCGCCACGTCCAGTTTTTATTCCGCCCGCATGCACACGGGAAAAAAGTATGATACCTTAACTTGATTGCACATCATAGAATAAATGCCGCTGGGCCACACTTCAAAGCATAATTGGTTTTGTGCTTTGAAACTGTGTCCCAGATGGCTTTTTCTTTCTGCGGCTTGTGCGCCGCCTACGAAATGGGGAACACGAGAAACACCGCCACGTCCCACAGACAGTGCGAAATCATTACGGCGGTGAGGTTGCGCCTCCAGGCGTAGATCAGAGCCCAGAAGCCGCCGCACACCGCTGCGGCGCCTATGAGCATGAAGTTGAGCGACCACACGTGCACCAGCGCATACACGGCTGATGCTGCAAAGAATCCGGCCACCGGCCCCCACTTGGCGCTTAGCATGCGCTGCACCGTGCCGCGCCAAAACATCTCCTCGGCTGGCCCTATGATGAGCATTAGCAGCGCGCCCACCACCCACGGGTTGTGGCCAGTGCGCAGCGAGTAGATGGCTCCCACCTGCGTTCCGGCAAAACTGAACATTAGGCGCGACAGCCAGTTGCACACCCAAAACACGCCCCACAGCACCGCCGCGCTGGCAATGCCCAGCGCCACATCGGCCATCTTGGGGCTGAACTGCTTCACCCCCTTGCCCATGAGGCAGGCGATGGCTATCAGCACCAGGGCCGATGCCGTCATCATGGCCCAGAAATCGACTTTGGGGGCTGTGAGGGGCGAGAACATGATGCCCCACAGCAGTGCCGCCACAGCAATGGCGCCTGCCAGGCTGTGCATGGTGGTGTGCGGTTTGGTAGTTGTCATATCGTTATTACGTGATTTTTTGAATGAAAAGATTATGCGAAGAAATATGTGGCTGTGAGCACGGCAGCCTGCAGCACTCCGCACACCAGCACCAGTTGGGCGCATGCTCCGTCGAGCCCGCGCAGAGTCTTAAGCCCGTCGCCGCCGGTGGCGCGCATCATCCACTTCACGTCCTTCACCGCCAGCGGGGTTGTGGCCAGCATCACCAGGCAGGGCCAGGGCAGCCAGCCAAGGGCCACACACAGTGCCAGAATTGCATATGACGAGTAGGCCAGCGCGGCAAACACGCGCTTCGACCACCGCAGGCCTATGCGCATGGCCAGCGTGCCGATGCCCGCACGGGAGTCATACACGGTGTCGCGAGTGTTGTTGGCGTGCAGAATGTTCACAATCATAAACCCAATGGGGGTGGTCACCAGCGTCAGGCGCCAGTCGATGGCGCCGCCCGCCGCGCAGTAATATGTGCCAAGCGGAATCAGTTGCCCGTAGATGAGGAAAATCAGCACATCGCCCAGTGCGCGGTATTTCAGCGTATAGTAGAAATATGTGCCAAGCGCGCCCGCCGCGCCAATGGCCAGCAGAGCCCAGCCGCTGCGAGCCGTCAGCCACAGGCCCAGCATGCAGCCCAGTGCCAGCCACGCTATGCCGTAGAGCCATATTGCGCGTGGCTTGAACACCCCGTCCACAATCATGCGGCTCGACCCGAAGGTGTCCTTGTTGTCCACTCCGCTCCGGTAGTCGAAGTAGTCGCTAATCAGGTTGCCCGATATTTGGAAAATAAAGGCTCCGGCCACAGCGGCCAAGCCAGCCAGCAAGTGGGTGTTGCCGTTAAGACTCCACTGCGCGAATGCCAGTGCGATTAATGCCGGCATAGTGGATGCCGGAAACGACCACGGACGCGTGGCCTCGATCCATCTGTTCATAAAAGATAATTGTGCGTAACTGCTTATTCCTTGATTTTCAAAGTGCAAAGATAGCACTCTTTGTGCTAATTAGGCTCATCTGTCCACGCCATACACGCGCTGGTGTATGAGCCTGGCGGCAAATTTCAGTGTGTCCTCGGTCATGTGACCGTGGCTCATGAGCATCATTGGCAGACTGTTGCGGCTGGGCGAGTAGGGCGGCTGCACATAGGCCACATTGCGCCAGGCCTTGAATCCCTCGCGCTCGTAAAACGCCACGCGGCGGCGCGTCAGCTGGTCGGCCTCGGTCTCCACCTCTATCACCATGGGCAGTTCCGCCATGGCCAGCACGTGCTCAAGCACCCGTCGGCCAATGCCTCCGCACCGCACCTCGGGCTTTATGGCAAAGTGCTCGCCATAGGCCACGCGGTGGTCGTCCCAGCGCCAGTAGGTGAAAAATCCTAAAAATGTGTTATTGCCGAACGCCCCCACTATGTGGAAGTCGCTGCACTGCTCTGTAATGCGGGCCAAATCAGCCATTTCACGGCGCTCGTCGGCTGGGAATGCTTGTTCGTAAAGAGCTGTGAAATCACCGAAATCAGGAGAATTGAGCAAAATATTGTGATAATTTATTATCATATGAGTTTTTTTTCTTACATTTGCAACTGATTATGCGCTTATGTCAATATATTAACGCAAATCAATTGGAATTATTACATATATTAAATATTTGGCACTATAAAGAAAATGGCTAATACTAAATTAGATGCATTGGATTACAAAATTCTGAAGATGCTTTCGGCTAATGCCCGCAAGCCCTACCTTGAGATTGCACGTGCGTGCAACGTGTCGGGCGCGGCCATTCACCAGCGCATCCAGAAGCTCTATTCCATGGGAGTTATCAATGGGTCGATAACTTTGATAAATCCGTCGGCCGTGGGCTATGACACCTGCGCCTATGTTGGAGTGTTTCTCAACGATTCTTCGAAATTCGATGAGGTGGTGAAACACCTCAAAGAAATACCCGAGGTGGTGGAATGCTACTTCACCACGGGCAAGTACGACTTGTTTGTGAAGCTGTATGCGCGCAACAACGACCACCTGCTCAGCCTCATTCACGACAAGTTCCTGCAGCTGGGTCTGGGCCGCACCGAAACCCTCATCACATTCAAGGAGGTGTTTAAGCGCCAGATTCCTGTGGCTGATGACGAGGATTAATGCCGCGTTAAGCCACGGCAAAATGCAGACGCATTTTTTCAGGAAAAATTATGACAAAGTGGGCGTCAGCTCATGCAGCTAAGTGCAGGCCAGCCGCCAGTGTGCGGAAGCGGCATCGCATGGCGGCATGGGCTGGCGTTCGTTTTTTATTGGGATTATTTTAAGAGGAGGAGTAAGCGATTATGGACAATGACGCATCTGCCCACTACTGCGACACGCTGCTGATGCACGCCATCGACTTTGCCCGCGAGGCCGGCAAGGTGCAGCTCAAGTATTTCCGCTCGGCCAATTTGGGCGTTGAGGCTAAGCAAAACGACTTTGACGTGGTTACCACGGCCGACAAGGCCTCGGAATTTGTGGTGAAGCAGGCCATAAAGGAGCGCTACCCAAGCCATGCCATACTCAGTGAAGAGTCGGGCCTGGAGGGCGACGCGAGTGAATGGGAGTGGGTGGTCGACCCACTCGACGGCACCACCAACTTCAGTTCCGGACTTCCGTTTTTCAATGTGAGCATAGGCGTGCGCCACCGCGGCGAGGCGGTGGTGGGCGTGGTGTATGCTCCGCGTCTTGGTGAGTTGTTTACCGCCGTGAAGGGCGAAGGCGCCTTCCTCAACGGCGAGCCCATAGCCACGCCGCAGGGGCCGCTGCCGCTGAGCCACGCTGTGGTCACCACGGGATTCCCCTACGACAAGGCCGAGAACCCCGACAACAACCTCGACAATGTGGAACGCGTGATGCCGCTTGTGCGCGGCCTGCGCCGGTTTGGCTCGGCTGCACTCGAACTGTGCTATGTGGCGGCTGGATTTCTCGACGCCCACTGGGAACTTAACCTGCATGAGTGGGACGTGTGCGCAGGCACACTGATTGCCCGCGAGGCGGGCGCCGAGGTGGTGCGCTACCGCCCCGACCGCGGGGTGTCGGTGATAGTGTCGCGTCCTGCCCTGATGCCGCAGCTAAGGCCGCTCATAAAGCCGTAGATGCAAAGCACTCAATAAGCAAACTTCAAGAAAAATCATATCACATAAGGAAAAGGAAAAAAGACATGGGTTCAAAACTTTGGGAAAAAACGGTGCAGCTCGACCACGATGTGGAGCGTTACACGGTGGGCCGCGACCGCGAAATGGACATGTATCTTGCGCGCTATGATGTGCTGGGCTCGCTGGCCCACATCACCATGCTCGAAACCATAGGACTGCTCACAGCCGATGAGCTGCACACACTCACCGCCGAACTGCGCCGCATCTATGCCGAGATTGAGGCCGGCCGGTTCGAGATTGAAGACGGTATCGAGGATGTGCACTCGCAGGTGGAACTGATGCTCACACGCCGGCTTGGCGACGTGGGCAAGAAAATTCACTCGGGCCGCTCGCGCAACGACCAGGTGCTGGTCGATCTGCGCCTGTTCATTCGCAGCGAGCTTGAGGATGTGGTGCACCACATTACAGCTCTGTTTAAGACGCTGGTGGCCCAAAGCGAGCGCTACAAGCATGTGCTTATGCCCGGCTACACCCACCTGCAGGTGGCCATGCCGTCGTCGTTTGGCCTGTGGTTTGGCGCATATGCCGAGTCGCTTGCCGACGACCTGGTGGTGCTGCGTGCAGCCTATGAGGTTAACGACCGCAACCCTCTGGGGTCGGCAGCTGGCTATGGCTCGTCGTTCCCCCTCGACCGCGAACTCACCACGCGCCTGCTGGGTTTCGCCTCGGTTGACTACAATGTGGTGTATGCCCAGATGGGGCGTGGCAAGACCGAACGCATAGTGGCTCAGGCCATTGCCAATGTGGCTGCCACGCTGTCGAAGCTGGCGTTCGACGCCTGTATGTTCAATTCGCAGAACTTCGGCTTCATCAAACTGCCCGACGAGTTCACCACTGGGTCGTCGATTATGCCGCACAAGAAGAATCCCGACGTGTTCGAGCTTACCCGCGCCCGCTGCAACCGCCTGCAGGCGCTGCCCTACCAGATAACGATGATCACCAGCAATCTGCCAGTGGGCTACTTCCGCGACCTCCAGCTCATAAAAGAGGAGTTCCTGCCAGAGTTCGACGAAATCAAGGCCATCGTGTCGATGGTCAACGCCATGGTGGGGCAGATAAAGGTGAACGAGCACATACTCGACGATCCGCGCTACGACCTGATGTTCTCGGTGGAGGAGGTGAACCGCCTCACGCGCGGCGGCATGCCTTTCCGCGACGCCTACAAGAAAGTGGGCCTCGACATAGAGGCCGGCCGCTTCAAGCCTGTGAAGGAGGTGCACCACACCCACGAGGGTTCGATAGGCAATCTGTGCAACGACCGCATCACGGCTCTGTATCAGCACACCCTCGAGGAGTTTGACTTCGACACCTATCACCGCGCTTTTGCCAGCCTTCTGGGCAGGGAGGAGGCGCAATGATGCGCATGCTGGGCGCGGCAGCCGTGCTGCTGGCGGCGCTGCTGGCCCTGGCCGGCTGCGACAAAATCGACAATAAAGCGCTGCCGGGCTACACCGTGCGCCTCAATCTGGGCGACATAGCGCGCTGGAACACCTATGGCGTGAGCGGGGTGGGCGAGTACCGCATGTTTAACCGCTCGAAGCGGCTGCCGGCCAACTTCCCCTACGATGTGAACACCTACACGGGCTTTGGCGGTGTGCTGCTGATAATGGGGCTTGACATAAGCAGCAGCACCTATGCCCCAGTGGCGTTCGACGCTGCATGCCCTGTGGAAAAGAGCGCCGATGTTGCGGTGACTGTCGATGCCGACAATTTCGATGCCGTGTGCCCCAAGTGCGGCTCGCACTTCGACGTGCTCACCGGTGCCGGCGGGCCCAAGAGCGGCCAGGCGCTGACGCGCAAGGTGGGACTCACGGCCTACAAGGTGCGTGCCACCACCAATGGAGGCTATGTGATTACCAGCTACTGATGGTGCCGTGTGGCAGGCAGCATGAATTTTTGCCGCGCGTTTGCGCAAAATGTTGAAAATAGCTATCTTTGCACCAGTTAATTGAAAGGAGGTCAGTTTACTCACTGGCATAGAAAAAGATAAGAGACACATATCATCAACCATAAAGCGCTGAATATCAGTGTTGGACGGTGGCTGCGAGCGGCCATCGTGCTAAGCGTGGCAGCAAGGGTGGCCGTTGAGGTTGCCCGGGTGCTGGCGGTGCAGTGGGCGAAACAATCAATAGCTCAATCACACAAAAAACATCATTCAGTCACAAAAATGCCCTGTCAAGGGGGGCGTGCGCCGCATTGCTGGTCGCTGCCACAAAGGCCATGGCGGAAAAATCGCGGCATTGCGTGTGCTGGGTGGTTTCCCAAGAAGAAAAAGGAAACAAGACAAATCGAATTATAAATAAAAATTAAAAAACAAACAACAAAATGATTATCGTTCAAGTTAAAGAAGGCGAGAACATCGAAAGAGCCCTGAAGAAATTCAAAAGAAAGTATGAGAGAACTGGCATTGTGAAGGAACTGCGCGCACGTCAGCAGTTCGACAAGCCTTCGGTGGTAAACCGCAAGAAAATGATGAAGGCTATCTACGTTCAGAAACTCCATCAGAACGACGATTAGTGTTCTCCCCCTCCGGGCTCGCCTTGCCTCTGGCTTGGCGAGGCTGGAATAAAAGCCTAAAGTCTGGAATGGCCCTTGCTCAAAGGGAGTGTTCCAGACTTTTTTATTGTCCCTGTCGCCGCGAAAGTGGCTCGGCAGTGCGTGGCCGCACATAATAAAAGGCCTCTCGATTGCGTTAATAATGTTATGATGAGAAAACTACAATATTGGATTTTTGCGGTGCTCACCGCCCTGTCGGTGGCGAGCACTGGCTGCATAAGCGACGACTTCACCACCAGCAGCAGCGACGTGCTGGCATTCTCGGCCGACACCGTGGCGTTCGACACCGTGATCACGGCCCAGAGCACGCCCACCAAGCAGTTTATGGTGTATAACCGCAGCAAAAAGATGATTAACATATCGTCGATAAAGGTGGCAGGCAACGGGCGTGGCCGCTTCTATATCAACGTTGACGGCATGAAGGGCAGCGAGTTTCACGATGTGGAAGTGCGCGGCCAAGACAGCATATATGTGATGGTGGAGAGCAACATCGACGTTACCGGCACCGACGAGCCCGTTGAGGCCACCGACCGCATCGACTTTGTGACCAACGGCGTGACGCAGAGTGTGACTCTCACCGCATGGGGGCAGGACGTGAACATCGTCAAGGGCGACACCATTAAGGCCGATACGCGCCTCAGGGCCGGCAAGCCATATTTGGTGTACGACACTCTGGTGGTGGCACAGGGCGCAACGCTCACACTCGACCCCGGTGTGACCATGCTGTTTCACGCCAAGGCGGGCATGAAGGTGGAAGGCCGCCTCGACGCGCGCGGCACTCAGGAGCAGCCCATAGCCCTGCGCGGCGACCGCCTCGACCATGTGGTGGGGCAAATCAATTTCGACATCATGAGCGGCCAGTGGGGCGGTGTGCAGTTTGGCCGGCACAGCTATGGCAACGAAATGGCCTATGTGGAGATGCGAGGCTCGGCCATAGGGGTTGAGGTGAAGCCCGAGAGTGCCGACCGCATGGCCCTGCACTTGTTCAACAGTGTGCTGCACAATTCCAGCAGCAGCGTGCTCAGTGCCACGGGCGCGTGGGTTGAGGCTGAGGGCACCGAGCTGAGCGACGCCGCCGGCAGCGTGGCCAGCTTTGAGGGTGGCAAGGTGAGGCTGGTGCAGTGCACGCTGGCCAACTACTACCTGTTCGACGCCATAAGCGGCCCGATTCTCAACCTCGTCACCGACAACGACTCGCTGCCGGCACTCGATGCGCATGTGGACAACTGCATAATCTACGGCAACGCCAGCGAACTCGCCAGCGGCGACTACTCGGGCACCAATGTGCTGCTGCGCAACTGCCTGCTGAAGTCAAAGGGCTCCGACGACGCCAACTTCATAAACTGTGTGTGGGGCGGCGATCCCAAGTTCTACACGGTTAGGGAGAAATATGTGTTCGACTACCGGCTGAAAAACGAGAGCGACGCCATTGCCGCAGGCGACCGCTCGTTGTGTCCGGCCAGCGCGCGATATGACCGCTATGGCCAGGACCGCTGGCAGCGCGAGGGCATCGACCTGGGCGCATATGTGTGGGTCCAGGCCACCGACGATGACAACAAGACTCAGGCCGCGCCGAGGCGGCTGCTGCGATGACCGCCGGCTGTGGCACAATCGCGCTGCGCCGCATGCGCTTTCAGGCCCACCACGGAGTGGGGGCGCAGGAGCGGGCCGTGGGCAACCGCTTTGAGGTGACTCTGAGTGTGACATGCCCCATGCGACAGGCCATGGAGGACGACTGCCTTGATGGCACGGTTAACTATGCCGAACTGTATGCTGTGGTCGAAGGCGAGATGCGCCAGCCGTCGCAACTGCTCGAGCATGTGGCCTGGCGCATAGCGCAGGCCGTGAAGCGGCGGTTTCCGCAGGTGCAGGGTGGCACGGTCACAGTCACCAAGGTCACGCCTCCGTTCAAGTGCGACCTCGATGGCGTCGACGTCACCATAAACTTTTAGTGCCGTGGCAGCTGTGGGTGAAAAGCGGCGGTGCGACCGCCAAATCCTGGCCATAGCCCTGCCGGCCATTGTGGCCAACATCACCATACCCCTGCTGGGGCTGCTGGATGTGGGCATTGCCGGCCACCTTGGCGTGGCCAAATTCATCGGTGCCGTGGCGGTGGGCTCGATGATGTTCAACCTCATTTACTGGAATTTCGGATTTTTGCGCATGGGCACCTCGGGCATGACGGCTCAGGCCTACGGACGCGCCGACCGTGCCGGGCAGGCTTCGGTGCTGCAGCGCGCCGCCGTGCTGGGCGCGCTCATTGGCCTTGCCGTGATAGTGCTGCAGGTGCCGCTGCGGTGGCTTGCCCTGCTTGCCATCGGCCCCTCCGACGATGTGCGCCAACTGGCCACACTCTATTTTTCGATAGGTGTGTGGGGTGCGCCCGCCCTGCTGGTGATGATGGCCATAAAAGGGTGGCTGCTGGGTATGCAGGACTCCCGCGGCCCAATGGCCATATCGATAGGCGTCAATGTGGTCAACATAGCCGTGAGTCTGGTGGCGGTGTTTGTGCTGCACATGGGATTCAAGGGCATAGCTGTGGGCACGCTCACCGCCGAGTGGTGCGGCCTGGCCTACGCCATAGCACTGCTGCGCCGCAAGCATCCGTGGCTTTCCGCACACATCAGTCTTAGGGCGGCGGTGCGCCTGCGCGGGGCGGGCAGCTTTTTCAAGGTGAATGCCGACATATTTGCGCGCAGCTTTCTGCTGATGCTTGTCACGCTGTTTTTCATGGCCGTGGGCGCCCGCAGCGGCGATGTGATTCTGGCCGTGAATGCGCTGATAATGCAAATGTTCACCCTTTTTTCCTATTTCATGGACGGCATTGCTTTTGCCGGCGAGGCGCTGGTGGGCAAGTGCGTGGGCCGCCGCGACGAGGCCGCGCTGCGCCTGTGTGTGCGCCGCCTGCTGCTGTGGGGCAGCGTGCTGGCCCTGCTGTTTGCAGTGGCTTACATGGCATTTCCTCAATTCATATTCGGCCTGCTCACCACCGACGGTGCCGTGCTGGCCACAGCCCTCGGCTACCGGTGGTGGTGCGTGGCCATTCCGCTCACGGGCATGGCGGCTTTTGTGGGCGACGGCGTGTTCATAGGCCTCACGCGCACGCGCGGCATGCTGGCTGCCGTGGCAGTGGCCAGCGCGGCCTACTTTGCCCTCTACTTCGCCCTGCCGCCGGTCATGGGCAACGGCCGCCTGTGGCTGGCCTTCGTCACCTATCTGCTGCTGCGTGGCGCGGTGCTGGCCGCCGTCTACATCGTGGGCCGCTGCTGGCGCATGGCAGCCAGGCTGTGAAAATATTGCGGCAAATTCCTTTTGCGTTTATTTTTCAAATGATTATTTTTGCAAATGCCCATTAAAACAAATCAGTCAATGGACTTATGCAGCAGTATTGGATAAATCAGGGTGGGGTGCAGGCAGGGCCTGTGACCATCGACGAACTGGAGAAAATGAATGTAGGCTCCGACGCCTACGTGTGGCGCAGCGGACTCGACGACTGGGTGAAAATCACCGAGCTGCCCGAGTTGGCGTCGGTTGTGGCGCCAGAGTCGGCCCCCGAGATGCCAGCCATCGAGCCAGAGGCTTCAGTTGCCGGGCCAGAACCGGAAGAAGCGCCCGCATCAGAGCCCGGACAGGGTAGTGAGCCTGAATCTGAAGCCGGGTCTGAGCCGCCCGAAGTACCCGGGCAGCCTGGCCGGCAGCTGCCGCCACCGCTGCCGCAGCCCGAGGCCGCCTGTGGCGAGTGCGGCCCGAGCGACGGCCAGCCAGAGCCCAAGTGTCCGCCCACCAACGTGGGCTGGGGCATAGTGGCCGTGCTGCTTTGCCAGCCGCTGGGCATACTGGCCATAGTGCTCGGGGTGATGGTCAAGACCAAGTATGATGCAGGTGAATACGACCGTGCCCTCAACCTGAGCGAGTGGAGCGCATGGAGTTGCATTGCCGCCATCACCCTTGGCGTAGGCTTCGGGTGGATGGGTGCGCTGGTGTCGCTGCTGCTATGATGCCTTCCTCCCGACTATGGCGCCGCTTGTGCGCCCTTGTGGTTGTGGCCGCTGCGGCAGTGCTTGCCGTGGCCTACGCCTGGCTTGACCCCGCCACCTTTCCGCTGTTTCCCAAATGCACTTTCAAGTCGCTCACAGGCTTCAGCTGCCCTGGCTGCGGCCTGCAGCGCGCCTTGCACGCCACCCTTCACGGCCATCTGGCCGAGGCGTGGCACTACAACGCCATGCTGCCGGTGCTGGCCGCAGTGCTTGCGGCCTATGCCACCTCGGGCCTGTGGCAGCGTCGCTGGCCACGCCTGTGGGCCGTCCTCAATTCGCCCTGGGCTGCCATGGCCGTCCTTACCACGATAGTGCTGTGGTGGCTGCTGCGCAACCTCCTCGGCATATGACCCCACCCATATAGTTGTCCATCATCCAGCCTTTTGTGAAAATAGCGAATGCTTTTGTTCGTGCTGATAAGTTTTATGTGCTTATTGGCGTTTTATGCATCACGCCTGCAATAACTGACAAGGCTAATTATTTAAGTACAATATATATGCATGCAGGCAAAAGGTGCTCATGCAATTCTATAATTTAGACAAACGTATTATCTTTGTGGTTGATAATGACTGCTAATAGATAAACAGTCTGATGTGTCTTAATGAAATAGAAACAATGATGCCCTCCACAATAATTGAAACACCGAATATTCCATGTCCAGATTCCACATGTGGTGATGTCAAATCGCCTTCAATGGATGCAGGAGACATTCAGAATTGTATTTATCGTGTCCGTGGCAATCAGGTCATGCTTGATCGCGATCTTGCAAAATTATATCAAGTTGAAACGGCTCAACTCAATCGTCAAGTAAAGCGCAATATAGCGCGATTTCCAGAAGATTTTATGTTTCAACTTACTGCAGAAGAAGTAAATGACTTGAAATGCCAAAAAGGCACTTCAAGTTGGGGCGGGGATAGAAGAGCCTTACCGCATGCATTCACAGAGCAAGGCATAGCCATGTTGGCAGGATTGCTGCGGAGTGAAGTGGCAATAAAGGCTAATGTGGCCATTATGCGTACTTTTGTGGCAATGCGTCGCTTTTTATCGACAAATGCTGGCATGTTTCAGCGCATAGAGCGGTTGGAGCAGCATCAAATGTTGGCCGACAAGAAAATGGAACAAGTGCTGCAACGTATGGATGAATTAGCCCCAACGATTGCTCCCGAGCAAGTGTTTGCAACTGGCTGTGTGTGGGATGCTTGGAATTATGTGTCGCAATTGGTGCGCAGTGCAAATAAACGTGTGGTGTTGGTTGACAACTACGTGGATGAACGTGTGCTGACATTGCTTACAAAAAGAGCTAAAGGAGTGGTGGCCACAATACACTCCAGATACTCTGAACAGTTTAAACTCGATTTGGCAAAACACAACACGCAATATGAGTCGGTTGAATTCATTCAACTTTCCAACAAGTCACACGATCGCTTCCTTATTATTGACGATGACGTGTATTTACTTGGAGCGAGTGTGAAAGATATGGGAATAAGCCTTTGTGCCATCACCAAAATGAATGTGTCGCCAATGGCGGTACTGGCCTTATTAAAATAGATGTTATTGATAATGGCAATTAATTAGAGTGCAATCGTTGCCTATAATCAGTTAAGTGAATTTTTGTTATAGCTGAATTGCTATTGTAAGGCCGTTTTAATTTTGCTTGTAAATTGGTCGTTGTGGCCGCGTGTGGTGCCTGTAATGTGGGCTGTTGCTGAGCTATATTGCGCTGAGGCTTGTGGGGCAGTGGTCAAAAAGTGCCTAAAACTCACCCCAATTGCCGCGTGGCTTTGCCCCTGTGCAATAAAATGCCTAACTTTACACTGCCAAATGCGCGCGTGCCGCCACCAGCGGCGCCAGCGCGGCTGCAATGTTGAAAAGTAACCACACTATTTGAATATCGCTTAAAACTATGAAGATAGGGAATATAGACCTTGGACCGCGTCCGGTGATGCTTGCCCCCATGGAGGATGTCACCGACCAGTCGTTCCGCCAGATATGTCGCGAGCAGGGCGCCGACATGGTGTACACCGAGTTTGTGTCGGCCGACGCACTGGTGCGCAGCATCAGCGCCACCATGCGCAAGTTGCACATAGCCTCTGCCGAGCGGCCGGCGGCCATTCAGATATATGGCAAGGAAGTCGACCCCATGGTGGAGGCTGCAAAAATAGCCCAGGAGGCCCACCCCGACGTGATTGACCTGAACTTTGGCTGCCCAGTGAAAAAGGTGGCATCGAAGGGCGCGGGCGCTGGCCTGCTGCGCAACGTGCCGCTAATGCTGCAAATCACGCGCGCTGTGGTGCAGGCCGTGGATGTGCCCGTCACCGCCAAGACGCGCCTTGGCTGGGACTGCGACAGCAAGATTATTGTGGAGCTTGCCGAGCAGCTGCAAGACTGCGGCATACAGGCCCTCACCATTCATGGCCGCACGCGCTCGCAGCTCTACACTGGCGAGGCCGACTGGACGCTGATAGGCGAGGTGAAGCGCAATCCGCGCATGCACATCCCCATAATTGGCAACGGCGACATCACCACGCCGCAAAAATTGGCCGAATATTACAACCGCTATGGCGTTGACGGCATCATGGTGGGCCGCGCAGCCATAGGCGCGCCGTGGATATTCCGCGAAATGAAGCAGTATCTGCTCGACGGCACGCTGCCACACATCACCAACCACGAGAAGATGCAGCTGCTGCGCCGCCAAATCAGCGAGAGCATCGACCGCATCGACGAGCACCGCGGCATTCTGCACATACGCCGTCATCTGGCTGCCACACCGCTGTTTAAGGGTATTCCAAACTTCAGGCAGATCCGCATAGCCATGTTGCAGGCCGACACTGCCGCCGACCTCAACGCCATTCTCGACGATGTGGAACGCAAATATTTGAGCGACTAACGGAATTAATAAATAGAGTGTAAGAAACAATTAACTTATTATTATATATAATGAAACGCATATTATTAGTGATTACGGCCCTGCTGGCAGTGGCCTCGACCTGCCTGAGCGCGGCTGAGCGCCACGAAGTGAAGGTGGGCGAATTCACCCAACTCAATGTGACCGACAATATTAATGTGGACTACGTGTGCTGTCCCGACTCGTCGGGCATGGCCGTGTTTGCCGCCGACGCCAAGGTGGTGAGCGGAATCCTGTTTGAGAACAACGGCAAGGGAAAGCTAACCATTCAGGTGGCTCCCGACGTGCTTGCCGCCGGCCACCTGCCCACGGTCACTGTCTACTCCTCGTCGCTGCAGGAGGCCAAAAACCAGGGCGACAGCACCCTGCGCCTCGTGCGCCTGGCCAAGACTCCGGTGCTTAAATGCGTAATCACCGACAACGGCCGCCTGGTGGCCCACGGCATCGACGCCGTCACAGCGCAGCTCAACATTTCCACCGGACGCGGCAAGATTGTGGCCGACGGCCGCTGCACAAACCTTCGCGTCAAGAATGTGGGCAAGGGCGAGATTCAGGCCGACCAGCTGCCGGCCCAGTCGGTGCATTGCACCATAATTGGCACCGGGTCGATAGGCTGCACCGTGCAGGGCGGAGAGCTCAAAGTGACGGGCTCTGGCACTGGCAAAGTGTACTACAAAGGCAAGCCCTCATCGGTCACCGTCCACAAGCTCGGCTCCATCAAAGCCATCCCCCTGCAGTAGAGCAATGCTCTTCAATTAGTGTGGGTAATTGGGTGGCGAATAGGATGCGAGGACGCAGTATGCCGAGAGCAATGAAAAAAACATTCATTACGAGGTGTTTGTCTTGTTGCAATGTTTTTGCCAAAGCTGTTGCTATTCCACACGTGTCCATTTATGCGTTGCTCAATAAATTTGAGATTTTCTGTTTGGGTGGTGATGAGTAAAGAATGAGCCACGCCGTTATGGCGTGTGCATAGCTATATCGATTGACCAGAGGATATACACATGTGCGTAGGCCGTGGTGGGCAACTGATGCATTAAAATCGGTGAAATGGTGAAAAATTATTGAAAAAAGGTGTCACGAAGTTTGCATTTGTCGCACGAAGTGGCTAATTTCGTAACTGATGAGGCACACGGGAACGTGTGGCGCAAGCGAGCGTTGCAGCCTGTGTGGCCATGGCGGCGGTGCCGGTCACCGCACGGCCATAACATATAGTGAATTAATTGAATTGTGACACTTACCAATGGACACGCGTGAACGGTTTTTGCAGCACATAAGGCTTGAGCTCAACCAGTCGGACCTCACCGCCAAGGCCTACGGCCGCGACCTGGAGCAGCTCGAAGACTTCTTGAGCGGGCACGGCCGCCGCGCTGTGGAGTGGGGCAGTGTGGAGCCGGCCGACATAAGGGCATGGCTTGTGGAGCTGAGCCGCCATGGCGACGGGCCGCGCACGCTGCGCCGCAAGGTGCAGTCGGTGCGGGCACTCTACAAGTGGCTGATGTGGCAGGGCGAGGCCGCGGCCAACCCGGCCGCCGACGTCGAACTGGCCAAGCTGCCGCGGCAGCTGCCGCACACCGTGAGGCAGAGCAGCCTCGACGAGCTGCTCGACTCGCCGGTGGACATGACCGACGCCGATGCCGTGCGCAACCGCCTGATGGTGATGATGCTCTACGAAACCGGCATGCGCCGGGCCGAACTGATAGGGCTGCAAGACGCATGCGTCGACACCCAGAAGTGCGAGCTAAAGGTGCACGGCAAGCGCGACAAAGACCGCATTATCCCGTTTGGCCACGAGTTGCAGCGCTGGATTGAGGCCTATCGCCTACTGCGCACCGAAGCCTACGGGCGTTGCCAGCCGTTCTTCGTGCGCCGCGAGGGCAAGCCGCTCTACCCGTCGCTCGTCTACAATGTGGTGCACAGCGCGCTGGCCAGCGTGGGCGGCGGCAGCAAGCTGAGTCCGCACGTGCTGCGGCACACGTTTGCAAGCGCCATGCTCAACGACGGCGCCGACCTCGACAGCGTGAAGGAACTGCTGGGCCACGAGTCGCTGGCCGCCACGCAAGTCTACACACACGTCACATTCAGCGAACTTAAAGACAGTTACAAACACGCCCACCCAAGGGCATTAAAAAAAGGAGGGTAATATGGAAATCAACGTAAAAGCCATTCACTTCGACGCAACAGTGAAACTGCAGCAGTTCATCAACAAAAAAGTGGAGAAACTTGCAAAGTACAGCGAAGAGATTGCATCGGCCGATGTCAACCTCAAAGTTGTGAAGCCCGAAACCTCACTCAACAAAGAAGCGGCCATCAAGCTCAACGTGCCGCAACACGACGATGTGTTTGCCTCGAAGGTGGCCGACACATTCGAAGAAGCCATCGACCTGTGCTGCGAGGCACTAAAACGTCAGCTCGAGAAGCTGAAAGATGCCAAGTAGAGTGCCCTGAGCGCAGCGCACATATATTAATATACATCGGAGTGGCACTGCCGTGCTGCTTGATTGACAAAAAACAGACGCAAACTGAATTCAGCGGGGACAGGCGCAATTAGACGCGCCTCCCCGCTTTTTTGTGCCCCTTGAGGTAGGCCGTTGCCGCAACTATCACTACCTTTGCTTAAACAAACAACTGAAAACAGTAGCATAAACACCATTAATAACGATGAGAAAAAGCATAATAGCCATGGCGGCCCTGGCCGCAGCGGCCGGCTGCTGGCATTTGCCGGCCCGCACTCCGCAGTTGGGGCGCGACCCAATAAGGCTCGTGATCGACTCAATGACCCTCGATGAGAAATTTGATGTGGTGATAGGGTCGCGCGGCCGCGTGAAGAGCAGCGCCACCGCCGCGGTGGGCGCACAGTCGACCCTGGTGCCTGGCGCGGCTGGGCAGACGGTGGCCGTGCAGCGCCTGGGCGTGCCGCCAACAGTGCTTGCCGACGGTCCCGCCGGCCTGCGCATCGACCCGCGCCGCAAGGGCGACAGCACATCCACCTACTATTGCACCCACTTCCCCGTGGCCACCGCACTCAGCGCCACGTGGGACACCACCCTCGTTGGCCGCGTGGGGGCGGCCATGGGCGGCGAGGTGCGCCACTATGGCGTCGACGTGCTTCTGGCTCCGGCCACCAACATACAGCGCAACCCCCTGTGCGGCCGCAACTTTGAGTACTACAGCGAAGACCCGCTGCTTTCGGGCCTCGTGTGCGCCGCCATGGTTGGCGGAATCCAGAGCGCCGGCGTGGGCACATCGCTCAAGCACTTTGCACTCAACAATCAGGAGACCAACCGCGTGCGCAACAACGTGATTGGCACGCTGCGCACCTTCCGCGAGATTTATCTGAAGCCGTTTGAGATAGTGGTGAAAAAGGCCCGCCCACTCACGGTGATGACCTCATACAACAAAATCAACGGCACCATGGCCAGCGAGCGCGCCGACCTCATCGACGGCATATTGCGCGGCGAGTGGGGCTACCGCGGCATGGTGATGAGCGACTGGCACGGCGGCATCAGTGCCACAGCCCAGCTGCTGGCCGGCAACGACCTGCTGATGCCGGGCAACCTGCTGCAGCGCGAACAGCTGCAGCGCGCCGTGGCCAGCGGCGAGCTGCCCATGGAGGCCCTCGACCGCAATGTGGAGCGCGTGCTGCGCTATGTGGCGGCCACTCCGCGCTTTGCCGGCTATGTGGCCGACAATGCCCCCGACCTCAAGGCCAACGCCAAAGTGGCGCGTCAGGCTGCCACCGAGGGCATGGTACTGCTCAAAAACGACCGCTCCACGCTGCCGCTGGCCTCTGGGGTGAAGCGCCTTGCCGCCTTCGGTTGCGCCAGCTACGACTTCACAGCTGGCGGCACTGGCGCCGGCAATGTGAACCACGCCTATGTGGTCGACCTGGCCCAGGGACTCGCCGGCGCCGGTTTTGCCCTCGACACCAGCCTGCGCTCGGCCTACGAGGCCTACATCCCGCAGGCCAAGGCGCAACTGCCAGTATATAAAGGAAAATACTCCAAATCCATACCCCCGCGCCGCATAGCCGAGATGCCCCTCTCCGGCTCTGACCTGAAGCGTGCCGCCCGCGACTGCGACGCCGCCGTGGTGACCATTGGCCGCATCAGCGGCGAGTTTGCCGACCGCGACATCAACGGCAACTTCTGCCTCACCGCCGCCGAGCGGCAGATGCTGCAATCGGTGTCGAGTGCCTTCCACAAGGCCGGCAAGCGCATGGTGGTGGTGCTCAACGTGTGCGGCGTGGTGGAGACCTCCAGCTGGATCGGCCTTGCCGACGCTGTGCTGCTCTCGTGGCTGTCTGGGCAGGAGGGCGGCAACTCGGTGGCCGACCTGCTCACCGGGCGCGAGTGTCCGTCGGGCCGCCTGCCCATGACGTGGCCGGTGAGTTATTCCGACGACCCCACCGCCGCCAATTTTCCCGTGCCCGATAGTCTTGACGACCCGCACATATTGCAGCTGCTGCGCCTCAAACCCGAGCAGCGTGTGGACCTGGGCCGCCGCAACTTCGACTACACCCGCTATGACGAGGGCGTGTATGTGGGCTACCGCTACTACACCACGCGCGGCGTGAAGGTGGCCTTCCCGTTTGGCTACGGACTGAGCTACACCACATTTGCCCTCGGTAAGCCATTGGTGCAGACCGACGCCGCCGGCAACCTCGCCGTGACCGTCGGTGTGCGCAACACCGGCCGGGTGGCCGGCAAGGAAGTGGTGCAGGTGTATGTGGCCGCGCCTGGCCGCGACATGGACAAGCCCGTCCGCGAGCTGCGCGCCTTTGCCAAGACAGGCCGTCTTGAGCCTGGCCAGAGCCAGAGCCTGACACTGCACGTGCCCTATGCCGACTTGGCCTCGTTCAGCGAGCAGGGCAGCTGCTGGCAGGTGGAGCCCGGCACCTACACCGTGATGGTGGCTCGCAACGCCGCCGACTCCGCCCCCGAGAGCGTGAGCGTGACTCTGCCAGGCCGGGTGACCGAAGTGGCCGGACGCCGCCTGCTGCCCGTCTCGGGGCAGTGAAAACCGCGCTTTTCACCATTGTTCAGGGCCTGAGCAGCCAAAAAATGACTTTTTTTCAAAAAAAATAGTGCGAATGTTTGCCGAATAGAAAATAATGCGTAACTTTGCACTCGCTTGAAACAAGCAAGCAAGCGGCAACGCAAGGCCTGATGCCTCTTTAGCTCAGTTGGCCAGAGCACGTGATTTGTAATCTCGGGGTCGTTGGTTCGAATCCGACAAGAGGCT
>CAKUMB010000008.1 GCA_934667475.1 uncultured Muribaculaceae bacterium | reverse complement strand
GCTGGGCGTAGCCCCCACCGAACCATCCCTCGGAGTTCCTACCGCCCGCCATTATTATTCTCACGCAATCATCTGAATTATAGTCGTTTGCGGCGGACGCGGCATGCCGCGTCCCTACAGCGATCGTCGCAGTTTGGTGCATCACCACCCGCCAATTCACCGACCTTGCTACTTTTCACATGAGTCGGCATACCGCGTCCACACCAAAAAAACGAAATCTGTGGAAATTTGTGGGAAATACCAACAACAATCTGTGGAAAATGAAACGGCAATCCGCGGGTGGAACGCTTTTTTGGGGTAGTGCGGGTTGGCGGTGCTTTTAATAGTGGTCTAAAATGTTGGTGTTGCGAAAAATAATGATTAAATTTGTCAGATTATTACAAGTATTAAAAAACAGATAATGGTAACACCTACAAAAAAAACCATCGTCCTGGGTGACGGACGCGAAATCACCCTTGAAACAGGTAAGCTTGCCAAGCAAGCCGATGGAGCTGTGGAGCTGCGCATGAACAACACCATGCTTCTTGCGACAGTGGTCTCGGCCCGTGAGGCCGAGGATGGGGCCGACTTTATGCCCCTGCAAGTTGAGTATAAAGAGAAATATTCTGCATTTGGCCGCTATCCTGGCGGCTTCACCAAGCGCGAGGGACGCGCTTCGGACTACGAGGTGCTCACATGCCGCCTCGTGGACCGCGTGCTGCGCCCGTTGTTCCCGTCGAACTATCACGCCAACACGTTTGTCAACATCATCATGTTCTCGAGCGACGGCGTGGATCAGCCCGACGCCCTTGCAGGCCTGGCAGCATCGGCTGCCATCGCCGTTTCCGACGTGCCTTTTGAGGAGCCCATCGCCGAAGTGCGTGTGGCCCGCATCGACGGCCAGTTCGTTATCGACCCCACATTCGAGCAGACTAAGAATGCCGATATGGAATTAATGGTAGGTGCTACATACGACAATATAATGATGGTCGAGGGCGAAATGGACGAGGTGAGCGAGGACGACCTGATTGCCGCCCTCAAGGCCGCACACGAAGCCATAAAGCCCATGTGCCTCGCTCAGAAGGAACTTGCCGAGCAGCTGGGCGTGACCAAGCGCGAATACTGCCACGAGGTGAACGACGAGGACATCCGCGAGCGCGTGCGCAAGGAGTGCTACGACAAGTGCTATGCCGTGGCCAAGGCCGGCAATGCCGACAAGCAGTGGCGCAACGACAACTTCCAGAAGGCTTTCGACGACTTTATGGAGACCATCCCCGAGGAGGAGCGCGAAGAGAAGACTCCAATGGTGGCCCGCTACTTCCACGATGTGCAGCGTGACGCCGTGCGCCGCTGCATCCTTGACGAGGGTATCCGCATGGACGGCCGTAAGACCGATGAAATACGCCCCATTTGGTGCGAAACCGACTATCTGCCCGGCCCCCACGGATCGGCAGTGTTCACCCGCGGCGAGACTCAGGCTCTGGCCACAGTCACACTGGGCACCAAGCTCGACGAGAAACTCATCGACGACGTGCTCAACCGCAGCAACGAGCGCTTCTTGCTGCACTACAACTTCCCCGCATTCTCCACTGGCGAGGCCCGTCCGCAGCGCGGCATCAGCCGCCGCGAAATTGGCCACGGCAATCTGGCCCACCGCGCCCTCAAGCGCATGCTGCCCGACGATCTGCCCTACACGGTGCGCATTGTGAGCGACATTCTGGAGAGTAACGGTTCGTCGTCGATGGCCACCGTGTGCGCCGGCTGCCTGGCTCTGCTTGACGCTGGCGTGAAGATGAAGAAGCCTGTGGCAGGCATCGCCATGGGCCTTATCACCGACGAGGGCAACGTGAAGCACGCCGTGCTCAGCGACATCCTTGGCGATGAGGACCACCTTGGCGACATGGACTTCAAGGTGACTGGCACCGTGGATGGCATCACCGCCACTCAGATGGATATCAAGTGCGACGGCCTGCCCTATGAAATCCTTGAGCAGGCTCTGCGCCAGGCCAAGGAAGGACGCCTGCACATCCTCAAGATAATCAACGAGACCATACCCGCTCCGCGCGAGGACTACAAGCCCCACGTGCCGCGCATCGTGGCCATGACCGTCGACAAGGAATTCATCGGCGCCATCATAGGCAAGGGCGGCGAGGTGATTCAAGGCATTCAGGAGACCACCGGCGCTACTGTCACCATCGACGAAATCGACGGCAAGGGAGAAATCGAAATCAGCGCTGCCAACAAGGAGTGCATCGACGCTGCCGTGGCCCGCATCAAGGAAATCATAGCCGTGCCCGAGCTCGACAAGGTGTACACTGGCAAGGTGCGCAGCATTCTGGAGTTTGGTGCGTTTGTTGAGTTCATGCCCGGCCACGATGGCCTGCTGCACATCAGCGAAATCAGTTGGGACCGCCTCGAAAGCATGGAGGCCAGCGGCCTGCATGAGGGCGATGAGGTGACAGTGAAGCTCATCGAAATCGACAAGAAGACGGGCAAGTTCCGCCTGTCGATGCGTGCCCTGCAAGAGAAGCCCGAAGGCTACGAAGAGCGTCGCCCCGAGCGCCGTGGTCCGCGCCGTGAAGGCGGCGACCGTGGTCCCCGTCGCGAAGGCGGCCCGCGTGGTCCGCGCCGCGAGGGTGGCGACCGTGGCCCGCGCCGCGAAGGCCGCGGCCCGCGTCAGCCCCGCCACGACGAAGAGTAACTAAAGGCACTAAAATAACGAAAAAATGACAGAGCGAACGCCCCACAGGCGTCCGCTCTGCTTTTTTGTTATCCCACCGTCATGCAACTGCAGCCCATATGGCCCCCTACAAAAATCCCACCCAAAGCGCCCTATGCACAACAATTGCGCTAAGCCACACGAAATCATCAGCTTAGTGTAGGGACGCGGCATGCCGCGTCCGCCGGGCGTAGCCCCCCAGCAAACCATCGCGCGAAAACAATTGCGCTAAGCCACACGAAATCAGCTGCTTAGCGTAGGGACGCGGCATGCCGCGTCCGCCGGGCGTAGCCCCCCCAGCAAACCATCGCGCGAAAATAAAAAAACATCCCCATGTGTTGTGATTATATTTTACATAATCGCCTGAATCGCAGATTTGTTGCGGTGGACGCGGCATGCCGCGTCCCTACAGGATGCAGTTACCCGCCACTCTTTTCCAGTGCTTTCGGCATACCGCGTCACTACCGCAATGTGTGCATAAAAAAGCGGGCGGCCACGTGTGTGGCTGCCCGCTTTGCTGTGGTAGGTATGCTTTAGCGCTTAATGAGTTTGCTGGTGGTGACGGTGCCGTCGGTGAGGGTGGTCACCACTATGTTGAAGCCGCTCATGGGCGTCTGGCTCTGGCGGCCTGTGGCGTCGATGTAGCGCACGCTGGCCACGGTGGCGGGCAGCTTTACTTCGCTGATGCCCGTGGGCGTGCTGGCGTCGAAGGTGACGCTGAAGCGGTCTTCGGCCACGTAGAATTTCGACTGGTCGGCTAAACTTTGGCCGTAGAGGCGCACAATGTAGTTCACCGTCTTGCTGCCTGTTGCGCTCAGCGGATTGTCGATGAAGAGGTCGCTCACATCGAGGTCGCCGCCATCGATGTAGAACTTGTAGTTGTCGGTGACGTTGGGGTTCGAATCGTCGTCATACATGTTCTCGGTGAGCATTGTCTCAGAACCATCGTCATTGATGCGCCACACGCGGTAGGTGTATTCACCCATCGAATCCTTGTCGAATATGCCATGGGCCTTAAATGCGCAGGCAAAGCCCATCTTCCAGCTTGTGGCGTCGTAGGCAAACGGCTTAGTTGACATGGTGGTGGGGTTCTCCACCTTCACGCTGAGCGGCGTGGCCTGCTTCTGGTCGGCGCCATAGGTGTTGGCGGCCACCGAGCCGTCGGCCAGGGTGCATTCAGTGTTAATCACCGGGTAGAACGTGTTTTCACCCACAGTGGCGTCGCGCAGGTCGTCGGTGGCCGTCAGTTTGCCTGCGCTGAGGCCCTCGGCCACGGCGTGGTTGGGGCGCTGGCTGCCATTGTTGCGGGAGAGAATTGAGTAGTTGCCATTGTCGGCGCGCTGCAGCTCGGCAAACGCTGTGCTGCCGCGATACAGGGTGTAGCTGCGCACGCTCGATGAGTTGGCGGCCAGCACCGTCATGTGCACGCCGTCGGGCAGCGCCAGGGTGTGCTTGGTGTCGCCGTCGACCTCGGCCTTGGTGTAGGGTGTCATGTCGATGCCGAACTGCGTCTTGGGCACATAGATGCGCGCCACGTTGCTGTATACGTCTTTCACGCCTGCGCTTCCGGCAGCCTTCTCGGGCATGAACTGCAGCACATAGTCGTAGTGGTCGGCATGGGTGTTGGCGGCCGTTGAGGCTGTGAAGTGGTCGGTGGCTTCAAGGCCGTTGAAGTTGATGGCGCCATTGGCACTTGCGGCGGTGAATTTGCCATTGGTGCCGCTCACGGCCTCGGCCTGATTCTTCATTTCCATAACGTAGTTGAAGTTGTAGGCGCTGCCGTCGGTAACTATCGACTGGATGGTGATGGTGGCAATCTCGGTGTGTCCGCCGTCATTGGGCTTGTCGTTGTCGAAGCGGTAGAGGTGGAATTGTGTGCCCACATTCAGGAAGTCGCCCGTCACGTGGGTGTAGGCGTTGTTGTCCACCACAATGTGGTTGGCGTATTCGTTCTCCTGCTTTTGGGGGTCATATTTGCTTCGGCTTGTGGCCTCGATGTCGAGCGCGAGGCGCTCATAGGGGTCGTAGCCGGGAATCATCACGCTGGCCAGGTTGCTTTCCACGGGATTGAAACCGCTGATGCCGCTTGGACGGCCGGTGATGATGTAGGTCAGAGTCTGGCCGCTCTCGGTTTGCGGCACAATGTAGGAATAGGTGTAGTCGTTAATCGCGGTGCTATTGAGCGGTTTGCTTTCAATCACGCCGTTCACCACGCGGTAGATGTAGAAGTCTTGCTCCACACGGGTGTCCGACAGGGTGTCGATGTTCGACGTCCAGTCGAGAGTCACCTTAAACTGCCTGCCGCTTTCCTGGCCATAGCGTTCGGCCTTGGCTGCAAGCTTAACGTCATACACTTGGAAGACGGGAATGTATGCAGGGTTATACATGCACCATGCCTGTCCGTCGTTGGTGTCGCGCCCGCTCCATGGGGCCAGGCGGTAGTCGGGAATGAAGACAATCAGGTTCGACATGGTTTCGGCTCCTGTGGTGCTGCTGGTGCTGGCCATGGTGGGGTAGTGGCCCAGGTGGGGCACAGAGCCGCAGTCGTGCTTCACTGTGTAGGAGTGGCCCGATTTAAGCTGCTGATAGAAGTCAGATACGGGAATGTTGCCGACTCCAGTGGAGGGGGAGTACTGCTCAAACATGCGGTCAAACGGCGCACCGTTGAGCACGGGGCGGTTCGAGCCCTTGCCCATCAGAAAAAATCGGTTGTAGGTGCCGCTCACGTTATACACCACTCCCGGCTTGTAGCTCGTGTTGCCGGCCGAGTAGCTTTGGCCGGCGCGCTCGATGCGGAATGCGTTGTAGAGCAGACGCACCGACTTGATGCAGTGGTAGATGCAGGCAATCGTTGAGTTGTCGGGGTAGCGCGTGGCACCATCGGTGTCGAAATTGTCCTTTACCTCCACCAGCAGCATGGTCTGCTCATCGGTTTCCGGCGTGGGAATGTTCCAGTTCACATCAAGCTGGTTTTCTACTCCTGGGTTCCAGTGTGTCCAAGCCTTTTCGGAATAGGTGACCACATTGCCCACCGTTCCCACTTTGTCGCCCTCCACGGGCGATACCTTAATCTTGCCTGGTATCTTGGGGTCGGCGTAGACTTTTGCTATCAGGGCATATATTTGGCGCGGATCGGTGGCCACATCGGTCAGGCGCGCTGTGCAGGTTTGTCCCGCATCGTTAGTCCAGTCGTAGGTGAATTTCGAGAAGTAGGCTGAGTCGCCCAGCAACTTCACAGGGGGCGAGTTCGGCTCGGCAGCGGCAGCAGTGCATGGCAGCAGCAGGCCCGCCAAGGCCGCGAAATTGAGTAATAACCGTTTCATTAATTACAATAGTTTTGCTTTATTAATTAGATTATATCTATACTACTTTTACTTGTCAATATTTTATATGAATGAGTGCTTTATTGATGGCATAACTATACATCAACCGTAATTACGGTGCAAAATTACAATAAATTTCAACAACTTCGCAATGCATTAACCAATATTTTAGCCACTTAATAAAATTCTTCGACAGGTGAGCGCGTTGGCCCTGAGTGGCCGGCTGATGCATAATGCCCGCGTGGCCGCCGCCACCATAAGCGCGCCAGCCGGTGCCAGCGAGGTGAAGTGGCCTGCCACACCGCAGCGCGTCAATAATGCACAAAAAAAACCGAACGCCGCACATTTTTTTATGCGGCGTTCGGCATTTTTATTTTATGCCCTGACGGGTGTGTTTTACTTTTTCTTGGTGGTGGCCTTGCGGCGGGCGGCTATGGCCTCGTATTCGGGGTTGCCGTGCTTAAGCAGCTCGTTGTAGCGCTTGTGGTCGTTGAGCACCTCTATGGCCATCTTTAGGTCGCGGTTGCGGTGGTTGATTATCACGGTGTAGGCCGATGGGTCGGTGTAGACGTCGCGTGCAATCAGGCCCTTGATGATGCTGCGCAGCACTTCGCGGCTGGTGGCATACTGCTTGGCGTCGAACTTAATGCTGTCGGCCGTGCCCATGTCGATGAACTTCTGCATTTCGGCGTCGGTCACCTCAAAGTTGCGGTCGAAGTCGGCCACGGTGGCGTAGCGGCGCTTCAACTCCTTGCGGTGCTTGTCTACATAGCCCAGGCAATACTGGTTCACGATGCCCTTGGCCACCATGTCGCGGTAGTAGTTGCTGTATTCGCTGGTGTCGATGGGCACATACACGTCGGGCATTATGCCCCCGCCGCCATATATGGTGCGGTGGTTGCGCAGGGTGGTGTAGCGCAGCGAGTCGTTGAACTGAATACTGTCGATGTTGTAGTATTCGCCGTCCTTCAGGCGGCGCACTATGTCTTCATCGTAGTCGCGGCGGTTGCCCTTGGTGTAGGGCTTCTGTATGCAGCGGCCCGAGGGGGTGTGGTAGCGCGCAATGGTGAGGCGCATCATCGACCCGTCGGCAAAGCGGAAGGGGCGCTGCACGAGGCCCTTGGCAAATGTGCGGCGGCCCACCACCACGGCGCGGTCCCAGTCTTGCATGGCGCCGGTGAAAATCTCGGCCGCCGATGCCGAATACTGGTTCACCATCACCACCATGGGCAGGCTGCGGTAGCGGCCGTTGCCCTGGGCGCGGGCTTCGCTGCGGGGCACGTTGCTGCCCTCGGTGTACACAATCATGTTGCCGTCGTCAAGGAACTCGTTGCTCATTTCGATGGCGGCCTGCAGATAGCCGCCGCCGTTGTCCGAGAGGTCGAGCACCAGCTGGCGCATGCCCTGAGCCTCAAGAGCCTTCAGGGCCTCCATCATCTCGTCGTAGGTCTTGGCGCCGAAGCGCGAAATGCGCACGTAGCCCGTGGTGTCGTCAATCATATACTTGGCGTCGACACTGTAGAGCGGAATTTTGTCGCGGGTGATGCGGAAGGTGATGGGCTTGCTTGCGCCGGCGCGCTTCACCTGCACCATCACCTTGGTGCCCTTTTTGCCGCGCAAGCGCTTCATGATGTCGGTGTTCTTCATCTTCACGCCTGCAATGGTGGTGTCGTTCACACTCACTATGCGGTCGCCGGCCACTATGCCCACGCGCTCCGACGGGCCGCCGGCTATGGTTTGAATCACATATAGCGTGTCCTTTTGCATGTTGAACTGGATGCCGATGCCGCTGAACTCGCCCTGCAGCGGCTCCTCCATCTCCTTGGTTTCCTGCGCTCCGGTGTAGGTGGAGTGCGGGTCGAGCTTGCTGAGCATGCCTGTGATGGCGTCCTCCACCAGTTTTTTCTGGTCAACGCTGTCGACATAGAAGTTGCTGATGGCATACTCGGCGTTGATGAGCTTTTGCAGCGCTTCGGGCAGGCGCTGCGCGCTGGCTGCCATCATGCCTATCACGGCCAGCGCGATGATTATCCTTAATTTTCCCATGTGTTTCGTTTGCTTGAAGTTATGTGCTGTGAAAAAAATGTATGTTATTTTTTTTGCTCAGGAGCCATCCACTCGGGCGGCACCAGGCTGCGGTCGAGCCTCTTGGGCAGGTAGCGCTCCACGCTTTGGCCATACTTCACCAGCTCGCGCACCAGGCTTGAGCTTATGTGGCTGTACTCTGGCAGGGTGTAGAGCAGCACCGTTTCCAGTCCCGACAATTCGCGGTTGACCTCGGCCATATTCATCTCGTTTTCAAAGTCCTGAATCATGCGCACGCCGCGCAGGTAGAACCGCGCGCCGCACTGCCGCGCCGCATCGGCCGTGAGTCCCGTGTAGGTGATTACCCTCACGCGCGGCTCGTGGCTGAACACACTCTTAATCCACTGCTGGCGTTGCTCCATTGAGGTGAGCGTGTGCTTGTTCACGTTCACGCCTATGGCCACCACTATTTCATCGAACAGCGGCAGCGCGCGCTCCACTATCGACTCGTGGCCGCGCGTGAATGGGTCGAACGAACCCGGAAACAGGGCTATGCGCCGTGTGCCGCCGTCAGTGCACTGTGATGTCTTCATCGTCTTCAATAATCAAGTTGTCCATAATGAACTCCTGGCGCTCCATGGTGTTCTTGCCCATGTAGAATGCCAGCAGCTCGTTCACCGAGTCCTCCTTGCGCAGCTGCACGCGGTCGAGTCGCATGTCAGGCCCTATGAAGTCGGCAAACTCATCGGGCGAAATCTCGCCAAGGCCCTTGAATCGGGTGATTTCGGCATTGTCGCCAAGCTTGTTGATGGCGTTGACGCGCTCCTCGTCGCTGTAGCAGTAATACGTCTCCACCGTCTGCTTCTTGGCCTCCTTGCCGGCTGCGCGGCTCTTGCGCTTGGCCTCCTTCTTGTTGCGCACGCGAAACAGCGGTGTCTGCAATATGTAGAGGTGGCCCGTCTTTATCAGTTCGGGGTGGAACTGCAGGAAGTAGGTGAGCAGCAGCAGGCGTATGTGCATGCCGTCGACATCGGCATCGGTAGCCACAATCACCTTGTTGTAGCGCAGCTTGTCGATGCCGTCGTCGATGTTGAGCGCAGCCTGCAGCAGTCCGAACTCCTCGTTTTTGTACACCTTCACCGGCTCGAGGCCGTAGGTGTTGAGCGGCTTGCCTCGCAGCGAGAACACTGCCTGCGTCTCCACATCGCGAATCTTCGTTATCGAGCCGCTGGCCGAGAGTCCCTCGGTGATAAACAGGGCCGTCTCTTCGCGGCGGTCGTTGTCCTTTGGGGCTCGGGTGTCGCTCAGGTGCACCCGGCAGTCGCGCAGCTTGCTGTTGTTGAGGGCGGTCTTTTTGGCGCGTTCGCGCATCTGCTTGGTCACGCCCACTATTGCCTTGCGCTCCTGCTCGCTGCTCTGAATCTTTTTCAGCAGAATCTCGGCCGTGGCCGAGTCCTTGTGCAGGTAGTCGTCGAGCTCCTTCTTTATGAAGGCGTTCACAAACTTGTAGATGGTGGGGCCGTTTTTCCACATCTCGGTGCTGCCCAGCCTAATTTTGGTTTGCGACTCAAACGTGGGCTCTTCCACCTTGATGCTTATGGCCGCCACTATGCCGTTGCGAATGTCGGAATATTCAAAGTTTTTGCCATAGAATTCCTTGATGGTGCGCGACACCGCCTCGCGGAACGCGCTCTGGTGGGTGCCGCCCTGCGTGGTGTGCTGGCCGTTGACAAACGAGTAGAACTCCTCGCCCACCTGGGCGGCGTGGGTAATCACCACCTCTATGTCGTCGCCCTTGAAGTGCATGAGCGGATACAGCGGTTCGCTGGTCATGTTTTCCTTCACCAGGTCGCTAAGGCCGTTGCGCGAGTGATACTTCTGCCCGTTGAGCACAAGTGTGAGCCCTGTGTTGAGGTAGCTGTAGTTGCGCACCATGCTTTCCACCACATCGTCGCGGTAGGCATAGTTCTTGAATATGGTGGAGTCGGGCGTGAAGCGCACCAGAGTGCCGTTTTCCTCGCCCTCGTCGGCGGCCACTATGCCGCTTTCCTCGGCCACAAGACCCTCGTGATACAGCACCCACGAGCACTGCCCGTCGCGCACCGAGCGTATGTAGAACTCGCTCGAGAGCGCATTCACCGCCTTAATGCCCACGCCGTTGAGGCCCACCGAGCGCTTGTAGTTCTCGGTGTCGTATTTTGCGCCGGTGTTCATTTTCGATGATGCGTCCCTCACCTGGTTCAGCGGTATGCCGCGGCCATAGTCGCGCACGGTCACGGTGCCGTCGGCCACGTCGATGGTGATGAGCGGCTTGGCATAGCCCGTGTTAAACTCGTCGATGGAGTTGTCCACCACCTCCTTCACCAGCACGTATATGCCGTCGTCGCTCTGCGAGCCGTCGCCCAGCTTGCCAATATACATGCCCGGGCGCCGGCGAATGTGCTCGCGCGGCGTCAGGGTCACAAGCTTGTCATATCCGCCGTTGTCGGTAGGCTGGCGGTTGCCGTCGAAGTGTTCCTGTTCTTCTGCCATGTTTGTGCTTTTGGGTTTTTGTGTGCAGGCCATTGCGGTCTGTATCAACCTACAAAGATAGTGCAAATAGCCCGCAATGGCAAAAAATCGCCCCCTCGGCGAGTCATAAAAAACGCAAAAACCGCCAAACCCGCGCCGCTGAATTGCGTTTCACCGTCAGCCGCTGGCAAAACGGCCGCTCCCGGGCGGTAGTTTGTAATTCATCGGCTTATTGCTATCTTTGCAGTGCCTGTCGCATTTTTTGAGGGGGCGTTTTGAATAAGTGAATTATATTTTTATTGCATTGTAATGGAGCACACACAGCGCGGCTCATCGGCAGAGTTGAGCCAACGAATTGGCCACCTGCTGCGGGCCATGAACAGCGGCATCTATGAGAAGGAAAGCGAAATTGCGCTGGCCCTGTGGGCCGCGCTGGCCAGCGAGAGCATAATTCTGCTCGGCCCTCCTGGCGTGGCCAAGTCGATGGTGGCCCGGAGGCTTAAGTGGGCCTTCAGCGGCGCGCGGTCGTTTGAATACCTGATGTCGCGCTTCTCCACACCCGACGAAATTTTCGGCCCGGTGAGCATCAGCCGCCTGAAGGCCGACGACGACTATGTGCGCGCCACCGATGGCTATCTGCCTACGGCCGATGTGGTGTTTCTCGACGAGATATGGAAGGCCGGCCCGGCGATTCAAAACACGCTGCTCACGGCCATCAACGAGCACCTGTTTCGCAACGGGCGGCAAGAGCTGCGGCTGCCCATGAAGCTGCTGGTGGCCGCCAGCAACGAGCTCCCTGCGCAGGGCGAGGGCCTTGAGGCGCTGTGGGACCGCTTTGTGGTGCGCCTTGAGTGCCGCAACATTGTGAACGATGACAACTTCGACAAGATGATAACGGCCACGGGTGCCGACAGTGAGCCTCCGGCCGGCGAGCTTGAGCGGTGGCAAATCACCCAGGACGACTACGACCGTTGGAGCCGTGCCATCGACGAGGTGGCTTTTCCGCGCCCGGTGCTGGCCATTCTGCACCAAGTGAAGCGCGCACTGCGGTCGGTGCCTGTGGAGGGGTGCCAGGAGACGCGCAATGTGTATGTGAGCGACCGACGCTGGAAGAAGGTGGCGCGGCTTATGCGCGCCTCGGCCCTGATGCACGGCCGCACCGAGGTGACCGCCGCCGATGTGCTGCCGCTGCAGCACTGTCTGTGGCAGGAGCCCGACGAGCGCGTTGGCATCAGGGACGCCGTGCTGCACATACTGTATGCCCCGCTCTCCCGGCAGCTCGATGAAATCAGGCAGGCGGTGAAGGCCGATGTGCGCGCCAGCCGGTCGGCCTCGGCCCTGAAGCGTGTGCCGCGCACGCCGGCCGACGCCAACAAGAAGCTCTATAACGAGTTCTACTACCACATTGAGCGTTACAACGGCGGCAAGGCCTACATCGTGGCCGGCGACTATCAGCGCCTGCCCGACATCACCATGGGCACGGAGCAGGGCATCGTGTACAGCGACAAGCGCAATCCGCAGGTGATGGTGGTGCGCGCCTACAACGGGCGCACGGCCGTGCCGCCCGGGGCAAACCCTGTGACGCTTGCGCGTAGGGCCAACGAACTGCTCATCGACGGCAACCTGTTTCCCATCGAACTCAACGGCGGCCGCGCCTCCGAGGCCGGCCAGCAGGCCACATCTGTCAGCGGCCGCGACTTCTTTGCCGAAATCGAGGCGCTCAACGCCAGCCTCACGCAGCTGTCGGCTCAGCTGGCAGGCAGTGTGCTGCTTAGCGATGACGACCGCGCCTGCATAAAGCAGATGCAGAGCGGGCTGGCGCAAGGCATTTCATTCACACGCATCGACATTGCCAAGCTTGATGAATAATCTCGGGCACCCTACGGAATACTGGCAGCGGCTGCTGCACGGCACCGACGCCATGGATGTGCGCCAATACCTTAAAATGATTGAGATATTTGTGGACACTGGCGAGGTGGCTGGCCGCGGTGTTGTGTGGCCCGAAGACGCGCCCTGGGTTGAATCTGCCGATCCGCTGGTGGCCTACCTCACGCGCCTCATGGCCGACTCGCAAATCAAGGCCCGCGTGCTGGGCAGCCGCCTGTGTGGCAAGATATTCTATGCCACCGTGGGGCGGTTTGTGGTGGCGGCCAAGCACGAGGGAGAGTTTTTCGCCCAGCGGCAGTGGACCGAGCGCAACCGCGTGGCCGAGGTGCTGCATTGGGACGCTGGCCGGCGCGGCAACACTGAGGAGTGCCAGCGGCTGATTGCGCAAATCGGTGCCGACCACCCCGACGGGGAGTTTGATGCGGAGTTCTACCGCACCATGTTTGCCCGCGGCATGGCCACCGACGACACCATGTGGGCCAAAATGGCCGACGACTGGGCCCGGGCCATCGACTGCCAGCGCGATGGGGCCGTGGAGCGGTATGTGCGCGACCACGGCGGTGCGCAGAGCGAGATTCTGGCAGGCATGCTCAGAAGCGCAGCCAGCCACATTGCCGGCAGCGGCATCGACGAAAACCGCGCTGTGCAGGCGTGGCAGGAGATGAACGGGCGCTGGAGCGAAAGCGAATTTCAGCGCCGCATGACGGTGGTGAAGCTGCAAGACCGCTACCCGCAGCTGGAGCAGATGGTTAACATCATGGGCCGCGTGCCCAGCAGCGGTGGGGCCAGCCGCCTTAGCGCGGCCTCGGGCAGCAGCATGAAGATAGCCCACTCGGCAGGCAGCGACATCGACGGCATCACCACGGGCAGCGACCTCAACTCGCTGCTGCCCATCGAAATGGCGCAGTGTGTCGACGACGACACCGAGAACGCATTCTTCTACCGATATGTGCGCCGCCAGCTGCAGACGTTCCGCTACAAGTCGAATGTGGCCAGCCCCTCGCGCCGGCTCAGCCCCGAGCACGCCTCGCGCAAGGGGCCCATGATAGTGTGCGTCGACACCTCGGCCAGCATGCACGGCGTGCCGCAGCGCATCATCAAGTGCCTGCTGGGCATCGTTGAAGATGTGGCCGAGCGGCAGCGGCGCGACTGCTTCCTCATCGACTTCTCGGTGAGTGTGCGGGCCATCGACCTGATGCTGCGCCGCAAGCGACGGCAATATGAGTCGATAGGGCTGTCGCCGCAGGAATACGCCTTCGAAAAGGGCCACCTGCCCTTCATTGGCGGCGGCACCGATGCCAAGGGCATGATGGAGCTCACATTCAAGCTGCTGGGCACCGAGGGCGGCAGCTATGTCAACGCCGACGTGCTGTGGGTGTCTGACTTTTTGATCGACGAGCCGGCACAGCCGCTGCTGCGCCAAATGCGCCTGTCGCGGCTGGGCGGCACGCGCTTCTATGCCCTGCGCATAGTGCCCGAGGGCACCCCGCCCAGCCACTGGGCCGCCCACTTCGACCGCATGAGCGATGTGGCCTACCGCCAGATACGCCGCTTCTGACGCTGCCGTTTTTGCTCATTTTGCGGCTGAGGCGTTGGCCGTTGGCGAAATTTGCGTTATCTTCGCACTATATTAATGCAAATTCGCAAAAAAAGCTTTACTACGAAATTTCAAACAATCAAAACAACAATGAAGAATCGCATACTACTAATGCTCGTGTTTGTGGCTCTGCTGTGCTCGTGCGGCAAGGCCAAGTTCACCGTCGATGGCAACGTGCAGGGCGCAACCGACACCACCAAGCTGGTGCTTGAGTATTCAAGCAACGGCAACTGGTTTGTGGTCGACACCCTCACCACCAGCTCAAGCGGCGACTTCAGCATCAGCGACGACGCACCCGAGTTCCCCAACATCTACCGCCTGCGCCACAATTCGCAGTCCATCTACTTCCCAATCGACAGTGTGGACCACATCACCATCAACACCAAGCTCAAGGAGTTTGACACCGACTACACCCTAAGCGGCAGCGACCATGCCGTGGAGGTGATGAACGTCGACAAGGCCGCGCTGCAGTTTGCCGGCGGCAAGGGCACCGCAGCCGAGTTGCAAGCCTGGAAGCGCAAACTCAGCGAGCAGATTCTGCAAGACCCCAGCGGCATAGTGGCCTACTACATCATCAACAAGTACATCGACGAGCGTCCGCTGTTTGACCCGCTCAACGACAGCGACCTGAAGATTATAGGCGCCGTGGCCAACGCGTTCAACACGTTTAAGCCCAACGACCCGCGCACGCAATACCTCGTGACCGTGCTGCTCGACGGGCAGAAGCGCCGCCGCCAGGCTGTGGCCGGTGCCGCCGACACCATCGTGGCCCAGGAGGCCAACATCATCGAAATCAACCTGCAGGACAAAAACGGAGTCAATCAGTCGCTGACTCATGTGGCCTCGGGTGGCAAAGTGGTGCTGCTCAACTACACCATGTATGGCGCCGAGTTCTCGCCTGCATTCAACAAGATTCTCAACGACATCTACACCCGCTTCCACGCCAAGGGCCTGGAGATATACCAGATTGGCCTTGACGCCAACGAGGTGGACTGGCGCATGGCAGCCAAGCGCCTGCCTTGGATCACGGTCTACGACCCCATGGGCGTGCAGTCGCCCAACGTCACGGCCTATAATGTGAGCGGCATCCCCACGGTGTTCATCATAGGCCGCAACGGTGAGGTGGTGGAGCGCGTCACCGACATGTCGCAGCTCGAGGCCAAGGTGGCCCAGCACATGTAATCCGTCTCCCACAAGAAGATACACACACATGCACAGCGCGAGGGGCGGCTGCCGGAATCCCGGCTGCCGCCCCTCGCTGCGTAATTCATTATTCTGCTATTGCTTGGCGTCGAGCAGCCGCTGCCAGAAGTCGAGGTAGCGCTGCGCCACCACGGCGGCCGCATTGTGCTTCAGCACAAATTCGCGGCTCTGGCGGCTGAGCTGCGGCAGCATGGCGCGGTTGCGCACCAGCCACTCAAGGCGCGCGTCGATGTCGCCCTCGCGGATGGGGTCGACATTCACTATGGGGTGGTTGTCGCGCTCGCCTATCAGCTGGTAGTATTCCGGTTCGGCACCCGACACCGCCACAAGGCCCTGCGCCATGGCAATGAGGGCGTTGGTGGCGGGGGTGTAGGAATACAGCTGGTCGAGAATCACATGCGAGGCCCGCATGCGGCTCACATATTCGGCATAGGGCAGACTCTCCACCACCTCCATCTGGCATTCGCGCGGATAGCGGTCGTGCACGCGCTTCAGTGCCGCCAGCAGGCGGTCGGTGCCCTTTATCACGTTGCGGTCGCGCTGGATGCCTATGAAGAAGCGCACACTCTGCGGCGCCGTGGCCGCCGAGCCCGACGGGGTGAGCGAACTGGTGTCGATGGGTATGCCGGCATAGGCCAGGCGGTCGGGGGGCAACACGGGGCGGTAGGCGGCCCAGTACTCATAGAGGCAGGCCACGGCGCCGTCGATGCAGCCCGTCACGTGGTCGCTGTAGCGGCGCATCACAGGCAGTTTCCAGTTGTCCTGATGCTGCGCTATGTATTCCGACGATAGCACATAGGGCGACGGCTCGTTGCCTATGCGGTAGTCGCTGTAGCGAAACGTGTGGCCGTCGTGGCAGGCCGTGTAGTACACATAGTCGGTGCCCAGGGCCGAGAGCACCACCATACGGTTGTGGCGGCGCAGCCAGTCGAGCACCCATTGCAGCCGCTCGGGCCTGAGCTTGAAGAAGATGGGGCTTGCCAGCTCCACCACATCGTAGCCGCGCCATAGCGGCAGCTGCCTCAGCAGGCGCGCCGCATACTGCACCGCACCCCAGCGCCCGGGCCGGCGCGTGAGGTTTATGTCGCGGCCGGTGTCCATCCAGCGCGAGCCGTCGCTCACCACCACGGCGGTGTGGCCCATCCGTTTCAGCTGCGTGGCCAGGCAGTTGTGCATGTTGCTTGCGTCGCCTGCAAAAAGAATCTTCATCGCTGTTGTTGTGATTTGATGTTTCGGGGTTGCTAATATTGCGATACCAAAGTTAGCCATTTCCACCCACATACCCAAGCCTGCATTTGCCCAATACGCATTTTAGCGCTACCTTTACAGCCATGAATGCAGAAAGCCCACATAGCCTGTCGGTGATAATACCCGTGCGCAACCGCGCCTCGGTGGTGGGGCGCACGCTGGAGTCGGTGGCGGCGCAAACCGTGCCGCCCCGCGAGCTGATATTGGTCGACAACGGCTCGACCGATGACACTGCCGCCGTGCTGCGCAGCTTTGCCCATAGCCACCCCGAGCTGCACGTCGCTGTGGCCTCCGAGCCGCAGCCCGGAGCGTGCGCCGCGCGCAACCGCGGACTGGCCATGGCCAGCGGCGAGTGGGTGGCCTTCTTCGACAGCGACGACGTGATGCACCCCACACTGCTCGAGAGCTACCGGCGCTGCATAGCCAGCCACGGCACAGATGCCGGCGTGGTGATGGTTCAGGGCCGCATAATAGGCACCGACGGGCGGCTTCTGAGGCGCATGCCGCTCTTCGGCACCGACTGCCTGGCGCAGCACGTGCTGCACGGAATGCTGTCCACCCAGTGCTACGCCGCAAGGCGCAGCCTCGTCATGGCCGTGGGCGGCTGGGACACCACACTGCCGCGCTGGCAGGACTACGAACTGGGAGTGCGCCTGCTGCTGAGCGGTGCCCGCGTGGCCGTGGCCGGAAGCCGGGTGCTGGTCGATGTCATGCGCAGTGGCGAGGAGTCGATAACCGGCACCAGCTTCAGCCGCCACCACGCGCAGCTCGAGCGCGCCCTCGATGTGGTAGAGGCAGACATCGTCCGCAGCGGCCACCCCGACAGCCGCCGGCTGCGGCGCCTCGTCGGCTTCCGCCGGCTCACCCTGGCAGCCCACTACCAGCGTGAGGGCCAGCCGCAGCTGGCCCGACCGCTGCTTCACCGCGCCCTTAGCGGCATCGCCCTATCGCCCCTGCTGCGCCCAGCCCTGCTGTGGCTCTATCGCCGCATCGCCGCCGGCCGCCGCGGCTCGGCCCGCATTGCCCGCCTCCTTCTCCACTAATCCACCAAACGTAGCATAGTAATTGGACAAACAGCACAGTCAACCTATCGCTGCCTTCCGTTATTAAATGATTGCTTGCTTGTGGCTATTGGTGCTCCGAGGTGTTCACAAAGGCCCATTTGGTGGCGTCAAACAGTCCGCGGTCGGTGAGTTTTATGTCGGGAATCACGGGCAGACACATGAAAGCCATGGTGATGAACGGAGCATGCATTGTGCAGCCGGCCTTGCTTATGGTGTCGCCGAGGCGCGAACTGCGGTAGGCAATCTCATGTCCGCCAAGTGGCGAAATGAGTCCGGCTATGGGCAGGGCTATGTCGGCCACTTCGTCGCCGGCCAGGGCCACCAGTCCGCCCTGCATCTCCACCACTCGGTTGATTGCCCTCACAATGTATTCGTCCTTCGACCCTATTGCCACTATGTTGTGGCAGTCGTGCGCAATCGATCCGGCCATTGCACCGTTTCTTATGTTAAAGCCGCGTATAAGCCCCGTCACAGGGCGGGCCCCCTTGTCATACCTGTTGTAGACCACAATTTTCTGCAATTCGCCCCACGCATAGCGGCTGTCGATGAGCGGATTTCCCGTCACCAGCACCTCTTCGCTCTTGGTGAGCAGACTTCCGTCGTAGGCGTGGATAATGCGCACTTTGTCGCCGCTCGCAATGGGCAGATATATGTCGGCGGCGGTAATCGGGTTTGCCGCAAAATTGTTGGGGTAGTTGTCCAGTATGGCCATCTGGTTGTTTACCGACTTCATCTGCGACCTTATGGTGCTCAAAAACGAGTTGCAGTTATACACCTCCTTGCCTTTCACCACAGTGAGCAGCACCCTGAAATTGGGCGATAGACTGTCGATGGCAATGAAGTTGGCGGCATCGCCCTTGTGCAGCAGTCCCCACGGCAGGTGGTAGTGACGCTGAGGGGTGACGCACACAGCCTGCAGAATGTCCCACAAGTCATACCCGTCGCCAAGGGCCCGGGCCACGATGCGGTTTATGTGGCCGCGTATCAGGTCGTCGGGGTGGCAGTCGTCAGTGCAAAACATCACCCTGTCGGGAAACTCGCGAAGCAATGGTATCAGCGCATCATAGTTTTTCGCCGCTGAGCCCTCGCGAATCTGCACCGTCATGCCGGCCTCTATGCAGGCCCTGGCCTCATCGAGCGACACGCACTCGTGGTCGGTGGATATGCCGGCTGCGGCATACCGCCTGCGCTCATCGCCAAACAAGCCGGGCGCATGGCCGTCAACGGGCTTGCAGTGGCGCTTGGCCGACTCTATTTTGGCCATCACCTCCTTGTCACCGGCCAGGACTCCCGGAAAGTTCATCATTTCGGCCAGAAAACCGATGTCGTCGCGTGCCAGCAGCTCCTCGATATCGTGGCTGTCGAGCGTGGCGCCACTCGTCTCGATGTCGGCGCTGCACGATGGCACGCACGACGGGGCGCCAAAGCAAAAGTTGAAGCGGATGTTCTTGCCGCTGTCAATCATAAACTCTATGCCCTCTTTGCCCAGCACGTTGCCAATTTCGTGAGGGTCGGCCACAACGCCTATGGTTCCTTGCTCCACAGCCACGCGGGCAAATTCGGCCGGCACCATCATGCTGCTTTCTATGTGCACATGGCTGTCGATGAATCCCGGCAGAAAATATGGGGCGTTGGCATCCACATCATCACTTGGCGTGATGTCGCCAACCACACCGTTTTCTATCGTCAACTCGCCGTCAAACACGCGGCGGGCGTCCACATCCAAAATATGACCTTTGTATTTCATTTGTGTATGCATCAATCATGCTCACCATGGTGAGCTATTATCCTGTAACAAAAATACAACAAAAAATCGAAACCAATCGCTTTCGGCGGGCTTGTCTTTTTTTTCATGCCGAATGCAGCGGGGGAGGGGAGAGGCGTTTGGGAAGATGGTGCTTGCGCGTTGGTTTTGCTTCGGTCTATTGCGTCGCGCTTCATGGTGAGAAAAGTCTGTGTGCAAAAAAAAGAGGCTGGATAAGTCGGCCACCAGTGTGGCGCCGTCTTATCCAGCCTTTATGTTTTGCTAATAAAGACCTCTCCGGTGAGAAAAAATCCCCCGATGCCTTATTTGTCTTTTTCAAACTGCTCGTTCACCTTGCCGGCAATTGCGGCCATCTCGTCGGCCGGCAAGCTGAGCTTCTCCTTAAAGAAGTTCATGTCGCTCTCCTTGTTGATGGGCACAAGGTGGATGTGGGCGTGGGGCACTTCGAGTCCCATCACGGCCACGCCTATGCGCTGGCACGGCAGCACCTGCTTCATGGCCTTGGCCACGCGGCGGGCAAACTGCCACAGTCCGGCATACTCCTCGCTGTCGAGGTCGAAGATGTAGTTCACCTCGTGCTTTGGAATCACGAGTGTGTGGCCCTTGGCCACGGGGCTGATGTCGAGAAATGCATAGTAGTTCTCGTCTTCGGCCACCTTGTAGCTGGGAATCTCGCCAGCCACTATCTTGCTGAAAATAGATGCCATAGTTTATATCAGATGCTTATTTCAATGATTTCAAACTGCATTTTGCCCACGGGGGCCTGCACCTCTACCACATCGCCCACTTTGTGGCCAATGAGGCCCTTGGCAATGGGGGTGGTGATTGAGATTTTTCCGGCGCGCAGGTTGGCCTCGGTCTCGCTCACTATGGTGTATGTCATTTTTGCATTGTTCTTCAAATTCTTGATGGTAACCTTGTTGAGCAGCTGCACTTCATCGGTCTGCAGCTTGCTTTGGTCAATGATGCGTGCGGTGGCAACAAGGTTTTTCAGCTCTGCGATTTTGGCCTCGAGCATGCCCTGGCGCTCCTTTGCGGCGTCGTATTCGGCGTTTTCCGACAGGTCGCCCTTTTCGCGAGCCTCGGCTATGGCGCGCACCACGTCGGGGCGCTCCACATTTTCAAGGTGTGCGAGTTCCTTCATCTTGGCGTCGTAGCCTTCCTGAGTCATATAGCTTATAGCCATGGTAAAAATTTATATTTAGTAATTAGTAAAAAACAGAAGAATCTCATTGTTTGCTTATGAGATCCCTCGTAGTTGATAATATTTTTTTATTACGCTGCAAAGATAGCCACTATTTTCGTCTTGGCCAAAATTAAGGTGCTTTTTTACCTTTATTAAGCGTCATATCAGCAGGCTAACGCCGCCACACGCGCCTCACCACGGCAAGGCACACGGCCACCGCTGCGGCCGCCACCGCTGCGGCCGCCAGTGTGTGGCCTCCACTCACTGCCCACAGTGCGGCCACTGCCACCGCCAGCCCCCACGCAGCCGCCCATGCGCATGTGCGCGCCATGCGCAGGCGGTAGTGCCAGAAGTACACCACGGCCACAATGGCGGTGTAGACCACATACCAGGCGGCAAACGACATGCCCAGCCCGTCGAGCCCCCAATGCATGTAGCACACCACGTTCAGCGCCAGCCCCACGGCCGCACTCAGCGTTTCGGTGGCAAGGAAGGTGCGGCCGTCGCCTTTGGCCAGAATCACAAACGACATGCACCACGACAGCGCCCTGAACACCGTGCCCACCAGGCACCACGACACCATGCCCAGCACCGCCACAAACTCGCCTGAATACAGCAGCTTCACCACTGGCTCGCGCAGCACCATCATCAGCGCCACCACGGCCGCCATCACCACCATGCACAGCACCACCTCCTGGCCTACCATGGCGCGCAGGCGCAGGCGGCTGCCGGCCACGCGTGCCAGCCGGGGGTAGTATTCCATGCCCAGGGCCGTGAGCACCAGGCCGGTGTATTTGTTCACCAGCGTGTAGCCCGCCTGATACAGGCCCACCTCACCGGTGCCTCCCGCGTGGTTGAGCCACGAGCTGAAGGCGTAGGATGCGGCTATCGACACAAGGCTGCCCGCCGTCATGTAGGCGCCCAGCCTCACGAATCCCAGCCCCATGCGGGCCGCCTCGCCTGCGGGCACTTGGGCGTGAGGCCATGTGCGGTCGCGCAGCACCCATGCGGCTGCGGCGCAGCATGCGGCGTAGGCTATGATTGATGGCAGAATGCTGCGCTCGCGCAGCCAGTAGAACAGTGGCACGCTGATGAGCAGGCCGCCCAGCGTGCCCCACAGCGTGACGCTGGCCAGGCGGCGCAGGCGTGCGGTGCCCTGCAGCACGGCATACTCGCCGTTGGTGAGCGCCATAAGCAGCACGGCAGCCGCAAGGGCCACAAAGCCCCACAGGTGGCTTTCGTCGCCAAACGACAGGCGGCTCAGCGCAGGAGCAAGTGCCGCGGTGATGAGTGTTCCGCCCAGGCCGAGCCACACCGACCACCGCCTGACCACGGCTATCACGCGCGCCACGTGGCTGCGGTCGCCGCTGTCGATGGCCTGCGACACATCGCGCACGCTGCTCGAGCGCACGCCCAGGTTGGTGGCGGTGTTGAGCATCTCCAGGGCCTGGTTGAACAGTCCGAACAGCCCCATGCCCACCGGGCCTATCCACAGCGCCACCAGCTTGGTGCGCACTATGGAGCACAGTATGCCTGCCACCTGCACGCCGCCAAACAGTCCCATTGCCTTAATGGCCATCTTCGATATGCCGCCTTTTGCCATATAATTCTTATTGTGTGTGTCGAGGGTTGCTACAGGTCGAGTGTGAATGTGTTGTAGGCCACGCCGCGCCCCCCGAGCCGTGCTTTTTGCTGCACGAGTCCGGCGTTGAGCAGCCGTCCGTGGTCTTCATTCGATATGCCGAAGTCGAGGTAGCGCCGTCCCATGGCGGTGGCGTCGGCCGCCACGCGGGCAAACACTGCCGTGAGGGCGTGCAGCCGGCGGCCCTCGTCGCTCGACGCTATATACTGGCTGTGGGCCACCGGCCCGTCGGCAAACATCACCGTGCCGGCCACCACCTTGCCGCCAAGGGTGGCTGTGTATAGCTTTATGTGGTCGGGGAAGCGGCTGTGCAGCAGTTCAATCTCGGCCAGCGTGTGCACCGGCTTGGCATCGTGCCGCTGCCCGAGCACATCGCTCAGCAGCTGCCAGAATTCGGGGTAGGCCGAGTCGGTCTGCTCCACCTTTAGGCCGGCGCGCTGTGCCACCTTAAGGCCGCTTTTGTTGCCGCGGTCGTAGGGAATGGGGTTGGCAAGGTCGATGGCGGTGGATATGTTGCACTCGGCCAGGCGCGCGCCGTGCCGCCACAGTGCGTATATGTCGTCGTCGGCGGGGTAGCGGTGGTAGATGTAGGGTATGGGCTTGTACACCAGGTGGCTGACGCCGTTGTCCCTAAGAAAACCTATGGCGGCGGCTGTGATTTCCATCATCACCGTGGCGTCGAAGTGGCGGAAGGACACTATCCAGCTGCCGTAGGTCAGCCCCTGGTGGCTGAGCACGGTGTCGCCTGCCCGGTTGGCCGGCAGCAGTCCTGCCAGCCGCCCCTGCGGAGTGCGCGCCACCAGCGAAAAGTCGCTGAAGCGGTCGCTGTGGTAGTCCATGTAGCCGCGCTGCAGCAGGAATGTGGCGTTGCGCGACTGGCGCGCAAACTCATCCCACTCCTGCTGCATGGCTGGCTGGTATAGGCTGATTTCAATCATCTGCTTGTGCTTGATTCTATTTGCTGCCCAGCATGTTCAGCAGCTGGCGGCTGTCCACCCGCGTGTATCCGCTGGGCACCTTGGTGTCGATTTTCACGCTCTCGTTCCACGTCATGCCGCCGTAGTCGATGTAGAGCTCAAACGGCTGACCCTTCACCTCGGAGGCTGCGCTCACGCTGCCGGCCACGCTGCCGGCCGGGGTCGAAGTGTTCACGTCGGCATACTTCACGCTGTAGGTGGCTGTCTTCGAGCCCGAGGGCTTCACGTTGGCAGCCGTCATCCGGTTGTCGGTGTTGAATGTGAAGATGTAGGTGAAGCCCGCATAATGCTTGCGTGGCTCCATCACCATCGAGCCGTCGACGCGGGTCATCTTCACCTTGCCCACAAGCCGCTTGGCAAATGAGCCTTCGCCCAGCACGAATGGGCGGCCCAGAAATATGTCTTGCAGCGTGGTCACGTCCACCGGCACGCCGTTGGTGAGCAGTGACGCGTTGGCGGCAATGTAGCGCTTGTGCAGCTTGTCGATAACTATCACCGAGTCGCCCACCACCACCAGGCGGCCCACCTCTATGCCCAGCAGCGGCCGCAGCGATATGTAGATGCTTTTGCCGCGCTCCATGCGCATTTGCATCTTCGATGAAAAATTTTTGGCTCCGCCAATGCCAATGGTGCCGCCGGCGCTAAGCGTGCTCCAGTCGGCCGTGGCCTCGGCTATGGCGTTGAGCCGCTCGGTCACGTTGGGCTCGTTGGCGGCCGGGGTGGGCTGTGTGGCAATGCCCACGGTGTCGATGGCGCTGCGCTGCGATCCGCAGGCCGTGAGCCCCATGCCCATAGTGGCCACAAGGGCCAGTGCAAGTGTCTTTTTTGTCATATATTCTGTTTGTGCTTTTATTGTTTCGTTGTTGGTTTTGCCTTGTGTGCCGGCTCTGCATACTGGCCGCTCTCGGCCTTCTGGCGCAGAGTGGCGCTGGCTCCCTTGCCGGCAGCCTCAAGGGCCTTCTTCCACTGCTCGGCAGCCTCGGCATGCTTGCCGTTGAACCACAATATGTCGCCGTAGTGCTCAATCACGTCGGTGCTGCCCGTGTCATCGTTGTCAATGGCGCTCTTTATGTAGAACAGGGCCATCTGGTAGTCGCCCTTTTTGAAGAATATCCACGCGTAGGTGTCGAGAAACGTAGTGTTGTCCGGGTTGGCGTTCACCGCCTTGCCGGCCATGCTCTCGGCCTTGTCGAGGGCTGAGTCGCACTCGGCAAGGAAGTAGGCGTAGTTGTTGAGGATGCTCGAGTTGCCGGGAAACACCTGCAGCGCCTTTTCGTAGGCGGCAAAGGCCTTCGCCGTGTCGCCCAATTCAAAATACACATCGCCCTTGCCGCCTATCAGGTCGCTGCGCAGCTGCGTTTGCGTGGAGTCCACACGGCTCAGCGCGTGGTCGTAGGTCTGCAGTGCCTTACCATACTGCTTCATCTGGAAGTAGGCCGGAGCAATGTATTTATACAGGTTGATGCTGTCGGGGTTATATTCAAGGGCGCGCTGGGCGGCCTTGATGGCGGCTGGATAGTTCTCGCCCATCATGTTCACTATCATTAGTTTGCGCCAGCCGCGCGCATCGGTGGGGTCGACGTCGAGCATGTAGCCCAACTGCTCGGCCGCGCCTTTGTAGTCGTTGCGCGCCACCAGATATTCGCTGTAGAGGTCGTGCACCGCGCCCTCGTGTGGGTGCTGGCGCAGCAGCACCTTAAACAGGCGGTCGACTCTGCCCGTGGAGTCACGGCTTTGCAGCAGCGAACCGGTGTAGGTGGCCAGCACGCCCACCTTGTCGTCGATGTCGAGGTTGGGGGCGGTGAGGGCACGGTACACCTCTTTGTCGCAGTTGGCCGAGTCGCCCATCAGGTTGTAGTATTGGGCCTTGGTGAGGTATATCATGCCGTTGTCGGGGTCGTAGCGCTGTGCCAGGTCGATGTAGTGCAGGGCGCTGTCGGTCATGCCAAACTGCTGCATCATCTTGCTCATGGCCATGTTGTAGGTGGCATTGTGCGGAGCCGACGCCAGCAGCGAGCGCGTTTCGGCCAGTGCGCCGGTTGTGTCGTTGAGTGCCGAGTAGGCGGCAATCTTCTTTGCCGACAGCTCCATGCTTTTGCCCTGGTGGCGCTCAATCGAGTCGTAGGTGGCTATGGCCGCGCGGTAGTTGTTCAGGCGCGAGTAGCACTCTGCCAGGCGAATCTGCGCCTCGGCATCGGTGGGGTTGAGCTGCGTTAGCCGCTTTATCACGCGCAGGGCTTCGTCTTTGCGGCCCATTGCCATGCTGGCGTCGCTGTAGAACGACGCCTCGTAGTAGTCCGAGGGCACTGCATCGACGTGGGCGCGCATCAGCTCAAGGCCGCGCTCGGCCTTGTCGCGGGTGGGGTTGTCCATCGTCACCAGGCAGTAGCCCAGGTAGTAGCCTATGGCCGTGTTGCCGTGGTCGAGGCTGTGGGCATAGTTCACAAGGTCGAAGAATGCCGCGCTGTGGCCAAGCGACTTCTGGTTTTGTGCCTCCACAAACACGTATTCGGCTTTGCGCTGATTGGCCGTAGCCTCGCTGCCGCCCTTTTTGCCGCCGGCCAGCACAGGCACTGCGGCCATCAGGGCGGCAAATGCCACTATTATGTGTCTTGATAAATGCTTCATTGCTATTGTTGCTGTGATAATATGATGAGTGTGGGGTAGGGGGTGCGTCACTTCACGCCAGTGTGCCCAAAGCCGCCTTCGCCGCGCTCGGTGCTGCCCAGCTCGCCTACGGGCACCCACTGCACCACCTCGTGGCGCGCCACCACCATTTGGCATATGCGCTCACCGTTTTCAATGGTCTGCGGCTTGCTGTCGAGGTTCACCATTATCACGCCAATCTCGCCGCGGTAGTCGGCGTCGATGGTGCCAGGAGTGTTGAGCAGCGTCAGCCCGCGTTTCAGCGCCAGTCCGCTGCGCGGCCTTATCTGGCACTCATACCCCTGCGGCAGTTCAATGCTCACGCCAGTTGGAATCAGTCGGCGCTCAAGCGGCTGCAGCGTCACAGGCTCGTCGAGCCACGCGCGCAGGTCCATGCCGGCGCTTTGACTGGTGCCGTAGGCGGGCAGTGCATTGGCACTGCGGTTCACTATCTTCACTTTTATCTGTTGCATGTCAGTTGTCGTTATATGTTGTGTCAATATCAACCTACAAAGTTAGCTAAAAGCCCGCTAAGCCGCTGAATTATTTTATTTAATTATTGATAATTGTTGGCGCCGCATTGGCACACCGGCCGCTGGCGGCCTCATGGGTAAGGGGTAAAAGGAAGCCGGGGTTGCCCACTTGCTGTGGGCAACCCCGGCTTGGTTATTAGGGAAAGCGTGCTCAAATGCTATGAGGCGCGCTTAGGGTTGCATTTGTGCTGATTAGCGAATCACCTTCACTGTCTCCTTAGCGCCGTTGGCGTAGGCGATGCGCACCAGGTAGAGGCCGTGAGCCATGCTGTTGAGGCTCACGCTGCCGTTGGCGGCCACCTTGGCGTTAGCCACCAGAGCGCCGTTGAGGCTGTAGATGTTCACAATGGCGTCGGCGGGAACAATCACATCGGCACCCTTGACCACTGCCTGCTGGCTGGCAACCACTGCGTCAACGCCAGTTGTGGGATCGGGAACGAATGTTGCGGCAACCACGCCGTAGGCCTCAACGCCTTCAACGGCAAACTTCACTGTTGCGTCCTTGCCGTCGGCGGCCACATACTTGATGCCGCTGTGGTGCAGCGGGTTCTGGGCATCGAAGGCAACGCTGCCTGGCACCGACTTGTCATCGCCAGTGGTGGCGATGTAGGCCCAATACACGTTCTTGTCGTCGCCCGAGATTTGGGTTACACCTGTAATCTCGTCGCCCGAGCCTTCGAGCAGCACGGGAGAGTCGTCGATAAGGGTTGCGGCTGTGATTTCAACCTCGGCATTGGCTGCGTCGGCAGCTGCGATGTCGGCCAGGGCAATGCGGTACACACCGGGCTTGTACTGGTCGGGTTTAACGCTCTTCTGCAGGTAGAAGTAGAGGTAGCCGTGAGTCTCGTCGAGGTAGAATGTGGTGATTTGGTTGTCAGACAGAATCACCTTGAAGTTCTGTGTCTTGCCGGCGCCTCCGTCGGGATAGATGTCGGCAGTAGTGAAGCGGAATATGCCAAGGCCGTTAAACTTCTTGGCCATCCAGTAAACGTTCTTGCTGTCTTTTGCAAAGCCTGCGCCAATTGCACCCCAGGACATCTTGTCGCCGTAGTAGGGAAGCCACTGGTTTTGCAGGAAGAAGGGCTGTGCGCCATAGAGGCCCACAGTGTCGGCGCTCATCTCGTGGATACCCACGTTGCGGTCGGCAATGTAAATCTTGTTGTCGCTCGGTATGATGGACATCGAGAACGGATCCTGAAATGCCTCATAGCCCACGTTGTTGAGCACAGTCACGCGATAGAAGATGTCGTTGGTGCGGTTCACATAGAACACCTCGCCGTCGCCCATGCCTGCTGTGGGGCTCTGGTAGCGGAACTCCTTGCCTGCCACACCCACATAGATGCGGTTCTTGTAGCTGGCCAGGTTGAATGCGTGGTCGCCTGTGGCAAACTTGGTGTCAACAATCTGACCCTGCTCGTCCTTGTAGAGCAGCTTGCCGTCCTTGGTGGCGAAGTAGAGGCCGGTGGGGCAGCCCAGAGTGGCGCCCTTGCCCGAGATGGTGTTGTCGGCCACAATGTTCAGATACTGCCATTGGCCGGCGGCCTTGTAGGCGTCAACTGCGTTGGCGGCAACCTTGCACTCCACGTCTTTCTGCTCGGGAGTGAACACGCCGGCTGCCAGCACGGGCACGCTCACGTTGAGCACGCGCAGGCTCTTGATGGTGCTGGGCACCGAGCCTGGCTCTATGTAGTTGGTGCTGCTGGGAATCTCCATCGATGCCAGCTTGGGGCAGTTGGCAAAGGCGTCCTTCATCATGTTGGTGGTAGTGGCCGAGAGGGTCACGCTGCTCAGTTCGGCGCAGCCGTTGCAAAGACCCTGGGGCACTTCGTTGCGGCCATCCTCAATCACGAGCTTGGCCAGCTTCGAACCGCTGAACAGGTTCGAGCCCACAGTTACGCCGCTTTTCAGCGTGAACTCGGTGATGTCGGCGTTCTGGAATGCGTTGTTGCTGAGGTTTTTGAGTGCACTCAGCTTCACAGTCTTGTAGGGAGCGTATGCAAGTCCGTAGGGGTCTACGGTCTCAATTGCGTCGTCGTTGAGTTCGGTGGGCATTGCTGCTGCGTGGTGTGCAACCACCAGCAGGCGCTTGCCGTCGGCAGTGGTCAGCACGCCCTTGTTCACCTTGAATGCGGTGTTGGCGTCGGCCACAGTGATGCCTGCCAGAGTGGTGATGGGAGCGAATGCGCCCTCGCCAATGGTGGCCACCGATGCGGGCAGCGACACGCTTTTAATCTTGGTGCCGGCAAATGCGTTGGTGCCGATGCTCTGCACTGCTGCGGGCACTGTGAGTGCGCCGGTCAGGCCGCTGTTGTTGAACGCGCCTGCCTGGATCGATGTCACAGTGGCGGGCATTTCAATCGACTTCAGGGCCTTGCAGTCGCTGAACGAGTAGTCGGCGATGGTGGTGGTGGCGTTGCCAAGTGTCACGCTCTGCAGAGCCGTGCAGCTGGCAAATGCGCTCGACGGAATTTCGGTCACGCCGTTGGGCAGCACTATCGACTTCAGGGCCTTGCAGCCCTTGAAGGCCTGGCCGCCAAGAGCGGTCACCTTGTTGCCCTCGGCAAACTCCACTGTCTCAAGCAGCGGGCAGCCCGAGAACATCTCGCTCAGCAGTGTGGTGGCCTCGCCGCCAAAAGTCACCTTCTTCAGCGACTTGGCGCCGCGGAAGGGGTTCTGGTTGCTGAGCACGTTCTCCATAGTCAGGTTGCGCTCAATCACGAGCTCTTCGATTGGGGGATACCAGCTTGTGGAGTCGCCGCCAAAGAGGCCGTTGGTCACACGCAGGGCGCTTGTGCCAGCCTTGATGGTGAGCTTCTTCAGGCTTGAGCACTGGCTGAACGTTTCGCTCGTTTGCGGAGTGGTCACGCCGCCGGGGATAAAGGCTTCGGTTATCTTCTTGCAGCCCTTGAAAGCACCGTTGCCAAGTGCTGTTGCCTCTTCGGGCACAGGGTAGTTGGTCAGCTCGGCGCAGTCGATGAATGCGTTGCGGCCAATGCTGACGCAAGTCTTAGGCAGAGTCACCTTGGTCACAGTGGTTGCCTTGAAGGCGTTGGCAGCCACACCCACCACAGTGTAGGTGATGCCTTTTTCCTCAAAGGTTTCGGGAATTACAATCTCTCCGGTGTAGGCGCCAGTTGCACTGGTGCTCTTAGCCACCGACACATTGGTCTTGGGTTTGCCCGTGGTGTAGGCCACATTGTTGTGAATCACGGTTGCCGCGCTGGCCAGAGGCACTGCCAGAAGGCAGGTCAGGCCCAGAGCAAAACCGCGTAAACATGCGAAATAGGTATTTTTCTTCATGTTCATAGTTTTTTATTAAAATGTTATTATAAAAATGGTTTTTAATTCTTGTCTATGCCTTGATAATTGTGCTCGCATCGCCAAGTGGCCGCATTTGGCCGCTCAGCATTGCATACCACGCTACAAATTTAGCGTTTTTTCTTGCACCAACCCAATTTTTACCCCCACTTTTTTCTATAATTTTCATTGCAGTGTCGCAGAGAATAATATCGGAAAGTGGCAAATAGGCCAATGGGGCGAAAAAGCATTGACGCGGCACAGTGTGTGTGCCGCGTCAATGTGTTGGCAATGATGCCTGAATGCCTTCTGCCGCTGCTCAGCTGCGGGTGGCGGTGAATGAGAGGCGCTTGAACGAGATGATTGGCACCACGGCGCCCACCACCATGCAGGCTATCACAAAGGTGCATATCAGTCCGTTGTACATCAGCAGGCTGCTGTAGTGCGAAATCACTGCCTCGTCGCTTGTGCTCACGCACAGCACCAGGGCCTGCACGGTGTGGTAGGCGTAGATGCCCGGAATCATGGGCAGCAGCGACGGAAAGGCAAATGTCTCGGGCGGACACTTCACCCTGGGGGCGATGAGTATGGCCAGCATGCCTATCACCACGGCGGCCACAAAGCTGCCCAGCACTATGTGCCAGCCAAACACGTTCATCAGCAGATAGCGCGTGGAGTGGCCCACGGCGGCTATCAGGGCGCAGAATTTGAATGCGTTGCGCGGCGGGTTGCTCACGCTCGCAAAGCCTATGGCGGCGAGCGCTGCGAAAAATGCGTCTTGAAGCAGGTTGAATATCAGTGTCATGTGAGAGTGTTGAGTCTTGAATGTGGTTGTGGTTTCTTTTTAGAAAATGCTCAAATTCATCAGCAGAATGCCGCAGGTGAGCCCCAGCGAGAGGCACACGGTGAGCACCGACGCCATCATAAAGCGGCTGAAGGCCGTCAGGTAGTGCCCGTCGAGCAGGTCGCTCACCGAGTTGATGTAGTGCACGCCTGGCACCAAATAGAGCACGCTGGTGCCAAGTGCTAGGTCGGGCGTGCCGCCCAGGTGGAATATGTAGCCCGATGTGCCTATCACCGACGAGATGAACGAGCAGGCTATGAACATGAGGCGTGCGTCGACTCCGGCCGTGAGCAGGGCCACCTTCAGGTAGTAGCCCACCCATGTGGCCAGTGCCACTATGCCCATCGATGTGAAGTCGCCTCCGAACAGGCGGCAAAACGAGGCGTTGGCTATCGACACCAGCACCATCACCACCCATGTGGGTATGCGCTTCTCCGATGTGATTTGCTGAAACCGCTCGATGGCGCCGTCGAGGTCGGTCCGGCCCTCATACACGTCCCAGCTGAGTTTGCTCAGGTTGGTGTTGGCGGCGAAGCTAAGCGGCACCCTCATTTGCGAGCGCGACTCGTGGTAGGAGTGCTCGTGCTCAGAGTCCCACACGGTGATCACGCAGTGGGTGGCCAGCATCAGCATGTCCACTTGCACGCCGAATTTCTCGGCCATGCGGTTCACGTTTTTGCTTATGCGGGTGCAGTTGGCTCCGCACCCCAGCAGATAGGTGGCGTAGTCGCCAAAGAATAGGCAGATGCGTTTTAGCGTGTCGTGGCTGTGTTCCATTTGATTGCAGTCTAAATTACCAGTGCAATTGTGATATAATTCACATTCATTATAATTATCTTTGCAAAGTTACGTTTTTTTCCCGACCTGTTAAAACGCTTTTTAAGAAATGAGAATGAATTGGGACTCTTTGATATGCGACACGCGCCTCGGCCTTGAGGACTACGACAGCGGGGGCCGTCGCGGCGGAGTGCGCAGCGAGTTTGAGCGCGACTTCGACCGCCTGGTGTTTTCGTCACCCTTCCGCCGGCTGCAAAACAAGACTCAGGTGTTTCCGCTGCCGGGCAGCATATTTGTGCACAACCGCCTCACCCACAGCCTCGAGGTGTCGTGCGTGGGACGCTCGCTGGCCAACGAGATTGTGCAGCGCCTGGTGGCCCGCCACGGCGACTGCGGCGGCAAGCTGATGCGCGTGGGCGAGATTGTGGCTGCCGCCTGCCTGGCCCACGACCTTGGCAACCCGCCGTTTGGCCACTCGGGCGAGCGCACCATTTGCGCGTTTTTCAGCGAGGGGCCAGGCCTGGAACTCAGGAGCCTGCTCACGCCCCAGCAGTGGGACGACCTGACGCGCTTTGAGGGCAACGCCAACAGTTTCCGCTCACTCGTGCACCAGTTTCGCGGCCGCCGCCCCGGAGGCTTTGCCATGACCTACTCCACGCTGGCCTCCATCGTCAAGTATCCCTACTCGTCGTCGCAGGCCGGCGACAATGGCAAGTTTGGCTTCTTCACCACCGAGAGCGACACCTTCGAGCGCATAGCTTCGCGTCTGGGCCTCATCAGGCTCGGGCCGCTGCGCTACTGCCGCCACCCGCTGGTGTACATGGTGGAGGCGGCCGACGACATCTGCTATCAGGTGATGGACATCGAGGATGCCCACAAACTTAAGATTCTGGGCACGGCCGAGACCATCGACCTGCTCACCTCGTTTTTCGGCAGCGACGAACGCCAGCACCAGCGCCGCGTGATGGAGGGCGTGGCCGACCCCAACGAGAAGGTGGCCTACCTGCGCTCGTGCATAGTGGGACTGCTGGTTAGGGAGTGCGCCGAGGCCTTCATGGCCCACGAGGATGAAATAATGGAGGGCCGCTTCGAGGGCTCGCTCATAGGCCACATCAGCCCGCAGGCGGCCGATGGCTACAGCCGCTGCAGCCGCACAGCCTATTCGCGCATCTATTGCGCCAACTATGTGGTCGACGTCGACTTGGCGGGCAACCGCATAATCAGCCTGCTGCTCAACAAGCTCACCGATGCCGTGCTGCACCCCGAGCGCAACTACTCGCGCCTGCTGCTCAACAAATTCCCGTCGCAATACGATGTGGACGCCCCCACCGTGTTCGAGAAGGTGCAGGCGGTGCTCGACCACATCAGCGCCATGACCGACGTGTATGCCCTCAACCTCTACCGCCAGCTCGATGGCATAAGTCTGCCCACCGTGTGAGTGCGGCGGCATAAAAAAATAGCGCGGCAAAGGCTTCGCCGCCACTTCCTCAAGCTAATGATGGAAATTGGGCAGGTGAAGCCTTTGCTGCGCATTGGCGTGCGTCATCCGTTGTGGGTGCGCATGCCTGTTGTGGCGGTGTGCCGTTTCTTATTTGTTCACCTTCTCGGCCAGCTCAGCACCGGCTTTGAACTTAGCCACCTTCTTGGCTGCGATTGGCACTATCTCCTTGGTGCGGGGGTTGATGCCATTGCGTGCGGGGCGCTCGTTCACGCTGAATGTGCCGAAGCCCACCAGAGCCACTTTGTCGCCCTCAACCAGAGCATTGCTTATGGCGTTGATAGTAGCCTCGAGGGCAGCTTTTGCTTCTGCTTTTGTCAGCTTAGCTTCGCTGGCAATAGCGTTGACTAATTCTGTCTTGTTCATAATGATTTGCTTTTTAATTGAATAATAAAAGTTTCTTAGGCGTTAAATATCGCAAATATATAGTTTTGATTTTTTTTGGCAAAGAATATTCCTAAAAAAAATCAATTTTTGCCGCATTTTGCCGCAATACCCGCTGCCAAGTGGCGTTATGCCCCCTTTTTTCACTACTTTTGCACCAAGGCTGCCGCCGTGCGGGCCAGCTGAAAATAAAATAAGCTACGAAACAAAAGACTTCTCAAAAAAAACATCAATTCAGAGTTATGACATCTAACCGCGGTTCTTTTCTAAGCAATATGCCACCGGTCACCAAAAACCTGCTGTGCATCAACGTGCTCATGTGGCTCGCCACTATGCTGCTGGGCAGCGGCGGCGTGGGCCTGGGCATAGTCGACATTCCACGCTACTTGGGGCTGCACTTCTGGCAAGGCTCTGACTTCAATCCCGTGCAGGTGGTGAGCTACATGTTTCTGCACGACAGCTCAACCCTGCAGGGCGGCATCACCCATTTGTTTTTCAACATGTTTTCGCTGTGGATGTTTGGCTCGATGCTTGAGCGTGTGCTTGGGGCCAAGCGCTACCTGTTCTACTACCTGCTGTGTGGCGTGGGCGCCGGACTGGTGCAGGAATTGTGGTGGCAGCTATCGTGGCGCGACATGCTGGCCGAAGTGCTCTCGTGGCAAGGCATGCAGTGGATTAACGTAGACGACTGGCTGCCCGCATTGCGGCAAAACGGCCAGCTCAACGGTTTCTTCAACTCTATGGTCACTGTCGGTGCCTCGGGCGCCGTGTTTGGCATTCTGCTGGCCTTCGGCATGCTGTTCCCCAATCTGCCCATGTACATCATCCCATTCCCGTTCCCCATCAAGGCCAAGTGGATGGTGCTGGGCTACGGTCTTGTGGAGCTGGCCTTCGGCGTGACCGGGGCTGTGGCCGGCGTGGCCCATTTCGCCCACTTGGGCGGAATGCTGTTTGGTTTCATCACAATAATGGTGTGGAAGCGCCGTGGCACGATAGGAGGCGGCAATGGCATTTACTGACGGATTGCTGGCCCGCTTCCGCTCGGGCTCGATGCTCATCAAGATAATATATGCCAACGTGGCGGTGTTTGTGCTGCTGCGCCTGGCGGTGATTGCCGCAGCGCTGCTTGGCTTCAACTCGCAGGCCGTGCTGGCTCTGGTGGAGGTGCCCTCGCAGGCTGCGGCGGCGCTGCACCGCCCGTGGACGCTGATTGCCTACATGGTGTCGCACTACGGTATGCTGCACCTGCTGTTCAACATGCTGTGGCTCTACTGGCTGGGGCAGATGTTTCTCGACTATTTCACCCCCAAGCAGCTCACGGGGCTGTATGTGCTGGGAGGCCTTGGCGGCGCGCTGCTCTATGTGGCCGCCGGCACCCTGCTGCCCGCCATGCGCCTGCAGCAGGGCTCGCTCATTGGCGCCTCGGCGGCCGTGCTTGCCATTGTAGTGGCTGTGGCTGTGGCCGCGCCCAACCGCGCGGTGCGCCTGTTTCTCGTGGGCGATGTCCCGCTCAAGTGGGTGGCTGTGGCCACGCTGCTCATCGACCTTCTTAGCGTCGATGCCGGCAACGTTGGCGGCCACATAGCCCACATGGGCGGCGTGGCAGTGGGCCTGGCCTATGGCCTGGCCATGCGCAGCGGGCACGACATCACGGCCTGGCTCAATGCCGCCATCGATGCCGTGTGCACCCTGCTCAAGCCCCGCAAGAGGCCCCGCAAGGGTGTGGGCGCCCCGGTGGGCGGGCGCAGCTACCGCAAGCCGGGCCACCGGGACGCCCAGCCGCAGTCCACTCAGGGCCCCACCGAGGCCGAGATTGATGCCGTGCTCGACAAAATCAAGCGCTCGGGCTACAGCGCGCTCACCGATGCCGAGCGCGACACACTGTTTCGGGCATCGTCGAAACGCAACTGAACTAAACAGCAACACTATAACGAATTTTGAGCAGCAAAAGCAATAGAAGCAGCGGCCGCAAGGCCATTAATGGCATGATGGCCCTTTGGCAGGCAGCCGCATGGGTGCTCACCCTGGCGCTTGCCGTCGCCCTGGTGGTGGGTGCCTATGGCGGCTGCCTCGACCCGCGCCGCCACTCGGCCGTGTGGTCGCTGGCCACGCTTGCCTTTCCGCTGGTGCTGGCCGCAGTGCTGGTGGCCCTTGCCGCATGGACGCTGCTGCGCCGGTGGGGCAGGGTGGCTGTGATGGTGGTGGCCGTGGTGGTGTCGTGGCCCATGGTGCGCGTCACTGCCCCCGTCAATCTGGCTTCGCGCAGCGACGCCGACTCCACCCGCCGCTTCAAGCTGCTCACCTTCAATGTGATGAACCACGGCACCTACGACGGCACGCAAAAGGAGCGCAACACCAGCATGGACTACATTCTTAGTCAGGACGCCGACCTCGTGCTGCTGCAAGAGGCCGCCGTGGTCGACAGCAACTTCCTCGACCTGCCGTCGATAAGGATGATGAAGCCCGAGCTGCTGCGCCGCTATCCCTACCGCTCGCGCGGCTATCACGACCAGGTGCTGCTGTCGAAATACCCATTCAAGGTGGTCGACAACACCGCCATAGGCCGCGGTGTGATTGAGCCCGACGAGCAGTCCACACTCTACTGTTTCTATGCCAAGGTCTACGATGTGCAGATGCCGCACGGGCAGCAACTGAGGCTGGTGAACGTGCACCTGCAGTCGATAGGGCTAACCAGCGATGACAAAAAACTTTATATGCGGCTCACGCGCCTCGACGAGGGCATGGGCTCGCGCAGCGAGATGCGCGCCGTGAAGCATTCGCTCATCGATAAGCTGAGCTTCGCCTTCCGCCGCCGGGCCGCCACCGCGTGGAATTTGCGCCGCGTGCTCGACGCCAGTCCCGACAACGTGGTTCTGGCCGGCGACTTCAACGACACCCCAGGCTCGTATGCCTACCGCACCATCCGCGGCGGCGACATGGCCGACGCCTGGGCCGACTGCGCGCTTGGGCCCACCTACACTTTTCACGCCAACCGCCTCTACTTCCACATCGACCAGGTGCTGTATCGCGGCAGCCTGAAGGCGGTGAGCGCAAAGCGCGACCGCGCGGGCGACAGCGACCACTATCCCGTGGTGGCCGAATTTGAGTGGACGGCGCCGCCCGGCCGGTGAATCTCAGCAGCCAACGACAATACAATACTCACAGATAAAGTGTTTTATATATGAGAAAGTTATTTTTATCAACCGCAGCCGCATGCTGCCTCGCCTTGGTGGCAAGCGGCGCTAACAAGAAGAACGTGAAGCATCAAAATCCGTTCATGGCGCCATATGCCACGCAGTATGGCATTCCGCCATTCAACAAAATCACCATCGCCGACTATCTGCCCGCACTCAAGGCAGGCATCGAGCAGCACAACGAGGAAATCCGCGCCATAGTGGTGCAGCGCTCGCGCACCGACTTCGACAACACCGTGCTGGCTCTCGACAACAGCGGCGAACTGTTCAACAAGGTGGCATATGTCTACTATGCCTTGTGCGAGAGCGACAACACGCCCGAAATGCAGAAGCTGTCGGAACAGATAGCCCCCATGCTCACCGCTCACAACGATGAGATTTACATGAACGAGGGCCTGTTTCAGCGCATCAAGGCCGTGCACGACAATGCGCAGAAGCTCGGACTCACCGAGGTGCAAAAGCGCCTCACCGACAAGTATTACAAGCGCTTTGTGCGCAATGGCGCTCTGCTCACCGAGGCTCAGAAGGACACCCTCAAGGACATCAACAAGCGCCAGGCCGCCCTTGAACTTTCGTTCACCAACAATGTGATGCACGAGATTGCCAACAATGTGATTCTGGTTGACGACAAGGCCCGCCTAAGCGGCCTCTCGCAGCAGACCATCGACGACGCTGCCGCCCTTGCAGCCAAGCGCGGCGAGCAGGGCAAGTGGGCATTCACCGCCAGCGGCGCCACGCGCCTGGCAGTGCTCACCAGCGCCGACGACCGCGCACTGCGCCAGCAGATGTATGAAACCTACACCAACACTGCCAGCCGCGGCAATGAGTGGGACAACAGCAAAAACATCAACGAAATCATTCAGCTGCGCCAGCAAAAGGCGCGCCTGCTGGGCTTTGAGACGTTTGCCGACTACGCCCTCGATCCCGTGATGGCCAAGACGGTGGGCAACGCCGAGAAGCTGCTCTACCAAATCTTCAACCCCGCAGTGGCCAAGGTGAAGGAAGAGGTGGCCGACATGCAGGCCTATGCCGACGCTCACGGCGGCAGCTTCAAGATTGCCCCCTGGGACTATTACTACTATGCCGAGAAGGTGAAGAAGGAGAAATTCAACTTCAGCGAAGACGAGGTGCGCCCCTACTTTGAACTGAACAGCGTGATTAAGAACGGTGTGTTCTACTGTGCCAACAAGCTCTACGGCCTCACGTTCACCGAGTTGAAGAAGGCTCCGAAATACAATCCCGAGGTCACTGTGTATGACGTGAAGGATGCCAACGGCAAGCACCTGGCTGTGTTCATGACCGACTACTTCCCCCGTGCCACCAAGGCCCAGGGCGCATGGATGAGCGAGCTCAACTCGGAGTATAACTACGAGGGCAAGAGCGAGCGCCCCATAGTGTACAATGTGGCCAGCTTCACCCCCGCCACCAAGAGCATGCCGTCGCTGCTCACCATCGACGAGGTGCAGACCGCCTTCCACGAGTTTGGCCACGCCTTGCAGGGCATGCTCACCCAGGCTCCGTTCCGCGGCCTTGCCGGCACCAATGTTGACCGCGACATCGTGGAGATGCACTCGCAAATCAACGAGCACTGGGCTCTGCTGCCCGATGTGCTGAAAAACTACGCCCGCCACTACAAGACGGGCGAGGTGATTCCGCAGAGTCTGGTCGACAAGGTGATTGAGACTTCTAAATTCAATCAGGGCTTCATGATGACCGAGCTTGTGGGCGCAGCCCTGCTCGACATCGAGTGGCATAAACTCAACTGGTGCAAAGACATCGACGTGCGCGGTTTCGAGCGCTCGGTGGCTCGCCGCATTGGCATGCCCGACGAGGTGCAGTTCCGCTACCGCAGTCCCTACTTCAAGCACATTTTCGACAACGACCAGTATAGCTGCGGCTACTACACCTACCTGTGGTCGCAGGTGCTTGAGGCCGACGCCTGGGAGGTGTTCAAGAAGATGGGCCCCATGAATCCCGAGGCAGCCGCACGCTACCGCAAGATTTTCCTTGAGGCTGGCGACACCGAGGACGCCATGACGCAGTTCAAGGCCTTCACCGGCACCGACCCCGACGCCACACCCCTGCTGCGCAACCACGGCCTTGTGGAGTAACACGGCAGCACATATAAAACGCAATGCGGCCCGGCTTGACACTATATATATGTCAGGCCGGGCCGATTGCTTTATGCTTTAGTGTGGCGTGCGCCTATCGCTTAAACTGCTTTGCTTGCTTCAGCTTGCCCAGCAGGCTGGGAGCCGCGTTGAATTCGTTGGGCTGGAATGCCACGCATGGGAAGCCTGTGATGGAGCCGTCGATGTCGAACTGTGCCATCACCTTCTTGTCCGAGCGGATGTAGGTGGGCAGTATGCTCACCTTCTCGTTATAAGTGTATCCCTTGGCCGTGAGCCAGTCTTTAATGTAGGGCGAGCGCAGCATCTTCGACTCATTGGCAATAACCAGTGCGGCCGCATATTTGCCGCCGTCGTCCATCAGCAGAATTTGCGGGAAGTCCTTCGAGTTGGTGGTCACTATCAGGCCCAGCAGGCCGCCAAATCCGTCGTCGGTGGTGCCGGTGAAGTAGCTCTGCTTTTTGTATTGCTCCACAGCCTCGTTCAGCGTCATGGTGCCGAAGTCGGTGAGGGGGGCGGGGAAGTCAACAGTCTCGGGCGGCACTTGGCCGCTGAGGTCGTTGTAGGCATAGTGTATGCTGGGCATGAACGACGACGTTGCGCCGTCGGGCTTGTCCATAGCCACATAGGCCACGCATTTCTCCGAGTAGTTGTAGTAAATCATCGAGCCGTCGCTGGCGTCCTTCATCGAGGTGTATTTGAAGCCGGTGCGGCTCAGGCAGGTGTCAACCTCGGCCGTGGATGGGCGGTTTTCGAGGGTGTAATACACAGCGGCCTCTTCGAGCTTGCTCTTGGTGGCCACGTCAAACCAGTAGCGCACGCTGGTGTGCTTCGAGCCGTTTTTGGCCTTGAACACATACACTCCGTTGTCGATTTTCGAACTTGCTGAGTCGAGCGTGTTGCCGCAATACTGCTCCATCAGCTCCACAAGCTCCACTGGAGCGTAGTGGCCCAGATAGGGCACTGCCAGCCCTGCCTGTGCGGCGTCGCTCAGGTCGTTGAGGCGGCCCCATGAGAAGGTGTCGTTGCTTGCACCCGGCAGCATGTAGAATTCGCTGCTGCCCTCTTCCAGGGCCACATGCGCGTTGTCGCTGCTTTGGTTATACACTTTCACACCGTTTTTTTCGCCATCGTCGGCATATCCGTCGGCTGCAAGGCGCTCGGTCAGGGCCTTCAGCTCATCCTCGCCGGCATATGTGCCTTTGGCGTAGCGGTAGGTTTTTGTGTCGGGGTCGAAGCAATAGGTGATGCTCACCTGTGCGTTTTTGATGTTTTTCACCGCACGCAGGTGAATGCTGTCGGTCTTCACCACCCGGAAGCCGCGCGCAGTTTCGCTTGCGCTCACCTCGTCGATGGTCTTGCCGAAGTCTGCTATTGGCAGAGCCCACTCGCTGGGGCTCACCACGGGTTCGTCGTTTTTGTCGTTACACGATGTGGCTGCGGGCAGCATCACTGCGGCCACAGCTAGCGCTGATAGCAATTTGGTCTTTTTCATAAACAAAATCATTATAGTTTTTAATAGTGATACTTGAATTTTTTTCGAAGTGCAAATATAGCGAATTTCAGTTGGTTGCGGCAACATTGGCAGCAAATGAATAAGTTTTTTTTGCACACTGACGTTACAAATGGCCTATCTTTGCGTGTTTTTAAGTGAAAGCAATGGACAACGAAGCGATGACATCCACATTCAGCCGCTTGCGCCAGCGCCTGCTGGGCATGGCGCAGCGCATCACGGGCAACAGCGACGACGCTGCCGATGCCGTGCAGGATGCGTTCACGCGGCTGTGGATGCGCCGCTCGCAGCTGCCTGACGAGGCGGCCGAGGGCACTGCAGTGGTGGCTGTGCGCAATGCCAGCCTCGACTCGGTGCGCCGCCGCAACAGCCGCCGCAGTGTGCCGCTCGACGATGCCGCGGGCACTGCCGCCAGCGGGCCCGCCACGCAGTGTGACGAGCGTGCCGAGGCCTACCGCCAGGTGCGGGCCATAATCGACACCAGGCTCACCGAGTCGCAGCGACGGGTGCTGGTGATGCGCGACTTCGAAGGCCGCAGCTTCGACGAGATTGCCCAGACGCTGGGCATAAGCCCCGACAGCGCCCGCATGCAGCTGAGCCGCGCCCGCAAGGCGGTGCGCGAGTGCTACAGGCAAAGGACTTTGAATGATTGACATCAAAAAAAATAACGGAGAAATGAACACAACCGACACAAATCACACCCAATGCAGCAGCATTATGGTGGTCGACGGACAGCCTATCACGCGCAACGGCTTGGCCTCGCTCATCGAAGCCTACTTTGAGTGCACCGCCACCGATGCCCAGGAGCGGCTGCTGCGACGTGCGCTGGCGCAATGCCCCTGGACGGGCAGCGACATCGACGAGGCCCGGGTGGCCATGGGCTTTGCCAGCGTGGGCATGGCGCTTGAGCAGCAGGCACGCAGGGCCCGCCACCGCCGTGTGGCGTGGAGGGCGGCGGCTGCCGCGGTGGTGGCTGTGGCCGTGATGGCGGGCGCGCTGGTGCATGTGGGGCCGGGCTCAAAGGCCGACGAGTGCATAGCCTACGTCAATGGCCAGAAGGTCACCAACCAGGAGCAGGTGATGCAAATGGTGCGTGGCAACCTCAGCACGGTGGGCGAGGCGCACACCGGCGTGGACCAGAGCGTGATGATGCAACTGGCCAGTGTGGGCCGCGCCGTGGGCGACTGATTTTAAGGCTTAACGTTGAAGATTGATGGTCATGCTTCTTTTTTTTGATGTGGAATGAATTTAACTGACACAAACACGTGATTATGAAACGCATTATAACTACAACGGCTATTGTGGTGCTCATGGCTGTAGCGGCGCTGGCGCAGAGCGCGTCGCTCAATGTGAGCCAGGCGTTTGCCCGCTATGGCAAGGCCCGCGGCTGCACCGAAATCATTGTCACGGGCAAGAAGGCCCGCAGCATTGGTCTCGACCGATACCACAGCCTTGAGACTCCTGCGGCCTATGCCACCGCCATTGCCGCCATGGTGACCCGCGACGGTGCCACGGCAGCCGACCGCGAAACTGAATACCGCGGCGGACAGCTGTATTTCGGCTTCTACAAGCTGCGCCGTGCAGGCGGTGTCAACCGCTATGTGTTTTTCATCAACCAGGCACTGGCCCGCACCCACAAGGCCGACTGCGTGACGCTGATCTACATGGATGGACCTGCCACCAAAGAGCAGGTGCGCAAACTCATTAGTCAATAGCAAAAAAAACGTATAAAGAATTATGAACAAGACTTTACTCCTACTTGCCGCTGCGGCTCTGGCGCCGCTGGCAGCAATGGCAGCCCCGTCGACCACCGACACTGTGAAGGTGGTGAAAAATCCGGGCAATGTGATAATCACCGAAGACTCAACGGGCATGAAGCTCACCATTGAGGGCAGCGACGGAAATCCGCAATACCGCTATGTGTATCGCAGCGACCGCAACGATGGCGTGCGCGAGCACACCACTCAGGCCGAGGGCGATTTTGCCCTGCGCATGCCTTTCACCAAAACCGACACAGTGAAGCGCGGCCGCGTGCATTGGGATATGTTCTTCGGAGGTCTGTATGCCGGCTGGGGCCACGCCATTGCCCGCGGCGACAATGCCGCCGGCGACCTCGACCGCGCTCTGGGCCACCAGAGCGAGATTGGCCTGCTCAACCTGATTGGCGTGGAAATGCGCACCCGCTGCGGCTTTGGCATGTCGCTGGGCTTCGGCTTTGAAACGCGCCACTACAATCTGCACAACGGCACTTGCTTTGTGAAGGGCGACGATGGCTATCTGCGCGTCACCGACAAAAGCGAGGGCTGGAGCAAGGCAAAGTCGAGTCTCACGGTCACTTCGCTTCAGTTCCCGCTGCTGCTGCGCCAGCGCATATATCGCCAGCTGAAGGTGATGGCTGGCGGTGTGATGGACCTCAACCTGTGGGCCACTGCCAAAAACGGCTACACACTGGGCGATGTGGACCACAACGAGACCATTAAGAAGATTCACCAGCGCCGCGTCACCTTCGACGCCATTGCCGGCATCGGCGTGGGCGACTTCGGTGTGTACTTCCGCTACCGTCCGCAAAATGTGCTTAAAGACGGCTGTGGACCTCAGTTCCGCAACTGGTCGCTGGGCATAATGCTCGCATTCTAAGCAGGATTAACGCCATAATTTAAAATAAAAATGGAGATTCCCGGTGAGGCTCGCCTTGCCCGGAAATCTCCATTTTTTTTCGTATGCCTGCCGTGCGCCTCTAAAGCCTGAGCCCGTCGAGCATTATTATGTAGGTGTCGATGGCCTCGCGGATTTCGGCCAGTTCAATGTATTCGTCGGCAGTGTGCGAGCGGGCCGAGTCGCCGGGCCCCATCTTTAGCGACGGGAATGGCATCAGGGCCTGGTCGCTCAGCGTGGGCGAGCCAAACGGCTCCTTACCCAGCATCAGGGCGCGCTGCACCAGCGGGTGGCCGGTGTCGATGCCGCTGGGGTTGAGGCGGGTGGAGTGGGGCGTGAGCTCGCATTGCGGCACGGCTTGGCGTATCAGCTCAAGGGTCTGCACGTTGGTGTAGGCGTCGGTGGTGCGCACGTCCACCAGCATGGTGCACAGGTCGGGAATCACGTTGTGCTGGTGGCCGGCTTCAATCTTGGTTACCGTAATCTTCACCGGACCGAGCATGGCCGACTCCTTTGGCAACCTGAGTGTGCGCAGAGTGCCAATCACATCCATGGCCTTGTAGATGGCGTTTACGCCCTCGTTGCGGGCGGCGTGGCCTGCCACCCCGCGCACCACTCCGTCGAGCACCATCAGACCCTTTTCGGCCACGGCGGGCTGCATGCCCGTGGGCTCGCCCACCAGGGCCACGCTGATGGCCGGCAGCATGGGCAGCACGCCCTCGATGCCGCCCTTGCCGCTCACCTCCTCTTCGGCCGAGGCCAGGAAAATCAGGTTGTAGGGCTGCTCGCGCTCGCTAAGCTGGCGGAAGGCCGTGAGCAGGCTCACCACGCTGGCGCCGTCGTCGTTGGTGCCGAGGCCATACATGCGGTCGCCCTCCATGGTGGGGCTGAAAGGCTGGTGCTGCCAGCCGTCGGCCACGCGCACGGTGTCGATGTGCGCGTTGAGCAGAATGGTGGGCTTCTGTGGGTCGAAGCCGGGGGCAATGCTCCACAGGTTGCAGCCGTGGCGCTTCACGTCGAGTCCAAACCGCCGCATGGCGCGCTCCACCACATCGGCCACGCCGGCCTCCTGGCGGCTCAGCGACGGCACGGCCACCATTTCGCGCAGCAGGTCTACGGCGTCGTAATATATCTCGTCAATATCCATATCTCGTCATGTGTTTTTTATAAAATTATTTTTCAAGCAGTATGCCCCTCAGCATGACGCTGGGCATGTTGCCGTCAAGGTCAATGTCGTCCACCATCAGCGCGGCCCCTGGGCCGTAGAACATCAGGTGCCGGCCGGGGTCGCTGTCGGGCATGTTGGCCACTTTGGCCACACTGTTGAGCCGCGCGCTCAGCTCCACCATGTTGCCGTTGCGCCCCTTTAGGCTCACCCTCACCACGCCCTGGTCTTGCAGCTCGTGCGCGTCAAGCTTAATCCAGCCTTGGCTGCCGTCGATCATGGTGGCGTAGCGGTAGCCCTGCGGCAGATTGTCTGCCGCACTGCTGAGCATACTGGTGGCCGAGAGGCTGTTCACGTTGGTGGCAGGGATTGTGGCCGTGGGCACGTATTTTTCGGCCCGACGCCCAAGTGCCACGTCGGCCTCGGCAAACGGCTCGGTGGCTTTTGGCCCGTAGGTGTCTTTAATATACGCCAGGCGGCTGTCGAGCAACGCTGCCTGGCTTTTGGGCAGGGCGGCAAGCAGCTGGCTGTAGCTTTGGCGGTTGAGTGGCATGCTCTGGTGCCCCTGCGCTATTGTCTGCTCCACTTGGCGCTGCAGGGTGATGAGGGTTACGTTGGCTATGCTTTGCGGCCCGATGGACGTGAGCAGCAGCAGCGCGGCAAACGAGGCCGGAATCCACCATATTCGCCGCCGGCTAATCAGCAGCCCTATGCACACGGCATACAGCCACACGTTGAGCACCACCAGATACAGGCGTAATACGGTCACGCCATAGTCGCCAAGGCGCCGGGCTGCGCCCACCGTCATCAGCATCAGCAGCGGCAGCACCATGGCTGGCAGCCACCGTGCGGCGGCCTTGGCCACACGGCTGCACTTGTCTGCCGTCAGAGTGGGGTAGAGCACCACCTCCACAAGCAGCATCAGCGCCGCCAGGGCCGTCACCAGATAGCTCACCCAGCCGTTGGGCAGCTGCCACTGCACAATTATCTTGATGGCGTAGGCATAGAGGGTGAGCATATACACCCCCGCCACTGGCAGCAGCAAAAAGTTCACCACGCCCTTGCCCACGCCCGTCAGCTCCACCACCTCGCGGTTGTGCTTCTCGTTGCCGTCTGGCACCATTTGCAGCATCAGCAGCGGGCTCACCAGCAGGCAGCACACTGTTGTTGTGTCGGAATAGATGAGCGAACTCAGTTCGCAGCCAAACAGCACCTCGTAGGCCTTAAACAGCAGGCACAGCGCCCCGGTCAGCGCCAGCCCTATGACCCACGACACGGCCATCGCTATGAGCATGCGCAGCGTGAAGTTCCACATGGCCACATCGTTGCGTTCGCGCCAGAATGGCACCAGCACCACACTCAGCCCCACGGCCACGTTGGCCGCTATGGCTGCGCACACCTTCATAGCGCTCATGGGGCCAAACGATGTGTAGCAGGCCCCCGCCAGCCACACCGCGTGGGCCAGCAGCATCACGGCCACGCGCGCCAGCCGGTGGCGGCCGCCGCACTCCTCGGCCCAAAGCCTCAAGCTCACCGACAGCATCAGTGCCGTGGCTGGATAGTAGGTGGTGAAAAAGCGCATGTCGCTGCTAATGCTGCTGTAATCGTGGTTGATGACCATTACGGCCACGGTGAGGATTGCGGCAAAAGCCACGCTTTCGGGGAAGCGTCTTAGCGCTCCGCCTATGCGCCGCAGGTCGACTATGTTTGCAATGTTCATGTGTGGGTTCACTAAATAAGTTATAAGTTGTCTGCAAATTTAGCGATAAATTAGGATTTCGCCGGCATAGGCCGCGGCTAAATGGCAATAAAATATGGCAGTGGGTTAAAATGTGTAAACTTGTTTTGATCTTAATAGAATTGTTGTTAATGAAAAATGCGATTTGCGACACCTGTTGCGGCTAATGCACCGAAAATTAAGTAATTTTGCAACCATATAAAATATCACACTTCATAACTAATCATGACTCAGAAATTCATTGAACTGGTCCCGTCGATGGCCCGCAAATATGGCGGCCGTGAGGCCTTGAGGTATCGCGACTACGCCACACAGGAGTGGACGTCCATGTCGTGGAATGCCATGGACACTGCCGTCGGGCGAGTGGCCGTGTCGCTATACAAGGCGGGAGTCGAGGAGCAGGGCCGCGTGTGCATATTCTCGCAAAACTGCCCCGAGATTCTGATCACGCACTTTGCCGCGTTCAGCAACCGTGCCGTGCCCGTGCCCATCTACGCCACCAGCAGCAAGGACGAGGCTGCCTACATCGTCAACGATGCAGGAGCCACAGTGCTGTTCACTGGCGACCAGAACCAGTATGCCATAGCCCGGCAGCTGCTGGGCCTTTGCCCCACGCTGAAGCACATCGTCACCCTCGACCCCAGCGTGGTGCGCGATGCCGACGATGCCGACACCATGTCGTGGGCCGAGTTTATGGCCCAGGGCGGCAACCCCACCCAGGCCGAGCTCGACGCCGTTGAGGCCCGCCGCAAGGCTTTCGACCCGGCCGACCTGATGTATCTCATCTACACATCGGGCACCACCGGCGTGCCCAAAGGCGTGATGCTGACGCACCACAACTTCATGTCGGCCATGGACGGCCACCTAAAGCGCATCCACCTCAACGACGAGACTGACCTCTCGCTCAGTTTCCTGCCATTCAGCCACGTGTTTGAGCTGGGCTGGACCATGGTGTGCCTGTGCAGCGGCGTGCGCGTGGCCATCAACCTCAACCCCAAGGAAATCCAGAAGGCCGTGCGCGAGGTGCAGCCCACCTGCATGTGCAGCGTGCCTCGCTTTTGGGAAAAGGTGTACACGGCCATCAACGACAATGTGTCGAAGGCAAAGCCCGTGGTGAAGATGCTGTTTAAGCGCGCCGTGGCCGTGGGCCGCACGCGCAACGTGAAGTATGTGCGCACGGGCCGCAAGCCGCCACTGCTGGTCGAGAAGCAGTACCAGTATTTCGAGAAGAAGGTGTTCAGCCGCCTGCGCCGCGCCATAGGCGTGGAGCACGGACGCTTCTTCCCCACAGCCGGCGCCATGCTCAGCGACAACATCACCGAGTTCCTTCACGCCATAGGACTTAACATCGTCATAGGCTACGGCCTCAGCGAGACCAACGCCACCGTCAGCTTCTATCCCTCGGTGGGCTGGGAGCTGGGCACCATCGGCACCACGCTGCCCGGAGTGATGGTGAAAATAGGCGATGACAACGAGATTCTGGTCAAAGGCCCCACCGTGATGAAGGGCTACTTCCACAAGCCCGAGGAGACGGCCAAGGCCATCGATGCCGACGGCTGGTTTCACACGGGCGACTGCGGCCACATCACCGACACCGGACAGCTGGTGATGACCGAGCGCCTAAAAGACCTCTACAAGACCAGCAACGGCAAGTACATTGCCCCGCAGGTGCTCGAAACAGCCCTCGCCCAGGACATCTTCGTTGAGCAGGTGACCGTGATTGGCGACGGACGCAAATATGTGTCGGCACTCATCGTGCCCAACTTCGACGAGCTCAAGGCCTATGCCGCCAAGAAGAAAATTGACTACAAAGGCATCGACGACCTGGTGAACAATGCCGACATCCACAAAATGCTCGACGCCCGCATCCAAGGCTATCAGAAAGACATGGCCAGCTACGAGCAGATTAAGCGCTTCGTGCTGCTGCCGCGCCCATTCACCATGGAGAGCGGCGAACTCACCAACACGCTTAAGATTCGCCGCGCCGTCATCAGCAAGCGCTATGCCAAGCTCATCGACGCCATGTATGCGGCCGACTTCCGCAAGAAGGGCGACAACCAAGACAGCAACAAATAACTCACATTTTTTTACTAACCCCCAATTAATCATTAAAGACTCGAATGATTACGCAAGAACAGCTAAAAGAGATACAAGAGCGCAAGGATGCGCTGAGGAGGTATCTTTGACGTCGACAACAAGAAAATAGAAGTCGAAGAAGAGGAGCTGCGCACTCATGTGCCCGACTTCTGGCAAGACCAGAAAGCGGCCGAAGCGCAGATGAAGAAAATCAAGATGCTGCACTACTGGATTGACAGTTGCGGCGAGGTGGAGGCTGCCGTCGACGAGGTGGCCATCGGTTTTGACTTTGTCAAGGAGGGTGTGCTCACCGAAGACGAGCTCGACGCGCTCTATGCCGATGCCCTCAAAAAAATCGAGAAGCTGGAGCTGCGCAACATGCTCCGCCGCGACGAGGACAAAATGGACGCCATCCTCAAAATCAATTCCGGCGCCGGCGGCACCGAGAGCCAGGACTGGGCGTCGATGCTCATGCGCATGTATCTGCGCTGGTGCGAGCGCCACGGCTACAAGACGGCCATCGAACACATGGTCGACGGCGACGAGGCCGGCATCAAGAGCGTCACCATAAGCGTGGAGGGCGCATTTGCCTACGGCTACCTCAAGAGCGAGAACGGCGTGCACCGCCTGGTGCGCGTGTCGCCCTACAATGCCCAGGGCAAGCGCATGACCTCGTTTGCCTCGGTGTTTGTCACTCCGCTTGTCGACGACACCATCGAAATCAACCTCGACCCAGCCCGCATCTCGTGGGACACCTTCCGCAGCGGCGGCGCAGGCGGCCAGAATGTGAACAAGGTGGAGAGTGGTGTGCGCGTGCGCTACCTGTATAAAGACCCCTACACTGGCGAGGAAGAGGAGATTCTGGTGGAGAACACCGAGACGCGCGACCAGCCCAAAAACCGCGAGAACGCTCTGCGCAACCTCAAGTCCATTCTCTACAACAAGGAACTGCAGCATCGCCAGGAAGAGCAGCGCAAGGTGGAAGACTCGAAAAAGAAAATCGAGTGGGGATCGCAGATTCGCAGCTATGTGATGGACGACCGCCGCGTGAAGGACCACCGCACGGGCTATCAGACGAGCGACGTGGGCGGCGTGATGGACGGCGACATCGACGGTTTCATCAAGGCCTACCTCATGGAGTTTGGCAAAGAAGAATAACAGTTTTTTTCATGGCTGGGTGCCGCTTGAAATGGCACCTGGCCATGATTGTTTTTTTAATGTGACAGCAATATGGAACAAAAGCAGGATTTGCTCATCGTGAAGGTGGGCGGCAAAATTGTGGAAAACCCCGTCGCTCTCAAGTGCCTCATCACCGATGTGGCAGCCATCAGGCAGCCCAAGGCACTGGTACACGGCGGCGGTGTGATGGCCACCAAAATGGCCGAGCGCCTGGGCATAAAGACCACCATGGTGGAGGGCCGGCGCGTGACCGACGACGACATGCTCGACGTAGTCACCATGGTATATGGCGGCCTGGTCAACAAGCGCCTCGTGGCACTGCTCCAGTGGCACAAGCAGAACGCCATAGGTCTCACCGGCGCCGACATGAACATAATGCTCAGCGCTAAGCGCCCAGTGCGCACTGTGGACTACGGCTGGGTGGGCGATGTGAAGAAGGCCAACGGCAAGGCCCTGGCGCAGCTCATCGGTTCGGGCGTGATGCCCGTGATTGCCCCCCTCACCCACGACGGCATGGGCCACATGCTCAACACCAACGCCGACACCATGGCAGCGGCCACCGCCACAGCCCTGTCGCGCTACTACAATGTGACGCTGGTCTACTGCTTTGAGAAAAATGGCGTGCTCATGAACCCTGACGACGACGACAGCGTGATACCCGTGCTGCGCATGTCGCAATACGACCAGTTGAAGTCGCTGGGCATAATCAAAGACGGCATGATTCCCAAACTCGACAACGCCTTTGCCACCCTCGACAATGGCGTGCATGAGGTGGTGATAACCAACGCTGCCAACCTCAGCGACCTCACCAAGGGCACCCACATCCAGCTCTGATTTTCATTGTGGCCCGTGTGTGCTGATTCATTGCGCCGCATCGTGGCAAGAAAATCATGCAGCATCTGAACCGTTTTTTTTCGACATAAATACAAAAAGGCATGTTTTGCAAAAAAAACATGCCTTTTTTGAATATAACAAACTGATAATTATCTCCTGCTATGAAATGCTCTGAATTCAAGTGCTTTACTATATAATATTAACCACAAAAAAGCATCGTTTCGCATGCCTTTCGTGCCATTTGCAACCTGAATCTGAAAAAAAACAACAAAAAAATGTGGATTTGTTTGCAATTTAAATTATTTCACATATATTTGCGGTGACATAACACCAAACTTACAACTAAAACAATGAGATTATATTTGTAACCCTAAACAAAGCCGATATGAGAAAGGTCTTATTTACAGGAATCCTATGCATGGCGTTATGCTCTTGCTCGGATGCAGTTATGACAGAAAGATTAGGGCAAATGCCCACTGCCAGTGGGCAGTCGTTTTCTTTCGACTCTATCACCTCTCCAGCCAACTGGATTCAATATCAGTCGCTGGAGGAAATGCTGGATGCGTGCCAAATTCCTGAAGAAGTGTTGAAAACAATGCCAACCGATGAGTTGGTCGCCACATGTGTCAGTCACCCTCTTCACAGCATCTATTTTGCATACAACAACGAGCTTGATGGAGCAAACGTTGTGTTCAACAATTTCAATGGCTTTCAAGAATTGAAAAAAAGAACGGATGCTCCGGAAAAGCTGTTGAATCTCTATCGTGATGTTAATTTTGCTCCGCAAGCAATGCCTGCACGCTACCGCAAGCTGTCAGACTTCACTAATCTTGGCTTTGTGGAACTTTATTTGGCCTCGAAGCAGTTGCCAGCGTTATATGTGGGCGATAATCTTGCCAAACTTGAGAAAATCTCAAATTCTGTGCTTGAAAAGAAACTGAAGGGCCCGAATTGCTCTATTTACAGTGTACAGCATTCGTTGTTGATTAATGCTCAAATTAAGCTTGCAGAAGGAAATGTCTCGGCGGAGGAAGAGCGTGTGCTGAGAGATTTTATTAAGTTGGCGGGAAGTGTTCAGGAGGCAGACATGTATACCAAGGTGTCTCAAATAGTTTCACGTTAAAATACCAAACATTTATGAGAACGATATTACTATCTGTTTTAGTGTTGGTCGCAGCTATTTGTGGTGCGCAAGATGTAACTTATGCAACCATTTCAACAAAAGGAGGCCAACAAATCAAGGTCGCTTTATACAGTAAGGATTTAAGTTCTTCACAATTAAAACAAATTGATGAGCAATGCTGTGCTATGTTTCCAGCTGCTACAATGCTGGAAGGTTCAAGTAGGAAGTATAATTGTCACAGTTATGCGTGGAATATGACTGATGGTGGTTCAGCCTGTTGGATAAATGACAAAGAGGATGAAAAACCAAATTTGTCAAAGTATTGGACTAACGATTATTATTCGGAGGTCTCGGAGAACGATGCGTTGAAGATCCATTATTCAGATGACCACTCTGCCGTAAAATCAAGTGTGAGTGGAATGTATGAGTCCAAGTGGGGAAAAGGTCCATTAATGCGCCATGCTCCTGGCTATGGCCCCTACAAAGATATGGATAAGCGCAAATATTATAATCATGTTGTGCCCACGCCGGTATATGGCCCGCTTATTTGTAGTGTTGGGCAAGGTGAAATAGTACCTAACACAGCAGCCAGCTACTATCCAAGTTCCTCACAAATCACGAGAAGCCAAATTTCAAGGGTAGAGTATTCGATATATTCGCCAAAAGGAGAGGATGCAGTAGCTGAAGGCACCGCTGTGGTCAATAGTATAAGCGGTGATGTGCTGAATGTGACCTTTACGGCCCGAGGCGTGTATGAAATGTCTGTGAGCTATTATAATAAATTTAATGAATTCATGGGCTCTTTCTCGTATGAGCCTTTGGTGGCATTATGATATTGTTTCACTGTAAAATTGGATAATTAGAATGAAAACTTATAGATTGTTGCTAATAGTGGCGGTAGCGTGCTGCGCAATGGCGTTTGTTTCATGTGGCGACGATGACCCATCGGGAGGAGATGATGGAAAAATCACCCGTGTGCAGGATGGTGACGGAAAGGCGTTTTTGGAGGGCGGTAAGCTCGTTGATGCCAACTTAAAATACACTCGAGAACTGCGCGACAGCGCTTTCTCGCACTATGATTGGACATTCGAATACGCAATATGTTATGACAACAAGCGCATATCTCAGAAAATAGACGTGTCTGACAATCAGCCATATACCAGATGGCCAATAAACATTAATGCTGATAACACAATGATATTATCGCTAATGTCAATGTATGAATATAGGTATGAAATCAATGGGCGAAAACTGATAGCAACTCTTATTGAATACGAATGGCAAAGCTATATTGATTCACCACGCACATTTAAGGTGGTTGCAATTGACTTATACTCGAAGAAGAAAACTGGGAGGCTTATAGTGGACTTGAAATGTGTTTCTGCCATTAAAGGCTTCTCATTAGCCTCAACCTATGAAAGAGTGGTTCTCAGCGGCAAAAAAGTGAAGTGACTAAGGCCTGTTGTTTAATGATAAAATTGAATAATTAGAATGAAAACTTATAGATTGTTGCTGATAGCGGTGGTGGCGTGCTGCGCAATGGCGTTTGTTTCGTGTGGCGACGACGACCCGTCAGGAGGAGATGATGGCAAAATAACCCGTGTGCAGGATGGTGACGGAAAAGCGTTTCTTGAGGACGGCAAACTCGTTGATGCCAACCTGAAATACACCCGTGAGTTGCGCGATAGCGCTTTCTCGCACTACGATTGGACGTATGATTATGTGATATGCTATGATAATAAGCGCATATCAGGCAAAATTAAAGACATAGAAAACTATACTCCTTTTCCCGATAGCATTGGCTCTGATTTCACTATGAGGTTTAAGAGAGAAGGAAGTTATAAATATAGTTATGAGATTAATGGGCGAAAACTGATTGCAAAATTGTTAGATATGGCGCATTATAATCTTTACGATCCGCCTCATACTCTCAAGGTTGTGGCCATAGACATCAATGGCGATAAAGGAAGGGTTATAATAGACGAGAGGCACGAAGGGCAAACTAAAGGATTCTCTGTTGCTTCTTCCTATTTGCGGGTGATATTTAGTGGCAAAAAAGTGAAGTGACTATGGCCGAATGTTTAACCTAAAATTAGATAATGAAATGAAGACTTATAGATTATTGTCGCTGATAGTGGCGGTGGCGTGCTGCGCGATGGCGTTTGTCTCATGCGGTGACGATGAGCCTTCGGGAGGTGTTGATGACGGCAAAATCACCCGTGTGCAAGATGGCGACGGAAAGGCATTCTTGGAGAACGGCAAGCTCGTTGATGCCAACTTGAAATACAAACGAGAACTGCGTGACAGTGCATTTGCACACTACGATTGGACATCTGAATATGCAATATGCTATGACAACAAACGCATATCGGGCAAAATTAAAGACATAGAGAACTATACTTTCCCCGACAGCATTGGCTCCGATTTCACCATGAGGTTTAACGGGTGGCTTGACAGGTATATGTATAGTTATGAAATAGAAGGGCGAAAACTTATCACTAAAATGATATACTTGCCGCAGTATAGTTATATCGATGTTATCCACACCATTAAGGTTGTGGCCATCGACATCAATGGCGATAAAGGAAGGGTTATAATAGATGAGAAAAACGATATAAAGGGTTTTTCGTCGGCTTCTTCCTATGTGAGGGTGGTACTCAGCGGCAAAAAAGTGAAGTGATATGCGAACACTGCTGGGACTAATACTGCTTGTCTCGTGCCAGGGTCATATGGCTGCTGCCGATGCGGCTCCTGCCGCCGCCGACAGCAGCCGCCTGGCCCGTGGCGTGACCCTTGATAATGTGGTGGTGTATGGCAGCCGTAGCAATTTCGGCGTGGCTTCGTCGCAAATGAGCGCGGTGTCGCTTGGCCAAAAGCAAATAATGTCGGTGCCTGTGTTTTTCAGCGAGCCCGACGTGCTGAAGGCCATACAGCGGTTCCCCGGGGTGCAGTCGGGCAGCGACGGCACTGCGGGCCTGTTTGTGCGCGGTGGCGACTACGACCAGAACTATATCACCATCGATGGCTCGGCCATATACAATGCCGAGCACATGCGCGGGTTTGTGAGCGCCATCAACCCCGACATGGTGCAGAACATCAACTTCTATCGCGGCGCGTTCCCGGCCAGGTATGGCTCGCGGTTGTCGAGCGTGGTCGACATCGGCCTTAAGGACGGCGACTTCAACCGCTACCACGGCCTGCTGAGCGTGGGCATACTGTCGAGTCGCATTCAGGCCGAGGGACCTATATGGAAGGGGCACACCTCGTTTAATGTGGCGGGGCGCGTGTCGTATTTCAGCAAGTTGGCCCGGCCCATACTTAAGCGGTTCTACGACAACCCCGACGCCATGCAGCCCTATTCCAACATGGAATACTACGACATCACCGCCAAACTCGTGCACCGCTTCAGCGAGGCCAACCGGCTCTCGGCCGTGGTGTACTATGGCCGTGACGTCGACAACGAGTCGCCCTCCGAGAGTCACAAAGTGAAAGATACTGTTGGCGACCTGGATGTGTTTGACGACGAGCAGAGCCGAATCGAGGAAAATCGCAGCGAAACCACCGAGAGCAGCTGGAACAACCTGCTTGCCAGCCTCTACTTCACCTCGTTTGTCACACCGCGCCACCGCATCAATGTGAACCTCAGCTACAGCCAGTATATGTACAACCTCACCAGCTCGGTGCACTACCTCACCAGAATCGACGATGTGTACAGGCTGTATTACCTCAACAGTATGAGCAGCCGCATATCCAACCATTCGGGCGTGCAGGATTTGGCCCTCACTGCCGATGCCTTGCTCAACGCCGGCCGGCGGCATGTGGTGCGCTATGGCGCCAAGCTGTCGAAGCAGTGGTTGAAGCCCACAACCCATGTGGTGAAGGATAACTTAGTGCAGCAATTCAAGGGAGGCATGAACTGGGATGTGGATCTTCCAGGCCCAATCAGCGACCACTACACCACGCAGCACAGCAGCCTCGACTACGAGAGCGGCACCAGAATGTGGGTCAACAGCTTCATGGCCTATGCCGAAGACGACTACACCATAGCCCACTGGCTGAAGCTGAACTACGGCCTCAGACTAAGTTCATACTTCGTTGACCAAAAGACCTATCTCGCGCTCGAACCGCGCGCCTCGGTGCGCTTCAAGCTGGCCGAGCCGCTGGCCCTGAAACTGTCGTATGCCAGAATGTCGCAAGGCATTCACCGCCTCACCACCAACAGCCTGGTGATGCCCAGCGACATCTGGGTGCCGGTAACCAAAGATGTGCCGCTCATGACGAGCGACATCTATGGCGCGGGGCTCAACTACAGCTGGCACGGCTTCGACGTGGCCGTTGAAGGCTACTACAAGACGCTCGACAATGTGCTCGAATACCGCAATGGCGCCACCTATTTCGTGGCCAACCGCAACTGGCGCGACATTGTGGCCATTGGCGGCGGGCGCAGCTATGGCGTGGAACTGCTGGTGGAGCGCAAGGTGGGCGCCACCACAGGATGGGTGAGCTACACATGGTCGAAGTCGCTGCGCTCGTTCAACCGCCCCGGCGAGGAGCTGAATGGCGGGCGCGACTTCTATGCCTCGGCCGACCACCGCAACAATGTGTCGGTGAACCTCAGTCACAGTTTCAGGCTGTCGCACCGCCTGAGCCTCGACCTAAGCGCCGCATGGACCTATCAGACGGGGCGCCGCGGCTCGGTGCCCTATGTGGTGGCCTACAGCCCGCGCCTTCAAGAGGAAATCAACGGCCAGCCGCGCTACATGTATGGCTACTTCATGCATGGCATAGGGCCGTATGTGTTGCCTGGCAATACCAATCTGTTCGCTTACGACTTCAGAGGCGAGGAAGTGCCGGCCAACCCCTACCAGACATATCGTGACATCAACGACTTCAAGCTGCCCGACACCCACCACCTCGACCTGAACGCGTCGCTCAAAATCCTGAGCCGCTATGGCGAGAGTTCGATAGGTCTGGGCATATATAACGTTTACAACCACTACAACGTGAGCAATGTGTATGTGGGCTATCACAATGGCAAAATGGTGCTGAAGGGCGTGTGCCCGTTCCCGTTTATGCCTTCGTTGAGTTTAACGCATAAATTTTAGTTACACATTACAAATGAAACAAAGAATATTGTCTGCCTTGCTGGCAATTGTGGCCCTGATGGCCCTCGGCAGCTGCGAAAAGATTATAGATTTCGACCGCGACACCAAGAGCCGCATCTCAATCAGCGCGCTTGTGGCGCCGGGCCAGAAGTTCAGCGCCTGCATAGCGCGCTCGTTCACCGTGGCCAGCAACCCCACGGTGTCGAGCACCAAAAAGCCTGGCGATGATCTGCATTTTTATGAGAAGTACGACACTATGTATCACGATTTGGTTGTGATTAAGGACGCCAAGGCGGTGCTCACGGTGAATGGCACCGACACCTACACCCTGCAGTACAACGACAGCACCCCATACTACTACACTTGCGACTATGTGCCCCGTGTGGGCGACGAGTTGGTGCTCAACGTGAGCGCGCCTGGATTCGACGACGCCTCGGCCTCGACCCGCGTCGAGCGGCCGCAGCAGGTGGAGGTGGTGGGCACCCAGGTGTATTACAGCGAGGTGGACTATAAACCCGATGTCCCGGCCTCCGACATGCAGTGGTACTATGGCCTTGACTCGGTGATGGAAATCACCCTGCGCATCCATGACCCCGCCGGCGAGCGCAACTACTACCGCCTGCGGGTACTGGCCGTTGCCGACGATTCCATGGCTATTATGCAAGGCATCTCCATCCCGGTGTATGTGACCAACGACACCTACACTTCAAGCGACGTGATATTTGCCAACAGCCTGCTCACCAAGCCCTATGGCCAGTGGCCGGCGGGGCAGAGCAGTGTGTTCGACGACCACCTGTTCGACGGCAAGGACTACACCTTTAAGGTGCAGTCGCGCAAGCAGAAGGGGGAAAACGCCAGGGTGTATGTCGAACTCGAAACCATAAGCCCCGACTTCTACTACTATTGGCGCTCCTACGAGGTGATTCGCATCAATTCCGATGAGTCATACCTCACCCCCACGGCCCTCTACAGCAACGTGCAGGGTGGCTGGGGCGTGATGATGTCGCTCAGCTACGACCGCCACATGGTGAGCTACTGAGGCGCTATTGCCGGCGGCTGTGATTAAACCAATGGACGCCTGGCGAGTCAAAAGTGCCGACAAAAAGGTGGCAAAAATATTCCGTTTCTCCACAGAATGTGGGCCGATTGCGGTTTTTTGCCTACTTTTGTCAGCATTTTTAAGGCGTAACATCATTTTTTTTATCACAGCAATTATGAAAGCATTATTACACAGCCTCACCGCCCTTGCGCTGGCCGTCCCCGCCATGGCCAGTGGCCAGACTGCCGCGGTGAGCATCACTCCCGAGTTTAAGGCTGCGGTGCAGCAATACGACATAGTGCAGAACTACAGCGACGGCATGGCAGCCGTGTGCCGCGGCGGCAACTGGGGCTACATCGATGCCCAGGGCCGCGAGGTGGTGCCGTGCCAGTTCAGCCGCGTGTTTGACCTCGACAATGAGCGCGACGACTACGGATTTTTCCGCGACAATGGCTACATACGCAACTATCACGAGGGCATGGTGGCCGTGGCCAAGGAGACTTCGGGCGCCAAGGCCAACTACGACCGCCAGCTCAAGTGGGGCTTCATGGACCGCTCGGGCCGCCTGGTTGTGGACTACATCTACGACAATGTGTATGACTTCAGCGAGGGCCTGGCCTATGTGATGAGCGAGGATTTCACTGGATTCATCGACAAGGCAGGCCGGTGCGTGATTAACACCACAGGCAAGTATCAGCCGGCCAACGACGGCCAGGGCTGCGCCTTCAGGAGCGGCCGCGCCTGCATGATGCTGGCCAGCGACGACGGCGACGTGAAGTATGGCTTCATCAACCGCCAGGGCGGCGTGGCCATCCCCTTTGTGTATGCCGACGCCCACAGCTTCAGCGAGGGTGTGGCGGCGGTGGCCGTTGATGACACGCTGCTGCAGGACAACAGCGAGGCCACCTATCCGTTCCGCTACCAGTTTGTCGACACCGCCGGGGCCGTGGTGCTGAATCTGCGCTTCGGCACCAAGCCGGGCGATTTCAGCGACAGCCTTGCGTCGGTCACCGTCGACGGCCTAAGCTATGGATTCATCAACCACAGCGGCGAGCAGGTGATTGCCTCGAGCTATTTCACCACCGATGTGGACATGACCAAAAACATGATGCCCTTCAGCGAGGGGTACTCTCTTGCCGGCCTCGAGCAGCCGCTGCCCTCTGTGGCCGACGGCAAAAAAAAGAAAAATGATGCCGACGACGCCGACCAGCAGCCCACAGTGTCGTCGTTCAAGCTCATTGCCCGCGACGGCACTCTGGGCCAGACGGTGGTGAGCGGCCCCGTGAGCGGCGGCTACGCCCTGCATTGCGACTCCAATGGCAAGTATGGCTTCGTGAAGCCCGACGGCACAGTGGCAATTCCGTGCCGCTACGACTACGCCGCCCCATGCGCAGGCGGCGAGGTGCTGCCCGACTCCTACCACTTCACGCCCGAGGGCGTGGCAGCCGTGCGCTTTGGCGGCAAGTGGGGCTATGTCGACCTTCAGGGCCGCGACACCTTTGGCAACTGAGTGTGGCCCATAATATAACGGCAGTCCCCCTGAGGCCCTTTGAGGCTTCAGGGGGACTGCTTGTTTCCCTTGTTGTGGCCGTTACTGCCTGCGGTGGGTGAGCAGGTATTGGCCAATTTGCACGGCGTTGAGGGCCGCACCCTTCTTTATTTGGTCGCCCACCACCCAGAAGGTGAGGCCGTAGTCGCTGCTGGTGTCCTCGCGTATGCGGCCCACAAACACGGGGTCGCGCCGTGTGCAGTCGAGCGGCATGGGATATTCTGCGCGGGCTGGATTGTCGACCACCACCACGCCCGGGGCTTTCTCGAGCGCGGCGCGCGCCTCGGCGGGGCTTATGTGGCGCTCGGTCTCGATCCACACGGCCTCGCTGTGGGCGCGCACCACTGGCACGCGCACGCAGGTGGCGCTCACGCGGATGTCGCTGTGCAGTATTTTTCGCGTCTCGTGATACATTTTCATCTCTTCGCGCGTGTAGTCGTTGTCCTGAAACACGTCGATTTGCGGAATCACGTTGTAGGCCAGCTGGTGGGGGAAGTGCTCAACCGTGGGCGACGTCTTGCCCGTGGCTATCTCGCTGAACTGCAGCGCCAGCTCGTCCATGGCAGCCAGGCCCGCGCCGCTTGCCGCCTGATAGGTGGCCACCTGCACATTCTTGATGTGCGAGAGGTTGTCGAGCGGCTTCAGCGCCACCACCATGAGAATGGTGGTGCAGTTGGGGTTGGCAATGATGTGCCTGGGCGCGTTGAGGGCGTCTTCACCGTTCACCTCGGGCACCACCAGTGGCACGTCGGGGTCGAGGCGGAATGCGCTCGAGTTGTCAATCATAGTAGTGCCGAATTTTGTGATGGTGGGCGCAAACTCGCGCGCCGTGTCGGCTCCGGCCGACACAAACGCCACGTCGATGCCCTTGAAATCATCGTTGTGCTGCAGCAGTTGCACCACATGGTCTACTCCGCGGAATGTGAATATGCGCCCCGCGCTGCGCTTTGAGCCAAACAGCACGAGTTCCGACACAGGAAAGTTCTGCTCGTCGAGCACTCTCATGAATTCCTGTCCAACCGCGCCGCTGGCGCCAACTATTGCTACTTTCATTCTATGTGTAATGTATGTTGTGTTGTTAGTTGTGTGTTACTTGTATTTGCGCTCGGCAATGTCGTGCACGGCGGTGAGTATGCCACGCTCGGTGTCGTCGAGGTCGATGCCGCGGCGCGCCATCACCCGCTCTGCAATGGGCAGGAAGGCCTTGAGCGGCACGTCCTTGAATCCGCCTGCGTTGCCTCCCTCCTGAAACGATGCCACAAACGGCCTTGGAAATCCCGAACCGTGGATGTTGACCCCCACGCCCAGCACCGTGGCGGTGTTGAGCATGCTGTTCACGCCCGTCTTGCAGTGGTCGCCCATTATGGGGCCGCAAAACTGCAGCCCCGTGCGCTCAAAGCGCTGCGAGGCGTAGTTCCACAGCTTTATTTCGCTGTAGTCGTTCTTCAGGTTGCTGGCCGTGGTGCCGCCGCCTATGTTGCACCATTCGCCCACCACGGCGTCGCCCAGATAGCCGTCGTGGGCCTTGTTGCTGTAGCCGGTGAACACGCAGTTTTCCACCTCGCCGCCTATTTTGCACTGCGGACCCAGTGTGGTGGCGCCATACACCTTGGCGCCGATGCGCACCTTCGAGCCCTCGCCTGCGGCAAAGGGGCCGCGCACGCAGGCTCCCTCCATCACCTCCACGCCACGGCCCAGATAGATGCAGCCCTGGCGCGAGTTGAGCGTTGCGCCGTCGGCCGTGGCGCCCTCCTCAAGGAATATGCGCGAGGGGTCGCCAATCACGGTGCATGTGGCCGGCAGCGGGGCCGACTTGCGGCCGCTGGTGATGCGTGTGAAGTCGCTCTCCAGCACCTGGCCGTTGAGCGTGAATATGTCGTAGGGGCGCCTTATGGCTATCGGGGCCTCGTCGAGCTCTGTCACCCGGGCCCAGCGGCGCGCGTCGAAATCGGCCGCCGTGCCATTGAACGCCACCAGCTCGCTGCCAGCCATCAGCGCCTCGCCGCTGCCGAGTGCAAGGGCCTTGGCTGCCACCTGCGGGGTGGGGATTATGTGTCCGGCCACCATCAGGTTGCTCTCGAGTGCGTTGAGCGGGAACTTGGGCTTGAGGTAGGGCACAGTGAGGTGTGAATAGCGTGCGTCGGCCGTGCCCAGCATGTGCCGCCACTTCTCGGCTATGGTGGTTATGCCCACGCGCAGCTCGGCTGCCGGACGTGTGAACGTGAGCGGCAGCAATGCCTTGCGCACTTCGTTGTCGTCAAAAAAAATGATGTTGCGCATTGTCAGTCTTCATATTTTTTAGTAGCGCCGCCTCGGTGTGTGTGGCAAGCGCATTGCAAAGTTACTTAAAAATCAGTTTTTTTCCTATCTTTGTATAACTAAGATAAGTCGCAAGGGCATTTGCTGCCGCACCCAGGCATGTGGCAGGGGTGGGGCGGTGCCGCGCTTGCGTGCGCGCACATGCGTGTACATTGCATATTATATAATACAATACATATATATAAATAGTCTCTGACATGGAATTTATCAAGCAGCCCATTGAGGGCGTGTGGGTGGTGAAGCCGAAGCGCTTTGGCGATGCCCGCGGTTATTTTTGCGAAACGTTTAAGCAAAGTGAGTTTGAGCAGCACATAGGTCCTGTGCGGTTTATTCAAGACAATGAGTCGGTGTCGAGCCACGGTGTGCTGCGCGGCCTGCACTTTCAGAAGGGCGAGTTCAGCCAGGCCAAACTGGTGCGCGTGTCGCGCGGAGCGGTGCTCGATGTGGCCGTCGACCTGCGCGCCGGCAGTCCCACCTATGGCCGTCACGTGGCCGTGGAGCTAACGGCCGACAACGGCTTGCAGCTGTTCATTCCGCGCGGCTTTGCCCACGGCTTTGTGGTGCTGAGCGACACCGCCCAGTTCCAGTATAAGGTGGACAACGTGTATGCCCCCCAGAGCGAAGCCACCCTGCGTTTCGACGACCCCGCCCTTGGCATCGACTGGCGTGTGTCGCCCAGCGAAATGCTCCTAAGCGAGAAAGATACGCGAGGAATAGGGTTAAAAGATATTAAACCATTTAATTTTGGTTAAATTGACTGTCGCGGCAGTTGGGCCCGGGCAGGGGGCTAAGTGTCTCTAACTGATAGGTCTAACGCGCGCACGCGCGCGCGTAAATAGTTTGCGTGCGCAAAAGAAAAGTTATAAAACATTTGGTAGTTAGCCAATTAGTGCGTAACTTTGCAACGCTTTTGAGCCTGAATGCTCAATTACTTGCGCTAAACCTTTGGTTCAGCGGAAGTTATGTGTGTGTAAAGGGTTTGAGGCAAAGGAATTGAATTTTATTTGATATTTAATAATTTAACAACAAAGTAAAACAGAACTAAGATGCCTACAATTCAGCAATTAGTAAGAAAAGGCCGTACAACTTTGGAGTATACCAGCAAGTCGCCTGCTCTGGACGCATGTCCTCAGCGCCGCGGCGTGTGCGTGCGTGTTTACACCACCACGCCCAAAAAGCCTAACTCGGCAATGCGCAAAGTTGCACGTGTGAGATTGACAAACGGCAAAGAGGTTAACTCTTACATTCCGGGAGAAGGCCACAACCTGCAGGAACACTCAATTGTGATGGTGCGCGGCGGACGTGTGAAAGACCTTCCTGGTGTGCGCTACCACATCGTGCGTGGCACACTCGACACCGCCGGCGTGGCTGGCCGCACTCAGCGCCGCTCGAAGTATGGCGCAAAGCGTCCTAAAGCTGGCAAAAAATAATCCAAGCACAATACGGCTGAATTACTAAAAACAACAAAATCAAATTTTTAAACTTAGTTTTTGGTTTTATTGGATTGAATTTTTTCATGGTTGAGTAAATGGTCGAAGCGTCGGCCGTTGAAGAAGAAAAGAAGCAACAACCAAGCGGACTAAAACTATTATCCTTTTTTAAAAGAAATGAGAAAAGCAAAGCCAAAGAAAAGGATCATCCTTCCCGATCCTAAATTCGGTGACGTGCGAGTTTCTAAATTCGTCAACCACCTGATGTATGATGGTAAGAAGAACACCTCATACCGAATTTTCTACACCGCTCTTGAAGTGGTGGGCAACAAAATGGCAAAAGAAGAGAAGACCCCTCTCGAAATTTGGAAGAGCGCCCTTGAAAAAGTGACTCCCCAAGTAGAGGTTAAGTCGCGTCGCGTGGGCGGTGCCACATTCCAGGTGCCTACCGAAATCCGCCCCGACCGCAAAGAGTCGATATCAATGAAAAACCTCATCATCTTCGCCCGCAAGCGCGGCGGCAAGACCATGGCCGAGAAGCTTGCAGCGGAAATCATTGACGCATATAACGAACAGGGTGGCGCATACAAGCGCAAGGAGGACATGCACCGCATGGCCGAGGCTAACCGCGCATTCGCACACTTCAGATTTTAATAGAATATAGGGAAATAAAAAGATGAAGACAGACGAACAACTGAAATTAACGCGTAACATAGGCATCATGGCTCACATCGATGCCGGCAAGACCACCACATCTGAGCGTATCCTCTTCTACACTGGTCTGACACACAAAATCGGTGAGGTGCACGACGGCGCCGCCACCATGGACTGGATGGAGCAGGAGCAGGAGCGTGGCATCACTATCACATCGGCAGCTACCACCGCATTCTGGAAGTACAACGACAAGAAGTACAAGATCAACCTGATCGACACTCCGGGACACGTTGACTTCACCGTTGAGGTGGAGCGTTCGCTCCGCGTGCTCGATGGTGCTGTGGCCACTTTCTGCGCTGTGGGCGGCGTTGAGCCCCAGAGTGAAACCGTGTGGCGCCAGGCCGACAAATACAATGTGCCCCGCATCGCCTATGTGAACAAGATGGACCGCTCGGGCGCCAACTTCCTGGAGGTGGCCCGCCAGATCCACGACGTTCTGGGCGCTAATCCCTGTCCCATTCAGCTGCCTATCGGCGCCGAGGAGAGCTTCAAGGGTCTCGTTGACCTTATCACTATGAAGGCCCTCTACTGGCACGATGAGACCATGGGCGCTGAGTATGAGATCGACGACATCCCGGCAGAAATGCTCGATGAGTGCCAGTCTTACCGCGACAAGATGCTTGAGAGCATCGCCGAGTTTGACGATGATCTGATGACAAAATATTTCGACGACCCCTCGACCATCACCATCGACGAGATCAAGCGTGCCCTGCGCGCCGCCACTCTGAAGATGGAGATTGTGCCCATGCTGTGCGGCTCGTCGTTCAAGAACAAAGGCGTGCAGCCCCTGCTCGATGCAGTGTGCGCCTACCTGCCCAGCCCCGAGGACACTCCCGAAATTGTTGGTAAGTCCTACGACGACCCCGACAAGGAGGAGTCGCGCCGTCCCATCTTCGAGGATCCCATGTGCGCCCTCGTGTTCAAGATCGCTACCGACCCCTATGTGGGCCGTCTGGTGTTCTTCCGCGTATACTCAGGCAAGATCGACGCCGGCAGCTACGTGTTCAACTCGCGCTCGGGCAAGAAGGAGCGCATCTCGCGTCTGTTCCAGATGCACAGTAACCGCCAGAACCCGATGGAGACCATCGGCTGCGGCGACATTGGCGCAGGCGTAGGCTTCAAGGATGTGCGCACCGGCGACACTCTGTGCGACGAGGCACACCCCATCGTGCTCGAGGCCATGGACTTCCCCGATCCTGTGATCGGTGTTGCCGTAGAGCCTAAGACCCAGAAGGACCTCGACCGTCTCGACGTGGGTCTGCAGAAGCTGGCCGAAGAAGACCCCACATTCCAGGTGGAGAGCAACGAGGAGACAGGCCAAACCATTATCCGCGGTATGGGTGAGCTTCACCTCGACATCATCATCGACCGTCTGCGCCGCGAGTTCAAGGTTGAGTGCAACCAGGGCCGTCCGCAAGTTACATATAAAGAGGCCATCACCAAGCCCATCGAGCTTCGCGAGGTGTTCAAGAAGCAGACCGGTGGTCGCGGTAAGTTTGCCGACATCATCTGCCGCGTAGAGCCCGTTGAGGAAGGTTACGAGGGCAACCTCGAGTTCATCGACGAGGTTAAGGGCGGTGACATCCCCAAGGAGTTCATCCCCTCAATCCAGAAGGGCTTCCAGATGGCAATGAAGAACGGCGTGCTCGCCGGCTATCCCGTGGAGCAGCTCAAGGTTACAGTGCTCGACGGCTCGTTCCACCCCGTTGACTCCGATCAGCTCTCATTCGAGCTGTGCGCACAGCAGGCATTCCGCAAGGCTTGCGAGCAGGCCGGCCCCGTGCTCATGGAGCCCATCATGAAGGTGGAGGTTGTTACCCCCGAGGAGAGCATGGGCGATGTGATCGGCGACCTTAACAAGCGCCGCGGCCAGGTAGAGGGCATGGAGACAAGCCGCAGCGGCGCCCGCATCATCAAGGCCACCGCACCGCTTGCCGAGATGTTCGGCTATGTGACCGCACTGCGCACCATCACTTCGGGCCGCGCTACAAGCACAATGTCGTTCTCACACTACGCTGAGGTGAGCAAGTCGATTGCCGAGAAGGTGCTCAGCGAGTGCAAGGGACGCGTAGATTTACTGAAATAATATATTTATATCATAAACAAATATGAGCCAAAAAATCAGAATCAAATTAAAATCTTACGATCACAACTTGGTTGACAAGTCAGCTGAGAAGATTGTCAGAACTGTGAAGGCAACAGGCGCAGTGGTCAGCGGTCCCATACCCCTGCCCACCCACAAGCGCATCTTCACCGTTAACCGTTCGACTTTCGTCAACAAAAAGTCGCGCGAGCAATTCCAGCTTTCATCATTCAAGCGCCTCATCGACATCTACAGCTCTACTAGCAAGACCGTCGACGCGCTGATGAAGCTCGAGCTCCCCAGCGGTGTAGAGGTGGAAATCAAGGTATAGTACACCGCCTCAAGCACAAACCAACACAGTTGACAGAATTAATCAAACAAGTGATTTAAAGAATTATTTAAAACAAAAAGAGAAATGCCAGGATTATTAGGAAAGAAAATCGGAATGACATCCGTTTTCAGTGCCGACGGCAAAAACGTGCCGTGCACTGTTATCGAAGTAGGTCCTTGTGTAGTTACTCAAGTCAAGACTCTTGAAAAAGACGGCTACGAGGCACTGCAGCTCGGCTTCCAGGAGAAGACCGAGAAGCACACCACCAAGCCCGAGGCCGGACACTTCAAGAAGGCTGGAGTGAAGCCGCAAAGACACTTGGCCGAGTTCAAGGATTTTGATGGTGAGTACAAACTGGGTGACGTGATCACCGTGGATTTGTTCAGCGACACCGCATTTGTTGACGTTATCGGCACTTCAAAAGGTAAAGGCTTCCAGGGCGTGGTTAAGCGCCACGGCTTCGGCGGCGTTGGCCAGGCCACTCACGGCCAGGACGACCGCTTCCGCGCACCCGGTTCTATCGGTGCCTGCTCTTACCCCGCAAAGGTGTTCAAGGGCATGCGCATGGCAGGCCAGATGGGCAACGAGCGCGTAACTGTGCAAAACTTACAGATAGTTAAAGTCATGCCTGAGAACAACCTTCTCGTAGTGAAGGGTTCTGTGCCAGGCTGCAAAGGTTCAATCTTATCAATCGTGAAATAATGGAACTCGCAGTATATAATGTAAAAGGTGAAGACACCGGAAAGAAGGTTACTCTCAACGACGAGGTTTTTGCTCTCGCCGAACCCAACGAGCACGCCGTCTATCTGGCTGTTAAGCAGTTTCTGGCCAACCAGCGCCAGGGTACTCACAAAGCTAAAGAGAGAAGTGAAGTTTCAGGCTCAACCAAGAAGCTTGGCCGCCAGAAGGGCGGCGGCGGCGCCCGCCACGGCGACATCAACTCACCGCTGATGGTGGGTGGTGGCCGCGTGTTCGGTCCCCGTCCCCGCAACTACGGCTTCAAGCTCAACAAGAAGGTGAAGGCTCTTGCCCGCCGCTCTGCACTCACGTTCAAGGCTCAGAACAACCAGATCGTGGTGGTCGAAGACCTTCAGTTTGAGGCTCCGAAAACCAAAGAATTCGTAAACTTTGCTAAGAATCTTAAATTAGCTGACTCTAAGGTCCTTTTGGTTTTAGAAAGTCAAAATAAAAACGTATTTTTGTCGGCTCGCAACGTCGAGAACGCAAAAGTGATCACCGCCCGCGACCTGAACACATACGCTGTGCTCAACAACAAGGCCCTGGTGCTCACCGAAAGCTCAGTTGCAGTGCTTAACCAGTTTTAATTAAAGGAGAGATATTGACAATGGCAAATATTAAGATCACACCTATCGTCACTGAGAAGGCCAACGCCATCAGCGAGAAGACCAACCGTTTTTCATTCAAGGTATCTCCCGAAGCCAACAAATTTCAAATCAAAGACGCTATCGAAAAGCTCTATGAGGTGAAGGTGGTTTCAGTAAGCACTATGAACTACGACGGCAAGAAGAAGCAGCGCTACACCAAGGCTGGACTGATCCGCGGCAAGCAGGCCGCATTCAAGAAAGCAGTGGTCACTGTCGCTGAGGGACAAACTATTGATTTTTATAGCAATATTTAATAAACGAAATGGCAGTAAGAAAATTTAAGCCCACAACACCGGGGCAGAGACACAAAGTTATTGGTGTATTTGATAACATCACTGCACGTACACCAGAAAAATCTCTTACAGTCGGCAAGCGCGTCACTGGCGGACGCAACAACGAGGGTCACCGCACCATGCGCTACCTCGGCGGCGGCCACAAGCGCAAATTCCGCTTCATCGACTTCAAGAGAAACAAGGACGGTGTGCCAGCTCGTGTAAAGTCGATCGAGTACGATCCCAACCGCTCGGCCCGCATCGCACTGCTTTACTACGCAGATGGCTATAAAGCTTACATAATTGCACCCAACGGCCTGCAAGTTGGCTCTACAGTTGAAAGCGGTGAGAACGTGGCCCCCGAAGTGGGAAACGCGCTTCCACTCAGTAACATTCCTGTTGGTACTTTAATTCACAACATCGAATTGCGACCCGGCCAGGGTGCGGCTATCGCACGCAGCGCCGGCACTTTCGCTCAATTGACTTCACGTGAGGGCACCTACGCCATCATCAAACTGCCTTCAGGCGAAACCCGCAAAATCCTCGCAGCATGCAAGGCCACTGTGGGTGTGGTTGGCAACAGCGACCACGCTCTGGAGCAGTCGGGCAAGGCTGGCCGCTCGCGCTGGCTCGGACGCCGTCCGCACAACCGCGGTGTGGTTATGAACCCGGTTGACCACCCCATGGGTGGTGGTGAAGGCCGTCAGTCTGGTGGCCATCCGCGCTCTCGCACCGGCCTTTACGCTAAGGGCTTGAAGACACGTGCACCCAAGAAGTTGTCTTCGAAGTATATAATTGAAAGAAGAAAGAAGTAATTTGATTAAAGATTAAACTATGAGTCGTTCATTAAAAAAAGGCCCTTACATTAGTGTTAAGCTCGAGAAGAAGGTAGACGCCATGAACGAGAGCGGCAAGAAAAACGTGATCAAGACCTGGTCGCGCGCCTCGATGATCGCCCCCGAATTCGTGGGCCACACCTTTGCAGTGCACAATGGTAATAAGTTCATTCCCGTCTACGTTACCGAAAACATGGTAGGTCACAAGCTGGGCGAGTTCGCCCCCACACGCACCTTCCGTGGCCACAGCGGCAACAACAAGAAGTAAGGCCCGGGATAAATTCAACTGACACAAAAAGAATTAAAATACAACATGGGAAAAAGAAAAAGAGAAACAGCCAGCAATTATAAGGAGGCACGCCGCGAGCAAAGCTTTGCCAAGCTCAAGAATGTTCCCAGCTCACCGCGCAAAATGCGCCTGGTGGCCGACATGGTGCGCGGCCAGGAGGCTTTCAAGGCCCTCGGACTCCTGCACTTCTCAAATAAGCAAGCTGCCAGCGACATAGAGAAGCTCCTCAAGAGCGCCATCTCTAACTGGGAGCAGAAGAACGGCCGCAAGGCTGAGACCGGAGAACTCTGCATCAAGACAATCCACGTTGACTGCGCGCCTATGCTCAAGCGCCTCCGTCCGGCCCCCCAGGGCCGCGGCTACCGCATCCGCAAGCGCTCCAACCACATCACATTGTTCCTCGACACAATTAAAACTAACGACAAAAAAGACGCATAACAGATATGGGACAGAAAGTAAATCCAATTAGCAATCGTTTAGGCATCATCCGCGGCTGGGACTCAAACTGGTTCGGTGGTGATAATTATGGAGATACTCTGCTCGAGGATAGCAAAATCCGCAAGTATCTCAACGTGCGTCTGGCAAAGTCAAGCGTGTCGCGCATCGTAATTGAGAGAACCCTCAAGATTCTCACAATCACTATCTGCACTTCGCGTCCCGGCCTCATCATCGGCAAGGGCGGCGAAGAGGTTGACAAAATCAAGGGTGAGCTCAAAAACCTCACCAACAAGGACGTTCAGGTGAACATCTACGAGGTGAAGCGCCCCGAACTCGACGCCGAGATCGTGGCCAACAACATCGCCCGCCAGATCGAGGGCAAAATCGCCTACCGCCGCGCCGTGAAGATGGCTGTGGCCTCGACCATGCGCCTCGGCGCAGAGGGCATCAAGGTGCTCGTCAGCGGCCGCCTCAATGGCGCCGAGATGGCACGCGCCGAGATGTTCAAGGAAGGCCGCACACCGCTGCACACACTGCGCGCCGACATCGACTACGCACTTGTGCCCGCGCTCACCAAGGTGGGCCTGATCGGTGTCAAGGTTTGGATCTGCCGCGGTGAAGTCTACGGCAAGAAGGACCTGGCTCCCAACTACACCAGCCAGCAGGGCGAGCGTCGCGAAGGCGGCCGCGGCCGCGGTTTCCGCAACAGAAAGAACAACCGCTAATCACATCACGTAGGATTATAACAATTTAAGAGAAAATGTTACAACAACCAAAAAGATTAAGATATAGAAGACCTTCCGACGGTCATCCGCGCCAGTACTCTAAGCGCGGCAACCAGCTCGCCTTCGGCTCGTTCGGCATCAAGGCTCTCGACTCAAAGTGGATCACTGCCCACCAGATCGAGGCCGCCCGTGTGGCTGTGACACGCTACATGCAGCGCGAGGGTAACATCTGGATTCGCATCTTCCCCGACAAGCCCTACACCCGCAAGCCTGCCGATGTGCGTATGGGTAAAGGTAAAGGTGACGTTGCAGGTTATGTGGCTCCCGTGCATCCCGGACGCATCCTCATCGAGGTCGACGGCGTAAGCTTCGACATCGCCAAAGAGGCACTGCGCCTTGCAGCACAGAAGCTCCCCATTCCAGTTAAGTTTGTGGTTCGCCCCGACTATGACCCCTCTCAGAATGTGTAACCTAAGCATTATTTAGACTCGATTATGAAGAAAGCAGAATACAAAGAAATGTCTGACAAGGAGCTGCAGGAGCGCCTTCAGACTGCCGAGAAGGAATATCAACAGGAGCGCATCCAGCACAGCATCTCCCCTCTCGACAACCCCGCAAAGATTACACTCGACCGCCGCGAGATCGCACGCCTCAAAACCGAGATCCGCGCACGCGAACTTAAAATTAACAAATAATCCCAACAACTGAAATGGAGAAGAGAAACTTAAGAAAAGAGAGAATTGGGGTTGTTTCCAGCAACAAGGGTGACAAGACCATCACTGTGACCATCAAGTGGAAGGAGAAACACCCAATTTACGGTAAGTTTGTCAACAAGACAAAGAAGTACCACGCTCACGACGAGAACAACGAGTGCAACATCGGCGACACCGTGCGACTGATGGAGACCCGCCCCCTGAGCAAGACCAAGAGATGGAGATTAGTTGAAATCATCGAAAAAGCGAAGTAATTAACAGTTATGATACAGACAGAAAGCAGATTATCAGTTGCCGACAACAGCGGCGCGCGCGAGGTGCTGTGCATCCGCGTGCTCGGTGGCACTGGCCGCCGCTACGCTTCGGTCGGCGACCAAATCGTGGTCACCGTCAAGAACGCTATCCCTTCGAGCGACATGAAGAAGGGCACCGTTTCGCGTGCGGTCGTTGTTAGAACCAAAAAGGAAATCCGCCGTCAGGACGGCTCTTACATCAGGTTTGACGACAACGCTTGCGTGTTGTTGACCAATGCAGGTGAGTTACGCGGCACGCGTATCTTCGGCCCCGTAGCCCGCGAGCTGCGCGCCACCAACATGAAGATCGTGTCGCTTGCACCCGAAGTTCTTTAATCAAAATTACCAAAGGTTATAAAGCAATATGGCTAAATTATCAATAAAGAAAGGCGATACAGTCTACGTGCTCGCCGGCGACGACAAAGGCAAGACAGGCCGCGTGCTCAGCGTGCAGGCCAAGGCAGGCCGCGTGGTCGTAGAGGGCATCAACATCGTTACCAAGAGCACCAAGCCCAGCGCGCAGCACCCTCAGGGCGGCTTCGTGAAAATGGAGGCTCCCATTCACATCTCTAACGTAAACCTCGTCGACCCCAAGAGCGGCAAGGACCCCAAGCCCACACGCGTAGGCTTCAAGAAGGATGAGAATGGCAAGACAATTCGTTACGCTAAAAAATCAAAAGAGGAGATTAAATAATGAGTACAACTCTTAAGAAACAATACGACGAGGTGATCGCGCCTGCTCTGATGAAGCAGTTCAACTACACCTCGACTATGCAGATTCCGCGTCTCACTAAGATCGTCCTCAACGAGGGCCTCGGCGACGCCACACAGGACAAGAAAATCATCGAGACCGCAATCAACGAGCTCACTGCCATCACCGGCCAGAAGGCCGTGCCCACAGTGTCGAAGAAGGATATCTCCAACTTCAAGCTGCGCAAGAAGATGCCCATCGGCGCGCGCGTAACACTGCGCCGCGACCGCATGTATGAGTTCATGGAGCGCTTCATCCGCATCGCCCTGCCCCGCATCCGCGACTTTAAGGGCATCAGCGGCAAGCTCGACGGCCGCGGCAACTACACCGTGGGCATCACCGAGCAGATCATCTTCCCCGAAATCAACATCGACTCGGTGAACAAGATGACCGGTATGAACATCACTTTCGTGACCACCGCCCAGACCGACGAGGAGGGCTATGCACTGCTCAAGCTCTTCGGCCTGCCTTTCAACAACGCTAAATAATTAAAACAACACAATTAGTTATGGCAAAAGAATCAATGAAAGCGCGCGAGGCTAAGCGCCAGAAGCTGGTGGCAAAGTATGCCGCCAAGCGCGCAGCGCTCAAGGCCGCCGGCGACTACACCGCCCTCCAGGCCCTTCCCCTCAACGCTTCACCCGTGCGTCTGCACAACCGCTGCAAGATGTCTGGCCGCCCCAAGGGCTACATGCGCCAGTTCGGCATCAGCCGCATCGACTTCCGTGAGATGGCCTCTGCAGGCCTCATCCCCGGCGTGAAGAAGGCAAGCTGGTAAAACGCAAGCGCACACAAGCAAAGCAACAATTCATTTTAGTATTAAATATTGTTCGGACACTAAAACAAATCAAATCATCAATCAGCCCGAATCAATTTAAAACAAAAAATCAATGACTGATCCAATTGCAGATTATTTGACCAGATTGAGGAATGCGATCAAGGCACAGCACCGTGTCGTTGAAATCCCTTCTTCAAAACTGAAGAAAGAGATCACCAAGATTCTCTTCGAGCAGGGTTACATCCTTAACTACAAGTTTATCGATGACACCCAGTGCCCCTCAGGCACAATCAAAATCGCGCTCAAGTACGACAACGTCGACAAAGTGAACGCAATCAAGTGCCTCAAGCGAGTATCGCGCCCCGGCCTGCGCCAGTACACTGGCTACAAAGACATGCCCCGCGTGCTCAACGGTTTAGGTATCGCCATCATCTCCACCTCGCGTGGCGTGATGACCAACAAGCAGGCATGCGACCTGAAGGTTGGCGGCGAAGTTTTATGTTACGTTTATTAATGATAAAAGGAGGTAAAGATTATGTCAAGAATAGGAAAATTGCCAATTGAGTTACCTGCCGGCGTAACAGTAGACGTCAAGGACAACATAGTGACTGTGAAGGGCCCCAAAGGCGAGCTCAAGCAGGAAGTTAAATCAGATAAGGTTGCAGTTGCCGTAGAAGGCAGCCAGGTGAAGGTGACACGCGCCAACGACGATCGCCCCACCCGCGCGCAGCACGGCCTCTACCGCGCCCTCATCCACAACATGGTGGTGGGCGTGAGCGAGGGCTTCAAGAAGGAGATGGAGATTGTGGGTGTAGGTTACCGCGCCACCAGCAAGGGCCAGGTGCTCGAGCTCGCGCTCGGCTACTCGCACGCCATCTACCTCAAGATGCCCCCCGAAGTAAAGGTCAACGCCGTATCGGAGCGCAACAAGAACCCCCTCATCACCCTGGAGTCGGCCGACAAGCAGCTCCTTGGCCAGATTTGCGCCAAGATCCGCACATTCCGCAAGCCAGAACCTTACAAGGGCAAGGGTATTAAGTTCGTAGGCGAAATCATCCGCCGCAAGTCTGGTAAAACGGCAGCAGCCAAATAACATTCACTAACTATGGTATCAAAGAATCAGAGAAGAAATAAAATCAAAGCACGCATCCGCGGCAAAATCAGCGGCACTGCCCAGCGCCCGCGCCTGTGCGTGTTCCGCAGCAACAAGCAGATCTATGCTCAGCTAATCGACGATGTTGCTGGCAATACCCTCGTTTCAGCTTCTTCCAAGGGAATCACTGAGGGAACAAAGAGTGAAATCGCTGCCAAGGTGGGCGAGAACGTGGCCAAGAAGGCCCTCGACGCAGGCATCGAGACAGTAGTGTTTGACCGTAACGGTTTCCTTTTCCACGGCCGTGTGAAGTCGCTCGCCGACGGCGCACGCAAGGGTGGTCTTAAATTTTAAAGAATCATGGCAAAGAAGAACAATAGAGTTAAAACAACAAGCGATATTGAATTGAAGGATCGCCTCGTGGCCATCAACCGCACCACAAAGGTGACAAAGGGTGGCCGCACTTTCACCTTCGCTGCCATTGTGGTAGTTGGTGACGGCAACGGCATCATCGGCTACGGCCTGGGCAAGGCCAACGAGGTTACCACCGCAATCGCCAAGGGCGTTGAGATGGCAAAGAAGAACCTCATCAAGGTGCCCGTGCACAAGGGCACAATCCCCCACGAGCAGGTGGCCAAGTTCGGCGGCTCGCGCGTGTTCATGAAGCCCGCCACTCCCGGTACCGGTGTTAAGGCCGGTGGTGCAATGCGCGCCGTGCTCGAGAGCGTGGGCATCACCGACGTGATCTGTAAGTCGAAGGGCTCAAGCAACCCCCACAACCTCGTGAAGGCCACCATCGCCGCCCTCGACGAGATGCGCAGCCCGCTCACAATTGCCCAGTATCGCGGCATTAGCCTCGACAAGGTGTTTAACGGTTAATTTAAAAATTTGACACACACAAATGGCTAAAATCAAGATAAAGCAAGTGGTGAGCAGAATCAATCGTCCTGCCCGCCAGAAGAGAACCCTCGACGCTCTGGGTCTCCACAAATTAAATCATGAGGTAGTGAAGGAGGCAACTCCCGAAGTCCTTGGTATGGTAAACGTGGTTCGTCATCTTGTAGAAGTAACGAACGCTTAAAATAATAATTTTAAACTGTTATGGATTTAAGTAATTTACAACCAGCATTAGGTTCCAATAAGAAAAAACGTCGCATCGGACGTGGTCCGGGTTCTGGTAAAGGCGGAACTTCTACACGAGGCAGCAAGGGTGCTAAGTCGCGCTCGGGCTACAAAAACAAGGTGGGCTTCGAAGGCGGTCAGATGCCTCTGCAGCGCCGCGTGCCCAAGTTCGGCTTCAAGAACATCAACCGCGTTGAGTACAAGGCCATCAACATTGAGGTGATCGACGAGCTGGCCAAGAAGGCCAACCTCGACAAGGTGACCGTGGCCGACCTGCGCCAGGCAGGCCTGGTGCGCAAAAACCAGCTTGTGAAGGTGCTCGCTGTGGGCACTCTCAGCAAGAAGGTCGACGTGGAGGCCAACGCCTTCTCGAAGAAAGCCGAGGAGGCCATCACGGCCGCCGGTGGTACAATCGCTAAAGTGTAAAGCCTAATGAGACTTATTCAGACATTAAAGAATATCTGGAAGATTGAGGACCTGCGCAAGCGCATCACCATAACATTCCTCTTCATACTCGTGTATCGATTTGGATGCTTTGTGGTGCTGCCGGGCATCAATCCCGACGACCTCGACGCGCTGCGTAACTTCACCAACAGTGGACTGATGCAGCTGCTCGACATGTTCTCGGGTGGCGCATTCTCTCAGGCTTCCATCTTCGCCCTGGGCATCATGCCCTACATCACCGCATCTATCGTGATCCAACTGCTGGGCATGGTCATGCCCCAGTTCCAGAAGATGCAGCGTGAGGGCGAAAGCGGCCGCATGAAGCTCAACCAGTACACGCGCTATCTCACAGTGCTCATCCTGCTGGTACAGGCTCCCGCCTACCTCGTCAACCTGCAGTATCAGGTTAACTCGGCCGGCGGCAACGCCCACTTCGGCTTCATGTCGATGCTGTTCCTCTCCATTGTCCTCACAGCAGGAGCCATGTTCATCATGTGGCTCGGTGAGAAGATCACCGACAAGGGCATCGGCAACGGCATCTCAATGATCATCCTTGTGGGTATCATAGCCCGCTTCCCCGGAGCTCTCGTGCAAGAGTTCACCGGACGCCTCACCGCCTCGCAGGGCGGTCTGGTGATGTTCCTTATCGAAATCATCATCCTCTTCGCAGTCACCGCAGGTGCAGTGATGCTGGTGCAGGGCACACGCAAGGTGCCCGTGCAGTATGCCAAGCGCATCGTGGGCAACCGCCAGTATGGCGGCGCCCGCCAGTACATCCCCCTCAAGGTGAACGCCGCCAATGTGATGCCTATCATCTTCGCCCAGGCGCTGATGTTCATCCCCATCACACTGGCCGGATTCGGCGCCAAGCAGGACGCCCCCGGCTTCATTGGCAGTCTCGCCCGCACATTCGGCGACATGAACGGTCTGTGGTATAACGTGGTGTACTTCCTCATGATTGTGGCGTTCACCTACTTCTACACAGCCATCACCGTGCGCCCCACCCAGATGGCCGAAGAGATGAAGAAGAACAGCGGCTTCATCCCCGGCATCAAGCCCGGCAAGAAGACCGCCGACTACATCGATTCGATAATGTCGCGCATCACGCTGCCCGGCTCCATATTCCTGGGCATCGTGGCAATCCTCCCGGCATTCGCCCGCTACTTCGGCGTCAACCAGAGCTTCGCCCAGTTCTTCGGCGGCACATCGCTGCTGATCATCGTGGGCGTGGTGCTCGACACCCTGCAGCAGATTGAGACACACCTCACCATGCACCACTACGACGGCCTGATGAAGAGTGGCAAAATCAAAGGACGCACCGGACTTAACGGTTAAAACAAACTGACTAAACTATAAGGAGTATACAAAAGCTATAATGATTTATCTGAAGACAGATGAAGAAATAGAGCTTCTCCGTGAAGCTGATCTCGTGGTGGCGCGCACACTTGGCGAAATGGCCAAGTGGGTGGCCCCGGGGATCACTACACGGCGTCTCGATCAAATTGCTGAAGAGTACATCCGCTCGCAGGGCTGCGAGCCCGGCTTCCTCGGCCTCTACGGCTTCCCCGCCACACTGTGCATCTCGGTCAACGAGACAGTGGTGCACGGCATCCCATCGAACTACGCCCTCGAAGACGGCGACATAGTGTCGATCGACTGCGGCGCGGTGACCAAGGCAGGCTTCAACGGCGACTCATGCTACACCTTCTGCGTGGGCAACGTGAGCGACGAAGTGAAGCGCCTGCTCAAAACCACCAAGGAGAGCCTCTATGAGGGCATCAAGAAGGCCGTGCCCGGCAACCGCATCGGCGACATAGGCCACACGGTGCAGGACTACTGCGAGAAGCGCGGCTACAGCGTGGTGCGCGAAATGTGCGGCCACGGGGTGGGGCGCAAGCTCCATGAAGACCCCGACGTGCCAAACTACGGCCGCCGCGGCACCGGAGCACTCATCAAAGACGGCATGTGCATAGCCATCGAGCCCATGATCAACATGGGCAGCAAGAACATAGTGATAGAGCGCGACGGCTGGACGACCCGCACCAAGGACCGCAAGCCATCGGCACACTTCGAGCACTCGATAGCCATACACCACGGCAAGCCCGACATCCTGTCATCGTTCAAATACATCCAGGAGGTGCTTGGCGACCGCTTCATTTGAGCCCCGCGGCAATTTAATCAGGAAACAAACAACTCTCAAAACAAACACAACCACAGTTTATGTCAAAACAAACCGCAATAGAGCAAGACGGCACAATCATAGAGGCACTGTCAAACGCAATGTTCCGCGTGGAGCTTGAGAACGGCCATCAGATCACCGCACACATCAGCGGTAAGATGCGCATGCACTACATCAAGATTCTGCCCGGCGACAAAGTGAAGGTTGAAATGTCGCCCTACGATTTGTCAAAAGGAAGAATTGCTTTTCGATACAAATAAATCAAAGAACTAAAAGAATATGAAAGTCAGAGCTTCAATCAAAAAACGCACCCCCGAGTGCAAAATCGTGCGCCGCAAGGGACGTTTATACGTGATAAACAAGAAAAATCCTAAGTTTAAGCAACGTCAAGGATAATTTTTATTAATTTTGCAGAAAAAATTAGATTTTATATATGGCAGTTAGAATTGTCGGAGTAGATTTACCCCAAAACAAACGAGGCGCAATTGCACTCACCTATATCTATGGTATAGGCCGCAGCGCAGCCGCCACCATTCTTTCTAAGGCCGGTGTTGACCTCGACACCAAGGTTAAAGACTGGACCGATGCCGAAGCAGCCAAAGTGCGTGAGGTCATCGGCGATAACTACAAGGTCGAGGGTGACCTGCGTAGCGAAGTGCAAATGAACATCAAGCGCCTCATGGACATCGGTTGCTACCGTGGCATCCGCCACCGCAACGGCCTGCCCGTGCGCGGCCAGAGCACCAAGAACAACGCCCGCACACGCAAAGGACGCAAGAAAACAGTCGCAAACAAGAAGAAAGCTACTAAATAACGATATTAAAGTATGGCAAAAAAGACAGTCGCAGCTAAGAAGAGAGTTGTTAAGGTTGACGGAATGGGTCAGCTCCACGTACATTCTTCTTTCAACAACATCATTGTGTGCCTCACCAACGGCGAGGGACAGGTTATTTCATGGTCGTCGGCCGGCAAGATGGGTTTCCGCGGTTCTAAAAAGAACACCCCCTATGCCGCCCAGATGGCTGCCGAGGATTGCGCCAAAGTCGCTTACGACCTTGGCCTGCGCAAGGTGAAAGCCTACGTGAAGGGTCCCGGCAACGGCCGTGAGAGCGCAATCCGCACCATCCACGGTGCCGGCATCGCTGTAACCGAGATCATCGACGTCACTCCGCTGCCCCACAACGGATGCCGTCCTCCCAAGAGAAGAAGAGTGTAAGGCGCAAGCCATGCACAGCTGCACACTGCCGGCCCCCGGCCAGCCGGGAGCCAGGCCAGCGGCAGCGGCTTAATTCTCTTAACTACAACAAAAACGGTTTTTCCACACAACGAAAAAATCATTTTTATTCAAAACACTTTTTCGCGAATCTCTGTCAGTGAATAGATTGCATTTTTCAACAACCTCTCTGCAATCGCGGCTGCACTGAAGCGATTCAGCACACACAACTTTAATTATTAAAAACAAAAGATGGCTAGATATACAGGTCCAAAATCAAAAATTGCCCGCAAACTGGGCGAACCTATCTTCGGTGAAGACAAAGTTCTTGCTAAGAAGAACTACGCACCGGGCCAGCACGGCGCCAACAAGAGACGCAAACTCTCAGAGTACGGCACTCAGCTTCGCGAAAAACAAAAGGCTAAGTACACCTACGGCGTGCTCGAGCGCCAGTTCCGCAACCTCTTCAAGAAGGCTTCTTCTATCAAGGGTGTGAAGGGCGAAGTGCTCCTGCAGCTCCTCGAGAAGCGCCTCGACAACGTGGTCTACCGCCTGGGCATCGCGCCCACACGCGCAGCCGCACGCCAGCTCGTGCTGCACCGCCACATCACCGTCAACGGCAAAGTGGTCAACATTCCCTCATACTCTGTCACTCCCGGCGAGCTCGTGGCAGTTCGCGAGAAGTCGAAGTCGCTCGAAGTGATTCAAGACTCACTCGCCGGCTTCAACCACAGCAAGTATCCATGGATTGAGTGGGACGAGAGCCTCAAGGGCGGCAAGATGATAAACCTGCCCCAGCGTGATGAGATTCCTGAAAACATCAAGGAACAGTTAATCGTCGAGTTATATTCTAAACAGTAAATTTAACGTCCATGGCTATTTTAGCATTTCAGAAACCAGATAAAGTTTTAATGTTGGAGTCCGATAACACCTTCGGCAAGTTCGAGTTCCGCCCCCTGGAGCCCGGCTACGGTGTCACAATCGGCAACGCTCTGCGACGCATCCTCCTGTCGTCTCTCGAGGGCTATGCGATTTGCAATATCCGCATCGACGGTGTGAAGCATGAGTTTGCCACCATTCCAGGCGTTAAGGAAGACGTGACCAACGTCATCCTCAACCTCAAAAAGGTGCGCCTGAAGCGTGTGACCGAAGAAACCGAATCTGAAAAGGCTTCTATCAAGGTTTCGGGCCAGGATGTGTTTAAGGCTGGCGACATCAGCAAGGCGCTCAGCGGATTCGAAGTGCTCAACCCCGAGCTCGTAATCTGCCACCTTGACCCCGATGCCAGCTTCCAGCTGGATATCACCATCAACAAGGGACGCGGCTATGTGCCCGCAGATGAGAACCGCAACGAGAACGACCCCATCGACGTGATCGCCATCGACTCCATCTACACTCCCATTGTGAATGTGAAGTATGCAGTTGAAAACTACCGCGTAGAACAAAAGACTGACTACGAGAAACTTGTTCTTGAAATTACCACCGACGGCTCTATACTTCCAAAGGACGCCCTTAAAGACGCCGCCAGAATCCTCATTCAGCACTTCGCCCTGTTCAGCGACGACAAAATCGCCGTCGACGAGAGCGAGGGCAAGGGCAACGAGGAGTTTGACGAAGAAGTGCTCCACATGCGCCAGCAGCTCAAGACCAAACTCGTGGACATGGACCTCTCGGTCCGCGCCCTCAACTGCCTCAAGTCGGCAGAAGTCGAGACTCTTGGCGACCTCGTAAAGTTCAACAAGACCGACCTGCTCAAGTTCCGCAACTTCGGCAAAAAGTCGCTCTCAGAGCTTGAGGAGCTCCTCACCAGTCTTGGACTGCACTTTGGCATGGATATTTCAAAGTATAAACTAGATAAAGAGTAATTAAACGATGAGACATAATAAAAAATTCAACCACTTAAGCCGCAAGAAGGCACACCGCGACGCTCTCTTGTCAAATATGACCACATCGCTGATTCTCCACAAGAGAATCTTCACCACACTGGCCAAGGCTAAGGCTCTGCGCGTGTATGCCGAGCCGCTTATCAACCGCGCCAAGAAGGACGACACCGCATCGCGCCGCCTCGTGTTCAGCTACCTGCAGAGCAAAGAGGCCGTGACTGAGCTCTTCCAGAACATCTCGAAGAAGATTGCCGACCGTCCCGGTGGCTACACCCGCATCCTCAAGCTCGGCAACCGCCTCGGCGACAACGCCAAGACTTGCTTCATCGAGCTGGTTGACTACAACGAGGCTATGCTCGCTGCCAAGGAAGAGGGCAAGAAGAAGACCACACGCCGCAGCCGCCGCTCAGGCGCCAAGAAGGCCGAGGCCGCCGCTCCCACAGCAGCCGAGGCTCCTGCAGCCGAAGAGGCCAAGGCTGAGTAAGCCACTTCTAAACTAAGCAACAGCCGTGCCCCCTTGCAGAGAGAGGAGGCATTTCACTGATAGCCAAACGCGGCACCGCACAAATTCACAGTGCGGTGCCGCTTTGCTTTCTGCCCATAAAGTTTAATGCCGAAGTCAGCGGCTTAATTGCGTATTTAGGCGGCAAAGATGAATATCGACGATAAAGACATAAAGCAGATTTAAGACATTAGACAAAAGTGGCCGAATAAATATATCTTTGTGTCTTTATCGTCTAAATTCCAGCCAACGACCATGTGTCTTTATGTCCTTATCGTCTAAATTCCTGTCAGCCAATTATGTGCCTGTCTGCCGAAAGAGGACCGCCTGTGTGAATTTGTGATATCTGTGGGCGACTGAATGAGCAAAAGAGTGCTGCAGAGTGGCATGTATGAAAGCGGCGGTGCGCCCCGGCTCTTTCACGGCAATGTCGGCGACTTAAGCCCGCAGCCTCCGCGGCGTTACGCAAAAGTGTAGCGGCGTTTAGTGTTTTTTGGTAACAATGCTGTGAATATCAGGCCGCGATGTTGCCATTTATTGAAAAATAGTGTAACTTTGGGGAAAATTAACAAACACTTTAAACAACAACCCAAATGAAAAAAAATTACTCTAAACTTTTTGTGGCTGCTCTTGTGGCAGCAAGTTCGTTCATCGGCATGCAGGCACAGGAGACTGTGGTGCTGCAAGAAAACTTCGACAAGCTCGATGCCATGGCCGGCAGCGTGCACAAGTATGGCAAGAACCCCTGGACCGGCACCGATGCCGAGGGCGTTAGTTATCAGCCCAACTACAACGGCATAATCAACGACGACAACGTAGAAGACCTCAACGGCTGGTCGTCGCGCACCACCTACTTGTATGCCTGCCAGGGCTACGTGCGCATCTCCAAGACCGGCTACGGCGGCGACCTGCTGTCGCCAAAGTTCGCCTCGCTCACCACTCCCACCGATGTCAAGCTCTCGTGGCAGGGCATTGGCTACACCTCCAAACAAAACCTCAATGCAGACGGCAGCTACAAGTCGGGCCTCGTGCACGACTATCAGTACTACTGCGTGGCGCTGCTCGGTCCCGGCCAGTTTGAGGGCGTGACCAAGACCAAGGAAGTGGCCTACCGCGACGCCGGCGGCAACGACATCACCCTCAACGCTGCGGTCATCGAAATTCCCACCAACGCGTTTATCACCATGGACACCACAGCCGCATGGGGCTTCGAGGGCACTAAAAACGAACTCGTAATCAAGGGCGCCACTGCCGAGACTCAGGTGGCTTTCATGTCGGTTATCCCCAGCTTTGGCACTAAGACCACCGACTACACTTCGGCCGACATGCCCGCAGCCACTGACACCGAGCACGGAGTCAACATCAAGGTTAACCGCGTAATCCTTGACAACATCAAGGTGACCACACTCACCTCTACTGTGGTCGAGAACATCGCCACCAGCAAGGAAGTGAAGCCCCGCAAGGTGATTGAAAACGGCCAGGTGTTAATCATCGTAGGCGACAAGAAGTATAACGTGATGGGTGTGGAGCTGAAGTAGTCCACAGCCACGTCACCATTATTATATCGCTAAAGCATATTGCTCCCCGGGCAGCAGCCCGCGGGAGCTTTTTTGTGCCGCCTGGCGGCGCTTATTGCTGCAAAAGCCTTTTCTTTACATGAAAAAACTATGATTTACGGATACATTCGCGTGAGCTGCGACAAGCAGACGGTGGAAAACCAGCGTCTCGAAATTGCCCGGTTCTGCCGCACCCATGGGCTGGCAGTGGACGGCTGGATTGAGGAGACCATTAGCGGCACGCGCGCCTACTCAAAGCGTGAACTGGGCAAACTGCTCAACAGGGTGGGGCGCGGCGACCTCATCGTTTGCGCCGAACTGTCGCGCCTTGGGCGCAACTTGTTTATGATAATGGAGATTCTGAACTTGTGCATGGCGCGCGAGTGCCGCGTGTGGACCATCAAGGACAACTACCGCCTGGGCGACGACATCCAAAGCAAGGTGCTGGCTTTCGCCTTCGCCCTCTCGGCCGAGATTGAGCGCAACCTCATCAGTCAGCGCACGCGCGAGGCTCTGGCGCGGCGCAAGGCCGAGGGGGTCACACTGGGCCGGCCGCGCGGCAGCCGCAGCGCCCCGCACAAATACAAGCTCCATGCCCACCGCGCCCTCATAGCCAGCTGCCTGGCTCAACGCCAGCCCATGAGCGCCATAGCGCGGCAGTGCGGCGTGAGCCGCGGCACCCTGGCCCGCTACCTGGCCGCCTTCCCTCCGCGCCCCATCAACCCTTTGACTCAGCGACAAATTGATTAAGCCCCCCCAAAAAACATGCCTTAGGCAAAAGCACACAATTAAATGGAAGTGTCTGTGATTATCTGTGCAATCTGTGGGAGCCCTAAAGCAGCCACAACAGGCAGCCGTGCAGAAGACTTTATCTCCCACAGATTGCACAGATAATCACAGATTTTTTCTTGATTTTCTCTTGCACCTTCCCCAATCCAATCCGCCATTTAACGCGCTTCACATGGTCTAACAAATCCTCCCTTTTCGTTGGGCACTTTTCCAGATATTATGCGTGCGCAAAATTAGCAAAATTTTGAGAAAAAGCCGTATAAACTGCCCGAAAAACCGCAATTCCACCCTAAAACCACCCATAACCGCCATCGCTATCAGTGCCCAACAAAAAGGGACGAATAAAAGTGCCTTTTGTTGGGCCGACTATAACATGGCAAAGAGAAAAACATATAAATTTATCGATCTATTTGCTGGCATAGGCGGCTTTCATCAAGCAATGCACTCTGTCGGCATGAATTGCGTGTTTGCTAGCGAATGGGACAAAAATGCGCGCATCTCGTATGAAGCTAATTATAAAGATATTGCTCCAAATCTGTTTGAAAACGGCAATAAATTGTTTAATGAAGATATAACGAAGCAAGATCCTGCCAAAATTCCTGCATTTGACGTTTGTTGTGGAGGATTTCCGTGTCAGCCTTTTTCTATTGCAGGACTAAGACAGGGCTTTGAGGACACGAGAGGAACGTTATTCTTCAATATAGCAAATATAGTAAAGCAGAAAATTGATGCGGGTTATCCGCCAAAAGTGTTGTTCCTTGAAAATGTGAAGGGCTTGAAAACGCATATGAAGGGAGAAACGCTGAAGACCATACTGTCAACATTAGATGAACTAGGATATGCATACAGCTACGATGTGTTAAACGCCAAATATTTCGGCCTTCCGCAAAATAGGGAGCGTTTGTTTATTATTGCATGGTATAAAGATTTGATAAAAGTAGACTCATTCAAATTCCCTTATGGAATAGACCCAAATGGACAAACAATATATGACAAAACTAAGGATTTGGCAGATAGAGTCGTAAAAACCAGACTGTCAGATATATTTGAACCGGCAGACTCGATTGATGCGTACTACACCATAAGCGACAGAATGTGGGAAGGCCATAAGCTGAGAAAAGAGCGGAACAAGGCCAACGGAAAGGGTTTCGGCTACTGCTTGTTTAATTCCGAAAGCGTTTATTGCAGCACTATTTCTGCACGTTATTGGAAAGATGGCAGCGAGATATTAATCGACCAGTCAGATAAGGGACTGAACCCGCGTCGCCTTACGCCAGTGGAGGCTGGACGGTTACAAGGGTATAGAATTATTGGCAACGGTTGGCAAAATCCGAGTAGTGCCAATAATGCTAATAATAAAGACAACCAAGAGTATAAGATAGTTGTCTCAAAAAAAGAAGCATATCATCAATTCGGAAATAGTGTGGCTTTACCCGTGATTAAAAGGCTGGCCGAAGAAATTGTGACACAATTATTAAGTAAATCCTAATGGGAAAATTACGGAACTTAGAGCATGTTTTTGACCTTGCTGCCGAAAATTTCAGCAGATATGAAGGCAGAGATTTTGTGTTGCCATTAGTTTTAAAAGAGCGTGTAAAGAATATTAATGGAAATGCAATTGCCTATAATGATTATTCCGCGATTATTCAGACAAAAGGGCTTCAGCGAGGCTTGTTGAATATTTTTTTGCCTAATCAGTGGTTTTATATAGCATCGTATTTTACTGATTTATATAATGAGTTAATGCTATATAAGAAATTCGCCCTTGACGTGGCTACTAGGGAACGTTTGAGAATTCTGAATAATGGAACCCTAAACAGGCAAGAGGAGCAATTATTGCTGTCTCTTGATTTAGATGATACATCAAAGTCATATTTGAATATGTTCATCACTGATTATGGGTGGTGGCATGGGGCGAAAACCATAGATAGGGGTGATTTTTATATATCTCCAATTTTATCTTGTGCAGGTTTGGTGAATGCTTCTCAGTCATATGTTGCAGATTTGTGCGTTTTTCTTGCTGATAAGCAAGATATGGTGAAGGTGATTATGGAGGCCTATGATGCTTCATCTAAAGTCGGTTTTGGCTCTAAGTCCGTTGACGATTTGCCTTTGCAGCAGATTTTCTTTGGTGCGCCTGGCACGGGTAAGTCGTATAGCATCAACTGCAACGCTTGCATCACCGACGACAACTCAATTCGAACCACGTTTCACCCCGACTGCGACTATTCTACGTTTGTAGGCTGCTACAAGCCCGCGCTCAACGATGCAAGCGGTGAACTCACCTATCGGTTTGTGCCGCAGGCGTTCACCGAGGCCTATGTGAGGGCGTGGCTCAAGCCTGACGAGCCGTTTTTCCTGATTATTGAGGAGATAAACCGCGGCAACTGCGCCCAGATTTTCGGCGATGTGTTTCAGCTGCTCGACCGTGATGACCGTGGCTATTCGGCCTACCGCATAGTGCCCGACCGCGACTTGCAGCGCTACCTGCAGCAGCAGTTTGCCGACTCTGACATTGGTGATGCCAGCATAAAGTCGGGCAAGAAGATGCAGCTGCCGCCCAACCTGCACATTTGGGCCACAATGAACACCAGCGACCAAAGCCTGTTTCCCATCGATTCGGCCTTTAAGCGCCGCTGGGACTGGCGCTATGTGCCCATCGACTGCACCGACCGCGGCCACTACATTGACTGTGGTGGCGGACGCCGCTATGTGTGGGCCTGCTTTGTGCGCCAGGCCAACGAGCGCATCGAGGCCGTGACGCAGAGCGAGGACAAGAAGCTGGGCTACTGGTTTGCCGCGCGCAAGGGCCACGATGCCATCAGCTCCGACCGCTTTGTGTCGAAGGTGGTGTTTTATTTGTGGAACGATGTGTTTAAGGACTGTGCCGGCGAGGCGGGCAGCATATTCACCGGCAACTGCGACAGTTTCCACCGTTTCTTCACCGATGGCGGCGAGGTGAATGCCGACTTGGTGGCCGAGTTTCTTGACGGCCTGGGAGTGGAGCGGCTCGAACCGGCAGATGAGCCGCAAACCGACGCTTGACAATGAAAATCATCATCGAGGGATACCAGTATGCCGAGCAGGCCGTGGCCGGGGTGCTAAAGGGCTTTGAGCCATCCACCCTCGACGGCAGGACTTCGGTGAACCATGTGGGCTACTGCTACAGCCGCGAGCTGGGCGACTGCATATTTTTCCTGCCAAAGGTGCTCATCGACAGCGACCGCGGCTGCGTGCTGTGGCACCCTGGGCTTAAGCCCGAAGACATCATCGACTTTGGCGAGGCATTGCGGCAGCACCGCGTGAGCCGTGCCGACTATGCATTTCTGTCGGGCTTTGCGGTGTGGATCTACCGGGCCATCAGGGAGTTTGGCCGTCTGCACCCGTGCAGCGGCACGCTGCTGCGCCGCTCGTTTTCGCGGCTCGACGGCTCGCATGGCACTGCCTGCGGCACGCTGCTCGATGTGGTGCTGTCGCTGGTGAGGTTTGGCCGCGACCACCGCGACTTTTTCATTACGGCCATTAAGGCATCGCGCAGCGGCTTCAGCAAAATCGACTGGCGCAAGACGGTGGCGCGCACCCCTGCCGTGATGCGCCGCGGCGTGCCTGTGTATCCGCGCCCTGCCGTGCGCCGCCGCCAGACCGACTTCGACGAGGAGCTGATGGTGGTCTACGCCTCAATCATGGCCCATATAGCCCGCCGCTACGGTTTCAGAGCCGATGTGCCCTGTGGCTACGAGCCCATGTCGGCCGCCAGCTTCAGCCGCTACCTGGGCGGTTATGGTCAGCGGCGCCTGCGGCAAATCAAGTACCGCTACTTCTCCGACACCGCCCTCGAGCTGTGGCGGCTGTGCTACGCCTTTTTCGGCGAGGTGGAGCGCGTGCGCTCGTCGCGGCAAGACAGCGACTATCTGCTGGTGCGCAACTTCAATGTGGTGTTTGAGGCAATAATCGACGAACTGATAGGCGACGACAAGGGCGGCATCGACCCCGACCTCAAAGACCAGCCCGACGGCAAGGTGGTGGACCACATCTACCGCTATCCGTCGCTTGTGGGCGGCGACGACATATACTACATTGGCGACAGCAAGTATTACAAAATAGGGGCCGCGCTTGGCACCAACTCGGTGTATAAGCAATACACCTACGCCAAAAATGTGATTCAGCTCAACATCAACTGGTATTTCGACAGCCTCCGCGGCTCCGCCCGCCACCCCAAAGTGAGGTATCGCGACGCGCTCACCGAGGGCTACAACATCACGCCCAACTTCTTTATCAGCGCCCGCGTGTCGCCCGGAGCGCCAACGTATGCCCAGCCGTGCCTCATCCGCCGCCCCGACCACAGCGGCCGTGTGCCGTGCTGCCAGTTCAGCAACCGTCTCTTCGACCGCGACACGCTGTGGCTGCAGCACTACGATGTCAACTTCCTCTATGTCATAGCCCTCTATGCCCGCTCAAACTATGCCGAAAAGCAGCGTTTCAAGGCGCTGGCCCGCAGCGAGTTTAAGCAGGGCATGCTGCAAATGCTGAGCAGCGGCGCCGATGGCTACGACTTCTACATAGCCGAGCCGCGGTTGGGATATACGCTTGAGCAGGCCGTTACGGCCAACTTCCGCACCATCATCGGCAAGGTGTTCCGCCCCGACGACAGCCTCAACGCCGTGGTGCTGGCCCTTAGGCGCGGAGCTGCCGACAATGCCGCCGTGCTCAGCCAAATGGGTGTCGACTTCATTGTGCATGGCGGCTACCGCCTGGGCGATGACATCAGCGAGTTCTTGCACCAGCGCCACCTGTTCGAGCAGCCCTATGAACACCTGCTCAACGCCGCTTCGCCGGCCACATCCTACCACCAGCCAAGCGCCGACATCACGCACCCCATTGCCGAAAAGCCGACCATAAAGCCCTACAAGCGCACCGCCCACCGGAAAAAGTCCTGAGCCGAAAAGAGTCATAAAGACAAAAAAGGAGAGCTGAATCCGCAAAAAGACAGAAAATCACACAAAAGAGTGTTCAAAATAAGCCTTTAATAAATTGTGTCTTTATGTCTTTTTGTCGAAAAATCCAGTCAGCCCCAGCGTGTCTTTCTGTCGAAACGGAAAAATCCGTGTAAATCTGTGGAATCTGTGGAAAATAAAATAAAATCAGTGGGAGCCAAAGTCTAAATTGCACTATCTTTGCATAAGATAGGCTGCACCTCAGCAAAGCATTCAAGCAAGCTTGATGCTGTGCATTCGGTTTGCACTATCTTTGCCCAAAAGTAAATACTATTAGCAAAAAATATGACTATCACCACCAAAACCCGATTGCGCCGCTTGGCTGCCGTTGCAGTGCTGGCCGGCGGCACCCTTGCGGCCAGCGCAGCCGGCTGGATACGCATCAACCAACTCGGCTATCTGCCCCAAGCCACCAAAGTGGCAGTGCTCATGAGCACCGACACCGCTGCAGTGAGCAGTTTTGAACTCGTCGACGCCTTCAGCGGCCAGGTGGCCTACACATCCACCCGCGTGCAGCCCACAGGGGCGCTGGGCGGCATGAAAGCCACCTACCGCCTTAACTTCAGCGACTTCAACCGTCAAGGCACATACTACGTGAGGGTGGGGCAGAGCAAGTCGCCCGTGTTTCCCGTCAATGGCCGCGTGTATAAGGGCGCGGCCGACTTCACACTGCGCTACATGCGCCAGCAGCGGTGCGGCTGGAACCCCTACATCCAGGACAGCTGCCACCAGCTCGACGCCCGCGTTGTGTATCACCCCACCAAGCAGGGCCAGCACATCGACGTGCGCGGCGGTTGGCACGATGCCGCCGACCTGCTGCAATACACCACCACGTCGGCCAACGCCATCTATCAGATGATGTTTGCCTACACGCAAAATCCCTCGGCCTTTGCCGACCACTATCAGGCCAACGGCATGCCGGGCAGCAATGGCATCCCCGACATTGTGGACGAAATCTACTGGGGGCTGCAGTGGCTCGACCGCATGAACCCCGAGAAGGGTGAACTCTATAACCAGATTGCCGACGACCGCGACCACGCGGGCATGAAGCTGCCCAACCACGAGATTTCCGACTATGGCTGGGGCCCGGGCAAGGACCGCCCGGTGTATTTCGTCGACGGCAAGCCGCAGCAGCGCGGCAAGTATATGAACGCCACCATGGGCGCGGCCAGCACCGCCGGCAAGTTTGCCAGCGACTTCGCCTTTGGCGCCGAGGTGCTGAAGCCATTCTACCCGCAGTTTGCCGCCCGCATCGCCGCCAAGGCCGCCGATGCCTATCAGGTGGGGCTCGACAAGCCGGGCAATGCGCAGACGGTGTCGGTACTTTCGCCCTACATCTATGAGGAAGACAACTGGGTCGACGACATGGAGCTGGGTGCGCTCGAACTGTTTCGCATGACTGGCGACCGCCGCTACTTCGACCAGGCCGTGGAGTATGGCCGCCGCGAGCCCGTCACCCCGTGGATGGGGGCCGACAGCGCGCGTCACTATCAGTGGTATCCATTTATGAACATGGGCCATGTGCGCCTGGCCTCTGTCACGGCCGATGCACGGCTGCGGGCCGAGTTTGTGCGCAACATCCGCGCTGGCATCGAGCGTGTGTATGAGCGCGGCCGCAGCCACCCCTTCATGTGGGGTGTGCCCGGCGTGTGGTGCTCCAACAATCTGACCACGGCCATGCTCACGCAGTGCATCCTCTACCGCCAGCTCACTGGCGACCGCACGTTTGAGGAAATGGAGGGCTCGCTGCGCGACTGGCTGCTGGGCTGCAACCCGTGGGGCGTGAGCATGGTGGTGGGGCTGCCCGAGGGCGGTGTGTATCCCCGCCAGCCTCATTCGGGCTACGTGTTTCAGAACATGGGCAGCACTCCGGGCGGCCTGGTCGACGGCCCGGTGTATGCTTCCATCTTCAGCAGCCTCAAGGGCGTGAATCTGGTGAGCGGCCTGCGCGTGAGCGAGGCCAACAACTACTTCGAATTCCAGCCCGGCGATGTGGTGTATCACGACAATATGGCCGACTACAGCACCAACGAGCCCACCATGGACGGCACTGCCTCGCTCACTTTCCCCTTCTCGGCCTACGATGCCGAGGGGCAGCTGCAGACGGGTGTCGCCACCGACCGCAATGTGTATGAGCCCGAGGGCGGCATCATTCAGGGCGACCCCAAGCAAAAGCGCGTGTGCCTTGTGTTCACGGCCGACGACATGGCCGACGGTGCCGACGAGATTATATCCACGCTGAAGCGCAGCGGCATCAAGGCCGGCTTCTTCTTCACCGGCCGATTCCTCGAAACTTATCCCAGTGTGGTGCGCCGCCTTGTTGCCGACGGCCACTATGTGGGCAGCCACAGCTATGGCCACCTGCAGTATGCGCCGTGGTCGTGCCGCGACTCGCTGCTCGTCACCCGCCAGCAGTTTGAGGCCGATATGGCCAAGAGCTTCGAGGCTCTGGCCCGGTTCGGCATCAGCAAGCAGTCGGCGCCTTATTTCATTCCGCCCTACGAATACTACAACTCCACCATCGCAGCCTGGGCCCGCCAGCTGGGGCTGCAGGTCATCAACTACACTCCGGGCACAGGCACCAATCAGGACTACACCACGCCGCAAATGGGCGCTGCCTACCGCTCGAGCCGCACGCTGCTCAGCGATTTGTTTGGCTATGAGCGGGCCCACACCCTATGCGGCCACTTCATCATGGTGCATTTGGGCACGTTCCGCGAGCGCACCGACAAGTTCTACCATCATCTTCCGCAAGTCGTCAGCCGTCTGCGCAAGCGCGGCTACACCTTTGTGGGCGTTGAGCAGATGCTTGGCCTCGGCCAGCACTGATGCCGCCACGTCAATATGAGCGAAAGCCACCCCGCTGATGATGTGGGGTGGCTTTCGCACGCTTTTGTATATATAATAATGTGTATAAGGGCCGCTATTGCATCCTTATCCTGAACACGCGAATGCCCAGGTTGCTGCGGTTGCGCCGCAGCATCTCCATCATGTCGTCGGTTTCAAGCTGCACCTTCTTGCCCACGCTCGACGCGTCAAGCAGATACAGCCGTCCGTCCTTTTTCTCAATCACTCCCATGTGGGTCACGTCAAGGCCGTCAATCTTGGTCACCAAAGCCACAAAGTCGCCGCTCTTCAGCTGCTCAATCAGCTTTTTGTTGTGCAGCGACTCCTTTTTAACGTAGGCAAAGCGGTGGTTGCGGTATCCAATTTCAAGGCTGCGCATTTTTTCAAACGTGGCGCTGTCGGCCAGGGCAGGGTAGGCGCTGCGGTGCGTGGTCATGAAGTCGAGTGTCTTAATCATGTATCTGGCGCCGTCAAGGTCGCCAGTCACCTCGGTCAGATTGCCGCGGCTGGTGTTTTCCACCGCCCACTCGCTAATGTAGTGCAGCCGCGAGGTGTATCCGTTCATTTCGCCGCCGCGATAGCGTATGCTCTCCAGGTTGGCAGCGTAGTCGCGCCACGAATATCGGCCTGTCATCGTGGTCCGCGCCAGTGCATACAGCGTTTCCACAAATGTGGTGCAGTCAAGCTCGTCGATGTCGATGGTCAGCACCTCGGGCGTGCCCTCAAGCGTTTGCGCCACATAGGGGCGGCCCATCAGCTCGTGGGCATAGAGGCACACAAGCTCGTTGGGCGATTTCAGCCCGCTTTCCACGCCCTTTTTCAAAAGCTGGTTTATTTCAGTGGTGTCGTTGGCGCAGTGAAACCGCATCTGTTGCTGTGTCACAGCAGCAGCGTGGCCCATGCCCATCAGGGCACCGCCGGCAACCAGAATCAAAGAGTAGATAAATTTCCTCATATAATATAACAGTTGTTTCTGACCACAAAAATACGCAAATCTCCCCGATTTTCCTAATCAAGCCACCCGCACCGCCCCAAAATCGTGTCAAGCCCAAAAAAGCCCGCATTTTGGCGAAAACATGCTCTGCAGCATAAAAAATCACCCTTTGTGAA
>CAKUMB010000007.1 GCA_934667475.1 uncultured Muribaculaceae bacterium | reverse complement strand
GCAACCGGCGGTATTTGGCATCGGCCTCCGCGCCCGTCTGTTCGGGCTTAAAGGCCGGGGGAGTTAGAAAGTTTGACCTATTAGTATAATGCTTTTAATTGTTTTGTTGATAATGTGTTGTCCAGAATAATTTTGTTGTGCCAGCGATGTGGGAAAAAGTTAGAACTGCAACAGGCGCACCGCCCAATAGCAGTGGTGCGCATATTGCAGCGAACTATTGTCTAACACTCCAGCCATGGCTGACGCCTCGGCCGGCTTCCCCGCGCGGCTAATCACCGCGGAGGCACTAATCTTGCTTTCATTTGATATGTTTGCGTCACACCTCATTGTATTCCAAAAAAGAGCAGCGCGAGTTTTCGCTGATTGCCAGTGAATGCAGTTGTCACAACTCCCCTATCACTTGTGGGAGAATGTGTTTCTGCAATACCATTAGCTTTTTAAGTAGTTATTTTTAGTTTTCAATAAAAATTGGATTCGTTACATTTCTTAAACGATCAACCTATTGGTTTTTATAGCTTTCAAGCGGAAAGCAAATTTATACACAATTTCACAACGAAACAAATTTTAAGCGAAAAATTTCGTCATCAACCTGTTTTTTTCAATGCAAAAGCCATTTTTCACCATATCGGCCTTTTTCCTCTGCGAAAAAGAACAATCTTCAATCACACAAATTGGTTGCTCTGAGCCATAAAGGCATGTACACATAAGACCTGGCCGCCAAAGTCGGGCACAAAACGCAACGGCTTTTGGCCTGCGTGGCGAAATGTTACAGTTCTGTCATATTGTGCCGTTACGTAATTGTTACCTTTGCAATGTGAAAAAACTAATATGCACATTTGTGAGAATGTGAGAAAAAAAATCCAGAATTCGTTACTTTTCATAAAAGGCATACCAATCTAATCTTATGGGAAAACTGTTTTCCCGTTTTTTTTTGACCCAATCACCGAAATTCAACAACAATCATCATATTGCGTCACAAAGCAGGCGTATTTTTTTCCTTATTGGCCAGCACAAATGCAGCAGACCCCGGAGGCACCGATGCCCCCGGGGTCTGCGTTGTTGAGTTATGTGTCAAGCGTGATTAGCGATACTCCACTTTCACGTTGTCGAAGAACATGCGGTTCTTGCCCTTGCCCACGCCCTTGAGGGCTGTATCGAAGAGACCGCCAAACAGGGCTATGCGAGTCTGGCTGGTGGCACCCTCGATGAGCACTGTGTAGTGGGTGAACGGCTCGTCCCAAATCTTAAGGCCGGTGGGGTCGATGTTCTGGTTGAACTGGTTGTCGGCATGCAGTGTGGCGTGAGCCACGCCCACGAGTTCGATGGGGTTGCCATTTTCATCGCAGTAGCTGTACGAGCTCTCCACGCTGTTTTTGGTTTCATCGCCGCCGGTGATGCCAACCACCTTGCCGCCGCCAATCACGCCCACGTAGAGCTCCTTGTCGTCGACAGCTCCGGTTGCGGCCGCATAGGCCACGGCCTGGAAGCTGACCTTGATGTCGCGAGTGCCCTCAATCTTGCTGAGTGCGGGCGACAGCACTTCGCCGCCAAAGTTGGTGCGGCCCACCTTGACGAAGCCCTTCATTGAGTAGGCTGCGGGCACTTTCTTCGACATGAGGCCGCTGCGCGACTCCCAGCCGTGCGACTTCTCGTCGGCGCTCCATGCGTCGATGCGCAGGCACTTGTCATACTCCCAGCCCACGAGCGGATAGTCGACACCAGCCTCGCTCTTCACGAGCCAGCTGAAGTTTTCATACAGCAGCACCTCGCCAAGCTGTGTGATGGGGATGTTGAGCTGCAGGTTGCTGAAGTCACCCTCGCCCTGCACGTGCAGTGTGGCGTTGCGCTCGGCGCCCGGGGTGTTGTAGAGGCAGTTGAGCTTAATCACGCCCTCGCTGTCGAGTGTGGCAGTAACCCAGTCGCTGTTCTCACCCTGGATTTCGAAGGTGAAGGGCACGTTGGTGACAATGGGGATGAGCACGTCGCCGCCTTCGCGGGCCACCTGCACCATATTAGATGAGGCGCGCATGTATGGCTCACTGAGCTTTTGCATGATGGTAACCGTCTGGCCGCAGTCCTCGCCGTCGAGCAGCACTTTGAACTTAAGCTCACGGTTGACGGGTTTCACGTTTTCGAGCGATGACACGCGAATGATGCCGTCGCCCTCGCCCTCAGAGGGGAACACGCGCACCCAGCCGTTTTCGCCCTGGGCCACGAGTTTCCAGGGACGGTTGGAGCGGATCACGAATTTCTTGGCTGCCGAGTAGGATGTGGTGTCGATAGCCACGTTTTCGAGCACAATTGCGCCGTCGGTGAGCCCCTCGACGTTGAAGTAGGGGTCGCCGTCATATTTGTCGTCGTTGCACGAAGTGAAGCCGAAGGCCAGTGCGGCGACAAGTGCCAGCAGGCTCAGAGCCTTGACACGATTCATAATATTTGTCTTAAATGTTTTCATTGTTGATCACCTCTTTTGAATAATAACTGGCCTGTGATGGCTTGCTTGCTCCACCAGATGGGGGTGCGCATATTGTTTTCGCCGCCCATGCGCTTGAGGGCCTCATCAACGTTGACGCGGTTGTTGGCCACGGTGGTGTTGGGATAGCCGAAGCGCTGCGGATACTCATAGTCGTTATACTCTGTGCCGTTGCCAATCTTTAGCACGGGGTAGCCTGTGCGGCGCACCTCGTGGTAGGCCTCCATGCCGGTCCAGAACAGTGCCAGCCACTTTTGGTTTCCGATGAGCTGGGCGTGGTCGTCGTTGAGGTCCCAGTTGGCGAGCTTGGAGTTCATGTATTTGTCGATGTCCTCAGCTGTGATGGTGCAGGGGCGGTCGCTATACTGGCCCAGAGGGCCCCACTTCTCGAGCGAGGCGCGAACGCCCGACTCATAGAAGCTGCGCGCTGCTGTCTCGCCGCCCTCAATCTCATTCTTCAGAGCCATTTCGGCCAGAATGAAGTTGACCTCGGCATAGTCCATGTAGAACACCTGGCAGTCGGGGCGCGCCAGCACGGGGAAGTTGAGGCGCGCAGCACCGCTGTTGCTCTTGTTGCGGTCCTCGGGCAGGCAGCCTGCAATGGCGCCCTTCCAGCCCTCGCTGCCGGGCACTGCCCAAATGTCGAGGCGCGGATCGTAGTAGCTTTGGAGACCCACCTCGTTGTATTCCACAGTGAGTTTCACCATCTGCTCAGAGATGTGGTAGGAGTTGGTGGTGAAATCGCTCTCCTTGGTGGTGGAGAAGGTGCTGCGGTAGGGAGCTACGCCGCTATACTTGATGGTGGCGTTGTCGTCGTTGCTGGTGAAGATGGGATATTTGCTGGGATTGTCGATGATTTTCTGCACCAGGGATCCGGCATTCATCTCAGCACGGCCGCTCACGCGGCACAGCAGGCGCAGCATGAGCGAGTTGTTGAACTTGCGCCACTTGGTCATGTCGCCGCCATACATGCAGTCCATGGCAGGCTTTTTGAACTCGGGGTTCTTGGCATACAGGCTGTTGGCGCTGTCGAGGTCGGCAAGCATGAGTTTGTAGACTTCTTCCTGAGAATCGAGCTTGGGCTTAGTGATGCCCTCGCTGCGGGCCTTGAAGGCCTCGCGGTAGGGGATGTCGCCATACATGTCGGTGAGGTTGCTCATGAGCAGCACCTTGTAGGTGGTGGCCACGGCCATGGCGGCGGGGTCTTTGAACTTGATGGCCTGCTCCTGCATGTGCTGGGCGTCGTTGGCATAGCCAGAATAGGCGTTCCACACGCTCGACCAGTCGGCGTCGCCTATTTTGTAGCGGTGCTCCTCGCGGGTGGTGCCGCCGCTGAATGCGGTGTACTGCGCCAGCTCATCGTTCCACTTATATGTGTAGTTTTCCCACATCGACTTGGCAGTCTTGTAGAACAGTGGCTCAAACAGGCTGTAGGGGTCGATGTCGCCCACCACCATGGTGTTGGGGTTGGTGTTGGTGGGCTCAAAGTCGTGGGTGCACGAGCTCATGCCGGCCACGGTGAGTGTGGCGAGTGCAGCCAGTCCTAAGTGTTTTATTGATTTGTTCATTGTTTACTCTACTTAATTAGTTTTTCAAATAAATCGTTTTGCGCATCAGAAGCCGAGCTTGATGTTCACGCCATAGGTGCGGGTCATCGGGAACGACATGGCCTCGATGCCGCCAGTGATGCTGGCGCCGTTGAGCATACCGGCCTCAGGGTCATACTGCGGCCAGCTGGTGATGCAGAACACGTTGGTAGCATACACGCCGAGCGATGCGCTTTGCAGCACGCGGGTCTTGGCAAGCACGTTTTTGGGCAGTGCGTAGTCGAGACGCAGCTCTTTGAGCTTGAGGAAGTCGGTCTTGAAAGTGTTCTCCTCCACGTTGTCGCGGATATACTTGTAAGAGCCGTAGTAGGTCTGGATGTTTTCGGTGACGGTAGTGTTTTTGGTGTAGCTGGTGGTGCCGTCGGCATTCTTCACAGCGTTCACACCGCTCACCACGAGGCCGTCGTAGCGGCCGGGCAGAGTGGCTTTGATCTTGCCCAGGTAGCCCAGTGCGAAGTTGGTCACCGAGTAGCAGTGGCCGCCCATCTGAGCGGTGAACGAAGCGCTCAGGGTGAAGCCCTTGTAGCTGAAGCGGTGAGTCATGCCTCCGCGCCAAGTGGGGTTAACCTTGCCAATGCGGCGGTTGGCCTGCTGGTCGAGCAGAGGATAGCCGTTTTTGGCGTTTACGAGGATTTGGCCCGAGCAGTCAACCTTGTTGCCGTTCTCGTCGGTGTAGAACGAGCCTTCGGGGGCGCGCTGATAGCCCTTACCGTAGATCCAGTTCATTTCCTCGCCCACGAATGAGTAGATGTACACACGGTTGCCAATGGTGGTGCCGTTGTTGGCGAGCTGGAGCGGAGTTTCGGGATCCCAGCCGTCGAGGTAGCTGACGAGCTTATTCCAGTTGCGCGACCAGTTCACGTCCATCGACCACTCGAATCCGTGAGTGCGCACGGGCACGATGTGAGCCGAGATTTCGATACCGCGGTTGCGGATTTCGCCGGCGTTGACGCGCATTGAGCTTGCACCGATAATGGGGTCGGTCTTGGCCGAAATAATCTGGTCGGTGGTGCTTGAGTTGTAAAATGCGAGGTCGAGCGAGAAGCGGTTTTTCAGGAAGATTGCCTCCAGACCGGCTTCCCAGCTTTCCACGTTTTCAGGCTTAATCCAGCGGTTGGCTATTGACGAAGGCATCGAGTAGCCGCCAGAGTAGTCGCTTTCGGTCTTGTAGTAGTCCTCGGTGGTGTAGGGGTTGGTGTCGTTACCCACATTGGCCCACGACAGACGCACCTTGAGCATGTCGATCCAGCGGGCCTTCTCCTTGAGGCCAAACACCTTGTCGAGCAGCACGCTGGCGCTGACGCTGGGGTAGAAGAACGACCAGTTGCCGCGGGTGAGCGCACTCGACCAGTCGTTGCGGCCGGTGATGTCGATGAAGTAGGTGTTGTCCCAGCTTGCCGAAGCGAAGCCGTAGAAGCTGTTCACAATCTTCTTGCTGCGGTAGTCGTAGGGGATTGCCGGCACGTCGACGGGAGCATTGTTGACATTGTAGACGCCTTCCACGCCCAGCTCGTTAAGAGTGATGTAGTGGCGGAAGGTTTTCTGGGTCATGGTGTTGCCACCGAATGCCACGTTGAATCCGAGTCGCTTGTCCACCCAGTCGTTGTTCACATAGCGCAGCAGGAAGTCGGTGTTGAACTCGTTGTAGCGAATGGTCTGCTCGCGGTAGTAACCCTTGAGGTAGCTGGGGGTGTTCACAGGGCGCTTGATGCGGCGGAACTCGTCGCTCATGTCGAGACCCGAACGGAGGTCGAGGGTAAGGCCCTTGACGGGGAACTTGATGGTGGCAGTCACGTTGCCATACACGCGGTCCTTGGTCGAGGCATTGGTGGCCTCATAGAGGTTGCGGTAGGGATTGTAGGGGGTGCCGGGGTTCACAAGGCTGTGGCCATTGTTGCCGCCGCCGTTGATGTTCTCGTCGGTGTAGCGGCCCTGGAAGTACTCATCTTTATATACGCTGATGGGGTTGCAAGAGAAGCCCCATGTGAGTAGGTACAGCGGGTTGTAGCTGCCGTAGCCGCTCACAGGCATGTTGTCGCTCTTGCGGTGGTTATAGTTGACCTTGGCCGAAACCTTGATCCACTTGTTGAGCTCTGTTGTACCCGAGAACGACACATTCTGCTTCTGGTAGCCAGTGTTGGGCAGAATCCAGTCGTTGTGGGTGTCGGTAACACTCAGGCGGGCGTTGCCACCCTTGCCGTTGCCGCCGTCGATGGTGACGGTGTTGTTGAATGTGGTACCGGTCTCGAAGATGCCGGTGTACCAGTCGTCTTGGTAAACCCAAGGCACTTTGGTGAATTCGCCGGTTTCCCAGTTCTTGCTTGAATAGAGGTAGCGATACTGGTTGGGGTCGTATTTGGCGCCGAAGCCGGTGCGCGAGTAGTTGCGGCTCTGCGCTATGCCGTCGGGGGCGTCTTCGGCCGAAATGTTCCACAGGCTGAAGTCGTTGTAGCCCAGGTCGCCGCCGTTGCCATATTCGGTCTGGAAGTCGGGGAAGTAGCTAGCCTTCTCAAACACCACCGATGAGTTAACGGTGACGCCCACGCCTTTCTGCTTGCGGCCGTTTTTGGTGGTGATGATGATGGCGCCATTGGCTGCGCGCGAACCGTAGAGTGCGGTTGCCGACGGGCCTTTGAGCACGCTCACGCTCTCCACGTCTTCGGGGTTGATGTCGGCTGCGCCGTTACCGAAGTCGGCCGAGGCGGCGTCGTTGCTATAGGCGCTGCCGCTACCAGAAGCCACCGAGCCGTTGGAGATGGGCACACCATCTACCACAAACAGGGCCTCGTTGCTGCCGTAGTTGAGCGACTGCTCGCCACGCAGCACCACGCGGAGTGAACCAGTGGGACCTGTGCCTGCGCCGCTAATGCTCAGACCGGCCACCTTGCCGCTGAGGGAGTTGAGCCAGTTGCCCGATGAGGTCTTGGTGAGCTCGCTGTTGTCGACCTTCGACACTGCGTAGCCCAGCGACTTCTGCTCGCGGGTGATACCGAGGGCGGTCACCACCACATCGTTGAGCAGCACGCCCGACTCTTTCATTGTGATTGTCACGGTGTTGCCTTTGGCGGCTACCTCCTGTTTGGCGTAGCCCACCGACTGGAACACGAGCACAGGGTTTTTGCCTGTTACTTTCAGAGAGAATTTGCCATCAATGTCGGTGCTGGTGCCATTGGTGGTGCCCTTCTGCATGATGGTCGCACCCACCATTGGGGTCTTGCCATCCGACTCATAGACAGTGCCAGTCACCTTTGTTTGTGCCGACACTGCTGTCGAGACCACAAGCAAAATGAGTAACCAAACCGTCCTTAAGACTCGTTTAAAATCCATAAATGTACTGTTAAGTTGGTTTATATTTAATAAGTATTGCTTCTTTTTCCTTGTCAGGGTGGAAGTCAATGGAATTTTTGAATTTGACACTTGGTCACTGTTAATAAGTGATAAACAAATTTAGTCACTCTCGGTGTAACGGACAAATAATTTCGCAGTTTTTTTCCACCTTGTTACGCTTTGATTGCGTTCGCAATTTCAATAGTTTTAGTTACGAAAGCAATCTGGTTTCAGAGCGAAGCAAATTGGGTTTAACAACACATTTAATCATTTCGTTCGCACCATGCTTCACATAGCATGTCTTTATTCTCAAAAGCATGTCAAACCGTCATATACAGCAGCGACAGACATCAAAGGCTGACCGACGGCTGCAAAGCGCGACACCGACCGAAGGGCAACGCTTCAGTACGAAGCACTCCGGCAAGTGTAACTATTTAATAAATTTCACAGTAATTTAACAACCACAACACCGCCCCCACGCCCACGCTATTGATGGCCGAACCAACCAAAGTGATAAATTTGAGACGCAAACTTGCACACATTGGCCAATTTAGATATTTTTGCTATTCGACAGTGGCGGTGCGGCAGCAAAGCCACACAGACTCATACAAAAAACAGACTACACGCTTATGAAATGCAAATCGTGCAACCGAGAGATTAACGACGCAGTGGCCTTCTGCCCACACTGCGGAAAGCCCGTGGCCGGCGGGCAAACGCCGCCTCCCACCCCACCAACGCCACCGTTGCCAACGCCCATGCCACAGCAACCTGTGCAACAGCCAGCGCCAAGGCCTGCGTCGTCGCCGTCGGCCAAAAACGTGATGATTGTGATGGCGGGCCTTGTGGCGATTGCCCTGATTGCCGGCATCACCGTGATGTGGGTGAACCGCGGCGGCAGCAAAGCCGACGAGCCCATAGTGACCCAAACCGCCACGCCCGACACCGTGGTGAAGCACGACACTGTGGTGATGAAGCAGGAAGTGGTGCACGAGGTGCGCAACCACTATGCCACACCCGCCAATCCCACACAAGTGGTGGTGACGGGACAGAACGTGAGACTGCGGCTGGCACCGTCGCTGACGGCGGCCACGCTCACCTACACCGACGGCACCAACGTGCACCCGCGCCATGGCCAGGTGCTGACCTATGTGGGCGAGGAGGGTGACTTCTATATGGTGAACTACCGCGGCTACAACGTGTACATATCCAAGCAATTCTCATATGCCCGGTAGCGCACTGCCACCGGGGCACACATTAATATATATAACCACATGACAACAGTAATCAAAACAATAAGGGCACTGGCCCTGGCGGCAGCCATGGGCCTCACGCCAGCTGCCGCACAAGCCGCGCAGCCCAAGGCAGCAAACGCAGCAAAACGCAACACACTTATAGTGATTTCGAAGCGCGACCTCAACCTTAAGGTGTATGGCGCCGAAAATGGTGACACCACACTGCTGGCCACCTATCCCGCCTGCCTGAGCAAAAACAAGGGGCAGAAGCAGCGGTGCGGCGACATGCGCACGCCCGAGTCGCCGCAGGGACGGCCGTTTAAAATAGTGTCGATTGAGAACTCCAAGGCGTGGAAGCACGACTTTGGCGACGGGCGCGGCTCGATTCTGGCCTACGGGCACTGGTTTCTGCGCCTGCTCACACCCGGCCACTCGGGCATAGGCATTCACGGCAGCACCAACAACGAGGGCACAGTGCCGGGCCGTGCCAGCGAGGGCTGCATTCGCCTGCGCGACACCGACATCATAAAGCTAAAGCAGACCTATGCCTGGGTGGGCATGCCTGTGATAATCAAGTCAGAAGGCCAAGGGCTGCTGCCATGGGAGGTAAAAGCCGAGGCCAAAGCAACACATAGCAATCAAGCCACAAAATGAACACTCTGAAGCATTCCATAGTTGCCGCCACAGTGACACTGCTGACAGCATGCGGCAATAACGGCAGCAGCAGCGCCGAAAAGCCATCGGGCGTTAACCCCGCAATGGCAGCCGACTGCACAGCGGCCGCCACAGGTTCGGGCACATACCGTCCCGACACGGCACGCGCGTATTGCAGCGACAACGACATCGACACCAGTTCGGAATTCATAGTGATTTCGAAAAAGGAACTGCGCCTCAAGGTGTACGCCCGCCAGAATAACAGCGGCGACACCGTGCTGGTGGCGCGCTACCCTGTGTGCCTGAGCCGCACGCTGGGACAGAAGCATGGTAGCGGCGACATGCGCACGCCCGAGTCGGAGCCCGGCAAGCCATTCAAGATAAAGCAGATACAAGACGCCAGCGACTGGCACCACGACTTTGGCGACGGGCGCGGCTCGATTCTGAGCTACGGCCACTGGTTTATGCGCCTCGAAACGCCATTCAGCGGCATAGGCATTCATGGCAGCACCAACAACGAAGACAAGATGCCGGGGCGCGACAGCGAGGGCTGCATTCGCCTGCGCGACACCGACCTGCTGCACTTAGTGGCCAACTATGCGCGGCCCGGAATGACGGTGATTATCAAGACCGAGACGCAAGGGCAGCTGCCATTTGAGACCCGTCTGAAAAACGGCGCCGACATCGGGCACAAAATAGAGCCCCCAACTGCCGCCAACGCTGCCGATGAGAAACCCATAAAATCGCCACACTGACATGAACAAGATATTCTGCCCCAACTGCGGGGCCGCACTCGAAGTGCCGACAGACTCCACACAGCTCCGCTGCCCACACTGCGGGCACGAGTTTGCCTACAATGCAGGCGGCCAGCCAACCGGCTCCCCCACCCCGCCGCCGCTCACACCGGCCTTGCCGGCCACACCGCCTGTGCCGCCGCCCATACCGCCACAGCAGCCACGCAAAAGCGGCAGCCACGCAGCGGTGGCGGCAATTATCGCCATAGCCGTGATATTGCTGCTGGCTGCGGCTGCGTTTGCCGGCTACCACTATGCCGCGCGGCAAAATGACGCAGCCATTGCCACCGACACCATTGTCACAACACCAACTGCCGCCGACGCCACAGCCGACCCCGCCCCACGCTACAGCGACGAGGCGGTGGTGAGCCCCGAACTCGACGAGGCCGTGATGCAGCGCGAGCTCACCGAGAGCGACCTCAACGGCCTGTCGCAATGGCAACTGAAACTGCTGCGCAACGAAGTGTTTGCCCGCCACGGCTACATATTCCAGTCGGCCGACATGCAGCAGGTGTTTTCGCAATACAGCTGGTACACGCCCGCCTACAGCGACGTGACCTCGATGCTCAGCCACACCGAGCAATACAACGTGACGCTAATCAAGCGCCACGAAGACATGTAGGCTGCAGTGGTTAAGGCTGCTGGAAGCCACACAAATTAATAGTTTCTACTGACAGACGAGAAAAAACGTCCAAACCTTAGCGTTTTTCAATAATTTATCTTTATTTTGCCACCGCCCTTGGCGGTGGCAGAAGCTGGCCTTTATTTGCGGCACTCGGCCCGCTGTGCCACACGCCGGGAGGGAAGGCACAACGGGGCCACAAGTGCGCCCCACTGCCAAACAGAGAACATAGACCACAAGTGCCGCAGAACCAATAGTTTATACTATATGAATAAAGCCTTTACCCTGTTGTGTGCACTGGCCCTGGCGGCTGGCCACGCAACCAGTGCCCCGGCACAAGACACGAGCGGTTGGCAAGGAGCCGGCACAGCAGCCGACCCATACCAAATAAGGCAGGCATCCGACCTGGCCTTGCTGGCAACCCGCGTCAACGGCTATAGTGGCGGCGCCACCTCGGCAAGCGAGGTGAATGCCTACACAGGCACCTACTTTAAACTGATGAACGACATCGACATGCAGGGCGCGACATTCACGCCCATAGGCAACGATGCCCACCAGACGTTTAACGGCCAGTTTGACGGCGACGGCCACACCATAGCCAACCTTAAGGTGAACAATGCGGGCTATGCAGGCCTGTTTGGCCACATTGGCGCCAAAGCCGCCATTCAAAACCTCACACTAAGCAATGCCACTGTGGCCAGCACGTCGTACTTCACTGGCGCGGTGGTGGGCTTTGCCAAGGGCAAACTCAGCAACGTGCATGTGGTGAACTCAGTCATAGCCTCGGCCGACGCTGCAGTGGGCGGCATAGGCGGAACCATGGATGTGACCGAGAATTGCTCGGTGACCCGCACCACGGTGACCGGCCTGGGCGGATATGTGGGCGGCATTGCCGGCGAGCTGGCTTCGGGCCACATCACGCACTGCCACGCCACAGCCACCACCGTCAACGGAGCCGGAGCGGCAAGTCTGCCAATTGGCGGCATAGTGGGCAACCTGTCGGAAGCCAACGCCAGCTACTGCTACTTCACCGGCACGGTGAACGCAGCCTACAACGGAGCCACCAATATGACCGGCGGCGGCGTGATGGGCCGCGCCGTGAACTGCAACGTGGACCGCTGCTTCAGCCGCGCCACGGTGATTGCCAGCTACGACAAGTCGCTGGTGGGCGGCGTGGTGGGCGCCTTGTATGGCGCTTCAGTCACCAACAGCTATTCTACGGGACGCGTCGACTGCGCCGCTGCCACCAATGTGGGCGGCATAGTGGGATTCGTCACATCGTATAAGGACAAGTCGGGCGCCACATTCCAGTCAAACCTGCAAAACTGCTACACGGCAGGCACCATCAATGCCAGCACCTACCAGTATGACCCAAGCGGATGGCCGCGCGAGGCCATTGGCGGTGTAGACAGTGAAACAGAGCTGACGGTGAGCAACATATACTTCGACAACCAAATGGCCGACCTCGGCTCAAAGAACTACAGCGCCAGCACCAAGACCCTGACCGCCGCCGCTGGCCCCGAGGGCTTCACTGCCGACGTGTGGACTCTGGCGGCAGGCAGCTATCCGCGCATCAAGGGAATCGACACCAGCGAGGCAGCCAGCTACAGCGCATCGGCCCTGACCCTGTATGGCGTCGACAAACTCGACAATGTGTCGCGAAATGCAGGCATCCGCGCATTGGGCGCCACCAAGTTTGAACTACTCGACGGCGGCACACCCAAGGCACAGGGACACAACTGCGCCATTGCAGCCGACAGCCTGGTGCTGAGCGGCACCTATGGCGCCGACACCCTGCTGGTGACCAACTCGGGCGACACCAGTGTGTATTGCCTGAAGATTGCCCCAGTGGCATTTGAGGGCGAGGGCAGCCAAGCCAGCCCCTACCTGCTGAAGAGCAAAGACGACATGGTGGCACTGTCGCGCATCACCACCGACCAGAAGATATACTTCCCCGGCACATACTTCAAGGTGACCAACGACATCGACATGCAGTACACCACCGACTTCAAGGGCATCTGCTTCACCCCCGATGACGTGAACGCCCGGTTTGCAGGCATAATCGACGGCGACGGCCACACCCTGCACCACCTGGCCCTCACAGGCTTTGTGAAGTGGAAAACAGAGCCCACCGACCACTTCGGCGACGGCACAGGCGTGCCCAAAACGGGCGCTGGCGACGGCGTGTGCAAAATAGCCAACGGCCTCATAGGCCGCCTCGACGCCACCGGCGTGCTCAAAAACCTAAATATTGCCAGCGACGCCCGCATCGAAATGTTTTCGCAGGCAGGCGCATTTGTGGGCTACAACCACGGTCTGGTTGAAAACTGCAAGAACTACGCCAATGTGCAGGCCATAAGCGGATATGTAGGCGGCATAGTGGGCCGCAACGAGAAGGGCGGCATCATAAAAGACTGCTTCAACGCTGGCAACGTGACCTCGGGCTACCAACACGCTGGCGGCATAGCCGCCGCATGCTACGGCACCATTGAAAACTGCATGAACACAGGCATTGTGGCCGTACGCCAGCTGTCGGAGTTCAGCAAGCGCAACTTTAAGTTTGCCGGCGGCATCACCAGCCAAGGCGGCGGCTTCATAATGCGCAACTGCCTCAACACAGGCACAGTGGAGGCTGCCGATGCCATTGCCGGCGGCATATCGGGCACACTGGGCAACGCACTCAGCTCGGGCACGGGCAAGAACGACATCTACAACTCGCTGTCGTATGGCACCATCATCACCGGCGACGCCACCCAAACGGGCGGCATTGGCGGCACATCGGGCACCAAAGGCACTATTCAAGGCGCATACTGGGACAGCCAGATGGCCCCCTTCAAAGCCCACGGCAACACCGACCTGGCCGGAGCCAGCGGCGTGACCACCGGCACGCTCATCAGCGGTGAAGCCCTCAGCGGATTTGACACCAGCGTGTGGGACTTCACCAGCGGGCAGTATCCCACCCTCAAGCAGTTTGCCTCCGAGCCGTCGGCCATACAGGCCCGCCAGACGCAACTGGTGATTGGCAGCGACGAGAACGCATATGCCATACGGAGCAACGCCACACTGCACATTCCCAGCCAAGCCACGGCAAAGCTGACCGTAGGCAGCGACTACAGCATTCAGGGCAACACCCTGAGCGTGCCGCAAAACCCCACCAAGCTCATCAAGGACACACTGACGGTGAGCAGCAGCGACTACGTGAAAGTGATTCCGCTGAAAACACCCTACGAACTGACACTTGCAGGCAACGGCTCCAAGGAAAGCCCCTACCTGATAGGCAACGCCAACGACTGGGTGACTCTGGCCCGCTTCATGGCCGAGTGTGAAAAAGACTTTGAGGGCCAATATGTGCGGGTAACCGCCGACATCGACTTCACAGGAGTGGAGTTCGTGCCCATCGGCTACGACAAGGTGCACTATATGCAAGGCGACTTCGACGGCAGCGGCCACACCGTGAAGGGCATAAGCTACAAGCCCACAAGCTCGTATGAGGGCGCATTCACCACAATAGGCGAGAAAGCCACCGTTCACGACCTCACCCTTGAGGGCACCATCACCACCAACCAGGCCTACACGGCAGGATTTGTGGGCGCCGCACGCGGCACCATGGTGAACTGTGTCAACAAGATAGCCGTGACCAGCACGCGCACCAATGCGGCCGGCTTTGCGGCCAACGCCTATGCCACCGCACGCTTCACCCACTGCGCCAACGAGGCGGCCGTGAGCGGCAGCCAAAACTACACCGCAGGCTTTGTGAGCAACGTGGCGCAAGGTGCAGAATTTGTGCGCTGCACCAACAGCGGCACAGTGACCAACAGCGGCACTGCCGGCTACACAGGCGGCTTCGCAGCCGCTTCAGAACCTGCAAAATACATCGAGGTGGGCAACACCGGCGCCATAGTCACCGCCAACCCGCAAAAGGCCACCAACGTGGCCGGTCTGTGCAGCAAGATGCAGCCCGGAACATCCACCGCACGATATGAACTGAAGAAGTGCTTCAACACTGCCGACATCACCGCCACAGGCGTGGTGGGCGGCCTGTTCGCCTGCTCGGCTTCGGCCAACTTCAGCCTCGACATGGACAGCTGCTACAACACGGGCAACATCCATGCCGTGGAGGGCCTGAAGAGCGGTGGCGTGGCCGGCATCGCCCCATTCTACCCCGTAAACTCCACCTACACCAACTGCTGGAACACGGGCAATGTGACAAGCGACAAGATAGCCTATGCAGGCGGCCTGTTTGGCAAAAACAGCAACTCGGGCAACGCCAGCAAGCGCACCGCCATCACCAACTGCTGGAACTCGGGCAACGTGAGCGCAGGCGGCGGCCATGGCGCAGGCCTTGCGGCATTGCTGCCCGACTATGCGACAGTTGACCACTGCCACAACACCGGCGACGTGACAGGCACCAACCGCCTCGCCGGACTTGTGGTGAGCCCCACAGGCGTGAACGACGTGATCAGCAACTGCTATAACGCAGGCAACGTGACCGCCGCCACCAGCCGCGCCGGCGGCCTTCAGGCGTATGGCATAGCCACAATGCACTTCGAAAACTGCTTTAACGTGGGCAACGTGACCAGCCTCAGCCAAACACAAGGCACCGCCGAGGCCAACGGCTGCTACATTGGCGGCCTTGCCGGCACATCGGGCGCCATATTCACCAACTGCTATAATGCGGGCCAGGTGACAGGCGCCACCCAGGTGGGCGGCCTCAGCGGCGGCACCTCAGCCAACAAGACCTCGTTCGTCAACTGCTACAACGCCGGCCAAGTGACGGCCCCCGACAGCCTTTGCGGCGGCATTGTGGGCATAGACCCCAGCAGCACGCGCGACTGGAACAGCGGCAATGCAGTGACCAACACATTCTTTGCCACCGACTTCGGCCCCTGCAAATATGTGGTGGGCGAAGGCAAATCGATGCTTGAACTGTGCAGCGCAGAAATGGGCGACGACTACGCCACCATTGGCAACTACATGCTGCCAGTGCTGTCTGAATTCAAGGACAGCACTGTGGCACAGCTGTTTGCCGCCGCCGTGACAGTGAAGCCCAGCGACACCTACAGCAGCGTGAGCGGCGACGTGCACGTGGGCACCGAGGGCGGCGTGAAGTGGACAGCCACCCCCGAGGGCGTTGCGACCATCAGCGGCAACAACGTGCTGTTTAAGACACCCTACAGCGGCGAGCTCACCCTGCAGGCCACCCTCGGCCGCTGGAGCAGGACTGTGAAGCTGCAGTGCGTCAACGCCATCACCACAGGCATTGAGCAGCCCACCGCAGCCAAGCAGGTGGAAGGCGTGCGCTACTACAACGCATGCGGCCAGGCGAGCGAGCGTCCGTTCAGCGGAGTAAACATCTGCGTCACCCGCTACACAGACGGCACCACAAGCGTGACCAAGAAGATTTGCAAATAGCGCGCAAGAGCATTATTGACACATAGAGAGAGCCGCAGCTGCCCGACGGGGGCGACTGCGGCTCTCTATATATATGTGCATTTATCCAAGCCCTAATGACCGATTTGGGCTTAACAGAATGGATTTCAACAGAATTGGCAGATGCCTTTAGGGAATGATAGAGTTCTAAGGCTGGAAACAGTCGCTTAGCCTTGTGACAATTGCCCTGTGGTCCGACAATTTGTCGGGCAGAGTGGTTGTGCTGAAGTGCGGCTTGAATGAATGCGAAGGGGCGCAGATGAATAGATAGTCAATCTTTCTGTCTGGATTCCAGGATGGGAACGTAGGCTCGGATCCAGAAATGTCGGTCATTGCGGCATGGAATTTCCGAGAGCACAAGTCATCTGGATAGGCGTTGAAATCACCTCCAATTATAGTGGGCATGGAGAGGCCTTTAATCTTGTCGATGATGAAGTCGGCCTGCAAGCCCCTTGTCTCGGCGCTCTTCACATCAAGATGCGTGCAAGCAAAAGCCATTTTCCGACCACCCTCGATTTCAAATGTTCCCAATAAAAGCACCCGTTGCTCCGTCTGCTTGGGATTTGGAAGCTGAAAGCATTCCATCTTCGAGCATGGGTAACGCGACAGAATCGCAATGCCATAATAGCCACCGGTGAAATTGAGCGCCTTGCCGAAATAGCCAAACATGTTGGTTCTGGCAGCCAATGCCGACACGATGTTGATTCCATTCATTTTTTTCGCATTGGCGCGTTTTGTCATGACATCCACCTCCTGCAGTGCCACAAAGTCGGGGTGGTGAATGCTGATGAACTCTGCAAGAGAGTCTACAGTTGTCATACTGCCAGCACGGATGTTGTAGGTCATCACTACCAGTTCTTTGTCGGCAGCGTTGGCTTGAAAGCAAACTGCCGCTATGAGCAAAAAGCTTAACAACAATGTATTCCTAATCTTTTTCATTTTAACTTAAGTTCCGGATTTTGAGTTAGCGGGTAAAAAAAGCACATGAAAAAGCTTTTATCATTTCCGTATAACACGGAAAACGAGTGAATTAGATGTAATAAAAACAACGTTATTCACTACTCAAAGCCATAAGCAAAATTACAACTATTTCCTCAGAAACCCGCGACTTCTTCTCAGAAAAACATCGCAGTATGGTTACAAGCAAAAAAATATTACATTGTTGCAAACTTTAGCTGTTCATAGTCTGATACGTCAGCTTGACTTCCGTAAACGTAAATCCATTGGTCAGCTTTTGAAACGAGCCGGCCAATGGATTTACGTTTACGGAACTGTTACGAAGTATAATCACTCATCTTCAAGTCATCACAATTGATGCTGGCGAGCAATTGATCGAGGGCATTGATAAAATACTTTCCGCTTTGCGGATTCTCCACGCCCATGGGATGCTCAGTCTTCTCCCCCAGCTCGTCGTTGCTGATTACGGAAAACATATCAACCTCCGACCCTGTACCGGCATTGGTGGTGATGGCAATGAGGGGTTTCGACGGATTCTGGAAAGTCTTGTGGACCCCTTGGCCGAGAAGGTATAGTCCCAAAGGATAGTGAAACGCAAACTGGAAGAGGCCAAGCGGCTTATTGAAGACGAAGGGGAGAAACCATTGGACGTGTACATGAAAGTGGGGTTCAAGAATTTGAGCCACTTTTCTACGGCCTTCAAACGTCAGTTTGGTTTCCCCCATCATCGGTGGCAATCTAAACAGATGTTCTGCCTCATAAAAAAAGTCCTAAACTTTTCATTTTAATAAGGAGATGTGGTCGTTCAGTTTGTTGTGGCTGAAAACAGCCGGCTTGCCGTTGAAATAGCCAATATACGAAAAATGATCGGGATCGGAGACGAGCGGGCTTAGAAACCAAGTGTACACGCCTTCCCAATGTGTGGTTTCTCCGCATTTTACAATAGAATTCCCCATGAGCTTGTGATACGACTTGCTCCATGAGTTGCCTATAAACACCACATCATCGTCACTTATGAGGTGATGGTCGCCCAGTCCGGCATCAGTCAAAAACGCTGCGGCATAGCAAACATTTGATTTCTCGATGAATTGATGAAAGCGTGGAGCCGATTTACGGGTGAACCTGTCGACACTGTCCACTGGAGTCCATCTGGAATATTCGCCTCCAGGAGTCAGAATTTCTGTTTCTCCAATCATCATCGACTGCATCCCATAATAGCGGTCAACCGTCAGCGGCTGTCGGTTGAGATAGTGGTGGGTGGCAGACACTTGTATGCTGTTGCCGCAGATTGTGTAAGTGATGGATTCCGTGCAAAATTTTTGGCTTGAATCAGACGGATTCAGCAGTGTGTTGCCCACGCACACCCTTACGCATTGCGCTTCACCCGAGAAATCATTCATTATTCGGCGGCCGTCAGCAAATATTGAGATGCTGTCGGTGTAAGCCGATGGCAATCCACTGGCAAGCAGATGATTGCCACCAGTCCATCCGGCCCCGCCTATTAAAAACGGCCCGATATTGTCGCTTGTGGCTTCATTGACCGTGGTGGTGTCGACAAGCACCCGGCTGAATGTGTACAAGTGGTTGGCCATGCATCGGCGGAACTCATAGCTGATTGTGTGCTGTCGCTCCAAGCGAGATTCAACACGAAGCAATTCTCCGGCCAAAGTCACGTGGATTGTGGCTTTGGCGGGAGAAATAAACACCGACGACAAGACTAAAACAGATAGCGCCGATTTCAATGCTTTAAACATAAAATTCAAGACAAGCATTATTTAATTGTCAATTTGTTGTTGTGTCGCCTATCGACTATTATTTTAGCCAATTCGTCCATTATCGCCTGGTTTTTGGCGTTTGGATTGGCAGCCATGTCAATCAGTCCCCTGCTGCCGGTGTAGTAGGCAACGGCAGATGTGGCAAAGACATGGTGGCGGCGGAACGCGTTGATGTAGGCCTGCATACGGTCGTACGATGAGTCCTTCGAGCCATAAACAGCTTTCGAATCGCATTCAAATTCCATCGCCATCCCAAGGTTAAGAGCCTCGCCACAGGCATCATCAAGACGAGAGTCAGGAATTTTCTTGTCGAAGAAATGGTTGGGCTGATAGTATGCAATGTCGAATCCCAGCTCTTTCCAGCGGTCGTAGCCCCTTGCCCTGTAATATGGAATCCAGATGAATTCAAGCCCCTTGGCGTGTACGGCAGGCGCAATGTGCTTCACCAGGTCTTTTGTGTGGCAGATGTCTTCGTCCACCCAATAGAGGCCCGACAATTCCAGATTTTTGTACCCGGCTTTGGCGAAACGCTCCACCAATTCGTTGACAAACCAGATGGCGGCAGCCGAACGGTCGCCGTAGTTGTCGAAAATCAACGTGCGATTGCCAAGTTTGCCCCAATCAGTCTGTCCTGCTATAGGCGTCGGGATGGTCAGAACGATTTTATGCTTAAATCCGGGAGCACCGATGGAATCGATTTGCTGGCCGATGCATTTGTCAAGGGCATCGAGCGACTTGCCTTTTTCAAACAGGCGGTCGAGATACCATTCCCATTCCTGCTTACGGGCGTTTTTCGCACCATATTGAGGGACAAAAGTGTGTCCCATGCCATCATTGAAGTCAAGAAACAGGAATCCGTCGAAAAGCCAGTCTCTGTGCCCATCAGCGAATTTGTGTGTCACGTAAGGCAGAAACTGATTGGCGGTCCAGTCGATTCGCTTTGCTCCGCCCTGATATATCAGCGCCAAGTCGCGGATACCGTTTTTGGGGTATTCCTGAATCGTGTCGCATTTCATAACATCGACGGGCTCTACAGGAGCAAGAATATTTTCAACTTTCCATTCAAGGGCCTTGCCGACTTTGAACTGCGAAGAGCTTAATACCGAGGCCGGGTCGGCTGAATTCCGCAATTGCACTGTGTATGAGCCCTTGTCGGTACGCCAGGCGGATGCCTGCTCGTCAAATGTGGCAATGTCTCTTGCGCTGAACGACAGCATCACGGTTTCGCTTTCTCCCGGCAGAAGCAGCTTGGTCTTGGCAAATGCTTTGAGCTCAGCTTCAGGCTTGGTAATAGAATCTGTTTTCTGATTCGACCTCACATAGAGTTGAACCACTTCACGGCCTGAAACCCTGCCTGCGTTTTTCACCTTCACGCTTACCGCCCATTTGTCTCCAACTTTTTTCACAGAAGGCTTGGAGTAGGCGAAATTCGTATAGCTGAGGCCGTAGCCGAAAGGAAACGACACCCGGCGGTGTGATGTGGAGAAATAGCGGTAGCCCACCCAGATGCCTTCCTCATAGTTGGTATAGTCGAAGTTGCGACCCTCGGTCTGACCAACGTATGGATAATTGTTTGCCGAAGGAATGTCGGCATACTTCATAGGGAATGTCATTGGCAGCCTTCCTGACGGATTCTCTTTGCCTGAAACCACGTCGGCAACGGCGTTACCGCATTCCTGCCCGGGGAACCAAGCCATGAGTATGCCATCGGCATTCCATTTCCATGATTCGGTTTCGACCACTCCGCAAACGTTGAGAATGGCAATCATTTTTTTGCCTTGTCGGCGGCATTCGGCGCCCACTTTGCTGATTAGAGCCGTTTCTTCAGCAGTGAGGTTGAAGTCGTTTTCAACAGTTCTGTCGGAAGTTTCGCCCGAGCCGCGTCCGATGACAACGACAGCAACGTCGCTGTTGCCGATTTCTTCAGCCACGAGGGCCTCGTGGCCTGTGACGTCCATTTCCGGAGAGACAGTGCGGTGATATGAAATCTTCTGCCAATCTGGGCAGTCGGGGAATTTGTCGTCGATGACAGTTCTGAAATCATTGTACTTACGGTAGATTTCAGCCATTCTGCCACCTATGGTGAAGCCAGCGTTCTCAAGACCGGTGGAAATGTCGACAACGTATGGCTTATTGACATTCGACGAGCCAGTGCCGCCAGCTATTGACTTGTATGCGGTGGCTCCGAACAGCGCGATTTTTGTGCCAGCCTTCAGAGGCAACAGGTTGCTGTCGTTTTTCAGAAGCACCATTGATTCTGATGCTATTTTTCTTGATGCCGCGGCATTGCTGGAAAGCGCCGGAGTGGTGAAGTGCCATCCCTTGGCGGTTATGGATTTGGCCACAACGCGGAGCACATCTTTCACGCATGCATTGATGGCGTCGGCCGAAACTTTTCCAGCGTTGACGGCACCTATAATTTCTTGTACGATTTCCTCATCGCCGGGCATTATCAGGCCACAGCGGGCATTGAGCAAATCGGCTGTGGGGCGGCGCACGGTCCAGTCGGTAAGCATCAGCCCTTTGAATCCCCACTCGTTGCGGAGCAGCCTCACCATTAAGTCTTTGTTCGTTTGGGTGAATTGCCCGGCTATTTTATTGTATGACCCCATTACAGTCCATGGGTTGGCTTCCTTCACACAGATTTCGAAAGCCCTGAGATAGATTTCGCGTAGGGCACGCTGGGAAATTCTTGCATCGTTGAATTTTTTCCCGGTTTGCTGGTTGTTTGCCACAAAATGCTTGAGGCTTGTGCCAATACCGCAATCTTGTATGGCTCTGATTATGGCAGCTGCCATTTTGCCCGTGAGCAGAGGGTCTTCTGAGAAATATTCAAAGTTGCGTCCACAAAGGGGATTCCGCATGATGTTGATTCCAGGGGTCAAAACGATGTCGACACCATAAGCCTTAGCTTCGTCGGCCATGCATTTGCCTTGCAAGTCGGCGGCATTTATGTCCCACGTGGCGGCAAGAGCCGTTGTCGATGGGAAACATGTGCAGAATGTGCGCAGCCCGCTGGAGGGGCCTGATGCTGCAGATGTGGCTACAGGAATGCCTTGACTGTCATATTTAATCGAGACGTTGTCTGACGGTACTGGATTTATCCTGACACCCACTGGACCGTCGGCCAGATTTATTGAGGGGATGCCTAATGATGGGATTTCATAAGTCCATCCTGCGGCACCTGCGACAAGATGGCTTATACCATCGTTTTTGCCGTCGGTTCCAACGAGAATTCTTGCCTTCTGCTCCAAGGTCATTTGTGAGACAATCGCATCTATGTCGTTCTCTGTGATGAGTTCTGTGGCATTCAGAGAGGAGCACAATGCGGCCATTGCCAATAAAGCCACTGAGAGGAAGCATTTTGTCATATTAACGGGAAATTAGAATTGTAACTTAAAAAGAAAAGAAATGGGATAGGCGCCCAAAAACAGTCTCGGTAATGCGCCTGTCCCATTTGATTGCTTATAGAATGTTCGTGCTATTTAACAATAACCTTAGTTGCCTTGCCATTAACTTCAACAACATAGAGACCGGCAGCGCAGTTGATTGTGCCGTTGCCTGTTGCAACAAGAGAGCCAGAGGCAGTATAGACATTGGCAACGCCCTCGCCTTTCACCACAATCTTGCCATTGGCACCGTAAACGACTGCATCGTTTTCGGCCGAAACACTTTCTACTGCAGAATTGTTTATTGTGAGCTCATATTTTGCAATGTATGCGTTGGGAACGTACTCATAGATGTAAACGGAATTCTCTGTAGCCGGCTCCACAGTTAAGTGGCAGCCGTAGAAAGCGTTGTTTTTGTACAAAACGTCAGAACCATCTTCTTTAGTTTCGGCATATTTAGTAGAGACGCGCACATCTTTGTCAGTGTCTTCGTTGGCCGGAGTATCCTTCTCTTTCATCGACGCCACGGTAAAGCCGTCGGCATTGTTTGAACCAGAAGGATAGACGATGTATTTCTTGCCGTTGAGCTTGAAAATCTCGAATCCTGAGCAGCCGTTGTGGTTTGGCGTCACATAGAAGCCGGTTGGAACCCAGTTGCCGTCGTCATCGAGTGTGAGACGGTAGATGGAGTTTCCATTTCCAGACGTAGTGCCTGTGATTTGCACATTAGGCGACAGCAGTGCTATTGACGCCGGATCTAGCATGTAGGCGCAAATGGTGTGGGTAGTGGTGAATGTGCCGCTTACTTTCACAGCCGCATTTTGCACGAAGTTGTAGGTGTAGGTGTCAGCAACGACTTGAGCGCCATTCTCAATAGGCACTTCAACCAAGTTAGGCTGCCACATTGTGCCCATATACAGGATGCCGCCATCATCCGACATTACATCGCCGGCAACGTGTCCCCAGAAGTCGGCACGTCCGCCAGGAATGCCTGCAATTTCAAAATCTTTAACTTCGCCTTTTGTCGAGATTATTCTCACACCTTTATTCACATTGTAATTAGTGTTGAACTCGCCAGTGCGGACAATGATGTTGCCGGCGTCGTCGCGTGCGATGTTTGTGCCTTTGCCCGAATCCAGTTCACCGATCTTGCCAGTTTCGTTCCAAATTTCGATTTTCTGGGTGTCCTTGTTCTGAAGGTAGAATTTGCCGTTAACGGCAACACCCTGACGTGCAGAAGTGTGCAATGGAGCGACGTCGGTGTTCATCCATAAACATTTAAGATTATGGTCCATAGCTGATTTTGCAGTTGCTGACGGAGCAGAAACTGCCACGCTGGTAATCAAAGCAGCGCCCAAGAGTAAATTGATTTTCATTTGTTTTGTTTTTAAATAGTTATAAATTAGTTACTTGATATATAATTTACGAGTCTCTTTATCTGTTACTATGAAATATAGACCGGAAGACAAGCCAGACGTCGGAATGACGATTGTTCCAGCCTTGCACTTCACATTTTTCAGGCAAACGCCCTGGCAATTGAACAGCCGAACGCCTGAATCGTAGGGAATGGTTATTCTGACGCCCACCCAGGGTTCTGCCGTAACGCTCATTTTGCTGCCGTCGGCCGAAGGGAGTGTGATGCCTGAGTTGTCGGCGACTGTGATTTGGATTTTGGCGGTAGAGCCATTGCGGCTTGCCTCTATCTGGTAGGTCCCGGCCTGGCTGAAAGTCAATGTGCCGTTATCAATGCTGACCTTGCTGCCGGGCGGGCATGATAATGAGCAGCCTGCCAGGTTTGCATCAATGAGGTATCCGTCTTTGTTGTATCCGTAGACTATTGGCTTATAGGCAGTGCCTACGGCAATAGTCTTTGCATAGTCGGCAAATGCGATTGACACCACATTTGTGTCATCGGTCTTAGGCGCAGCCAAAAACCATCCGTTTCTCACCTTTCGGAGCTGCCCGTCGCTTGGACGGTTGAGCACGCCAAGCGCTTCGGAATAAATGGTCGACGAGCCTCCCCCGTCGAAGTTGATGGCCGTATGGCAACCAGCATTCTGCATCATGCTTGCAAGCTCCTTCGACGTGATGCCGTCGGATATTCCGGCGTTGAACTTGTCGCCGTCAACCACCATCATAACCATTTTGGCTCCAGTCTTGTCGATTCCCACAGCGGTGCGGGGGCGTCGTGAAGACAGATGGTCGAGCACTTTGTCGGTGTTGAGAATGCTGCCGTCTTGCAGAATCATCGGGCATCCGCCACTCATTTCCTGAATTTGGTCAATGGCCTTGCCATTGAGAGAGAATGTGGGGGTAATCTCGATGATGTCGCCTACTTTCAGCTTTTTCAATGGATCCATATACCACGAAGCATTCGCCGACAGCACGATTCCCCCTGCGGGAATCGACATGTTGCCGACACCAGATTGCGGCTCTGCTGTGACCTTGTAACGCGAGGTCCCGTAGGCCGACAGCCCGTTGTCGAGGCTGACAGCAGCCACTTCCACGCCATTGGCCGAGGTACCCGTCGATGCCCCGTATTTGTCGGTAAAAACAACAAAATCGTTTGACTCCCGCGGAGTGTTGACGCTCTTTGCCGACATTTGTCCTGTGGCGGTTGACACCAGTTTGAACGTTGGGTAGAACTGTCCGAAACTGAGATGCTTTTCACTGTCGCACCCCACGGAGTACCATCCAGTTGACGTCCTTACGGTTTTGTAAATCTCCGAGCCAACAATCGTTGTGCCAATGGGGCCGTTGCCTGAAAACAAGTCGGAATTGACACCGGCAAAGTATTCATAATTTTTATCTCCTTTATTGCTGGCCATCTGAGGAACAGTCATGTTGGTTTTCAAATCATTGTTTCCACAGATGGTCTTTATCTGCACAAGCGGGTTAGTGAGGTCGGTGGTCGTGAAAAACACCCGTTGCCTATGGTCGCCAGTCAGGTCAAGTATAGTTAAGGACGTGCCCGGCCCGAGTTGGCAGTGCTTCACAGTGTCGACAGCGAACTCTTTACCCATCACAGTCCATGTCGAAGCTGGATGGGCAAAGGCTGCCTGGAGTGAAGATAATAATATTACAAACGCAATCGATTTCATGTCTACAAGTTTATTCTTTTGCCTGATATCGGATCAAGCGTAAGTTCTTGTCCGTTTGGCAGAATCACATGGTGTGGCTTGCTGTCGCTGTTGACCACATACATGACGCGCTTTCCTTTGGGGCTTTCCCACAATGCGCCTTTCACAACATTGTCTTTGCCGAAAGTGGGCACATCTACAACAGGATTGTCGCCAGTAGGGATGATTTCCTGAATGTAGCGGCCTCCGATGAACACATCGTGCTGTTTTTTGCGCAAATCAGTCAGGTTGCGGAGGAATTCAGCCTCATATTCCGCTTTGTCGTTGGCCCACAACAACCGAGGGTCAACCCATCCGAGCTGAGAGCCATAGAGGAAGCATTGCATGTTCTGATAGCGGAATTCCCCCTTGGTCACGTCGGTGTAGGGAGAGTATGTGTAGGCGCAAGTCAGCACGCGGTCGGAGTAGATTAGAGGATAGAGCGGCACAATCTTGCATTTAGGGTTGTGCGGCGTGTTGACTGTCAGCAATATGTCGAAGCACGGGATATAGCATTCGGCATTTTCTTCAGAAAACACTATGTTCCCTTTTTTCAGATGATTTGCACGCAGTTCGTCCATAATGTCTTTGTATGCCTTATACCAGAATTCACCGCCACCTTTGGGATGGCTGTGGTTGCTGGCATAGCATGGATAGGGGGCTGCTGCTGCAACTTGGTCGATGTAGAGTCCGTTGGTCTGCAGTTCATTCTGAATGCGGTCGGCGAGTTCGAGAATTATGCTCTTCCATATTGGCGACGATGGGCAGGTGACTGAGTTGGGCACATTGGAGGTTGGGTAAACCTCAGTGTACAAGGCTCCGTCGGCACGCCGGCATGAAGCATCCTTTCCGTTGCGGAGCGCATAGCTCTCCGTTCCCGGATCCCAGAGTCGGCCGTTGATGTAGGGCATCACTTGGCAGCCTTTGTCTCTGACCATGCGCACGATGGGCTTGAACTCGGGCTTTGCCGGGAAATAGTCGGGATAGTGCGAGTCATAGCTGTGGTTGTGCCAGAAATACCAATGGAAACTGATGTCGTTACCAAAGTAGTCGATGGCTTTGTTGACCGCTGCAACAGTGGTGTCGCCAAGATATTTGGCACGCATCCACAGGTCTTTTTCCACAAGCCACTTAGGAATGTTGCGCTCTTTCAGGGTTTTGCATCCCCATGGAGTTGACAACGCAAATGGACGGTACCACTTCACTGCGGCTTCACTCCAATTGCCCGACATGGCTCCGGTGACCGTAGGCCATGGGAGGCTAAACCGGTGTGACGCCATGTCGGTCCATCCGTGGGATGCCACAACCTCGGTGCGGAAACTCACGACTCCGTCCTTTTCTTTTATGCGCATCATCTTGCCGCAGGCGTTGCGGTCTTCAGGCGAATAATAGAATGTGCCGTTTTTGGCGGAGAGCATAACCATCTGCATCGAGGCGTTCCACGATGGATAGTTGGCTTCATAGTCGCCATTCTCTTCCAGCGCATACTCATTGCCCCATCCGCCAGGAGTGATTACAGAGCCCACTCCAGGCGACTTGATGGCAATGTCGGGGAACACGAAATCGGTCACGACCCAGTTGCCCGGCACCTCGGCAGACAAATTCCACTGCACAAGGTCGGAATTATCGCCAAGCGTGACTCTCATTTCCACAGGGTAGTTTCCGCCGTCGTATTTAAGACGGGTGTGCCACGTGAAGACAATCGTCTTTGCCGTGTCGCAGTCTTCCACCCGCCATCCGCGGTAAACGGCATAGCGGGGGTCGATAGCGGGAGTCTCGCCTTGCTCGCCCAGATAGGTCAGGCACCATGGCTGCTTGTTGTCGCCTGCTTTCACCATTTCCACCCCATGGTGCTTCATCGACACGATGTCGAATGTGCCGCTGCCGGTGAATTCCACCGCCACATCGTCGTTGGCGATGGTCACAGTGGTAGCATTCTGCGACACCACCGTCTTGGCAAAGGCAGGCAGGGATAGTAGAACGGATGCGGTTATTGCTGTTATGACTTTGTATGACATAGAATTTTCTTAATTAATAGTCAGGATTTGTCAAGTTCGGGTCGCGGTCAGTATCCACACGCGGTATAGGCCACCACATGAATTTAGGATCCCAGAATCTGTTTTTGTCGCGTACGCGGAGTTTCTCTTTATATGCCTCATACGATGGGATGTCGTTGAGGTCGGCACGGTCTGACGTCTTGAAGTTAGGAACATCCGTGTCCGAGAGCCCTTCGTATCTGATTGACGGCAATGGTTGTCCGTAGGAGGGCTGGCTGTTCAGGAGGTCGCCGATGCCCCATCTGCGCACATCTACAAACAGAAGGCCTTCCAATGCGAGTTCAACCTTGCGCTCGCGTCTTACCAACTGGCGCATTTTACCCTGATTGCCAATTCTGTCGGCCGAGACGTTGGGCATTCCGGCTCTGTTGCGCACAGCATTGATTGCAGAATATACCGATTCGTCAAGTTCGCCAAGCTCGATTTTAGCCTCAGCGTAGTTCAGAAGAATCTCGGCATAGCGCATAAGAATTAGGTTGGAAGACGAACTCATCAGCTGCTCTGTGGTCTCGTTGGCATACTTGCGCCATACGTAGCCGACACCGCAGTTCACGAGCGACGGGCTTGTGCCCGTTACATCAACGTTGTTGGAAGAGTACCACTTGTTGCGGCGGGGATAGAAACTTGTCTTGGCGTCGTAGATGTTGATGACGCACCTAAGCGGGTTGTTGCCGTCGGTGTTTGTGTAGTAGACTGTGTCCAAATGTCCGGCAAGAGTGGCCTCAAAGCGGGGGTCACGGTTCTTTGTCGGATGTTTGGGGTCGTAGAGCGGCGACTCGTCGATGCGCTTGCCGTCGATGCACTCATAGGTGTCGACGATGAGGCTGCTCGGGAAACGTACGGACGAACCATAGTTGCGTGAAGAGTGTCCGTAGCCCACGGTGTGGAGTTTTTTAGTGCCCGAAGTGGAATACATCAGTTCCCAAAGGCATTCGTCGCGCACGTCGCTTTTTGCCTGGCCCGTCAGATTGAACAGGTCGTCGAACTTATTTGCAAGATGGCGTTTGCCAATCACCTTCGAGGCCGCTTCTGCGGCTTGGCGGAAGTAGTCCTGCCCCTTGTTGTCCACATTGAAGCTGCCGGCAAAAAGGCAGATTCTCGAAATCAAGCCATAGGCAACGGCTTTGTCCACACGGCCGCGTTCAGTGGCTGTCCATGGCAAAGCCTCGGCTGCATCATTGAGGTCATTTGTCAGGAATTCGATTATTTCACCCTTAGGCGTCCTTCCAGCCTTGTACTGCTCAATGGTCACAGGATCTGTGAAGAAAGGAACATCGCCGTAGGCTGAAATCAGGTTGTAGTAAGCATACGCCCTCAGCACGCGGGCTTCGGCGAAATATTGCTTGGCTTTGTCCGACATTTGGTTGATTGCGCCCTCTGCACCTGCTATTACGGAATTGGCACGGGCGATTATGCCGTATTCTCCTGACCAGAACGCTTGTATTTTGCCATTGTCGGGGTTAAGTGATCCTCCGGCACCTATCGACCTGTTCTCGTCCTGCTCCAGGCCATAGGCCGTGTAGTGGTCGAGGACGATGCATGCCGGCACCGACCAGTTCATGTCGAAATACAATTTCTGATAAACGCCGGTTACGCCTTCTTTCAGTCCCTGCTCTGATTTGTAGAATCCGCGGTTGTTGTAGGCGGGGTTCTCCCTGTCGAGAAAGTCTGAACATCCGGCAAGCGCTATTACTGCAGAGGCGAGAATATATTTTGCTATTGTCTTTATCATTGCTTTTGATGTTTTTAGAATTCAACGTTTAGTCCGAAAGCGAATGTTTTGTTAAGCGGGTAGAGGCTTGCGCCTGAGCCGATGCTGCTTTCGGGGTCGAAACCTTTGTAGAAGTTGTCCTTGATTGTGAACAAGTTTTGCACGCTGGCATACACACGAATCTTTGAGATTTGGGCTTTGCGTGTTATTGCAGAAGGAATCGTGTAACCAACCACCAAGTTTTTCAGGCGGCAGTAGGCTCCGCTCTTCACCCAGAACGATGAAATCATGTTGTTGGGGTTTGAAGCATTCGGGTCTTCAAGCAAGCGGGGGAACTTGGCGTTCTGGTTTTCCTCTGTCCAGTAGTCGAGCTGATACTTGTAGATGGTGTAGTTGCCGCACAAAGCGCGTGCGCCTGCACCTGCATAGTACACATCTTTCTTGCCTACACCCTGGAAGAATGCCGAGAAGTCGATGCCTTTCCATTGCAGGCCCAGAGTGAGTCCGAACTCATAGCGCGGAGTCGGGTTGCCGATGATTGTGCGGTCATAGCTGTCGATTTTGCCGTCGGGCACACCGTCAGGACCGGAGATGTCTTTGTATTTGATGTCGCCAGGAGCCACATTGGCTTTATTGCCGCCGTAGACTGGAGATGCTTCGATTTCTTCGCGCGAGGTGAAGAATCCGTCAGCCACATATCCATACCAAGAGCCATAGGGTTTGCCTTCCGTTGTCAGTCGTGTGCCGCTCTTGTATTCATTGCCATAGAGGTTTGTCACCTTGTTCTTGACATCAGAGATGTTGCCCTTTATGTAGTAGTCAACATTGCCGATACGATCTTGCCATGCAATTGATAATTCCCAACCGTTGTTTCTCATCGAGCCGGCGTTTTCCCACGGCGACGTCATTGAAACGAACAATGGCACAGGGAACTGCTGAAGCATGTTGTCGATGTTGCGCACGTAGTAGTCAAAACTTCCGCTCAGTCGATTATTCAGAAAAGCGTAGTCGATACCGACGTCGAACTGGTGGGATTTCTCCCAAGTGATGATGGGGTTGGCGAGCACGGTCTGTGCCACGCCCGATGAAAATTCTTTGTCAAACCAGTATCCGTAGTCTGGAGAGCTACCGATTGCAGCTGAGTAAGGATAGTAGCTGCTGATCGACTGGTTTCCGAGAGTACCATATGACACCCTCAACTTGAAGTTGTTCATAACATCTCTTGCCGATTCCCAAAAAGACTCCTGAGAGATTCTCCATCCTGCTGAAACCGAAGGGAAGAAGCCCCATCGCTGACTGCCGATGAATCGCGATGTGCCATCGTAGCGTCCGTTAACCTCAAGAAGATAACGGTTGTCGAAAGAGTAGTTAACCCTGAACAGGTAGGAGAGCATCGCCCATGAGTTGCGGGCACTGGAGTTGGTCTGTGTGGTGGCGTCGCCGTTGATTAGGTCTTCATAGCCGTCGTAATAGTAATTCTTTCGTCCGGCAATCAGATAGTTGTAGTTAAGCTCCTCGGATTGGAAACCGAGCAATACTTTCAGATAGTTTTTGCCAAATGTGTTATCGTACGTACCCGTAAGGTCATACTGCTTGCGCACGGTCTTTGTGCGTTGCTCCGACATTGAAGAGCCGGTGGTGGGGAATGACCCCTTGAACACGCCGTTCTCGTAAGTGTCATATGGTTTTGCAAACGCTTTCACCTCACTGTCGTTGCGCTTCCAAGTGTAGGAGCCGAAAACTGTGAGGCCCTTGAAAGGCGTGAGGGTGAGCGATGTCTTCACAATGTATTCAGGAGCAACGCTGTTGGATGTGCATCCGCAGCGCACCATGGCAATCGGGTTGGTGCCGTTGATGCCGTAGCCATATGTGCCGTCGGCGTTGAGGCCCGACATGATAGGCGTCATGGTCAGAGCTTTGCCGATGATGTTGGTCGGCGAGTCCAACACAGGCGATTTCGCGGTGGCTTGGCGCACACTTGCGTCGACTCCAAGCTTCATCCACTTGTTGACCTTCATGTCGGTGTTGAGTCGCAGTGATGTGCGCGAGAATTTGTTGTTGTCAATCAAACCGTCTTGAGTGTAGTAGCCGGCAGAAGCATAGATTTTCAAGAACTCGCTGCCGCCGCTCACTCCTACTGAATAGTTTTGGACAAGGGCAGAGCTTTTAATCACCTCCTTTTTCCAGTCAGTGTCGTAATAGTTAGTCTGGTCGACGCCACCGTTCTTGTAAATTTCGATTATGTCGGTGTATAGAGGCTGCTGCATAGCGTTTTGGCGTGCTGCGTCCACGGCTTGCATATATTCGATTGCCGATGTGGGCTTGGGCAGGGTTGTAGGGGTGTTGATACCGACGTATCCGTTGAAGGTGACGGTAGGCTTGCCTTCTGCACCACGCTTGGTGGTGACAAGAATCACACCGTTTGACGCACGCGATCCGTAGATTGATGCGGAAGCGGCATCTTTCAGCACAGATATTGACTCAATGTTGTTGAGGTCAATGCGGTTGAAGTCGCCTTCCACTCCGTCGATAAGGATGAGCGGCGATGTGGATGAGTTGAGCGAGCCCAATCCCCTGAGCCGCAGGGCTGCTTGGTCGTTGCCAGGCTGTCCGGACGTCTGCATGGCTGTAAGGCCAGGCACTATGCCTTGAAGTGCTGCAGAGCCATTGGACACATTGGCGCGCAAAATGTCTTTACTGCTGATACTTTGTACGGAGCCGGTAAGGTTGATTTTTTTCTGCGAACCGAATCCCACAACGACAACGTCTTCGAGGGCAGTTGCCGACTGATGCATGACAATGTCTTTGTTGACGCCCTTCTTGGCATCAATAGTAACAGTCTCTGTGCCGACATAAGAGAATTTCAACTTTGTTGGAGAACTAAGGCTGATTGTGTATCTGCCCTCCGAATCTGTAACATCGAGTGTCTTACCGCCCTTTCCGGTGACGGTGACACCTATCATAGGCTCGCCTTTATCATCCACAACCTTGCCCTGCACTGTGAATGCTTGGGCAAGAGCTGTCTGGGAGACAGTGGCTAGGGCGAGGGCCAAAATGCACTTAAAAAAACTGTTCAGTCTCATTTTTTGGGTTTGTAGTTTAGTTTTAATGATATATTTGTTAGAAAAGTCATTGGTATAGCCGTTGGGGGGGGCTGAGGTGCCGCCTCAACTGTCAAACGCTCGTATGCGAGCATTTGCGCATGCTCCTATCAACCCCACCTGGTCGCCAAGCTGCGAAAGCTCGATTTTGGTGTCTTCGTTGACAAGATTTAGCGAATATCGCCTGACGTGGGTCTTTATCGGCTGCAGAATGTAGTCTCCAGTCATCGACAAACTGCCGCCAATCACCACCTTTTCAGGATTGAAAATGTTGATCAGGCCGGCAATCCATCTGCCGAGCACTTGCCCTACCTCCTCAACCAGTTCTATGCACAGGAGGTCTTCGTGGTTGACGGCATTTATAATTTTCTCGAGCGACACGTTGCCCTCTGTCCTGAATTTCTTTGCGAGAATTGAATTTTCACCGGCTTTGAGCCTGGCGATTAGCTTGCGGTGCAGCGCGCTGCCAGATGCTTCCGTTTCAAGACATCCTTTTTTGCCGCAGTGGCACATCACCTCATTATTAAAAGTCACCATATGCCCAAATTCTCCGGCAAATCCCGATTTGCCTCTGTAGATTTTGCCGTCAAGAATCATTCCGATGCCAAGCCCCCACCCCACGTTTACGAATATCACATTTCTTTCATTCGAGCAGTTGCCAAATGTGTACTCGCCCAGGGTCATGGCTCTTGTGTCGTTCTCGATGCAGGCCGAAATTCCGATTTTCCTGGTCAGGACATCGGCAAGCGATTGCTCCTCGAAATTAAACCGGCTGTAGCTGTGGCCCGATTGGGGGTTGACACGCCCGGAAATGTTTAGGTTTATCTTAATAATGTTTTCTTTGTCGATGCTCAGAGTCGAAATGAATGTCCTTATAATGTCGCAAAGGCGGTCGAGTCCTTCCGGAGTGTTCTCAAAATTATAGGCAATGCCAATTTGCTTTTCCACCATGTCACCGCAAAAGTCAATGATGCCTATGCTCACCGAGTCTTTGTTCATGTCCACCCCGACGAAATAGCAGGAGTCGGGATTGAGCCCGTATAGCACAGGATGGCGCCCGCCGTTGGTCTCCAGCTTGCCCCGCTCTTTTATGATTCCCATGCAGGTGAACTCCTCCACAAGTTTTGTTATTGTGGGGATGCTGAGCCCAAGGGATTTCGCCAAGTCGGGGAGCGTGTAAAATCCATTTTTCATAAAAAAGGAAATCACACGCTTCTTAAGCGCTGCACTTTTTGTGCCTTTACCTATTTCTTTTATTAGGGTGGAAATCATTTCTTTATTAAAAAGCTAATTGCAAATTTTATTTCTTGTGGCAAAGTAAATCAGAAAAATCCGTATAAACAATTTTTTAATTAAAAATATCGCATTTAATAAAATATTTTCGTAACACTTTGCTGATATAATAAAAATATTTACCTTTGCGAAACCTGAAACAAATAAATTTAAAGGAATGTTTAACAGAAGAACCTTCATCAAAAACTTGACCGCATTGGGACTTGCAGGACTGGTACCACCGCAGATTATGGCTGGCGGCAGCCGGCAGCCGGGCGGACTGGAACCGCTTGCCGGCAGTGGCAACGCGTTGAGAATCACGGGAACATTCTTGGATGAGATTTCTCACGACATTCCCCATCAGAATTGGGGAGAGAAAGAGTGGGACGCTGATTTCCGCTATATGAAGTCAATCGGCATAGACACGGTGGTGATGATACGCAGCGGTTACCGCAAATTCATAACATATCCGTCAGCGTATCTTATAGGTAAAGGGTGCTACAGGCCATCGGTCGATTTGCTCGACATGTTTCTGCGCCTGTCAGACCGCTATGGAATGAAGTTCTATTTCGGTCTGTATGACTCTGGCGTATATTGGGACACCGGCGACATGACAATGGAAATGGAGCACAACCGCTTTGTCGTAGACGAGGTGTGGAAAAACTATGGTTCTAAGCATAAAAGTTTTGGAGGCTGGTATGTCAGCACTGAGATCTCAAGAAAGACCAAGGGAGCTGTGACTGCATTCCACACGCTTGGCAAGCAGTGCAAAGATGTGTCGGGAGGCTTGCCTACGTTCATCTCTCCGTGGATCGACGGCAAAAAGGCTGTGATGGCCGCTTCGTCGAGCCTGACAAAGGAAGCCGGCGTTTCGGTGAAAGAGCATGAGCGGGAGTGGGATGAGATTTTTGCTGGCATTCATGACGTGATTGACGCATGTGCGTTTCAGGACGGGCATATCGATTACGACGAGCTCGACGCCTTCTTCGAGGTCAACAAGAAACTTGCCGACCGGTATGGCATAAAATGCTGGACCAATGCAGAGACTTTCGACAGGGACATGCCAATAAAATTTCTCCCTATAAAATTCGAGAAGCTGCGCATGAAGCTTGAGGCTGCTAAGCGGGCGGGATTTGACAAGGCTATAACTTTTGAATTCTCGCATTTCATGAGCCCGCAATCTGCATATCTGCAGGCCGGCCATCTTTTTGAACGGTATTGTGAATATTTCGGTATAGGCGACAAATATTAATTCTAAAAACAATAATTATGATTGTTGGAAAATCAAACATGGGCTACGTCTCATTTCTAGCCGTTGTGGCGGCTGTTGGAGGCTTCCTGTTTGGCTACGACACGGCTGTGATTTCCGGAACCATAGATGTTGTCGGGCATCAGTTTTCTCTCGACGCATTGCAAAAGGGATGGTATGTTGGCTGTGCATTGATTGGAAGCATTTTCGGTGTGGCCGTGGCAGGAATGATAGGCGACTATCTGGGACGCAAGAAGGCTATGGTCTTGTCGGCTGTGCTGTTCACGGTGTCGGCGGTTGGCTGCGCTGTGTCGGCGTCGTTCAGTGAGTTGGTGGCATACAGAATTGCCGGAGGCATAGGCATTGGAATTGTGTCGATAATCTCCCCGCTTTACATATCAGAGGTCTCGGTACCAGAGTACAGAGGGCGATTGGTTTCCATGTATCAGTTGGCCGTAACAGTAGGTTTCCTTGGGGCCTACATCGCTAATTACGCGCTGCTTGGGTTTGAACACACGGCAGCACTGTCGGGAAACGGCCTCGTTGCAACCATTTTTGGCACCGAGTCGTGGCGCGGCATGCTTGGGATGGAGACATTGCCCGCAGCTTTGTTCCTTGTCATAATATTCTTTATTCCGGAATCGCCAAGATGGCTTGTGCTTAAAAGGTGTGAGGCCGAAGCTGCCACAATTTTCGGGAAAATATACCTTAACAATGAGGATGCTACGCGGGAACTTTCAAACATACGCTCGGCTATTGGAAATGAAGCACATGTGGAGTGGCGCGAGCTTTTGCGTCCCGGTGTCAGAAAGATGGTTGCCGTAGGGGTGGCGATAGCGATACTTGGCCAGTTTATGGGCGTCAATGCGGTGCTCTACTATGGCCCGTCGATATTCACCGACAGCGGCCTCTCGGGAGGCGACTCATTGTTTTACCAAGTGCTCGTAGGCTCCGTCAACATGCTCACAACGGTTCTTGCATTGCTCATAATAGATAAAGTGGGACGTAAAAAGCTTGTATACTACGGCGTAGGTGGGATGATAGCATCGCTCGTTCTCATATCGGCCTACTTTGCGTTTGGCGCGTCGCTGGGTCTGTCGCCATTGTTGCTGCTTGCGTTTTTCCTTACCTACATATTCTGTTGTGCGATTTCGATATGCGTCGTTGTATGGGTGCTTCTGTCGGAAATGTATCCGACAAAAGTTAGAGGACTGGCTATGTCGATTGCCGGATTCTCGCTGTGGATAGGCACATACCTGATTGGGCAACTCACGCCGTGGATGCTTTTGCAGCTTACCCCGGTAGGCACCTTCCTGCTGTTTGCAGTGATGTGTGTCCCGTATATCGTCATTGTACACAAGTGCGTTCCTGAGACCAAAGGACTGAGCCTTGAAGAAATTGAGAGAATTACAGAGAAAGAAAACAAATATTAAATCATATAGTGATGGATAAAAAAATAGAGGAACTTGCGAATATATATAAGTCAGAGCTACTTGACAATGTGTTGCCATTTTGGCTCGACAAGTCGCAGGACAAAGAGTGTGGTGGTTATTTCTCATGCCTCGACCGCTATGGAAATGTATATGACACAGATAAGTTTGTGTGGCTGCAGGGACGTGAGGTTTGGCTGCTTTCAATGCTCTACAACAAGCTTGAGAAGCGCGATGAGTGGCTTGAATGCGCAGTGATGGGCGGTGAATTTTTGAAAAGGCACGGTCACGATGGCAAATTCAACTGGTATTTCTCGCTTGACCGGGCCGGAAATCCATTGGTTGAGCCCTACAACATATTCTCCTACACGTTTGCCACAATTGCTTTCGGGCAGTTGGCTCTCGCCACAGGCAACAAGGAATATGAAGACATAGCACGCAACACATTCGACATCATATTGTCGAAAAAAGAAAATCCGAAGGGCAAGTGGAACAAACTGCATCCAGGCACACGCGACATGAAGAATTTCGCTTTGCCGATGATTCTTTGCAACGTGGCTTTGGAAATAGAGCATATGATAGATCCGGAATATCTGAATCAGACTATCGACACTTGTCTGCATGAGGTGCTTGATGTGTTCTATCGCCCGGAACTTGGCTTGGTGGTGGAGAATGTGACGGCCGACAATAAGCTGTGTGATTCGTTTGAGGGACGCCACATGAATCCCGGACACGCCATTGAAGCAATGTGGTTCTGCATGGATCTCGGAGTGCGTCTTGGCAGAAAAGACATCATCGACAAGGCTGTAGACATAACATTGAATATGATTAACTATGGCTGGGACAAGGAATACGGTGGCATATTCTATTTTATGGACCGCAAAGGCTGTCCGCCTCAAGAGCTTGAATGGGACCAAAAACTGTGGTGGGTGCATATGGAGACGTTGATTTCCCTGCTAAAAGGTTATCAGCTCACCGGCCGCAAAGAATGCTGGCAATGGTTTGAAAAAGTGCATGACTACACATGGGCGCATTTCAAGGACACGGACGCTCCTGAATGGTTTGGATATCTGAACCGCAGAGGTGAGGTGCTATTGCCGCTCAAGGGCGGAAAATGGAAGGGATGCTTCCATGTGCCAAGAGGCTTATATCAATGTTGGCAAACATTGGAGAAGATTGCGCACAACAACTCACCGGTGATTTGCAAATAGCGCGACAAGAGCATTATTGACATATATACATAGAGAGAGCCGCAGCTGCCCGACGGGGGCGACTGCGGCTCTCTATGTGTCGTATGTTTTCGCCTGCTGAGGGCGGTTACTTCTTCACAACCACCTTCTTTGAGTGGCCGTCGGCACTAACCACATACACGCCCGCGGGCAGTGCCACTTTGGTGGCGGTGGTCAGCGCGCCGCTGAACACGGTGCGCGCAGCCATGTCGTAGACGGCAAACTGTGTGACAACTGATGTGGCCGGGGTGAGCGTGATGCCGCCACCTGCCGGACATGCGTCCCAGTTGCGACCTGCATCAACGCCTATCAGGCCCGAGGTGTAGTCGGTGATGGCAATGTTGTCGATGTTGACGCGCTTGCCGTCGGTACGCGTCCACTTGAAGCGCACGTTGCCCGTGATGCCGCCAGTGGCGCAGGAATAGCTGTTGAGGTTGCCATCGTCGGCGCGGCCCACGGTGAATGTGCTGAGCAGCGTCCAGTGTGCGCCGGCGTCGGTCGAGTAGCTGAGTTCCAGCTCGGCATTGGAGTCGGAGCCATAAGCTGCGGCCTTGAAGGTCACCGTGCCGGCACCAGAGGTCTTGTCGTCGGCCATGGCAATCGACGAGGCGCCGCTCTTGCCCATGCGCACGCAGCGGCTGTCGATGGGATGGTCGTTGCCGTCGCCCCACACGCCGGCGTTTTCAAAGTTCCAGCGGCAGGCCGAGCCTTCCTTCAGGCCGGTCCAGTAGCCACCAGTGCCCATGGCCTCAAAGTCTTCAATGAACGATTGCGGAGCGCCCACAGTGGCATTGACATCGGCCTCCTCGCCATCGATGTGCTCGGTGCCAAGCGCAAGCGTGCCAGTGAATTTGCCCTCTCTCTTGGTGTCGGCTATGCGCAGGTAGAAGTTCTCTCCGTCGGCATCAAGGGTGAGGCGTTTGCTCCAGTCGGTCTTGTTAAGACTCAGCTCAAAGTTGCCGTCGACGGTGAGAATCACGGGCTCGTTCACATGCTCGGTGTAGACGCCAGCCTCAATCACAGGGCTTTCGCTGCCAGTGGTGCAGCTCAGGTTAAAGCCACCCTCAGGCTGCGTGAAGGCCAATATGGGAGTCGGGGCAATGGTGCTGACACTCACCACATTGCTCTTGCGGCCATCGGCTGCCGATAGCTGATAGGTGTAGGCGGTGCCGGCCTCAAGGCCATCTACGGCATGCTGCTGGGATGCGGCACTCACCTTCAGCGGATAGCCGCTCACGGCCTGTCCGTCGGCGGCGCGGTTCACAGCCAGAGTGTAGCTGGCGCCATCGGCGTCGACATCGACCCAGCGGGCCACAAACGACCCGGTGGTGACACCCGTTGCCTCAAGGGCGGGAATGCCGCTTGTGGCGCTGGCCTTGAGCGCAACTGTGGCGCTGACCTCGCTGCTGGCCAGAGTGAGTGTGCCCGTGGCATTGGCGGCGGGAGTGGCGCTGGTGTAGGTCACCTCGATTGCGGTGCCTGCGTTGGCCTGGGCTGCGGTTATGGTGGCTGTGCCTGCGGCAAATCCGCTGCCGGCCACGGTGACGGTGAGCGTCTGCGTGAGCTGCACGCCCTTAACCGTGAGACGTGCCTTGGCAGCCTTGCCGGTGGCGGTGAGGCCAAGGTTGAGCGTAGTGCCGCTCACAGGTTCGACAAGCACCGGCTTCTGCACGCCGCCGGGAGTCCAGCCCTGGCCCACGCTGTTGCCCCAGATGTATTCCACCAGCTCGGGGTGGTCGATGAAGGGGTTGCGGTTGTGCTGCGCGGCATACACGGCATTGTTGCGGTCAATCTCCTTCTGGCTCACGGGGTCTTGGCGGCTCCACTTGAGCAGCAGGTTGATGGCCCACGAGGAGAATGCGGGATAGCTGTTGCCGGCCAGCATGTCGCTGTGCCACGAGCCGATGCGGCTGTTGTAGGCGGCAGCCATGTAGAAGTAGTTGCGGGCAAAGTCGCCCTTATACTGGTCGTCGGGCTCAAACACCGTGCCGCTGTAGCCCGGGAAGGTGCTTCGGCCCAGCTTGCCAAGGGCACGCACGCTGCCGCTGGAGCTGAGTGTGTTGCCGTTGGCGCACTCGCCATAGGGATAGTTGCTGCGCTGGCCGTTCACCTTGCCGTCGGTGGGCACAATGTGGAAGGCGTCGCTCACCATGGGTGAGGCATCGTTAAACCAGCTCTTGGGGAAGGAGTGCTCGCGGTTGTAGCAGTCGCCCACGGCGCTGTATGAGCCGCACTGCTGCTTGCCAGGGGTGAACTTGGCGGTGGAATACATGTCCCAAATGTAGCCGTCGGCCGTGACATCGCTTTTTTTGTATAGACTCCACAGGCCATTGTAGCCCACATTGGTGTGCTCGCCCACAATCGACTCAAGGGCTTTAAGCAGCTCGGCGCCGCTTTTGCCCTCTGCTGCCTTGTAGTAGCCGCCGGGAGCCTGGGCCAAGGCGGCAAACTGAGCCACCACAGCCATTGCGGCGACTGCGAATAGTTGCTTTATCGACAATCTCATTTCTGTCTGTTGCTTTTTTTGTGTTGGTCACATTATTGTTTTTTCTTCTTGGCGTCGGCCTCGGCATTGGCGTCGTTCACCTTGCCGGCCAGCATGCCGCAGGCTGCCTCAATGTCCTCACCGCGGCTGCGGCGAATGGTGCACGTCACGCCGTGGCTGTTAAGGTAGTCGCGGAACTGTGCCATGCGCTCGTCGCTGGAAGTGCGCAGCTTGGGAATGCCTGGAATCATGTGATAGCGAATGAGGTTGACGCGCACATGCTCGTTGGGTATGATTTCGCGCAGAGCCTCGGCGTGGCGAATGTCGTCGTTGAACCACTGCCACATGATGTATTCAATAGACAGGCGGCGCTGGTGGGCGAAGTCATACTTGCCCAGCATTTCGAGCACCTGCTTCACAGGAAAAGGCTTCTCGACGGGCATCATCTGCAGGCGCTCGTCGGGGATGGCGTTATGCACGCTCAGGGCAATGTGCACGCTGGTCTTCTCCACAATTTCCTTGAGGCCGATTTTCGAGCCTACGCTCGACACGGTGACACGCTTCGGACTCCAGCCCAGACCCCAGTCGGAAGTGAGGATTTCAATCACCTTAAGCACATTCTCGACATTGTCGGTGGGTTCGCCCATGCCCATAAACACCACGTTGGTGAGCGAGTGTGTTTCGGGCACGCTCAGCACCTGGTTGATGATTTGGTTGGCGGTGAGGTTGCCGTGAAAGCCTTGGCGGCCCGTCTGGCAGAAGTAGCAGTTCATGCGGCATCCCTTTTGCGACGATATGCACAGCGTGGCGCGGTCGTCCTCGGGTATATAGACGCTCTCCACGGCCTTGTCGTCGCCCACGGCAAACAGGAATTTCACCGTGCCGTCGGCGCTGCGCTGCGCGCTTGCAGGCGGCTCCAGGCCCACGCGGTATTGCTTGGCCAGCAGTTCGCGGTTGGCCTTGGAAATGTTGCGCATCTCTTCAAACGATCCGGCTCGCTTGCCATAAATCCATTGTGCCAGCTGAGTGGCCACAAAGCGCGGCATGCCCAGGTCGGCCGTAACCTTGCGCAAGTCGTTGAGGGTCATGCCGGCCAGCGGCTTCAGTTGTTTGTTCTTCAGTGCCTCCATATAGTGTGATGATTTTGTGATTGTTGTTCTAAATAAAAGTGAGTGCAGCAATGCCCCTTGGGACACATGCACATAGGAGTGCAAAGTTACAACATTTTCGCCAACACCGCGGCACTGCTGCCGTAAAATCACCTCTGTGAGGCACGCCAGGTGGAGTTTTTGGCGTAAAATGCTGGCGGAGTGGTGCGATTGTGGGCCACGATTGGCCATTTACGCCGTTTTTTTTGTAATTTTGCCATCTGTATTATAGTTTGAACTCAAAAACACTGTTTATAACAAGAATATGAACACACTTGCAACGAAGTACGACCCCAAAGAGGTCGAGGACAAATGGTATAAGTATTGGATGGACCACGACATGTTCAAGTCCACCCCCGACGAGCGCGAACCCTACACCATAGTGATTCCGCCGCCAAACGTGACCGGCGTGCTGCACATGGGCCACATGCTCAACGAGACCATTCAGGACATTCTCATTCGCCACGCCCGCATGGAGGGCAAAAACGCCCTGTGGGTGCCCGGCACCGACCACGCTTCGATTGCAACCGAGGCCAAGGTGGTGAACCGCCTTGCGCAAAAGGGCATCAAGAAAACAGACCTGACGCGCGACGAGTTTTTGAAGCACGCATGGGACTGGACCCACGAGCACGGCGGCATCATTCTGGAGCAGCTGAAGAAGATAGGCGCCTCGTGCGACTGGAGCCGCACGGCTTTCACAATGGACGAGGTGCGCTCGCGCTCGGTGATGAAGGTGTTTGTCGACCTCTACCGCAAGGGACTCATCTACCGCGGCGTGCGCATGGTGAACTGGGACCCGAAAGCCCTGACCGCGCTCAGCGACGAGGAGGTGGTGTATAAGGAGGAGCACAGCAAGCTCTACTACCTACGCTACAAAATAGTGGGCGAAGACGGATATGCCATTGTGGCCACCACGCGCCCCGAGACCATTATGGGCGACACGGCCATGTGCATCAACCCCAAGGACCCCAAAAACCAGCACCTGCGCGGCAAGCGCGTGATAGTGCCGCTGGTGGGCCGCGAGATTCCCGTGATTGAGGATGAGTATGTGGACATTGAGTTTGGCACAGGCTGCCTCAAGGTGACACCCGCCCACGATGTGAACGACCACATGCTGGGCGAGAAGCACAACCTGCCCAGCATCGACATATTCAACGACAACGGCACCATTAGCGAGGCCGCCGGCATGTATGTGGGCATGGACCGCTTTGCCGTGCGCGAGCAAATTGAGAAGGACCTGGCAGCAGCCGGCCTGCTCGAAAAGGTGGAGGCCTATGTGAACAACGTGGGCTTCAGCGAGCGCACCAACGTGCCCATCGAGCCCAAACTGTCGATGCAGTGGTTCCTGAAGATGACCGACCTCGTGAAGCCCGCCCTGAAAGCGGTGATGGACGACGACATCAAATTCTTCCCGGCCAAGTTCAAGAACACCTACCGCCACTGGATGACCGACACCAAGGACTGGTGCATTTCGCGCCAGCTGTGGTGGGGACACCGCATTCCGGCCTACTTCCTGCCCAAGGGCGGATATGTGGTGGCCGAGACCGACGAGGAGGCCCTGCAGGAGGCACGCCGCAAGACTGGCGACGACAGCCTGCAGCTGAGCGACCTGCGCCAGGACGAGGACTGCCTCGACACATGGTTCTCGTCGTGGCTGTGGCCCATATCGCTGTTCGACGGCATATGCCACCCCAACAATCCGGAGATAAAATACTACTACCCCACCAGCGACCTTGTGACCGGCCCCGACATCATATTCTTCTGGGTGGCCCGCATGATTATAGCCGGCTACGAGTATATGGGCGACAAGCCTTTCCGCAACGTGTATTTCACCGGCATCGTGCGCGACAAGCTGGGCCGCAAAATGTCGAAGTCGCTGGGCAACTCGCCCGACCCGCTGGAGCTGATTGACCGCTTCGGCGCCGATGGCGTGCGCATGGGTCTGATGCTGGCCGCCCCGGCCGGCAACGACATCCTCTACGACGACGCACTGTGTGAGCAGGGCCGCAACTTCAACAACAAGATTTGGAACGCCTTCCGCCTGGTGAAGGGCTGGGAGGTGAGCGCCGAGGCCGAGCAGCCCGAGCACTCGCGCCTGGCCGTGGAGTGGTTTGACAGCGTGCTCAGCAGCACTCTGGCCGAGGTTGAAGACCTGTTTGGCAAGTTCCGCCTCAGCGAGGCGCTGATGGCCATCTACCGCCTCTTTTGGGAGGAGTTCTCGGCATGGTATCTCGAGACGGTGAAGCCCGCCTACGGCCAGCCTGTGGACAAGGCCACACTCGACGCTACTCTGGGATTCTTCGACACCCTGCTGCGCCTGCTGCACCCATTCATGCCCTTCATCACCGAGGAGCTGTGGCAGCACATCAGCGACCGCGCCGACGGCGAGAGCATAATGCTGGCCCAGCTGCCCAAGCCCGGCAAGGTGGACGAGGCTCTGCTCAAGGCCATGGCCGAGGCCAAGGAGATTGTGAGCGGTGTGCGCGCCGTGCGCACTGGCAAGAACATACCCGTAAAAAACAAGCTGTCGCTGCAGGCGCTTGGCGGCTTTGCCAACCCGTGCGAAAGCGTGATAGTGAAGCTGGCCAACCTCGACGGTATAAGCGTGGTGAAGGCCAAAGACGCCACCGCGGCCGCCTTCCTGGTGGGCGCCACCGAATATGCTGTGCCGCTGCAGGGCAGCATCAATGTGGAAGAGGAGCTGGCCAAGCTCAACAAAGAGCTTGACTACGAGCGCGGCTTCCTGGCTTCGGTTGAGAAGAAACTGAGCAACGAGAAGTTTGTGGCCCACGCCCCCGAGGCCGTCGTGGCCGCCGAGCGCAAAAAGCAGGCCGATGCCAAGGCCAAGATTGCCACCCTCGAGTCGTCGATAGCGGCACTCAACAAATAAGGCAAGCACACAATTACACAGCGCGCCCGCTCCCCAACATCAGGAGAGCGGGCGCGCCGCGTTTGAGCAGGCGCGGCCGGGCGCGTGAATTTGCAGGTGTGGCAAAAATGCGCTATCTTTACGAGTTATTTATAATGGGCTGGTGTGCCCTGATGCGTGTGTCACATGGCTGCACGCCAGGGTGCAGCGGCCACAAACGATTGATATTTAATGGCTAACAATAAAAAAATACGCGTTGGCATCACCCAAGGGGACACCAACGGAATCGGATATGAGGTGATTCTCAAGGCCCTCGCCAATCCGCAAATGATGGAGCTTTGCACTCCTGTAATCTACGGCTCGGCAAAAATCCTGGCCTATCACCGCAAAGCCATCGAGATGCAGGCTTACCAAATCAACAACGTGCGCTCGGCTGACAACATCAAGGACACGCTGCCCAACCTGGTGGAGGTGTGCCAAGACACTGAGATAAAGGTGGAGCTGGGCCAACCCAGCAAGCAGGCCGGACGCGCCGCATTCCTTGCCCTTGAGGCCGCTGTGAGCGACTTGAAAAACGGCAAAATCGATGTGCTGGTAACCGCCCCCATCAGCAAGGACAACATTCAGAGTGAGGAGTTCTCGTTTCCGGGCCACACCGAATATTTGGAGGCAAGCCTGGGCGACGGCGGCAAGGCGCTGATGATAATGTGCAACGAGAGCCTGCGCGTGGCCCTGGTGACCACCCACATGCCGCTGTCGCAAGTGCCGCAGGCGGTGACCGAAGAGAATGTGCTCGACAAGCTGCGCGTGTTCAACGACTCGCTGCGCCGCGACTTCGGCATAGTGAAGCCGCGCATAGCCGTGCTGTCGCTCAACCCGCACGCCGGCGAAAACGGCATGCTGGGCAAGGAGGAGCAGACGGTGATAAAGCCGGCCATCGACAAGGCCAACGACGAGGAGCGCATTCTGTGCTTCGGCCCCTATGCGGCCGACGGATTCTTTGGCAACAGCCAATACCGCCACTTCGACGGTGTGCTGGCCATGTATCACGACCAAGGCCTGGCACCGTTTAAGACGCTGGCCATGAACGACGGTGTGAACTTCACCGCCGGCCTGCCCTACGTGCGCACCAGCCCCGACCACGGCACTGGCTACGACATAGTGGGCAAGGGCGTGGCCAGTGAGAACTCGCTGCGCCAGGCCATATATGCCGCCATCGACATATTCCGCAACCGCCAGCGCAACAACGAGATGTATCACAACCCGCTGCGCCGCCAGTATTTCGACCACAGCAAGGACAATGTGGTGCTCGACCTCACCAAGGACGATGACGACGACATAGCGGCAAAATAACACATGCATTAAACACAACTGATATGAACTACGCGATAATTGCAGCGGGCGAGGGCTCGCGTCTGGCACAGGAGGGCGTGGCCAAGCCCAAGCCGCTGGTGGAGCTCAACGGCGAGCCCATGGTGGAGCGGCTGATGCGCATATTCGAGCGGTGCAACGCCGAGAGCATCAGCATCATAGTGAATGAATACATGACCGAGGTGCGCCAATTCCTTGACAATGTGAAGCTGCGCCAGGGAGTGGAGCTGAACGTGGTGGTGAAGACCACGCCAAGCTCGATGCACAGCTTTTGGGAGCTGAGCCGCGTGATGAAGCCGGGCAAGTTTTGCCTGACCACGGTCGACACCATATTCCGCGAGCAGGACTTCGCGCGCTACATTGCGGCCTTTGAGGCCGATGCTGAGCACGACGGCATGTGGGCCGTGACCCCATTTGTGGAAGACGAGAAGCCGCTGTGGGTGGAAACCGACAGCGACATGCGCATCACCGCTTTCCGCGACCAGAGCTGGCCGGAAGCAAAATATGTGAGCGGCGGCGTGTATGCCATGACCGACGCGGCATTCAATGTGCTCGACAAGTGCATAGAGGGCGGTGTGCAGCGCATGCGCAACTTCCAGCGCGCGCTGGTGGACGCAGGCTTCAACCTGGCGGCCTACTCCATCGACAAAATCATCGATGTGGACCACGCAAGCGACATAGAGGTGGCCGAGAGGTTCATAAAATCATAGCAACACACAGACACTTACAATTATATACATACAAAACATATGGCAGAGATTAAAATAGCCGGAATCATGCGCGCAGGCGCCTACTCGCCCAACCACATAGGCAACGACACCGCCATCTTCAACGCGGCCGCCGAGCAGCTGCGCAAGCGCGGATGCCTGGTGAACATCTACAGCGAGGAGCAGTTTAACGGCGCGGGCGTGAATGAGGACATAATTCTGAACATGTGCCGCGAGCGCGAAAGCATAGAGCGCCTGCAGCGACTTGAGGACGAGGGCCGCCTGGTGGTGAACTCGGGCTACGGCATTGAAAACTGCACCCGCGAGCGCATGACGCGCATTCTGCTGGGCAACGGCATCCCCTACCCCGACAGCCTGATTGTGGACACCAACGAGGCGGTGAAGCCCATGCTTAAGAAGAGCGGCTTCAAAAGCTGCTGGATTAAGCGCGGCGACTTCCACGCCATGCACAAGGAGGACGTGAGCTATGTGCGCCACCCCGAGGAGGCGCAAGAGGTGCTGCAGGAATACTTTTTGCGCGGCATCAAGCGCGCGGTTATCAACGTGCACCTTGAGGGCGACCTGATTAAGTTCTACGGTGTGCGCGGCACCCAGTTTTTCTACTGGTTCTACCCCTTCGACGCAGGCCACAGCAAATATGGCTACGAGGCCGTCAACGGCAAGTCGCAGGGCATCAAGTTTGACGAGCAGGAGCTGAAGGACATATGCAACCGCGCCGCCGATGAGCTAAACGTGGAGGTGTATGGCGGCGACTGCATTGTGGGCGCCGACGGCAAAATGCGCATCATCGACTTCAACGACTGGCCCAGCTTTGCGCCGTGCCGCACCGAGGCTGCGCCCCACATTGCCAAACGCGTGCTGGCCATGGTCAAGGAGTGGGAGCAGAAGCGCAAATAAGCCCCACCCGCCACCTTACACCTTGCCGGAGATGGGCAGTGTGTGCCGTGAGACACACACGACCCCACCGCCCGCGGCTCGTATGGGGAAAAGAAACTGTTCAAAGATTTATACACATATAACTAATCGAGTGATTAGATGAATTTTCAGGAAATAAAGCGGCAATACAAGCAGTCGCTGAAGTCGATGGACACGGAGGAACACATCGACCTGTTTTTCTACCGCCCTCTGGGCTACGCGTGGGCACTGCTGTGCGCGCGCCTGGGCGTCACGCCCAACGCCATCACCATAGCCTCGATTTTCCTCGGCGTGGCTGGCGGCGTGCTGCTCTACTTCGGTGCGCAGCCGCTGGTGTGGCTCAACTATGTGGGCATATTCCTAATTGTGTGGGCCAACACATTTGACAGCGCCGACGGCCAGCTGGCGCGGCTCACCAAGCAGTATTCGCGTCTGGGGCGCATACTCGACGGTGTGAGCGGCGACTTCTGGTTTGTGGCCATATACTTTGCCCTGGTGTTTCGCGAAATCAACTTTGGCGACAACCTGCTGGGCACCTTCTTTGCCGACCACAAGTGGGTGATATGGCTGCTGGCGGTGTGCGCCGGCGGCTGCCACGCCAAGCAGGCCGCCATGGCCGACTACTACCGCCAGTTCCACCTATACTTCCTTAAGGGCAAGAACGGCAGCGAGCTCGACAGCACCGAGCAGCTCGACGAGCAGCTGCGCCAAATGCCGTGGAAAGGCAACCTGATGAAGCGGCTCACACTGAGCGTGTATCGCAACTACACGGCCAACCAGGAGGTGATGACCCCCAACATGCAGCGCCTGCGCCGGGCTTTGCGCAGCCGATATGGCGACGATGTGCCGCAAAGCTTCCGCGACGCGTTCCGCAGCAAGAGTCTGCCCATGATGAAGTACACCAACATGCTGTCGTTCAACACGCGCATCATTGCCATGTTCATCTCGGTAATCATAAAGATGCCGTGGCTCTACTTTGCCTTCGAGCTGGTGGTGCTCAACCTGATGATGGTGTACATGATTATGAGCCACGAGCGATTCTGCCGCAAGTTTGCCGCCGACCTTGAGGAGACCGATAAAGTTTAAGGATTAAAGTTTAAAGCGGATGATAGAAGGAATTATTTTTGACTACGGCGGCACCATCGACAGCCGCGGAGTGCACTGGAGCGAAGTGATTTGGCAAGGCTATGAGGCCGCCGGTGTGGAAGTGGGCAAGGACGACTTCCGCCAAAGCTATGTGGTGGCCGAGCGCGAGCTGGCGCGCGTGCGCCACATATTGCCAGGCGACGACTTCCACACACTGCTGTTGAAGAAAATGCGCATCGAGCTGGCCGATCTGGCCGGGCGCGGACTGGTGGCCGCCGACAAGGTGGAGCCGCTGGCGGCCGAGGTGGCCGGATTTTGCGACCGCGCCGCACGCAGCGCGGTAGAGGAGGCCCGCCCCGTGCTTGAGCTGCTGAGCCGGCACTACCCCATGATGCTGGTGAGCAACTTCTATGGCAATGTGGATTCGGTGCTGCGCGCCTACGACCTGCGCCGCTACTTCAAGGGCGTGATTGAAAGCGCTGTGGTGGGTGTGCGCAAGCCCAACCCCACGCTGTTCCGCCTGGGCGTTGACGCACTCGAGCTCGAGCCGCAACAGGTGATGGTGGTGGGCGACAGCCTGCGCAAAGACATCTTGCCGGCCGAGTCGCTGGGATGCAGCACACTGTGGCTCAAGGGCAAGGGCTGGACTGCCGATGAAGACGCCCAGACCCACCCCGGCACCATCAAGAGCCTTGCCGATGTGCCGGCAGCGCTTGGCCTGTGAAGTTTGTAGTTCAAGGTTTATAGCTCTGCGCTTCTTTTTACGGTTTAGAGTATGGGTGCGCTCCTTTTGTGGAGCGCGCCCATACTTTTTCACCCTTGTCGGGACGTGGCTTAACAAGTGTTAATAGTGCCGATTTTTAAAAAGTTTTATCAGGGCCAGCGCGAGTGGCCACGGCGGCACATAAGCCGCCAAATGCGGCCAAAATCGGGCCCAATCGGCAAAAGCCCGCTTCATATTCGTTAACTTTATATTATCAAATTCAGCCTATATTTCACATAGGTTCACTATATCAAGGAAAATTCAGCGTATTTTAACTAAAAATAGACTTCTTTTTGTTTTGCGGTTCGATAAAAGGTTGTACTTTTGGGGACAATTTTACAAAAACGGAAACAAAAAACATTTAACGCATAAAACTTATTATTATGGCAAAAGCAACACCGGCTACCGGTAAATTAGGCATTATGGTTGTGGGCTGCGGCGCAGTGGCAACCACTTTCATGACAGGCGTTCTTATGGCACGCAAAGGTCTGGCAAAGCCTGTGGGCTCAATGACCCAATACGACAAAATCCGCGTGGGCCAGGGCAAGGACAAGAAATATCTGCACTATGGCGAAATAGCTCCGCTGGCTAAGCTCGACGACATTGAGTTTGGCTGCTGGGACGTGTATCCGCAGAACGCTTACCAGAGCGCAATGTACTGCGAGGTGCTGAAGGAGAAAGACATCAACCCCGTGCGCGACGAGTTGGAGAAGATTGTGCCCATGAAGGCCGCCTTCGACCACAACTATGCTAAGCGCCTCGACGGCGACAACGTGAAGGACTGCAAGACCCGCTGGGACATGGTGGAGGCTCTGCGCGAAGACATCCGCAACTTCAAGAAGGAGCACAACTGCGAGCGCATCGTGGTGATTTGGGCCGCTTCGACCGAAATCTACGTGCCCGTCTACGAGCCGGTGCACGGCACTCTGGCCGCCCTTGAGAAGGCAATGAAGGACGACGACCGCGAGCACGTGGCACCGTCGATGTGCTACGCCTACGCAGCACTGGCCGAGGGCGCTCCCTTCATCATGGGTGCCCCCAACACTACCGTCGACATCCCCGCAATGTGGGAGATGGCCGAGAAGACCAAGATGCCTATCGCCGGCAAGGACTTCAAGACTGGCCAAACTCTGGTGAAGTCGGGCTTTGCCCCGATCATCGGCACACGCTGCCTGGGCCTGAACGGATGGTTCTCGACCAACATTCTGGGCAACCGCGACGGTCTGGTGCTCGACGACCCCGCAAACTTCCGCACCAAGGAGGTGAGCAAGCTCTCTACGCTTGAAACCATCCTCGAGGCCGAGAAGCAACCCGACCTCTACAGCAACTACTACCACAAGGTGCGCATCAACTACTACCCGCCGCGCAACGACAACAAGGAGGGCTGGGACAACATCGACATCTTCGGCTGGATGGGCTACCCCATGCAGATTAAGATTAACTTCCTGTGCCGCGACTCAATTCTCGCCGCTCCGCTGCTGCTCGACCTCACTCTGCTGAGCGACCTCGCAGCCCGCGCCGGCCGCTATGGCATTCAGCGCTTCCTCAGCTTCTTCCTCAAGTGCCCGATGCACGACTACACTAAGGGCGAAGAGGCCGTCAACAACCTCTTTGACCAGTATGTGATGCTGAAGAACGCCATCCGCGAGATGGGCGGCTACGAGGCCGACCAGCTCATCGACTAAGCGACAACCGAAAAGAAAAATTCATCTTTTCACATAAATCTTTGAACATCAGTCCCTGCCGACAGGCCAAAAGCCCCGTCGGCAGGGATTTTTTTGCTCCGCAAACTTTCGACAATAAAACATAATAGTAGCCGATTCCGTTTTTTCGACGATAAAGACATAAAGACATAAAGTGGCTCTGTCTTTAGACGACAAAAGCGTAAAGATTGTGTGCCCCACAAAAAAATGCCCTTATGGCTTTCCGTCGAAAATTTGTCTTTTTGTCTTTCTGCCGATTATTTGCCCTTATGGCTTTCCGTTGAGAATCTGGCTTATTGTCGAAAATCATCATTATGTCGAAGTTAAAACTTGGCGGTCCGCAGGAGGGGCGCGGATGTTGAATGATTGTCGGCAGGGGGCGTTGGCGCTTTGGGGCAAATGTTGTATCTTTGCACGTGGAAATTCTACTTCTCGAAATAGTATGATTCCATTCGGGCAAAGGAAAGACTAAGCAACACACTGTGAGACTTTGAGCGCTGCCGCGGTGACATGCACCGCGACCGCACTTCATGGCCTCCAGGCGCGTGCGCCCGCAAAACAAATCAGCACTATGCACCACAGCGATTACTGCGAGAGTATCGACAGGAGCACAGCCCGCCACAGCACTGACGCCGGAGCCGCAACAAGCGCCGGTGACCCCAAGATTTTGTCCGAACCCAAGCACGACGCCGGCCCCTGGCTGGCCTTCGACTCGCTGCGCTACCCCATGGCAGTGCTGGTGGTGATCATCCACTACAACCTGCTCATTTTCAAGCACATCCCCTACGGCCAAGTGGAGCTGAGCATAAGGCACTGCGCCACGTGGGCGCAGATGGCGCTGTCGTATGTGGCGTGCATAGCGGCCGATGTGGCCGTGCCCACGTTTTTCCTCATATCGGGCTACCTGATGTTTTACCGCGTGGAGCGCTTCGACCGCGCCACCTACACCGCCAAGCTGCGCCGCCGTGCGCAGTCGCTGCTGGTACCCTACCTGGTGTGGAACCTGATTGCCTACTTTGCGCTGCACAGCAGCTACAGCCTGAAGTCGCTGCTGCTGTCGTTCAGCTTCTTTCCACACGGAGTCTACGGGCTCAACCACCCCGCCGACCTGCCGCTGTGGTTTGTGCGCGACCTGATGGCCCTCAGCCTCGCCTCACCGCTGGTGTGGGCGGCCGTGAAGCGCTGGGGCTGCGCGCTGCCGCTGGCCGCGCTGGCCTTCTGGTGGGTGGGGCGCGGCCCGATATGGGTGATAGGATTCAGCAGTGTGGCCGTGTGCTTCTACGCCATTGGGGCATGGGCAGCCATAGGCCGCCACAGCGTCACCAGTTGGACCGCCCGGCCGCAGGTGCTCGCAGCTGCCGCCGCCGTGTGGGTGGTGGCCAGCGTGGCCGACCTGGCCACGTTCCACTACGTGGAGCGGGCCGTGGGCTTCGGCAAGCTCAACATCGACTGGCTGCACCACACCGCCATTTTGGCCGGCGTGGCGCTGGCACTGGGGCTGGCCAGCCGCGCCGCCCGTGGCAGCCGCCGCACGCTCACCTCGCCGCTGGCCCGGCACAGCTTCATGGTGTTTGCGCTGCACATAGTGCTGCTGCCCCACCTGATGAAGGCGGTGGGCCGCCTGGCCGGCCTTGTGGCCCCCTACTCGCCCCCCATGCTGCTGGCCATGAACGCCACCATGGTGCTGCTGGCCGTGCTGCTGTGCACCGCCGCCTCGGCCCTGGTGGCCCGCGTGCCCCTGCTGCCGCGCCTGCTCACCGGCGGCCGCTGACCCCCACCCCAACAGCCTCCACAGCCTCTGCTCCTTTTCAAACTCCCACAGATTGCACAGATTCACACAGATTTTTTATTTCCACTGATTATGATTTCCCCCATAGCCACTATCAATCCGTGAAAATCTGCAGAAGAATAAATAAAACAACAGAACGGAAATGACCGACACCCAAGCAAACAACCGCCGCATCGCCCGCAACACCCTCATTTTATACTTTAGGATGTTGCTTATAATGTCTATTGGACTTTATACATCCCGCAAATTATTGTTTGAACTGGGAGTTACTGACTATGGGATTTGTAATGTTGTAGGAGGATTAGTGTCTATGTTTTTAATGGTTTCTGACTCCCTCTCTCTTGCCATAAGCAGATTTCTGACTTATAGCATAGGTAAAGATGACGAGATAAAAAGAAACTCCGTATTTTGCTCTACAATTATTGTACAATTAGCTCTGATCATTTTATTTATAGTCATTGCAGAGACACTAGGACTATGGTTCTTTAACAACAAATTGAACATTCCCGCAGACAGGGTCAATGCGAGTATGGCCGTATACCAATTATCAATCGTTTCATTCTGCATCAATCTAATCAGCGTTCCTTATAACGCTGTTATTGTTGCACATGAAAAAATGTCCGCATTCGCATTTATTTCATTATATGAAGCCTCTATGAAATTAGCCATTGTATTTATATTGAGCCTCACGTCCGTAGACAAACTGGTAATGTTCGCTATCCTAAGCTGCATCATTGGATTATCCGTAAGAATGATTTATGGATTATACTGCAAGAGGAATTTCAATGAGTGTAAATTTCACTTCATATTTGAACGAAATACACTATCAGAACTGCTAAAGTTTTCAGGTTGGAATTTTTTGGGCACCAGCACAGTTATTCTTCGTGTACAGGGAGGAAACATTCTATTGAACATTTTTTTTGGACCGGCAGTAAATGCTGCTAAGGGCATATCAAATCAAGTTAATTCCATGCTGCATAGTTTTGTTGCCAACTTTATGACTGCACTAAATCCCCAGATTATAAAAAGTTTTGCCAACAACGAGACACAACACATGAATGACTTAATGCTATATGGAGCCAAGTTCTCATGCTTCATTATGATTCTGCTTAGCACACCATTCATCATTGACATTGATTACATCTTGCGTCTGTGGTTGGGCAACGCACCAGAACATTCCGCATTATTTTTACGATTAATAATCATTTACACATTATTTGAAACATTGTCTGTACCGATAGCCACAGGAATAATAGCTACAGGAAAGATTAAATATTACGAGATAACAACATCATGCGTTGAATTATTAAATCTCCCTCTAGCTTATATATTATTCCGTTTAGGATTTTTCCCGGAAATCATAACTATCGTATTCATAATAATTGCTCAATTCACACTAATGATTAGGCTATATTTCATACACAACGCAACGGGCTTCTCTATAATGGAATATCTAAAGGATGTTTATTTAAGATGTGTAATTGTAGCGGTCACATCTTGCTTAGCACCATTCATAGCATATAATCTAATGGCTTGTTCTTTTATAAGATTAGTCATAATATGTTTGGCCTCTTGGCTTTCTTCTTGCCTCCTGATATATTTTTGGGGATGTCAGAAGAAAGAACGAGAAATAATTAATGGTAGAGTCAAACAAATTTATCTAAAATTCAAACTTATATGAATATTCGGAAGCGCCTAAAAAAATGGAGACTAATGTACGATTTTTTGTACACTTTAGCTGTTGGCAATAGTTGTCCCGACAACTTCAAAAAAGCAGGGAAAGAATGCCAAATTGGTGAGAATCAAACATTACATCCAGAATTAATATCACTAGACAACTGGTCTCGGTTACAGAACAACAACAATGTGATAGCCCTTTCCGGCCATCTTTTAATAAAAAAATTTGCCGCTGTCAGTTCTCAATGTATAATCATACCTGAAGCACACACTCCAACTGTTGGATTGCCACAATTTTTATCCATCACACACATCAATGATAAGATTAGGGACATTGTTGTTAATGAGGATGCATGGGTAGGTGCTGGCTGTATTTTAATGTCCAAGTGCGAAATTGGAAGAGGTGCCATTATTGGATCCGGCTCTATTGTCACAAAAAAAATACCCCCATATGCCGTTGCGTTAGGTTCTCCAGCCAAAATTGTGGCTGTTCGATTTTCAATAGACCAAATTTTAAGGCATGAAGAGATACTATACCCCCCAGAAGAAAGGCTCAGTAAAGATTTTTTGCTTGACTTGTTTGCCAAGCACTTTGATGGATTGAAAACAATTGGAACATCTGAAATATCTGAAAACGATATGATTAAACTCGAACGAGCAAGACAAAAATATGGCATCATTGATTATTCTAAATCTCATTTATGAAATTTACCATCGCTATTCCCACCTACAAAGCCCAATACCTTCGAGAGTGTATTGAAAGCGTTCTTAGTCAAGACTACACCAATTTTGAGGTTGTTATTGTTAACGACAACTCCCCTCAAGATATTGATTCTATCGTAAGCTCTTTTGAAAGCGACAGCCGAATCAGATACTATAAAAACCCCGTTGGTTTTGGTGGCTACAATGTGGTTAAAAATTGGAATAAATGCTTAAATCTTGCTACAGGCGAATATATAATATGCATGGGTGATGATGACAAATTGTCTCCAAGTTGCCTATCAAATTACCTTAAATTAATTGAACAGCATCCGGCTTTGGATGTATTTCACACACGCACACTTATCATTAACGAAGAATCATCAGTCGTAGATATTCAGGAGCCAAGGCCAAGTTTTGAATCCGTTTACTCAATGATGTGGTTTTTGTGGAAGGGTCGAGACCAATTCATTGGAGATTTCCTGTTCCGAACAAAGAAACTGAAAGACATTGGAGGTTTTTATTTTTTACCATACGCATGGTCTTCAGATAAAATAACTGCTTTTTTAATGGCCTCTAACAAAGGCATAGCGAACACCGCATCCATTGGGTTCTTGTATAGAAGAAGTTCAATCACAATAACGAATAGCAGCAAGAATCAAATTGAGCGTTACAATGCTCTGTTACAAGAAAGACAATGGTATTTCCAGTTTTTAAAGAACGAACTGAGAATGACGGCACACATAGACAAAGATTTATATCGACTTTGCCATGACAATATTGACCACTATATGCAACCTCAATTAAGAGCAATGTGCTTTTGGGATTTACAGGACAACCCAAAACATATTTTCTATTGGTTGCGCAATAAAAACAAGTGTAATTTCAGTGGTACTACATGTATTAAGATGATTTTTCATTCTGCAAAAGCCGTTATATACAATATTAGGCACACCATTAAACGAAATAGATATGTTTGATTTCAAGCAAAGGGTTCACAATTATTTCAACTACATACTTAACGAGCAGAGAAAGAAGACTCTTTTTGACTTGCATTCCACTAAATTAAGATATAGTGCATTAACGTCTAAAGAAATGGGCACATGTAAAACCCAATATTACAGCGATCAAACGCAAGTTATTGTTAGTCTAACAACATACGGTCTACGCATATTCGATGTATACCTCACGATTGAATCTTTGCTTAACCAAACATTTCCGCCAAATAGAATTTTACTGTGGTTGTCCGAAGAGGAGAAAGGCAACGACCTCCCAGAGCTATTATTAAAACAACAGCGCAGAGGACTTGAGATAATGTACTACAAAGATATTCTGTCATATAAGAAGTTAATCCCAAGCCTAAAACTTTTCCCAAATGATGTCATAATTACAGTGGATGATGACGTAATTTATACTGTCGACGCATTGGAGTTCCTAATAAAAAGCAGTAAAGCCAACCCCAATTGTATTTGTGCAAACTGGTGTATGCGAATCAAATTAAACCATACTGGTATTCCAAAATCTTATGGGCTTTGGGATTCAATAGGAATTACAGAGAAGCCATCAAAATTAAATTTTCCTATTGGGTGTGCAGGTGTACTATATCCTCCACACTGTTTAAGTGACCATGTTTTTGACGAATCCACATTTATGAACATCTGTAAATTTGCAGATGATATATGGTTTAAGGCAATGGCTCTGATGAATGGCTCAAATAGCATCATGACCACTCATAATGCACATGAATTTATGTACTATGACAACCCATTGTGGCAAGACATGGGACTCACCCCAAAAAACATAAAATTAGACATGAATGATACGCAATTTAAGGCCGTCCTTGACAATTATAATTTGTACACTAAACTTGCAGCCGAATGAGAAAAATTCTTTTCTATTATGGACAAATGGGCTCTGGTGGAGCGGAAAGGGTGCTCATAAATGTATTAACATCCCTCAGCAAAGAAAAGTTTGACATCTATTTGGCTCTTATTGATGCAAAGAATGGTGAAACCCTTAAGTATATACCAAGCGATGTCAAAATAATTCCTCTTTGGGATGGATACTCTCTAAACTACAGATTGTCTCATTGGATTTCTAAGCAATTGGGAATCAACTATTTTTTTAAGCGCCACATCAACAAGAAACTCGAGCATGACTTTGATGTAGAGATTTCTTTTTTGGAAGGCATGCCTTTAAAGATACACTATCTTCATAAGAACAACGCATTAAATGTCAGTTGGGTACACATTGACCTTATGCAGTTCAACTATACATCATATGCTTTTCATAAACAAGAAGAACGTAAAGCCTATGGTAGAATGGACAGGATTGTTTGTGTGTCATCCGACACAAGAGCCTCCTTTTTGAAACTATACCCTGAATTCAAAAATAAAACAATTGTGATAAACAACTCAATTGATACTGATATAATAACGCAGAAATCAAATACCACAAACATAGAAAACAAAATCTTCACATCGATAACAGCATGCAGGCTTACAAAGCAAAAAGGATTGGATCGATTGATAAGAGTGGCAAAAAAATGTAAAGTCCACAACATCCCAATAAAATTTCAAGTAATCGGAGAAGGGCCGCTGCGTTTAGAATTAGAAAAGATGTCGCATGAATATGATGTCAATGATATGGTAATTTTTATGGGATACGTAGAAAATCCTTACCCTTACATCAAAGCTGCTGACATTATGCTAAGCACGTCTATCGCAGAAGGATTCGGTTTATCTATATGCGAAGCCATGGCATTGGGTACTCCCGTTATTTCAACTAAAGTTTCCGGACCATCCGAAATCATAGGGGGCAATGAATTTGGAATCATTTGTGAACAATCAGACGAAGACATCTTCAATGCGATAATAAAACTAAAAATGGATGCACACCTAAGAGCGTATTATGCGAATAGGGGTCTGCAACGAGTTAAAATATTTGATTCGAAATTCATCAATGAGCAAATTGAAAATATGTTAACTTAATAAAAAGTTCATACTATGCGGATAGTTGAGGTTACTTTGTCGACGCCTACGGCGGAAAACTTCAGGGGGGCTACAGCGCTTGGCTACCACTTGGCCAAGTATCGCAGCAGCGACATTGAACTGCACATATTCACGTTTAACTACAATGGAGTGAGCCAGCAGCGCATCGCAGCAATTGCTGACGAGCTCAACTGCACCATAACAGTGCTGAAGCAACCATGGTGGCTTCAATGGGTCATCAGGCTGCTGCTGGTGAGGATGATGATGCGCTACCCCGTGTTTCACTACATAAGGCTGCGCAACCGCATAATCAAGCGGATAAATGATTTGCGACCCGACGGAGTTTGGGTAAACAGTGAGGAATTTGGAGGCATTGCACGACAATTGCGGCAGTACCGAATTGTGCATACGCTGCCCGACTGCGAATCGCTGTATTACAAGCGCAGCATTGAGTTGCACAGCCAGTTGGGGGCTATGCGTCGTTCACAACAGCTGCGCAACCGCGTGATGCGTCCTAAATATCGGCGGCTTGAGAGGAATCTGATGGGCGGCAGCATGGTGCGGTATCACTTGGTGGGCGAAGCTGATGCCCAGGAATTACACCGCATCAACCCAGCGGCAGACGCGCGGTTCATCCGCCATCCGCACTATGACGTGCAGCATCCGCTCAAGGAAATCGACTTTAGCCACAAAGGGAAACTGCGTCTGCTATTGGCGGGGCAGAACAATTTGTATATGGCTCAACGTGGACGGATGCTGGTTGAAGCCCTTGCCGCTAATGCCTATGCTCTTGCGCAGCACTACGAGTTCACATTTTTGGGGCGCGGCTGGAATGCACTGGCGCAGCGCCTGACCGATGCGGGATGGGAAGTAAGGGTAATTGAGTTTGCCCCCGACTACATCACAGAGGTATGCCAACACGATGTGCAACTGACACCCATCACCATAGGCACTGGCACCAAGGGAAAAGTGCTCGACGCGCTGGCCAATGGGCTGCTGGTGATAGGCACCAGTTTTGCGCTTGAAAACATTGCCGTGCGCCATGGCAAGGAGTGCATTGCATATGACGACGAGCAGGTGGTGGTTGAAACCCTGACCGACATGGCCGCACACCATAAGCGCTATGAGGAGATGGCAAGGGCTGGCCGCGATGCGGTGCTAAGGCACCACGACCGCGGCTCGGTGTCGGCACAATTCTTCGACCTATTCACTTAGTGTGCCTACAGATTTTGTTTTTAAGGCTCCCACAGATTTCACAGATTCACACGGATTATATCTGTGATAAATCAAAAAATCTGTGGCTATCTGTGAAATCTGTGGGAGTCATATAAAAGCCCATCTGTGGGAGGTTAAATAGTCCATCTGTGGGAGAGTTTTTAAGATTTTAGTTATGTTGCTTTATTTTGCTTTGTTTGCCGTGCCGGTGGTGGCTTACTTTGCCACTGTGGGGCGCGGAGGGCGTTCGGCGGCGTTTTTGGGAATGTTTCTGGGAGCGCTGGCTCTGATTCTGGGGTGCGCCGACATGCTCGGCGGCTACGACCGTTATATCTACGGGGCCGTGTTCGACGAAACGGCCGAGATGATGTATAAGGGCTACCCGTGGTATGGGGGCTCGCTGTATGCGCTCTATCCAAAAGAAATTGGCTACGACATACTGAATGTGCTCATCGGGCAGTTCACCATGAACCGCTATGTGTTTATATTCACGGTGACGCTAATCATATATGCGCTGCTGTTTGTGTCGCTGCGGCGCTATGCCTCCAACTACCCCATGGCGCTGGTGCTGTTTATGGGGCTGTGGTTTTTCTTCACCTTCACCTACTTGCGGCAGGTGCTGGCGGCGAGCATTGCGTGGCTGGCGGTGGACTACGCCGTGAGACGGCGGCCGTGGGCGTTTTTCGGGATTGTGCTGCTGGCGTTCTCGTTTCACAACTCGGCCATTGTGTTTGCGCCGTTCTACTTTGTGCCTCAGCGCAAGATGGACAAGAACAGCGTGATAGCATTGATGGTGGCGTGCGGCGTTGTGGGGCTGATAGGGACCACCGACGCGCTGTTTTCGCAGTTCGGCTCACTCTCGGGCAGCGAGGCGCGCACCGAGACCTACACCACCGAGGCCGAAGGCGGCGGTTTCCGCTTCGACTACTTGCTTGAGGCTGTGGTGATGCTGGGCTACATCTTGTTGCGCTACGACCGCATCGACGGCAAGAGCGCCAAAGAGGTGACGCTGCTCAACATGGCGCTGGTGTTCTGCGCCATTCTGCTGGTGTTCACCAAGAGCCTCAACGGCGGCCGCCTGAGCTGGTTCTACATGCTGGGGCTGATATGCACCCTCACGTCGCTTGCCTCGCGCGAGCGCGTGGTGACCACCTACAGCGCGAGCCTGGTGGTGATGATGGTGCTGCTGTTTGCACGCATTGTGATTTCGTGGGGCTCGATGCTATACCCCTACAAGACATTCTTCACTGACGGTTTCAGGCCTGGCGACAAAATACACGATGTGTATGAATATGATGGCAAATATGACATCGACAAATTCTATAAATAAAGCATTTAAAAGCGTATGCTGATCACGGTTTTCACACCCACATATAATCGCGCGCATTTGCTGGGCAGGCTTTACGAGAGTCTGTGCGCGCAACGGTTCACCGACTTTGAGTGGTTGATAGTGGACGACGGCTCGACCGACGGCACTGCCAGCCTTGTGCAGGGCTTCATTGCCGAGCGAAGGATTGACATCAAGTATCTGAGCCAGCGCAACGGCGGCAAGCATCGTGCCATTAACCACGGCGTGGGCCAAGCGAAGGGGGAATTGTTTTTCATAGTCGACAGCGACGACTATCTGCCTGCCGACTCGCTGCAAAGCATTGCTACGGAATATGCAAAATGTGACAGCAGCATGGGTGGTGTGGCAGGGCTTGACGCCACTGATGGCGGCAAGGTGATTGGCAGCGGTCTGGCTCAAGAATTCATTGAGTGCAATTCAATGGAAATCAGGTTTAAGCACCACGTCACTGGAGACCTTGCCGAGGTGTTCAAGACCAGCGTGATGAGGGAATTCCCATTTCCTGAGATTGATGGTGAGAAATTTTGCCCCGAAGCGTTGGTGTGGAACAGAATTGCACTTAAATATAATCTGAGGTATTTCAACAAGGTGATATACATAGCCGAATATCAGGATGGTGGCCTTACGGACAACATTGTGCGTGTGCGACGGCAAAGTCCGGTGACCAGCACCACATATTATGCCGAATTGCTGTTGTCGAGCATTCCGTGGGGGCAGAAGCTGAAGGCGGCCATCAACTACTGGCGGTTCAGGCTGTGCTGCAAAAAGTTCAGCAAGGTGCCACAGCTTCCGCTGGCTTGGAATGCAGTATGGCCGCTGGGCTGGCTTATGCATCTGCGCGACCAGCACGCTTCTTAGCGCTATGACGCTCCCACTGATTTCGTTTATTGGCGTCACCCACTGATTCTGTTTTTTGAGTCTCCCACAGATTGCACAGATTTACACAGATCTTTTTATTGGCACACGGATTTTAATTTTATTCAGTTTCGTAAATCTGTGATGATCCGTGTAATCTGTGGGAGATATAAATAAGTTCATCTGTGGGCAGATGCACAAAATTAATGTTTAGGAAATGAGGATATTGCATGTGATAACGTCGATGGAGACGGGCGGTGCCGAGCACTTGATGGTGGACTTGCTGCCGCAGTTGCGGCGGCTGGGCTGCGAGGTGGAGCTGGCTTTGTTTGACGGACACGACACGCCGTTTAAGCGCGAGGTGGAGGCGGCGGGCATAGTGACTCACTCTCTGGGTGTGGGCACGGGTGTGTACAACCCCGTCAACGCATGGCGGCTGGCGCGGCTCATGCGCCGCTGCGGCTATGACGTGGTGCACACCCACAACACTGCCTGCCAGCTGTTTGCCCCCGCGGCCAAAGCGCTGAGCGGCAGCCATGCACATTTGGTGACCACTGAGCACAATGCCACCAACCGCCGCCGTTCGATAAGGGCACTGCGTCCAGTGGACCTATGGATGTATGCACAGTATGACAGCATTGTGTGCATCAGCGACCAAACACGATGCAACCTCGAGCACTACATCGGCACGCAGCCGTGCATTACCACCATATACAATGGCGTGGACACGTCGCGCTTTCTGAACCCAATTAAAAGCATTGACCCTGATGGGAGGCATTTGGTGACTATGATTGCCGCTTTTCGCCCGCAAAAGGACCAGGACACGCTGGTGCGCGCCATTGCACAGTTGCCTGAGTGCTACCGGCTGCGGCTGGTGGGCGACGGGCCGCGCCGCGCTGAAGTGGCCGCACTGGCCGAGAGCCTTGGCGTGGCCGACCGGGTGGAAACGACGGGCGTTTGCACCGATGTGCCGCGGCTGCTGCGCGAAAGCGATGTGGTGGCGCTCAGCAGCCACTGGGAAGGGCTGAGTCTGTCGAGCGTCGAGGGCATGGCCAGCGGCCGGCCGTTTGTAGCCAGCGATGTTGACGGCCTGCGCGAGGTGGTGAGCGGCCACGGTGTGCTAGTGGCCGAAGGCGACGCCGATGGCTTTGCCCGGGCCATTAGCGGCCTCTGCACCGACCCTGCTCACTACGGCGCCGTGGCCGAGGCCTGCCAGCGCAAGGCGCGACAGTATGACATCAGCGTGATGGCCCGCAACTATCTTGCCCTTTACAAGAAACTTCTGGAGAAATCATAAAGACAACAATATATTACTATTATGAAACAGCGCATTTATCTGTGTCTTGCTCACATGAGCGGCAATGAAATGAAATATATTCAGGACGCATTCGACTCCAACTGGGTTGTGCCTCTGGGGCCGAACGTCGATGGCTTTGAGGACGACTTGAAGCGCTTTTTGGGCGGTGACAAGGAGGTGGCTGCTTTGTCGGCCGGCACAGCAGCCATACACTTGGCTATGCGGGCCTGCGGCGTGGGTGCGGGCGATGAGGTGATTGTGCAGTCGTTCACATTCTGCGCCTCGTGCAACCCCGCCACCTATCTGGGCGCGACGCCGGTGTTTGTCGACTCGGAAAAGGGATCGTGGAACATGGATCCAGGGCTGCTTGAGGAGGCCATTAACGACCGCATTGGCAAAACGGGCAAAAAGCCCAAGGCCATTGTGCCTGTGGCGCTCTATGGCATGCCCTACCGCATCGACGAGATTATGGCCGTGGCCGACCGCTATGGCATTCCGGTGATTGAGGATGCGGCCGAGGGCTTCGGCTCGCGCTTCGACGGCCGGTGCTTGGGCACATTTGGGCGCTATGGGGCACTGTCGTTCAACGGCAACAAGATGATAACCACCAGTGGCGGCGGTGCGCTCATCTGCCCCGGTCCTGATGAGAAAAAAGAGGTGCTGCACTTTGCCACACAGGCCCGAGAGCCTTACCCCTATTACCAGCACACCGACATTGGCTTCAACTACCGGCTGAGCAATGTGTGCGCAGGCATCGGGCGCGGCCAGATGACGGTGGTCGACGAGCACATTGCACACCACAAGCATGTGCATGACCTCTACGGCAAGCTGCTGCAGGGGGTGGACGGCATTGAGCTGCACAACAACCCCGACAGCCGCTGCGACAGCAACTTCTGGCTGTGCACAATCACTATCAGCCCCGAGCTGCATGTGGCCGGGCAGGAGACGGCCTACGGCAGCGAAGCCTCCCACTTGAGGCCCAACGACAATGTGGAGGCCATGCGACAAGCCCTCGACGCCGCCGGCATAGAGAGCCGCCCGCTGTGGAAGCCCATGCACTGCCAGCCTGTGTATGCTGCCAACCCGAGCTATGTGAACGGTGTGAGCGAATCTCTGTTCAGCACCGGCCTGTGCCTGCCCAGCGGCCCGTGTGTGAGCGATGATGATGTGAGGCGCATTGTGGATGTGATAAGGGGCTGCATCGGGCATTAAATGGCGACACATATGCCAAACAAGCGCAAACTGATACGCGCCGCAACCATAGGCACTTCGCTCGGCACTTTCCTCAACGGCTCGTTCGAGGCTCTGATGGACAAGTTTGAACTTGTGCTGCTTTCGTCGCCCGACGAGGAACTTGCCGAATTGCACAAGCGGTATGGCATTAAGACAATCGGTGTGAACATGGAGCGGCGCATAGCGCCCATGCGCGACTTGCGTGCGCTGCTAAACATGATAAAGGTGTTCCGCCGCGAGCGGCCCTATATGGTGCATTCTATGACGCCCAAGGCTGGGCTTCTGTGCATGATGGCCGCATGGGCTACACGCGTTCCGCGGCGGGTGCACACCTTCACAGGCCTTGTGTGGCCCACAGCCCACGGCTTTGCCCGCAGGCTGCTGATGCTCACCGACTGGATTACATGCGCCTGCGCCACCCATGTGATTCCCGAAGGCAAGGGGGTGATGGCCGACCTGCAGCAGCACATCACACGCAAGCCTATGCGTGTGCTAGGTCATGGCAACGTGCGCGGTGTGGACATGGACTTCTGGAGCAGGGAGAATGTGAGCAGCCACAAGCTGGCGCAAATCAGCGACAGCAGCCGCTTCACCTTCCTGTTTGTGGGCCGCATAGTCAGGGACAAGGGTATTAATGAGCTAATAGAAGCCTTTATGGAGGTGCGCAAACGCAGCAGGGTGAGGCTGATTCTGGTGGGGCCGTTTGAAGATGCCATCGACCCCGTGGACGATGACACCAAAAGGCTGATTGGCAGCTGCGGCGACATTGTGGCCGCCGGACCGCAATATGGCACCGACCTGCCGGCCTACTATGCAGCCAGCGACTGCTTTGTGTTTCCCAGCTACCGCGAAGGTTTTCCCAACACCGTGCTCGAAGCAGGCGCCATGGGGCTGCCGTCGATAGTCACCAACATTAATGGCAGCCGCGAAATCATAGCCGACGGCGTCAACGGATTAATCATACCAGCAAAAGACTCCGCAGCGCTTGCCGAAGCCATGCAGCGCATGACAGACGATGCCGATATGCGCCAGCGTATGCAGGCCAAGGCCCGGCCGATGATAGCATCGCGCTTCGAGCAAGGCTACGTGCGCCAGTGCATGCTTGACTTCTACGACGACATCAGCTAACACCTAAAAAACAATTCATCACACAACAAATTGGCTTCAGGAATAGTGATCATTGTGATTATATTATTATTTTTGTCTTATAGAAATAATATGGCCGTAGCCAGCTAACACATAAAGGAGAACAACAATGAGAAAAAAAGTTGTGGTATTTGGAGCCACAGGAAACTTGGGGGCCAACATTGCAGTTCATTTGCACAACCAGGGATACGATGTAATTGCCGTTGGGCACAGGAGAAGTGATAACAACTTCTTCTCAGACAGAGGTATGTCATATTTCTCTATGAACATTGAAGACAAGGATGCGTTCAGCATTCTTCCATCTGAAGACATTTATGCTGTTGCCCACTTTGCAAGCACACTTCCATCACGATATGCTTACGACCCAATTGACTTATTTGAGTCCATAACTATTGGCACACTAAATGTGCTCAATTGGATGATACGGGTGGGATGCAAGAAAATTGTGTTTCCACAGACCCCATCCGACATGGTGAAATACCACAACAATGGCAGTGTTATTCCCAGCGATGCTCCCAGGCAATTTCCGTTGACAGGAGACCATGCCATTTACACAATAGCCAAAAATGCGGCAGTGGACTTGCTAGAACACTTCCAAGCAGAATTCGGATTTCAATTCTTTGCTTTGAGATTCTTCACAATATACCAATATCACCCTAACGCCTATCATTATGCAAATTTCAAACGTCGCATGATGCCATACCGTATGCTTATGGACAGAGCCAGCAAGGGATTGCCCATTGAAATATGGGGCGATTGTAAAAAAGCAAAAGAAATGGTTTATATTAAGGATTTCGTACGCCTTGTGCAAGCATGCATCGAATCGGACAAGCCTGGAGGCTGTTACAATTGTGGAAACGGCTGGCAGGTTTCACTTGAAGAGCAAATCAAAGGCATCATTGAGGTGTTCTCTCCTAAAAGTCATCCATCTCACATAATTTATTGTCCAGACAAACCCGACCCTCTCCAAAACGCTTTTGATATGACAAAAACGTTTGCCGATTTTCCCTCCTACAGGCCGAAATATAGCTACATCGATCAATTACGAGATTTTAAACACGACATGGAAACAGAACCTATGGCTCAACTATGGGGGACAAAAGAAGACTATAAAGAATAGCATATGTATAAACACTGCATCAAACGCTGCCTTGACTTAGCAATAGTACTCTGTACCCTTTGCGTAATTTGGCCTTTTTTGCTTATTGTGACCATTTTACTACTGGTGTGCAATAACGGGGCAGGCGCTTTCTTCTTCCAAGAACGTCCTGGATTCAAGGGAAAAACATTCAAAATAATAAAATTCAAAACCATGAATGAGAAGAAGGATGCCAATGGCAACCTCCTTCCGGATGTGCAACGCATCACCAAAGTCGGTGCCATAATAAGAAAATTTAGCATAGATGAGCTGCCTCAACTTTTAAATGTTTTAAAGGGAGACATGGCACTCATTGGCCCCAGACCATTATTGGTGCAGTATTTACCGCTTTATAGCAAAGAACAAGCACGCAGACATGACGTGCGGCCAGGAATCACAGGTTGGGCACAATGTCACGGGAGGAACAACCTATCATGGACTAAGAAATTTGAGCTAGACGTCTGGTATGTAGATCATGTGTCATTCACAACTGATTGTAAGGTTATTTGGACTACGTTAATGAAAGTTCTTAAGCATGCCGACATAAACAATGAGACGGCAACAGATTCAAAATACACTACACCGCTTTTCAATGGAAGGAACTAACTACCACAAAGTGCTGAATACGCCATGTTTCATTCTTGACGAAAATGAGTTAAAGCGCAGCTTCATGGGTTTTAAAGAGGCATTATCGGCCAATTTTCAAAAATCGGTTATTGGATACTCTGTAAAAACGAATTCTGTCCCATACTGCCTTAATATGGCCAAAGAAATGGGTGCATTTGCAGAAGTCGTATCGTATGATGAATATAAGTTAGCACTTTTATGTGGGATACAAAAGGACCACATCATTTACAATGGTCCTTTAAAGTCAAAAAGTACTTTTTTAGATGCCATTAGCAGTGGAGCTATTGTTAATATAGAAACCAAACGCGAACTACAATGGCTTAAAGACTTAGACAAAAGCAAAGAATTCTCTGTAGGATTACGGCTTAACATCAACATCAGCCAGATTTCTCTGGCCGATGCTGATGGCAACAACGATAATAGCCGCTTTGGATTCTCCGACGAGACAGATGAGTTTGTAAATGCAGTAAAGAGCATAAATGGCATTCCAAATGTCAAGCTGGCTGGACTTCACATACACAGAACTGCACACAGCAGAAGTGTACGCTTTTACAGGCATTCACTAAGATATGCATGTGATGTAATTAAAAAATACAGTCTTAAGTTGGACTACATTGATGTTGGAGGAGGGTTTTACGGAATTTTCCCAAACAAACCCACATATCGCCAGTATAGTGACGCCTTTTACAATGTGCTGCACGAATATGGTCTTCAAAGCCTATGCGTGATTGTAGAACCGGGCAATGCCCTAGTCGCATCATGTTTTTCATTTTTAAGTGAGGTAATTGATGTCAAACATGTAGAATCCGACTTATGGTTCATAACAACAGATGGAAGCCGAAACGACATAGATCCATTTTTCAGGAAGACATCTTATTTAAACGAAGAAATATACTGCAATAAAACTCCCATAGTTAAAAGCCAAATTATTGCTGGATGTTCTTGTCTAGAATACGACAGATTGTTTTCTTTAAGCAACAAGCCATTACTGTCCATTGGTGATAGAATTCTGTACCATAATGTAGGGGCATACACATTGTGCTTGACGCCTTTATTTATTCGTTATGTACCCAATATCTACTTGCATACAAGCAAGCATGAATTCATTCTTATACGAGAGAAATGGACAGCAAACGAATACATTCAGAAATCAAAAATTAAGTAGTTATTTATTTATGGATAATATTTTGTTTTGCAGCGTTGGGCGCAGAGCCAAGCTGCTGATGGATTTCCGCAAATCGATGAATTGCTGTGGTAAAATTGTGGCTGCTGACCTAAGTCCAGTTGCTCCAGCCTTGTTCTTTGCCGATGAGACATATTTGGTTCCAAGGATAGATTCCCCCACATACTTCAACACGATATTGGATATTTGTGACAAGAGCGATATTAAAGCCATTACTACCGTAATCGACCCCGAAATAGAGATTCTGTCAAAGCATCGTGAGGAACTTATGGCCAAAGACATCTTACCTCTTTGCCCTGCCGCATGGACCGCCCACTTGTGTTTCAACAAATATGAACTGTACAAGCACCTGCGAGCAAATGGAATAAGAACTGTATTAACCTATGACTCCATTGAAACTTTCCAGACAGGGCTAGATATTGGAGAAATTTCATTTCCTGTATTTATGAAACCTATTACAGGCAGTGGCAGCGTGGGAATTGGCAAAGTTAACAACATAGAAGAGGCAAAAGCGAAATTCCACGACGGCAAATTCAATTATATAATTCAAGAATTAATGACCGGTGGTGACTGCGACGCAGACGTGTATGTTGACTGCATTAGCCACAAGGCAGTTGCTGCCTTTTGCAAGAAAAAGATTGAAAGTCGCATAGGAGGAGCAAGCAAAACGATATCATTTAAAGACGACAAACTATTTGATTTCATCAAACAAATTTGCTCTGTCTTAGAATTAAACGGGCCTTGCGACATGGACTTCTTTATTAAAGATGGAGAATATTACTTGTCGGAAATAAACCCACGCTTTGGTGGGGCTTACCTCCATGCATATGGAGCAGGAGTAGATTTCGTAAAACTCATACTAAACAACATACATGGTATTGAGAATCGATCAATCATCGGACAATATGACGAAGACACTATTATGATGATGTATGATGATGTTGTCATAGCCCGTAAAGCCGATTTACTGTCTGAGGATTTTCCATTACTGTAAAAGCAATATATATTTAACGATCAATGGTCACTAACAGCTCCTTAAAACTTTATTGGTCATATCTCAAAAAAACCATATTGTGGCTTAACCAGCTTGCGGAAAAAGAACATTTAAGCCTTATATGGGTGTATTGCGATTATTTTAGTGCAGTTATTAAGCACCGCTGCCTAATTCGTCAGTATGTAATTGGTGAATTTTGGAAGCTTAGCAATCCCGAGCGAAAAAAGAGATTGACGTACAGCCGCATGGTAAAATTGTTCGATAAATGCAATAACAAACAATTCATACACTATTTAAACGAGAAGCCTGAATTCAACACCTACTTCAAGGACTTCATTCATCGAGATTGGTTGTATATTAATAAGGCAACTGAAGGACAATTCATCAACTTCATTAAAAGGCACAACACTATTATAGTAAAACCAGCTGATGGTGTCGAGGGGGGGAGGTATACACATGTATTCTCTTTCCGAGCACCTTGATTCTGACCTGCCACATCTATTCAAGAAATTCCGCTCAGAAAATGTGCTTATAGAACAAGTAATAACCCAGCACCATCTTATGGTGTTTGGCAACACATCAGTAAACACCATACGCATACACACTGTTACAGATTCTTGCAGAAAAGCGCATGTCGTAAAGGCAATTCTGAGGGCTGGAGTTGGTGATTCTGTAGTAGACAATTATTGTCAGGGTGGGTCAATCTATGAGGTTGATATACAAACTGGACTTGTTTGCACTTATGGCCAATCAAAGAACAACTCAAAAAGCTATGTTCATCCCGGGACAGACATTGTCATGCTCGGCTATAAAATTCCAAACTGGAATCTGGCATTAGAGGGGTGCATAAAAGCAGCAGAACTACTGCCGCAAATACGAATCATAGGATGGGATGTAGCAATCACTGAAAATGGCATTGAACTAATCGAAGGTAATCACAACCCTGACTACGAACTTTTTGAATTTTTAGGTTCGACCGGATATTATCAAACCATTAATGAACTCATATAATATGAGGACGCAAATAAAGAAGTTTTACGACTACCATATCGACCCCAAAAGAATCAGGGCCAGAATAAATGACGGCCAAAGCGATTTATTGGGAGCCTTACCACATGCTTACGCCATTTCAAAAGAACAGAGACATGAGATTCAACGTTTCTGGAAGCCCTATATAAAAAGTTTTGTAGAGCGATGGGCCTTCAACATACGATGGTTTGATGTATACAACCGCACCAACGTCTTTGAAGAAAAACTTGAGTGGTACATTCCAGACTCCTATTACTATGCAGTAATTGACACCGCTTTCAATGATCCAATTAGATGTAGGTATATGGATGACAAGGACCTTTATGACTTGTATTTCCACGATGTGAACCAAGCGCGCACAATTTGCAGAAAAGAAGATAACACATTTCTTGATGCAAAATATTCAATTATATCAAATAGTAGAGCTATGGCGATATGCTCTAACTTTGAGGGAGTGATTTTAAAGCCATCTGTTGACTCATGCTCTGGGAGCGGCATAAAGAAGTGGGTTGCTGGCAAGGACAGTGAAAAGACGCTCATGGAGATGCTAAACAGTCAAGGCCCTTTTATAATCCAAGAATTGATACACCAACACGAAAGCCTTGCTATCTTTAACGCAACATGTGTTAACACAATCAGACTCGTCACATTAGCAATGGGCGACCAAATTGATGTGGTGACAGCCGTTGTTATAATGGGAGGTCCTGGAGCATTCACTAATCACTTGCATGGAGGAGGACTAATTTGTGGCATTTTGCCAAATGGCAATTTACGTTCAATAGCTTTTGACAGCAAACTAAACCAATACAAACAACACCCTAATGGTGCCATATTCGCCAACTGCAAAATTCCCAATTATCATAAATGCGTCGATTTGGTTAAAGATTTAGCACCCAGACTGTTTGGAATGTCAAGACTTACAGCATGGGATATAACACTTGACGAACATGCCGAACCTGTTTTAATTGAAGCAAATCTACAGTGGGGAGGCGTTGTGCAAAAAGCTGCTGGTCCGGTATTTGGAGATAGAACAAAAGAGGTGTTGGAATATGTTCATTACAAGAAACAATGTTGGCGGCAAATACATTCACTCTACGCAATGGTCTAAACATAGCCCCTATTGGACTGGGTACATATTCCATTCACGACCCGGGCTTATTCATTGAAGCCATTAATGCTGGATACCAACTGTTTGATACTGCAGCAAAATATGGCAATGAAAAAGAACTTGGCCTTGCGCTAAAGAGTGCTAATCAACGTGGCTCTATTATAATTTCTAAAGTGCACGACATTCTATATTTAGGACGTAAACGATACTTTCACATTGACAAACGGTCTATCAGAAAATGCTTTAAGATATCAACGCAAAATTTAGGGGGTCTGAAACCCAACATATATTTGCTGCACTCTATGTTTTCAGGTTACTCCGAAGCGTATAAAGAATTGATTAGCTTATATGAAGCGAATGAGGTACAGGCTATTGGAGTGTGCAATTGTTTAGACATTGGAAAACTTAAAAACATTCGACAGGAATGCGGACAATACCCTATGATAAACCAAATCGAAGTTCATCCATTTTTCTTTCCTAAAAACGTTATTGATTTTTGCCAGGACAACGATATACAAGTTATTGCCAGGTCTCCACTGGCCCATGGAGACATATTGTACGAAATGAATAATTGTCTATCTCACTTGTCTAAGCTATATTCACGAGAACCTGTTCAGATAACACTTAGATGGCTTATTCAGAAACATATCGTACCCATTCCGCGAACGAATAACCCAAAACATCTTAAACAAAACATTGCAATAACTGATTTCACGATCTCCCATTCAGACATGCAATACATTGACAACCTGAACAGAAACATATCATTTGGTTTTTTCACAGCAAAAGTATAGTGGCTTTACAGCTAAACAGTGCGTATTCAAAACAACAGTCCTTTGAAGAAATCAGCAAAATCAACAAGATATGCTGATTTTTTATATAGCCGGATCTTCGGTTTAAGGAAATTTAACACGGCGGGGCGGTGGTGGCGTGGCGATTGTGCGCCGTGTTAGTGAATTTATTGCTAAATTTGCGCAATGTTTTTATGTGTATGCAGCCTCTGCGGCGGCGCATGGCCCGTAATGCTTTTGTTGCGGCGGGCGCATGCGGCTTTTATGCAGTGGTCCACAGGGGCCATGGTGCGGGCGGCTGCGGCACTTGACTGTATTTTTTGTTGAACCCACAACACACTCACTTGATATGAAGTCGGACAGCGTAGTCATTATTCCCACATATAACGAGAAGGAGAACATAAGCAACATCATTCACGCGGTGCTGGGGCTTGAGGGCCACCAGTTTGACGTGCTGGTGATTGACGACAACAGCAAGGACGGCACGGGCGCCATAGTCGACGGGCTGATTGCCGAGATTCCGGGACGCATCAACATAATCAAGCGCCCTGGCAAGCTGGGCCTTGGCACTGCCTACATCACTGGCTTCAAGTGGGCCCTGCAGCAGGGCTATGACTTCATTATTGAGATGGACGCCGACTTCTCGCACCCGCCCAAGGACCTGATTCCGATGCAGCGCGCATGCGCCAGCGAGGGCGCCGACGTAGCTGTGGGCTCGCGCTATGTGACCGGCGTGAATGTGGTGAACTGGCCCATGGGGCGCGTGCTGATGAGCTATTACGCCTCGGCCTACGTGCGCCTGGTGACGGGCATGCATGTGCACGACACCACCGCGGGCTTTGTGTGCTACCGCCGCGAGGTGCTTGAGGCCATCGACCTCGACAAGATTGAATTCAAGGGCTATGCCTTCCAGATTGAGATGAAGTTCACCGCCTACAAGATGGGCTTCACCATCAAGGAGGTGCCCATCATATTTGTAAACCGCGTGTTGGGCACGAGCAAGATGAACTCGAGCATATTCGGCGAGGCGCTGTTTGGCGTAATCAAGCTGAGGCTGGAGTCGTGGTTCAACAAGAAGCGCTTTGTGCGCTGCCGATGTAGTGGCAACGCCAAGGGCTGAGGCTAATACCGCCGCCCTACTCTCACTTTCTTTTCCCCTGCATTTTCCATTTCATCTGCGCGCGGCAGCACTGCGCGCGTTGCAGCCGCCCCACCCCACAGTGGCGGGCGCGGAGGCTGGCTTGCACCCCTACTTTATATTACACTCGACACGACTAATAAAACTATCATTGGCTTATGGAACTGATATATAACGGCACACTGGTGAACGACGGCACCGCGGCCAAGGGCTATGTGGCCATTGGCAACGACGGGCTGATAGCCGAGGTGGGACACGGCGACCCCGACGGGCAGCTGATGCTGAAGGCCGACGCCGCCACCGACGTGAACGGCGCCTGGGTGATGCCTGGCGTGATTGACGAGCACGTGCACTTCCGCGACCCCGGACTGACGCAGAAGGCCGACATCGAGAGCGAGAGCCGCGCCGCCGTGGCGGGCGGTGTGACGAGCTATATGGACATGCCCAATGTGGTGCCTCCCACTGTGACGCTCGACCGCCTTGAGGCCAAGATGCAACGTGCGGCGCGGCTGTCGCGGGCCAACTACAGCTTCTACATAGGCGCCACCAACGACAACATCGACGTGCTGCGCCATGCCGACTACTCGCGTGTGTGCGGCATCAAGGCTTTTCTGGGCAAAAGCACGGGCGGAATGCTGCTGAGCGACCCGCAGGCCATGCGCCAGGTGTTTGCCACTAATGGGCCCATAGTGGCCATTCACAGCGAAGACGAGGAGGTGATTAACCGCAACCGCGCGCGCCTGGTGGCCGAGCACGGCGGAGCGGCCGACCTGCCTCTGGAGCTGCACCCCGCCATTCGCAGCACAGAGGCCTGCGTGGCCAGCACCAAGGCTGCGGTGACACTGGCACGCGAACTGGGCACCCGGCTGCACATAATGCACATAAGCACGGCGGCCGAGCTCCAACTACTCGACCCATCGCCCCTTAGCGAGGACAAGCGCATCACAGCCGAGGCGGTTGTGGCCCACCTACTGTTTGCCGACTCCGACTACGCGCGGCTGGGCAGCCGCATAAAGTGCAACCCAGCCGTGAAGACCGCTGCCGACCGCGACGCCCTGCGCCACGCTGTGGCCAGCGGCCTCATCGACACCATTGGCACCGACCACGCCCCACACCTGCTGGCCGACAAGCAGGGCGGCTGCCTGAAGGCCGCCTCGGGCATGCCCATGGTGCAGTTCTCACTGGTGGCCATGCTCGAGCTGGCGCGCCAGGGTGTGCTGGATGTGGAGCAGGTGGTGAGGCGCATGTGCCACGCCCCGGCCGACCTCTACCGCATCGACCGCCGCGGATACCTGCGCAAGGGCTATTATGCCGACATTGCCGTGGTGAGCGCACTCGACACGCCTCACGCCATAAGCGATGCCGATGTGGTGTCGAAGTGCGGCTGGACCCCCCTAACCGGCATGCTGGTGCATCACCGGGTGGAACGCTCCTATGTGAACGGCCGCCTGGCCTACAGCGCCGAAGGCGGCATTGCCGACGACGTGCGCGGCAGCGAGCTGAGGTTCAACATTTAAAGCATCTATTAATACTGCGGGTGGGCATAGGCTAAGCCACAGCAAAAAGCAATATTCGTTCTACAACTAAAAAAACGCAAGACATTATGAAGACATTCAGCACAGTCACAGAACTGATTGGCGGCACACCGCTGCTCGAAGTGAAAAGCATTGAGCAGGCCATGGGCCTCAAGGCCCGCCTGCTGGTGAAACTTGAGTATTTCAACCCCGGCGGCAGCGTAAAAGACCGCGTGGCCCTGGCCATGGTGGAGGCCGCCGAGCGCAACGGCGCCCTGAAGCAGGGCGGCACCATAATTGAGCCCACCAGCGGCAACACGGGCGTGGGCCTGGCCATGGTGGCCGCCGCCAGGGGCTACAAGGCCATAATTGTGATGTCCGAAACCATGAGCGAGGAGCGCCGCCGCCTGATTGCCGCCTATGGCGCACAGTTGGTGCTCACCCCCGGCAGCGAGGGCATGAAGGGCGCCATTGCCAAGGCCCAGCAGCTGCTCGAGGCCACTCCGGGCGCCATCATTCCGCAGCAGTTTGAGAATCCAGCCAACCCGCAGGTGCACTACCTCACCACCGGCCCTGAAATTTGGCGCGACACCGACGGCGAAGTCGACGTGATTGTGGCCGGTGTGGGCACAGGCGGCACGCTGAGCGGCACCGCACACGCACTCAAGGAGCTCAAACCCAGCGTAAGGGCCTATGCCGTGGAGCCCGCAAGTTCGCCCGTGCTGGCAGGCGGCAAGCCCGGAGCACACAAAATTCAGGGCATAGGCGCAGGATTCGTGCCTAAAAACTACGATGCGCTGGTGGCCGACGGCATAATCGAGGTGAGCAACGACGACGCCTTTGCCGGAGCGCGCCTCATGGCCCACAGCCAGGGCGTGCTGGTGGGCATATCGAGCGGCGCCGCCCTGCACGCCGCCATCGAGCTGGCCCGCAAGCCCGAAAACGAGGGCAAGACCATTGTAGCCGTAATGCCCGACACAGGCGAGCGCTACCTCAGCACCCAGCTGTTTGAGAAATAACCAACCCAAACACGCACACAAAAAGCAACAAGCCGGCAGGCGGAAAAGCGGCAGCCCCAAAGCAGCCCTTTCCGCCTGCCGCTGCGTTAGCCATCCACTGACGGGAACTCCACACCGCCAGCAAATGTGAGGCCGCGGTGCAAGTTCCAAAACAAAAGCAAGGCAGCCGCGCCGCACGCCATTGTGTAGGCATGTGCGGGGCGGCTGCAATGCGTGTGTGCCGTTGTGGGGCGGGTTAGCGTCGGCGCAGGCGCAGCAGGCGCTTGCGGCGGTGGCGGTGCGAGCCATCGTTGTCGTCACCATAGCCATATCCGTAGCCGTAGCCATAACCATAGCCGTAACCATAGCCATAACCGTAGCCACCGTAGCCATAACCATAGCGCTTCGAGCCCACCTTGATGTCGTTGAGCAGCAGGGTGAGATTGTTCACCTTGTGGTCTTTACTCATCTTCTCGAGCTCGGCCAGATAGCGGCGGTCGATGCGTCCGTCGCGCACCACATATATGGTGAGGTCGGCAAAGCGGTTGATGAGCGCGGCGTCGGCAATGATGCCAAATGGCACGGTGTCGAGCAGCACGTAGTCGTATTCCTTTTTAAGCGTCTCCACCATTTGCTTGAAGCGGTCGCTCATCAGCAAGTTGGTGGGGTTGGGCGGAATGGCGCCGATGCTTATGAAGTCGAGGTTGGGGTGCAGCACACCTTTGCCTATCACCTGGTGGATGTCGTCGACATTGCCCGAGAGGTAGGCACTGAGGCCCACGCCCGTGTTTTCGATGCCCACGTATTCCGAGAAGCGTCCCTTGCGCAGATCCACGTCGACGGCTATCACCTTTTTGCCAATGTGGGCGCAGATGAGGGCCAGGTTGATGGCCACAAAGCTCTTGCCCTCGCCGGCCATGGTGGAAGTGAGCTGCATCACCACGCCATGGCCGCTCTTGGTGTCGGTCATGTAGTCGAGGTTGCTGCGCACTATGCGCAGGGCCTCCGACACACGGTCGCGGCCGTCCTCGGTCACCACTATCTCCTTATTTTCCTGCTCCTTGGTCTTGGCGGGCAGCTCGCCAATTATGGGTATGTCGCAGTTGTTCTCAATGTCGCGGCGCGAGTGCACCGAGGTGTCGAGCGAGTAGATCCAGAATATGAAGAATATCACCACGGCTGGCAGCGCCAGGCCCACCAGCAGGCCGGTGAGCATTATCATCATTTCGCGTGGGGCGATGGGCGCGGCCGGGCCCGAGGCGTTCTCCACCACCTTGGCGTTGGGCTCGGTGATGGCCAGCTGCAGGGCGTTCTCCTCGCGCTTGTTGAGCAGGTAGAGGTAGAGCTGCTCCTTGATTTTCTGCTGGCGGGTGACCTCGGTGATGGCCTTCTCCTGCGAGGGCATCGACTGCATGCCGCCAATGGCACGGTTGCTCTCGGCCACGGCTGTCGACTGCTTCATGCTCAAGGTGCGTATGTAGCTGTTGATGGTGCGCATTATGTTGCTCTTCATCGCGCTCAGCGAGTTGCCCAGCTCCACCATCACGGGGTTTTCCCTGCTCGAGGTGGCGGCTATCTTCTGGTAGCGCAGCATGGCCTCGTTGTATTGGTTAATCTGGCTTTCGATGCCGCTGTTTTCAATACCCGTGTTGCTGGGAATCAGGTCGGTGCCGTGCATCGAGGCCAGGTGGTCGCGGATGTAGGTGGCCAGACGCAGCTGCATGTCGGCGTCCGACACATTTTCCACATATTTCACACCGGTCGACGGGTCGGCAAACATGGTTGCGCCCGCGCCGGCCACCTTCAGCTCGGCAATGCGGCTGTCCACACCACTCAAGTCCTTCGACAGAGCCTCGATGCGGTCGGCGATAAAGTTTTCGGTGCTGCGGGCCACGCGGTTTTTGTCGCTGATGGCCTCCTGGTTGTAGGCCACGATGAGGGCGTTGAGCACGTCAAGGCCCAGGTCGTGGTTGTCGCAGGTGAGCGACAGGTGCACCACATTGGCCATCTTGTCGGCCTTTTCGGCAGTGAGTTTGGCCACCAGCTGCTTGGCAATGTCGTGGGTTGTGAAGATGCGCACCTTGGTCAGTGCCAGGTCGGCGGGGTTGAATGCCGGGGTCTTGGTGATGGCCACGGGCCCGAAGCTGGTGCTCACCTTGTTGCCGAAGTGGGCCTTCTTCCACGGGCCGCCGTCCACATTAAACTCAAATTCGGTGGCGCTCTTGGGCACCACGGTGATGGTGAAGTTGTCCTTGATGTCGTTGAGCGGGGTCACCTGCACGGAGGCCGACTTGTAGATGTTCACGTCGCGCAGATACACGTGGCCGTAATACTGCACGTTCAGGCCCAAGTGGCTCACCACAGTCTCCATCAGCTTGGTGGAGCGCAGCTTGAATATCTCGTCGGGGATGCCGCTCACGCCAGTGTTCACACCCAGGTCAGAAAACACCTGCGACTGGCTGGTGTTGCTCTTGTTGTCTTCAGTGTTGACCAGAATGTAGGCGTCCGAACTGTAGATGGGCGTCTGCGTCTTGCCATAGAGGTAGGCGATGCAGCCGCACGCCACCACCGATATCACAAACCAATACCAGTTGCGCGCGCATGCCATGAGGAATGCCCGCATGGGAATGCCTGACGACTCTTCCCGCTTACCTTGCTTTGTTTCTTCGTTTGCTTCTTGCATCTTACAAAAGTGATGTGTTTATAAGTGAGTTATGTTTATGCTTGCGTATTCTCCAACGGATCGTACTATTTTTCTCGCGTCGCTTGCCATGGCCGCATCAGCCCCCGCCACAGCAAGTTGCCGCGGGCATGACGCCCGGCCAAGGTGTTTAACGTGCAAATTTAGCCAATTATTTCATTCCACACATTATATAGTGCTGAAAAATATTCCACCCGCCGCCCAACTGCGACGGATTCACGACCCAGAGCCGGTTTCTAATGTGTTTTTTCCAAGAAAAATATAACAATCTATGGCATTGCCTATTCATTTTTTGCCACAAAAAACTTTGTGTGTGACTACCTATTTTTAAGGGAAATTGGGATGCGCAGATAGAAAGCAGGTGTGTGATTTGACTTTGTGGCGGATGAATGTGGGGTGAGGGGTTGCATATCTGTGGGCAAAAGCGTAATTTTGCAGCCGCCTATCGGCCGACTGGACCGCGTGGCGCGGAAACATCAACAACAAACGAATTCGTAAAGATTTATATATATGGACTGGCTGTCGTCAATATTGCTCGAGCACTCGTCGCTGCAGGCGGTGATAGTGATTTCGCTGCTGTGCGCCATTGGCCTTGCCTTGGGCAAGATAAGGGTGCTGGGCGTGTCGCTGGGGGTGACTTTTGTGTTCTTTATGGGCATTTTGGCCGGCCACCTGGGCATCAGCGTCGACCCGCAGGTGCTGCGCTATGCCGAAGACTTCGGCCTGGTGCTGTTTGTCTACGCACTGGGTCTGCAGGTGGGCCCGGGCTTCTTCAGTTCGATGCACCACAGCGGCATCAGGCTCAACATGCTGGCCCTGACCGTGGTGCTGATTGGCACGGTGATGACGGTGCTCATGCCCGCGGTGTGCGGTGTGAGTCTGGGCGACGCCGTGGGCGTGATGTGCGGCGCCACCACCAACACCCCCGCTCTGGGCGCCGCCCAGCAGACGCTGGCCCAGCTGCACCTGCCCACCAGCAGCGCGGCGCTGGGCTGCGCCGTGACCTACCCGCTGGGCGTGGTGGGCGTGATAATTGCCATAATGCTAATGCGCAAGGTGCTGGTGCGCCCCGCCGACTTGCAGCCCAAGGGCGACGACACCAATGAGGACCACACCTACATTGCCGCCTTCCGCATTCACAATCCCGGCATTTTCGGCAAGCACATTGGCGAGGTGGCGAAAATCAGCCACCAGAAGTTTGTGATTTCGCGCCTGTGGCGCGACGGCAAGGTCACTGTGCCGTCGTCGAAGACCGAGCTGCGTGAGGGCGACCGCATATTGGTGGTCACCAACGAGGAGGCCGCCGAGGCCATGACACTGCTCTTCGGCGAGAAGGAGGACACCAACTGGAACAAGGAAGACATCGACTGGAACGCCATCGACAGCAAGCTCATATCGCAGCGCATACTCATCACCAAGCCCGAAATCAACGGCCGCAAGCTGGGGTCGCTGCGCCTGCGCAACCACTATGGCGTGAACATAAGCCGCCTCTACCGCAGCGGTGTGCCGCTGCTGGCCACTCCCGACCTGCGCCTGATGCTGGGCGACCGAATCACGGTGGTGGGCGACACCGAGAGCGTGCACAATGTGGAGAAGGTGCTGGGCAACGCGGTGAAGTCGCTCAACGAGCCCAACCTGATTTCGGTGTTCATAGGCATGACCATAGGCCTGATTTTAGGCTCCATTCCGATTCTGATTCCGGGCATCAGCGCGCCCGTGAAGCTGGGCTTGGCCGGCGGTCCCATAATTGTGGGCATACTCATCGGCACCTTCGGTCCGCGCCTGCACATGGTCACCTACACCACGCAGAGTGCCAACCTCATGCTGCGCGCACTGGGACTGGCCATGTATCTGGCCTGCCTGGGCCTTGACTCGGGCCGCGACTTCTTTGCCACCGTCATGCGCCCCGAGGGCCTGATGTGGGTGGCCGCGGGATTCGTGCTCACGGTGCTGCCCGTGCTCATTGTGGGCGCACTGTCGCTGCGCCTGCTCAAAATGGACTACGGCACCATATGCGGCATGCTGTGCGGCGCCATGGCCAACCCCATGGCCCTGAACTATTCCAGCGACCTGCTGCAGAGCGAGCGTCCATCGGTGGCCTATGCCACGGTGTATCCGCTCAGCATGTTTGTGCGCGTCATCATAGCGCAGGTGGTGCTGCTCGTGTTTCTGTGACGCACGGCCTTTACACGCTTTTTAACTTATGAGATAGTGGCGGCTGCGAAAAAATACGCGTATGTTTGCACTGCCAGTTTTAGTAACCCACAAAAAACGCTATTCAGCTATATTTTCATCTTATGGACACTTCCAACCCTTGCCCATTGCAGTTCAAGCGGCTCACGCGCGAGTCGCTGCCAATTATTGAGCCCTACCTGCAGCGGTCGGGCAGCCTGTCGTGCGACTATTCGGTGGGCGGCATCTACATGTGGATCGACTACTTCAAATATCACTATTGCATCAGCGGCGACACGCTATTCATCAAGGGCGTGGCCGAGGACAACCGCCACGAAGTGGCCTTCTCGCTGCCAATAGGCTCGATGCCACTGGTCCAGAGCGTGGATCTGCTCAAGGCCCACTGCCGCGAGGCCGGAGTGCCGCTCGTGTTCTCGGCCATCACCGAGGAGCGCATCGGCGACTTCCGTGCCCTGGCCCCAAAGTCGGTCACCGAACTAGAGCACTGGGGCGACTACATATATAGCGCCGAGTCGCTGGCCACATTCAAGGGCAAGGCGCTGAAGCAGAAGCGCAACCACGTGAACCACTTCATGGCGCAGTATCCCGGGGCGCAGTCAATGCCCATCACCGGGCAGAATCTGCCCGCCGTGTGCCGCTGCTTCGAGCGCGTGTGTGCCGAGCCGGCCGACAGCCGCATGGCCGAGTATGAGCGCGCACAGGTGTGGCACGTGCTGCGCCACATGGCCGACTATCCGTTTGAGTCGATGTGCATTGTGCTCGACGGCGAGGTGCTGGGCTTCACCATGGGCGAGGTGATAGGCAACGTGATGCTCGACCACATCGAGAAGTCGCTGCACAACGACTACAGCGGTGTGAACGAGGTGCTGTGCCGCGACTTCGCCGCCAGCATTGTGGCGAAGCATCCGCAGGTGGAATACATCAACCGCGAGGACGATGCCGGCGACGAGGGCCTGCGCCAGAGCAAGCTTAGCTACGACCCGGTGATGATACTAAAGAAATACGACGTGATGTTCTGATGCCATGCCCCCCCAGGCTCACAGATTCATTTAAAGAGACTCCAAAACAACAATGTGCTTTGCCAATCAACCACAGATTGGCAAAGCCGTTTTTTTTGTGTGTGGGGGGGGAGCGCGTCTATTGATTTCCGGGCGTGGATGCGGTGGTGGCAATAAAAAAAGCCTGGACTGTGGCCCAGGCTTGTGCGGAGAGGACGAGATTCGAACTCGTGGTAGGGTTACCCCTACGGCAGTTTAGCAAACTGCTGGTTTCAGCCACTCACCCACCTCTCCGTGAAGAATGCTGAATTTTCCGTTTAGCGAGTGCAAAGATAGAACAAAAAAGTGAAGCGGCCAAGACATTTGGCAAAAATATTGAAATAAAATTACCGAAAGGGCAAAAAGCTCCTGCCAGCGCTCGTATTGCCAGCGGTTTGCACTACCTTTGCATTACCGGACCGGCACACGCCGGCCCACTGCAACATTAAACTCATTGACACAACATCACACATATGGCACTTGACAAAGCAGACATAGAAAGCAACAAGCAGGAGTTCATAAGCCTGCTGAAGTCCACAGGACGCGAGGGAGTTGACGACCTGATTGAATATCTCGACGAGGGCAAAAACCATTTTTTCAACGCACCGGCCAGCACGCGGTTTCACCTTGACCACGACGGCGGCCTTGTGGAGCACTCGCTGAATGTGTGCCACGCCGCACTGAAGCTGCGCGAGGCCGCCATTGAGATGCGCCCCGAGCTGGAGCCGCTGCTGCCGCGCGACAGCGTGATTGTGGCCAGCCTGCTGCACGACATATGCAAGGCCAACATCTACAAGCCCGCACTGAAGAAGCGCAAAGACTCCAACGGCATCTGGCGCGAGGTGCAGAGCTATGACGTGGACTTCAGCGACTTTCCCATGGGGCACGGCGAAAAGAGCGCCGTGATGCTGCTGTGGAGCGGATTCGACGTGACGCAAGACGAGTTGCTGGCCATACGCTGGCACATGACGGCTTGGGACCTGCCCTTCCAGAGTCCTGAGGCAAAGAGCAACATCAATGCCGCGCGCGACAAGACTCCGCTGTGCGCCCTTGTGCAGCTGGCCGACGGCTTCGGTGCCAACCTGCTTGAATTCGGCACCAGCAAGGAGAGCGAGTTTTAGACGACAACGACACACTACATCAACAACACAATATGAATATAAATAGAATTGCCGCATTGCTTGCCGGTGCGGCATTGTTTGTTTCGGCAGCGGCCATCACGCCGCAGCAGGCCGTCGACAAGTTTGCCGCCGACAGCATATTCCAGCACGCCTCACTGGGCATAGCCGTGAGCGACGTGGCCGCCGACACCCTGCTGGCCGGCTTCGCACCCGACCAAAGCCAGATTACGGCTTCCACCATGAAGTCGCTCACATCGGCCGCAGCACTGCGCACACTGGGCCCCGACTTCAAGTTTCACACCCGCGTGATGCTGCACGGCACCGTGGACGGCAACAGCCTTAATGGCGACGTGGTGATAGTGGGCGGAGGCGACCCCACCCTGGGCTCGGCCTACTTTAAGAACGCACCCGACATTGTGGCCGAGGTGGTGGACTCGCTCACCGCCCGCGGCATAAAGAAGATTAACGGCAAGCTGGTGGTGAACGACTCCATCTACCCCTACCCCGCCCACAACGGCTGGTGGCAGGTGGACGACCTGGCGTGGGACTACGGCATGGGCCTGCACGGGCTAAACTACAGCGACAACCGCGTGATGCTGAACTTCAACGTGAGTGGCTCGCACCTGACCAACGTGCGCCTGGTGCCCAACGTGCCTGGCCTTGAGGTGGTCGACCGCCTGTCGCCGGGCAGGGCCGACAATGTGAATGTGGAGCTTGAGCCGTCGCGCCCCGCGCTGGTGGTGACCGGCACGGGCGACCCCATGGAGAGCTACAAACTGCGCGTGGCCAACCCCACGCCTGGCGCGCTGCTCATCGACAGCCTCGAGCGGGCTATGGCCACGGCCGAGATAAAGGTGCGCCACCGCAACCACGCCGTGCGCTTCGACGACGGCCAGCCCGACACGCTAACGCTGCTCGTCGACCACGAGTCGCCGCGCCTGAGCCGCATCATTTCGTCGCTGCTCGAGCGCAGCGACAACATGTTCACCGAGGGCGTGCTGCGCGCCGTGGCCGTGAACTGCGGCCGCAAGGCGCCCACGTTTGCCGACGGCACACAAGTGGCCGACAGCCTGTGGCGGGCCGCCGGACTCGACACACGGGCCCTGTTCCAGTACGATGGCAGCGGCCTGGCGCGGGCCAACAAGGCCTCGGCCCGATTCTTCACCCAAGCGCTCAACTACATGGCCGACCGCAAATTCAGCGGATGGCGGCTGTGCGACCTCATGCCGCGCGTGGGTGTTAACGCCCGCATAGGCTCGCTGCTGCCAGGCAGCGAGCTCAGCGGCAAGGTGGCCGTGAAGTCGGGCAGCATGACCGATGTGCAGTGCTATGTGGGCTATTATCCGGCCGATGCACCGCGCTACTCGTTTGCCGTGCTCGTCAACAACTGGAACGGCAGCCGCAAGACGGTGAAAAACCTCATCGACCAACTGCTGCTCGACCTTTTTGGCGCTGAAAAGTGATTTTCTTGCCACAAAACGCTTGTTGGAAGAAAAGAATTACTTATTTTTGGCATCAAATTATTGCGGCCCGCAAGCGCGCCACATGCGGGTAAGGGCCGCGCAAAAAACTAAGGCTATATGGATTTTCAGACAGCAAAACTACTGACAACCGTCTATGAACTCGAAGGCTTGCTGCTTGTAATCGACAAGCACGGGGCCGACACACCGCCGCAGGTGGTGGAAGCGTTGCGCGAAAAAGCGCGCAAAGTGGGCGAACTCGCGCAGCTCGTGGAGCTGAAACCTGAAGATGCGGCAGCCGAGGCACAGCAGCCCGGCGAGGCAGCCGCCAGCCAACTGCCAAGCGACGACTACGACGCCGAAGAGACGTGGCAGCACGACAACGGCGAGGAGCCAGCCGAGGTGTTTGGCATTGGCGAGGACTACGTTGAGCCCGGACATGCGGCAGCCCCGCAGCCGGCCGAAGAGCCTGAGCGCCTCAGCGAGCCCGAAACCGACAACGACCCGGAGGAGGATGATGAGGAGGAGGCCATTGAAGACGGCGAAGAGGAAGAAGAGCCCGAGCAAGACGGCGAAGACGTGAGGGTTGACGAGAAGCTGCAGCGCACCCTGTCGAAGAATCTGCGCCAGGCGTTCTCGATCAACGACCGCTTCCGCTTCCGCCGCGAGCTGTTCAGCAACAGCGACCTCGACATGAACGACGCCATCAACATGGTGGAGAGCATGCGCACATTCGACGAGGCCGAAGACTACTTCTACTCCGACCTTGGCTGGGACAAGTCGGTGCCCGAGGTGCAGGAATTCATGGACATAATAAAACGGCATTTTGCATAACCACACTATATAACAAACCCGATTGCGCTATGGCAGGCAAACTATACATAGTGCCCACCCCTGTGGGCAACCTCGACGACATGACACCGCGCGCCGTGCAGGTGCTGCGCGAGGCCGACGTGGTGCTGGCCGAGGACACGCGCACCAGTGCGGTGCTGATGAAGCACTTTGGCATTGCCACGCCTATGCGCAGCCATCACAAGTTTAACGAGCACGAAACGCTGGCCGCAGTGGCCGGCGAACTTCAGGCCGGAGCGGTGATGGCGCTCGTGAGCGACGCCGGCACACCGGGCATCAGCGACCCCGGCTTTCTGCTGTCGCGCGAGTGCCGCCGCCTGGGCATTGAGGTGGAGACCCTGCCCGGCGCCACAGCCTTTGTGCCGGCCCTGGTCAACTCGGGCCTGCCTTGCGAGCGGTTCACCTTCGAAGGCTTTCTGCCGCAGAAGAAGGGGCGCAGCACGCGCCTTGCCTCGCTCGCCGGCGAACCGCGCACCATGGTGTTCTATGAGTCGCCCCTGCGGCTGCTAAAGACACTGAAGCAGATGGCCGACACCTTCGGTGCCGACCGCGAGGCGGCTGTGTGCCGCGAAATTTCAAAATTGCACAACACCACCCACCGTGGCACACTCGGCGAGCTTGTGGAGCAATTCACAGCCACCGCACCGCGCGGCGAGATAGTGATTGTTGTGGCGGGAGCGCCGCAACAGTCGGCCGCAAAGGTTGACAAGTATGCACGGTTTAAAAATAAAAACAAATTAAGCAACGAATTAAAACCAACAGAACTATGAAGAGTAAAAGTTTACTGCTCGCCATTGTGGCGGCACTGTTCGTTCTGCCCGCCTGCAACAGCGGCCAGCAGAAGACCGACGAGTCACAGCAGCAAAATGACTCAATAAATTCAGTGTTGAGCGACTCGCTCGCCACTGCCATGGCCGAGCGCGACACCCTTATGGCTCTTATGAACGACATAAGCGACGGCATGTCGCAAATAAAGCGAGTGGAAAACATTGTGTCGCAAGGCAACCTTAGCGGCGAGACGGCCGACAAGAAGCGCCAGCTGCGCGCCGACGTGGTGGCCATACAGCAGTCGCTGCAAGAGCGCTCGAAGCGCCTCGACCAGCTTGAGGCACGCCTGAGCAAGAGCGCCAACTACAACGACGAGATGAAGAAGACCATCAAGAGCCTCAAGCAGCAGATAGCCGACCAGCAGGCCATGATCACCGACCTCACCCAGCAGTTGGCAGCGGCCCACATTGTAATCAACAACCTCAACACACGCGTTGACTCGCTGAACACCGTCAACACGGCCGTCAACAAAGAGAAGGCCAAGGCACAAGAGGAGTCGGTGCGCCTGGCCAACCAACTCAACGAGTGCTACTATGTGGTGGGCTCGAAAAAGGAGCTTAAGCAGCACAAGATTATAGAGACGGGGTTCCTGCGCCACACCAAGGTGATGGAAAGCGACTTTGCCACCAACTACTTCACCAAAGCCGACAAGCGCACCCTGAGCGTGATTCCGCTGCACAATAGCAAGGCACAAGTGCTCTCGAAGCACCCCGCCGGCAGCTACACCATTGCCGACGAAGGCGGCCAGAAGGTGCTGAAGATTCTCAACCCGACACGATTCTGGGAATTATCGAACTACTTGGTTGTGAAGGTGGGATAAGCACTCCCACGCCAGCCAAAGCACAATGACATACGGCAACATTAAAGGACAAGGCGCATTGCGCGGCGGGACACGGCATTGCCGCCCGCAGCAGTGAGCCTTGTCCATTTTTATTTAGATTAAAACGCAACGACATATGAAGGTGATAGTGGCATGCGACAAGTTCAAGGGCTCGGCCACCTCGGCGCAGATATCCGGGGCAGTGAGGCAGGGCGTACTCGATGCTTGCCCCACGGCACAGGTGGTCACGGTGACTGTGGCCGACGGAGGCGACGGCACAGTGGAGGCCGTGGTGTCCGCGCTGGCCGCGCAAGGTTTTGGCGCAAGGCGCGTGGAGTGCCAAGTGGAGGCTCCAGTGCCCGGCATGCGTCAGCTGACGGCGGCCTATGCGGCCACTGACGGCTGCGCCGTGGTTGAACTCGCGGCGGCCGGCGGGCTGGCACTTGTGCCGCCACAGCTGCGCGATGCCATGCAGGCATCGTCGGTGGGCGCCGGGCAGCAAATTGCCCATGCCATAGCAGGCGGATGCCGCCGCGTGATGGTGGGGCTTGGCGGCAGTGCCTCGACCGACGGCGGCACGGGGCTGCTGAGTGCTCTCGGCTTCAAGTTCCTTGACTCCAATGGCCGTGAGTTGCGCCCGTGCGGAGCCAACCTGCAGCGCATTGCCGCCGTCGACGACTCACACGTGTCAAAAGCCGTGCGCGACACCAAGTTCACACTGTGGACCGACGTCACCAACCCACTATGCGGCCCCAATGGCTCGGCAGCCGTGTTTGCCCCTCAAAAAGGGGCCGACGCCACCCAAGTGGCCGAGCTCGACAGCGGTCTGCGACACTTGGCCACCCTCATGCCCCGCCCGGTGGCCTGCAAGCCAGGAGCCGGAGCGGCGGGAGGCGTGGGAGCGGGCCTAATGGCATGGCTCGGAGCCGATGTGAGGCCGGGGGCCAACGCAGTGCTCAGCTTGGCACGGTTCGAAACGCTGCTGACAGGAGCATCGCTTGTGATAACGGGCGAAGGCCGCATCGACTCGCAGACAGCAGCGGGCAAAGCCCCAGCCGAGGTGCTGCACTGGGCCCATGCACGCAGAGTGCCTGTGGCGGCCATTTGCGGCTCGCTTGCCGCCGACGCCGCCAATATAGGCTTCGACGCAGTGCTGCCCATAGTGCCGCGCCCCATGAGCCTGGCCGAAGCCATGCAGACAGAGACCACCCTTGCCGGCGCGCGCCGCACGGCCGCGCAAATCGTGAGCCTCGCCATGCTGCAACCATAACTCATGACTTTTTATAATTGACATAAACTTGCAATGAACAGATTACAACGAATCATTATCACAACGGCTCTGGCTGCCATTGCCGCAGTGATGCCCATTGCCGCCTTTGCGGCACAAAGCACCGATGTGGAGCGCGCCGGCCAGCTGGCCGCGCGACTCGACGCACGCCTCGGGCAGGCAGTGCAGTTTAAGCAAATCAAGGCCGGCCCCAAGGGGGCCGATGTGTACTCGCTCGAGAGCCGCGGCGGCAAGGTGGTGATAGGCGGCAACAACGCCCTGGCCATGGCCGTGGGCCTCAACCGCTATCTCAAGAAGTATTGCCTCACCACGGTGTCGTGGTATGCCGACGTGGCTGTGGAGCTGCCAGCCACGCTGCCCACCCAGGTCGAGACCGAGCGGGCCACCGCACGCGTGCCGCAACGGTTTTTCCTGAACTACTGCACTTTGGGCTACACCATGCCCTTCTGGAAATGGCGCGACTGGGAGCGCATGATCGACTGGATGGCGCTGAACGGCGTGAACATGCCACTAGCCATCACCGGCCAGGAGGCCGTGTGGCGCAACGTGTGGCGCAAGCTGGGCATGACCGACAGCGAGGTGAAGAGCTACTTCACCGGCCCGGTGTATCTGCCCTGGCACCGCATGGCCAACATCGACGCCTGGTGCGGCCCGCTGCCCGACGAGTGGCTCGACTCGCAGGCGCAGCTGCAAAAGCAGATTGTGGCCCGCGAGCGCGAGCTCAACATGCGCCCCGTGCTGCCCGCATTTGCCGGCCACGTGCCGTCGCGCCTGGCGCAGCTCTACCCCAAGGCCGACATCAAGCCACTGAGCCTGTGGCAGGGATTCGGCAACGAGTGCCAAACGAGTTTCCTGTATAGCGAAGACCCGCTGTTTGGCCGCATCCAGCGCATGTTTCTTGAGGAGCAGACGCGCCTCTACGGCACCGACCACATATATGGCACCGACCCCTTCAACGAGATGACTCCGCCCCGCCTCGAGCCCGAATACCTGAAGCAGGTGTCGAGCCACATCTATCAGTCGATAGCCAGCGTCGACCCCAAGGCGCAGTGGCTGCAAATGGCCTGGCTTTTCTACTACGCGCGCAAGACGTGGACGCCCGAGCGCGCCGAGGCCCTGGTGACAGGCGCGCCTAAGGGACGCATGATAATGCTCGACTACTTCGCCGAGCGCAAAGAGCTGTGGCGCGACCACAAGAGTTTCTATGGCCAGCCCTACATTTGGTGCTATCTGGGCAACTTCGGCGGCAACACCTCGGTGCAGGGCAACGTGCACGAGGCCGGACGCCGCATCGAGGCTGTGATTGACAGCGGCGGCAGCAATCTGGCCGGCATAGGCTCGACGCTTGAAGGCCTCGACGTGCAGCAAATGCCATTTGAATACGTGTTTGGCAAGGCATGGAGCACGCCCGAGGGCAATGTGGCCACCCAGGTGGCCGACAGCCATGCGGGCTATGCCAGCGCGGCTGCACGCCAAGCATGGCAGCTGCTGCTCGACAGTGTGTATGTGGATCCGGCCAGCACTTGGAGCAATGTGGTGCTCAACTACTTTCCCGAAGTTGGGCGCGAAGACCGCAAACTGAGCGCCGTGGTCAAAAAGCACGCAGCGCCGCTCACCCGCGCATGGCTGCAACTGCTGCAGCAAGACAGCGTGACGCGCGACGCCGCCACCATCGACCTGATAACCGTGGGGCGCGACGTGCTGGCAGTGATGTTCCGCGACGCCAAGCAGCGGTTTGACGCGGCCATGACGCGCGCCGACCTTGCCGCCATGACAAGCGAGGCCACGGTGATGACCGAACTGCTGCGCGACGTGGACGCCCTCAATGCCTATCACCCGCAGTGCACACTGGCGCAGTGGATAGCACAGGCACGCAACTATGGTTCAACGCCCGAGCTAAAGGACTATTATGAGATGAATGCCCGCCGCCTCATCACCACTTGGGGAGGCACGCTCAACGACTACGCCAACCGCTCGTGGAGCGGACTCGCAGGCGAATATTACGCTCACCGCTGGCAGCTGTACATCGACGAGGGGCTGAACTCGGTGCGCGAACACCGCGCCTACAACGACAAGGCCCGCCGCGAGGCCACCTATGCCTACCAGCGCGACTGGTCGGCTGGCAAGATAGCCATCGCAGCCACCGCGGCCAAGCCGCAGGGCAGCGTGCTTGAGTTCTCGCGCCTGCTGGCCGCCAAGTGGCAGTCGCGCCTGCACCGCTAATCCCCACCCGGCAACCCTAAAGCGCCCCGAAAGGGCAAAAGACTTAATCAGTCGGCCACTTTCTTCTTTCCAGGCCTAAACGGGCTATTGCAACGATATTCTGCCTGGGTTTTCATGGCCGTTTATTGCCCTCCTTTATATTATGAACACAAATCAGGGCTGGAGTTCACACAAGAACCCCAGCCCTGATTAGGTGTTGCGGCGATTAGCGCGTGGCGCCGTTAGTATTCAATCTGGTTGTTGATTTGCTTGGTCACGTCCCAAGGGGCGGGGTCGCCGCCCAGGTAGCGGTGGAACCAGTCGAGATGGGCGTTGTAGTACACTGGCATCGACTTGAGCGTGTTGGGCCAGTGGCCGTCGTTCTTAAACACGATGAGGCGCGACGGTATGTCGCGCGACTGCAGCGCTGTGAAGTATTGCAAGCTTTGGGTGTAGGACACGCGGTAGTCGCGCTCGCCAGTGATGATGAGCGTGGGGGTGGCAAAGCGGTCGATGTAGCTCGACGGCGACCACTTCTGGTACATGTCGCTGGTCCATGGGCGGCCTTGCAGCTCAAACTCGGGGAACCACAGCTCTTCGGTGGTGCCCCACATTGAACGCAGGTCATACACGCCCATCATCGAAGCCAGGCACTTGAAGCGGCGCGTGTGGCCCTGAAGCCAGTTCATCATGTAGCCGCCATACGACCATCCCATGGCTCCCATTCGGGTGGAGTCAACATAGTCGAGCTTTGCGAGGGCGTCGGTCACGAGCATCACGTCTTCAAACGCCTTGCCGCCCCAGTCGCCCGATATGGCGCGGCAAAATGCCTGGCCATAGCCGTTGGAGCCGTGGATGTTGGGATAGGCCACAACGTAGCCGGCACCGGGATACACCTGCCAGTCGCCACGGAACGAGTTCATCCACATTTGCTGCGGGCCGCCGTGAATGTTGAGCACGAGCGGATATTTCTTAGAGGGGTCGAAGTTGTGGGGCTTCACGATGAACACCTGCACCTTGTCGCCACCGGCTCCATCAACCCAAATCGACTCTGAGGGGCGTATGTCGACCCCGCTCTCGAGCTGGGCATTGAGGAATGTAAGCTGCTGCTCGCGGCCCTTAGTCTGCTTGTAGAGAGCCACGGGGCGGCCAGTGGTGCTGTAGGTGTAATAGAAGTTACCCTTGGCGTCGAAGGCATAGCTGGTGATGGCCTTGCCGGTGACGGCAGGCGTGATAGTGCCCTTGGCCAAATCGATGCGGTAGAGCGGCTGCGCGCCCTGCACTGTGCCTATGAAGTAGATTGAGCGCGAGTCGGCGGCCCACTTGAAGTCGGTCACCCAGTTGTCGAAGCTGTCGGTGACTATGCGGTGCTCGCCGCCCTTACGGTCGTACACGGCCAGGCGGAAGCGGTCGCTCTCGTAGCCCTCCACCAGCTGGGTGCGGTAGGCAATGTAGCGGCCGTCGGGCGAATAGGCCGGCGAGCCGTCCCAAGCCTTGTTGGTCTCGGTGATGCACTTGGCCTCACCTCCGGTGACAGGCACCAGCCACAAGTCGGCGTTGGTGTTGGCCTCGGGGTGCTTGCTGTGGTTCGACACAAAGCACAGCTCGCGGCTGTCGGGCGAGAAGGCATAGCGCACATCGCCGCCAAGACTGAAGGTGAGCTCGTAGTTGCCTGGAGTTACGTCGGTGTAGGTGCCCGACTGCGTGTCGAACACTATGAGATGGGCATAGCGGCCATCGTTGTAGCTGGTCCAGTGGCGGTAGAGCAGCGCGTCGGCCATGTGGGCCTGCACTGGGCCGTCGTCCTTCTTCTTGCGCCAGTCCTTGTTGGCGGCCGCATCGGCGCCAAGTTCGGGATACACATCGGCGGCAAAGGCCACATAGCGGCCGTCGGGCGACACCACCGGGCCGTCGACGCCCAGGGCATAGTCGGTAATCTGGCGGCTTTCACCGCTGGCCACAGTGTAGGCCCACAACTGCTGGTTGCCGTCGGTTTCGCTGGTGTAATACACCACCTTGCCATCGGAGCTCCAGCCAGTGAGGCTGCTTTTGCCGTTGTTTGTCAGGCTTTTTGTACCCTTGCCATCGGTGCCCATCAGGCACACATCGCTGAAGCTTTTGTGCTCCTTCAAGTTGCTGCTGCCCGTGGTGTAGGCCAGAGTCTTGCTGTCGGGCGACAGCTGCACATTGCTCACGCTCTTCACCCTGTAGAGGTCGGGAATGGTGAATGCCCTCTTTTGCTGGGCACCCGCTGGCAGAGCCAGCGCGCACGCCGCGGCTGCTGCCACAATTAAATTTCTGTTCATATTCCTTACTTGTTTTGCTGTAGTTGTAAATATCACTTTTTGCCGAGGGCCTTGGTGATGGCTTGCACTATGAGTGGGGCCATAACGTCGTAGCCAGCCTCGGTGGGATGCACGCCGTCGGTGGTCATGGCAGGGTTGAGGCTGCATTCGGTGCCGCTCACCAGGTGGCTGTAATAGTCCACATAGCCGCAATTCATGCTCTTTGCCAGGGCCTTGATGCGCTTGTTGAGGCTGGCAATCTTGGGAGCGGCGTCGGTGATGGCCGGCCGCCATGAAAAGTGCGACGCTGGCAGCACCGAGGTGAGTATCACCTTTATGCCGTGCAGCCGGGCCAGCTCGGCCATGGTGGCAATGTTGGCCACGGTGCGGTCTTCGCTATATGGGTTGGTGTTCTCAGCCACATCATTGGTGCCGGCATTGATCACCACCACGGCGGGGTTGAGGTCAATCACGTCTTGCCTGAAGCGCACCAGAAACTGGTAGGACGTCTGGCCGCTGATGCCGCGGCACACATAGTCGGGGTGCTCGTTCCAGAAGCGCGGATAGTTGCGCTTCCACAGTTCGGTGATGGAGTTGCCTATGAACACCACCCGGCGCCCATTGTTGCGGGCGTGGCGCACGCTGTCGTTGGCAGCGGCATACTTCTCGATTTTGGCCCAGTCCTTTGGGGCTTTGGCCGGTTTGGCTGGCTGCTGGGCCGAGCAGGTGAGCGAGGCTCCCAGCGCCATGACGGCGGCACAGGCCGCGAGCCATCGTTTGGCATTGTGTAGCATAATAGTCGGTTGTTTTTTGATTATTGCAAAGTTAGAGCAAAAAAGGCTAACGCCCATACGGTTAGAGCGAAAAAAGGCGGCCACACAAATGTGCGGCCGCCTTTTTATGGCTTGGCTATGTCCCGCGTTTTCAGCAGCGGGGCATGCTGTGGAAGTTTGCGATTAGTGATTGATTACCTTGGCTGCGGTGCCGTCGGTGTAGCGCACCACATACACGCCGCCGCGCTCCATGCTGCTTACTTTAACACCCTGCAGGTTGTAGATTTCCTTGATTTCGCGGGCGTTGGTGCCAACCTCGTTCACACCGGTTACGCCGGTAATGTTCACAGTGTACACCTTTTTGCTGCTCATGTCGGCTGCATAGCTTGTGATGGTGGCCACGTAGCTCTTGCGGTCGCTGACGCTCACCTCCTGCACATCGACGTTAACCACCTGGCCGCGGCCAAGTGTGCTGAAGTCGCTTGCAGTCACCTCGCCCTGTGCGGTGAGGTTGTAGGTGTCCACGCTCTTGTTCCAGCCGTCGAGTTTGGCACCGCGGAACTTGATTGAGTCGAGTTCGCTGTTATACACCAGCTTGATGTCGTCGACGTAGAGCGAGTCCGCGCCGCCGCCCTTGCCGGGAGTGGCGTTGGTCGAGAATGTCACCAGAATGGCCTTGGGGTCAACCTTGCTGCCAACGTAGTTGAAGGGCACCGACAGCTGCTGCCACTTGTTGCCGTTGGTGGCAATAGTGGTGTTGGAAGCCTTGGCCATTACGTTGGTATAGGTGTTGCTGCCCTCGGGATCCTGATAGTAAGCGCCGTTGGTGATGGCAGCGCTCACTGTGGCATAGGGGTAGCTGGTGTTGGCCTTCTGCTGCTTGAACTTAACCCACACGTTGAGCGAGTCGGGGCGGTTGGTGAGTTCGGTGTAGAAGGGGTCGCCGTTGCCGTCCTTGTCGGTCTTCGACATGTCGAGGAACGAGTGGTTGGCAGCGTTGGCGGGGCTTATGTGGCCGGCGTTGAGGCGGCCGGTGGTCATGGTGCCATTGGCAATGATGCCATATATGCTCGATGAGAAGAGCACTGCGCTGGCCTGGCCGTCGGTGCCGGGACGCACTTCTTCGCTCTTTTTCACCTTCACGCCGGCACTCTTGGCCAGTGAGCCAGTGGCGCTTGTAAACGAGTGCCAGCCGTTGGGCTCAGTGCCATTCGAGCCCGACTCGCTCGACTCGTGGAAGTTCTCAAAACCGGGGTTGCGGAACTGCAGGCCATCGCTGATGAAGTTCACCTTGATGATTTGCTGCAGAGAGCTCATCATGTCGATGTTGATGGTGGTGTTGAGCACCTTCGACGAGAAGGTTGCCTTCATGTCGATGGGCACCTGTCCCAGCATGGGACCCATCCACATGCTTATGGAGGGGTCGGTGCCGGCGGTGATTTCAACATTGTCCTTCACCGAAAGCTCCATCACGTCGCCGGCCTTGCTCGAAGCCTTGCCTTTGAGCACGATGTTGCCCACGCCCATCTTCTCGCCGCCTGCTGTGAGGCAGAAGTTGTTGATGCTGAGCGTGCACTCGTCACCGTTGGTGACAATGGTGATGGGCTGGGCCTGCTCCGACACCGAGCCGTTCACGTTCACCTGAAGCTGGCCGTTGTAGACGGTGGCCGATGCCTTGCCGGCAAAGACCATGGCAGCCAGGGCCATAAGTGTAGTAAATTTGTTCATCTTTTTACCTTTCTTTTTTCTGAAGTGGATTTTATGAATTTTATAATATTTTGTTGGTCATTTTTTTATGCTTGCCTACTTGTTGATGTTGTAGGTGATGCCCACCACGCCGAATATGGGGTAGAGGCGCTGCTCAATGGTCTTGAAGCCGCTTTTGTGCACGCCCGAGAGGCCCCACTCAAGGTCGGCATAGAGGCCGAAGCGCGGTGTGAGGCTCACGTCGACCCCCACCAGTATGCCATATTGCAGCTTGCGCATGTCGTCGGTGAAGTCGTAGGTGCCGCGCTGGCCCTCCTCGCTGCCCAGCTCCACCTTGGGGCCGGTGGGGTCGCCCACGCGCAGATAGCCGTCGTAGGCATAGCCGCTGAACTCCTTCGACGACAGGAACGACAGATAGGGGCCGGCCTTTAGGCGCACGCGCCGGCTCACGTCGCAGGCGGCCAGCACGGGCACGGTGAACATCCACTCGCGCACCTTGGTCACCACGCGGCCTGTGAACATGCCGCTCAGGGTCTCGCCGCCGCGGGTTATCTCCATACGGTAGTTTTTGACGCTCGCGTCAATTTCCATGCCTTTGTTTTCGAGGCGCACACCGGTAATCAGGCCCCAGCGGCCCTGAACGGGCTTGTAGGCGTCGAATCCGGCCGACAGGTTCGTCTTCAGCTTGTAGCTGTGCAGGCTGCGTATGCTCGAGGGCATTCCGTGTGGCATGGTGCCGCCCAGTGCATAGCCCAGGCGTCCGCTGAACTTCACGTCGTCGAGGCCGAAGCCTGTGCTCTTTTGTGCCATGGCGGCTGTGCTTGCCAGCATCATCACCGCCAGAGCCATTACTGTCTTTAGTTTTGTCATGCTCATTTATATGAGTTGTGTAGTGTCTGTTAGTTGTTGTTTTATTGAATGTCTTTTCAGTGGGGCGGCTACTCCTCGGTGGCGCATATCACCCTCACCTTATCGACACACAGTTCGCTGCCCACAGCGCCCTGAAACTGGTCGCCCTTGACACTCGACGAGAACACCACGGCCAGGTTGTAGCCGCGCGATGCCAGCAGCTCGCTGTTGATGCCCTCGTTGTAGTCAAAGGCTACCTCAAATGCCGTCCACCCAGTGGTGGCGTCCACCTTGGGCACCTTGGCTATGGCCACTATCTGCGGGCTGGTGAGCACGTCGTTGCCGTCGAGTACCACGGCGTTGCCCTGCGAGTCGTGGTTGCGGTACAGCACGGCATATATCGAGCCTTCATCAACCACGCCGTCGACCTTCTTGCCAGAGCGGTCCTGGTATTTCTCACCAGGGGCATACTTGTAGTAGCCGGTGAACTTCACGGGCTTCTTGTCGAAGCTGATGCCAAAGCGGGTGGCCTTCATGGCGTCTTTCAGCGCGCTGCCCACGTCGAAGGTGCCCAGGAAGAAGTTGCCGGCGGCCAGGCGCATGTTCGCTATCACGCCAAATGGGCCGGTGTCGCGTGTGATGAGCTTGATGCCCGTGCCGTCGTAGCCCTCGGCCAGCGGCACTGTGGGATATTCGTTGGGCTTAGCCGAGCCGCGGCTCAGCTGGAAGCCGGGGTTGCCCGTAGCCCAGTCGTTGCCAAGCCTGCCATCGGGCATCACGTTGTGCCAAATGTAGTATGCGCCGGCCCTGGGCTCAAGCTCAAAGTGCTCGAAGTCGAACTTGACAGTGTCGTTCACCGTGTGGGTGACGGGGACGAACCTTATGGTGTAGTAGCGACACCAGTTGCCGTCTTCCGACGACACCTTGTAGCGCACTTCACCACCCACCTGCAGCTGCCCGCCGCCTGTCTGCTCCAGCTTGGCGCCGGAAGTGGTGGCAATGTCGAGGCGGGCCGCGCTCAGATCGGCGCCGCTGCGCACGCTAAATGTGATCACACTGTCGGCACTCTGCACATTTTGCAGCGTGTCGCTCAGGTTGAAGAACGCCTGCGTGGGCTGCGGCACGTGCACCGCCACCGACTCGATGTCGCACTCGGCGTTGAGCGGCTCGTCTTTGAAGCACGAGGTGAGCACTGTGGTGCCTAAGGCACACAGCGCCACCGCTATGGTTTGAATTGTTTTTTTCATACTCGGGCTCATTATTTTGAGTTCTATTTGCACCAATTCGCTTGGTTATGAAAAAGCTGCGTCGCACCGCCGGCGCAGCAGCCATCGGGGGGACTGACTGCTGCCATGGCACAAGCGGCTTTCGCTTGGCATGCAAGTTGCTTTCACTTTGAAGCACAACACACTACGCGCATCTGCCGCCCACCAAGGGCCAAGGCGTGGCACATAGGTGCGATTATGTGCAAAATTATCAAAAATTCTTTCAACCAGCCAAATATTGCCGCACCTTTTTGCACAAGCGCGACTAAAACAAACAATTATGCACATATTGCAATCATAATTGTATATTCGACACACACCAATTAGCGTAAAAATGTGTTTATCGCATTGCAATTTTACCACTCCGATTTGCGAGAAAGCGGCCAATTGACTATTTTTGCATTGTTAAATGTTCTGAGAACCTTCACCAGCTCTGCGACAGGGTGCCCCCCCCTACCCTTAAGCAGCGACACAAGTTTAAACAAGTATTTATTAACTAAATTATTAACCGCAATGAAAAAGGAAATTTACGCAGTAATCGCTGCCGGCATCCTCGCGACAGGGGCTGCCCAAGCAGTGACGGTGGACGACCTCGTGCAATATGGAGGCGACGCCATCGAAATCTTCTATGGAAACTACAAACAGCGCACATTGCACGACTATGTGAACGGCTATGTGCACTTCGAAAAGGTGAACGACAGCACTGTGGTGCTCAAAAACTACTACGGCCTGTGCGATGTGCCTTTCATCTTAAAAGACAACAAACTGGTGATGGCCTACACCGAAGACGACGACAACCCCACCAACACGCTGGAGGTGGAGTCGTCGAAATACGCCTTTATACACATCACGCCCCAGGTGGCCATCAACCAGGTTTACTACAGCAAAAACGGCCTGCGCTACACTTCCGACATCATCACCGAAAAAAACGGCGAATATCAAATCAACTTCAACAAGCCAGTGAAGATTGAGGCCTACAACGGCTCAGACGGCAACTACACGCTGGTGGGGCGCGAGTGGAAAAACATCTACTCGGTGGTGGTGTTCAAACCCAACGCTTCGATCACCGACTACGACGTGAAGGCCCAAAAGGCACGCTCATACAAGGGCAAAGTGACATTTAACGACGACAACACATTCACATTCATCAACTTCGGTGCCAAGGGATATGGCATTGAAAACTACCAGAGCGGCAACATGATATACAGCCGCCTGAAGAAGCTCACCGGCGGCTTCGACCGCGACAGCGCCGAGGTGTGGATGGACTACCAGCAAATAACGAGCAACATCGGCGCACTCAGCGACAACGGCTATGGCACCGTGTACAGCTACAAGCTGTGCCGCGTGGACACTGCCGTAACGCCCTACGACTTCTATCAGCCCCTCAACGGCCCCGTCACATTCACAGGCGCGCACCACACTGGCGCATCGGCTTGGGTGACCGACGGCGGTGACAGACGCACTCTGGAAACGGTGAACATGGAGTTCCGCCCCTGGAGCGCATTCAACGTGAACCTCAACAGCAACTCGGGCCAACCCTTTGTGACCGACACACGCGTCACAGTGCCCGACCACGATGTGACACTCGATGTGGCCTTCACCAGCGTTGACGCCGCCACATCGGCCGACAACGCCAACCTCAACGTTGACGCAGCATGGAAGGCCGCCAAAAACGAGTGGTATGTGGCCAGCTACGACCTGATGATGGTTCCCGGCAAATACACCGCAGCAGCCGATGTGCCCCTCGACAAGGCCGTGACTCTGGCTGCCGGCGTGGCCAAGTCGGCCACTGGCTGTGAGGCACAGGGCTCGGTTGAAGCCCCCGTGGTTGAGTCGGCTTCCACAGTCGACTACACCCTCTTCATCAAGGCCAACTACGATGCAGCCACCGGACTCACTGCCACTCTGCACAACCTCTATCCCGTGCAGTTCAACGTGGGCGTTCCCACTGGCGTAAGCAGCGTTGAGGCTGCCAAGGAGGTGAAGAGCGTGGTTTACTACAACGCAGCAGGCGTGGCCCTCAGCGAGCCCGCCACCGGCCTCAACATCAAGGTGGTGACTTACACCGACGGCACCACAGCCACCTCTAAGCTGATCAAGTAAGGCATCGGCCAAGCAAACACGAAATCTAACATGCGGCAGCCATGGCACACACAAAAGCCATAGCTGCCGCTTTTTTATATTATTTTTAATAGCATTTTTTATGAAACATCTCTACAACCTGCTGAGCTTAGTGGCCGCATGCCTGCTATGCTCCTTGGCAGCGACAGCCAACACACGCATTGGCACACTGACCTACGACAACGGCTCAAGCGACAAAATCAGCATCACCTTTGGTGAGTACAACGAAAGCAACGTGTGCAACGTGAGCATCATGAACATGTTCAACTCCGACTCTGGCGTATCCGATGGTGACACATATACATTTGGCAACATTGCACTGAAAGGCACATACGACAAAGCATCCAGGACATTCACATTCCCCAATGCTTCATCACAATTTGGCCAAATTTCAAACGGTTCTGTCGTTGGCTCGCTGTTTCTTGTGTGCCGTAACAGCAGTCAGTATGCCAAGCAGCTCACCGCCACATTGGCAACTGACGGCAACACCATCACCTTCAACCTGGCGAGCGGTCAATATTTGGGTTGCATATACAAGCTATCTAACGGCAAAGTGTATTTCGGAGACTACACTTGGGAAAATGTAAAGATTGTGTTGAATGACGAGAGCGAGGACGACGACCTTGTGGAGTGCGACATCGCAATGGACGACAGCTACACCGACGACACCAAGGACGGCGTCATTTACCAAAAGACATTCGATGCAAGCGAATATCCTGAAAGTGCAATAACGTACTCTGGCAACACCCCATACGTGCTCAACCCGCAGACCTCAAAGTCGAAGGTGTTCTATGGCCTGAGCGAAAACAAGCAAGCCATTAAGCCATACGAGAGCAACCTGGCCTCTTGGAGCAGCAACGAGCCTTGGTATGGCGTGGGAGTTGAAGCATCGATTATCACCACCACCGACTTCACGAAAAAGATGAGCAGTTTCTCAAACGAACACAACATACTGATTGTGAGAAATGACCCCTATGGCTATTTCACCGAAAATGAGGACATCTACTCAAACTGGATTGAAAGCGGACTTGTGACCGGAACCCATCAGGCGGCATACGGCACCACGAGCATCACCGGCGGTACAGCCACAAGGGGCGTGCACTTCAAGGATGTGTTCCCGCACCGTGTGGCCGACGGCGACAACTTCACCATTGACTATGTGGTGTATTACTATGCCCGCGTTACAAACCAAAGCAATTTTAATAACGGCCAGAGCACCTACACTTATCTGAACAACAACATCAACAAGCTCAACAGCAGCTTCATAAAAATCGGCAACACGTGGTATTATTTTGCCATTCCCGACAAGGCTCACCGCTTTATTGCAACTTCTGACAGCGACCTGAGCTACAAGCCCGGCAAAAGCACCGATGCCACCAACGGGCGCTTTGATGCACCTGTGGGCTACCACTTCTCGGTGAAATTCAGCAACGATGTCATAACCGGTGTGGAAGACGTGGCAGGCACAACCTCAGCAAAAGCAGTGAGTGTGCGCTACACCAACCTGCAAGGCCATGTGAGCAGCACCCCATTCCACGGATTCAACATTGTGGAACGCATCTACAGCGACGGCAGCCGCAAGGTCACCAAAGAGCTAAAATAGTGCAGCCGCCCCAAAAGCTGCTACTGCACTCAGGCAGGGCCTCGGGCCGCTTCGGCGGGTCGGGACCCTGCTTTTTTTGTTGGGCAGAAGAGGGCGCCAAGACGCTAAGAGTAATAGTTTTGTAAAAATTTTTGCCATTCTCAGCTTTGGCTATTGACGCTAAAAGAGGTTTTCACTAACTTTGCAATTGTTGCCGCCATAAAACTGGCGGCATGAGGCAAGTGGCGCGGCAAGCAATCCCTTTTTCCGGCTACTAAATTCACCCACGCTATGCCACAAGACGCCTCAAACGACAAAAAAAAGTATGAATGACTTGGTAGAACAATTGTTTGAACGAATAAAACGCCACCGCCTGGTGCGCGCATTCTGCAACAGCACCATGCCCCGGTGGCTGATACTGCTATCCGACGTGGCGGTGGTGCTGGCCTGCACCCTCGTGATATCGCTGCTCAGCATATACGGTGGCAGCGGTGTGCCGCCCGCGCGCATGGTGCTGGCCAACCTGGGGTTGGTGGGCGCCGTGTTTGTGTGCGTGTCATACTACTTCAAGAGCTATGCCTGCATCATACGCCTGTCGGTGGTTGAAGACCTCTACCGCGTGCTCATGGTGGAGCTGGTGAGCACCGTGGCGGTGCTGCTGGTCGACTGGGCCGTGGCAGCCCACACGGGCGTGAAACTGATGCCCTACCGCAGCGTGGTGTTCATCGGTGCCACCTCGTTTACGGCGCTGATGATTGTGCGCCTGCTCATAAAGCACTTCTACGCCCAAATCACGCAGCGTGGTGTGAGCCGCCGGCGTGTGCTGGTGCTCGGCACCTCGCTCGACTCCATAATTCTGGCCAACGCGCTAAAGAATGAAATCAACGGCAAGTACGACCCCGTGGGGCTCATTGCCACCGACCCGGCGGGCAAGAGCCTCTCGGCCATCAACGGGTTTGCCGTGTATGACTACTCACCCGACACGCTGGCCAACGTGTTTGTGGAGCACGCCGTGTATGCACTGGTGTTCGACTCGTCGCTCAACGACTGGGTGAGCCGCGACGGTGTGGCCGACTACCTGCTGCAGCACCACATAGCCATGCTGGCAGTGAACCGCGTTGAGGAAATCGACACCAACGACCAGGGCGCCGACACCGGCATCAGCAACCGCATCAAGCCCATTCAGATTGAGGACCTGCTGGGGCGCAAGCCCATTGTGCTCAACAACACGCTGGTGCGCGAAAGCATCAATGGCGAGTGCGTGATGGTGAGTGGCTCATGCGGCTCGATTGGCAGCGAAATCGTGCGCCAACTGTCGGCCTACAAGGCCAAGCGCATAGTGCTGGTCGACCAGGCCGAAACCCCGATGCACGACATTGCGCTCGAGCTGCGCGAAAAGTTTCCCGAGGCCGATGTGGTGCTATACATGGGCGATGTCACCAACCGCGACCGCATGGAGCGCGCCTTTAAGGCCTACAGGCCCAAATATGTGTTCCACGCCGCAGCCTACAAACACGTGCCCATGATGGAGCTCAACCCCACCGAGGCCGTGCTGGTGAACGTGATGGGCACGCGCAACATGGCCGACCTGGCGCTGAAATACGGCGTGTGCAAGTTTGTGATGGTGTCGACCGACAAGGCCGTGAACCCGTCGAACGTGATGGGCTGCACCAAGCGCCTGGCCGAAATCTACGTGCAGTCGCTGTGCTCCGCCACCCTTGGCCGCGGCCACTCCACACAGTTCATCACCACACGCTTTGGCAATGTGCTTGGCAGCAACGGATCGGTGATTCCGCTGTTCCGCCGCCAGATTGAGGCGGGAGGCCCCATCACAGTCACCCACCGCGACATCATACGCTACTTCATGACCATTCCAGAGGCCTGCTCGCTGGTGATTGAGGCCGGCTGCATGGGCCACGGCGGCGAAATCTACATCTTCGACATGGGACAGCCGGTGCGCATCTACGACCTGGCCAAGCGCATGATTTCGCTTGCGGGTCTGCGACCGGGCATCGACATCCAAATAAAGGAGGTGGGCCTGCGCCCGGGCGAAAAGCTGTATGAGGAGCTGCTCAACGACAAGGAGAAGACTCAGGCCACGCGCAACAACAAGATTATGATTGCACAGGTGCGCACCTACGACGACTTCGACGCCGTGTGCCGCAGCATCGACGGCATCATCCGTTATGCCGAGCAGGGCCGCGTGCACGACATGGTGCACGCCATGAAGGAGTTCGTGCCCGAATATAAGAGCCTCAACTCAGAATTCGAGAAAATCGACACCGAAATAGCCACAGAAGAGCAGATTTCCGCGAGCAAACAAGCCGTTTAACCAACAGCCAATTCAACAGACACGCGGCATGCCGGAAAGCGCTGAAAAGCAGCAATTCTGGCCAGTTGACCTGTGGAGAACGCTGCAAGCAGCATAGACGTGGCATGCCACGCCAGCCGCAATTCGCAGCCAACCACCTGATTAGCAAGTGTTTTTCAACCTGCGGCAGTTGCAATGCCCCAATTCACACAGTTCCGCGGCTTGCGATATAAATGCAATCACTTTTTCAGCGCTATCGGCCATCAGGCCACAACACTGCGGCCAGACAGCCGAGCATTTTCGCCTCATTGGCCGAAGCGGCGTGCATGGCCATGTCGTCGAGACGGTGGCGGCAGGCCCGCGACCCGAGCCGCTCTAGGCTGTCGAGCACGCGCTGGGCGCACTTGTAGGCCTGCATTGCCTCTGCCCCACCGCCAGCGTTGGCCTGCCTTGCCAGCCACACCGCACGGCGGCAGTCGCACCCCTGCACTGCTGCAATCGAGCCATAGCCGCCAAGCCCCATCAGTTCAAAGAATTTGCCCCAATCGATTTCGGCACGCCGCTGCGCCAGGGTTTTGACTACCACCCGGCGCGGTTGAGCCTTGGCGCACACGGCCCGCAGCGCAGCCACATCGGCCGGAGTTGTGCCACAGCAGCCGCCAGCCACGTTCAGCAGTCCCTGTCGTGCCAGCGGAGCCATAGCCTCGGCAAGGCTATGGCCACCGCACTGGCTAAGCGACGGATACACCATCAGCGGCAGACCTGTGGCTCCAGAGGCAATCATGGCGGCACGCAGCAGCGGAGTGCCTGTGTCGCAGCAGTTGATGCCCACAGCCATGGCCCCGCGGTGGGCGGCCATGCGCACAGCCGTGTCGAGCGGCGTGCCATCGTGAAGGCGGCTGTCGGCCCGCAGACTAAACGACACAGCCACCCGGACATCGGCATCGAGCTGCTGCACAGCGTCGACTGCCGCCATGGCCGAGTCGATGTCCACCATTGTTTCGGCCAAAATGAAGTCGGCCCCGCCCTGCACCAGCAGCGCCGCCTGTTCGAGATAGGCATCGGCCACCTCACCAATGCCGTGGCGCCGCACACCGGCCGGCCCCATGCCGCCGGCCACCCACACCCGCCGCGGGCAGGCGCGGGCGGCCTCCACAGCCGCGCCAATGGCATTGCTGGCAAGCCGCGTCACCGCATCACCGCATAGCAGGCGGTTGGCCATTATGCTGTTGGAAGTTATGATGTCGGCCCCCGCCTCAATATAAGCCCGGTGGGCATCAGCGGCAGTCAGCCCGCCATCGCGCACCAGAGAGCCCATGGCGCCGTCAAGCACCACTATGCGCTCCTTCACCAGCCGCATCAGCGGCCCAACGTCGTGTGAATTCTCGTTCATAGTGCAAATATAGTGCAAATCGAGCGCACTGGGGGCGAAACGAGCCCGCTCGTTTCCGCTCACAGAGCCGAGATGCAGCCTATATTATTCAACTATAGTGCAAATCGAGCGCACTTTTTTCACACTTTTCGGCAAACGCCACCAAGTTTGCCCCTAAAATATTGCAGATATGAAAATAAACCCCTATCTTTGCACCCGTCAAACGAAATCGGTTTGATTTCGGAGAGATGGCAGAGTGGTCGAATGCGGCGGTCTTGAAAACCGTTGAGGGTCACACCTCCGGGGGTTCGAATCCCTCTCTCTCCGCGAAGTCCTGTAAATCGAAAGATTTACAGGACTTTTTTTAATAGTTTATTTTTTTGATGAGCTCCAAATATACTAAAAACAATAAGAAATCATAATCGGCGCAATAATAGGAGACATTGTAGGTAGTATCTACGAATTTGACAATATCAAAACAAAAACATTCCCCTTCTTTTCAAAAGAAAAGGAGTTTACAGATGACAGTATTCTCACGTTGGCGACAGCAGAATGGATGCTTCGTGGAGGCAATCCTGCAGACTATTATCTTAAATATGCACAAACTTATCCCTACCCAATGGGCAGTTATGGATCTATGTTCATTAGCTGGATTCATCTTGCATCCCGTGGAATTATGAAGCCGTATAATAGTTGCGGAAATGGTAGTGCGATGAGAGTTGCTCCTGTGGGATGGGGATTCAACACTTTGGAAGAAACGCTTTCAGCCGCAAAACTTTCTGCAGAATGCACACATAATCACCCAGAAGGAATTAAAGGGGCGCAAGCTACAGCCATGTGTATATTCATGGCGCGCCAAGGTTCTTCTATTGCTGAAATCCGTCAGACTGTAAGCAATAGATTCAACTATGACATATCATTGACCGTGGATGAAATTCGCCCTCGCTATTCATGGCACGGATTGGATGGGGTGATTGATGGCGGTACATGCCAAGGCAGTGTACCGCAAGCGATTACCTGTGCCCTTGAAGCTGTTGATTTTGAGGATGCGGTACGCAATGCCATCAGCATTGGCGGCGACTCCGACACTATTGGATGTATCACAGGTGGTATCGCCGAGGCATTGTTTGGAATCCCAGAAGATATTCGACAATGCGGAATAAATTATTTGCCGAAAGAATTGGTATCAATAGTGGAAGAGTTCGAAACTAAGTATGGTAGATAATTATTCATTTTTATGAATAAGACCTTTTGCTCGAAACTAAAAGATCATGAATTAAGAAAAGACCGTATTCGCTTAGCAAATTTTTGCCTACCACTATATAAAGTGGTAAGTTACCACCTTAATTTTGGTATTAAGCAGATAAGCCCATTACCTTCTGCGTAATTTATTTTACCAACAAGGCATGATTCGCCACACAAATTATACTCTTAGTTTGTTCCAAGTCGATTTTTCTAACTCATTTCTTGTAAAGAAGAATAAAAACATCTATCTTTACAGTTAGATATTTAGCTTTGCAATAAACTATGAGTATATTATACGGAACAAAAATAAACCAACTGCTTGCCAATACCGCACCGACAGGA
>CAKUMB010000006.1 GCA_934667475.1 uncultured Muribaculaceae bacterium | reverse complement strand
AACGGATATAAAATTCTTTCTCTTCAGACTCACTAAACTATATGCTTAATCCCCCCGGTTTATCGGGTGAGCCCAAACAGCAAGTATCAAAATATAGCGAGTTAAGCAAAGGCGAATATGTAAAAAAATCAGGAAATTGCTATAAAAGCGATTTCCTGATAATGGCCACGGTGAACAAATCATTAAAGGGACTAAGCCTGCCGTTTTATCCGGTTGGTCAGAGACCGATGCAAAAGTAATACTTTTTTTCGGCCCACGAAACAACCAGCATCAAAAAAGTATTAAATTTTTCATAGCATGAAACAAAAGTATTTACAGGAGGCAAAAGCGATGGCCCGCAATTTGGGCTATCACGACGCGGTGCGACGCGGCACGTGGAACGGCTACGAAGTGGTCGAGCCAGTATTCACCGACAACGAGATGCACATCATCGGCCTGCCGCAATACATCCTTTACAAGGACGGCAAGCTGAAATGGACCAACGGCGAGGAGGGGCTCAAGATTATGAGCGCGCTGATTGATTAATGCCAACAAGCACGTAATAATGCAAAAGTTATGAAAATTATATATTTGCATTGCAAATAGAAAAATTTTCTGTACATTTGCCGAAAACAAACGTTTGCACAGAATGAGATACCGACAACTAATCATCGACACGCTCAAAACCAAAACCACCAAGAAGGAGAAACAGCCCCAGGGAGCGGACGACATGCCCGCATGGGCGCAGGCCCACGGAAAATACGTTAGGTGACTAAAAGCGGATTCCGGCCGTGAGGGTGACGTCTTCCACCGAGTTGAAGAAACTGTAGCGGTGGCTTATGTACCAGTGGCCATCCATAACAAAATGGGCACCGTAGAAAAAGTTTTTGCGGTTGCGCACAAGGGCCAGTTTAAGCCTTATGCTGGCCGAGAGCATGTCCTTCCTACCCTCGATTGAGCTTGGAAACGAGTGGCGGTAGCCAATTGACGGCATGGCTGTGACGTTAAACAGCCAGTTGGGCCGGAACACCCAGTTGTAGCCATAGCCGACCAGCAGCGAGTAGTCACGGTAGCGGAAGCGGTAGTTGCGGGTGGTGTCGGGCAAAAACGTCTGCATGGCAGTGTCGAGCTTGGCGAAGTCCATGCCCACGTTCTGATGCGACAAATGAAAACCTAAAATCAGCGAGCCGGCACTCTTCTTCTGGAATTTAGAGAAGCAATAGGCTGCGGCCTGCGCATAGCGTTTGTTGTTGATAAAATAGTATCCATAAAGCCCATAGGCCTCACGGCTGAGCCCTGTGAATCGCTTATCAATCCATTTGCCGTCGTTGTAGTCGCCAAACCGGTGAATATTGGCGTTGCCAGTGTTTTTATGAAAATAGGCATCAAACGCCACCCTGGCACACGTGAACGATAATTCCAGTTTTTGGTGCTTAGTGGCCTTGCCAGTGACAAGATTGTCGATGTCGATCATATAGCTGGCGCTGAGGGCCATGAACGCAATCTGAGCTCCAACGTTGGTCGAAATGTTGGAATTCATGGCCACAGGCATTTTTTTGCGGCCGAAGTGTCCCATATAGGTGTCAATCCAGTCGTTGTTTTTGAGCATGAACTTCCAGTTTTTGCCGCTGCCCACCACATAGGCGGTGTCGTAGCTGTTGAATGTGCGGTCGCCCCACTTATACACCTTCACGCAGAAGCCCAGAAACTTGGGATAGTGCACTGTGGTGTCGTTGAGGTTGAGCTTGCCATGCAGCATGGCCCGCTTCCAGTATTTTGCGTCGCGCACGGTGTCGAACGGCTCGTTGAGCTTGCGGTCGATGCTGTTTTTGATGCTCTTAAACGGATTCTTAGCCGCAGTGCCAAATGTGGTGAGTAATGCGCTAAGCAAGATTAATATTAACGTTTTCCTCCTCATTGCTTTGTGTGAACTGTGTCGCTTTTATGCGGTCGCGCCACTGTGGAGCGGCGCACCGAGTCGGGCTTGGCCGCACGCTTGGCGCGGAAATTTATTAAGCGGTCGAAGTCGTGCTTGAACACTATGCCCACGCCCTGCGTGGTCATGGCATTGCGCACGTAGTAGTTTTGATCGTTGAAGTGGTTGTAGGCCTTGAGCCTTATGGTGCCGCGCTTGTTGATGAGATACTCAATGTCGAAGTCACCAATGAAGTTGGAGTTGCGGGTGTTGAACGTGTTGTCGCGGTAGCCGAAGTTGCCGTTAAACAGCAGGCGGTTGTTGAGCAGCTGGCTCGACAGCGCCAAGTCGACCTCCATGTCGGAGAAGTCGCCCTTGTTCGACCTGAAGTTGGGCGCTACGGTCCACTTATCGCTAATCTGGCCCAAGATGTTGCTAAGCTGCGACGATATGGTCGACGAGGCCACCGAAGTCAGCTCGTTGTTCGACTTGTTGTTGGCCATATAGTCGGGCGTGTAGAAGCGGTTGAGGGCAAGCAGATAGATGATTTGGCGGTTCATCATGTCGTCGGTGCTGATCACGCTCTTGATTTTGCGCACGGCGTCGGACGTGAGTGTGGGGAACTCGAGGTCGAATGCAATGTCGGGCTGGCTCACCACCCCCTTGGCCCTTAGCACGGCATATACGGGCACGCTTGTGCGGTTAAGCTCCTTGTCGTCGGCAAACGACTGGTCGATGTCGAGTATATTGGCATTGAGCGAGTATATGGCATCGATGTCGAGCATTGCCGAATAGGGGTCGCCATTGAAGCTGATGCTGCTGCCGCTGCGAATGGTGAAGTCCTTGATGATGATGTCTTGCAGCGTGAAGTTGTAGTTGCCGCGGTCGAGGGTGTACTTGCCATACATTTCAAACTTGTCGTCGGCATTGTTGTAGGCCAGGCGCAAGTTGCCCGAGCCGGTGGCCTTGATTTTGTCGCCGCCCACGGGGTCCATGAGCAGCACCAGCTGCGCGTCGGGGGTAATGTCGCCCTGCAGGTTGATTGAGTAGATTGTGGGGGCCGACACCTCCTTGGCTTTGTTGCGCTCCACCAGCAGACGCACCGACTCGGGTATGGAGTCGGCCGGGGTGGCCGGCTTGGGCTTCTTGCCGCTCACCGCGTCGCGGTCGCGGAATGTGATGAAGCTATACTGGCTGGCCTCCTCGGCATCCGACAGTTCGAAGGTGAAACGGCTGCGCGGGGCCGTCTGCATATTCACATTGATTTTCACCAGGCCAGGCTCGCCGCTGACAAAGGCCGCCCCATTGCCATACACGGTGCCATTCCAGTGCAAGTCGGTGCCGGGCCCCACGTCGTAGCACAGGAAGTCGCGCGCATCGGTAATCGAGAAATTAAACGTGGGGTTGTGGAATGCCTCGTGGCGCAGCCATCCGCTGAGTTTGGCTGTGTGCTGGTCGCGGTCTTTGATGGTGATGCCAGAGAACGCTATGTTGCCCGGCTTGATGTGAACCGAGTCGGTGCAGGTGTAGTACACGTTGGTGTAGCCGATTTTGAACTTCAGGTCTTGCACATACAGGTCGCCATAGAGGTCGATGGTGTGGAAATTGCCGTAGAGCACGGCGTGGCCCGAGGCATAGCCCTGCACATCGCTGGCAAAGGCGGCCATAAACGGCTTCATGAACGAGACGTTGGCCCGCTGGGCGTCGAACGTGAGGTGCAGCGAGTCGTCGGCCACAAATATAGCGCCGCCTATGCGCGAGTGGTCGCCGTTGGCCTGCGCAAGGTCGGCATTCAGGTTGACGGCCTTTTTGGTGTTGTCCCAACTGCTGGTGATGTCGGCATTGCCCATGAGGGCGTCGTTGTATTTCAACCCGTTGACATGGAGGTTGGGCGTGGACAGGCGCGGAGCGCCCGACATGAGGTCGCTGGCATAGAACGTGCCGGTGGCGCGGCCGCCGAACTTCACATTGTCGATGTTGAGCGTTTCGAATATATAGTCGAGATTGATGTCGTTGAGGGCAACGGTGAGCACATCGTCGGGGTTCTTCGACACGGTGCCGCCAACTTTAATGAACTGCTTGTCGCAGAAGCCGAAGAGGTCTTGCACGCTCACCGTGCCACCCTTCACATCCACGTGGCCCGAACTGAGCTGCCACACCGTGTCGTTGACTATGATTTTTGTGGGGTTAACATCGATGCCGCATGCCAGCCGATGGTCGTCGCTGCGGCTGAAGCGTGTGGTGAAGTTCACATCGCCGTGGTAGTCGCGCTTGCGGCGTATGCGCCAGCCCACATTGGTGTCGAGAGTGCCGCCACTGCCGCCCGACAGTATGCTGAGCTCCGCCTTGCCGTCCTTAGTGGGCACATTTGACTGCGCGCTCAGACCAACGCGCTTGTCGCTGACAGTCGCACTCAGGGTGGTGCCGTCGATCAGTTTCTTGCCTTGCAGCAAATATGGTATGCTGCAATTCAGTTGCAGCGTTTCGTTGTCATCGTTGAGTTCGCCGCTGAGTGTGGCCGGATACACAAGTTTCACTGGCAGTTTCACCAATGCCTCAAGTTCGTCGGAGGGCTGCAGTGTGAATTGGCAGCGCAGCGAGTTGTGCTGCCCGTGTGGCTTGGCATAGAAGCGGCGGCCGGCCTGCATGCCGGGCATGGCGCGGTCGAGCATGTAGCGTACACTGCCGACAAGGCTGCTGAGCCGGTAGTTGCCCGTGACGGTGCCATTGACGAAGTCGCTCTTGAGTTCCATCACCTTTTCGCTGCCTTGGCGGCCCGACGTCAGCAGCAGTTGGCCTATGTGCAGGCCAGCGCCGGCGCGGTTGACAAACGCCACGTCGCTTAGAGCTATGTGCCCCAGCATATCGTCGACGGTGCGGCCCGAGAGCGACACGTTGCCGTCGAGCGTAACGCTCTTGTCGGCATACTTCGACCCACTGAGCAGGTGCATGTGGGCCAGATTCACGTTGCGGGCCTTGATGCTGGCGTTTATCGACTTGCGTGCTCCAGCATACACTGCTTCGCCGTCGAGGTTGAGCATAAAGTTGGGGTCATTCACCGCCAGGCGGCCGCCGGCAGTGCGGTTGTCGGCCGTGAAATTGGCCGTGATGTTTTTGTATCGGTAGCCCTTGAAGTCGATGTAGTCGACCCGGCCGTTGACCGAGCCGCTCTTGGCCGTGCGGCCCAGCGTGGCCGTGAGCTGCGCATTCAGCGCGAGCGATCCCAGCAGGCCCTCCTTGCCCAGCAGTCGGCCCAGATTGAATCCACCGGTGGCCACATGACCCGAAAAATGCTTGTCGCGCCCGGCCGAAGCGTAGGCGCCGTCGAGCACCACCCTGCCGAGCGAAGTGCCCACCGTGCCGGCATATTTCAGCGCCGAAGGCTGGCCCGAGAGCGAGCCGTCGACCCTGATGTCGCCACACTTCAGCACCTTGTCGAGCACCTGTGGCGACAGCTGCACCAGGTTTTGCGTGAGTTTGGCCACCTCGCCGGCATCGGCGCTGACGCGGATGTGAGGCAGGTTGAACCTAAGCTGGCGCGCGTTGGCAAGGTTGCGCAACTCGCCGCGGGCCTCAACGGCAATGCGGTTGTTGCGCGTGCGCACCATCAGCACCGGTATGCTGAGACGCCTCGGCCCGCCACTGAGCGAGGCGGTGATTTCGATGGGGTCCTGAAACTTGGCAAAGGCTGGCACAAAGCACTGCAAGTCGCTGAGGGTGACGTAGCTGTTGGCCAGCGTTAGGCTGAAGTCCTTGTCCTTGATTTCCTTGCCAAGATTTTTAAGCGATGAATACTCTATGCCTATGTCCTCGGGCACAAGCAGCGTGCCTGGCAGCTCGATTTGGATGCCGCTGAGCTTTGCGGCACGGTCGGTGACGCTGGCGCTGACAGCAAAATTCTTGAGCATGAAGCCACTCGCCTCGGCAAACGACAGGCGGCGCACCACCAAGCTGTAGTCGTTGTTTTTGATGCGTGGCAGCTGCACGTCGGCCTTGAGGTTGTAGACGGCAATGTGATTCTTGTCGAAACGGCCGCGGCGGCGCGGCTCCGACAGCACATCGTAGCTAAGCTCGCTTCGGCGGATCACCACATTATGAATGGTCACATCGTAGGGTCTTGGCGGCTTGCCGGGCTTGGGCTTGAAGGCATCGATGAGAAACTGCGCATTAGTGGGGCTTTGCGGCGTGGCGCGGGTGATATTGCCCTTTAGGCCGATGATTTCGCCGTAGGTGATGACGATTTTCGACTTCAAAGCCAAATTATAGAGGCTGATGCCGGCCGCCAGCTTGTCGACGCTGATGAGTGAGTCGCCCTTTTGGCTGGGTATGCGCACATCGTAGAGCAGCAGCTGGTTGAAGGGCCTGATGCTGACGCGGCCTATGCTGACGCGTGTCTTGAGGAAGTCGCTGGCCGCCTTCTCGCCCTCGGCCTTGATGCGGCCCTGCACCGCCGGGATGAGCAGCAGCAGGTAGACCGCCACAAAAAGGGCAATGACGGCAGCGACCGCTGTCACCAGCAGTCCGCGCAACATATTATAGCATCGTCTAATAATGAGCACCTTAATTCAGCGTAATTGCAGTTTCACTTCTACAGAGAGTCACAATCCTTGAGCCACAGCGAGGCAGCGGCGTCGCTGGGCATGCGCCAGTCGCCGCGGGGCGAGAGGCTCACGCTGCCCACCTTGGGGCCGTCGGGCAAGCACGAGCGCTTGAACTGCTGCATGAAGAAGCGGCGCACAAACACCCGGAGCCACTTTTTAATGACGTCGGGTTCATACTCACCCTTGAAGGCCGTCTTGGCAAACAGATAGAGCTTGCGCGGACGGTAGCCGTAGCGAATCATATTGAACAGGAAGAAGTCGTGCAACTCGTAGGGGCCCACGAGGTCTTCGGTCTTCTGCTTTATGTGGCCGAAATCGTCGGCCGGGGTCAGTTCGGGGCTGATGGGCGTGGCCAGCACATCGTTGAGGATGTGTGAAATCTCCTGATCTTTGCGGTAGACGGTGTTGGCAAACCACTTCACCAAGTCTTTTGCCAATGTCTTGGGTATGCTGTTGTTCACATTATACATCGACATGTGGTCGCCATTGTAGGTGGCCCAGCCCAGCGCCAGCTCAGAGAGGTCGCCCGTGCCCAGCACTATGCCGCCCACTTTGTTGGCATAGTCCATGAGAATCTGTGTGCGCTCGCGCGCCTGTGAGTTTTCATACACCACATCGTGCACCGCGGCATTGTGGCCAATGTCCTTGAAGTGCTGCTTCACTGCGGCCGCAATGGGAATTTCGCATACCGACACGCCCAGCCTGCGCATCATTTCCACTGCGTTGGTATAGGTGCGGTCGGTGGTGCCGAAGCCGGGCATGGTGATGCCATAGATGCCCTTGCGGTCGAGGCCCAGGCGGTCGAAGGCGTGGGCGGCCACCAGCAGCGCAAGGGTCGAGTCGAGTCCGCCCGATATGCCCACCACCAGCGAGCCGCAGTGAATGGCGTGCAGGCGGCGCATGAGGCCCTCGGTCTGTATGTTCACAATTTCCTCGCAGCGGGCGCTGAGCCGCACATCGTCGGTGGGCACAAACGGGGTGCGCTTGATTTTGCGCTCGAGCTTCACCTTGTCGTCGTAGTCGATGCGCGGCAAGTCGAGCTCGACGCACTCATAGTGGCGCGCAAAGTCGCGTATGCTGTCGCCGAAGCTCTCGTTGATGCGGCGCTCGTTTTCAAGCGCCTCAACGTCGACGTCGGCCACCACCACCTGCGACTTCATGCTGAAGCGCTCGCCGCTCTTCAGTATGTTGCCGTTTTCCGATATGATGGCGTTGCCGGCAAACACGAGGTCGGTGGTCGACTCGCCGTAGCCCGACGACGAGTAGACGTAGGCCGCTATGCACTGGTTGGACTGGTGCTTGATGAGGTTGACCAAAAACTTGTGCTTGCCAATGACCTCGTTGGATGCCGACAGGTTGAGAATCATGTTGGCGCCATTGATGGCGGCCACCGAACTGGGCGGGATGGGCACCCACAGGTCTTCGCAAATTTCGATGCCCAGCACCAGCTTGCCAGAGCGGAACAGAAGGTTGCGGCCAAAGGCGCACTCACGGCCGCCAATGGTCACACTCGACACATTCACCGAATTGTCGGCGCTGCTAAACCAGCGCTTCTCGTAAAACTCCTTGTAGTTGGGCAGGTAGGACTTGGGCACGAGCCACATTTGGCCATGAAACACCACCACGGCGCAGTTATAAAGATGCCCGCGGTGGCGCACCGGTGCGCCCACCACAATGGCGATGTCCTTGTCGGCCGAGAAGTCGGCTATGCGCAGCAGGGCGCGGTCGGAGGCGTCGAGCAGCAGTTCGCTGCCAAACAGGTCGGCGCAGGTGTAGCCCGTGAGCGAAAGCTCGGGAAACACCACCAGCGACGCCCTCTTCTTGACGGCGTCGGCCACACACTCCATGATTTTCTCTACATTAAAGTCGACATCGGCCACATTCATCTCGGGCACGGCCGAAGCCACTCTCACCAAACCGTAGTCGTTCATTTGGCTTATATAATAAATTAATTAATGCGACATTCGTTTATTACCAAGGCGCAAAGTTACATAAAACTTGCCAAATAACGCACCTGCCGTCCCAATAAATGGGGGCGGCAGGTGTGCCTTGCATGTGCGCCTACTGCTTGTTGGTGATGGGTCGCCAGGCGCGCTCCTTGATGATGCCCAGGCGGTAGGCCACCAACAGCTGCTGCAAGTCTTTGATTTGCAATTCAAGTTCGTGGCCTATGTCGGTGTCCTTCACCATCATGCGGCGGTTGGTCATCTCCACCAGTTGTATGGTCGACTTAATGTCCTGGCCCTCACGCACGGCCTTGGTGATTGAGGTGAACGGCTCGTGCTGCACCAGCTGGAATCCGCGCGAGTGGTACACCAGCGTATAGCCGGCGATGCCCGTTTCGGGCTGGTAGGCCTTCGAGAAACCGCCGTCGATCACCATCATTTTGCCGTTGGCCTTGATGGGGTTCTCGCCCTTGATGGTCTTCACCGGCACGTGGCCGTTGATGATGTGTCGGAACTGGCCCTGCACACCAAACTCGTCGAGAATGCGGTCGCACACCTCCTCGCTGTCGCGAAGGGTGTAGTAGTATCCCTTTGTCTCCTTGTGGGTTGCCTTGTCTTTTATAAAGTAGCGTTCGAAGGTGGCCATCTTGTCTTTGTCGAACGCCGGAGAGTCTTTGCCGCACCACAGATACCACACATAGTCCATGGCAAAGCTGTTGTCGCTGCCGTCGTCGGCGCCAAAGTAGGCCTCGCGGATGAGGGCGCCCACCTTTTTCAGCAGCGACTTGCCGTGATATTTGCGGCCCTGGATGGTGACATCTTTCAGCGAGCCGTCGGCGTTGAGCGGAATTGAGGCGTGATACAGCAGGTTGCCGTTGACCACATTGAATATGCAGCCGTTGCGGAACATGGCGTCCATGTGCTTGCGCAGCTTCTCGGAGTCGACAAACGAGTTGTGCAGCTTCTTCACCAGCGCGCGCTCGTCTTCGGTGAGGCGGAACGGGTCCTTGGGGTCGACCGTGGGGAAATTGGTGTCGGTCATCTCATATTCCTTGCCGTCGACCACTATCACTTTGCGGTCAAAGTCCACCTTGTCGAGCAGCAGGCGGTCGGCCATGTCGAAGTCGGGACGGCGCCTGATGGTCTCGGCCTCGAGCTTAAACTGCACTATGCTTATGGCCTTGTGCATCTGCGCAATCAGGTGCTTGGCCTTGCTCATCGAGTCTTTGGCCGTGTCGCCTACCTTGGGCAGGAACGGCTTGCAGGGGTCGTCGGCATAGTGGTCGATGGCAAATGTGGCCAGCGGCAGCAGATTGATGCCGTAGCCGTCTTCAAGCACGGCCTGGTTGCCATAGCGCATGGCAATGCGAATCACATTGGCAATGCAGCAGTCGTTGCCGGCTGCGGCGCCCATCCACAGGATGTCGTGGTTGCCCCACTGGATGTCGTAGTTGTGGAAGGTGCACAGGATGTCCATGATTTTGTCGGGACTCGGGCCGCGGTCATACACATCGCCCAATATGTGCAGCAGGTCGATGGTGAGCTGCTGGATTAGGTTGCACATGGCCACAATGAAGTCGTCGGCGCGGCAGGTGGATATTATGGTGCGCACAATCACGTCGACGTAGCCCTGCTTGTTGGGGTCGGACGTGCTCTCGTGAAGCAGTTCCTGAATGATATAGGAGAAGTCGAATGGCAGTGCCTTGTGCACCTTCGAGCGCGTGTATTTCGACGACACGTTGCGGCACACCTTCACAAGGCGGTTGATGGTGATGAAATACCAGTCGCGCATGTCATCGTCGTTGTCAATCTCCTCCTTCACAAGTTCGAGTTTCAGCTCGGGATAGTAGATGAGAGTGCAAAGCTCCTTCTGCTCGCGCGAGCCCAGCGAGTCGTTGAAAATCTCCTTCACCTTGCGCTTGATGGTGCCCGAGGCATTGCGCAGCACGTGCTGGAAAGCCTCATATTCGCCGTGAAGGTCGGCCAAGAAGTGCTCGGTGCCCTTTGGCAGGTTGAGTATGGCCTCAAGGTTGATGATTTCGGTGCTGGCCGTGGCTATGTTTGGGAAGTTGCGCGACAACAGCTTCAGGTAGCGCAGGTCGTCGCTCACGTTTTTTATTTCTGATTGGTTGATGCTCATATTGCGGTCGTTATTTATGCATTGTTTGTTGATAAAAGAATAATAGTATGCGCCGTGTCAGCTTTTGCGGTATTCCTGCGGAGTCATGCCCGTGTATTTGCGGAAGTACCGGTTGAACGACGTGGGCGTGCTGAAGTTGAGCGACGCCGAAATGCGCGCGGCTGTGTGGCTTGTGCGCTTGAGCTGCGTTTTGGCGTCCATTATTATCAGGTTCATTATCACCTCCTGTGGCGTCATGCCTATGCTCTTGCTAATCACATTGCAGAAGTGCGACAGAGTGAGGTTGGCCTCCTGCGCATAAAATGATATGCGGTGCTCCTCGCGGTAGTTCTCGAATGCGATTTGCAGAAACTGCGCCACTATCTCCTGCTCGCGTGTGGTGGGCCGGCGGTCGCCGCGCAAGCGGTGCGACTTTATGGCGCTGCTCAGAATGTCGATGGTGAGCGCCATGGCGTTTTGCGCCATGCTGCCGGCCTGGAAGGCCGAGCTGTAGTCGTTGATGCGCGTCATCACCGAGAATATGTCGCGGAATATGTCGGCCAACTCGGGCTCGAGCGAGAACACGGGGCTCTGAAACACCTGCAGCATGATGGGCGACAGCATTTTCCAGAAGTTCATGCGCTTGAGGAAGGCCGACGAGAATCCTTCGAAGGCCACCTGCAAGTCGTTGCTCACCGTCTTTATCTGCAAGAAGCTGCCGGGCATTATCACCACAAAGTCGTGGGCGCGTATTTCGTAGTCCCACAGATTGATGGTGGCGGTCACGTTGCCGCTGACCACATAGCAGAATATGCAGGCCTCGATTTTGCAGGGAAACGAGGCATAGCACTTCAGCAAGTCGGCATGCACGTTGTCATACACTATTATGTCAACCGGCAGGTCGAACTGCGGCAGCTTCTCGCCAGCGGCTATCTTCTGAATATCGGCGTCCATTGCAAGTGAGGTGGTTTAGTCGGGATATGTCAAGTTTTCGGGCTTTATGCGTTCGAGCACCTCAATGAGGTATTTGCGCGCCTCCCACTTGGCCATGGGCAGATTGTGCAGCATGTAGTTGCCGCAGTCGTTGGCCGAGGCCCCAGGTATGTCGCCGTCGAACTCGGCGATGAACTTAAACGTTTCGCGCATGAGCGGCACCACGTCGGCCGACTTGAGGTCGCCCTGCATAATCAGGTAGTTGCCCGTGCAGCACCCCATTGGCCCCCAATACACCACCCTGCTGCCCCACTCGGGGTGGTTGCGCAGATAGGTGGCCGCAAGGTGCTCGATGGTGTGCAGCGCAGGCTGGCTCACGGCCGGCTCGCGGTTGGGCAGCTTCATGCGGATGTCGAATGTGGTGATCACATCGCCACTGGGAGTGACGTCCTGGCGCGACACATATATGCCGCGCAGCAGGTGGCTGTGGTTTATTGTGAAACTCTTGATTTTCTCCATAGCTTTACCCTCCATTTCTTGTTTAAATATGCTATTATAATAGTTTTGTTTCGCGATTATTGCAGTTTTTGCAGCAAGCGCTTTATCACCTCAAAAGTGTGCTTGGGGGCATCGCTCCAGAAGTCGGCATACTGCTGCGAGTTGTCGTGACTGGCGCCGGGCGAGTCGCTGATGACGCGCACGCTGAGAAATGGCTTGCGCCTTATGTGGCACACCTGCGCTATTGCGGCCGACTCCATGTCGACCGCCATCACCCCGGGAAACTTGGTGCCTATGGCCTCGACGTCGGCCATGGAGTCGATGAAGCGGTCGCCCGAGCAAATGAGGCCGCACTTCACGCCATCGATGCCACGGGCTATACCGAGCATCGCGGGGTCGCTCTCGAAATACAGCGGCATGCCCTGAATCTGGCCCCAAGTGCTGTCGAAACCACACCACACATCGTGGTAGGCGATGCGCTGGCCTGCCACCACATCCATCACACACACGCCGCCTCCGGCACCTCCGGCCACACCAGTGTTGATTATGGCGTCGACGGGGAAGTTGTCGACAAGCGTCACAGTGCCCACGGCTGCATTCACCTTGCCAATGCCACACTGCATGGCCACCACCTGGTGGCCGCCTATATTACCGCAATGAAACGTGGTGCCGTGCACCTCACGCTCGGAAGGCTGCTCAAGCAGCGGCTTTAGCAGCTCCAGCTCCTTGCCCATTGCTACGATTATTCCTATATTCATAAACGTAAGTGTTGTGGTTATGTTGAGTGTAATTGATTATAACTACATAACTGCATTATCATTAAATTATTGCGAATTAATCACCAAACTGGTGCATTGCGGCATAACATTACCGACGAAACTGCGGCCGTGATAATGGAGCAGACGTATGGCTGCGAAGAGCCAAACGTGTTGCCCACCGGCTGCCGGGCAAGCCCTTGCAGCTTAAAAATCTCTTCTGCCGCATATGAAAATTTTCGTCAATCATAATTATCTAACCATATCGTATTATCAGATAAAATCTGATGCCACTGCACTGCAACAGCAAAGTAATTACAAATATAAATAAAAACACCGATATGAACACTATTAAAATTTCTCTATCTGCGCTCAAACTTGATTTAACGGTTTAAAATAAGCTCCAAACCTCTGCACAGTGGGAATCACATCGGGTCGGTGGAAAGGCAAGACACAAGTCGCTCAGGCCGAGGACTCGGGTAAAGGCGAAAAAAAGCCGGTAGGCATTGAAGAATGCCTCGGCTATGCATTGGGGTGTGTTGGATTGTCTTATGATGATTTCTGCATTCTGACCCCGGCGGAGTTCGAGGCCGTCTGCAAAGCATTCAGTGATAGACTTGAAACGTCTGAGCAAAGTGAGTGGGAACAAGTGCGGACACTGGCGTGTGTGACTATCCAGCCACATGTCAAGAAGCGCATAACACCGCGGCAACTGATGCCGCTTCCATAGGATGCCAGGCATCGGTCTGAAGCTCCACGGATGAGTAATGAGGAGAGAGTGAATGAAGCCCGAGAGGCTTTGAAGCGGTTCGGCTAAAAGCCGCCATATTTTGGAGGCCAAATGTAACCATTTTCTTGGGCCTTAACAAATTCCGCATCTGAATCTATAAATATTGTCAGCAAATAAATCAGAGCCCAAGGAATAAGGAGTATGGGGGCCAGAGCCAGCAAACAAGGCACGACAACCCAAGACACAATACGGATATTTCTACATATTTTCCAAATATGCCGAATTCGCTTGTTTACTTTAATCGGTCTTCCTGATCCAGGGTGGTAAAAGCCAGGTTCATATTTCTCCTTTTTTCCTCTATACATAACAATTTGCATTTTGTTTATAGCAAAATAACTAATTTTTTGATTAGGATGGTCAGTAGATGGCAAAAGATATAAAATCCAACATCAAATTAACAGTTGACGGCAAGTCACAAGTCGTTCAAGCAGTCACGTCAACCCAAAACCTGCAAGCCGGGTAAATGGGGCAAAAAATTCTACAATGAACACAGAAAGTGGCCACTTTTCTGCATGAGAAGGATTCGCTCAAGGTTGCGTAATGGAACTCAAGGTTTAGCAACAGAGCACCGCTGCAAAGCAGAATTATTTTTTATTGGCGTTTTTTGGTCATTTATGACAAAAATACCACGGCAGGCGCTATCTTTGCAGACGAGAACATTAACTATTACAGATAAAAAGCAGAAATGATTAATATCGACATTGACAAACGCATAGTCGACGTATGCCCCGAAGTGAAGATAGGCATGGTCAGAGCACACGTGTCGAACCCGCCCACCAGCGATGAGCTGTGGGCAGAGATTGAAAAGGCCGCCGACGGCATAAAGCAGCGCTACCAGCTGCTGGAAATCAACAAGCGCCCGGCTGTGGCAGCCACCCGCCGCCTCTACAAGGCTCTGGGCAAGGACCCCGGCCGCTACCGCATGTCGAGCGAGGCTCTGTGCCGCCGCATTATAAAGGGATTGGGCATCTACCGCCTGACCACGCTGATAGATGTGGTGAACCTTGTGTCGATAGTGAGCGGATATTCGATTAGCGGCCTCGACGCCGACAAGATTGTGGGCGACACTCTGACCATGGGCGTGGGGCAACACGACGAGGTGTATCACGGCATTGGCCGCGGTGAACTGAACATTGAGGGGCTGCCCGTGTACCGCGACGCGCAGGGCGGCATAGCCACCCCCACCAGCGACGAGGAGCGCACCAAGTTTACCCCAGAAACGGTGACGGCACAAATCAACATCAACGCATTTGCACCCGAAATGGACCTGCAGCAGGCCGTTGACTGGACAGCAGAGCTGCTGAAGAAGTACGCCGGCGCCACCGACATAGAGACACGCATAGCAAGCAATTTTCAACCACGCATTTTTCCAACCCGACATGAAGCTGCTAAGAATCATTGAGGAGAGCATCGACGAGCGGCACATTGCCGAAGCGGCACGCACCATGGCCGACGGCGGCATCGTGGTCTACCCCACCGACACCATTTATGCCATAGGCTGCGACGCTCTCAACAACCAGGCCATTGAGCGCATCTGCTCAATCAAGGGCATTAAATCGGCCAAAAGCAACCTGTCGATAATATGCCACAATCTGAGCGAAGTGGCCCACTACGCCAAGGTGAGCAACGAGCAATACCGCATGATGAAGGCCAATCTGCCCGGGCCGTTCACATTCATCCTGCCGGCCCTGTCGAGGCTGCCAAAAGCGTTCAAGGGACGCCGCACCGTGGGCATCAGAATTCCGCAAAACGCCATAGCGCTGGCCATTGAGGAAGCCCTGGGACACCCCATACTCACCACCTCGGTCGAGGCCGACGACAGCGACTACATGTGCGAGCCAGAGCTGATGGCCGAGCGCTATGCCGGATGGGCCGACATGGTGATTGACGGCGGACGCGGCGGCACTGAGCCGTCAACCATAGTCGACTGCACCGGCAGCGAAATTGAAATCACGCGCGAGGGCAAGGGCACACTGGCCTAAGCGCTAGCCTACACATAAAAAGAATAACAGCAAAATATCACTATGAGCACACTCGTGAAATTCAGCGCTGCGGCAATGGCCGCAGCCTTAATCACCGGCTCCAGCTGCAACCACAAGGCCGAAAAGGCACAGACTCTGCCCGACACCGTGGCGGCAACCACAACCGACACCACAGCCAGCCCGACGGCGGCAGCCACCGTTGAGATAACCGACTTCTACGCCACCTGGTGCGGCCCGTGCAAGCAGCAGGCACCGATTCTCGACGCCATAGTAAAGAAGTATGGCGACAGAGTGAAGCTGGTGAGGGTCGACATCGACCAAGAGCCACAAAAGGCCGGCGAATATGGCGTGACGGCAGTGCCAACGCTGGTGTTTGAATCAAGCAACGGCAAGAAGGAGAACACAGTGGGGCTGCAAAGCCAAGAAGACCTTGAGCTTATAATCAACGAACTGATGCGCTAAGGCCGCTCCAGCAGCTACTTAACGTTGACACGCGCAATGGAAATGCGCACACGTTTGCCCTTGATTTTGCACCGATTGAGGGCAGCCACCGCTTTTGCCGCCTTGGCGGCCGGCACAGCGGCCAGTGCGCAGTGGTCTTTGAGCGATATGCGGCCAATCTCGGCAGCGGCCACATCGCTATTGTTGGCAATGAAGCCCACCACATCACCGCGCGAGATTTTCTCTTTGCGTCCGGCCATGAAGTGAAGCGTGGCCATGGTCGGGACCACAGCCTGGCGCAGCGGCTGCGGCGGCATGGCAAAGTCGCCATCGGCATCCACAAAACCGGGCAGCTGCTCGCCCGGACCCAGCAGCACATAGGCGTCGCCGCTGGCAGTGACGCGCGCCGTGCGGCCGTTGCGGTGGGTGTAGGCCTCGGCCGACACGGGCAGGTGGTAGTGGATGATGTGTCGCACGCCGTCGATGTCAAGCCCGCGCGAACCCAAGTCGGTCGACACCATCACGCAATATGAGCCATTGTTGAAGAGGTCTACGGCCTTCTCGCGCTCGACCTGCGCCAGAGCGCCATTGTAGACTCCGGCCGACACGCCGTGGCCAGCAAGATAGGCACACACGCGCTGAGCCGCATCGCGATAGTTGACAAACACTATGGTCTTGCCCACCTCGGGCAGCGACAGCAGCAGGCGGTGCAGTGTGGCCAGCTTATCGGGCTCGGGCGAGCGCACCACCCACGCCTTGAGGCGCTGGTGCAGCTCGGCCTCGCGGTCGAGCCGGTCGACCACCTGCGGGCCGTTGAGCTTCAGATAGGGAGGCATGCGCAGCGCGGCGGTGGCCGAAGTGAGCACCTTGCGCGACAAGTTGGGCATATGTGCCAAAATGGTCTGCATTTCATCGTCGAATCCCAGTTCAAGCGACTTGTCGAACTCGTCGAGCACCAGCAGGCGCACATTGCGCACGTCCACATGGCCGCGCCTGATGTGGTCGAGCAGGCGTCCGGGTGTGGCAACCACCACATCGGGCGTCACGGCCAGCGACAGCTTCTCGTCGGCCACATTGTGGCCACCGCAGCACAGCGTCAGCTTGTAGTCGCCAGCAATGGCTCGCAGCACGTCGGCCGTCTGCACAGCCAGCTCGCGCGACGGCACAATCACCACACACTGCACGCGGCTGCAAGACTCGCGCATCGACTTGAGGAGGGGAATGGCATAGGCCAGAGTCTTGCCCGACCCAGTGGGCGAATACACCACCACATCGCCCCCTTGGGGCCAGACTTGCAGCACCGCCTGCTGCAGGGCGTTGAGCCGGGCAATGCCCATGCGCACGCTAATTGCATCTAAAATCTGCTTTTCCTTCATTGCCGAAAAAAAGAATAAATCGTTTTCGCCTGCAAAAGTAGCAAATCGAGCCATAACTGGCAACCACACCGCCACTGCGGCGGCCAATTTCGCACACCTGGCGCCACATGCGCATCAAGCCTTATTACGGTGGAGTAAAATCGGCGCAAATGCTTTGTGGTCAGAAAAAATTAATGTAATTTTGTAGCTGGATTTTAGGGAAAAAGAAAAGCCATGCGGTTTTTCCTTGAGGACTATAAAAGCCAAAGCCACAAGCCGCCACCATGCCTCCGGCGGCGCCACACCCTAAGGGCCAACGATTTGATTTAAATTTATATAATAACGAACTATATAACTATAATCTTGCAACTTTTATGAGTAAAGAAAAGAAATTTATGACGTGTGACGGCAACCAGGCTGCCGCCCACATCAGTTACATGTTTACTGATGTGGCCGCAATCTACCCCATCACACCGTCATCGACAATGGCTGAGCATGTAGACGAATGGGCAGCCGCCGGCCGGAAAAACATTTTCGGCGAGACCGTAACGGTACAGGAGATGCAGTCGGAGGGCGGCGCCAGCGGCGCTGTGCACGGTGCACTCCAGGCAGGCGCGCTCACCACCACCTACACTGCCTCGCAGGGCCTGCTGCTCATGATCCCCAACATGTATAAGATAGCCGGCGAGCTGCTGCCAGCCGTGTTCCACGTGTCGGCCCGCACACTTGCCTCTCACACACTGTGCATCTTCGGTGACCACCAGGATGTGATGTCGACCCGCCAAACTGGCTTCGCAATGCTTTGCGAAGGCTCGGTGCAAGAGGTGATGGACCTCGCCGCCGTGGCACACCTGAGCGCCATCAAGGGCCGCGTGCCGTTCCTCAACTTCTTTGACGGATTCCGCACATCGCACGAGATACAAAAAGTCGAGGCTCTCGACCAGGACGACCTCAAGCCCCTGCTCGACATGGACGCCGTGAACGCATTCCGCAACCGCGCCATGAACCCCGACAAGCCCGTGACACGCGGCACCGCCGAGAACCCCGACGTGTTCTTCCAGCACCGCGAGTCGAGCAACGACTACTACAACGCCGTGCCCGCCATCGTGGAGGACTACATCAACAAGATAAACAAAATCACCGGCCGCGAGTATGGCCTGTTTAACTACTACGGCGCAAAAGATGCCGAGCGCGTGATCATAGCCATGGGCTCGGTGACCGAGGCCATTCGCGAGACCATCGACCACCTCACCGCACAGGGCGAGAAGGTGGGCCTCGTGGCCGTGCACCTCTACCGCCCCTTCTCGGCCAAGCACTTCCTGGCCGCAGTGCCCAGCACTGCCAAGCGCATCGCCGTGCTCGACCGCACCAAGGAGCCGGGCGCAACCGGCGAGCCTCTGTACCTCGACGTGAAGGACTGCTTCTACGGCACCGAAAACGCTCCACTCATTGTGGGCGGCCGCTATGGTCTGGGGTCGAAGGACACCACTCCGGCACAGATTCTCTCGGTTTACGAGAATCTGGCTCTGCCCATGCCCAAGGACCACTTCACCATTGGCATTGACGACGATGTGACATTCACCTCGCTGCCCCAAAAAGAAGAAATCGCCATGGGCGGCAAGGGCCTGTTCCAGGCCAAGTTCTACGGCCTCGGCGCCGACGGTACCGTGGGTGCCAACAAGAACTCAGTGAAAATCATCGGCGAGAACACCGACAAATATTGTCAGGCCTACTTCTCATACGACTCTAAGAAGTCGGGCGGCTTCACCTGCTCGCACCTGCGCTTCGGCGACGAGCCCATACACTCGACATATCTGGTGACAACGCCCAACTTTGTGGCTTGCCACGTGCAGGCCTACCTGCACATGTATGACGTGACGCGCGGCCTGCAAAAGAACGGCACATTCCTGCTTAACACCGTGTGGGACGGCGATGAGCTGGCCAAGAACCTGCCCAACAAGGTGAAAAAATATTTCGCCGACAACAACATCACCGTTTACTACATCAACGCCACCAAGATTGCCCAGGAGATTGGCCTTGGCAACCGCACCAACACCATTCTGCAATCGGCATTCTTCCGCATCACCGAGGTGATTCCCGTGGATTTGGCCGTGGAGCAGATGAAGAAGTTCATCGTGAAGTCGTATGGCCGCAAGGGCGAAGACGTGGTGAACAAGAACTACCAGGCAGTGGACCGCGGCGGCGAGTATAAGCAGCTCACCGTAGACCCCGCATGGTCGGCACTCGAGTCAGACGACGCCAAGGCCGACGACGCTCCCGCATTTGTGCAAAATGTGGTGCGCCCCATCAACGCGCAAGACGGCGACCTGCTGCCCGTGTCGGCATTCAAGGGCCGCGAAGACGGCACCTGGGACAACGGCACAGCAGCCTACGAGAAGCGCGGCGTGGCCACATTCGTGCCTGAATGGAACGCCGAAAACTGCATCCAGTGCAACAAGTGCGCCTATGTGTGCCCCCACGCTGCCATCCGCCCATTCCTTATGGACGAGACAGAGGCAGCCAACTCGCCTTTCAGCGAGGCCGACAAGCTGCCCGCCATCGGCAAGACGCTCACATGCCTCAAGTTTGTGCAGGTGGTTGATGTGCTCGACTGCCTTGGCTGCGGCAACTGCGTGGACGTGTGCCCCGGCAAGAAGGGCAACAAGGCCCTCGAAATGGTACCCCTCATGGGCCACGAGGACGAACAGAAATATTGGGACTACTGCTCGAACAATGTAACCTCGAAGCAGGGCCTCGTAGACATAAAGCAGAACGTGAAGAACTCGCAGTTTGCAACTCCGCTCTTTGAGTTCTCGGGCGCATGCTCGGGCTGCGGCGAGACTCCGTATCTGAAACTCATATCACAACTGTTTGGCGACCGCGAAATAGTGTCTAACGCCACCGGCTGCAGCTCGATCTACTCAGCTTCGGTTCCCTCTACCCCCTACACCACCAACGCCAAGGGCCACGGTCCCGTGTGGGCCAACTCGCTGTTTGAGGACTTCTGCGAGTTTGGCATGGGCATGAGCATTGCCGACGAGAAGCTGCGAACCCGCGTCAAGGGCTTCGTGCAAGAGGCTCTGGAGAGCGCCACAGTGGCCAGCGATGTTAAGGAACTGTACCAGGAGTGGCTCGAGAACTACAACGACGGCGCCAAGTCGCGCGAACTGAGCGACAAGATTCTCGCCGCCATCGAGCACAGCGACAGCCCCGCCGACCAGAAGGTGAAGTCGCTCGGCCAGTATCTGGTGAAACGCTCACAATGGATTGTGGGCGGCGACGGCGCATCATACGACATCGGCTTCGGCGGTCTTGACCACGTGATTGCATCGGGCAAAAACGTCAACATTCTGGTGCTCGACACCGAGGTGTACTCCAACACCGGCGGCCAGGCATCGAAGGCCACTCCTATCGGCGCCATCGCCAAGTTTGCCGCTGCCGGTAAGCGCGTGCGCAAAAAGGACCTCGGCCTCATAGCCTCCACCTACGGCTATGTGTATGTGGCCCAGGTGGCAATGGGTGCCGACAACATGCAGTGCCTCAAGGCTATCCGCGAGGCTGAGGCCTACGACGGCCCGTCGGTAATCATTGCCTACGCACCGTGCATCAACCATGGTCTGAAATCAGGCATGGGCAAGTCGCAAGCCGAAGAGCAGAAAGCAGTGGCATGCGGCTACTGGCACCTGTGGCGCTACAATCCCGAGCTCGAGAAAGAGGGCAAGAACCCCTTCACCCTCGACAGCAAGGAGCCCAATTGGGACGAGTTCATCAACTTCCTTAAGGGCGAGGTGCGCTACGCATCGGTGCTCAAGCAATATCCGCAGGAAGCCGAAGAGCTATTCAACGCCGCCAAGGAGAACGCCAAGTGGCGCTACAACAACTACCGCCGTCTGGCCCGCCAGCAGTGGGGCGTAGAGCCTGAAGAGTAAGCGCAAGTAACAACGCACAATACACATCGCAGAGCCTGCAACTCAAGTTTGGGTTGCAGGCTCTGCTGTTTTTTTGCCCTTGTGCGCCATAGTGTCGCAAAACCTCCTGGTGTCGCATTCCTCTGGAATGCCTTGCATACAAACACCCCCGAAGCAGGCATTTCGCGGCAGCCAAGGCCACCGCTGCATACCTGCCTACACACATCCAATCCCTAACGGGATTGCCATCCGCGCGCCACAATGTGGTGACACGTGTCACAAGTGGATTCTGTTGTGACTCACGGGTGGCTATGTGCGATAGTTTAGAATTTCTTCCAGCTGATTTTTGATTGCCTCGAAATCCAGACTTAAATCCAATGTGCGAAACATAATGATGTTACCATCATTGAGGGTCATTTGCTCCGAAAGAGCCCCGTAGGCAGTGGTCTTTGCATAGAGCAGCATACCATCGACCTTGCCTGTATGGGCCTTATCTTCATTGGTAACATACGTGTGGATTTGATAGATGTTGGCCGAGTGAATCGACAGCCGTCCATAGTGCTCCTGCAACGTGCGCGAATAAAACTTGGCGTCGATAATGAGGGTTCGGCCACTAGGAAACGACAATGTGACATCGGTGTTCATGGTGGGCAACAATGACGATTGCGGTGCATTTTTGCTTATGTTCCAGTCTACCATCTTGGCTCTTGCTTTCAATTCAGGATGCCAGCGATGGTAATAGGCCATTATGAAGCGCTGAAACAGCAGAGCCATATTGGAATCGGTGAATTGCCGAGCGTGACTGCCGCCTGCCTCGGTGGTAGGCAGCAAGTCGGACACAATGAAATAGCATATGGTGTGTAGCATTTGGTAGGTGCGCGAATTGCGGTCGTATCGCAGCCGCCCCCATTTAAGCAATTTCAAATCAGCAACACCTACTTCGCTGAAAAATGGCATCAGCCGACGCAAAGCGGCCTTTCTCGGTTTGCTCACTTCACTGCTTGCCATGAGCAATGCCGACGTGGATTTAAGAATCTGATTAAAGGTATTGTCGGCCGAAAGTTCATCGAACTCGCACGCCAATGCGGTGCGTTGTGCCATACGCTCGCCTATGGTGCCATTCACGTCGAGCTTGCCGCGCAGTGTGCAAAGCGTCGCGCTGCGTGGCACATACTCGCGGTGCAGCCCTTGCTTTAGCAGACTTGACATGCCAATTTGCAGCACCTCGGCAAATAGGTCGTGAACTCCATCGAAGTGTTCTGTGGCCACACGTCCATAGTTGCTGCCCCGAAGCTCTTTAAAAGCGTAGGCCAGCATGTAGAAAATATTCTTTATCGGTATTCCGCCATAATCGGTCATTGCACTGCGTTGACGAGTTTTGCAATTTCAGTTTCGGAAGTTTCCTTACTATCGAACCAATATTCTCTGAGCATAGGAGCAATGTCAAACTCCACGACACTCTTTAGCCAAGCACTGCTACACTCCATCTGATTGCAGAAATAGCTGTGTCCGATGCAAAAACCGCTGCCAAGCGAATCGTCGCTACCGATTTTCTTATTCAATGCCTTAACAGCATCAATCAGGCGGTTAAACGCGCCACTCGCGAGGCTTGCCTGATAGCGTTTGAAGCCTTCTGAGTCAAAACCGGGTTCAATTTCAACAAAGCTAAAGCGGCGCCGCAATGCATAGTCGATCATAGCAAGACTGCGGTCGGCCGTGTTCATCATACCTATAATATACAGGTTGGCCGGCACAGAAAACGGCATTTGATTGTAGGCCAATTTTATTTCTTGCCCACGGTAATCATTCTCAATGAGCATTAGCAGCTCGCCAAAAATTTTACTCAAGTTGCCACGGTTTATCTCATCAATAATGAAGAAATAGCTATGGTCAGCATCGCCCTTTGCCTTTAGACAGAAATTATAGAAGATTCCTGATGTAAGGTCGAAGCCGCCATTGGCGTTGGGCCTATAGCCCATTATGAAGTCTTCGTAGCTGTAGCTTTGGTGAAACTGCACCATTTCAACTCTGGAATCGTCCTTGCAACCCATCAGTGAATAGGCGAGCCGCTTTGCAACAAACGTTTTACCCACGCCTGGTGCTCCTTGCAAAATGACATTTTTCTTGTAGTGCAGCAAGCCACGCATCTGCTCATAGCGCTCATCGGAAACAAACACCTCGTGCAGAAAATCTGCCTTGGTGTAGGCAGCCGGATGCCCGGCAACAACTGGCTCATTTTCAGCATCCAGAATTATGCGTTCGCAATTGGCCACTTCGCTGGGATATGGAGTAACGTCGGTAAGGGTTTTCGACGCAATGTATTCATGCGGCACCTTCCACTTACCCACGTGCGTCCAGCGCACCTTGCGCCTATGCCTGAAGTCGGGCTCTTGAGCACTGTAATAGTATCCGCCCTCCACAATGCCTCGACCCACTATAGTGTCGGTGCCCACCTTGGCGTGTATCACATCGCCCTCTTGCATTTCGTTGGCAAACTGCCACAGGGCAAGACTGATGTTTTTAAACGAAGCGTTGGGCTTGCCATTAAGCGTCTGCAAAAACGCAATTATCTCTTGGCGCGACTTAAACTGCATCAAATCGGGCACCTCGCTCCAATCAAGGCACATAATACCCTGCTTTTGGCAGTAGTCCCACTTCACGGCTTTCTGCCCTGGAGAATAAGTCCACGTATGGTGGGTGGTGTTAGCTTCCTTATTGTTCATTCTGTTTATGTGTTTAAGCTAAGCGAATTCAGCTGCTTTCTGGAAAAGCAATAGTGTTAGGGAAGAGGTGGGAAAAAAGATTAGTTGCGGAGTTCGTTTTCGATTTTTTCGACGTCTTCCTGGAACTTCTTTTCAACCGATATGCGCTGCTCTATCTGCTTGCAGGCATGGAGCACGGTGGCGTGGTTGCGCTGCAGGCGCATGCCGATGTTGGTGGACGAGAGCTGGGTGTCCTTTTTTGCAAAATACATCACCAGCTGGCGGGCATCGGAAATTTCACGCTTGCGCGACTTGCCGTAGAGCAGCTCGGTGTCGATGTTGTAGTGGCTGGCCACAGTCTCGGCAATCTTTTCGAATGTGACTTGGCGCTTGCTCACCTTCACGCAGTTGGCTATGACCACGCGTGCGAGGTCGACGGTGATTTCCTGGTTGAGCATGGTGGCGTGTGCCAGCAGGGCCACCACAATGCCCTCGAGTTCACGCACGCTGTCGGTAACGTTTTGGGCAATGAAGTCGAGCACGTCGGCGCTTATCGACAAGCCATCTTGCGAGGCGCGCATCTTCAGCACGTCGCGGCGCAGGGTGTAATCGGGCTTGGTGAGTTCCACCGTCATGCCCCACTTGAAGCGTGAAATGAGGCGCGGCACCATGCCGTCGAGGTCGCTCGGGCGGCAATCGCTCGACAAGATGAGTTGCTTCTTGTTTTGGTGCAGGTGGTTGAAGATGTGGAAAAAGGTGTTTTGCGTGGCCGTCTTGCCGGCAAACTCCTGCACATCGTCGAGTATGAGCACATCGATGCTCTGGTAGAATGCTATGAAGTCGTTGACGCGGTTGTTGCGCACGGCTGTGGTATACTGGCTCTCGAACACGCGCGCTGTGAGATAGAGCACACGGGTGCGCGGAAACTGCTCCTTTATTTTCAAACCGATGGCCTGAATCAGGTGGGTTTTGCCCACGCCGGTGGGGCCGAATATAAACAGGGGGTTGAACGTCTTGCAATTGGGGTCGGTGGCGATGGCCATGCCAATGCTCACGGCCAGCTTGTTGCTCTGGCTGCCGCAATAGTTCTCGAATGTGTAGTTGGTGTTAAGCTGCGGGTCGATGTCGTCGTATTCCGGCTCGGCAAAGGGGTTGCTAATGCTCACTTTGCGTCCGCGATTCTGCTCGTTGAGCGTGATTTCGCTCGACGGGTTGTCTTTCACCACCCTAAGGCGGTAGCTGAGCTGCACATTGTCGCCAAACTCGCGGCGCAGAGCCGAGCACAGCAGGTTGAGGTAGCGGCTCTCTATCTGCTCGATAAAGAACTGCGACGGCACGCTGAGAAACAAATTGTTGCGCCCGTCATCGTAATCGACAGGCACAATAGGGGCGAACCAAGCGTTGAACTGCTCGGCCGACAAATTGTCGCTGATGATGCGCAGACAATTTTTCCACTGTTGTAAAACCGTGTTAGATACCATATCGTTTACGTTATGAATGTGATTATATGCTTAACATGTAACTTTTCGCACTGCAAAATTGGGGCTAAAATTGTTCATAAAAAAGCCGAAAAAAATTTGCATATTTTACGGCTGATGTAACAAGGCTGATTTGCAGCAATTTGCAGACTTGCAGTTGGCTCATGTCAGTGCCACCGATGCCTAAGGCTTATTGCACGATAAGTCAATGTGTTACACCTTGTGCAAAACTCCGCAACGCACCTACCAGTTATGTGTAATAATATGGTCCAACAGACTAAATATCAAAGCATTACATCTATTTTTCAGCAATAAAAAATTAGCCCATTATTTAGAGTACTTCTAAACAATGGACTAACATGCATATTTGTCGGTAAGCGTCAGAACACCTTGATGGTGACGTAGCGCTTAGGATTTTTCTTAACATCCTTGAGCAGCGAGTCGAGGCTCATGACCGAGCTGTTGGCGTTGTTATACAATGCCTTGTCGTTGAGCAGCAGGCCGAGCGACGACTCCTTGTTGTTGAGTTTGGCCGAGAGGGCCTGCAGATTGGCCACTGTGGCGTTGAGACTCTTGATGGTGGAGTCGAGAGGCATGTTGCGCACATTGGCCGAGAGGTGCTTGATGTCGCCCGAGGCAGTGTAGAGGTTGCCTGTGACGCCCTTCACGTCGCCCATGATGCCGGGCACCGAACGGTTGAGGCTGTTCATGAGCAGCGTAAGCTGCTGCGAACTGCGGGCCAGTTCGGCTGTGATGCCGTCGAGCCGCGACACCGAAGTGTTGATGGCGGGATTCGACAGCACGCCGTTCACATTGCTCAGAATCGAGTCGATTTTTGGCAGCATGGCCACCACCTGCGGCATCACGTCGTCGCCCACCTTGTCCATAAGGCCGGCCTTGACGGCGGTGGGAATCTCGTCGCCCACATTATAATAAGAGTCGCTCTTGGCCAGATTGAGCGTGAGCGCGGCGGTGCCGAGAATGTCGCTCGACAGCGACACCTGCGAGCCGCGCGGCACCCGCAGCTCTTTGTCGAGGCTCATGAGCACCGTAATCTGGTTGTCGGCATAGTCATAGTTTATCTCCCTAACCTGACCCACCTGGAAGCCATTGACAGTGACCGGCGCCGAAACCGTGAGGCCCTCAACCTTTTCAAACTTGGCATAGTAGAAATTGGCCGGCTTAAACAGGTTGATGCCCTTGAGGTATTCAACGCCCCAATAGAGCAGGCACAGGCTGACCACCACAGTGAGTGCAATCAGAACGTTCTTGGTGAAGAATGATTTCATTTTATAGTTTGCTATGTGTTATTAATCAATAGTTTGAATTCACGCCCCGCAACGGCTGCGAAACATTTTGCAATATTAGCCAAAATAGGCGAAAGGGCGCTGTTCCATAACTACATTTATATAGTCAATATTCCATTGGCGCAGTGCGCTGCAAAGCCAATATGGTGCAAAATTAACAAAAAACCGCCACTTGCATTAATATATGTGGCCGCATTTTTTCAGCGAATGCGAAAAAACGCTATTTTTGCATTATTGATTTTTTCTAACGTGTCACACTAATAATTAACGCATAGCAACATGTCACAGCATCACGTCGACAAGACATACGGACTCATAGGATATCCACTCATACACTCGTTTTCAAAAGACTACTTCAACCAGAAGTTTGAGTCGGAGGGTATTAGCGCAGAATACGTCAATTTCGAGATTGACGATGTGAACAAACTCTCCGAGGTCATTGGCGAGACACCCAACCTGTGCGGCCTCAATGTGACACTGCCCTACAAGCAGCAGGTGATTCCGTTTCTCGACTCACTCGACGAGGGGGCCGAAGAGATTGGGGCCGTGAATGTGATTCGCTTTGTGCGCGACGGCGGCGGGGGGTTGAGCCTGCGCGGCTACAACACCGACGCCTCGGCTTTCCAGAAGTCGATAGAGCCGCTGCTGACGCCGGCATGCACGCGCGCACTGGTGCTGGGCACCGGCGGAGCCTCAAGGGCCATAGCCTATGCGCTGCGCCAGCTGGGCGTGGAGGTGCAGTTTGTGTCACGGCGCAAAACGGCCAGCACGCTCACCTACGAGGAACTGACCAAAGCCATGATGCACGCCCACAAGATTGTGGTCAACACCACCCCACTGGGCATGTATCCGCACATGGACGAGTGCCCCGACATTCCCTACCGCTTCATCACCAGCGAGCACCTGTGCTACGACCTGATTTACAACCCCGACGAGACCAAGTTTATGCAGCAGTGCCGCCAGCACGGCGCCACCGTGAAAAACGGGCTTGAAATGCTGCTGCTCCAGGCGTTCCAGTCCTACGAGATTTGGAACATGAAGTGACACCGCACCATTCACTATAACCGACATGGCCGACCCAAGCCGCACGCCGCTGCTCGCCACTGTGCCAATGCTGCGCATTTTGGTGCCACTGGCTTGTGGCATATTGGCCTTTGAGCACTGCAACAGCCCCATATTGCCCATAGCGGCTGTCACGACGGCGGCCGCCATTTCAGTTGCGCTCGCTGTGGCTGGACGCAGCATGGGGCGGCGGCAGGCACTGAGGCCGCTGCACACCGCGCCCATAGCGCTGGCGGCGCTGGCCATAGGCTGGTGTGCAGCACTTGTGCAGCAGCCAGCCACACTAGACACCAGCCGCATCAACGGCACTGTGGCCGTGGGGCGCATCGACATGGTTTCGTTCCGCGACTTTTCAACTATAGCCAACGTGACGCTGCTGCAAAGCGGCAGCGGCGCCCCGCTGCCCCACTCCACCATAAGGCTCAGCACCAGCGGCTGTGACTACAGCCTGCGCCATGGCCAGCTGGTGGCCTTCAAAGCCGACCTGCAGCCCGTGCGCAACATGGGCAACCCCGACGAGACCGACTTTGCCGCCCTGCTAAGGCAGCAGGGCATAGTGTACGCACAGCACTTGGGGCCTGAGCAGCGGCTGATTAAGGTGGGCGAAGCCCCCACACTGCTCAACAAGCTGGGCAACGCCAGAACCGAGATGATGCGCCGCGTGGCCTCGGGGCGCACCCAGCAAAGCACGCAAGACCTGGTGGCGGCACTGCTGCTGGGCGACGACAGCCTGATTGACATCGACACGCGCCGCGACTTTGCCAACGCGGGCATTGCCCACGTGCTGGCGCTGAGCGGACTGCACGTGGGACTGATAGGGCTGGTGGTGTGGTGGCTGCTGATGCCGCTCGACTATGCGCAGCTCAAGAAACTGCGGCTGGCACTGACGCTGGTGGCGCTGGTGGCCTTCGACGCGTTCACGGGACTTCAGCCATCGGTGGTGAGGGCCACGGTGATGACAGCGTTTGTGTCGGTGGCGGTAATGCTGGGACGCAAGGCATCGCCGCTCAACTCGCTGGCAGCAGCCGCTACGCTCACGCTGCTGTTCTCGCCATCGGCACTGCACAACGCCGGCTTCCAGCTGAGCTACACCACGGTGGCGGCACTGCTGGTGTTTGGCCGCCGCACGGCCAACGCCGCCACACGCAGCACCCTGGCCTACCGCATCGGCACCCTGGCCGCCACATCGGCCATCGCGTCGCTGTCGACCATGATGCTCACCGCGCACTACTTCCACAGCATTCCGCTGCTGGCCGTGCCCGTTAACATGCTAATTCTGCCCACAATTCCGGCCTTTATGGTGGGAGGCTTAGCCTATGTAACTATGTGCGCCGCCGGGCTCGACTTTGCATGGCTCGACAAAGCGCTCGATGCTTACTGCCTGGCCATGAGGTGGATGGTTGACGGGTTGTGCGCCATGCCGGGCTCGCATGCGTCGGGCCTGTGGGTGACTTCGGGCGAAGTGGCCATATACTTTGGCATAATGTGCTGCATGGCTGTGTGGGCGAGACACCGCAGCCGCCCCCCAGTGCTGTGGGCAGCGGCTCTGCTTGTGGCAGGAGTGGCGCACGCCGCCACGGTGGCGTGGAACACGCCCAAGTCGGGCCTTGTGGTGTTCAACTCATTCGACTCCACGCCCATCGTGGCCTTCAGCAATGGCAAAGCGGTGGTGTGGACGCCCGACAACGACTCATTCGATCTGCAGCGCTTCGCCGACACCAACAGCGGTTTTCTTGCCCACCACGGCATAGGCCAGCTGCAGCAGGCAGATGAGCTGCACCGGGCCGACGCGCTGATAAAGCCACCCTATGCCCACCTTGGCGGCAAGCGGCTGGTGGCCATAGGCCACGGCAGGTGGAAACATGCGCAACGGGTGGGCCGACGGCTGAAAATCGACATGGCTGTGGTCACACGACAGTTTCACAACGACATTGGTATAGTGGACTCGGTGTATGGCGGCGGCATAGGCGCATATGTGATATCGGGGGCGGTGCATGCCAGCGAGCGCAAAGCCCTTATGGAGCGGTGCCGCAAGCTGAGGCTGCGCACTCACGATATTGCCTCACAAGGTGCGGTGGAGGTGTATGGCCGCTAATCGACCCGGCCTGCAGCAAAAAAGCGCGCGGCAAAATAGGTGTCGGCGAGGTCGCTGATCATCACCCCACGCGACGATGAGGTGTGCGCAAACTTGCCGTCCCTCAAATATATGCCCACATGGTTGATGCCGCCACCGCGGCCGTTGTTGAAAAACACCAAATCGCCCTCACACAGGTCGCTGCGGTCCACACTGCGGCAGTTGCGCTCATACATGCGGGCTGAATTGCGCTGCAGTTTTTTGCCATACACGGCCTGATACACCATCATCACAAATCCCGAGCAGTCGGTGCCGTCCTTGCCTGTGCCTGCATACTTATAGGGAGTGCCTAGCCAGTCTTTTATCTCACGGTAGAGCCGTCGGTTGTCATTGGGCCCGAGCTTCACATCGAGTGTGGCCCAACCATCGGCACGGCCATTAGGCGCCGAGCCGCCATACTTCGAATAGGGCGCGCCACTGCGCACGCTGCGCTTCGACGTGCCACACGACGCCACGCCCAACAGCAAAGCCATCAGGCAGCACACAAGCAGATGAAAACGGTTAAGCATATCCCTTGATTAAACTAAAAAGCCATACGGCCACCGACTTGCCCATGAGTTGCGGCAAGTGCGTGTGTGCACGTATGGCTTTGATTCATTTTTTAACGGCTTGCGTTTTGGCCGGCGGCGCCTACTCGGCAGCAGCCTCGCCACCATCGGCCTTGGTCTCATCTTCAGGCTCAACAAAAGTGGTGATGCCAGCCTTAACCAGGATGTTGTACCAAGAAATGAGCTTCTTTATGTCGGTCTTATACACGCGCTCCTCGTCATACTCAGGCAGCACAGAGGCCATGAATGCGGCCAGCTGCTCAGGCTCCTTGTAGTCGGCTGCGTTGATTTCCTTGCCGTCAAACTTCTTGCTCACCGACTCAAGCACATCGGCCAAAGGCACATCGTCGCCAGTGGTGTAGATGGCAATGTCGCCAAGCGAAATAATCTTGTCGCGCGAATGGGCGGCAAAGCGCTTTTTATCGGCCAGACCTTCAACGATAATCATGTTTTTGCCAAACGAAATGAGTTTGTAGAGTCCGGGCTTACCCGAGATAGCAAGTATTTTCTTAAGCATAGTGTTGTTCTGTTTTGTTTATATGTGTTACTTCAAAAAAAATGCGGCAGCACTGCCTACATATTATGCAAAGATAGCCATAAAAATTGACTTGTAGCCAACCGCCGGGCCATTTTTTAGCCGAGTGCGCCAATCAGGGCCACGATTTGCGGCAACACAGGCCGCTGGCCGTCGTTGACCACCACATGCTCGCCATCGAAGCCAGTCAGCTCAGCCTGCTGCGCGCCTATGCGCGCCCTCACGGCCTCGGGCGAAATGCCATTGCGGGCAACCACGCGGGCAATGCGCACATCCACAGGGGCGTCGACACGCCACACCGCACTGGCCATGCGCCACATGCCGCTGCTGCGCAGAATTGCCGTCTCGAAAAACGCCACTTCCTTCCCCGCGGCCCACTGCCGCACATCGGCAGCCACCGCCGGATGCACTATGCCATTGAGGCAGGCAAGCGCCTCAGCGTTGCCAAACACGATGCCGCCAAGGCGGGCGCGGTCGAGCCGCCCACCGGCACCATACACACTGGGGCCGAACCGCCCGACTAGCTGCCGGCGGATTTCGCAGGATGAGTCCATCAGGCGGCGCGCATTGGAGTCGGTGTCGTAGACGGGGTAGCCCATGGTGCGCAATATGCGCGACACCACGCTCTTGCCACTGCCAATGCCGCCTGTGATTGCTATGAGTTGCGCCATAATCAGGAGATGGTTAATGCTTTTCGATTATATAGTCGACACTGTCGGTGGGCAACTCCACACGGCGGCACACCGGCGGCACGCTGGCCACATAGATGGGCACTTTGCTCGATGTGGTGCTGAGGTCGATTGTGTAGTAGTCGGCCACAACGGCAATGTTGGAGATGTCGGACTTGTACTCGCTTTGCGGCACAAGGCACAGCACATCGACCGACGACGGAAACAGCACAAGCGACTCGCCCGCCGGCACATTGCGCGCCTGAATGGCCACCTTCTGCTTCTTTTGCACAAGGCGCTCGATGGGCACCATGATCTTCACCGACGAGGGCACCAGTTTGGCGCCCACCACAGGGGCTATCGACACCCAGCGGTTGAGCGTGTCGGTGATGCCGCTTAGCAGCACATGGTAGGTGTAGACCTCATTGATTTGCGAAAGGGTCTCGCGGTCGGCATACACCACCACCGAGTCGACGCTGGGGCTGATGTCGCCATTCTGCACATAGCGCATGTCGGGCTCCACATCCACGTCGAAGCGTATGGGCACCTTCTTTCCCTCCTGGTCGGTGTATTTCACCGACAGCGACTCGGGCAGCACACTCATTACCGACGCGTTGCGGCTAATGACCTTGCGCAGCGCTGTGAGCAGCTGCACATTGTTGAGCTTAAGGTAGCCCGTGCCTGAGTCGCAGTATTTTGTAAAATCGATTTGCAGCTTGGGCTGCGAGGTGAATAGATATTTCACAAAGGCCGAGCCCTTGTCGCGCAGGGTGACGGTGATGGTGGAGGGCGGGTCGTTGATGAAGGTGACGTTGGCCGGCTTGTTGATGATTTCAAGCCTCACGTCGATGTCTTGCTGAATGTCGTTGTTAAACGTGATGAAGCACCAAAACACCGCCGACACCAGCACGAACCCCATGTATTGGAGCACAGCGGCAGTGCTGAGGCTCTTTACAAGCTTCAGCACTGCCGACTTTACCGATGAAACAGTTGTCTTCATAAGCAATTACTCCTGCACCCTGGCCTTATGGCAGCGCACAGCACACTTGCCATGCCCGGCACAGTGGCCTGGCATGCACGGTGCTACGGTGGCCAGCCTGCTCCCTCTCCCGAGAGAGAGGGGGGGGAAAACTATTACTGATTGTTCTTGATGTCGTTGCCCGACTCAATGGCGGCGTTTGCCGATGGGTAGACGCAAGCCTTGTCGATGGTGATTTTCACGCCGTCGGCAATTTCGAGTACGATGGTGGTGTCTTTGATCTCGCGGATTTTGCCATATATGCCACCGGCGGTGGTCACGCGATCGCCTTTCTTCATGGCCTCGCGGAACTTCTTGATTTCCTTCTGCTTCTTCGACTGCGGACGAATCAGAAAGAAATAGAAAATCACGATGAGGGCAACAATCATAAGGATGTTGCTCCAGCCGCTGGCAGCTGCGCCAGCCTCTAATAAGATTGAGTTAAGCATGTCTTATTTACTTTTTTAATTGTGGATAGTAGTTTTTTGATTTTTGATTACTTTTTTATGAGTTCACCCTTTTGGCGAAGCTCCTTTACGGCCGAGTTGAGGATGCCGTTCACAAACTGGCCGCTGCGGGCCGTGCTGAACATCTTGGCAATCTCGATGTACTCGTTGAGGCTGACATTGACGGGGATTTTCACAAACGACTCTATCTCGGCCAGCGCGATGCACATTATCAGGCGGTCCATGAAGGCCAGGCGCTCGGTGTCCCACTTGTCGGTGGCCACAAGGCTGTCGATGAGCTTGTTGTTGCTGTCCATCAGCTGGAATGCCTTGGTAAAGAGTTCTTCGCCAAACTCGCTGTCTTCCTCGTCCTTGTATTTGGGCAGGATGGGATATTTCACGCCATCCTCGATGCGGCGTATGGTTTTCACCACAAACTGGCCCATGATGTCGAGGTCTTCATCGGTGCAATACACCGACATGCCCTCCACCTGCTCAAGCAGGTCGGCATCGGGCAGCAGCACCTTCTTCATCAGTTGGCGCCACACGTTGCAGTCGCTGGCAAAGTCGGTCTTTGGCATAGCCATGTATTCCTTATACTCCTCGCTGTTGCGCACCTTGTCGAGCATCAGGCGCAGAAACACGTCGTCGTTGCGCCAAGTGAGTTTGCGGTCGTTAAGAAAATTCTGCAGAGCGTCGATGCCACGCAGGGCGTCGACCAGTTCGTTGTCGACGAAGCGCGTGTTGGGATGCAAATCCTCATCTGTGGGCAGAAACTTGTGCTTTGCCTCGTCGAGCCTAAGCTCCTCAATGTCGGTGAGATCGACCATGAGCTGAAGCAGCAGGTTGTATAACTCATACGACTTGTCGAGACTCTCATTCAGTTCGTCTTTAGCATCGGAAAACGTTTTTCCGTCTTTGGTGAGCATGTAGGAATACAACATCTGCACCACTTTTGTTCGTATTAAAACGCGATTTATCATTATGTCGTTTCTCTTATTTTTTTGCAAAATTAGTCAAAAACACCCACTAAACCCAATTTAGGCCCAATATGGGCGCTGTTTTTTTTGAAGTTAACCGGCCGTCTGGCCGTCGGCAATGCGCTGGCGCACCACCTCGTAGATCATGATGCCGCCAGCCACCGACACATTGAGCGAGCTAATGTGGCCAAACTCGGGAATGGCCACACGGGTGTCGCAAAGCTTCATGATTTCGGGCGAAATGCCCACGTCCTCGGCGCCAAGCACCAGAGCCACGGGGCCGGTGTAGTCGGCCGTGGTGAAATTGACCGAGCTTTCGCCAGCGGCGCCGACAATTTTGAAGCCGCTGTCGCGCAAATATTTCACAGCCTTCACCAGATTGTGCTCGCGGCACACCGGCAGATAGTTGAGAGCCCCGGCCGAGGTCTTGACAGCATCGGCAGTGACACCCACACTATTGCACTCGGGCAAGACTATGGCGCTCACGCCGGCACACTCGCAAGTGCGGGCAATGGCGCCGAAGTTGCGCACATCGGTGATGCCATCGAGCACCACCACCAGCGGGTTGATGCCGTCGTCGTAGAGTTGCGGCACCACATCGGCCACGCTGTAGTAGTCGACTGCGGCAAGCATTGCCACCGCGCCCTGGTGGTTGCGGCGCGTGATGCGGTTGAGTTTCTCCACGGGCACGCGCTGCACAGGCACGCCATAGTTGCGAGCCACAGCCAGCAGTTCGCGACCCAGGTCGCCATTGATGTCTTTTTTCACAAGCAGCTTGTCGATGCTCTTACCGGCATCGATAGCCTCCATAATGGCCCGCAGGCCGAATATATACTGTTCGGAATTGTTGTTATACATTGTCGGTGGTTTTGATTTGTCGGATGAGAGATTTGGCATTCTCGATGGCGGCGCTGTCCACATCGCGGCCGCTGAGCATGCGGGCCACCTCGCCTATGTGCTGCTCGGCGGTGAGGGTGCGCACGGCGGTGACGGTGTCGGTGGCAGTGTCAGTCTTGTACACCAGCAGATGGTGGCGGGCAAAGGCGGCCACCTGCGGCAGGTGGGTGATGGCCATCACCTGAATGCGGCGCGCTATGCGGTTCATCAGCTGGCCGATGCGGTTGGCTATGTCGCCCGACACGCCTGTGTCAACCTCGTCGAATATGATGGTGGGCAAATTCATGCTCTCGGCTATGATTGACTTGATGCACAGCATGAGCCTTGAAATTTCGCCGCCCGATGCGGTGTCCTTAACGGGCATGAGGGGCTGATTTTTGTTGAACGCAAACATAAACTCCACCTGGTCGGCCCCCTTCGGACCAAAGGGGCAGGCGGTGAAGGCCACGTTGAACTGCAAATTCTTCATGCCCAGCGACACGGCCAGCGGCTTCAGCCGCCCTATGAAACTGTCGGCAGCCTCACGGCGCGAACTGGTGAGGCGCCCGGCCAGACTGGCCACCTCGGCCTCGGCCTTGGCAAGTTGTGCCTTCACTGCCTCAATCTCCTCGTCGGAACTGTCGATGAAGTCGAGTTTTTCGCGATATTGCCGCTGCAACTCGATGAGGGCGTCGGCCCCCTGCACATTGTGCTTGCGCTCGAGCGCATAGATGTCGTTGAGGCGCGCCTCGACATCGGCCAGGCGCTGTGGGTCGTCGGCCAATTCGCTGTCGACCGAGCTGAGCGTCTGGGCTATGTCTTTAAGCTCTATCACAGTGGCGCTTATGCGATCGGCAGTGCCGGCAATGTCGCTCAAGTGCTTCTCGGCCACGGCAAGGCTCTGCGCGGCAGCCGACAGGCGGTCGATCACCGAGTCGTCGTCGCCATTGAGCGCCGAAGTCACATTCCACAGCGTCTCTTTGGTGTCGTTAATGTTGCTTAGCTTGTTTTGCAGGGCCTCTAGTTCGACGTCTTCGCCCGGATGCGGGGCAAGTTCATCGAGCTGGGCTATCTGAAACCGCAGATAGTCTTCCTCGGCGCGGCTGCGACTGAAAGCGTCCTGCAGCTGCTGCAGCTGCTTTTCGATGCTGCGGTAGCGGGCATAGCTGCTTTGGTACCGGGCCAGCAGTGGGCCATTGGCCGCAAGGCTGTCGAGCACCTCGATTTGGAACTGACGCGAGGCCAGCAGAGCATTGCTGTGCTGCGAGTGGATGTCGATGAGGCGCGACGTGAGTTCACGCAATTGGGCGAGACTCACGGGAGTGTCGTTGATGAATGCGCGCGAACGGCCCGCTGGGCTCACCTCGCGGCGCACGATGCACTCGGTGGCGAAATACTCGATGTCGGCGGCATCGAAAAAGCCGCGCATGTCATAGCCTGTGAGGTCGAACTCGGCCTCGACCACCGTTTTCTGCCCACTGCTGTGGCGCAGGCCGCGCGCATCGGCACGGTCGCCCAAAATCAGCGACAGCGCGCCCAGAATTATCGACTTGCCCGCGCCCGTCTCGCCTGTTATAATGGTGAGTCCGCTGCCAAAGCCAATCTCAAGGCTGCTGATGAGCGCGTAGTTGGATATGTAAAGCCGTGTGAGCATTTCAGTTTCGTTACTACTTTATCGGTCAGTGCTTTCGTTCTTTATCTTGTTGAGTCGCGTGGTCTCGGTGGGATATAGCGGATACAGGTTTTCATACACGCTCTGCTTCTCGGTGGTGTTGGCCTTGGAGTAGATGTTGACCAGTTCATCGAGCTTGGCGTCCTTAAACATCGACAGGCACACCGACATGGGCGCCACATCATATATCTTCTTGAGCGTGGCTATGGTCTGCGTGACCACCGCCCTACCCTTGTCCACGCTCAGCGCCATCTGGTCGAGGCCCTGACGGTGATACTGATAGAGCACGTCGCGGATGGCCGAAGTGGCCTTGTCGGTGAACGCACTAAGCACTGCGCTGCGGTTTTTGGTGTCTTCAAACGCCTTCCATCCCGTTTCGCCCGAGCTCTGAGCCAGGCGCACCACATTGGCCGCCTTCTCGTAATAGGGCGTTCCGCCCAGTGGCGAGAACGAGTCGAAGTCGATGGCCAGAATCATGTAGGCGTAGAAGTTGAGAATGGCCGTGAGATTGCTCTGCATGTCTTGCTCCGAGAACACAAGCGGCTCGTTTTCCTGATAGGAAAAATCGATTTTCGTGTCCTTGAAGTTGATGAGCGTGGTGGTGTAGGAGCTGTTGTACACCGGCCGCGTGGACTGCACCTGCAGGTCGCCCGTCATGCGGTTGGTGGCGTCGTTATACGTGCTTATGGTGAGAAACAACTTGCACTCTATCTTCTCGTTGGCGCCAAACTGCGCGTCGGTCCACTTGTTGGTGTTCATGTAGTCGGCTATGGCCTGCTGCAGGGTTTTGAATATCTCCTTGTTGGCATTGGCCACCTTGTCGGCATTGACCTCAACATTGCAGTTAAGTTCCTGCGCCGGTGCCGCCACCGTGGCCACCGTGGCCACCAGGGCCATCAGCAGCCGCGCCACGCCGCGCGTCAATATTGATGCATTGCTCATAATCTCTATCTATTCTCTCACAGAGTTGTTAATATTGTCATTTGTTGGCCATGTAGTCGGCCACCAGCACATCCACAATGTCGCGGGCCACAAGACTCTTCGACTTGCACTCATAGCCGCGCACGCGGCCGTCGCTTTGGATTATCTTAATCTTGTTGGTGTCGGTCTGGAAGCCGGCATCCTTGTCGCGCAGCGAATTGAGCACTATGAAGTCGAGGTGCTTGCGGTTGAGCTTCGACGCGGCGTTTTGCTCCTCGTGGTCGGTTTCGAGCGCGAAGCCCACCGTCACCTGGCCGGGTCGCTTAATCTCGCCCACGGCCTTGGCAATGTCGGGGTTCTTCTTGAGCCTTATCACGGGCACGGCATCGCGCTCGCGCTTGATTTTGGTCTCGGCCACATGCTCCACGCAGTAGTCGGCCACCGCCGCACACATTATTGCCACATCGGCTGCGGAGAAGCGGCTCATCACGGCGTCGTGCATCTGCGCGGCACTGGTCACGTCGATGCGCTCAATGCATCCCTGCGGTGTGGGCAGCGACACAGGGCCGGCCACCAGAGTCACTTCGGCGCCGCGGGCGGCGCACTCGGCAGCCATGGCAAAGCCCATCTTACCCGACGAAAAGTTGCCAATGTAGCGCACAGGGTCGATTTTCTCGTAGGTTGGGCCTGCGGTGATGAGCACGCGCCGCCCGTCCAGGTCGGCACCGTGGGCAAAGTGGCGGTCGAGCACCTTGAATATGTTCTCGGGCTCCTCCATGCGGCCCTTGCCCACAAGGTGGCTCGCCAGCTCGCCAGCGGCGGGCTCGATTATGAAGTTGCCATAGCTGCGCAGCAGCTGCAAATTGCGCTGCGTGGTGGGATGCTTGAACATGTCGAGGTCCATGGCAGGAGCCACAAACACGGGAGCCTTGGCCGAGAGGTAGGTGGTGACCAGCATGTTGTCGGCCACACCAGTGGCCATCTTGGCTATTGTCGAGGCCGTGGCCGGAGCCACCACCATGGCGTCGGCCCACAGGCCGAGGTCGACATGGCTGTTCCACTGCCCGGTGTTGGCCGTGAAAAACTCGGTGATCACTGGCTTGCCACTGAGTGTGGACAGCGTGACCGGCGCAATGAACTCGCGCGCATTGGGCGTCATTATCACCTGCACCTCGGCACCCGCCTTCACCAGCAGGCGCGTGAGCGAGGCGGCCTTGTAGGCGGCTATGCCGCCAGTGATGCCCAGAATTATGTGTTTGCCTTTTAGCATAGTCGCAAAGTCGGTTATCCCTGCTTGGTGCGCAGCATTATGCGCGAAAGCACATTCTTGGTGTTTTGTGGAAAATCGCCATGCATCATCCAGCCATAGTAACCCGAGTCGCGCTTCAGCACATCGGCCACGCGCTGGCCCTTGTATTTGCCGAAGTTGAACACCTCCTCGTGCTTGTCGTTGTAGATTATGCGGCCTGCGAGGTCCACATTCTTGTTTTGCGCCGAGAAGTCGGCAAGAAACTGCACATCGTTTTGCAGCGACGGGTAGCGGTCGAGCTGCGCCTTGAGGACCTCGTAGGTGGCACGCGTGTCGGCATCGGCCGAATGGGCGTCGTCGAGGTTTTTGCCGCAATAAAACTTGTAGGCGGCCGACAGGTTGCGCTGCTCCATTTTGTGGAAAATGGTTTGCACATCGACGAAGCGGTGGCGCGTGAGGTCGATGTCGACGCCTGCGTTAAGAAACTCCTCCTGCAGCAGTGGCACATCGAAGCGGTTGCTGTTGAAGCCGGCAATGTCGCACCCCTCGAAGGTGCGTGCAAGTTCCTTGGCCACCATCTTGAATGAAGGGGCGTCCTTCACATCCTCGTTGGTGATGTGGTGCACTGCCGTAGACTGCGGCGGAATGGGTATGCCGGGGTTGAGGCGCATGGTCTTCGACTCTTCCTGCCCATTGGGATAAACTTTAATGTATGACAACTCCACAATTTTGTCGGCCGTGATGTTGAGACCGGTGGTCTCAAGGTCGAAAAATATTATGGGGTTCTTGAGATTCAATTCCATTGTACTAAAAAATGCTTTTATGCTTCAACAATTGTCGGTTACACCATCATGGGCATGAGCAGCACCAGCAAGTCTTCGCCATCGGGCTGCTCGGCGGGCACAAACAGGCCGGCGCGTGCGGGGTCGATGAGCTTTATCAGCACGGTGTCGCCCGGAATGTTGTTGAGCACATCTATTATGTTGTCGCCGTTGAAACTGATCACCATGTCGGTGCCGTCGTAGCTGCACGAAAGACGCTCGTCGGCCGAAGTGGAAAAGTCGACATTCTGGGCCGAAAGGTGAATCTGGTCGGCCGTGAGTTCGAGTGTCACCTGGCCGCCCGAGCTGGCAAACACCGACACGCGGCGCAGTGCGTTGAGCAGCTGTGCGCGGTCGACCGAAGCCGTGAAGGGGCTGTCGGTGGGTATCACCGAGTTGTAGTTGGGGTAACGGCCATTGACGAAGCGGCACGACAGCGTGTATTCATCGGAGACAAACACAGCACTCTTGGAGTCGAAAGACACCTTCAGGTCGCCATCCTTCTTGTCGAGCACGCTGCTAAGAATCGAAGCGGGCTTAGAGGGCAGAATGAATGAGGCGGTTATGCCTGTGGCCACGTTGCGCTGAATGTAGCGCACCAGCACGTGGGTGTCCGACGCCACATAGGCAATGCTGTCGGGGGTGATGTCGCAATACACACCCATCATCACGGGGCGCAGAGTGTCTTCGCCCACGGCGAATATGGCGTGCTGCACACCGCTCACAAATTTTGCTGCGGGCACGGTGAACGTCTGCGCATCAGGCTCCATGGGAGCCTTTTGCGGGAACTCGTTGCCATCGATGCCAATGAAGTTGTACTTGCCGTTCTGATAGCGGACGAGGATGGCAAGGTTGTCATCGTCGATTTCAAACTCCAGGCCAAGGTCGGGGAGCTGCTTCAACAATTCAAGAATCGACCTGACGTTGACCGCAAACTTGCCAATGCCCTCCGACTCGGTGACAGGCACGCTTGTGGTGATGGTGGTTTCCTGATCGCTGCCGGTGACCACGAGGCGGCCGTCTTCAAGGCTGAACAGGAAGTTGTCGAGAATTGAAATGGTGTTTTTGGAGTTCACCACCTTGCTCACAGCCGACAGGTGCGACAGCAGGAGCTTGCTTTGAACGTTGAATTTCATATATGTCTGCTTTTTTCTGTTGTTTACATTTGCCATCGGCGGCCACATAACGACCGCACACATTTAACTTACAAATATAGCAATTTTTCAGACATTGCAACCCCTACTCTCCCGAAAAAAACGTGAAAGCCGCTCGAAGTGGCGGCTTTCACGTGTGGTTATGCGTTTTTTTAAGTGTGCCGGCCCCGGCTACTTGGCGAGCGACACGTTGACCGACAGGCCGTAGTTGCTGTTGGTGGTGGGATAGGCGGTTGACGACACGAGCGGGGTGTTGACCTGATGGTCGAAATACGCACCCAAGGTGACGCGCTTGCTCATCACATAGTTGGCCGTGAAGTTGATGCCAAGGGTGCGCGTGCCGCTGGTGGCCTGCGTGGTGTTGGCGTCGATTTTGCGGATGAGGGCGGTGTTGTTGGCCAGCGAGAAGTCGAAGTTGAGGGTGAGGTCGTTGCTCACGCCCTGCTGCTTGCGCTTGAGCTTGAGCACCGAGCTGAAGTTGGCAATCTTGTAGCCGGCGCCCACCACAAAGGTGCGCGAGATGCCCTCCACCAGCTGGCCCACCGACACGTTGAGCGAGAGTGTGCGGCTGTCGCGGTACTCGGCGTTGAAGGTGAGGTTGTTCTTCATAGTGGCGTTGAAGCCGATGAGGGGGGCGAACTTCTCGGTGATGCTCACCGACGATATGTTGTAGGGCGACGACGGGATGGGGTTGCCCGTGAGGGCGTCTTGGGTGTAGCCCAGGCCCTCGCCTATTGTCACCCAGTCGCTGTAGGACGAGAACGAGCCCACTGAATAGGTGCACTGATAGGCATGGGTGAGTGTGAAACTCTTGAAGTGGCGTGAGAAGAATGGCATCTTCATCAGACCGTCGTAGGTGACGCGCCAGTTGGGCAGCACCTCGCTTAGAGCCGGGAATGGGTTGAGGGTCACCTTCGACGCGCTGCGGCCCGAGTAGGCGGCAAGGAAGGCCGGAATCATCACGTCGCTGCTGGCGGTGTTCACTCCGCCGTTTTGCGGATCGAAGGGCTTGCCGGCATACACCGTGCCGGCAAGGAAGCCCGACTCGGGATAGTTGCGGCCGTTGTAGCGTGCCTGCAGGCGTTCGGCCACAATGGGTATGTTGGCCAGGAACTTGTCGAAGGCGTCGCTGTGGTAGCCGTCGCTGCTGCTGACACCGCGCAGGGCGGTGGCTATGGCTATGTGGGTCTTGGTGTAGCTGCCAGAGTATATGGTGTTCATGTCGTCGTACATGAACTGCACCTGGTTGGTGCGGTTGTCGGTGCGGTTGCCCGTGAGGGTGACTTTAAGACCGCGTATGGGTTCGAGCTGAATCTCGGCATTGAACTCGTTGGTCTTGGCATAGAGCGCGGGCGAGGTCATGGTCTCGTCGTTGAGCAGCCAGCCGCGGTCTTTGGCCTTTTGGATGTAGCTGTCGTCGGTGAAACCGAAGGCGAAGTCAAGGCCCGGGGCCATGACGTCGTAGTGCGGATTCTGACCGAAGATGTCGCCCACGTTGGGTATGAACTGCGGCAGCGACAGCGAGCGGGTGTTGCGCCAGCGCACGCTCACGCTGCGCACCATCATGGCGAAGCGGGTGGCATATTGCGCCGCCTCGGTCCAGAAGTTTTTGTCGTTCTTAAGCACCTCCACCACATCGAACTTCACGTTTTTGTCGCCTCGGGTGAGAATCTCCACCGAGTTGTTGTCCTTGATTTTGAAGCGTATGGGGAATCGCTTGCCGTCGGTGGTGGTGGCAGTGACGTTGACACGCTTCACATTCATGTTGTGCTTTATGACGAGGGTGGTGTCGGGGCTGAGCTTGTAGGTGCGGTTGAACTTCTTGATGCGCCGCAATTGCGAGTTGCTGCGCCCACTGCTTGAAAAGCGCTTGTTCACATCGCGCAAGTAGGGAATTTTATTGTAGAACTGCTCCAAATTCATGCGGCCGTCGACGTTGAGCGAAGCCTGGTTGGCAATGGTGTTGCCCGACGACACGCCGTCGACCACGGTGCCGCGGTCCCAATTGTAGGTGGCATTGTAGGTGGCGTTGGCGGTGATGAAGTTGAGGAAGGGGATGCCGCTGAAGGGGGCTTTGTAGGTGGCAGTGAACGTCTGGTTGTAGCTCCATGGCGTACCCAGATTCTTGATGCTCTGCCACACGGTGTCGCGCCACTCGCGGTAGCGGTCGGGGAACAGTTTTTTGTTCACTTGGCCCATGGGCTCCTCGATGTGGGCGGTGGTGTTGCTGTTGAAGGTGACGCTCAGCGACTTGGTGAAGTTCCATGAGATGGCAAACTGGCGGTCCCACAGGAAGTTTTTGCTCACCGACACAGGCAGCGACACGTCCACATCGCTGCTGCTGCGGGTCTGCTGCTCGTAGTAGTAGCGCGATATGTTGCTGTTGAAGGCAATGTTGGCCGGCAGCCAGTGCAGCTCCCACTCGCGGAAGAACTTCATGTGCTTGTTTTTGCTGCTGATCATGCGCTTGAACGGAGTGAAGGGCTTCACGTAGGGCGTCCAGCTATACTGGAAGCTGCCGCGGTAGTCGTTAGTGTTCTCATACACATTGTCGGGGTCGGACGAGTGCTGCTTGTTGAACGAGTAGCTGAACGTGAAGTTGGCAGGATCCCAAGGCATGGGATTCTTGCTCTTGACGTCGAATTTGAGTCCCGACAGGCTGAAGCTGCTCACGGTGCGGTTGGTGAGCGCATAGTCGTTGATGGAGTCGCGCTGTTCCTTGGTGCTGCAAGCGTCGATGGCATCTTTCAGCAGCACGTCCTGGTCAAGCGGATTGTATTTTGGGGTCGTCTTCTCGGAACTGTAGGAGTAGTAGACCGGGGCTTTGAGCTTCACCTTCTCGGGCAGGAATCGGCCCATGTCCACCTGCACGGCCACGTTATACTGGTCGTAGTCGTCGAGGCGGCGCTCGTTGAGGCTTTGGTCCACCGAGCCGAAGCCTACCGTCTCTTTGTGCATGCCCAGGTTGACGGTGGCAATGTCGCTCATGTTGAGGTTAAGGTTGGCCTTGGCTGCCCAACCGCCGTCGTTGTTGAAGTCGGTGACGCGCAACTCGTCGGCCCACACCACAAAGTCTTTGGTGGTGCTGGAGTTGTTGCGCACGCCTATCATCATCACGCGCACGTCGCTTAGGCTGGGGTTGCCTATCACGGTGACGCGGTCGTTGGGGTGCGACGGATCCTGCTCGGTGAAGCGGCTGTTGTATGACACGCCGGGTGCTCCGGCCATCTTCTGCGCGTTGCGGTTTTTCTTCACCGAGGTGAACACATCGAGGTCGCAATTGAGCATGTTTTCCTCGGGCCACACCTTATAGCGGTCGGCGGTGCTGTTGTTGCTATAGTGTCCGGCAGGGGTGACGGCCAGCGGAATCTCATATTCGTAGTAGTTGTTTTTAACGTCCGAGCCAAGGCGCACAAACACCGACACGTCGCCGTTTTGCAGATTGCTTAGGTTGTCGACAAATGCCTCGTTGTGGATAAACATCTGCAGGCGCTTGTAGGTGCGCAGGTCGAGGCTGGTATTGCGATACACGCCGCGGGCATCACCGGGCTGCAGGCCCTCAACCTTCATCTGCATCGACTGCTCGTTGAGCTGCGTGATTTGCGACTGGCCCGAGTCGACGATGCGGCTCACGCCCGGAGGCAGCACATAGTTCACCGGCTCGCGGCCGGAATTCTCCTCGATGTTGACGGTGTTGATGTTGATGGTGCCGTTGGCCGGAGCGTCGCCGCGCAGGTTCAGGTTGTAGTCGTAGTTGCGCCACTCGCCACGCACCAGCTCGAGGGTGGCGAAGCGCAGGTGGGTGGTCTCTTTGAAGCCGGTCATGAACATGCGCATGAAGCGAATGGTGGAGAAGTCGTTGATCGAGCCCACCTTTTTCTCGTAGTCGCGCAGCGGAATGTTGAACTGGTACCATGTCACCACCTGCTCCTTACCGTTGCGGGTGGTGACCTTGGTGGTCTTCTTGTCGATGATGTAGTTTTTGCCCACCTCAAGGTCGGACGGACGAATCGACACACGATATTGGAAATAGCGCTCATACTCGTTGAGCGTATTGTCTTGGTTGATGTCTTCCACATCGGGCACGCTGCGCGACGACTGGTAGAGGCGGTCGATGGCGTCGTCGGCCGAGAGCGAGTTGCCGTTGGTGCCGTTGTAGTGCTTGTAGCGGTCGAGAATCGACACCTTCTGCTCGTCGAAGTCATAGCCGCGGTAGAAGTGGTAGCGGTCGCTCGACGGGTCGTTGAACGGCGAGAACTGGTCTTGCTCCATGGCCTCGACAGTGGTCGAGGGCAGCACCTGGCGCAGCCGCTGCAGGAACTCGGCATAGGTGGGATAGGTCTTCTCCTCGTCGGTGCTGAGGCCGTTGAGGCCCACGTCCTGCTTCACGCGCGAGCCGGCGGCATTGTCGAAGGCATAGGTGAGCGACGTCTGGGTCGACACCCTACCCCACACGGTGTTTTTGATGTATGTGGTGTCGCCGTTGACTGGCAGACCGTTTTCATACGACTTGAGGCCGTCCTTTAGTATGTCCTCGCTCACCTCACCCAGGTTGAAGTAGAGGTCGCCGCCGTCCTTGTTGTTGAGGTTGGGGTCGAGGAAGGGGTCCATCATCCAAAACTGCACATACTCGATGTTTGACTGCTCGAAGTTGGTGTTGTCGAGGCGGCGCATAATGCCGCCCCAGCGCTTCTCGGGGTTGAGCAGGTTGCCGTCAGCGTCGAGGTTGGAAGCGTCGAGGTTATAAGGGCCGCGCTCTTTGGGATAGAACGAGAGGTTGAGAGTCTGTATGGTCGACGACTCGCCGTAGTTGAGCTCACGGCCTGGAAACACCTCGCTGTAGGGGATTTCGCGCACGTAGGGGTTCGACAGCTGGTCGAGGTCGTTTTTCAGATAGCCGGGGATGTACGACGAGTTGCGCTGTGTGAACATGCGGTCGATGTAATACCAGGCCAGGCGCGCGCGGTTTTTGCCGTAGGCCACATCGTTGCTGAGCGCTGCCTCGGGGAATAGTGCGTTGGCGCTGCCATCGTAGGGGGTTGAGGCAAGGAACCACGAGTAGGGCGAACGCAGGTCGATGCCCGACTGCGTAGACTCGAAATCGTCGATATACGAGCTGCCGGCATTGGTGCCAGTGCGCGACTTGTGGGGAATGAGCTGGGCAAACTCGCCCTTGAAGCTGAGTGACGACGGTGCTGTGGCGTTGACCGTGGGAATCTTGTTGAGCAGATTGGTGAGCCACATGAAGTTGGTGTTATACGACACGTTGGTGCCCCAAATGGTGTTGTTCACCAGTTCGTCGCCAATAGCCACCTTCTCGGTGAGGGCCTTCTCGCCATAGTGCATAAGGGTGGCACCCCAGTGAAAGTTTTTGTTGAAGGCATAATCGAGGTCGAGACCCAGCAGAGTCTTGCGCTGCGTGCTGAATGTGGACTGGTTTTCTAGCGACACACTGATGCTGGTGCCGGCGTCGATGATGCTCTGGTTGGTGATGGTGACCGTACCCATGCTGTAGTCCACGGTGTAGTCGCTGTTTTCGGTAAGGGTGACACCGCCGGCGGTGACCACCACCGAGCCACGCGGCACATTCATGGCGTTGAGTCTGATCACGTTGCCCGACGAGGCTTGATACTCGCCCTCGAGCACAAACTTGTTTTTATACTGATATTGCCGCGCCACGGTGAGCGTGGAGTCGTACAGTTCCTGATACACATAGTTGGCTGCCACGGCGTCGTTGCCAATCATTTTCTTCAGGTGCGAGCCAAAAGGCTCAACCACTGGGAAGATGACCCTGCCCGTCGACGAACTCACAGTGTAGCCCTCCACGTAGTCGAAGCGGCCGTCGCTGTGGCTCTGGTTGTTGGCGTCGAGGCGGTCGAGATTCATCACCTGCAGCAGGGGCTTGCCGGCAATGTTGCCAGCCGAGATGTAGTTGAGCTCGGTGCCGCTGGTGTCGCTCAGATACTTGATGTTGAGCTTAAAGTTTTTTTGCTGCACCTGGTAGGCGCCCAGCGAGTAGACGTTTTTCATCATCAGCTTCCACATGGGCAGCGCGGGCGACGCGGTGGTGCCCTTGAGCATCTTCACATACAGCGACTGGTCGGTGGCGGGCACGTCGCCCGAGAACTCACCCACCTGATAGGTCTTGCCCTTATAGGTGTATTGATAGGCCACACCAAGCACCTCGTCGGCATTGAGGGCCGACTTCAGCGATATGTAGCCCAGCGAACTGTTGAGCGTGTATTCCGACGACGACAGCAGACGCGCGCTCTCCACCTTCTCGTAGTCCTTGCCGCCCTCGATGCCGTAGGCCTGAAGCGGCGACAGTGCAGTGGCCACCTGGCTTATGTAGCGGGCGTCGGGGTACTGCGCCTTCACCTCGTCGAGCAGATTGTTTGATGAGTTCTGCGGGTTGTCGGCAATGGGGTCGCCCACCCAGTGGCTGTTGGCCAGGTTCTTGTTTTCGGCCACGTCGGTGAATGCCACAATGTTGCGCGACTGGTCGAAGTTGCCGCGCTTGTTGGTGACCCACACCTCGATGCGGGTGATGCTCACGCCCGACGACACCAGCGGCAACTTTGACGACCAAGTGTCGTAGTTGTCGCGGAAGAAGTGTGACAGGAAGAAGTGGCGGTTTTGGTCATACTTGTCGGCGGTGATGTAGAACGAGGTGGTCTGCGAGCCACCGCGGGTGCTCACCGTCTGCGACTCGGAGTTTTGCTGCGACACCAGGGCTGTGGCGGTGAGCTTGCCAAACTGCAGCTTGGCCTTGAGGCCAAACAGCGCGGCGCTACCCTTGATGAGCGACGACCCGGTGGTCATGCTCACGTTGCCCGCCTCGATGTTTTTTATTATCTCGTCTTCCTTGCCCTCGTAGGCGAGTTTCAGGTTTTTGTTGTCGAAGTCAAACGTGGCGTCGGTGTTGTAGGTCATGTTAAACTTCATCTTGTCGCCCACCGAGGCGGCAATGGTGGCCTGAATCTTCTGGTCGAAGCTGAAGTAAGTCTTGCGGCGGGCGGCCACCGACAGTGCGGGGTTGTCGGTCTTGTTGCTCTTAACGCCCATGTTGATCTGCACCGAGCCCTGCGTCTTAAGCTGCACGCCGCCGGGGCCGAATATCGACTCAAGCGGGCCAAGGCCAAACTGCATGTCAAGGAAGTTGAACGGGTTGTTTTTCTTTGCCTCGGCAGTCTCGGCATTTTTCTGGCGATAATATTCTATCATCGACTCGCGCAGGGCCATGTCGTTGTATTCGGCTGGCGATAGCATAAACGGGGTGACGATGTCGTTGTCGCCCACCTTGGTGTGAATCACGTAGCAGCCGCTCTCGTAGTCGTATTCGGCCGTGGTGGTAATGTTTGACGGCGTTTTCAGGTCGGCGGCATACTCGCCCGTCTTGAGGTCGTCGTAGGTTTGCGGCACTGTGGGGCGCACCTTGAAGTGCAGCCCTAGCGAGTCGGCCGGTGCCTTTTTGGCGTCGGCGGAAGCCGGAACCGGAGCCGGAGGCGGCGGGGCAAGCTGCGACTGATAGTATTGTGCAAAGGCACTGCCCGCCGACAGCAGCAACGCGGCCACCAATGCAGCGAACAGCAGTATGTTTTGTTTCCTGAAATTTCCCGTCATCAATAAAAAAAACCAAATGCGTGATTCAACAAAATGCGGCGGCGCGTCACATCATTTTAAGCGCCTTCTTGATTGCGTCTTCAACCGAAATGGCAGGATTGTCGGCAAACAGCTTTTTCAGAGCCTTTTGCGACATCTGCTTGGTGAAGCCGAGCATTACAAGTGCCGACATGGCCTCGTCGAACACTTCGCCCGAGGGCAAAGCCGTACCACTTAATAACGCATCGTCCACCCCATTTATTTTGTCTTTGAGGTCAACAATTATGCGCTGAGCCGTCTTTGCACCGATTCCCTTCACCGATTTCAGCATCGAGGCATTGTTGCTGGCAATGGTCTGCACCAGGTCGCTGGGCGGCAGCGACGACAGAATCACGCGGGCTGTGTTGGGGCCCACGCCCGAAACGCTGATAAGCAGCACAAACAGTTCGCGCTCGCTGCGGCCCGAAAAACCGTAGAGCAGGTGTGCGTCTTCGCGTATGGCCTCATACACAAACAGTTTCACGTCGCTGCCCGACCGCTGTGCCTGCAGCACGGCGTTGTAGGTGGTGAGGGATATGTTGATCATATAGCCAACGCCGTGATTGTCGATCACGGTGTAGGCTGGATTGAGTTCGGCCACTTGGCCTTTGACATAGTCTATCATTGTGGTGCGGTAAAGAAAAAATTACATTGCGTTGTGAAACTACAAAGTTAGCGTTTTTTTCGTTAACCACCCGAAAACGGGCCACGCAGTTTTTTCTTCCAATCGTTTCAGCCCGTCAGCCCGTCAACATCTGACGCGCACTGCACCACTTTGTAGCGGCAGGGCACACCGGAGCTGGCAGGCGGGCACAAAAAAAGCAGGCACCCCACACGTGTGCGGAGTGCCTGTCAAACAATGAATCCTAAAAAAGAGTCTTTTCTCCTTTTATTATTTCAAGCCCGAAACGTATTTTTTGAGGGCTTCGTTCTGCGGGTCGTTCTCGAGCCACTTCTCGTAATACATCTTGGCTGTGGCCTCATCCTTCTTGTTCATGTAGTAGTTGGCAAGATAGTTGTAGGCGCTGATGTAGTAGCGCTCATAGCCAGTCTTGTCCTGCTTGGCATCGAGAATCTTCACGAGTTCTTTGTAGGCTTGAACGGCAGTGCCCTTCTTTGCGTCGGTGTCGTTGAACTTCTCGACACGGGCAAGCTGGTTAACAATCTGCACGTTGCCCGGCACCTTAGCGTTAACCTCTTCAAGATACTTCTTGCTTTGGGCTATGGCATCGGCCTTCTCGGCAGCATCGGTGCTAGTCACAGCCAGATTGAAGTAGGCCAGCGACAGACCGAAAATGTCGTTGCTTGAGCCGGCTCCGCTCTCAACCAGCATCTGCTGGTATTTGATGGCGTTTTTGAAGTCTTTCACATCTGAATACGACTCGCTGAGGCCGCGCATGAGGTCGGCATTCTTCGGGTCGAGCTTGAGGGCTGTGTCGTAGGCTGCCACTGCCTCCTCGGCGTTGCCGTTCTCCTTGAGGGCCGAAGCGTAGTTGATGTAGTCGTTGGCCTGGAAAGGAGTTGAAGCAGTCACTTTGGTTGCAAAGAAGTCGCGGCCAACTTCCACTGCCTCGGCCCACTTCTTGAGCGAAACAAGGCTGTAGAGCTTAAGGCGCTTTGCGAAGAACACCTGGTTGGCGCTGGCGTCGGTGGCCGAACCGAGGCGGGTGGTCACGTCGTAGCACTCCTGATAGCGGCCTGCGCCAAACAGCAGCTGTGCATAGCGCAGCTCATCTTGTGCGAAGTGGTTGGGGTTTTTGATGTATTCGCCATACTGCTCGGCAGCCTTTGCACCAAGGTTGTCGCTATAGTACTTCTCGGCAAGCTGGCGCTGAACCAGAGCAGAGTTGGGCTGCTTGGCAAGGAGCTCTTCGAGCTTCTCGATGGCCATCTTGGGGTTCACATTGAAGTATGTGTTGGCAAACTTAACGTAGGCCTCGATGTTTTCGGGATCGTAGGTGAAGGCCAGCTCATACATGCCGGCTGCGTCGCCCCATGCCTGCTTAGCGGCCTCGGTGTCGCCCTCGTAGATGTATGAATCGGGGTCTTTGGCGTTGTATTTGCGGGCCGACTTGATGCACTTCTCGATGTCTTTGGCATATTTTGCAGCATCGGCCTGATAGTAGGCGCGCGCGATGGCTGTCTCGAGCTTCGGGTTTTTCTTCACCAGCTTGCGGGCAGCCTTAAAAAGATTCTCAGCCTCGCTCTCGTTGCCGTTTTTCAGAGCCACAGCAGCCTGGCCCACATAGTTGTAGGCATTTTTGGCATTGGCGGCCACACCCTTGTCGTAGAACGACTTGGCACCGGTTAAATCACCCTTTTCAAATGCCACCTGACCCAGATAGTAGTAGGCCTCACTCTTGTCGGTGGAAGAGTTGTCGAGATTACGCTCGAGAAGCTCTTTGGCGTTGTCGAACTGACCGATTTTATAAAACTCTATACCGTCTTTGTAGCCTTGAGCAAAGCTGCTGACGGAAGCTCCAAGCACCAGGGCTGAAGCAAGTAAAAGTTTGATGTTCATTTCTTTAAATTTATTAAGTTATTTGTTTTGATTTATCAATGTGTATTGTGTTGGTGCTGAAGGCTATTTCACTGCCTCCACCACCCTGATGGGCTCGGCTGCCGGCAGCACGCCGGTGTGCAGAATTATCTTTTGGCCTATGACGCCGGTCAGGAAGCTGTAGAAGCCGTGGTCGAGTGTGCCGCCGGCCGAGGCATCGATGGCGTAGATGGTGCGGAACAGCGGATATGAGCCGTCGAACAGGTAGGCCTGATAGGGCTTGACACCCTGAATTTGATTTTCGGCGCGCACGGCCATCACCTTAATTTTGTCGGTGAAGTCGATGGCTGTCACATCGTTGGGGTCGTTGGTGTTGAGCTTCGACACGCGCTGCTCTATGGGCTCTTGGTTGCCCTTGAGGTCATCGGTAATCCAGCTGACACCTATAAAGCCAATGGCGTTTTTGTGGGCCTGCACGGCCTTAAACACGTCGTCGGTGCTCTTTTGTGCATACACCTTTATGGGAAACTCCTTGCCGCCAAGGAACTTGTTTTTCACATAATGCACTATGCCCGAACCGTTGCCGTCGAACACCACCTGAATGTCGTCGTTTTTCAGCGTCTTGGTGGGGAACACCTTGCCCCACTTGGTGCTTTTGCCTGTGAAGATGTCGCGAAGGTCGTTCATCGACAGTTCGTCGATGTCGTTGGCCTTGTTGACGATGATGGCCACTGCGTCGACTGCGATTTTGCGCGAGCGGTAGGCACGTCCCTGACCCTTGAGAATTTCGCGCTGCTCCTGTGTGAGGTCGCGCGAGGTGATGATGAGATCAACCTTCTTGTGCAGCAGCGAGTCGAGGGCGGCACTTTCGCTCATGTAGAGCGGCATTATGTTGGCGTCCTTGTAGGAGTATTCAAACACCTCCACCTCCTGGTCGAGGATGTTTTGGAACGACTCGTCGCACATCACCCGAGCCAACCCCGACGTTGGAGTGTTGGTGGGCTTCTGCTGCTGGCACGATGGCAGCACAGTCATGGTCAGTGCCACAGCCAGCGATAATATGTAGTTGATTTTGCGCATAGTTCTATTTTGTTTTTATTTTGTTGAACCGTTTCGTTAATCGGCCGCCTCACTCGCCGCCGTCGGCCTTCTTGCCGCTGCGGTAGTAGTCGATGCCCTTCACCTGGCGATAGCCGCGGTAAATTCCATAGACTCCCAAGATTACTGCAAACACCCAGCGGGCCAATGTCCACGTGGGGGTGGTTGAGAAGTTGAAGAAGTTGAGCATGAACAAAACCGACATGCCAAGGTAAACCACAATCATGAATGCTCCGAAAAACACCCGCAGAGCGTTTACAATGCCTTCTCCTGTTATCTTTATTGCCATTATTCTTAAAATTTACATTTCGACCGTTAAAATGCGGTTTAGTTTAACATTATAACGCAAAAATAGCACGGTCACTGCATATTTCTTGTAAAATTAGCGAAAATTTGCCAAACGATGAACTCATAGCCACTTAATTATAGAATGTTAACCATCAGTGCAGCCGTTGGCATCAATATTCGGCCGTCTTGTTCATGGTGATGGCCGTGATTTTGTAGTCGGAATTGAGCACTGCAGTGCCGCGCATCGAAGCCAGCGTGCCCTTCTCCACCTGCTCGCGCTCGAAGCGGCGGTCTACGGAGAACACCGCCTTGTAGGTTATGGCTCCGCTCTGGTCGGCACTTTTCTGCGTCTGCACACTAAGGCCCGAGAACGATATGGCCGAAATGTCGGAATTGCGGTAGGCGGCAATGTAGTCGGCCACATCCTTGGCTGTGGCGCGCTTGCCCATGAAGTTGACCAGGCGCGGGGCACAGGCGCTGAGCATCATCTGCGAGTCGAAGGCCTCGATGCCAGCCAAAAACTGCTCGATGCTGGCGCGCACGTTGTCCTGGTCGGCATCAGTCATCACCGTCGACTGGATTTTGTTGTAGGCGTTCACGGCATCCTGGTAGTGGCTGCCACTGGGAAATTCCTGCATATAGGCCAGATAGGCTTCGGACGAGTTTGAACTCTGGGCCTCGTTCCACACAGCGTCGTCGAGACGCTGGCGTGCCTCGGCGGCATGCACACCGCTTGGGAAGGCGCTGAGATAGCTGCGCAGCGAGGCCGCGTCGCCACTATTGAGCGCTCCGTTCCACGCCTCGCCATCGGCCTTTAGCTTGGCATACATGGTCTTGACCTCGGCTATGTGGTCACCGTCGGGGTAAGCATCGATGTATTTCTCGAAGTCGGCAGTGTCGGTAGAGTTTTCGCACTGCTCCCACATCTGCTGCTCGCCATGCGACTGCATCACAAAGTAGCAGCACACGCCAGCAACCACTATCACGGCCGCGACCACGGCTGCTATGAGTTTCACATTGGTCTTCTTGGGCTGTTGCGCATCGGGGGCTGGCTGCACTGGCTGAGCGGGAGCCCAATGCGACTGCTCAGGGGCTTGAGGCTGCGGCGCAACGGGGGCTTGAGGCTGCGGCGCAACGGGGGTGCCGCACTTGGGGCAAAAGCGGTCGTCATCGTTGAGCTGACTACCGCATTTAGGACATATAAGCATTTCTGTTATTGCTGATTAATAGTTACACTTGTGGCTGCACTGGCGCATGATGCCTGCATCAGCCAATTCGTACACAAAATTAAACAAATTTGGCGTATTTGTAGCCGTTTGCAAGCAGCAAAAAGCGCTTTTGCTGCAATAAAAAAGCTGCCGCTGGGTGGCTTGGGAAGTTTTTGCGCTATTGCTGCAGCTTGAACATCACAGGCAGAGTGTAAAAAGCGTTAACAGCCTGACCATTCTGACGGCCAGGAACGAAGTTGGGCAGCGAGCGGCAAACGCGCACAGCCTCCCTGTCGAGGTCGCGGTCGACCGAGCGGATGACGTTAACTTCATCGACACGGCCGGTTGCCGTAACTAACAACTGAACAACCACTGTGCCCTCGATGTGGCTCTCACGCGCCGATGACGGATATTGCAAGTGAGAAGAGATGTACCTCATGAGGGCGACATCGCCACCGGGGAAGGATGGCTTCTGCTCCACCGACTTGAACACGCGCTGCGGAACTTCGCGCGCACCGGGCTCTTGCGCAGACCAAGTGGATTCATCGCGCTGCACAACAAACGATTGTGTCTCCATCACGTCCTCAGTTTCGGAGACAGGCACGTCACCAATTGCGTTTGGCTGCAGAGCGTCGGCATGCCCGATGGGTTTCAACCCATCATCGGCAGGTCCGGCCACATCGGGTTCATTGTAGGCATCAAATTCAGGATCAGCGGAGTCGGACGTGGTGACGACTTCACGTAACTGCGGCGTTTCAGGCACCGGGCTGTGAGGGAACAGCAAATAAGCCACCAGGCCAACAGCAGCCAGCACCAGCAGAATCAGCAGCACCGTACCAGCATTGGCCCACTGGCCACGTGACGGCATAGGCTCGGGCTCGATGCGACGATGCTGCGGAGCGCTGAAGCGGGCAGACTGCGGCTGTGGCGCGCTATGCGGCCCATATTCGGGCGCGCCAGGCAGCGGCGGAGGCGTGGCAGAGCCGTAACAGCCGACCCGCGCGCCGCATTTTGAACAGAACATGGCGTCATCGTCGAGCAGACGACCACACTTAGGGCAAAGACTCATAGTGTAACAGTGGTTTAAATGGGTTTCACTTAAGATTGAATTAAACACTCAAGCCTGCTATGACAAGCTCGGATTACTGCTGTAAAGTTATGAAAACGGCTTGATTCCACAAAGTTTATGGCACAAAAAAAAAGCCACCGAAGACTATTCTTCGGTGGCTAATGGATATTTAGCTTATAATACTGCCAATCGTATTACTGCTGGAGTTTGAACTTGACAGGCAGAGTGTACCAAACGTTAACGGCTTGGCCATTCTGACGGCCAGGAACGAAGTTGGGCAACGAGCGGCAAACACGAGTTGCCTCCCTGTCGAGGTCGCGGTCAACCGAACGGACAACCTTAACCTCACCCACCTTACCAGTCTTGGTAACGACGAATTGAACAACCACAGTACCCTGAACGCCGTTTTCCTGCGCCATAGTCGGGTATTGCAGGTGAGAAGAGAGATATCTCATGAGGGCAGCATCGCCACCGGGGAAGGTAGGCATCTGCTCCACCGACTTGAACACCTGTTCGGGTTCAGCCTTCTTCTCTTCAACCGGCTTAACCTCGTCAACGACAACCTCGTTTTTGAGGGTCTTAGTGAGGTTACGGTCGGTAACACCTTCGTCATTATCCTTCTGACCGAAAGCCTTGCTCTCGTCCTTCAGCTCATCTTGCGACTTAATCTCATCTTCCTTCTTAACCTGAGAGTCTTCGACGATGTTGAGCTCAGTCACCTTAACAGACTGAAGAACCTCTTCCTTCTTGATTTCGGGTTTTTCCTCTTCAAGCTTCTGCTGCTGCTCTTCCTTAGGAGCTTCCTTTGTAGAAAGGTCAACAGCTACGTTTTCCTGCTCGGCCTGATCCTTCAGACGCTGCTCAGCAATGAGTTGCTGAATTTTGAGCGTCGAAAAGATGGCAGCACCCACAATCACAAGGCCGATGAGTGTATAAACCACAGCCTTGGTGTGACGCTTAACCGAGCCGGTGCGAATCACATAAGCACCGAAGTCCTTATTTTTGCCCTCAAAAATGAGGTCGCACCATTCTTTTGATGAAAGATCTACATCTTTTGGCATAATACTTAATTGTTTTAATTAATTCTTAATCTATAGAATCTATCACCACGCATCACTTGATAGGTTTGCCCTGCAACTTCATCATCATCACAGAGTCAACGTGACTCATACGCTCAATCTGGTAGCGGCTGATGTTGTTGATTTGCATTTCGTCAAGCACATTCACCACGTCAGCGTAGCTGGCGTTTGCAGTAGCCTTAATCATGACAACGGGACGCTTAAGCTCGTCGTTGTTACGAATCTTCTTGGCTTCTTCCTGGTATTGCTCGTCAGTAATCTCGCCTTTCTTCCAGCGGGCTTTCTGTTCGTTGATTTTAGTGAGCACCTCAGAGTTGCGTTCAGAGAGGATTTGACGAATCGTACCCTCACCGGCGCCAAACTTGATTTGCTTCATGTTGTTGTTCTCAACGTCGGGCTTACCATCGTAGTAGTAAAGCATGCCATTGCTGGCCAGCGAAAGGCTGTCGGGCGAGAGCTTGCCATCGATGACGATGGTGATAGCCTCAGACTGCTTCACTTTGTTCTGATCTTGCTGTTCAACTTTCTCGTTGGTCGGCAGGCTGATTTGCAGCGTCTGCGACTTAATCATAGTGGTACACAGCATAAAGAAAGTGATCAGAAGCATGTTCATATCGACCATAGGCGTAAAGTCGATACGAGTATCAAACTTTTTTTGACGACTTATATCTTTCCTTGCCATAGTCTATTAATCCTCCTCTTTCTTTAAAGCTGTCATTAAGCTGAACTTATTGTGTTTCATTGTCTGGAGGTTGTCCATAACAACTTCAACCTTGTCGTAAGGTGTTGACTGGTCAGCCTTGATAGCGATACCAGTACCGCTATCCATGTCCGAGCCAATGCCGTTATCTTCCATTGCCGCATAAACCGACTTGATCCAAATTTGGAATTCATTGGGCTTATCGGGATCTTCATTTCTGGTGATTGGGATGCCTGCAGTCTTCAGAGCAGCATCGCGCTCGTCGGTGGGCAGGTCAAGCCACTTTTTAAGTGCGCCCAGAGGCACACCAAAAGTGCCAATCTTAGAGAATGCATCGAGTTCCTTCTGAGTGAGGTTGATGGGGGTTTTGTACATTTGATTGTAGTAACCCACAGCGTTTTTCAGCACATCGGCGCGGAACTTCTCGCTCTTGAGCGTAGAGTCCTTAGTACCGGTGAGTGCAATAAACACCTTGCCATCCTGGCCAACGAGGACTGACATCAGTTTCTCGTCGGGCACCTTCTCTTCGCTCACAGAGGGAGGAGTGATCACAGTCACCGGCTCCTTCTGAAGGAATGTTGATGTCAACATGAAGAAAGTCAGCAAAAGAACGGTAACGTCGCTCATCGCCGTCATGTCGATGCGCGTGTCTTTTCTTTTAATTTTGACTTTTCCCATTGTTTCTAAACTCTAATAAATTGTTTGATTAATTTATTTTGCTACAATTCTAACTTAGTGAATCACTAACAGTTAAGATTAGTGAGTTGCAGCGAAAGTAGAAACGATAGAGAAACCAACCTCGTCGATTGCGTAAGTGAGGTTATCGATCTTGTTGCTGTAGAAGTTATAAGAAATCAGGGCGCAAGCTGCAGTCAAGATACCGAATGCAGTGTTCACAAGTGCCTCAGAAATACCGGTAGACAGCTCAGTTGAGTCAGGAGCACCTGATGCAGACAGAGCCTGGAACGACTTGATCATACCGATCACAGTACCGAGAAGACCGATAAGAGTACCCAGAGTAGTCAGAGTTGCGCAGATAGGCAGGTTCTGCTGCAGTGAAGGCATCTCGAGAGCGGTAGCCTCCTCGAGCTGCTGCTGGATAGAAGTGAGTTTCTGCTCCTTAGAGAGAACTGCGTTCTTGTCCATTTCTTTGTACTTAGAGAGAGTGGCGAAAACCACAGCACCCACAGTACCCTGCTGCTTGCGGCAGAGATCCTCAGCCTTGGCGAGGTCGTTCTTGGCGAGAGCAGCCTTGATGTTGGCAACGAACTTGGCAGTGTTGCCTTTGCCTTTAGCCTTGCCCAGAGCAATCCAGCGCTCAACAGAGAGCACGATCACAGTGAGGAACAGAGTGTGCAGGATAGGCACAATCACACCACCTTTGTAGATAGTACCGAGGATGTCGATAGGGCCATTGCTGTTGAGGCCGTCCTTGAAGTGAGAACCGTCACCCAGCACGAAGATGAAGAAACATACTGCAATTACAAAGCAGATAAGAATCACAATTGATGCATTCTTAATGCCACCTACATTGCTGCTGACAGTTTTGTTGTCAGCCTTCTTTGTCTGTGGAGCAGCAGGTTTTACCTGCTGGTTGTTTGGCTTTTGAGCTTCCATAATTTAAATCAAAAAATTTGTTTTAAAAATTGATAAATTAATTAGTTATTAAAATTTATATCTTTCCAAGTTTATGTCGCATGCTTCCACTACTATCCTGACCGTTGATTCCTGACGCCGCCCGCCGGCCAAAACAGCCTTGCATTGTGTGGGGGCCGATGGAAAAGCACAGATTAGCGCTTGCACACACGCCAGTTTTCTTATAAGGAAACGGCCACTCCACAACGGCGATGGCATTTTCTCATAAAAAACTACGCAAAAGTATCACTTTTATTTCGATAAAACAAACTGGCGATACGTTTTTTCGACTAAAAAACGATATTTCTTCAATGCAAAAAAGCCGTACGCCCACCCGCATCCACCATTTATGGCAGCCCACGGCAGCCCGCAGGCCGAATAGAGTGCCTCAAGCACCGCTTTTTCAAGTTTTTTTGCTAACTTTGCCATACATTATAAATAGGGATTACACATATATCATATACATAATGGCAACAATTAGGCTAAAAAAAGGCTATGACCTGAAGCTGCAGGGCGGCGTCGGCAGCGACGCGGCCACAGTGGCGGTCAAGGGAGCGGCAGTAGCCGTGATTCCCGATGACTTCCATGGACTGGTGCCACGGCTTGAGAAGCGCGATGGCGACACAGTGGCCGCCGGCGACGCGCTGTTTCACGACAAAACGGTGGAGGCCATCAAGGTGACCTCGCCTGTGAGCGGAAAGATAGCCAGAGTGGTGCGCGGCGACCGCCGCAAAATTCTTTCAATAGTAATTGAGCCCGACGGCAGCGGGCAGAAGCGCAAGTTCGACACCGGCAGCGGCACACTGGCCCTGCTGCTTGAGTCGGGACTGTGGGCAAGGCTGCGCCAGCGTCCGTACGATGTGGTGCCCGACCCCGCCGTGAAGCCACGCGACATATTTGTGACCTGCTTCGACAGTGCCCCACTCGCCCCGAGCCTGGCCAGGGTGGCCGGCGACAACATGAAGTGGCTGCGCCAGGGCGTGGAGGCACTGAAGGGCCTCACCGACGGAGGCAACGTGTATTTGGGCGTGCGCCACGGCGAGCAGATTGACGCCGGCGATGCCGCAGTGGTCAACGAGTTCATAGGCCCCCACCCCGCCGGCAACGCCGGAGTGCAGGCGGCCAACGTGCGCCCCGTGAACAAGGGCGAAACGGTGTGGACACTCGATGTGGTGACCCTGGCCAAGATAGGCCGGCTGGTGGCCACTGGCGAGGCAGACTACTCCACCCTGGTGGCCGTGACCGGCACCGAGGTGGCCACGCCGCAATATGTGGCCACCACCGAGGGCTGCGACATGAAGTCGCTGCTGGGCGGCAATCTGGCCGACGGCACCGCCGACAACAAGCGCATCATCAGCGGCAACCCGCTCACTGGCAGCGTGGTGGGAATCGATGGATACTTGCGCGCACCCTACCGCCAAGTCACTGTGATTGAGGAGGTGGCGCAGCGCGATGAGTTTATGGGCTGGGCCTCGGTGAGCCCCAAGCGATTCAGCATATACCGCGACTTCACGTCGTGGCTGCTGGGCAACCGCAAGCCGGTGGCGCTCGACGCACGCCTGAAAGGCGGCAAACGAGCCATAGTGATGAGCGGCGAGTATGACCGCATGCTGCCCATGGACATATATGCCGAATTCCTGATAAAGGCCATCATAGCGTTTGACATCGACAAGATGGAGCAGCTGGGCATATATGAGGTGGCTCCGGAGGACTTCGCCCTGGCCGAGTATGCCGACACGTCGAAGCTGGAGCTGCAGCAAATAGTGCGCGACGGCCTCGACCGCCTGCGCAAGGAGATGTGCTGACGCGCCTCCCCGGGAAAAATTCACACACACAACGAGAACAAACAAAAAAAACAGACATAAAAAGTGAATGCTTTAAGAAACATAATGAACAAAGTGAAGCCGCACTTCCAGCCAGGCGGAAAGCTGGAGAAGCTGGAGTCGGTGTATGATGGCTTTGAGACATTCCTGTTCACCCCCAACACCACATCGCGCAGCGGTGTGAGCATACACGACGGCAACGACATGAAGCGCACCATGATAATGGTGATAGTGGCTCTGCTGCCGGCGCTGGTGTTTGGCATGTACAATGTGGGCCTGCAGCACTTCCTCGCCATAGGCGAGCCAAATGCCAAGTGGACCACGATGCTGGTGTTTGGCCTGCTGGCCATGCTGCCCACCATAGTGGTGAGCTATGCCGTGGGCCTGGGCATTGAGTTCATCTCGGCCCAGATTCACCACAAGGAGATTCAAGAGGGCTTTCTGGTGTCGGGCATTCTGATACCTATGATTGTGCCCATCAACACACCGCTGTGGATGGTGGCCGTGGCCACGGCCTTTGCAGTGGTGTTTGCCAAGGAGGTGTTTGGCGGCACTGGCATGAACATATTCAATGTGGCGCTGGTGACGCGAGCCTTCCTATTTTTCGCCTACCCGTCGAAGATGAGCGGCGACGCCGCATTTGTCAAGACCGGCTCGGCGCTGGGATTTGGCGGCGGCACAGTGGCCGACACCTTCACCGGCGCCACACCGCTGGGCCAGATTGCCACCAACGTGGGCGGCAGCCTGAACCTGCATGGTGTGACGGGCGACCCCATAAGCACGCTCGACGCCTTTCTGGGCTTCATTCCCGGTTCGCCGGGCGAAACATCGACGCTGTGCATACTCATTGGCGCAGCCATACTGCTTATCACCGGCATCGCCTCGTGGAGGGTGATGGGCTCGGTGGTGGTGGGCGGCCTGGCCATGAGCTGCCTGGCCCACGCGCTGCCCAGTGCCACCTACCCCGCCTCGCTGCTCGACCCCGTGGCTCAGCTGTGCTACGGCGGATTTGCATTCGCGGCTGTGTTTATGGCCACCGACCCCGTGACCGGGGCGCGCACCAAGACGGGGCAATACATCTACGGATTTCTGACTGGCGTGTTTGCCATACTCATACGCGTGTATAACGGCGGCTATCCCGAGGGCGCGATGATGGCAGTGCTGCTGATGAACGCCTTTGCTCCGCTCATCGACCACTGCGTGGTGGCCGTGAACATAAGGCGGCGCATGAACCGCGCAAAAGCCAACAACCAATAAAAAATCACTACTATTATGAACAAGAACAGTAACACATATCAAATATTATACTCGGCCATAATGGTGGTGGTGGTGGGCGCAGTGCTTGCATTTGTGTACATGGCCCTAAGGCCACGACAGGAGCGCAACATAGCCAACGACAAGCGCCAGCAAATATTGAGCGCAGTACACATCACCGCCCCGAGCGACGATGAGGTGGAGCAGACATACAACAAATACATTGTGAGCGACTTCGTGATTGACAACAACGGCAACGTGACCGACAGCGCGCGCAACGCCGCATTTGACATCGACATGAAGGCCAACGTGAAGCTCGCCGCCGACAAGCGCCAGCTGCCGGTGTTTAAGTGCCGGCTTGACGATGGCAGCGTGAAATACATCATTCCCGTGTATGGAGCGGGCCTGTGGGGCGCAATATGGGGCTATGTGGCCGTTGACGCCGACGGCGACACAGTGTATGGCGCCTACTTCTCGCACGAGGGCGAGACTCCCGGCCTTGGCGCTGAAATTGCCCGGGAGCCATTCCAAAAGCAGTTTGAGGGCAAGGAGCTGTATAAGGGCGGCCAATTCAAGTCGATAGGCGTGATGAAGGCGGGCCAGAAGCCCACCAGCGGTGAAGACTGCGTCGACGCCATATCGGGCGGAACCATCACCAGCCGCGGCGTGGAGTCGATGCTGAAAGGCTGCATGGGTGCCTACGATGCATTCTTCAAGCAGCTGCAAAGTGAGAGTAAGTAACGGTTGAAAGTTTAAGGTTTAGTGTTGAGAGTTATTTTTAACTTCGACACATATATATACAGATATAGAAAAAAGACATGGCATCAAGTAAAAACAAAGAAGTCTTATTCAACCCCATCTCAAGGGACAACCCGGTGCTGGTGCAGATACTGGGCATATGCTCAACGCTGGCCGTCACGGCCAAGCTTGAGCCCGCCATTGTGATGGGCATATCGGTGACGGTGGTGCTTGCGTTCAGCAACGTGATAATATCGATGATGCGCAAGACCATTCCGGCCACCATACGCATAATTGTGCAACTGGTGGTGGTGGCCGCGCTGGTGATAATAGTGCAGCAGTTCCTCATAGCCTTTGACTACAACGTGAGCAAGCAGCTGTCGGTGTTCATTGGCCTGATAATCACCAACTGCATACTCATGGGCCGCCTCGAGGCTTTTGCGCTAAGCAACAAGCCGTGGCCCTCGTTTCTCGACGGTGTGGGCAACGGCCTGGGCTACACCATAATACTGGCCGCGGTGGCATTTGTGCGCGAGCTGCTGGGCTCGGGCACACTGCTGGGCTACAGCGTGATTCCCAAGTGCGCCTACGATGCGGGCTACATGAACAACGGACTCATGATATTGCCGCCGATGGCGCTGATAGTGGTGGCCTGCATCATATGGATTCACCGCTCGCGGAATAAAGACCTGCAAGAGAAGAACTAACCATCAAAAATTAATGAGTAAAGCAAAATGGAAGAACTGAATTTGTTTGTAAAGTCGATATTCATCGACAACATGATATTCGCCTACTTCTTGGGCATGTGCTCGTTTTTGGCGGTTTCAAAAAACGTGAAAACGGCACTCGGCCTTGGTGTGGCGGTCACCTTTATGCTGGTGGTGACACTGCCCATCAACTACCTGCTCGACAAGTATGTGCTGCAGGCAGGCGCGCTGCAGTGGATCAGCCCCGCCCTGAAGGGCGTGGACTTGAGTTTTCTGGCCCTGATAATGTTTATAGCGGTGATTGCGTCGATGACGCAGCTTGTGGAGATGGCCGTGGAAAAGTTCTCGCCGTCCCTATACAATTCGCTGGGCATATTCCTGCCGCTGATTGCGGTCAACTGTGCCATTCTGGGCGGTGCGCTGTTTATGCAGCAGCGCGACTTCGGGTCGGCGCTGACGGCCACGGTGTATGGCGCCGGCTCGGGTCTGGGCTGGCTGCTGGCCATTGTGGGCCTGGCCGCCATACGCGAGAAGCTGGCCTACAGCAACGTGCCCGCGCCGCTCAAGGGCATTGGCATAACATTTATAATAACCGGCCTTATGGGAATAGCCTTCATGAGTTTCCTGGGCATAAAACTATAGCATAGGCAATGATTACATTAGACATAACGAGCCTCACAGTGCTCACGAGCGCGGCCATATTCCTGGCCATCACCCTGCTGCTGGTGGTGGTGCTGCTGGTGGCCAGGCACTATCTGGTGCCCACGGGCAAGGTGAGCATCGACATTAACAATGGCAAGAAGCAGCTTGAAGTAAGCACAGGGGCATCGCTGCTAAGCACGCTGCACGACAACGGCGTGATGCTGAGCAGCGCATGCGGCGGCAAGGGCAGCTGCGGCCAGTGCCGGGTGCAGGTGCTGGAAGGCGGCGGTGAGATTCTGCCCACCGAGACGGTGCACTTCTCACGCAAGGAGCAGCAGGCGCACTGGCGCCTTGGCTGCCAGGTGAAGGTGAAAGACGACCTGAAGATTCAGGTGCCAGACTCGGTGCTGTCGGTGAAAGAATATGAGTGCACCGTGGTGAGCAACAAGAATGTGGCCTCGTTTATCAAAGAGCTGATTGTGGCCCTGCCCGAGGGCGAGCACATGGACTTCATTCCGGGCTCGTATGCGCAGATACGAATTCCGGCCTATGAGATGGACTACAATGTGGACATCGACAAAGACTCGATAGGCCCCGAATATCTGCCCATTTGGGAAAAGTTTGGCCTGTTCACCCTAAAGTGCAAAAACACCGAGCCCACCGTGCGCGCCTACTCGATGGCCAACTATCCGGCCGAGGGCGACCGCTTCATGCTCACCGTGCGCATAGCCACGCCACCATTCAAGCCGAAGCCGCAAGTGGGATTCCAGGATGTGATGCCCGGCATATCGTCGTCGTACATATTCACGCTCAAGCCCGGCGACAAAGTGGTGATGAGCGGCCCCTATGGCGACTTCCACCCCATATTCAACAGCAAGAAGGAGATGATATGGATTGGCGGCGGCGCAGGCATGGCTCCGCTGCGCGCGCAAATCATGCACATGACCAAGACACTGCACACCACCGACCGCAAGATGTCGTTTTTCTACGGAGCCCGCTCGCTGAGCGAGGTGTTCTACCTCAACGACTTCTTGGAGATTGAAAAGGAGTTTCCCAACTTCTCGTTCCACCTGGCCCTCGACCGTCCCGACCCGAAGGCCGACGAGGCAGGTGTGAAATACACCCCTGGCTTCGTTCATCAGGTGCTATACGACACTTATCTTAAGAACCACGATGCTCCCGAGGACTGCGAATACTACATGTGCGGCCCTGCAATGATGAGCAAGAGCGTGGAGAAGATGCTCGACTCGCTCGGTGTCGACCCCGAGTCGATACACTTCGACAACTTTGGATAAGGCGCCGACCGCTGCGCATTGGCAACGACAAAAAAAAGGAAATCCCGCAGGCATGTGCCTTGCGGGATTTCTTTTTGTTGTTGCAATAAGCCTACTTCATGGGACGGATGCGCACATCATAGCCCTTGAGCATGGCCGGCAGGCGGCTCACCTGCGTGTCGTTGTAGTGATATGGATACACCACCCTGGGCGAAATGGTCTTCACCGCGTTTACAAACTGGGTGAGGGTCATGGTGTAGGGCTGGTTGCACGGCAGGAAGGCCACATCGATGTTTTGCAGATTCTTCATCTCGGGTATGTCTTCGGTGTCGCCGGCTATGTAGATGCGGAAGCCGTCGAGAGTGAGCACATAGCCATTGTCGCGCCCCTTGGGGTGAAACTTGGCGTGGGCCGGAGTGGTGTTGTAGGCGGGCACGGCATCGACGGTGATGTCGCTGCGCAGCTGCAAGCTGTTGCCATTGGACAGCGCGGTGCCGCGGCGCAGCATGGCGGCGCAGCGGCCGTTGAGTACCACGCGCGTGGTGCTGTCGCACAGGGTGTCGATAGCAGCCTCATCGTAGTGGTCGTAGTGCTCATGTGTGATGAGTATGACGTCGGCCTTGTGAAAGCGCGAATAGTCGGTGACTGGCGGCAACTGCGACACAGGGTCGACCTGGATGTGCAGCGAGTCGTATTTTATCTCAAGACTGCCGTGCTTGATGAATGTGAACTCCACGCGCTTGCCGCTTTGCGTGGTGAACACATCGCTGCCTCCGGCCTGGGCTGAGCCTCCGCATGAGGCAAGGCCGATGGCAAAAGCAGCGGCCACGATGGTGAGTGTGTTGTGAAATATGGTCATAATGTTGCTTTTTTCTATGCAAATATGCGAAAAAAATCACACAAAAGCACTATCTTCGATGGCAAAAAGGAGGACTGAACATGAAAAAAACAAATATTCTGCTCGCCGCCGCACTGCTGACAGGCGTTTGCGGCAGCGCTTTGGGTGCGCGCCGCGGCACAGTGGTGATGCCGGTGCAGGTGGTGCAGGGCGACAGCAGCTTTAAGCTGCCCAGCAAGACCGACTACATGGAGCTGCGGTGCATGAGGTTTGACGACAAAAAGCTCAACGGTTTCGACACCGCACTGCGCAAAAAGCTGCAGGCCATCGACGACAACGATGCCGAGCACTACGCATTTGCATTGGTGGTGTGGCCCGACGGCTCGGGACTGGAGCCGATAAAGGTGGAGGCCTACGACCGCGATCCGCTGAAATCAACCGATGTGGCCCGGCGCATGGCATATGGCGACTATCAGGTGGGCGAGGCACACTTTGTGCTGATCATGAACCCCGACAATGCCGATTTCCTTAAGCAATATGCCCGGCCCACGGGCATGAACACGCGGTTTGAGCGCGTTTATGAGTATGTGCCCGAAATTTTTCCAAAGCAGCACACCACCCTCCACGCCACATGGGACGGCAAGCAGATGACCACCACCGCCTACATTCTGAACGGCGAAGACCAGTTGCACGATGAGGCCAATGGCAGCGCCACCGCCGCCAGCGACTCGGTGGAGACGGTGACCGTGCCAGTGCGCGTGTATGAGGGCGGCAGCAAAAACGCCGAAGCGGCCGACAGCGCAGTAATGGCCCAGCTGGCCCGCGGCGGATATGGCCACGAGTTTATGACCAACCCCACCGACGGGCTTGTACTCAACCAGCTGCAGCCCACCAGCGAGGCCTGCGAGATGCGCATAGTGCAGGCCGCGCTCGACAAACTGAAAGCCATAGCCAAGGCAGAGAAGGCACACAACACCCTGATTGTGACCCTCAACACCCAAAACGGATACCCCAAAGGAATTGAGGTGAGCAGCGGCGACGTGATTAAGCTGAGTGCGTCGCAGCCAATGGCCGGAGTGGTGAAAATAGGCGGTGTGAACTTTGTGATAGCCTCGTCGCCCGAGGTGCAGCGCGTGCTCGACGAGGCCGTTGAGACCACTGGAATGAAGACACGCTTCACCCACATGGTGCAGGTGAGCAAAAGTCCGCTCAAGGCCCAGACAACGGGGGTGACCATGGTGTGGAAAAACGGCGACATGGAGGTCACCCGATCGCTGATTGACGGCCGCTATGTGAACGTCAACTGACACCTGTCTATTGCATTTAACGGGCGAAATGCTTAATTTTGCCCCGACTTAGATTTGCAAACTACACAACAACACATCGGAATATGGACAACAACAATACAAAATATGTGGTGACAGTGGGCCGCCAGTTTGGCAGCGGAGGGCGCGAGATAGGCAAGCTCATAGCCAAGGGGCTTGGCATAGCATACTACGACAAAGAGCTGCTCACCGAAGCCGCAAAGTCGAGCGGAGTGAACGCCGACTTTTTCGAGGCCGCCGACGAGCGCACGCCGTCGTTCTTCTCGAGCCTGTGGTCGTTTAACACCGGCTACAGCAGCGGAGCATACTTCACTGGCGACACCCCGCTGAGCAACGACAGCATATACAAGGCACAGAGCAACGTGATGATGGAGCTGGCCGACCGCGGCCCATGCGTGATAGTGGGGCGCACCGCCGACTACATTCTGCGCAACTACTGCAAGGTGGTGAGCGTGTTCATCCACGCCTCGATGGAGGCGCGCATTGCACGCATCATAGCGCGCGGCGACTGCGACAACCGCAAGGACGCCGAGGCAATGGCCGAGAAGAAAAACAAGCTGCGCGCCGAGTACTACAACTTCTACACCGACAAGAAGTGGGGCGATGCACAGAGCTATGACCTGTGCATCGACTCGTCGCTGTTTGGCGCGCAGGAGACGGCACAGACAATAATCGAATTCATTAAAAAACGCATTGCCCAGTGAGCCAGATATGCAACAACTGCGGGCAGCCCATGCCCGACGGGGTGAAATACTGCCCGCACTGCGGGAGTCCCACCCCACTTGCCCCAATCACCGACGATGAGGCCAATCACAGCGCAAAGACACAAGCGGCAGGCACGACACCGCCTCCCGTGCCTCCTGTGCTTCCCAGGCAGCAGCCTCCTATCCCAGCGGCAAAGCCCGAGCCGCATTCTGCCACGCCACAGCGCAGCGGCAAGCGGTTTGGCCTGGCAGCAGCCATAGCGGGCGCGTCGGTGGCCATAATATTGCTGCTGTGCGCATTGTGGTATGTCCGCAGCAACACCCACGTGACCGTGGTGAAGCGCGTGAGCACGCAGTCGATACCAGTCGACTCGCTCGGCCAGGCCGATGTAGACTCCATTTTCCAAGTGATGATGCAGCAGTCCGACAAGCAGATGGCCATGATGGACAGCATGGAGCGCGAATTTCTGTATGGCGCCGATGCCGTGCCGCAGCAGGCCGAGGAGGATGGCGGCAGCGAGAGTGCCAGCAGGCAGACGCAGCCTGGGGTGCTTAACATGGGCGGACGCATAGGCGCACAGGAGTGCGTGCTGCACCTCAACATCAACGACCCGCAAAACGTGAAAGGCTCGGCGCGCTTTGTGACCAAAGGCAGGCAGGGTGTACCCATGAAGCTGATAGGCATCATGAACGGCGACGGGTCGCTCACCGTGTCGATATACAAGGGCGAAGAGATTGCCGGAACCCTGATAGGCAGCTGCAACGGACAGACCTTTGAAGGCTGCTTCACCACAAGCGGCAACAAGCAAATTCCATTCAGCTTCGCGCGCATGCGCTAAGCCAATAAAGCCATAAACTAAGCGCCGGCTGGACCTACACGCGCAATGCGTAGGCCAGCCGGCGCTTAGTTTTGCTCTGCAGTGGGGAGGTTATCGCACCATGTCGTTGATGATGTGAGGCTCGAGTTTTGCACCCACCTTGCGCCAGTCCTTACTGTTGATGTAGTCCTTTATCATGCGGGCATGGTCGAGGTTGTGCATGTCGCTGCCCAGCATGTCCACCAAATTGTTGTTCACCAGCCACATTGCCGCTTCGCGCGCGCCCGAGCCGAAATATCCCGCCAGCGACAGCAGATTCACTTGAAACTTCACGCCCGAACTGTGCAGCTTCTGGTAGCGCTCATGGCGGCGGTAATAGTAGGGATAGCGCTCGGGATGTGCCAGAATGGGCTTGTAGCCCTTCACCTGCAGGTCGAACATCATGTCGTCGATTTCAATCAGTTCCTGGATAAACGAGTTTTCGATGAGCACATAGTTGCCCGGCATGGGCAGCACGTGTCCGGCGGCATACTCGCGGTTCCAGTACTCATCGAGGCGGTATTCGGCCGAGGGGTGAATCTCCACAGGCATCTGCTCCTTGTCGATGGCCTCCTGCAGCACCTTGCCGGCGGCTGTGAGCGACTCGATGGTGTTTTCAAACGTCTCGGCCGTGACGTGCGATGTGCACATCACGCGGCTGATGCCCATGTCGAGCTCGGCTTGCAGCATGGCCAGCGACTGCTCAACGTCTTGCGAGCCATGGTCGACTCCGGGCAATATGTGGCTGTGGACGTCGGTGCTGTAGAACAGCTTGACGCCTTCCTTTTTGCGGTGAAAAAAATCAAACATATCTGTATTCGTTGAATTACTTGTAGAAAAACTATAACGATGTGCAAAGTTAGTGCTATTGGGAAAATTGTGCAATAGCCTTCCGCGCTTTGAGGGCCGTGTGACAATAGCAAAAAAGCATGGGCGTGGGTTTGCGGAGCGCGATTTTTTCAGTAATTTTGGTGCACAAAACCAATTTGCAGCAAGCATTATGAAAGCGACATCAAGACTTATAGCGGCCATGGCCCTGGCATTTATAGCCATCTGCGTCAAGGCAGGCACCCCCACCAACGAGCGCTGGCAGCAGTGCGTGCTGGCGGCTATCGACTCGTTTCCGCAACACGGCGGCTACTACACCGGAGGCCGCCCCAACCAGGACTTCAGCAAGACCACTTTGCAAGCCCTCAACGAAGCCTACCATATGCGCCTTGCCGACCAGCGGCCGCAATTCAACCCGCACAAGGCTCAGCCCTCGTTCTGCTCAAGCGCCACCTATGCCGTGCTGGTGAAGGCACTGCTAATGTGGGACACCGACGGCAAAATTCCGCGCGCCGCGTGGCTCAACATAAAGCCATACGTGGGCATAGTGGACTACATCAACGACAAGGGCATAGGCGAAGACGACGGATTCGGCTTTTGGGGGCGCGCCAACGCCAACGGCCCCGGTGTGGCAGTGCTGGTGCACGAGCTGAAGGCCGGCTACAGCATCACCGCCTACCGCGGGGCAAAGTCGGAGAAAAACAAGGAGAAGCCCGGCGAGCGCTACCTCACCGACGAGGAGTGGAACGCCAACCCCGTGTGGCAGCAGGCCGTGCCGGGCGACATAATGAAGATATTCTGGAACCGCAACGAGACCAGTGGCAGCGACAGCGGTGCCATTATAGGCTGCAACGATGTGAAGACCGACGACCAGGAGCGCGGCCACAGCGTGGTGTTCCTTGGCTATGAGCCCAACGGCGACATACGCTACTGGAGCAGCAACGGCCCCGGCAAGAACAACAAGGAGCTGGGCTACAGCGTGGCCACGTGCCCGCGCACACGGGTGCAGCGGGTGGTGTTCACACGCATCACGCAGCCAGAGCGCTTTGCCAACGCCAGCAAAATGCCACCCACAAGCGAAAACAAGTATCTGAGCGGCCTCAACGGCAAGCGCCACAGCACCACGGCCGAGATGAAAAAGATGATTGGGGCAAAATAAACGAAACAGCAATGGAAAACGAAGACAAGCATATAAAGGAATTCAGCAAGACGTATTTTCTCACGGCAGGCGAGTGCAACCCGCAGGGCGAAATGCCGCTGCAGCTGGTGGTGGAGCGCATAATCGAAATATCCACCCTGCACGCCAATGCCTGGGGCGTGGGCTATGACAACCTGATTAAGCGAAACGAGGGCTGGGTGCTGTCGAGGGTGACGGTGGAAATGAAGCGCTACCCCACCATCAACGAGAGCTACACCGTGACCACATGGATTGAGGGCTACAACCGCCACTTCTCGCAGCGCAACGTGGCCATTACCGACGCCAGCGGCGAGGTGGTGGGAGAGGCGCGCACCGTGTGGATGGCCATTAACTTTGCCACCCGTGAGGGAGTGGACATATCGCAGCTGAGCTACATCAACAGCAACGTGAGCAGCCGCCGCAGCGGCATTGAGCCTCAAAGCCGCCTCCGCCCCGTGACCCAGGGCCGCACGGCCAGCTACACATTCCAGTATGCCGACTGCGACTTCAACCGCCATGTGAACACCGTGCGCTATCTGGAGCTGCTAATGAACCAGTTTGCCATGCAAAAGTATGACGACTGCGTGCTGAGGCGCATGGAGATAGCATTCCTGCGCGAGACCCACTATGCCGACACAGCCCTGGTGCGCACCGACGACACCGACCCCGACGACTGCAAAATGAGCATCGACGTGGACGGTGCGAGCCACTGCAAGGCGCGCTTTGTGTTTGCGCCCCGCACCGAGACAAAAAAAGATTAATCAGAAAGGATTGAGGTGCCCGAAACGGCGGCTATGCGCGAGCGCAGGGCAGGCATCTGGTCGGCATCGCACTCAAGCGTCATAAGGCACACGTTGTCGAACTGCTGGTCGACGATGCGCACGCTGGCCGCCTTCACCAGCCGCATCACATCGTTCATGCCCAGATAGGGGAAGTTGAAGGTGAGGCGCGCCTGCTCGTGGCACTCAAGAATCTCGCCCGCCTCAATGGCCTCGCGCGCAGCCTGGCGGTAGGCTGCAATCAGGCCCGAGGTGCCCAGCTTGATGCCGCCAAAGTAGCGCACCACGCATATCACCACATTGGTCAATTCAAACGAGTTTATCTGGCCCAGGATGGGCTTGCCCGCCGTGCCCGACGGCTCACCGTTGTCGCTTGACAGGTGCTCGCTGCGGTCGGTGCCAATCATGTAGGCCCAGCAGCAGTGGCGCGCATCGTGATATTTATTCTGCGTGTCCTTAATCACGGCCTTGGCCTCGTCGGCCGACGCCACAGGCACGGCCAGCGAGATGAATTTGCTCATTTTTTCCTTGTAGAGCCCCTGCGACGGGGCTTTAAGCGTTTTATAAAAGTCACTCATTTTGCGCAGTAAATGTCACGATTAATGATTTGCGCTGCAAAGTTAGGCATCAAATCAATGCCGTGCAAATGGTGCGCAATTGGAAATGATTTCGTAATTTTACAAAAAATATTATTAACGCATTAAAGAAACAACGACAGAATATGATGAAAAAAGGCAGAGTAGCCGAATTGTTTGGCATTGAGAGGCCCATAGTGGCCGGAGGCATGGTGTGGTGCAGCGGTTGGCGCCTGGCGGCCGCAGTGAGCAACGCTGGCGGCCTGGGCCTGCTGGGAGCTGGCTCGATGACACCCGAGGTGCTTGAGGAGCACATAGTGAAGTGCAAGGCCGCCACCAGCAAGCCCTTTGGCGTGAACGTGCCGCTCATGTATCCGCAAATCGAGAAACTCATGGACATAGTGGCCAGCCAGGGCGTGAAGGTGGTGTTCACCTCGGCCGGCAGCCCCAAGAAGTGGACGGGCTGGCTGCACGACCATGGCGTGAAGGTGGCCCACGTGGTGTCGTCGTCGCTGTTTGCCCGCAAAAGCGAGGACGCTGGCGTCGACGCCGTGGTGGCCGAGGGCTTTGAGGCCGGCGGCCACAATGGGCGCGAAGAGACCACCACGCTGTGCCTGATTCCCGCCGTGAGGCGCGCCACCAGCCTGCCGCTGATTGCCGCCGGCGGCATAGGCACGGGCGATGCCATCCTGGCCGTGGAGGCGCTTGGGGCCGAGGGTGTGCAGATTGGCACCCGCTTTGCCCTCACCGCCGAGAGCTCGGCAAGCGACGAGTTTAAGCGCATGTGCCTCAACCTGAACGAGGGCGACACCAAGCTGCTGCTGCGCAAGCTCTCGCCCACCCGACTGGTGAAGAACGGCTTCCGCGACGCCATTGAGAGCGCCGAAAACGCCGGTGCCTCGCCCGAGGAACTGCTCGACATCATTGGCCGCGGCAAGTCGAAGCTGGGCATATTTGACGGCGATGTGGTGAACGGCGAGCTTGAAATCGGCCAGGTGACCGGCCTGCTCAAGGGCACCGGCATACAGACGGTGCAAGAGGCAGTGAGCCAAATGGAAGCGGAATATGAGGCGGCACGGAAGCGCCTGCTGCAGTAAAAAAACCGCTGCCGCCACAAGCCGGGTAAGCAAAATTTTGCTTACCTTTGCATAAGCCGGACGCCCCCCCTGTGGGCCAGCGGACGAGCAAAAAAACGACAACGAATTCAATTAGCAACGATTAAAATCCAACTCAATTATGCCACAATGGTTTGAAACCAAAGTAAAATATGACCGCGTGCTCGAAACCGGAGCACAAAAGACCGTAACCGAGCCCTATCTGGTCGACGCCCTGTCGTTCACCGAAGCCGAGGCACGCATCACCGAAGAGATGAAGCCATTCATCACCGGCGGCGAGTTTACCGTGACCGCAGTGAAGAAGGTGCGCTACGACGATGTGTTCTACAATGAAGGCGGCGACCGCTGGTATAAGGTGAAAATCAACATGATCACCATCGACGAGAAAACGGGTGCCGAGAAAAAGACGGGCTCGTTTGCACTGGTGCAGGCCGGCGAGTTTAAGGAGGCCCTAGACGTGTTTCTGCAGGGCATGAAGGACGTGATGTTTGACTACGAGATAGCCTCCATCACCGAAACCCCGCTGATGGACGTGCTGCAAGCCGACCTGGGCGAGACCCTGGCCGACAAGCGCGCCAAGAAGGAAGCCATCGAGAAGGCTCAATCGGAAGCCGTCAAAGAGGAGGAGAAGTAGCGCAATGGGCAAGATTGCCGATAATCTGCAAGCCATCAAGCGGCAGCTGCCTCAAGGTGTGCGCCTTGTGGCCGTGTCGAAGTTCCACCCCGTGGACGAGCTGCGCGAAGCCTACGATGCGGGCCAGCGCCTGTTTGGCGAAAACCGCGCGCAGGAGTTGTGCGCCAAGGCGCCGCAGATGCCCGCCGACGTGCAGTGGCACTTCATTGGCCACCTGCAGACCAACAAGGTGCGCCAAATCATGCCACACGTGGCCATGATTCAGAGCATCGACTCGGTGAAGCTGCTGCGCCTTGTGGGCAAGGAGGCTGTGCGCATAGGCCGCACCGTGGACGTGCTGCTGCAGCTGCACGTGGCTCTGGAAGAGACCAAGAGCGGGTTCACCCCCGAAGAAGTGATGGAGGCCGCGCAAAGCGGTGAGCTGAGCGGAGTGGACGGCGTGCGCCTGTGCGGCGTGATGGCCATGGCCACCAACACCGACGACGAGGCCGAGGTGGCACGAGAGTTCAGCACGGTGAAGCAGACATTCGAGACCCTGCGCAGCGGTGCCATGGCAGGCAACGAGGCGTTTGCGCAAGTGAGCATGGGCATGAGCCACGACTGGCCCGAGGCTGTAAGCCACGGGGCCACGCTGGTGAGAATAGGCACCGCCATATTCGGCCCGCGCGAATACTAATTAGCATATAAACATTAAATTAAACAACAATAGCCGGGCGGCACGGGCGCTGCAACAAGCGGCCGCAAGCCCGCAAACAAAACCTAAAAACAAACAGAATGGGAACAAACCAAAAGCAAAGCAGCGGCAGCCACGTGCTGCCCATCATCATCATGTTTGCGCTATTCTTTATGATAGCCTTCGTGACCGGATACCAGAACCCTCTGGGCAACGTGATTAAAAGCATGTCGGGCGACAACGCCATAATGTCGCAGCTAGGCAACTTTGCCAACTTCATCGCCTATGCCGTGATGGGCTATCCAGCCGGCGTGATATTAAACAAATACGGCTACCGCATAACATCGCTCAGCGCCGTCACCGTGGGCTTTGTGGGAGTGCTCATCACATTCCTGTCGGGCCTCAACAATGCAGTGGCCCTCTATCTGGTGGGCGCATTCGTGTCGGGCTTCTCGATGTGCATGCTCAACACCGTGGTCAACCCCATGCTCAACAGTCTGGGCAAAAACGAGAACCAGGGCAACCAGCTGATTCAGTTTGGCGGCTCGTGCAACTCACTGGGCGCCACACTGGCCCCTGTGGTGGTGGGCTACCTGATTGGCGGCGAGGCCAGCTCAATCTCGTCGGCCAATCCCGTGTTCTACATGGCCATGGCCATCTTCTTCATCGCGTTCCTGGTGATATTCTTCTCGAAGCTGCCCGAGTCGCCCACACTGGGCAAGAAGGCCGCCGAGCAAATCAACAAGTTCGGCGCGTTCAAATTCCGCCACTTCGTGCTGGGCATCCTTGCCATATTCATGTATGTGGGCATTGAGGTGGGCATCGCCAACATGTCGATGCAATACATCAGCCAAAACGACCTTGGCGGTCTGGGCCTAGGCGCAGGCATTGCTGGCGCCATAGTGGGCATGTACTGGCTGCTGATGCTTGTGGGCCGCCTGCTGGGCGGCGCCGTGGGCTCGAAGATTTCAAGCCGCGCCATGCTCACATTTGTGTCGACCGTGGCCATGGTACTTGTGCTGCTGGCAATAAGCATGCCCAGCAGCATAGTGGTGAGCGCGCCCGGATTTGAAAACGCCGACGGATTCCACTTCACCATGCAGCCCGTGTCGGTGTCGGTGCTGCTGCTCATCATGTGCGGCCTATGCACATCGGTGATGTGGGGCGCGATATTCAACCTGGCCGTGTCGGGCCTCGGCAAATACACGCAAGTGGCGTCGGGCCTGTTTATGGTGATGGTGTGCGGCGGCGGCATTCTGCCCCTCATCCAGGCTTCGATAGCCAAGAGCAGCAGCTACCTCACCAGTTTCTGGCTGATATTCGCCCTGCTGGCCTACCTGCTGTTCTACGCGCTGGTGGGCAGCCGTGCCAATGGCGAAACGGCCGAATAACTAATCGGCAACTATCATAACAGCATATAGAAGCCCGCGAAGCCACATGGCTCCGCGGGCTTCTGCCGCTATACAGCGCAAGCGTGCAAAATAGCGGCAGAAAAAGGCAAAAAAGCCCCTATAACTTGTGCGGGCCGGAAAAAATGAGTAACTTCGTAAAAGTTAACACAAACACGTAACACCGTCGGTTTTATGATTAATGAAAGATTGATGAATAGAGCAGCCAACAACATCCGTATTTTGGCTGCAACTATGGTTGAAAAAGCCAAGTCGGGCCACCCCGGAGGCGCAATGGGTGGTGCCGATTTCACAAACGTATTATACTCAAGCTACTTGATCAGCGATCCGGACGACCCGAAGTGGTTTGCCCGCGACCGTTTTTTCCTCGATCCGGGCCACATGTCGCCCATGCTCTACAGCATTCTGTATCTGAGCGGCAAGTACACCCTCGACGACATCAAGGCGTTCCGCAGCTGGGGCAGCATCACCCCCGGCCACCCCGAGCTTGACCCCGCGCACGGCATCGAGAACACCTCGGGCCCGCTGGGCCAGGGCCAGGCAATGGCTGTGGGCTGCGCGCTGGCCGAGCGCTTCTTTGCCACCCACTTCAGCGAGGTGCTGGCACACAAGACCTATGCCTTCATAAGCGACGGCAGCGTGCAGGAGGGCATATCGCAAGAGGCTGCCCGCATAGCCGGCCTGCTGGGGTTGAACAACCTGATAATGTTCTACGACAGCAACGATGTGCAGCTGTCCACCGACTGCGACGAGGTGAGCAACGAGAACACTGCGATGAAGTATAAGGCGTGGAACTGGAACGTGATTGATATTAACGGCAACGACCCCCTGGCCATTGCCGACGCAATAGAGATGGCACAGGCCGAGACCAAGCGCCCAACTCTGATAATTGGCCACACAGTGATGGGCAAGGGCTGCGTCACTGCCGCCGGCAAAAACTTTGAGGGCCAGTGCAGCACCCACGGACAGCCGCTGAGCAAGTCGGGCGCAAGCTACGAAGACACGGTGAAGAACCTGGGCGGCAGCATGGACGACCCCTGGGCCACATTCCCCGAAGTGGCCGAGCTATATGCCAAGCGCGCCCAAGAGCTGCGCAAGATAGTGGCAGCCCGCAAAGAGCGCATAGCCGAGTGGAAGAAGGCCAACCCCGCCGAGGCTGCACGCCTGCAAGACTTCATCGACGGCAAGCAGGTGGACATTGACTACGCCGCCATTGCCCACAAGCCCGACATTGCCACCCGCAGCGCATCGGCCGACGTGCTGAGCGTGCTTGGCGAGAAGGTGGGCAACATGATAGTGTCGTCGGCCGACCTGGCCAACAGCGACAAAAGCGAGGCATTCCTGAAAAAAGTGGGCGCCTTTGCCAACCACGACTACAAGGGAGCATTCCTGCACGCAGGCGTTGCCGAACTGGCAATGACCTCGATAATCAACGGCATAGTGCTGCACGGCGGCATGCAGGCGGCATGCGCCACATTCTTCGTATTCTCCGACTACATGAAGCCCGCCATTCGCCTGTCGGCGCTCATGCAGCTGCCCGTGAAGTTCATATGGTCGCACGACGCATTCCGCGTGGGTGAAGACGGTCCCACACACGAGCCCGTGGAGCAGGAGGCTCAAATACGCCTGCTCGAAGAGCTTAAGAACCACGACGGCAAAAACAGCATGCTGGTGCTGCGCCCGGCCGACAGCGCCGAGACCACAGTGGCATGGAAGATGGCAATGGAGAACACCGACACCCCGACAGCCCTGATACTGTCGCGCCAAACGGTGAACGACATCCACTCGCAGGTGGCCGACACCTACGAGCAGCGCTACAAGGAGGCCCTTGGAGCACAGCGCGGCGGATACATTATTATAAAGGAAGAAAACCCCGATGTGATATTGGTGGGCAACGGCTCGGAAGTGTCGACACTGGTCGACGCAGCCAAAATCATCAAAGAGCAAAACGGCATAAAGGCGCAAGTGGTGTCGATGCCGTCGACCGGCCTTTTCCTCGACCAAGACGCAGCCTACCGCTCAGAAGTGATTCCGAGCGAAAAGGCCCCCGTGTTTGGCCTCACGGCCGGACTGCCCTCCACTCTGCTGCGTGTGATTCCGGTAGGCAAAATCTACGGACTCGACCACTTCGGAGCCTCGGCCCCCTACAAAGTGCTTGAAGAGAAATTCGGATTCACACCGGCCCACATTGCGAAAGAGATTGTGAGCTATGTGGTTAAGCAGCATTAAGCAATTTTAGCACTTGCAACCACTTTTTTCTTCCGCTATTTGTCAAATATCAAAAAAAAGATATATATTTGCACAATATTTTGAATAGGAAATAAATTTATTGTTTAACACAAAATAGTTCAAAAAACGTAAGTCTATGAAAAAGATTACATTATTAGCGCTTTCATGCGCTATGTTTATGGGATCTGCTGTGGCTAGCGCTCAGGAAGTCACTTATGTTGAGGATCCTGCACAGGGCTACCTTTTCAATCGTTTCCATGACAACTGGTTTATCGAGGCTGAAGGCGGTGCCGGTGTTATGATGTCGAAGTTCGACGCTAAGGCAGACTTTGGCGATCGCATTGGCTGGAAGGCCAACCTTGCTGTAGGCAAGTGGTTCTCTCCGCTGCTGGGTGTTCGCCTGGGCGCAGAGTTCAACCAGATGAAGGGTGTTGCCGTAGGCCCCAACGCCATCGGCTATCGCGCCAACGGCAAAGCCGTTGACAACTACATGCCCCAGCAGTTCAACAACATCGGCGGTTTCGGCGATGTGATGTTGAACATCACTAACTGGTGGTGCGGTTATCGCCCCGGCCGCGTTTACAACGCAATCTTCTACGCTGGTCTTGGCGTACACTGGGTATATGAGCGTGCCGATCAGGGCCGCGGCGACTGGAAGTACTCACCCAACGATGAGCACTCTCGTAACTTCAGCGCCCGTCTTGGCTTACTCAACACATTTGCAGTGAGCAAGCACGTTAACATCCTGCTCGACCTCCGCTTCGATGAGCTCCAGGAGCACGTTGATGGCATGGGCGAGAAGACTTGGGTTGAATATCCCTCAGTGCTGCTTGGTCTTTCTTACAAGTTCAACAACACCGACTGGAAGGCTCCCACAGTGCCCGTATGCCCCACTTACAAGTACACCGATGCTGAAGGCGACGCTCTCGTAGCCCGTCTGCAGGCCGCTAACGACAAGATTGCTGACCTCGAGCAGCAGCTGCGCGACTGCCTCAACAAGAAACCCGTTGAGCAGAAGGCAAGCGAGGCTCCTCTGGCCACTATCTACTACCCCATCGGCAAGTCTTACATCACTGGCGTTCAGAAGAAGGTGGTTAACGCCGTTTCTGAGGTGATGAAGAGCGAGGACAGCAACTACGTGCTCACAGGTTGGGCCGACAACTACACTGGTAGCGACAAGATCAACACTAAGCTCCGCAAGAACCGTGTTGCTGGCGTGAAGAGGGCTCTCGTTGCCAAGGGTGTGGCAGCTAACCGCCTCGACGCTCAGATCAACGATGGCAACCTCACCAACTTTGGTGCTAAGTGCGCATCGCTCGACCGTGCCGTTACAATCAACCGCGCAAAATAATTCATCCCGCCCAAACGCGAGAAGAATTTAGATAAAGAATCCGCATGCCCCTTGTGGGACGTGCGGATTTTTTTCACACCGTCACAACCACAACATGGACGGTAATACGCCACAACCAACGTTGGCAACAAGGTTTAAGTTCCGGCCCATAGCTTTACGGAAAGCTATGGGCTTTCTTTTCATGGCGCTTTTGCAGCCATGGCCGCATTTCGCTGGAATGCTTCTGCCCCAGCATGCCTACCCACTCACTTCCCTTTCACCAACGGGGTAACCATGGCCGCTCCGAGGTGCGCACAAGCAGATGACACATAAACTTTTGCGGCATTGGGCGTGGTCATGAATCATCTATGCCGATTTCTGTGGCAGCAGGGAATGGCGGCACACCAGTGCGGGACGGGTAGCAAATCTTTTTGCAAATCTTTTGCTCTTTCAGAGCGTTTGGTGGCTGAACTATTCACCCAGGGCGTCGCTTTGCTTGCCCTGGGCTACGGTCATGCTGGGCTTTCAGCCCGCAGCGACTGGAGTACCTCGGTGACGGAAATTACAGTGGGAGCTACATGCAACATTCCTATGATTTTCGTTGCTTAAAGACAGCATTCTCAACCTGGTAACCCGCCGGGATTGCTATTTATTTCAGCGATATCGGTATGCCACATCCCTACCATTTGTTTTCCAAAAAATCGAAAAGGGATGATATGCAGGGATTAAAACTATTCATAGGAGCAATGTAGCACTTGGCGGATAGAGAGATTATTGCTATTTTTGTAGTTGCATTAACACAGTAACGACCTTATGCTAAACTTTTTATATCATCTGATGGCAGAATACATCGTGCCAGGAATGATGCTCGCATTCAGCCTGTGCCTGTTTTTCCTTTCTGTGCCCGAAAAGGAGAAGCTTAAAAGCTATGTGTTTGCCCGAAGGGTGCTTGGGGCTACATTTCTTGTGTATGGCGCTGCACTGATATGCGAAGCCGTGGTGCGTGAGCCACTTGCCAGCGACATGACAAACAGCATGATAGTTGTTGCCATAGGTGCCACTCAAGCGTTTCTGTTCACTTTTTCGCTGATAACGCTGCTCGACACCAGTTTCCTGACCAAACACACCGTTGGCCGCGAGTCGGTGTCCGTGTTGGCTGGCATAGCGCTGGCTTTCGCTCTGCTTGCCATAGTCCCTTACGGGCAACGACGCCTTGTGTTTGGAGCATTCTCGCTGTGGTATGTGCTGATGATGGCCCGCTACGTGGTTATGTTCCGACACCGCTACCGGCTGTACTACCAGCGCATGAACAACTTTTTCTCCGACGACGAGCGCAAGAGGCTGCACTGGGTGCCCGTGGCTTTCTACAGCGCCACTGCTGTGGGTGTGGTGGCACTGATTTTTGCCTGGGTTATAACGCCACTGACGCAACTGCTGTTTATGCTCGTGGCAGTGGCCTACTATTCGGTGTTTGCAATAAGATTTATGAACTATGTGCACATTTTCCCCACAATAGAAGTGCCACTGTCCGATGCTGCCGCTGAGCCGGCCGGCTGCACAGCCACAGAAGACGAATGTGCGCTGATGGAGCAAATAGAGCGTATTGTGGCCGACAAGGAGCTATTCAAGCAGCCCGACTTGTCGGTTGCAAGCGTGGCGTCACTGTGTGGCAAGAGCCACCGCGTGGTGTCGACGGCCATAAACCACTGCAAGGGGGTGAACTTCAAAGCCTACATCAACGGGTGGCGAGTGGCCGAAGCAATAAGGCTCATAGAGGACGGATGGCTTAAACAGCACACAATGGACGCACTTGCACAGGAAACGGGATTCACAAGCCGCGTGAACTTGTACCGCGCCTTTAAGCGCAAGACCGGCCAGTCGCCCACCAACTGGATTATAAACAGAAATGAGCAGCATCAATAACATAGAAGTCCCATTTAGCCATTGCCAAATGGGGCTTCTGCTTTTTATGGGCTCAACAAACTGGCCTATTCAAAACTCATGGGCTTCACCACATAGTTCACAACGGGAAACGTCTGGCGGCCCACTCTGTATTCATACCAGCACAGGTTCCAGTCGAAGAAAGTGCGGCTGGGGTTGTTGTCACCCACCACAAGGCCAGGCACACTGGCCGAAACGGCAAAGCCCTCGGTTTCGGAGTGCGACACCTCGTTGGAGCGGTTGTATCCAAAGCCCACGCCGGCTTTCACGCAACCCGCGGTGACCACGAGCTCGGTCTCGTTGGAAAACGAGAAACCTGTGGAGCCCGACGTAGACCTCTCGATTGAGATTTCGCGGGTGGTGGCACCACCCGAGCCGGTGGTGACGTAGCTGTCGTCTTTGCCATTGCCCCACATCACGTTCCAGCCGTCGATGGTGCCAGGCTTGGGATAGGAGAACGGATTGCCAATAGTGTGCTTGAACACATTGCCAAGATATGGCACACCCGGGGCGTTGCCCACAAGGGCCTCATAGTCGGACAGGGCGAGGCCTATGGTTCTCGACTTGCCAGGAATTGCCACCTGATATTTGCCCCCAATTTCATCGGGGTCTTTGGCATTGGTGATTTCATAGGTGTATAGCGTGTAGGGGGTCACCTGCATCACCACACGGTTGTCGTCGCGCGCCTCATAGGTCTGGCTGTAGGTGACCGAAGTACCCGAAGAGGAGGATTTCGAGATTTCGCTCTGCAACTTGGTGGTGAAGTCAACACCACCCACCTTCTGCCCCACAAGAGGCAGATTAAACTCATACTCAAACCCACCGATAATCGAAGCCGACACGCTGCCCGACTTGGTGGTTTCGGTGCTTGAACTGCGCGAATAGCCCCAAGTGGTGACGTAGTCCTCACTCGGCGCCTTTTCGCCATCGGCATACAAATAGGTGGGCGGAGCGGCTATCATGGCATATATGGTGGGCTCGCCAAATGCCTTCTGCGTCGACCTGTATTCCAGCGTTTTGCAACTGGCGTTGATGTTAACGGCACACATGGCGGCATTGTTGCCCCACTCCACATCGCCGTCGCCAAACCACCACATCAGCTCGCACTCCTTGTTGGAGCTCCACTGTTTGCCATGGGTGTTGTACTTAAACAGCTGGCTGTTGTATCGCCAGTCGCTCCAATTAATTAGGTTTTTATCGTTAGAGCCTGTGCTGTACCACTGCAAAATATTGGCGCCCAAGAAAGTGTACATGTATCGCTGGCCCTTATTGTCGCTAGTGCTCATGCTTGCAAAGTAGTACATGGCTTCGGGATAGCCGTTGCCCATCAAGTTGACAGGCACAATGTTGTCGGCAAATATCGAGTAGTTACCATTGTCGATCCAGTCAAACACCCGGCGGTCGAACTTCACCTTGCCAGCCGAGGCATCCCAGCGCCAAAGGTCGGCGCCCGCCACAATGTCGCGGTTCGACGAAAGCCCGTTTTCAGAGCGCAGCAGCGTGACATTGCAGTTGCCAGCACAGCCGGCATTGCTGCGGAAGCCGCCGCTCACCGTGCCGCCATCCACCGCAATGCGCTTGAACATCTGGTCGTAGGACGTGCCGTCGGGGTTATACTGGCACACTGCGAGCGTAGCCGACTGGGCATACGACTTGCCACTGTATTCACGGTAAAGCATCACAACGTCGGGATACTTGCCCTTGGTGACATTGCCCACCTTCACGTCGAGGAACCAGATGTTGCCCGATGTGCCGTTTTTATCGCCAAGCGAGCAATACATGTGATGCTTTATGCCGAACACATCGTCATAGAGCACCAGTTCGCCGCGGTTTTTGTTAATGTCGACGGCTATCAGCTCAAGCTTCTTGATGTAGGGATTGTTGCGGGCCCGCAGCAGCACCAACTCGGGACTATTGTCATTATTTACATCGCCCACAGCCATGCGCACTACGGTCTTGGCATCGTTGCCGCGATCCCAGCGGTTGAAGTTGTCGAAGGCAATCACCTCACCATCCTTGCCCCTGTTCCATTCTGTATAGGTCCGTGTGGTGTTGAGCACTTTTATGCCATCGAGCACAGTCATATAGCCACCCACACCAAGCACTATGTCGTCGGTGCCGTCGCGGTTGAAATCGGCTGTGAGCAACTGGAAGTAGCGGGTGGCGAAATCATAGCGCGCCTCAGTGGTGCGGCCGCCATACAGGAAATAGGGGAAATTGTTGTAGAATGCGGCAGCGTCAAAACTCATTCCCGTCACAAGATGCTTTTTTATAAGGCGGTGGTTCGTTGCCGAGTCGCCATAGATGGCAATTTCCACCACCTCGTCCCAGTAGCCGTTGGACACATAGGCCAGGCCAAACTCGTCGTGATTGTCGGTGCGCACCACCTTGCCATTCTTGTCGATACGCGTCCACAGCTGGAACGGGCACTTCCACCTGGCCTCGATTATGTATTGGCGGCCATTGACGGTCATTGCAGCCATTTTGCGCAGCGTGTTCTTGTTGTCCTGCTCAACGAAGCCGTTGGCCGAGAAATCCTCGTCCATCAGCCCATACTTTTTGAGGTTGCGCAGCGTGAGTATGCCCGAACGCTTCTCCATGCCCGAGTCGTTGAGTTGCCCGCCACTGTAGTCAAACGCCAGGCTCTGCCTGCCGTCGAGCATGGTGAACAGTTTGCCCAGCGGGCCATAGTCGGCCTCGCCCGAGGCGTAAGCAGCACTTGGCACCATGCCAAACCTATTGAGCATAGTGGTGTAGGCCGATGGCGCACTCCTCACGCCGCGTACGTGGAAGCCCAGATTGTGAATGTCGTAGCCGTTGGTCATGGTAAGTTCGTCGGAGCCGTCGGCCACATCAAATGAGGTGGGCTTCAAATTCTTGGTGCTGCGCGTGAGCAACACGGCATCGGTCTGGCGCAGCAGCACTCCATTGCCCACATAGCCGTGAGGAGTTAGCGCCACCGAATACTCGTCAACCCCATCGGGCTGGGTAGCCCACTCCGGGCCGCGGCTCTTCAAAGCCTTGCCAGCCGACTGGTAGTAGCCTGTGGTCTTCTTCACAATATAGTCGATTTCGCCCAGCGATGGCAGACTCCAGCCTTCGGGCATGGCCCTGACAGCAGCCTCGCGCGAGTAATACACGCCATCGCCGCCGGTGTAGATTTTGGCCGACACATCACTGCCGTCGCTGCCCCAGTCGCCGAGCGACTTCACCACTTTGGCTCCCGACACGCGGGTGGCCTTAAGGTCTTCAGCCATCCACATCATGTCGCCCGCGCGCACTATGGCATAGGTGTTGCCATCAGCATCCTCGCAGCGGAAAAAGTCGAAATACACGGGGGTGCTCGATTGCGGCGACAGATTCATGATGGTGGTCATAGTGCCCGACTTGGCTGTGAACCGCAGCACATCGCCCGCCTCATAGCGGAGGCCCACAAGGCGCGCCGCCCCGATTGCCTCCACCCGGGCCAAGTCGCGCATGGGGGCTGCGGCAACAAAGGCTGTGCCGTGACTGCCACCGGCATCAAAAGCAGCAGCCGAGCCTGTGCAAAGCCACTTCACACTGCGTCGATGGCTGCCAGCCTGCACACTGACAATGTATATGCCCCGGGCAAGCTGCGGCAGTGCTAATGTGGCCCGGCCACCACACACCGCGGTACGGCTTTGGCCGACGATGGCGCCCGAAACAGAGTGTACCGTGACCAGTGCCTCGACGGCAGTCGTGGTCACCGTGAGAGTGGCATTAGAGATTTGCACGTCCACATCGGGCACACGCGGCTGCGTTATGCCCTCGATGCCCGACTGCGCATCGACAGCGAGCAGCAGCGTGTCGGTTCCGGCAAGCTCGGCGCGCTCGCGCTTGCTGAGGTTTTCCACAATCACGCGGTCGACGGTGGAGGCGTCGCCACGGGCGCCGAAAGTGATTTTCAGCGCTTTGCCTACTGCCTCCGTGGCATGAGCCAGTGGCGGCAACGCCAGCATCGACATCAAAAAGACGGCCATTAGGCCTAAAAGTCTTCGTCTCTTCATAAACTGTTTGTTTTTTTGTATTAAAGGAAAAATGGTTTGGGTTGATGGTGCAACGCAGTGCGGCCCAACGCCTAAAAGGCCCTACTGCCTTGCATGGCAAATTTAGCCACAAAACCGCGCACAATGGCGGCAACACACACCGCAGCCTGTTGCAAAACGCGCCTTCTGTAACCCCAAGCCACCGCCACAGCACAGGGCGGACACAGGGCGTAATGCGCGAAAGAGGCATTTTGGCGGGAATGCGGGTTGGCGGATTGGCGCAAGATTGCTAACTTTGCGGTTACTTTTTCTAAGCAAATACACTTTTCTATAATGGCAACTGAGGCAACTTCGGGACTTATCGACATGATTCGCAATGGCCAAAGCATGACGCGCGGCCAGAAGCTGAAGCTCACCCTGCAACTGAGCACACCGGCCATAATGGCGCAGGTGTCGAATGTGGCGATGCAATACATCGACACATCGATGGTGGGGCGTCTGGGAGCTGAGTCGTCGGCCGCCATAGGCATAGTGGCCACCACCATTTGGCTGCTGAGTGGCGTGTCGAGCGCAATTGCCACGGGCTTTGCCGTGCAAGTGGCCCACCAGATTGGGGCCAACGACCATGCCAAGGCCCGGCAGGTGCTGCGCCAGGCTCTTGTGGTGTGCACACTGGCCGGCATAGCACTGGCGGCACTGGGGTGCGGCATAAGCCAAAGCCTGCCCCAGTGGCTGGGCGGAGAGCCTGAGGTGTGCCGCATGGCCACGGCATATTTCCTCATATACTCGGCGTGCCTGCCTGTGATAGTGCTCAACTTTCTCGGGGCGGCCATGCTGCGGTGCAGCGGCAACATGAAGGTGCCGAGCTTGATGAATGTGGCAATGTGCCTGCTTGACGTGGTGTTTAACTACATGCTCATCTACCCCACCTCACGCCACTGCCTGGCAGGAATTGAATTCAGCATTCCAGGTGCGGGACTTGGCGTGACTGGAGCCTCGCTGGGCACGGCACTGGCCATGGCTGTGACGTGTGCCGTGATGCTGTATTACCTGTGCCGGCGGTCGAAGGAGCTTAGCCTTGCCGACACGCACGGCAGCTACCGCCCGCAGCGGTGGTGCGTGGGCCGCGCGCTGAAGATTGGTTTTCCCATGGGCATGCAGTTTATAGTGATGAACAGCGCGCAAATCCTAATCACGGGCATTGTGGCCCCGATAGGCACCATTGCCATTGCGGCCAACGCGTTTGCAGTGACAGCCGAGAGCATATGCTACATGCCTGGCTTCGGCATTGGCGATGCGGCCACCACACTCATCGGGCAGAGCCTGGGCGCCGGGCGCAAAGACCTGGCCCACAGCTTTGCGCGCATAGCCGTGGCCACCGGCATGGTGGTGATGGGTGTGATGGGCGTACTGCTGTATGCCGGGGCCGAGGTGATGATGGGCATCATGTCGCCAGTGGAGCAGGTGGTGGGCCTTGGAGCCGAAGTGCTGCGCATCGAGGCGTTTGCCGAGCCGCTGTTTGCCGCGGCCATTGTGTGCAACGGCGTGTTTGTGGGTGCGGGCAGCACGGTGGCCCCATGCGTGATTAACCTTGCAAGCATGTGGGGCGTGCGCCTGACGCTTGCGGCCACCCTTGCGCCCCACATGGGGCTGCGCGGCGTGTGGGTGGCCATGTGCACCGAACTGTGCGTGCGCGGCGGAATATTCCTGCTGCGCCTGCGCTCGGGCAAATGGATCAATGCCAAGCTGCGTGGTGGCGGCTAATTGCAGATTCACATTAACAATCGAATATATATTTTAATAGGTTTACTTGCATGTTATAACTAATTATGGTAATTTTGCGAAAAGTCAATATTTTTTTCGCAGGATTTAATACTTAGTTATTATGAGGAAAACGTTACTTATTATCGCCACAGGCCTGTGTGCAATGACGTGCGCCGCAGCTGGCGCGCCAATGAGTGTGAAGAATGCGCGACCCAACCTGGTGCCGCTGAAGTGCAACCAATGTCACCTGAATGAAGTGGCCGCCAGCCTGCCAGGCAATGCCAGCCGCGCACCGCGCAAGGCTGCCGCGGGCGAACCCATCACCGCCACCCCGGCCGGAAAGCTGTTTGAAAACATGTATGTGAACTCCAGCGCCTATGGCATGGGATTTGGCGATGTCTACACCCAAAAGGTGGACGGCGGCCTTGGCGGCGTGGTGGAGGGCAGCGACGGCTGCATCTACATTCAGGCCCCGATATCGCAAGCCTACATCTGGGCGCTGGGCAATCCATGGCTGAAGTGCACCAAAGCCAAGGGCGACACCATAGTGATGGACACCCCTCAGCCCTATGCCATTGACTATGGCGACCCATACTATGCCTACCGTATGAAGCTGAACAGCGACAGCAGCAGCTTTGTGGTCGACTCGGTGAACACCAAGGTGCGCTTTGTGTGGCGCAACAACACGCTAACGCAGATCGACGACTGCCTTGTGGGCCTGGGCGACGCCAAGGGCGAATGGTATTACATGGGTGACTACGACATTAAATACACCGTGAACCCCGATGTGGTGGCCAAGATTCCGGCCAACACGCAAAAACTGGCCTACAAGATGACTTACATCCCCAAGGCCACCAAACTCGACTCCACCACCTACATGATGACAAGCGCATATGTGAACCCGAGCGACCTGCAGACGGCCTACCTCGACCACATTTGCACCGACTTGCCCAACGGCGCCGTGAAAATAGAGCTCGCCGGCAAGGGCAATACAAAGATGCCTACGCGCCAGTATCTGGGCGTGGACAAAATTTACAACTCACACGTGTATATGCTGGCGGGCAACGCCAAGGTGGAGAGCAGCTCAACGGGCAGCAAATATTTCAACTACGACCAAACCGAGGCACTCGAACTGGCAACTAACGGTGAAAGCAGCTACACGCTGACGGCCAAATACCCGGCCTCGCTGATCATCAACGCCGGCCGCAGCAACCTTTACATCATAAGCGAATATGTGGCGCCACAGCTCACCCCGGCCGAGGACAAGGCCATTGTGCCAGCCGACCCCGTGATTAGCAGCGTGAAGCAGCTGAGCAAGTGCGACCAGCTGAGCTTTGTGATTCCCACCGTGGGTGTAAACGGAGAGGAGCTTAATGTGAACGAGCTGTATTACAACGTGTATTACAACGACCACGCCTACACATTCACGCCCGACAAATATCAAGGACTTGACTCGGACATGACCGACATCCCCTACTCGTTCAGCGACGTGAAGTTTGACTTCTACACCAGCAAGGGCAGCACGACTGTGTACTTCTACGACAAAGACTGGACCAAGATAGGCGTGCAGAGCATATACCGCGGCGGCGGCAAGGAAAACCGCTCGAAGGTGGTGTATTACGACAAGGTCACAGGCATCGACGCCACCCAGGCCGCGGCCAAGACGGTGAAGAGCGTGGAGACGTTTGACCTAATGGGCCGCAAGACCGCCAATGACGCCAGCGGACTCGTGATTAAGCGCACCACCTACACCGACGGCAGCGTGAAGGTGACGAAGACGCTTGCGCGATAGCGCACACACAGCGCACACACGAGCACTGAATGATTTTAATGGCTGGCCGCCAAGCCCCGCTGCATGTGGGCTTAGGCGGCCAGCCTCGTTTTTGCAACCCGCCTAATGAGCGCCAAAAGAAAAATCCGGCCTGCCTTTCACAAGGTGAGCCGGACTCAATGAAAACCTAACTTTTTTAATTGTTGCTGTTTTTTCTTTCCCTTTCTTATTGTTCTTCTTTCCTATTGTTTTTTATCCGTCGTCTTGCGGACCGACGATTTCCTGGCAGCTGGCTTCTTGCGTGCCGACGCCACCTTTTTGGAGGCAGCGCCCTTTGCCTTGGCTTCGGCCGGAGCGGGATAGTCGCCGGCGGTGTCATTCACTATGTTGTTGCGCAGCATCTCCACCTCGCGCTTTAGCTGGCCAATTTCGTTTTCCTGATTGCGAATGGTGAGCAGCAGCGAGTTGAGTTCCTCATTGCCAATCGACTCTGGGAACTGCTCCTCGACGCGTATCATGAAGTCGCTGAGCACATTCATATAGTTGGTAAACGCCATGTAGGGCGAGTCGTAGGGGCTGTAGTGCGAGTGCACCGAGCCGTCGTCGGAGTGCTTGGTGCTCATGTAGAAGAAGTGGTCGCTGGCCTGCAGATAGTGCCAGTCTTGCTTAATGCGGCGGTCGTCGCACAGGCGCACGCGCTCGCCAATGGAGTAGAGCTTCTTCACAGCCTCTTGCTGCAGAATGTTGCCCAGCCACGCGCTGGTGTCGCGCGCCTCGTCGGCCCACGACATCGGGTAAGGCACCGACAACTCGCCCACCGACTTCATGCGGCTCACCACCTCGGTGGGGGTCATAAACTCAATGCCCTTGTCGGCGGCAAAGCGCGGCAGTGCCTTCATAAACTCAAATATGCCGCTTTCGCGCGGCTGCAGCTCGCCGAAGGTCTCGTAGTTCATAAACAGGTTCACTATCTGCTCCTCTTGCGGCAGCTGGTCGATCCAGTCGATGTATTTGTCGGCCGTGAGCGGATATGACGGCCACTCGGGGTTGCTGAAGCGGAACGAGATGTCGTCGCTGAGCTTGGAGTTTTTGAGCAGCAACTTAAGCTTTGGAGCCATTGCCGACGAATATACATAGTTGGGCGACTTCCAGCCCAGAATGTGCTTTGCGCCGTCGGTGATGGCCGCCTTGAAGCCGAGCGACTGCACCATGGCCGAGATGTCGTCGTCGTAGATGAGCTCGGTGTTGCGGAACACCTTTGGGTGCTGGCCGAAGAGCTCATATATTTTCTTGTCGTGCGCCTTCACCTGCTCTGCGAACTCATCTGGGTCTTCAAGCGAAGCCAGCGAGTGGGCGTAGGTTTCGGAAAGGAACTCCACGCAGCCCGTGGCGGCAAGTTCCTTCATCGAGTCGATGAACTCGGGCACGTATTGCTCGAGCTGCTCGAGGGCGGTGCCGCTTATCGAGAACGCCACTTTGAAGCTTTTGCCATACTGCTTGATGATGTCGAGCAGCATCTGGTTGGCGGGCAGATACGAGCGGTGGGCAATGCGGGTGATTATGTCGTCGTTGCCGAAGTCGTCGTAATAGTAATGGTCGTTGCCTATGTCGAAAAACCGGTAGGTCTTAAGCCTGAACGGCTGGTGTATCTGGAAATAAAAACAAATTACTCTCATGTCGATGTAAGTGTAAGTATTTGTGTTTGTAATGTGAATGTTTGCCTTCTGAAAAAAAATGATTTATCGGTTGATGAGCTGGCGGTAGATGTCAATCACCTTGGCGCCAGCCTTCTTCCACGAGATTTTGCCCACCTCCTCAAGGCCGTGCTCGCTGAGCTGCTTGTGCATGGCCGGATATTTGATGATGGAATAAATGGCGTCGGCCATGGCGTTGATGTCCCAGTAGTCGACTTTGACCACATTGTGCAAAATCTCGGCGCAGCCGCTTTGCTTCGATATTATGGACGGCACGCCCATCTGCATGGCCTCAAGCGGCGATATGCCGAAAGGTTCGCTCACCGACGGCATTATGTACACGTCGCTGGCCTTGAGCATCTCATACACCTGCTTGCCCTTGAGGAAGCCCGTGAAGTGGAAGCGGTCGCTGATGTTGCGCTGGGCGGCGAGGCGAATCATTTTTTCCATCATGTCGCCGCCGCCTGCCATCACAAACTGCACATCGTGCACCTTGTGCAGCACCTGCGATGCGGCCTCGACGAAATATTCCGGCCCCTTCTGCATGGTGATGCGGCCCAGGAAGGTGACCACCTTGCCGTGCTTGGGCGGCACCTGCACATTCAGCAGCTCGCTGCTGAGCGGCTCCACAGCGTTGTGCACGGTGGTGACCTTTGCGGGATCGATGCCGTATTTTTCAATCACGGTGCGGCGTGTGAGGTTGCTCACGGTGATTATGTGGTCGGCATTGAGCATGCCGTCGCGCTCAATGTTGAACACGGTGGGGTTCACGTTGCCGCGGCTGCGGTCGAAGTCGGTGGCGTGCACGTGTATCACCAGCGGCTTGCCAGTGACCTGCTTGGCATGTATGCCAGCGGGATAAGTGAGCCAGTCGTGGGAGTGAATCACATCGCACTGCACCGTGCGCGCTATCACGCCCGCCACTATGGAATAGTTGTTGATTTCCTCCAGCAAATTGTCGGGATACCGGCCTGAGAACTCTATGCAGCCCAGGTCGTTGGTGTTCATATAGTTGAAGTCGGCATATATGTGGTCGCGCAGGTCGTAGTAGAGCTGAGGGTCCATTACGTTGCCTATGCGGCTCTGCACATAGTCCCAGTTCACATCGCGCCAGGCCACTGGGGTGCAGTTGGCGCCTATGATGCGCGCAAACTGCTTGGGCTCGTCGCCCCACGGCTTGGGAATCACAAAGGTGATGTCCATATCGCCGTTTTCGGCCATGCCCTTGGTGAGGCCGAAACTTGCAGTTCCCAGGCCACCCAGGATGTGAGGGGGAAACTCCCAACCAAACATTAAAGCCTTCATAATTTATGTGTAATGATTATAGAGAAGTGATTTTTTCGAGTTGTAATTTCTTAAATGTCCATGTTTTTGAGCATGCGCAGCATGTGGCACACTCCGCCCACATTGGCGGCGAAGCTTATGGCACCGCGGCCCGTGTAGGGCGGGTTGCCGTCGTACAGCTCAGAGAGCGTGCCAATGCCGCCCAGCGCCATCTCGTCGTCGAAGCCTATCATCATGCGCTCGATGAACGACACGCCGCTCATGCCAAACACCTTGATGTAGGCGTCGGCATAGAAGCCCATGAGCCACGGACGCGCCGAGCCTTGGTAGTAGGCCTGCTCGCGCTGCGAGGGGTTGCCAAGATACCAGGGGTTGTAGCCATAGCTCTTGGGGCTGAGCGTGCGCAGACCCTTGGGGGTGAGCAGCTCGCGCGTGACCACATCGAGCACCGACTTGCGCTGGCGCCGGTCAAGCGGCGAGTAGTCGATGCCCACCGCTATTATCATGCTCGGGCGCACGCTGGGGTCGGCATAGTTGCCGTTGACGTAGTCGTAAAGGTAGCCGTATCCGTTGAGGAAAGTGGCTGCAAACGCCTCGCGGCATCGGTCGGCAATGGCGGTCCACTGCTGCAGTTCGGGGCAAGGCTGGCTGGCATACATGTCGATGGCCAGGCGCAGCGCCATGTGCCACAGTGCGTTGAACTCCACTATGTAGCCCGTGCGCGGAATCATGGGGGTGCCGTCGGGGTTCGACGAGTCCATCCAGGTGACGGGCTTGCGGGTGCCGTCAGTGCGCACAAGACCATTGTCGTCGAGCCACAGGTTGGATGCCTTGCCGCTGACGATGCGGCCAATGATGGCCTTCAGCAGGCTGCCATAGCGGTTGCGGCACACGTCCATGCCCGCCACCTTGGCATACTGGCTCAAGGCCCATGCCGCCCACAGGGGCACATCGGGCAGGTCGAGTCCGCTGAGGTTGCGGTCAAGTTCGCCGCCGTCGAAGAATCGCATCAGCGACTGCGCCGCAGTGTCCATTATGGCCTCGAAATCGGGCTGGTGGTGAATCGACAGCGTGCAGCCGGGCAGAGCCATGAACTCATCGCGGGCGCGGATTTTAAACCATGGGTAGCCAGCTATTATGTATTGGCCGTCGCTGTTCTTAAAGTAGAACTGCTTGGCACTGTTTTTAAGGCAGTTGTAGAAACTGTTGCGGGGGGTGCGCGTCGTCAGCTCGTCGTCGAACATCTTGGCCAGCGTGCGGGTGTCCACCTCGTCGGTGCCAGCCGAGAAATATATGCTCTCGCCCTTCTTGATTTCGAGTTCAAAATAGCCGGGAACATACAGGTCTTCGCTGTAGGGCAGACCGCGCTCCTGGTCCTTGGGATACTCAAGGCCCTTGTACCAGTTGGGGTCGGGCACAAACTTGGGCTTGTGGCTGAACTGCATGAACAGTGTGGGATAGCAGTCGTACATGCGAGTGCTGATGCCGTTGGCCACCTCGGCATAGTCGCGGCTGGCCACGGAGTTTTCCACACACAGGCTGTTGGCGTCGCGGAAGGCCAGGAATGGGCGGAACTGCAGCGTGGTGCGCGAGTGGGCGTCGACGAGCGTGTATCGAATCACGATGCGGTTTTCGTGGGTGATGAATATCTTCTCTTTGCGCAGCACCACTCCGCCCACGCGATAGATGTGGGTGGGAATGCGCTCGCACTCAAACTCGCGGATGTATTTGTGTCCGTTGGGGCTGAAGCAGCCGCCATGGTACTTGTGCACGGCAAGGTTGAACGGCGCTCCGTGCTGAATCACCGTCTCGTCGAGCGACGACAGCAGCACGTGGTTGTTGTCGTCGAGTTCAGGCACGGGAATCACCAGCAAGCCATGCTGCTTGCGGGTGTTGCATCCCACTATTGTGGTGCAATGATATGCCCCCGACCGGTTGGTGCGAATCATCTCTTTCGAGAGGCTCTGCTCCAAATTTATCATGAGGCTTTTATCGAATTTCAAATAACTCATTGCAAGATGTTACAGGTTTATTAATTAGTTAAATAATTCCTAAAAGCCGCTTAGTGTGGCTTTTGCTACGAATTTACGAATTAAAATGCTACCGCACAAGCAAAACGGGCGATTTTTTCGGCGACACGGCACGGTGTTACCGATTTTTCACAAAGCGGCAGTAAAAAACCGGTAGGAAAGGAACTGCTTTAATATGGATGCAGGACGGCGGTCGGCGGCTACACCTCCGAGGCGGCGTCGGCCGGGCAGAAGATTTTGATGCCCTGCGGATGGCACTTGATGTCGAGTTCTGATGGCATCTCCACCGGCTCGCCGTCGAGGTGCATCACCCCGGGCGCGTTGCGGTAGATTTTGAGGCGCGATGTGGTGTAGGTGCTTATGTTTATGTCCTTGTCGATGTTGCGAGTGAAGAGTTTGAGCCCCACTATGGGGGCCACGATTGGCATGAAGGGGTGAATCACCACCACATCGATGAGGCCGTCGCGCATGCTGGCCTTGGGGGCAATGTAGGCGTTGTTGCCATACTGCGAGGCATTGGCGCAGGCTATGACAAAGGCGTTCTCGAACATGGTGGTGCCATTGATTTCGATGCGGTATTGCTCGTGGTGGAACTTGACGTATTCCATGAAGGCCGACTTGAGGTAGGTGACGGGGCCGCGGCGGCCCTCGTGCGAGAATCGCTCGGCCACCTGGGCGTCGAAGCCCATGCCGCAAGTGCAGAAAAACGGGCGTCCATTGACGGTGCAGTAGTCAAAGTCCTCGATGTTGCCGGCATTGATTATGGCCAGCGACTTGTCGACGTTGACGGGAATCTGCAGGTGGCGCGCAAGGCCGTTGCCCGAGCCGCACGGCACTATGCCCAGTGCCACGCGCGAGCCGCGCAAAGCGGCCGCCACCCCATTGACGGTGCCGTCGCCGCCCACGGCTATCACTCCGTCGTAGTTTTCGGCGATGGCCTCGGCGGCCATTTGCTGCAGGTGGCTGTTGCGGTCGATGACGCCCACCTTCAGCTGCCAGCGTTGCGGGTCGATGGCGCGCTTGAGCGCAGCGGGAATGGCATCCTTGCTGTGAGTGCCCGAATAGGGATTGATGATTGCGTAGAGTTTGCGGCGTTGTTCCATAATCAGCACAAAATTAAGCATTTTCAGCGAATATTTTAACATTCAGGGGCAACATTTTAGCATTATGGTGTGCATTTGTGCTTAAAACGGTTGGCACAAAAAAACTGCGGCTCGCATGCGTGAGTCGCAGTTTTATGCGGTTGGCCTGATGGCTTCGCGTGAATGTGGTTACTTCTTGCGGTTGCCGTAGCGGCTGAGGAACTTATCGACACGACCGGCGGTGTCAACAAGCTTCTGCTTACCGGTGAAGAAGGGGTGCGAAGAGCTGGTGATTTCAAGCTTCACCAGAGGATATGTTTTGCCTTCGAGTTCAATAGTCTCCTTTGAAGCCACTGTTGAACGAGTGATGAAAGTCTCGTCGTTAGACATGTCCTTGAAAACAACTTCGCGGTAGTTTTCGGGATGAATACCTTTTTTCATTTTTGTAATCTCTTTTTTATAACGTTATAATACTACTAAAAGCCGGTGTTGGTAGGCACCGATTTTTTGTAATGGCATGCAAAATTAGTAATTGTTTTGCAATTACGGAAATTTTCCATCCGTTTTTGGCCGTTTTGCGCCCCAATTGGGGATTATGCAGCGCCATTGGGGCAAAAATGGTGTGCATTTTTTTGTTGATACCAATAATATACTTATCTTTGCACTACAATTCGCAAGGAAATCGGCCCGCAGCCCGGCCTGCAGGCGCACACAAAAGCGTCCGGCACGACGGCTGACACGCAAAAGAGCCTACGGCATCGCATTTCCACACTCTTAACATTAATTTTTGAGCTTTATTTGAAATAGCAATCACACTTTTGAGCTGTGTTATATTTCGGCTTGCCAGTGTCATTCATTCCCACAACCACAGCATTCACCCGCCACAAGGAGGGAACTTCCTGACACGGGAGTCCAGCGAGAAAGCGACCAATCAAAGCAAACAATTCACATTGCACGCGAGCAGCAGGCACAGCCACTGCACCACATGCGGGCCACAGCCACGCACATGCCGCGCACAGAGCAGTTGAGAATATAACAAAAATAGACATTTATATAAAAGCAACAACCATATAATTTTAATATGTACAGCATAACTGACCTACAGGCTATGACCGACTCCGATTTGAAGAGCATAGCCAAGAAAATGGGCCTGAACGAGAATTTAGACAAAGACACGCTCATATACGACATTCTCGACCAGCAGGCCATCGACTCGGTTAAGAGCGATGCGCCCAAGGCCGAGAAGCCGAAGGGCAAGCCCGGACGCAAGCCCAAGGCTGCGAAAGAGGCTGCCGACAAGCCCGCGGCCGACAAGGCCGAGAGCAAAGAAAGCAAAAAGAAGGCAGCCGAGCAGCCCGCCAGCGGCGAAGCCCCTGTGAAGCGCCGTCCCGGACGCCCACGCAAAAATGCCACCGAAGCCGCAACAACCGCCGACACCGACAAGACCGAGAAACCCAAGGGCAAGCCCGGACGCAAGCCCAAGGCTGTGAAAGAGGCTGAGGCAAAAGCGGCGGCAGCAAAGGAGGCCGAGAGCAAGAATGCAGCCGCCGAGCAAAGCGCCGAGGCTGCACAGCCGCAGTCCGAACCGGCCGCACAGCCCACAGCAGCCGAGCCCAAGCAGCAGGCAGCCGAGCAGCCCACCGCCCCTGCAGCCGAGCCTCAGGCAACCCCCGACGGGCAGCAGGCAGCACCAGCAGCCGAGCCCAAGAAGCCGAGCAGCGAATTCCAGGAATTCTTCGGACAGCCTCAGCAGCCCAAGCAGCAGCCGAAGCGGCACGACACATCGGCTTTCGACTCATTCTTCGGCGCACGCCCCATGCAGACGTTTAAGCCCCGCACCCAGGAAGAGCGCGAGGAGGCCGCACGCCGCGCCGAGGAAGAGCGCCGCATAGCTGCCGAAGAGGCCGCCAAGGCCCCTATCGTGATTCAAGAGCCAAAGGCCGAGAAAGAGCCCAAAAAGAAAAAGGGCAAAAAGAGCCAGCAGCAGGCAGCCACGCAAAACGACAACCCATACAGCAACAACCCATATGACTTCGACGGAATTCTTGACGGATGCGGAGTGCTGGAGGTGATGCCCGACGGATACGGATTTCTGCGCTCGTCGGACTACAACTACCTGACCTCGCCCGACGACATTTATGTGTCGCAGTCGCAAATCAAAAACAGCGGTCTCAAAACAGGCGACGTGGTGGAGTGCACCATTCGCCCTCCCAAGGAGGGTGAGAAATACTTCCCCATGTGCGAGGTGAAGCTGATTAACGGCCGCAAGCCCGAGTTTGTGCGCGACCGCGTGCCCTTTGAACACCTGGTGCCACTGTTCCCCGACGAGAAGTTCGACCTCGAAAGCCACAAGCGCCAGTGCATATCCACACGCATCGTCGACCTGTTTGCCCCCATCGGCAAGGGCCAGCGCGGCCTCATAGTGGCTCCGCCAAAGGCCGGCAAGACGGTGCTGCTGAAAGATATTGCCAACGTGATATCGGAGAACCACCCCGACACCTACATGATAATACTGCTCATCGACGAGCGCCCCGAGGAGGTGACCGACATGGCACGCAGCGTCAATGCCGAGGTTATTGCCTCGACATTCGACGAACCCGCTGACCGCCACGTGAAAATTGCCGACCTGGTGCTGCAAAAGGCCAAGCGCATGGTGGAATGCGGCCACGACGTGGTGATTCTGCTCGACTCCATAACCCGCCTGGCCCGCGCCTACAACACCATTTCGCCGGCATCGGGCAAGATTCTCTCGGGTGGTGTCGACGCCAACGCCCTGCAGCGCCCCAAGCGATTCTTCGGCGCTGCGCGCAACATTGAAAACGGCGGCAGCCTCACTATCATTGCCACCGCCCTTATCGAGACCGGCTCGAAGATGGACGAAGTGATATTTGAGGAATTCAAGGGCACCGGCAACATGGAACTGCAACTCGACCGCAAACTGGCCAACAAGCGCATATTCCCCGCCGTAGACATTATGGCGTCGAGCACGCGCCGCGACGACCTGCTGCTGTCGAAGGAGACCCTCAACCGCATGTGGGTGCTGCGCAACAACTTCTTGAGCGACCGCACTTCGGTGGAAGCTATGGAGCTGATAAAGAAGGAGATGGAGCGCACGCGCAACAATCAGGAGCTGCTGCTCACCATGAACCGCTAAGCACCTCAAGCCTATGGCAAGGATTCTGGGAATTGACTACGGACGCAAGCGCACGGGCATTGCCGTGACCGACCCGCTGCAAATAATCGCCAACGGGCTGGAGACTGTGCCCACACACACGCTGATGCAGTACATAAAAGACTACACGGCACGCGAGCAGGTGGAGCGCATAGTGATAGGGCTGCCGCGGCAGCTCAACGGCGAACCGTCGGAGAGCATGCGCTACATCACCCCATTTGTCAACCGCCTGAAAAAGGAGATGCCCGACATGCCCATAACAATGTATGACGAGCGGTTCACCTCCACAATTGCCCACCGCGCCATGATTGACGGCGGCATGAAGAAGAGCGACCGCCGCGACAAGGCCCGGGTGGACTCGATAGCGGCCACCATCATACTCACCGACTACCTGCAAAGCGCCAAGGGCTGCCCAGGCATGGAGCTGTGAACGGCGGGAAATGATTCATGATACAAACAAGAACAAAACAACACAATAAAGAAAATTTTTTATGATACTACCCATATATCTTTACGGTCACCCAGTGCTGCGAAAAGTGTCGGAGTCTGTGACCAAGGACTACCCCAAGCTGCAAGAGCTGATCGGCGACATGAAGGAGACCATGTATTCAAGCGACGGAATAGGCATTGCCGCACCGCAGGTGGGGCACAACATTCGCCTGGTGTATATCGACGTGGATGTGATCTCCGACCGCTTCCCTGAGCTCAAGGGACGCAAAATGGTGCTCATCAACCCCGAGCTCACCATCGACGAGGACAGCAAGGCCATGACCCGCGAAGAGGGCTGCCTGAGCGTGCCCGGCGTGAGCGAGAATGTGACGCGACACGAGAAGCTGCACATAAAATACACCGACGAGAACTGGGAGACCCACGAGGAGGACGTAGAGGGATACCTGGCACGCGTGATTCAGCATGAGTGCGACCATTTGGACGGCATCCTGTATGTAGACCGCGTGTCGCCCATACGCAAGCAGCTGATACGCTCCAAGCTCAACAACATTGTGAAGGGCAAAGTGCGCTGCAGCTACCGCACCAAGGGCTTCAAGCCCGCACACAAGCACTAACACCACGCACCTGCACACAAGCAGCATCGGCGGAACCTACGCTTTACAGGTTCCGCCGATGCTGCTTTATGCCCCCACTCGGGCACAAAAAAAGTGAAGGGTGTCTCGCGACAGCCTCCACATTAAAATCTAATACCATGAAAAACACACGCACAAATATAGGCATTTAATTGCTTACGGCAACAATTTCAGGCAAAAAATCGTGCCAATCGGGCAAAAATAGCCATAAACGGGCATACCACAACCGCAAATGTCGGAGCGGAAGCGCCACAGCATGCTTGTGTGTTTTGTGCTAAATGGACTTTTCCACCGCCCACACAAAGGCGCGCAGGCCCAACTTGGGCGTGGCCACGTCGAGCGCATGCAGGGCCTCAAGCAATGGGTCGACGCGGTCGTCGTCGACTATAGTGAGAATAGATGACGCCAGCGAGGGCCACGCATGTGAGCCATAGTGCGGCTCGCCCGTGTGGCTGCCCCGCCCCATCACATGCTCCCAGGCAGTGAAGCCGCGGCAGCCGCTGCGCAGCAGCAGGTCGGTGATAGTGTCGTAATAGGCCTGGTCGAATGCTATAAATACTGATTTCATTTTTTCTTGTTTACGGAGTTAAAAAAACTGTCAATGTTGTTTTTTGCTTGCGGCAGCCTTGGCCATTTTGCGGCGCTGGCGGCGCATGCCGTTGTAGGCGAAAATGGTGTAGACAGTGGGCACAAACAGCAGCGTGAGTATGGTGGAGAAGGTGAGGCCGCCTATCACGGCCACACCCATCGGGCGCCACATCTCGCTGCCCTCGCCGCCGCCTATGGCCATAGGCACCATGCCGAGGATGGTGGTGAGCGAGGTCATGACCACGGGGCGCAGACGCGAGTGGCCGCCGTCGATCACGGCACGGCGCACACTCATGCCGCGCTCGCGGTTGAGCGATATGTAGTCGATGAGCACGATGCCGTTTTTCACCACGATGCCGATAAGCATAATCGAGCCGATCATGCTCATCACATTCAGGCTGGTGCCCGTGAGCCACAGGATGAGGACCACACCCGAGAAGGCAAACATGATGGAGGTCATGATGATGCCTGGATAGGAGAACGACTCAAACTGCGACGCCATGACTATGTAGACCAGAATGAGGATGAGCAGTGCCAGCATGCCCAGGTCGCTGAACGAGTCTTGCTGGTCTTCATACGAGCCGCTGAGGTTGATGCTGATGTTCTGCGGCTTGTCCATGTTGTCGATGAGCGGCTGGGCGTCGGCCACAATTTCGCTCATGGGGCGACCCTGCACCACGGTCGACACGGTGATGATGCGCTCGCGGTCTTTACGCTCGATGGTGGGCGGATTGTAGCGCTCCACCACCTTGCCCACTTCCTTCAGACGCACGCCCTTGCCCATGGCGTTGTAAAGCACGATGTTTTCGATGTCGGTGATGCTGTGGCGGTTTTCGGGCGCATACATCACCTTGATGTCATACTCATCGCCGTCTTCGCGGAAATAGCTGGCCGTGGACCCGTTGATGCGCGTGCGCAGCGCGTTGGCCGCAGTGCTCAGGTTGAGGCCGTAGATGGCCAACTTCTCGCGGTCGAAGTCGACCTGGTATTCAGGCTGGTAGTCGCTGCGGCTGATGTTGATGTCGGCCGTTCCCTTCACCGACTCCAGAATGCGCTTCAGGCGCTGGGCCACCGAGTCGGTGGCGGCGAAGTCGTAGCCGTAGATTTCATAGTTGAGCGTCGACTGGCCGCTCATGCTGCTGCCTCGCGAGCCGCCCACGTTCACCAGACACTTGGTGAGCTCGGGATAGTGGCTCAGGTCTTCGCGCATGAGTGCGGCAATCTCGGTGATGGAGCGCTTGCGCTGGTCGGGGTCGACGAGGCTGATGTTCATCGACATGATGTGCGAGCCATTGTCTTGCATTGATGCATAGGTGTTGTCGCTGCTGGCCTGGCCCACCGTGTAGTTGAGCACCTTGATTTCCGGATACTTCTTCTTCCAATCGGCGTAGATGCGCTGGCACACGTCGCGGGCCAGCTCCACGCGGCTGCCTATGGGCAACTCGAGCGACACTCCCAGACGGCTGTTGTCGCTGGTGGGGAAAAACTCGCTGCCGATGAACTTGGTGATAAACATCGAGGCCACAAACACCAGCAGGGCCGCGCCGGTGGTGATCCAGCGGTGAGTCACGGCGTGGTCGAGCAGCCAGGCATAGCCGTTGTCGATGGCGTCGAGCACCTTCTCCACGGGGCTGTAGAGCTTTTTGAACATCTTGCCGGGGTTGAGGTTGAGACGCAGCATCTTGCTGCACAGCATGGGGGTGAGCGACAGTGCGCTGGTGGTGGATATTATCATCATGATGGTCACCATCCAGCCCAGCTGTCGGAAGAGCACGCCCGTCATGCCGGTGACAAGGGTGAGCGGGAAGAACACCGCAATCAGGGTGAGTGTGGAGGCTATTACCGACACGGCCACCTCGTTGGTGCCGTGGATGGCCGCCTGCTTGGGGTCGGCGCCGCGTTCGATGTGGGTGGTCACGTTTTCGAGCACCACAATGGCGTCGTCGACCACCATGCCGATTGAGATAGACAATGCCGACAGCGACACGATGTTGAGCGTGTTGCCCGTGGCGTAAAGGTAGATGAACGAGGCGATAAGCGAGATGGGAATGGTGATGACGATGATGAGGGTGGCTCGCCAGCGCCCCAGGAAGAAGAACACCACTATCACCACAAACAGCAGTGCGTAGAGCACCGTCTCGATGAGCGAGTTGATGGTGTTGCGAATGTTGTCGCTGGTGTCGACAATGTAGTCGAGCTTCACATCGCTCGGCAGGCCCTTCTGAATTGACGGCAGCACCTCCTTGATTTTGTTGGAGATTTCCACCGAGTTGGCACCCGACTGCTTCTGCACGATTATCATTGCGCCCTGCTTGCCATTGTTGTAGGTTTCCTGCGCACGCTCCTCGAGCGAGTCGTCGATGCGGGCCACGTCGCTGAGGTGCACCACACCGCCGCCGCTCACGCCCACCACAATGCTTGCCATGTCTTGAGCATCCTTAAACTCGCCCTGCACGCGCAGCGAGTAGGTTTCCGAGCCCACGTCGAATGTGCCGCCGGGTATGTTGCGGTTTTCGGCACCGATGAGGCTGGCAATGCTCTCGGCGGTAAGGTCGTAGGCCTCGAGGCGCACGGGGTCGAGATAGATGTGGATCTCGCGCTTTGGCGCGCCCGAAATCGACACCGAGCCCACGCCGTCGACGCGCGCCAGCGGATTGGCCACATTGTCGTCGAGAATTTTGTATAGGCCGGGCATGCTCTGGTCGGCCTTGGCCGAGAGCAGCACTATAGGAATCATGTCGCTGCTAAACTTGAATATGATTGGTGTCTCGGCATCGTCGGGCAGATAGCTCGACACCATGTCGAGTTTGTCGCGCACGTCGTTGGTGAGCACATCAATGTCGTAGCCGTACTCAAACTCAAGGGTGATGACGGAGATGTTTTCGCGCGACTTGCTGGTGATGTGCTTTAGGTGCTGCACCGAGTTGAGCGTGTTTTCGAGCGGGCGGGTGAGGTTTTGCTCGATGTCTTGCGCGCTGGCACCCTGGTAGGTGGTCATCACCATTATGGTGTTGGTGTCGATGTCGGGATAGAGGTCTATGGGCAGCTTCTGCAGCGAAAACATGCCTATGATGCACACCGCCACAAACACCAGTATGGTGGTCACCGGCCGCTTTACCGCACTTGAATATAAACTCATGTCAATTGGGTTTTCTGTTACATTTTTTTCAGTTGTGATTCACTAAATGGGCTACTTTTCGACGCGCACCTTGGCGCCATCGGCCAGGCGCGACTGTCCGCTCACCACCACAGTGGTGCCGCCGGCCAGTCCGCCAGTCACCTCATATCGGTCTTCAAGGCGTCGGCCCAGAGTGACCTCGCGGAAAGACACGGTGCCATTGGCGTTGAGCACATACACATAGCGCACCGCCGAGCCCGTCTGCTTCTGGATGGCGCGGTCGGGCACCACCACGCTGATAGTGCTGCCGTAGTTGAAGGTGACACGGGCAAACATGCCCGAGTGCACGCGGCTGTCGGCGTTGGGAATGGTGACCTCGACCTGGAAGGTGCGCGTTGCGGGGTCGACCGTGGGGTTGATGATGTGCACACGGCCTGTAAAAACCTCGTCGCCATAGGTGTCGAACTTGATGCTGGCCGGCATGCCCACCTTCACCTTTGGAAGTTCAGACTCTACTACATTGACCACCACCTTCACGGGCTGGATTTGCTCCACCACCAGGATGGGCATGCCCGATGGCACGTCGCCGTTGTTGAAGTTTTTGGCGGTGACCACTCCCGAAATGGGACAAGTGAGCACGGTGTTTTCCTGCATGTTGCGCAGCGAGCGGGCATAGGTGTCATACTGCGAGCGCAGCTGGTCGACCGACTGCTGCGTGCCGCCGCCAATCTTCACCAGTTCCTCGGCGCGGCGCAGGTCGCGCTTGAGGTTGGCCATCTGTATTTTCTGCTGGTCGATGTTCACATCGTCGAGAATGACAAGGGCCTGCCCGGCGCTGACGCGCGAGCCCACGTCAACAAGAATGCGCTTGATGCGGTTGCCCGTCATCGACGATATGTTGTTGCTCTTAAACGGCTCCACGGTGGCGCTGTATTCGCTGGTTTGCGCCACATTTTCCTGATACACCGTCTGCACCTTCACAATTGGGGTTTCGGCGGAGTCGGAAGCGGGCTTGGCATTGTCTGATTTGCCTCCCGTGCAGGCGGCAGCCATGAGCATGACGGCGGCTGCACCTATAATTGATTTAAACTGATTCATATTGATGGAATGGGGTTATTTATTTAATGAGTTGTCGGTTTGGGTGGTGTATTGGCCCAGCGGTGCGTTGCCCAGCACATATTCAAGGTCGCTCTGCGCCACCAGATAGCCGTAGATGGCCTGATAGTAGGTGAGGCGGGCATTCATCAGGGCGTCTTCGGTGTCGCGCAGCTGAATGAATGTGCCAGAGCCAATCTTGAAGCTGCGCTGCATGATGTCGTTGGCCTTCTCGGCCTGGCGCAGACCGCCCTCGTTGGTCTCGATTTGCTTTATGCACTTGCGCAGGTTGTCGGTCTGGGTGCGCACCTGCGTGCGCAGTGTGCGGGTGAGGTTGTCGCGCTGCCACTGCATTTCGCGCAGCGACACCTCGGCCTGGCGCTGCTTGTAGTAGCGCTGCCCGCCGTTGAACAGTGTGAACGAGAGCGTGAGGCCCACCGACGAGAATCCCGACCAGCGGAAGTTGCGCAGCGGGTTGCCGTTGCTGGTGGAATTCCACATGTAGTTGGCGCTGCCGGTGAGGTTGGGATACCAGCTGGCTTTCTGCACGTCGAGCGCCTTGCGCAGGTAGTCGGTTTGCAAGTCGAGGGTCTTGAGGCTTGTGTTGCTCACGAGCGAGGTGTCGGCCGCCAGAGCCTGCTCATACATCACGCCGCGGTAGGCACTGAGCGAGTCGGCCGGCTCGATGCTGGCCTCGGAATCCATGCCCATCAGCACCTTGAGTTGCAGCTTGAGGCGGCTGATGGAGTTTTCGGCCTCGATAATCGACGGCTCAAGGTTGGTGACGGCCACGTGGGCGCGCAGGGCGTCGTATTCCGACGCGGTGCCCAGTTCATACTTCTTCTGGAAAATGTCGGCGTTGAGTTTGGCCGTGGCGTGGTTTTCCTCGATCACGCGCTTGGAGTCGATGGCCAGCAGCAGAGCGTAGTAGGCGTTTTTCACCTGATTGACCAGCGACAGGCGCGAGGCCCGCGCGGCCTCAACGTTTTGCAGCATCTGGTTGTCGGTGAGGCGCAGCGACTTCCACAGCGTGGGCACCACAATTGGGATGGTGGCGTTGAATCCGGTGGTGTAGGAGTTGTCGCGGCCCACCTTGAAGGCTGCGGTGCCCTGCTCGGTGTCCATATACATGGTCTGCTTGGCCAGTGTACGCGAATACTGGCCGCTGAACGAAAGTTCGGGCATCAGCTGCCCGCGCGCCTCCTTTTTGGCATAGTCCACCTTGGTGATCTCCATTTCGGCCACCTTGATGGTGGGATTCTCGCTGAGGGCTATGCGCAGGCACTCATCCAGCGACAGCCTCATGGGCGTGGCCGCCTCTTGTGCGCCGGCGCACAGCGTGGCCGCCATGGCCACAAGCAGCGAGAGCAGTTTTAATAGTGGTTGATGGTTCATATAAACGTTTGCATTGTGATTATTCGTTGTTCAGACTGTGGGTGGCGAGGAAGGCATCGATGTATTCCACCCCCTTGATGGTGGCCATGCCGCGCATTAGGGTGACAAAGGCCGTGTCGAACACATCGAGTTTGGGCACCTCCACGTTGATGCCGTGCACCACATCGTGCAGCGCCTGCATGCTCGAGATGAACACAAAGGCGGCCGTCTCGGGGCTGATGCCGCCGAGCACCAGCCCCTCGGCCTGCGCCTTTTTCAGCACATGTGCCAGGCCCGCAGACATTTCGAGGCGCTTGCTGCCCCGCTCGCCGTCGAGCTCGGGAAACATGCGGCGCACATCGTGCACCAGCACGGTGGATGTGCGCTCGATGTGGCTATGAATGAGCTGGTAGGTCTTGAGCATGGCCTCGAAGCAGTTGGCCGACTCGGCGAATATGCGCTTCAGGTCGCGCCCGCATTCCTCGTCGGCCATGCGCAGGGCCTGGCCCACAAGGCTGCGCTTGCTGCCAAACTGCTCATATAGCGTGCGCTTCGACATGCCGCACGCGGCCGCCACCATATCCATGGTCATGGCCTGCACGCCGAGGCGGTTCATCAGAGAGAACGTTTCCCTTAGAATATGCTCCTTCGTATTCATAGTTTTGAAGTCAGTGTGATTGCGTATTGGTTCTTGAGGTGCAGTTAACTGCAATAATGTGGCAAAGCTAATGCAAAACTTTGGGAACGGCAATAGTTTTATGGGTTTTCAAGCACAATGCGGCCGAAAAAATCACTAATTTTGCACACAATGAAAGCATTGAGCAACGTAAAAGAGACATTGGCATTCCTGCGCGAACTTGAGGCCAACAACGACCGCGCGTGGTTCAAAGCCAACAAAGACCGCTACGACGCCCTGCGCAAGCCGTGGGAGGCCGATGTGGAGCGGCTGATTTCGCTGGTGGCGCAGTTCGACCCCGACACACGCGGCCTCACAGTGCAGCAAGCCGTGTACCGCATATACCGCGATGTGAGGTTTTCGAAAGACAAGTCGCCCTACAAGACGTATTTCTCGGCCGTGGTGAGCGGCCGCGGGCGCAAAGAGCAGCGGTCGTGCGACTACATACACCTGCAGCCCGGACGGCTGCTGATGGGCGGCGGCATATGGTGCCCCGAGCGCGACGCGCTGCAGCAGCTGCGCTCGCTCATCGACGCCGAGCAGGAGGAATTCGAGCACATATTGCAGGGCCAGGCATTCAAGCAGGGCTTCCAGTGGGAAAGCGACTCGCTGAAAAACGTGCCCCGCGACTACCCCAAAGACCACAAGCTGGCAAAATTCCTGAAGATGAAGGAATATCTGGTGACACGCCACCTGAGCGAAGACTACTTTGACTGCGACGACTGGGTGGAGCGTGTGGCCGCCGACCTCCAGCTGCTGCAGCCACTGCACCAGTTTTTGAACTACGTGTTTGAATAGACCCGCAAGGGCCGACTTGCACATTCAGCGGCAATTTGCGCACAAGCCATTCACACCATAGCAGCTTGTGTGCCAAAGGTTAATCTTGTTCAAAATCGGAACAAAACTAGCATATATTCGATTATAAATCACTATATTTGCCATAGAAAAACAAAACGAAACGTAATAATGAAAATTCAAGGAGCAGTAGTTGTAAACGAAGAGCGCTGCAAGGGTTGCAACCTGTGTGTTGCGGCATGCCCCTGCGGAGTGCTTGCGCTTAAGAAGAAAGATGTGAACAACCGAGGCTACCATTACGCTTATATGGAAGCCCCCGAGAAGTGCATAGGGTGCCAAAGCTGCGCCCTGGTGTGCCCCGACGCGTGCATCGAGGTGTATCGCGTGGTGGAGAAGTAGCACAAACGGCGGGAATGCGCCCCACTCCACATCCACCCACATTATATGTATAGATAATTAACGGAATAAATCAGGAAAAAAAGAACTCTACAATGAATGATAAAGTAACACTGATGAAGGGCAACGAGGCACTGGCCATGGCGGCAATACGCTATGGCGCCGACGGCTACTTCGGTTACCCTATAACCCCGCAAAGCGAGGTGCTTGAAACCCTGGAGCAGCAACAGCCCTGGGACACCACTGGCATGGTGGTGGTGCAAGCCGAGAGCGAGGTGGCGGCAATCAACATGGTGTATGCCGGCGCCGCATGCGGCAAGGCCGTGTTCACATCCACATCGAGCCCGGGCTTCAGCCTAATGCAAGAGGGCATGAGCTACATGGCTGCGAGCGAGGTGCCCGCGCTGGTGATCAACGTGATGCGCGGCGGCCCTGGCCTTGGCACCATTCACCCGTCGCAGGCCGACTACTTCCAGGCATGCAAGGGTGGCGGCCACGGTGACTACCACGCCATAGTGCTGGCACCGTCGAGCGTGCAGGAAATGTGCGACTTCGTGGGTCTGGCATGGGATCTGGCATTCAAATACCGCTGCGTGTCGATGATTCTGGCCGACGGCGTGATTGGCCAGATGATGGAAAAGGTGGTGCTGCCCGAGCAGCGCCCGCGCCGCACCGAGGACGAAATTCGCCGCCAGTGCCCGTGGGCCGTGAACGGACGCAAAAACGGACGCAAAAAGAACATCATCACATCGCTCGAACTCGACGACGACGTGATGGAGGCCAACAACCTGCGCTTCCAGGCCACCTACCGCGAAATAGAGAAAAACGAAACCCGCTGCGAGCTGGTTGACACCGACGACTGCGACTACCTGATAGTGGCATTCGGCAGCCAGGCGCGCATAAGCCTCAAAACGATGGAGCTGGCCCGCGCCGAGGGCCTCAAGGTGGGCCTTGCGCGCCCCATCACGCTTTGGCCCTTCCCTGCCGAGCAAATCAAGAAGGCAGCACAGGGAGTGAAAGGCATTCTGTGTGTGGAGCTTGACGCCGGGCAAATGATTGAAGACGTGAAACTGGCAGTGGAGTGCAACATGCCCGTGGAGCACTACGGCCGCCTGGGCGGCAACGTGCCCACCCCCGACGAGGTGCTTGACGCACTTAAGAGCAAACTCATTAACGACAAGAAGTAAACACGGCTCATTATGGAACTTAACGAAATAATTAAACCAGAGAACAGGGTATACAAGAAACCCGCTCTGCTCAACGATAACCACATGCATTACTGCCCGGGCTGCAGCCACGGCGTGGTGCACAAGCTCGTGGCCGAAGTGATTGAGGACATGGGCGCCGAAGACAAGGCAATAGGCATTGCCCCCGTGGGCTGCGCAGTGTTTGCCTACAACTACATCGACATCGACTGGCTGGAGGCAGCCCACGGCCGCGCACCGGCCATGGCCACCGCAGTGAAGCGACTGCAGCCCGACAAGCTGGTGTTCACCTACCAGGGCGACGGCGACTTCGCCGCCATTGGCACCTGCGAGTCGATTCACGCCTGCAACCGCGGCGAAAACATTGCCATCATATTCATCAACAACGCCATTTATGGCATGACGGGCGGACAGATGGCGCCCACCACGCTGCTGGGACAGAAGACGGCCACCTGCCCCTATGGCCGCCGCGTGGACCTCAACGGCTACCCGCTATCGATTTCACCGCTGCTGGCGCAGCTCGACGGCACATGCTATGTGACGCGCCAAAGCGTGCAGACGCCGGCCGCAGTGCGCAAGGCCAAGGCCGCCATTCGCAAAGCGTTTGAAAACAGCATGGCGGGCAAGGGCACATCGGTGGTCGAGGTGGTGAGCACCTGCAACTCGGGATGGAAACTCACTCCCGAGCAAGCCAACAAATGGATGGAAGACAACATGTTCAAGAAGTACCCACTTGGCGACCTCAAGAACGAATGATTGGTATCTCTAAACAAAACTATCACAGAGCAATGAAAGAAGAAATTATAATAGCCGGATTCGGAGGCCAGGGAGTGCTGTCGATGGGCAAGATTCTTGCCTACTCGGGCCTTATGGAAGACAAAGAGGTGACCTGGATGCCGTCGTACGGCCCCGAGCAGCGCGGCGGCACGGCCAATGTGACCGTGATATTGAGCGACGAGCGCATTAGTTCGCCAATTCTCAACGCATTCGACACGGTGGTGGTGCTCAACCAGCAAAGCCTCGACCGCTTTGAGAGCAAGGTGAAGCCCGGCGGCGTGCTGATTTACGACAGCTATGGCATTCACACCCCGCCAAAGCGCACCGACATCAAGGTGTATCGCGTCGACGCCATGGAGGCTTCGTTCTCGCTGAAAAGCGCCAAGAGCTACAATATGATTGTGCTGGGCGCACTGCTGAAAATCAAGCCCGTGGTGACAATAGAAAGTGTGCTGAAGGCGCTTAAAAAGACCCTGCCCGAGCGTCATTGGAACCTGCTGCCGCAAAACGAGGACGCACTGCGCCGCGGCATGGCCCTTGTGGCAGACTAAGTTATAGAGCAAGCAGACATTTTAGTCACATAATGAGTGAGCTGGGCGGCATTCTGACAATCGTCAGAGTGCCGCCCAGCCCCATTATCTCAACTAATGCTGCGCTTATAAACTACTCTTTATGTGATGAGTCACAGTTATTGTCTTAGAAGCGGTAGCCGAATGCTATCTGGATGTTGCCATTGTTGGCATCAATCCCTTGCTTAAACACGTGCGTCATGCCCATAGTGTAGCGGGCCTGCAGGAAGGCATTTGGGGTGATATTGTAGGTGCCGCCAAGCCCCAGGGCAAAATCAACAGAGTTTGTAAGTTCACCCATGTCGACAGTGACCGAAGCTGAAGCAGAATATGATGCGTCGCGTGCCGACAATGTGGCCTTGCTGTAGACGTTGAAGCCAAGTTGCGGGCCGAAGTCGATGCTGAAACTTGGCGTAACATAGTATTTTAGCATCACAGGAATGTTGATGTAGTTTGTGTTGAAAGTGACATCAGCACTCTGGTTGATATCCAGGTCAACATCCTCATCAACGTTGCACTTGCCACCCTGAGCGGCAAACACGATTTCGGGGGCTATGGCAATTGGGGAATTGGCAAAGCGGTATTCCAGAAACGCACCAGCCTGATAGCCTGGCTTCATGCCATGAGGCAAGTCTTTGCCCCAGAAGTTAGTCATGTCGAAACCGGCTTTAATACCAAAAGTGGGATTGGCGGCTGTGGCCGAACCGGCGCACACAAGTGCTGCGGTGATAAGTGCAAAAATCTTTTTCATAACATTTGTGGTTTTTTATTAGTTAGTATTTAGTGTGTAATTATTGGTGTCTGTTGAATATCACTACAAAATCACGCTTCTTTGGCCAACCATGGTACATAAGGCAGCAAAGCGGGCTTCTGTTCGTGTAAAGGTAGCAACAATTTTAATTACCCGCAACAAGTTGCAAAAAAATCGAACATTTTGGTCCCCTGCACAGGACACTGACACATTAAACAGCTCTGAAAGTCACATAATGAGTGAGCTGGGCGGCATTCTGACAATCGTCAGAGTGCCGCCCAGCCCCATTATCTCAGCAATGCTGCGCTTACAAACTACTATTTATGTGATGGGTCACAGTTATTGTCTTAGAAGCGGTAGCCGAATGCTATCTGGATGTTGCCATTGTTGGCATCAATCCCTTTCTTAAACACGTGCGTCATGCCCATAGTGTAGCGGGCCTGCAGGAAGGCGTTGCTGGTGATGTTGTAGGTGCCGCCAAGGCCAAGGGCGAAGTCAACCGGGTTGGTGCCATCGCTAAAGTCGGCAGTCACCGAAGCGTCACCGGCAGTGGCAGTGGCCTTGCTGTAGACGTTGATGCCCAGTTGCGGGCCGAAGTCGATGCTGAAACTTGGCGTAGCATAGAATTTGAGCATCACGGGAATGTTGATGTAGTTGGTGTTGTAGGTGACATCAGCGTTTTTGGCGAAATTGAGTCCTGTTTCCTCGCCCACATTAAACTTGCCACCCTGAGCGGCAAACACGATTTCGGGTGCTATGGCAATGGGGGCATTGGCAAAGCGGTATTCCATGAACACACCAGCCTGATAGCCGGGCTTCATGCCGTGAGGCATGTCCTCGCCCCAGAAGTTGGTCATGTCGAAACCTGCTTTAATACCAAAAGTGGGATTGGCTGCTGTGGCCGAGCCAGCGCACACGAGCGCTGCAGCAATAAGTGCAAAAATCTTTTTCATCTCGTTTTGTTGTTTTTTATTGGTTAGTGTTTACAATATAATTATCAATCGTTATTGCATTAATATTGAAAATGCTGCTTATTAGCCAGCCGCGCTGCATAAAACCTCACACTGGCTGTAAAGCGAACATTTTGACGCACAAAGGTAACAACAGTTTAATCACACGCAATGTTTTGCGACACAATCGAACATTTTTCGCACCAATCAGAACACAACAAGGGCACTCAACTACCCAAAACAGCACAAGCCGCAAAGCGCTTTTTTGCGCTTTTTTGCGAGTTGGCGACAAATGCAGTAACTTTGCACCATTGTTTACACACACCCTACACACATCTGATGGAAATAGATTACTCTGACATAATGCAGCACGTGGACAAGCCCGTATTTCACCTGATAGGCGGCACTGCCGATGAAATTGGCCGGGAGTGCTATGTGGTGGGCGGCTACGTGCGCGACCTGCTGCTGCACCGCAAGTCGACCGACATCGACTTCGTGACCGTGGGCAGCGGCATCGAGGTGGCAAAGGCCGTGGCGGCCAAGATAGGCCGCAAACACTGCTCGCTGGCAGTGTTCAAGACCTACGGCACAGCGCAGGTGAAGGCCCACGGGCTGGAACTGGAGTTTGTGGGTGCTCGGCGCGAGAGCTACAAGAGCGACAGCCGCAACCCAGTGGTGGAAGACGGCACACTCGACGACGACCAAAAGCGCCGCGACTTCACCATCAACGCCATGGCCATTTCGCTCAACAGCGCATCGTTTGGCCGGCTGCTCGACCCGTTTGACGGCGTGGGCGACCTTCAGCGGCGCATAATCCGCACCCCGCTCGACCCCGACATCACATTCAGCGACGACCCGCTGCGCATGATGCGCGCCGTGAGGTTTGCCACACAGCTGGGCTTTGACATCTATCCCGACACCCTTGAGGCAATAAAGCGCAACTGCAAGCGCATTAGAATAATCACCAAAGAGCGCATAGCCGTGGAACTGATGAAAATAGTGCGCAGCGACAAGCCCTCGCGCGGATTCAAACTGCTCAACGAGTGCGGACTGCTGGAGCTTATATTCCCCGAACTGGCCGCGCTGCGCGGTGTTGACACCTCGCACGGACGCGGACACAAGGACAACTTTCTGCACACCATGCAGGTGCTCGACAATGTGGCTGCAGTGAGCCACAACGAATGGCTGCGCTGGGCGGCTGTGATGCACGACATAGGCAAGCCGGCCACCAAGGCGTGGGACGATGTGCAGGGGTGGACATTCCGCAACCACAACTTCATTGGAGAGAAGATGGTGCCGAAAATATTCGGCCGCATGCGTCTGCCGCTGAACGAGCACATGAAATATGTGAAAAAACTGGTGGGACTGCACATGCGCCCCATTGCGCTGGTGGAAGACACGGTGACCGACTCGGCCGTGAGGCGGCTGCTGTTTGACGCTGGCGACGACATCGACGACCTGATGACGCTGTGCAATGCCGACATCACGTCGAAAAACCAGGAAAAGGTGCGCCGATTCCACGACAACTTTGAACTGGTGAAGCAGAAACTGGTTGACATTGAGGAAAAAGACCGGGTGCGCAATTTCCAGCCACCCATCGACGGTCAAGAGATAATGGACACGTTCGGGCTGGCCCCGTCGATGCCTGTGGGCAAGATTAAAGACGCTATTAAGGACGCAATACTTGATGGGGTGATTGGCAACAACTACGCACAAGCCTACGAGCTGATGCTGGCCAAAGCAGCCGAAATGGGGCTGCACCCCGTCAGCGACGGACGGCTGTGCTGCATTAAGGCCGACACTCCCGTGGGCAGCATTACCATTGCCGCGGTAACCGGCGGCATTGCGGCCATTGCCTACGACTGCAGCCACACGCTGGCTGCGGTGGAGAAACGCCTGGGTCTGGCGGCCGAGGCCTACCCCACTCCACTGCTGAAACAGTGCCAGACCCAGCTGAATGAATATTTTGCGGGCCAACGGCAAGCCTTCCAGCTGCCGCTGCACTTGGCAGGCACCGAGTTTCAGATGAAGGTGTGGCACGCGCTCGATGGCATTGGCTTTGGCGCAACGGTGACCTACAAGGATGTGGCCACAGCCATTGGCGAACCCACCAAATCGCGTCCGGTGGCCGCAGCCATAGGGCAAAACCCGGTGTCGATAGTGGTGCCATGCCACCGCGTGACAGGCAGCGACGGCTCGCTCACGGGCTATGCCGGCGGCCTTGCGGCCAAGCAGTGGCTGCTGCAGCTTGAGCAGCACCACTCTTGATTTCCGTTGCCACTCATGGTTTCAACGAATCATTTCCACATAAAGACACGTGGTGATGATTCGCTTTTTTTTCGACAAAAAAGGCATGTTTTTTTGCACCCTGCAGATTTCGTTTTTCGGACTTCCACAGAGTGCACAGATTTAGGCTCAGTAGAATTTTTTTGTGGAGGAGGAACGGGCACGCTTAACGCCACTAACAGTAGGGACGTGGCACGCCACGTCCGCCGCCACAATCCGAATAAGCCATGCATATTCGTTTGAAAATTAACGAAATTATGGGTACAATGGCATTTCACCCATGTTTTGGGTATTATCCCTACGAGATAATATGTGTGTAGGCAGGTACGCAGCGATAGCAAAGTCTGCGCGAAATGCCTGCAGCATCGTTGCCCCCACACATCCAATCCCTCGGGATTGTTCCGCCCGCCCACCAAAACTTTAACGGTGGTGGCTGGATGGGGCTACGCCAGTCGGACGTGGCATGCCACGTCCCTACAATTCTCACCTCTTTAGAACGCACGTCAATCAGCAGATTTGCACAGATTTCATCAGCATTTCTTAGATGCGACATGCCACGTTAGCCCGCGCAAAAAGAAAAAATCCGCGAAGCCTGTTTATGACTTGCGGATTTTGAAAGTGGAGCATAGGAGACTCGAACTCCTTACCTCAACACTGCCAGTGTTGCGCTCTACCAGATGAGCTAATACCCCATTGTGGTGCAAAGGTAGTGATTTTTTGGCATTCTCCAAATTTTTTTACGTTTATTCTGCAACCAATGCGCATTTTCCCCGTTTTTCAGGCCATTTTGTCGCCCTGCCTGGCATCGAGGGCGGTGAGGAGCGATGCTATTTGAGCGTTGAGCTCGGCAGGTTTAACTCCCCAATGCGGACTTATGAGCAGCGACGGCGGCGACTGCGACACAAAGCGCTCGAGCGCCACCGTGGGCGGCAGGCGCCTTATGGCCTCAACGCACAGTTGCGCGTAGCTTTGGGCTGTGAACTGGTGCAGGCGCTGACGCCACTGTTCGAAGTCGGCAGCAAGGCGCGTGCCGCGCACCACCTGCATTTGGTGAAACTTGAGCGTGGACAGCGGCAGCTGGGCCACACACCGTGTGGTGTAGAGCATCATGGCCACGTCTTCGTCGGGAAGGCCGAATATCAGGTGGCCGCCACAGTCGATGCCCGCATCGTGCAGCATCAGGGCTGCCCGGCGGGTGTCGGCCCAAGTGTGGCAGCGATTGATGAGCTGCAAAGTGCTGTCGTGGGCCGACTCGATGCCCAATTCCACGGCCACGTAGACTCCTCTGCGGGCAAAGTCGGCCAGCAATTGGGCCACAGCAGGCGTTACGCAGTCGGGCCGCGTGGCCACCACAATACCCTCAACCCCACTGCACTCCAAAGCCTCGGCATAGAGCCGGCGCAGCCGCTCTACCGGGGCGTAGGTGCCACTATAGGCCTGGAAGTAGGCTAAATAGCGCGAGCCACCGTATTTTCGGGCAAAAAAGCGCTTGCCGTCGGCCAGCTGCTGCGACACTCCCTTTCGGGGGCTGCAATATGGAGGATTGAAAGTGGCATTGTTGCAATACACACATCCGCCCACAGCCTTGGCCCCATCGCGGTTGGGACAGGAAAAGCCGGCATCGATGGCAATCTTCTGCACCTTGCCGCCAAGGCGCCGCAGCATAAAGTCGGAATATTCGAAATATCGTTTGCCCTGAGGCAGTTCGGGTTTCAAAAGCGGGCGGTTTTATTGATTAAATATGAGTCGAGCACCACCATGGCAGCCATGGCTTCGACCACTGGCACAGCGCGCGGAATCACGCACGGATCGTGGCGGCCGCTGGCGTGCAGCACCATGGGTTGGCCGCTGATGTCGACAGTGTCCACGTCGCGCATCAGCGTGGGCACCGGCTTGAAGGCTATGCGCATGCATATGTCCTCGCCATTGGATATGCCGCCCTGAATGCCGCCCGAATAGTTGGTGGCGGTGCGTATGCCACCATGGCCGTCGGGCACAAAGCGGTCGTTCACCTCGCTGCCACGCCGGCCGGCGAAGCCGAAACCAAGGCCATAGTCAAAGCCCTTTACGGCATTGATGCTCATCATGGCCGAGGCAAGGCGCGCATGCAACTTGCCAAACACTGGGTCGCCCAGCCCGGCCGGGACACCGCTCACCACACAGCGCACAATTCCGCCCAGCGAGTCGCCATTGGCACGGGCGCGGCCAATCTCGGCCACCATGGCCTGGGCCACAGCAGCATCGGGGCAGCGCACTATGTTGGCATCGATTGAGTCGAGCGACAGGTCGAGACTCTTATAGTCGGCATCCAAAGCCACACTGCCAATTTGCTCCGTGTAGGCCCTGACCGTTATGCCAAGCCGCCCGAGCACCTGCATGGCCAACGCGCCAGCCACCACACGGGCCGCCGTTTCGCGGGCCGAAGCACGACCACCGCCACGCGGATCGCGCATGCCATATTTAGCCGAATAGGTGTAGTCGGCGTGCGAAGGACGGTAGCACCGCTCGATTTCGCTGTAGTCGGCACTGTGCTGATTGGTGTTGCGGATTATGAATCCAATGGGGGTGCCGAGCGTCATGCCCTGATATATGCCCGAGAGCACCTCTACCCTGTCGGCCTCGCGGCGCGGAGTGGACACCGCCGACTGCCCGGGGCGGCGGCGGTCGAGCATCAGTTGCAACGCTTCAGTGCTTATGGGCACACCCGAGGGCATGCCGTCGACCACGCCGCCAATGGCCGGCCCGTGCGACTCGCCAAACGAGGTGAGCGTGTATATTTCGCCAAATCTGTTGCTCATATCACTCGGCTATCAAGTCGCACACAGTGGCTCCAACAAAGCGCACAAGGTCGGCGGGGTTTATTTTGAGTTGCAGCCCGCGCATGCCAGCACTCACATAAATGAAGTCAAAGTCGCTGCATGTGGAGTGGAAATAGGTGGGAAACGGCTTCTTCATGCCCACGGGCGAGCAACCGCCACGAATGTAGCCCGTGGTGGCAAGCAAGTCCTTCATGTGAATGAGGTCAGCTTTTTTGTTACCGCTCACCTTGGCGGCCTTTTTCAGGTCGACCTCGGCATTGCCCGGCACCACGCACACAAAGTGCCCCGTCTTGTCGCCGTGCAGCACAAGAGTCTTAAACACACGGTTCACATCCTCGCCAAGAGTGTCGGCCAGATGCTGCGCACCCAAGTCGCTCTCGTCGACCTCGTAGGGCACAAGCTCATATTTGATTTTGGCCCTGTCGAGCAGTCGGGCCGCATTAGTCTTAGTTAATTTTTTCATAATGCTTTAAATTTAATTGGGCGACATTAATTCCACATTAAAAATCAGGAAACTGCTTTTGCGGCTTCCTGATGATGGGCTAAGGCTCTGCTTTTTTAAGGAACCAAGCCCTGCTTAAACACCCGGGTGGTCGGTGACCAACGCAAAGGCCACGGGGCCAAGCCTTGGCCCCGCGGACCGATGCAAAGATAGCTCATTTTTTGCCGATTGGCAAAATAATGTATTCCATTTATATGTCAGCCCGATGAAGCGGATATTTTTATTGGATTGTCACGCAAAGGCGCTATCTTTGCCGTGAAACATCTTTTGAATTATGACAAACAGACTGATTGCAATCATAACTTTATGGCTCGCGGCGGCAATGGCCCTGGCTGCGGGCAACGTCGAGACCGAGCTCGAACTCTTGGAGCAAATGCAGCAAGACGAGGCCGAAAGCGCGCTCGCCGCCAAACTCGACTCGGTACAAAGCGTGGGCAAAAAGCAGTATATGGCTTACTGCAAGGAGGTTGAAGACCTTACCGCAAGCCCCGAATCGCCGCAGCACAGCGAGCAACTGCTGATGGTGCTGCTGCGCCACCAGCTGAACGCACCTGTGCTGAACGAAGGCGACAAGACTCGGCCTCGCTTTTTGCTGCAAGACGCCAGCAAGAACAAAATTGGCTCGACGGCCACCGACATAGACCTGATGATGAAGGACGGGTCGACCACCACCCTCGCCCACCAGGCGGCATCGGCCCCAATAACGCTGGTGTTTTTCTCAAACCCCGACTGTGACGCCTGCCTGCGGGTGAAGCAGCGGCTTGAGCAGTCGGCACTTATTGCCCACCTCACCGACATAAAAATGCTTAACGTGGTGGCCGTGTACACGCTCGACGACAAACGGCTGTGGCAAAGCAGCACCATGCCGCCCTTTGTGGCCGACACTTGGAACCACACGCTGAAAATATTTGACGAGGAGACCTACGTGCTGCCGAGCACGCCGCTATTCTACATAGTGGACCGCAACATGACGGTGCTGATGAAAAACGAGGCCAGCCTCAACCGCGTGGAGACCGCTCTGCGCCGCATAATGCTGAGCAGCGACAACCGCCCCAGCCAGCTGGCACGAATGCTATTCCGCCACTGACAGCAGCACAAACGGCCCGCCTTCACGGCGGTCAACGGGGAAATGGGCCGACGCACGCAGGCCAACCACCCACAAGATTTGCCCATCGGCCTCAAGAATCCACACCCTGCGCTTGGCATCGGCATCGAGATGAAGGTCGGAGAAGAGGTCGCTGAGCAACTTTGTGCCACGCATGCCGAATGGACGGAAGCGGTCGGCCCTGCGCCAGTGCCGCAGCGTCACCTGCCGGCAGCGCAGCACCGCCGCATCGAGGGCAATCACCGTTGACCCATTGCACATGGCAGGCGTGAACGGCTTGTCGCCAACCACCTCAACGCTGAGTTTCACCGGTTCATCAAGGCGAAGGCCGTGGGCAAGAGCAACGGGAAACGACTGCGGCTCGCAGGTGGGGGCGCACATTTCCACCCTAACGGCACCCCCCTTAACCACCAGAGTGCGCTGCGGCGCATTAAAGCTGCGCTGCTCGCCGCTGCCGTGGCGCATAGCCTCGATGGCGTCGGCACACTGGCTGCGGTTGAACCCCATCGGCCTCAGCATTTCGAAAAGCAGCATCTCGGCATTGGCAAAACCCATCAGCCCCACGGCATCGATGCCAAACCCCTCGGCCTCGGAATAGCCCGGGGCCACCATGCCACGCATCAGCGCCACCGCCTCGCAGTAGAGGCCGTAGCAGTCGCTGACGCGGTCTATGGTGGCAGGCAGGGTGTGGCGGGCCTCGGGCAGCTGCCCATAGAGTGCGGGCAGCACCACATTGCGCAGGCGATTGCGCTTCACATCATTTTCAAGATTGGTGCTGTCGGTCACATAGTCCTGGCCAATGCCGTCGAGCCACCGCACAATGTCGGCACGGTGCACCCCCAGCAGAGGGCGCACAATGCGCCCGTTGACAGGATGAATGCCAGTAAGGCCGGCAATGCCGGTGCCGCGCACGGCATTGAGCCAAAACGTCTCCACATTGTCGTCGGCATGGTGGGCCACCGCTATCACATCGCAGCCCAGAGCCACGCGCTGCCGTTCAAACCACTCGTAGCGCAGCGAGCGGCATGCCATCTCCACACTCTCGCCCGTGGCACTCACGCGCGCCGGCACATCAAAGTCGACCGAGGCAAGCCGCACGCCAAGCGCGGCGCACAGCGAGCGCACAAAGCGCTCGTCGCGCATCGACTCGTTGCCGCGCAGGTGAAAATTGCAGTGGGCAGCCACCACAGGCACACCCATGCGCAGCAGCACCCGAAGCAGGCACACCGAGTCGGCGCCGCCGCTAAGCGCCACCATCGCGCGGCAGTCCTGCGGCAGCAGCGCGTGTTGCCGGCAGAAGCCGCCCACCGCCTCCACAAAAGCATCATTTCTGTCGTCGTTGTTCATAACACCGCAAAATTACACCAATTCCCCCACCCCACAAAGGAATGTGTGGAAATGAGTGGGGATAGACTGCTTTGCGGTAGATTTCGGCGTGTTGAGGGAAATTTTGGGGCGAAGTGTGGCATTTTTGACGGGGAAATGTGCTATCTTTGTATCGGATGGCGGCTCTGAGGGATTTGTGGCCGCTTTTCGGTGATTCTTCTCACTTAAATTATTACTCACACAACACTCACTCTTTTAGACAACAACTCTTTATCTTATATGCTATTCACTATTAAATCATGGCTCTACACTCTGCTTAATGCATTTGGCGCCAAGCCGCAAGCGGTGCCCATCGAGGGCATCCTGCGAGAAAACGGCTGCCCGTTTACCACCTCCAGCGACAAAAACGTAAAACAATATTACTTTAAATATCAAGGGGGCAACTTTGTGGCCACCGTGATGGCCAACGGGTCGGACCAGTGCAATGTGCTGATTGCGTTCAGGGGCTTCTGTTCGGTAGGTGTTGACCATGTGAACGCCATGCGCCTGCTGTGCAACCACATGAACAACGCCACCGTTGCGCACAAAATCGTATACCGCTTCGACGAGGAGGACAATACATTTTCGGCCGACGCTGAATGCTTTATGACCAACCCCACGAGCAGTGACTTCTCGCGGGCGCTGGAATACTGCTTCGACATAAGGCGGTCGTTCAACGAGCAGCTGCAAGAGATGCTGGACCGCAACAAGGCCGACAGCGATGAGGAAATGGACGCGGCCAACGACAGGCGTGAGCAATACATTGCATGCGAGCTTGAGAAGAAAACCACTGACGGGCCTGAACTGAACTTCAGACCAGGCGACGAGAAGCCACTGACCATGGGCACGGTGCTGAACGCACTGTATGGCAAGCGCATGGCGGCCACAGGCATGACGGCCGTGAGCGCCGGACAAATGGAAACGGTGGACGGGGCTGGCGTGGGGCAATATGACCTGAGCGGCATGCTGCTGCGCCCGGCCAAGGACGGCGGCCTTGAGTGGAAGTGCGACACGGCCATGGCTGTGGTGCCAATGGCCGACCTTGTGGACGACTCGCGGCAGACGGCCACCATAACGCTAAGCCGCGAGCATGAGGACCAGGGCACATACTACTACCGCGTGACGGCAAGCGCCGTGCAGCGGCTGAGCGCGCGGCACAGTGCCGAGGCGGCCAAGGACGATGCTGATGCAATGTGCAGGACGTTTATTGTGGCGCGCGACACGGCCAGCGCCAAGCAGCGCCTGCAGGAGTTTGAATACATGTGGAAGGATGCGCGCGACAAGCTGGCCCAAGGCCTTCCCGAAGCTAAGTTCAAACCCGAGCTGTGGGCGGTGGCTCAGGTCATGGAGACTGACGCGGCCTACTGCCTTTATTGGGGCTACAAGCAGATGCGCAACGCGCGCTACTTGGAGAGCATTGCCTATCTTGAGCCCTTATACAGCAAAATGGTGTGCGACTGGGCCGAACTGGGCGAAAACGCCATGAATCTGCTGCTCGACGTGGCCTACCGCCTGGGCCTGTGCCACGCCCAGCTGGGGCAGCTGCGCGACGCGGCATACTACCTGGAAATGGCAAACCGCGCCAACCGCTACCGCAACACCACGCTGTATGTGGAGACGCTGCGGCGACTGAAGGACCCAAGATGTGTGACGGTGACCGGCGAGGTGCTCGACGGGCTCAACATAAAGGCCAACGAGGACGAGGGCGACATGCTGGACGACAACCAGCAGCTGAAGGACTTTGTGGCCTGTATGCGATGGAACCGCGCCCTCACGCTTATCGACATAAGCTATCTCGACGAAGCGGCACGCGTGCTCAACGTGCTGCAAAACTCACCAGCCTACCACGATGAGGCCATAGGCAAGCTGGCCGAGATTGAGGCGCTGAAAGCAACCCAGGAAGGCACGGCGGCCAGCAATGACGGCGGCCACGGGGACAAGTCTTGACCATTTGCCGCATTATGCGTAAATTTGCACCGCTATATTTGTAATCAGGACATTAATAAAGGAAACAGACTGATGAGAACATCACTAAACAAATACATTGAGAACGCCATAAAGCAAAACTGGAACGAGCTGGCGCTGACCGACTTCAACGGCAATTCATTCCAGTATGCCGACATTGCGCGCAAAATCGAGAAGCTGCACATACTGCTTGGCGAGGCTGGCATAAAGCCCGGCGACAAGATTGCGCTGTGTGGCAAAAACTGCGCCCAGTGGGCGGTGGCATTCCTTGGATCGGTGACCTACGGGGCCGTGCCTGTGCCGCTGCTGCACGAGTTCAAGGCCGACAACCTGCACTACCTGGTGGGCCACAGCGACGCCAAGCTGCTGTTTGTGGACCCATCGATTTGGGAAAACCTCGACCCTGCCGAAATGGAAGGGCTGACCGGAGCGCTCAATCTCGATGACTACAGCCTGCTGCTGTCGCGCAGCCAGCAGCTGACCGAGGCCCGCGCCCATCTCAACGAGCTGTTTGGCCACCGCTACCCCGAGCGGTTCACGGCAAGCGATGTGCACTATGCCGAGCCGAAGCCCGACGACCTGGCACTGATTAACTACACATCGGGGTCGATGGGATTTTCAAAAGGTGTGATGGTGCCCTACCGCGCCATTGAGTCGAACCTGCAGTTTGCGCTTGAAAACATCCCGTTTTTCAACCGTACCGACGCCATGATATCGATGCTGCCGCTGGCACACATGTTTGGCCTGGTGATTGAAATGCTGCACCCCTTTGTGCGCGGCTGCCATGTGTATTTCCTCACCCGCGTGCCGTCGCCAAAGGTGATACTCGACGCCTTCAACAAGGTTCACCCCAAGCTCATCATCACCGTGCCGCTGGTGATAGAGAAAATCATAAAGAAGCGCGTGTTTCCTGTGCTCGAAAAGCCGCTTATGCGCCTGCTGCTGCACATGCCTTATGTTGACAACAAGCTGCTGGCCAAGGTCAACGACAAGCTGTATGCCTCGTTTGGCGGCAACCTGCATGAACTGATAGTGGGCGGAGCGGCGTTTAACCGCGACGTGGCGCAATTCCTGCACCGCATCCACTTCCCCGTGACCGAGGGTTACGGCATGACCGAGTGCGCGCCGCTCATAAGCTACGTGCGCTGGCAGGACAGCCGCATAGGCTCATGCGGCCGCGTGGTGGACCGCATGGAGGCGCGCATCGACTCGCCCGACCCGCAAAATGTGCCCGGCGAGCTGTGGGTGCGCGGCGACAACGTGATGCTGGGCTACTACAAAAACGAGAAGGCCACGGCCGAGGTGATGCGCGACGGCTGGATGAACACTGGCGACCTGGCCACAATTGACGCCGACGGCTTCATATATCTGCGCGGGCGCAGCAAAAACATGATTCTGGGCCCGTCGGGGCAAAACATTTATCCTGAAGAGATTGAGCAGCAAATCAACAATCTGCCCTATGTCGGCGAAAGCCTTGTGGTGGATGATGACAGCCACCGCCTGAAGGCACTTGTGTATCCCGACTTCGACAGTGCCAAGGCCGACGGCGTGGACCTTGGCGGCTTGGAGCAGCTGATTGAGCAAGAGGTGAAGGGGCTAAACAAAGACCTGCCCGGCTACTCGCAGATAGCCGCAGTGAAGATTCTTAACGAGGAGTTTGAGAAAACGCCAAAACGCTCCATCAAGCGCTACCTCTACCAGCACTAAACACCGCGCACATACATACACGGAAACGAATCAGGCAAGCTGCAATGTCAACGCAGCTTGCCTGATTCGTTTTCGTGCGCCGCTTTGGCTTGTGGCAGCGTGGGCGCTAAAGTTTGCACATGCGGTAGCCGAGCCGTTTCAGTTCCATGGCCATGCCCATAAGATACAGTTGCTTGAGGCAGGCCACATAGGCCTTAAACGCCTCCTGCGACCCCGGCTCAGCCTGGCAGTGCGACAGGGCCGACAGCGTGCGCCCGGCACATTCGGCCACTATGCCGCTCAACTTGCCCCGCGCTTGCTCGTCGAGTTGTAGCACATCTTCCATCACATGGTCGTCGAGGCTGTCATAGCCGCGGGCGTCGCGCAGCTGCTGATACAGGTCGCTGCATCCGCCATAGTGCTGCCAGTCAACATCCCACATGTGTGCAATGGCCATGCCCACAAACATCATCCAGCCCAGCGAAGCCGTTGGAAACTCATTAAACTCCCTGATGCCGTCAGGCAGATAGGCCATCGCCGTCTCGTCCCATTTCTGTTCCACATCGGGGCATTCCGGCAGCCTGAGGTCCACTAAGTCATGCGCCAGCAAATATTCATGCAGGTCGCGCCCCACATCCATTCCAATATTCATAGTTCAAAAAATAAAACAACAAAACGCGGCCGCACATAGCCGCCCACACAAAGAGCGCATTGCTCTCATTCATAAAACTGTGAGGAGCAATGCAACCCGGTGTTATAAAAGAATAAAGGTATCGGCCAGCGAGTTATGGAAATTGAATAATCCCTACTCCCTACGTCCTCAACGCACTCTGGTGAATCCCTTTCTTCAGGCACAAAGATACTGGCATTGTTTGAAACGGGCAAGCATAACGATGCTTTTACCTCTGCCGACTGGCAAATGGGGCTGTGGCCGGCGACTTTGGCGCAAGGGGTGCATTTTGTGTGGGTGCGGGCGTGGCCGTTTGTGGCTTTTTTATTAACTTTGCGCACAAATAGTTAATTAAGTAATTATGCTGTTAGAGAAAATAGAGGCCATTAAGGCACAAATCAATGAGCTGAAGGCTCAAAATGAGGAAGAGCTTGAGGCGTTGAGAATAAAATATCTGAGCAAAAAGGGCGAAATCACCGCCCTGTTCAACGACTTCCGCACCGTTGCTCCCGAGCAGAAGCGCGAGTTCGGCCAGCGCCTGAACGAGCTTAAAAACCTCGCCTCGGAGAAGATCAGCTCCCTTAAAGAGGAATTCAAGGCCAAAGAGAAAGAGGCCAACAAAATCGACATCACCCGCCCCGCAACACCCGAGGTGCTGGGCACGCGCCACCCCATATCGCTTGTGCGCAAGCAGATTATCGACATCTTCTCGCATCTGGGCTTCACGCTTGCCGAAGGCCCCGAAATCGAGGACGACTGGCACGTGTTTTCGTCGCTTAACTTCGCGGCCGACCACCCTGCGCGCGACATGCAGGACACTTTCTTCATTGAGCACGACCCCAACGATGTGGCCAAAAACATACTGCTGCGCTCACACACCAGCAACGACCAGTCGCGCATCATGGAGACTACCCAGCCGCCCATACGCGTGATTTGCCCGGGCCGCGTGTATCGCAACGAGGCCATTTCGGCCCGCGCCCACTGCTTCTTCCACCAGGTTGAGGCGCTGTATGTGGACCGCAACGTGACGTTTGCCGACCTTAAGCAGGTGCTGCTGCACTTTGCAAAAGAGATGTTCGGCCCCGACACCAAGATTCGCCTGCGCCCGTCATACTTCCCCTTCACCGAGCCCAGCGCCGAGATGGACATCTCGTGCCACCTGTGCGGCGGCAAGGGATGCGGATTCTGCAAGCACACCGGCTGGGTGGAGATTCTGGGCTGCGGCATGGTTGACCCCAACGTGCTTGAGGCCAACGGCATCGACAGCACCAAGTACACCGGCTTTGCCCTGGGCATGGGCATTGAGCGCATCACCAACCTAAAGTATATGGTGAAGGACCTGCGCATGTTCTCGGAAAACGACGTGCGATTCCTCGATGAGTTCAAGACCGCCCATTAAGCACACTGGCCAGCTGCAATAAAAAGACAAACTATAACCGCATTGTGCGAAGCGATGCCTGCCGCGCAGGCCTGGAGGTGTGTGACAAGCGCCCACAGGGTTGTGAGTGGCGGGCATCGCTTCGGCTTTTATCTAAAGATATGATGGCTTATGACTATTAAGGAACGCTACAGCGCAATTCTTGACCACTTCCGCCAGCTGATGCCCAACCCCGACACCGAGCTGCACTACGGCAACCCGTTTCAGCTGCTGGTGGCTGTGATGCTGTCGGCCCAATGCACCGACAAGCGGGTCAATATGGTCACTCCGGCCCTGTTTGCCGCCTACCCCACGCCCCAGAGCATGGCCGCAGCCTCGGCCGACGGCCTGCTGAGCCTGATGGGCAGTGTGTCGTATCCCAACAGCAAGGCGCGGCACCTGCTGGGCATGGCGCAGATGCTGTGCAGCGACTTCGGCGGCCAGGTGCCCGACACCATGGAGCAACTCACACGGCTGCCGGGCGTTGGCCGCAAGACAGCCAATGTGGTGCTGGGCGCAGTGTTTGGCAAGGCCACCATTGCCGTCGACACCCACGTGTTTCGCGTGGCCAACCGCACCGGCCTCGCCTCGGGCAAGACCCCGCTTGAGGTGGAGCAAACGCTCACCCGGCACATTCCAGCCCCCGACCGCTATCATGCCCACCACTGGCTGCTGCTGCACGGGCGCTATGTGTGCAAGGCACAGAAGCCCGACTGCCTCAACTGCACCATTAAGCAGTGGTGCCGCAGCTATGGCAAGGCATAAGGCTGTAAACGGTCGCTCTTTGCAGGTGCCGTGGCGGAGGAGGAATGCTGCGCAGCGTTTGCCGGCGGCATCTCCAGTCACTGCCGGCAACCGAGCAAAGTCGTTTTCATGAATTTTCAGTTGTCCAACGATATGATAAAATCACACGCAAAACCAAAGAAAGGACAGGCGCTGCTATATGTGGCGCTGCTGGCGCTGGTGTGCGCCTCGATGCTGGCACTGCGCCATTGCCAGGGGCAGCCGGCCACATCGGCCACCGCCTCGGGCAAGGCCAGCGGAGGCGACACCATCGACGTGGCCATTGAATATTCGCCCACCACATGCTACACCTATGCCGACACACTTGGCGGTTTCGACTACGACCTGATGCGCCTCATAGCGCAACGCCCCGTGAAGTTCCACACAATTGTCTCGCTTGAGGCAGCCCTAAGCGGACTCGATGCCGGGAGCTACGACGTGGTGGTGGCGCAATTCCCGCTCACCCGCTCGCGCAAAGGCAAATACCTGTTTACCGATGCCGTGTATGTCGACAATCAGGTGCTGGTGCAGCGCCGCCTGCGGGACGGGGGCCTTGCCGTGCGCTCGCAACTCGACCTTGCGGGCGACACAGTGATGATAGTGGCCGGTTCGCCCATGGCCGAGCGCATAGCCAGCCTAAGCCGCGAAATTGGCGACACCATCCACACCATAGCCGAGCGCGAGTATGGCCCCGAGCAGCTGGTGATGATGGTGGCCTCTGGCGAGACACGCTATGCGGTGGTCAACCGTGCCATAGCCGTTGCCATGGCAGCCCGTGTCAAGGGCATCGACACCTCGGTAGCAATCAGCATGACGCAGTTCCAGTCGTGGATTTTGCGCAAAGACGAAGGAACCCTGCGCGACAGCCTCAACACCTGGCTCCGCGCCGCCAAGTCGAACGGAGCCTACAGCACCCTGCACAAGCGCTACTTCGCCCAATAGCAGAATTCCATGCGCAATTGCCAGTCCAATGGCTTTTCGTTTCGAGGATGTCTCTGCGCGCTGCGCCTGCCAGGTCACGGTCACCTCAATCGGTTTTTGGGGCGCACCTTTCAAAAGAAAGACACAAAATGCATCAAGATGAACAAACTGTAGAGTCCAACAGCAAGTGCAAAATTAATCAAAGTGCATGAAGAATCTCTTTTTAGGCGAGTCAAAGTCGAGTTT